>NZ_AYVY01000011.1 GCF_000503055.1 Mesorhizobium sp. LSHC420B00 | reverse complement strand
CTGGAACGACGACTATCTCATCAATGCCATCACTCATATGCGATAGCCCTGCCCTCGCGGGGGAGATGCCCGGCAGGGCAGAGGGGGCGCGAAGGTTCGCCAGCCTCCGACTTTACGCAATGTTCTGCCCAAACTCCGCTGCTCCGTCTGATTTCTTTCTGATTTGTACGTCGGCGGGACAGCGCCCCCCTCTGGCCTGCCGGCCATCTCCCCCGCAAGGGACCCGCAAGGGGGGAGATCAGCAGCTTCGCCGCCGAGCGGTCCAGCCTTCCCGCTTGTTGATGTCAGAAAACCTTCATCGTTTCGAAATGTGCCTGAAACATTGAAGCTGGAGCTTGGCGGCGACGTTCAACGCCATCCAGGAGACAGCCATGAACAAGATTTCAATGACGCGGCGCGCTTTCGTCACGTCGGCCAGCGCCGTTGGCCTGGTCGGCGCCTCGGGTCTCGCCCTTCCCTATTACTCGCGCGCCAATCAGCGCCCGGCCTTCACCCATGGCATCCAGTCCGGCGACGTCGACGCGACCAGCGGCATGGTCTGGACGCGCACGGACCGGCCGTCGCGCGTCATGTTCGAAGTGTCGTCGACGGAAAGTTTCGCCAATGCCGTCCGCCTGGCGCCGCTCGATACCTCGCCGGCCAGCGACTATACGGTGAAGCGGCTGCTCACCGATCTCGCCTCCGACCAGGATATTTTCTACCGCATGGTCGCGGCCGATCTTGCCGACATCAACGCCGTTTCCGAGCCGATCGTCGGCCGCTTCCGCACGGCACCTGCCTCGAAGCGTGACATCCGCTTTGCCTGGTCGGGCGACACCGCCGGCCAAGGCTGGGGCATCGACGAGACCGGCATGAAGACCTACGCCACGATCGCCAAGCACACGCCCGACTTCTTCCTGCATTCGGGCGATACGATTTATGCCGATGGTGCGATGAAGGACGAAGTCGACCTGCCCAATGGCGGCAAGTGGAAAAACACAGTGCTGATCAACGAAAAGCGCAAGGTTGCCGAGACGCTGGACGAATACCGGGCGCAGTGGAAATACAACATGATGGACAAGAACGTTCTTGCGCTCAGTGCCATCTGCCCGACTTTCTATCAGTGGGACGACCATGAGGTGCTTAACAACTGGTCGGACTCGAAGGACCTGAGCGCCGACGACCGCTACACAGAAAAATCAATCCATGTGCTGGCAGCACGTGCGGCGCGCGCCTTCCACGAGATGACGACGATCCGCTACGAACCGTCGGAGCCGGGCCGCGTCTACCGCAAAATCGCTTATGGTCCGCTGCTCGACGTGTTCTTCCTCGACATGCGTTCCTACCGCGGCCCCAACGGTCCGGATATGCAGGAGACGATGACGCCTGAATCGCGCATCCTCGGCGAACAGCAGATCAAGTGGTTGAAGCGTGAGCTGGCAAATTCCAACGCGACGTGGAAAATCATCGCCGCCGATATGCCGCTCGGCCTCGTGGTCTGGAATGACGGTACCAAGAAGGTCGGGGCCGAGGCAGTCAGCAATGGCGACAATGGCCCGGCCAAGGGGCGCGAGCTGGAAATTGCCGACCTTCTTCGCTATATAAAGAACGCGGGCATCAGCAATACCGTTTGGCTCACCGCAGACGTGCATTACACGGCCGCGCATTACTACAATCCGGACAAGGCGCAGTTCCAGGACTTCAATCCGTTCTGGGAATTCGTTTCGGGTCCGATCCATTCAGGCACGTTCGGACCGAATGGTTTCGACATGACCTTCGGCCCGGAGCTGAAGTTCATCAAGGCACCGACTGCCGAGCAGGGTCAGAACCTGCCGCCGTCGGCCGGCCTGCAGTTCTTCGGACTTGTCGATATCGATGGCGCTACAGAGCAGCTGACGGTGCGGCTGATGGATCGCGACGACAGCGAACTCTACAAGGTCACGCTCGATCCGGTGCGGTCGGCGTGAGCGACTGCACCATTATCCTCGGGCCAGCCCGAGGGTAGGACGTGTATCAATCGGGATAGCAGACGACGGGAATGTTGGGCCAGACGGCGCTGTCGCATCCGGCATTTTGCTGCCTTTGCTTGAAGGCGGCGCTGACTGGCCCGGTCACCACCGGGTCGACGCCATCGGGAGCATCGGCAAAAAGCTGCTCCGCCGACCGCTTGTCGGACGGCAGGGCAGTCCGCGTCTCCTTGAACGACGCGGCCGACTGCGCCGCGCCTGCCGCGAGGAGGACGGCGAGTGCGCTACATGCCAAAATCGGCCGGAGTCTGCTGCCTGCGTCGATCATGAAATTCGAACTGCCCGGACCATGAAAGGTTCCGCCTTGGTTAATAATTCCACTTCACACCAAGACATTTAAGATTTGGTGACTTTATTTGGTGACTCGCCTCCTCTTTCGCAATTGCGAAAAACCCTGTATGAGCCGCCCAACCGAAAGAGGCAGCGCCTTTGGCCTGCTGCCTGCAACGCTCCCGAGACCAAAACATGAAAATCCGCAATATCGCGATCATCGCGCACGTCGACCATGGAAAAACCACCCTCGTCGATCAGCTCCTGAAACAGTCCGGCTCGTTCCGCGACAACCAGCGTGTCGCCGAGCGCGCCATGGATTCGAACGATCTCGAAAAGGAACGCGGCATCACCATCCTGGCCAAGGCGACCTCGGTCGACTGGAAGGGCACCCGCATCAACATCGTCGACACGCCCGGCCACGCCGACTTCGGCGGTGAGGTCGAGCGCATCCTGTCGATGGTGGATTCGGCCATCGTGCTGGTCGACGCCGCCGAGGGGCCGATGCCGCAGACCAAATTCGTCGTCGGCAAGGCGCTCAAGGTCGGACTGAAGCCGATCGTCGTCATCAACAAGATCGACCGGCCGGATGCTCGCCACGTCGAGGTGGTCAACGAGGTGTTCGACCTGTTTGCCGCGCTTGACGCGACCGACGAGCAACTCGACTTCCCGATCCTTTACGGTTCGGGCCGTGACGGCTGGGTCTCCGAAAACCCCGAAGGTCCGAAGGACCAGGCTCTGGCGCCGCTGTTCGACCTCGTCATCAAGCACGTGCCGGCGCCGACCGTTCATCCTGGCCCGTTCCGCATGATCGGCACCATTCTGGAAGCCAATCCGTTCCTCGGCCGCATCATCACCGGCCGTATCGAATCCGGCACGCTGAAATCCAACCAGGCGGTCAAGGTGCTGCACCATGATGGCACCCAGGTCGAAACCGGCCGCATCTCGAAGATCCTTGCTTTTCGCGGGCTCGAGCGCCAGCCCATCGACGAAGCGCAGGCAGGCGACATCGTCGCCATCGCCGGCTTGTCGAAAGGCACCGTCGCCGACACGTTCTGCGACCTGTCGGTGACCGAGCCGCTGCACGCGCAGCCTATCGATCCGCCGACGGTGACGATGTCGTTCCTGGTCAACGATTCACCGCTGGCGGGCACCGAAGGCGACAAGGTGACCAGCCGCGTCATCCGGGACCGCCTGCTGCGCGAGGCCGAAGGCAATGTCGCGCTGAAGATCGAGGAATCGCCGGACAAGGATTCGTTCTTCGTCTCCGGACGCGGCGAATTGCAGCTGGCCGTGCTGATCGAGACGATGCGCCGCGAAGGTTTTGAGATCGCCGTGTCGCGGCCGCGCGTCGTCATGCAGAAGGGCGAGAACGGCGAATTGCTGGAGCCGGTCGAGGAAGTCGTCATCGACGTTGACGAGGAGCATGCCGGCGTCGTCGTGCAAAAAATGTCGGAGCGCAAGGCCGAGATGGTCGAGCTGCGCCCTTCGGGCGGCAATCGCCAGCGCATCGTTTTCCACGCGCCGACGCGCGGCCTGATCGGCTACCAGTCGGAACTGCTGACCGACACGCGCGGCACCGCCGTGATGAACCGGCTGTTCCATGCCTATGAGCCTTACAAGGGTGAGCTGCCGGGCCGCACCAACGGCGTGCTGATCTCCAACGAACAGGGTGAATCGGTGGCCTATGCCATGTGGAACCTGGAAGACCGCGGCCCGATGGTCATCGACCCCGGCGTCAAGGTCTATCAGGGCATGATCATCGGCATCCATTCCAGGGACAACGACCTCGAAGTCAACGTGCTCAAGGGCAAGAAGCTGACGAACATCCGCGCCGCCGGCAAGGACGAGGCAGTGAAGCTGACGCCGCCGATCCGCATGACGCTGGAACGCGCGCTGGCCTGGATCCAGGACGACGAGCTGGTCGAAGTGACGCCGAAAACCATCCGCCTGCGCAAGCTCTATCTCGACCCGAACGAGCGCAAGCGTTTCGAGAAGTCGGCGAAAGTGGTCGGCGCGGCGTAAGCCACTTTTCTCAGCCATTATGAGGGAGGGAGCACGTGCGTGCTTCCTCCCTCTATCTTACCCGCCGGCAGCCGCGATAATGCCGTCCCGGTCTGGATTACTAGACAGGTCGATGCGGATCGCCGTTCCCGCTCGGGCTGGCCTGCGCAAGGCTTTGGCCCCGTCCGGACCAACGGCCAGCAATCGCTTCTCTTCCCAAACCTGAAGCCGCGATCGCGAGATACCGAGTTCGTTGGCGAGCAACCGGTCGAGCCGCAGCGCTGTCGGCATTTCGAGCTCGAGCTGGAGTTCGAGGCCGGCGGTGTTTTCCGGCCTGTCCCCGAGCACCTGCTTATGAACGGCGGCTTCAGGAAATTCCTCGACGCGCCCGATCCTGCTTCGCAATGCGGCAATATCGAAAGCATGGCGCCGCGCCAGGACCGGATCGTTGCATTCGAGCGCCTGCAGCAGGGCCGGCTCGATGTCGCGGCGATTGCAGCGCTCCAGAATGCCGAAATTCCAGGAATTGTCGCAATCGATGCACCGGTAGATCAACCAGGCATCAATGCGTTTGCCATTAGCATTGACCCGGAATTTGCCGCTGCAGCGATAGGCTTTCAGGCCACCGCAGCGATTGCAGTTGAGGTGAGGTCGCGGTGCGGTCTTGGGCGCGATCGCCCAGCGGATACGCAGTATCGAAGGCATGCCGAAAAGCCCTTCCCGTCGGGAAGTTCGTCAGATCGGCGATGTCGAGATGCCCCTGCGGGCACGGCGTGGCGAGAGACTGCGGCAGTTGGAAATAAGCGTCGCGGGTGATTGTGCGCGACAGCGGTTCAGCAGTGCCAAACCGGTCTCGAACCGCCACCCTGAGGAACACATGATGTGAAAACAGGCGCCGCGACTGCGACGCCCTGCTCTGTGTTGGGGGAGTTGGCGAGACCGGCGGTTACGTAGGCAAAGTGAAGCTCGAAATGATGTCGGGACGACATTTCTAGCCGCGAGGTGCCCAGCCGACAAGCCTTCTTTCGGTAGACGCTACCGTCGTCGGAACAGTTGGGTTATGTTGAATGACTCCAAAAGTTTCTAACGAGATCCGCGTCATGCATTTCACGTCGCTTCTGATTTTTGCCGGCGCCCTGCTTGTTGCCGCCGGCTCGCCGGGCCCGTCGATTGCCGCACTTGTGGCGCGGGTCATCGCAAAAGGGTTTCGCGACGTGTTTCCGTTCCTGCTTGCCATGTGGATTGGCGAAGCGATCTGGCTGTCACTGGCGGTGTTTGGCCTCGCCGTGGTGGCGCAGACGTTCCACTTCGCCTTTGTCGTCGTGAAATGGGTTGGCGTCGTCTATCTCGCCTGGCTTGCCTGGAAGATGTGGACGGCACCGGTCGAGGCAAAAGAAGGCTCGCTGCCGCGCGACGATTCGCCCGTCAGACTGTTCTTTGCCGGCATGGCGGTGACGCTCGGCAACCCCAAGATCATGATGTTCTATCTGGCGCTGCTGCCGACCATCATCGATCTCGGTTCAGTCCGCGTGATCGGCTGGGTCGAGCTGACGGCGACCATGGCCGTGGTGCTGGTCGCCATCGATTTGACATGGGTGCTCGCCGCATCGCAGGCGCGCAAGCTCTTGAGGAGCAAGCGGGCGATGAAGATCGCCAACCGCATCAGCGCCGGCACCATGGCCGGCGCTGCGGCGGCGATCGCGGCGCGGTCCTGAGCCGGCGCGTCAACCCATTTCAATTATCGGTGCGATCTCGACGCTGAAACCCGGGTCCGTCAGGATAGGACAATCCTTGGCTTTGCCGACGGCATCGTCGATGTCTTTCGCTTCGATGATGGTGTAACCGGCGGTTGGATTGCTGCCGCCATTGTTCTCGACCTTGCCGCCGGGCAGCAGGGTCTTCGACATGCCGACTGGATTGCCACCGTCGACCACGGCTGAGCCAAGCTTGCCGTACCAGCCGTTCCAGGCATCCATCGCTGCCTTCCGTTCGGCCTCCTCGGTCGGCATCTTGCCCGAGCCGTGATAGACGTAGAGAAATTTCGCCATGTTCTCCTCCTTTGATCGGCGGCATCGAACCGGCATGCGGTCATGCCGCATGCCGATCATCGGACCAAACCGGCAAACAAGCAACGAGAATGCGATGTAGCTAATATATACGACCGCGGTGCCCTATCGCGCCATCGCGTGATATTCATCGTTCGGCCGCATATCGATCGCCGATGCCAGCCGGTTCGACATGTTGAAGAACGCGGCAGTCGAGGCGATATCCCAGATGTCGCGGTCGGAAAAGCCCACTTGCCGCAGCGCCGCCCGGTCGGCTGCGACGATCTTTGCCGGCTGCTCGGTCAGCTTCACCGCGAATTCGAGCATGGCGCGCTGCCTGTCTGACAGCTCGGCGGCGCGAAAATTCATCACCATCATCTCGCCGAAGGCCGGGTCGCCGGAAAGCTGGCGCACCGCCGCGCCATGTGCAACCAGGCAATAATAGCAATGGTTGACCGATGAGACGACCACCGCGATCATCTCTCGCTCCAGCTTCGACAGGCCGGATTCACCCAGCATCAAATCATTGTACATGTCGGTGAAAGCGCGCAGCTTCTTCTCGTCGAAGGCGTAGGCGAGCAGCACATTGGGAACGAGGCCGAGCTTCTCCCGGCATTTGGCGAAATAGGCGTTGGTCGCTTCGCTCAGCTCCGCCGGTGCGAGGTCCAGCGCGGTGATTTTGTCTGTCATAGGGGATTTCTCCTCGTTTTCCGCCAGGCTGCCGGTGAATTCCGACATTTCGTCGCAAGCCGTCAAACCTTTGTCGCCAAATACCCGTCATCTGCTACGATAGTTGTAAAAACATGACGGGAGGGAATTAGCTCATGGCCGGCCTGAAATCCGCAAGCCAGTTGAAAAAGATGAGTCCGGCCAAGGGCAGCGAAAAGCCCGGCAGGCTTGCCGACTACTTGCTGGCCCGAGCTCCGGCCGAAGATGTCGCCGCCTACGACGTCATCGATCTCGAACGCGCTGCCGAACTCGCCGGCCGCGCTGTCGCCCGGCACAAGAAGGACGACTGCGTCGTTGCCATAGACGTCGATTCCGGTGTCGTCCGCCAAGGCCGGCCGATGACGGTGATCACCGTCGTCAACGACAACATGCCGTTCCTGTTCGATTCCGTCCTCGGTGAGATTACAGAGAGCGCCGGCGAGCCGCTGCTGGTTACCCACCCGGTCATCGTGGTCAGGCACGGCAAGAACGGCGTCGAGGAAATCCTCGGCGATGGCGGTTATGCCAAGGGCGAGCACAGCCATGACCGGCTGAGCGTCATCCATGTCCATATCGGCCGCCTTTCGGCCGAGCAGGCCGAAGGCCTTTCCGCACGCCTGACGAAGCTGCTCGGTCAGGTGCGCGCCGCCGTCATCGACTGGAAGCCGATGCTTGCCCGCCTCGACCAGGCGATCTCGGAATTCCGCTACTCGCCGGTGCCGCTCGACAAGGCCCATGTCACCGAGGCGATCGCCTTCCTCGAATGGCTGCGCGACGACAATTTCACCTTTCTAGGCATGCGTGAATTCAAATACACCGGCGGCGAGAAGAGCGGCATGCTCGAGCGTGCCGAAAAGCCCGGCCTCGGCATCCTTTCCGATCCCGACGTGCTGGTGCTCAGGCGTGGCACCGAAGCGGTGAGCACGACGCCGGAAATCCGCGCCTTCCTGCATGGGCCGGAACCGCTGATCGTCACCAAGGCCAACGCCAAGTCATCGGTGCACCGCCGCATCTACCTCGACTACATCGGCGTCAAGACCTACACCGGCAAAGGCGTGCTTTCGGGCGAGCTGCGCATCGTCGGACTGTTCACCTCGACTGCTTATACGCGCTCGGTGATGAAAATCCCCTATCTGCGCTCGAAGGCCGAAACCGTCATTGCCAAATCCGGCTTCAATCCCGGCGACCACTCCGGCAAGGCATTGATCAACGTGCTGGAGAGCTATCCGCGCGACGAGTTGTTCCAGGTTCCGGTGCCGATCCTGCGCAAGCATGCCGAAGCCATACTGGGATTGATCGAGCGGCCGCGCGTCAGGGCATTGGTGCGTGTCGACCAGTTCGACCGCTTCGTCTCCGTGCTCGTCTTCGTGCCGCGCGACCGCTACGACAGCGTCGTGCGCGAGAAGATCGGCACCTATCTGAAGACCGTCTTCGAAGGCCGGCTGTCGGCCTATTATCCGGCCTTCCCGGAAGGCGGGCTGGCGCGCGTCCACTTCATCATCGGCCGCTCCGGCGGCAAGACGCCGAAGGTCGAGCAGGCGACGATCGAGGCGGCGATTCGCGACATCGTACGGACCTGGGACGATGCACTGCGCGAGACCGCGACCGAGACCGGGGCCGACGCGAAGCTAACGGCCATCGCCTCGCGCTTTTCGGAAAGTTATCGCGACAGTTTCCCGCCGGCCGTGGCGCTGGCCGATGCCGGGCGCATCGCCAGGCTCGATGCGTCAAATCCGATCGCCATCGACTATTACCGTCACGCCGACCAGAAGCCGCATCAGGCGGCGCTGAAAATCTATCACCATGGCAGCCCGGTGGCGCTGTCGCGGCGCGTGCCCGTGCTGGAAAACATCGGTTTCCGCGTCATCAGCGAGCGTACTTTCGAGGTCGGCGACAATCAATCCGGCATGGTCTTCATCCACGACATGGAACTTGAGAACAGCTACGGCAGGCCGATCGACCTCGGCAATGGCGGCGCGCTGTTCGAGGACGCGTTCCTTTCCGTCTGGCGCGGCAATGTCGACAATGACGGCTATAACGGCCTCGCCCAGACCGCAGGCCTGTGGTCGGGCGAGATCACCGTCCTGCGCGCCTATGGCCGCTATCTGCAGCAGGCCGGTATCCCGCAGAGCCAGGACTTCATCGCCGCCGCACTCAACCGCTATCCCGAGATCGCCCGCGGACTGCATGCGCTGTTCGTCGCCCGCCTCGGCCCGACGGATGAGACGGAAGGCGTCGTTCAGGCCAAACATCTGAAGGCCAAGATCACGGATGCGCTGGAAGACGTTCCCAACATCGACGACGACACCATCATCCGACGTTATCTGAACCTGATCGAAGCCTCGCTGCGCACCAATCATTTCGTTGCCGATACGAAAGAGAAGGGCCAATCACTGGCGATCAAGCTCGATTCGCAATCGGTCGACGGGCTGCCGGCGCCGCGGCCATGGCGCGAGATCTTCGTCTATGGCTCCGAGGTCGAGGGCGTGCATCTGCGCTTCGGCCCGGTCGCGCGCGGCGGCCTGCGCTGGTCGGACCGTGCCCAGGACTATCGCACCGAGGTGCTTGGCCTGGTCAAGGCACAGCAGGTCAAGAATGCGGTGATCGTGCCGGTTGGCGCCAAGGGCGGCTTCTACCCGAAAAAGCTGCCGATGAGCGCCGGGCGCGACGCCATTTTCGAGGCCGGCACGGCCGCCTACAAGAATTACGTTTCCAGCCTGTTGTCGATCACCGACAATATCGGCCTGGACGGCGTCATCCCGCCAGCCGGCGTGGTGCGGCGCGATCAGGATGATCCGTATTTCGTCGTCGCCGCGGACAAGGGAACGGCGACCTTCTCGGACACCGCCAACGCCATAAGCGAAAGGCACGGCTTCTGGCTCGACGACGCTTTCGCCAGCGGCGGTTCGGCCGGATACGACCACAAGAAGATGGGCATCACCGCGAAGGGCGCCTGGGAAGCAGTCAAGCGGCATTTCCGCGAGATGAACCGCGACATCCAAACCACGCCGTTCACTGTCGTCGGCGTCGGCGACATGTCGGGCGACGTGTTCGGCAACGGCATGCTGCTGTCGGAGCAGACCCGGCTGATCGCCGCCTTTGATCATCGCGACATCTTCATCGATCCCGATCCCGACATGGCGGCTTCGATGGCCGAGCGCCGGCGTATGTTCGCTCTCGCCCGTTCAAGCTGGCAGGATTACGACAAGACGAAGCTGTCGGAGGGCGGCATCATCGTCTCGCGCAGCCAGAAGTCGATCACCTTGCCGGCGCCCGCGGCTGCGGCGATCGGCCTCGGCAAGACAACGGCCACGCCAGTCGAGATCATGAGTGCCATTCTCAAGGCGCCGGCAGACCTTTTGTGGTTTGGCGGCATCGGCACCTATGTCAGGGCATCGGGCGAGACCAACCAGGACGTCGGCGACCGTGCCAATGACGCGATCCGCATCACCGCGCTCGACCTGCGTGCCAAGGTCATCGGTGAGGGGGCCAATCTCGGCGTCACGCAGCGGGCGCGCATCGAATTCGGATTGAATGGCGGCCGCTGCAACTCAGATGCGATCGACAATTCGGGCGGCGTGAATTGCTCCGACGTCGAGGTCAACATCAAGATCGCGCTGGCTTCCGCCATGCGCAAGGGATCGCTGACCCGGCCGGCGCGCAACAAATTGCTGGCCGAGATGACCGATGAGGTCAGCGCCCTGGTGCTGTCCAACAATTACCAGCAGACGCTGGCGCTGTCCCTTGCCCGCAAGCGCGGCCTTGCCGACATCGCCCATCAGAGCCGTTTCATGGCGGCGCTGGAGGCGCGCGGACTGCTCGACCGTGCCGTCGAGACGCTGCCGTCGCCGGCGGCCCTTGCCGAGCGCGAGACGCGCGGCGAGCCGCTGACCAGGGCCGAGCTCGGCGTGCTGCTCGCCTATGCCAAAATCGTGCTGTTTTCCGACATCGTCGTCAGCGACGTGCCGGACGACCAGCATTTCGACCGCGACCTGATGGGCTATTTCCCGGACCGAATGGCGAAGAAATATGCGTCCGAAATCCACGGCCATCGCCTGCGCCGCGAGATCATCGCCCGTGTCGTCGCCAACGATCTGGTCAATCGCGGCGGTCCGTCCTTCGTCAACAGGCTGCAGGAAGCGACCGGGCGCAGTGCCGCCGATGTCGTGCGCACCTTCGCGGTGGTGCGGGACGGCTTTGCGTTGCCGGCGCTCTATCGCCAGATCGACGCGCTCGACAACCAGATCGACGGGCAGATCCAACTCGACCTCTATCAGGCGGTCAGCCGGCTGATCTTTATGACGAGCGGCTGGTACCTGAAGAATGATGCCGGCACCGCGCCGCTCGGGCAGCGGATCACCGAATTGCAGGATGCGCGCAAGGCGTTGGAGCCGAAGCTTGTGTCGCTGCTGCCGGCCTTCTCTCGCGAGCGGATCGAGGAGCGGCGGCACGGCCTGTCGAAGGGCGGCGCGCCGGAGAGTCTTGCCGAACAGCTGGCGCTGACCGACGTGGCGGAACTCATCCCCGACATCGCGCTGACGGCGCGGACGGCGAGTGCCGGCATCGTCGCTGCCGCCAAGGCGTTTTTTGCAGTCAGCGATGTCTTCCGCATCCCGCGCGTCGAGGACGCGGCGCGCTCGATCACGCCCTCGGATTATTACGATCAGCTGGCCCTTTCCCGCGCCACCGACACGATTGGGGCGGCCAGGCGCGGCATCGCCGTGGCGGCACTCACCGGCCATGCCGAGGCGGCGGATCCGGTGACAGCATGGTTGGAGGCCGGCGGCGAACGGGTCGGACGCATTCGCGAACGGCTGCAGGCGCTGACCGAGGGCGGCGACATCACCGTGTCCCGGCTGTCCGTGGCGTCTGGCCTGATGAGTGATCTGACGGCGCTGTGAGCAGTCTTCCACATCGCGCGGGCTTGCCGGGAAGAACTGCGCTATAGAGCGAACGGCGCGCTGCGTTGGGGCGCCCGGAGCATGATCGCGAACGTAACGATCGGCTTTTGGACAAGATCGTGCTCAACAAGAAGACGGAGCATCATCCCGATTCGATCGGCATGGAGCAAGCTCCAGCGGAGGGGACATGGCTGAGATGGCGGTGCAGCGTGCGTCGGGACGCGGTATCTGGGGATGGATGCTGTTCGACTGGGCGGCCCAGCCGTTCTTCACGGTCGTCACCACCTTCATCTTCGGTCCTTATTTCGTCTCGCGCATGGCCAGCAATCCCGAGACCGGGCAAGCGGCCTGGGGCTACGGCATCGCCGCCGCCGGCCTTGTCATTGCCGTTTTGTCGCCGGTCCTCGGCTCGATCGCCGATCAGACCGGACCACGAAAACCGTGGATAGGCTTCTTCGCCGCGGTCAAGATCACCTGCCTCACCCTGCTGTGGTTCGCCGCGCCCGGCTCCAATCTTTTTCTGGTCGTGGCGTTGTTCTCGCTGGCGTCGGTCGCGGCGGAATTCTCGACCGTGTTCAATGATTCGATGATGCCGCGCCTGGTGCCGAAGAGCGACATCGGTCGGATCTCGAACATGGCCTGGGGGCTTGGCTATCTCGGCGGCATGATCGCGCTGATCTTCGTCGTTACCGTCATGGCCGGCTCGCCTGAAACCGGCAAGACCGTCGTTGGGCTCGACCCGATCTTCGGCCTTGACCCCAGGCTAGGCGAGGACGCGCGCGCCACCGGGCCGTTGTCGGCGGCCTGGTATTTCCTGTTCATCCTGCCGATGTTCTTTTTCACGCCGGATGCGATCAAAGGCATTCCAATCGGGCCGGCGGTGCGCGAGGGCCTGTCGGAACTGAAGTCGACGCTGGCCGAAGTTCGCAAGCGCAGCGGCATTTTTCGCTTTCTCGTCGCCCGCATGATCTATCAAGACGGCGTCAACGCGCTGCTGGCGCTGGGCGGAACGTTTGCGGCGGCGATGTTCCATTGGTCGATCACCGAGATCGGCCTGTTCGGCATCATCCTCAACGTCGTTGCCATCGTCGGCTGCCTGGTTGCCGCACGCCTCGACACAGCACTGGGTTCCAAGACCATCGTGATGATTTCGCTGGTCATGCTGAGCATTGCCACGATCGGCATCGTCTCGACCGGCCCAGGCTATACGCTGTTCGGCGCCTGGGTGATGCCCGGACTGGATGGCGGCGGGTTGTTCGGCACGGCGGCCGAAAAAGCCTACATTTTCTACGGCCTGCTGATCGGGCTTGCCTTCGGGCCGGTGCAGGCATCGTCACGCTCCTACATGGCGCGCAGCGTCTCCGCAGCCGAATCGGGCCGCTATTTCGGCATCTATGCGCTGGCCGGTCGGGCAACGAGTTTTGCCGCACCCTTCATGGTGGCCACGATCACCCTGGCCAGCGGCTCGGCGCGGCTCGGCATGGCGGCGATCGTGCTGTTCCTCGGCGCCGGCATGGCGATCCTGATCGGCACGCCCTATCCGGCGGATCGGCCGGCAGAGTGAGCTGCTCTTCCCCTCTCCCACAGCGGGAGGGTAAGGCGTCCTAATGCCGGAAGTGCCTCACTCCGGTGAAGACCATGGCAATGCCGTGAGCGTCGGCGGCGGCGATGACGTCGTCGTCGCGCATCGAGCCGCCCGGCTGGATGACGGCGGTGGCGCCGGCTTCGATTGCCGACAAAAGCCCATCCGCGAACGGGAAAAAGGCATCCGAGGCGACGACCGAGCCCTTGGTCAAAGGCTCCGTCAGACCGGCGGCCTCGGCCGCGTCGAGCGCCTTGCGCGCGGCGATGCGCGAGGAATCGACCCGGCTCATCTGGCCGGCGCCGATGCCGACGGTGGCGCCGTCCCTGGCATAGACGATGGCGTTCGACTTGACGTGCTTTGCCACGCGAAAGGCGAATTTCAGATTGGCCATTTCGGCCGGCGTCGGCGCGCGCCGGGTCACCACCTTCAGCTCGAGATCATCCACCACCGCATTGTCGCGGCCCTGGACGAGCAAGCCGCCAGCAACCGATTTCAAGCCAAGGCCCGCGGCGCGCGGGTCGGGCAGGCCGCCGGTGACCAGCAGGCGTAGATTCTTCTTGACGCCAATGATGCGGATTGCATCATCGGACGCCTCCGGTGTGATGATCACTTCGGTAAAGGTCTTGACGATCTCTTCGGCGGTTGCGGCATCGAGGATGCGGTTCATGGCGACGATGCCGCCGTAGGCCGAGACCGGGTCGCAGGCCAGCGCCTTGGCATAGGCCGCTTGCAGCGAAGCGCCTTCGGCAACGCCGCACGGGTTGGCGTGCTTGATGATGGCTACCGCTGCGGAGCGGGTCGGATCGAACTCGCCGACCAGCTCGAAGGCGGCGTCGGTATCGTTGATGTTGTTGTAGGAAAGCTGCTTGCCCTGAAGCTGGCGTGCCGTGGCGACGCCCGGCCGCCTGTCGCCGTTGACATAGAAGCCGGCGCCCTGATGCGGGTTTTCGCCGTAGCGCATCACCGACTGCAGCCTGCCGCCGAAGGCGCGCCATGTCGGATGCTCGATCTCCAGCGCCTCGGCGAACCATCCCGAGATCGCCGCATCGTAGCTGGCGGTGCGGGCAAAGGCCTTGGCTGCCAACTTCTTGCGGAAATCCAGCGACAACGAGCCGAAATTCATCTCCAGCGCGTTGAGCACCGAGGCATAGTCGTCAGGGTCGGTGACGATGCCGACGTATGCGTGGTTCTTGGCCGAGGCACGGATCATCGCCGGGCCGCCGATGTCGATGTTTTCGACGATCGCGGCGTAGTCGGCGCCGGAGCGGCGCACCTCCTCGAATGGATAGAGATTGGAGACGACGAGATCGATCGGCTCAATGCCGTGGTCGCGCATCGCCGCGGCGTGCTCTGGATCGTCGCGCACGCCGAGCAGTGCACCATGCACCGACGGGTGCAGCGTCTTGACGCGCCCGTCCATGATCTCGGGAAAGCCGGTGAGCTCGGATACGTCGTGCACCGCCATGCCCGCATCGGCGAGGGCCTTTGCCGTGCCGCCGGTCGAGACCAGCTCGACGCCGGCCGAAGCCAGCGCCCTGGCGAAATCGATCAGGCCGGTCTTGTCGAAGACGGAGAGCAGCGCGCGACGGATGGGTACAAGGTCGGGCGCGGGAATATTCTTGGCGGCGACGGCCATGGGCTGGCGGCCTTTCCACGTGTGGTTGGAGAGCGTCCGCGGGCCGTAGCATATGAGGCCCGGAAATCAAGCCGCAAGGCTTGATCAGTGTCTGCCGTTGCCACCAGCTTCAGCTTTTTCCTGACGGCCGGCGATAATTGTCCGCGTCAGTTGCCAATGGACCTCGGGAATCTCCGAGGCCTTGAAGGCAAGCACGATCTGGCGGCTGCGGCGTGGGCCGCCAAGCCCGGCGAAATAGATCGATTCCTCGACCTCGGGTGCCACTTCGGTGGAGGTAAACACCCAGGTGTCGGCGTGGTCGGCGGTCAGCACCAGACGGTCATGCTCATCCTGGAGCACGTTTATGTCGGGATGGACATGGAAACGCACTGTAACGAAATCACGGCCATTGTTGCGGATAGAAGCGCCGCCCGGCCGCAGGAAGCGGTCCCTGCCGGCAAGCACATTGCCCTCGGTCGACAATTTCAGCTCGCGCTCATGCAGGAAGCCGAAGCGCGCCACATAGCCGTCATGGCGGGCGATGAAGCCCTGGCTGCCCTTCTGGTCGGTGCGCTTGCAAGGCACATGCTGCGGCCCGCCTATCAAAGGCGTGCCGAGCAGGTCGTTGACGCGCAAGGAGTGGTTGAAGCGCGCCGACGACGTGTCGTTGATGGTAGCGGTGGAGTGGGCGGCGGTGGCGCGGGCAAGCGGCCGGAACTCGGCGGCACCATAGGTGTCTATGCCGGCATTGACGATATAATGCTGGCGGCCCGACGACAATTCGAAGGCGAGGCATCCGGCGTGAGCAGCATTGGACACGTCGACGGGCGGCGGCGGGCCGGTATCGGCGATCACCGTGACACCACCCATCGACAGGCGCTCATAACCCGAATGCGGCGCGTGCAGCAGTGGTGCGCCGGCGGTGTCGTCGTGATGCAGGATGCTGGCGATGCGGTCGTGGATGGTGGCGCCCATGCCGTTGAAGCGGGCAAGGCTGCCATCCTGATGGCGAAAGAAGCGCAGTGCCGGCAGCATCCGGTCGATGGCGCCGATCAGGGCGGCCGGCGGTGTCTCGGCCTGATTGGCGTATGTCTGGCGCAATGGCAGAAGGTCGGCGAGGATTTCAAGCACGGTCATCGGATTACGCGAGATATGGCCGCCGTCAGGCAGGATCTGGCGGTCGAGCTCCTCGGCGAGATTGCGGGTGGCACCGCGCAGCGCCGAGGCCGGCGCCGGCAGCGACAAAGCGGCAAAGGCCAGCGCAATGCGGGCGCGCAGCCTGTCCTTGCCGTCCGGCATCTCGCGCACCATGGCGCGCAGATAGCGGATCTGGACGGCAAGCGATTTCAGGAACGCACGGTAGAACGGAAACTCGGCGCCCTGCAACACGATCGAGGAATGCTGCAGCCAGGCAATGACACGCTTGGCCGTCGTGCCGGGCTCCCAGGCGACGCCGGAAATATGGCTGCCATGGATTGCAATCCAGTCGGAAACCAACGCCCGCGCGTTGGCGGCGGCGAGCTCCGTGCTGGCGGCACGCATGTGGCGCAGCCAGCGAAAGCCATGCAGCGTTTTTTGCCAGCCGGGATTGGGCACGTCGATCTGGAAGGGCGATTTGCCACCGGTCTCGACCAGATGCCCCGAAAGCGGATAGCGGCCGTAATAGATCTCGAGCGCGATCTGAGGATCGGCGAGGCGCAGGTCCGGCGGGGCAATCAGGACGCGCTCCGGCGTGCGGCCGGAGTAGCGCCAGCGATAGAGTGGCCCGGCGCGCAAGCGCCGGCGCGTCTTGCGCCAGAACTCCCTCGCGACAAGCGTCCACAGACGCGTCGTGTTACCGGCAGCGATTGCCAAAACCCCTCCTGATCGTCCTCACCCAAGCACAAGTTTATATGATTCAAGAACTTGTGCGAAGGCGAATTCCGCGGCAGTGGGGCCGTTCAGCCTGTTTTCCATGCCTCCTCGCCCCAAGAAGTCGGATGGCGCTTCAAGATCGGCCCTTAGCCGGCTCTGCGCATGCGGGCGGCAAAGAAACCGTCCAGCCCGGAACGCGCCGGTGAGCCAAGCTCCAGATCGGCAGGCGTGGTGCGCAACGTGCCTTGCGGCGTCAGGAATGGGTCGATGCCGGCAATCTCGCCTGGCCGAAGCGGGTCGTCGATGATCTCCGCATTGCCGGCGAGAAAGTCGCGATAGAGCTCTTCGCCTTCCAGCGGATCGAGCGAACAGTTGGAAAAGACGATGCGACCGCCAGGCTTGACCAAGGTGATGGCGCGGGCAAGCAGCCGGCGTTGCAGGTCGGCCAATTTTTCGACGTCGACCGCCGTCTTCGTCCAGGGAACGTCGGGATGCCGCCGCACCGTGCCGGTCGAAGAGCAAGGTGCGTCGAGGAGGACGGCGTCGAAGCGGTTCTTCGGCTCGTATTTGAGCAGATCGGCCTCGACGATCTCCGCGGCCAAGCCGAGCCTTTCGAGGTTCTGCGTCAGCCGTGCCAGCCGCGTTCTGGACATGTCGAGCGCAGTGACATGGGCGCCGGCGAGGATCAGCTGGGCGGTCTTGCCGCCCGGCGCGGCGCAGAGGTCGGCGATTCGCAAACAATTGATGTCGCCGAACAGCCGGGCCGGCAGGCTGGCCGCTGCATCCTGAACCCACCAGGCGCCTTCCCCAAAGCCGGGCAGTTCGGTCACGGAAGCGCTGAGCTTCTCGACCCGCACCGTGCCGGTCGGTAAGACGAAGCCGCCGAGCCGTTCGGCCCACAGCGCCGGGTCCGACTTGACCGAGAAGTCGACCGGCGCCTCATGGCGGTGGGCGAGCAGTATCTGCCTGGCCTTGTCGAGGCCGTAGACCGTTTTCAAACGGTCGGAAAACCATTTTGGTGCCTCGTCGGTTGCGGCAATTGCGGTCGCGAGCTCGTCCTGCTTGGCCCGCGCCAGCGTACGCAGCACGCCGTTGACGAGGCCGGAAAAGCGCGCCGTGCGCGGATCGGACTTGGCGTGCGTCACGGCGAGGTCGACGGCGGCGCTGTCGGGAACATCGAGGAACAGGATCTGTGCCGCCGCCACGTGCAGGATGTGCGAAAGCGCCGTAGCGTTGGGCGGCAGCGGCTTTTCCAGGCGGCGGGCCAAAAGGCCTGATATGGTCATGCGGTAGCGCAGGGCGGTGACCAGAATGGCGCGCACCAGGGCGCGGTCGCGCAAGTCGAGCGCCTTGTATTGCGGATGGCCGTTCTCATGGTCGGTCAGCCCGTCGAGTGGCGTTCTCGCGTCGATGACTGCGGCAAGCAGGCGCGCGGCTGCCTTGCGCGCGGCGAGACCGGCTACGGCCTCGCTGCCCGAATTGTGCTCGCGATCACCTGGAATTGCGTGCCGGCGTTGTGCTGCGCTCACGACCACGGACCTTTGGGTCCGGTCGGATTGCGTCCCCAGGGATTGGGTCTCGGCTTGGCCGGCTCAACCGGCCCCTCGGGCCGGGCGGCCCTGTCCCACGGACCTGACGGCTGCTGCCCGGTCTCTTTCGGCGCCGGCTTTGGCGTCGCGGCCGCTTCGGGTGCGCCGGCCATCTCGCTCGCGATCCTCTGCAATGCGGCGATGCGGTTTTCTGTGCTCGGGTGAGTGGAAAACAAACTGTCCATGCGCTCGCCGGAAAGAGGATTGATGATGAAGAGATGGGCGGTTGCCGGATTGCGCTCGGCATCCGGGTTGCGGATGCGTTCGGCGCCCCGCGCGATCTTGTCAAGTGCCGAGGCCAGCCACAGCGGGTGTCCACAGATTTCGGCCCCGCGCCGGTCGGCCTCGTATTCGCGGGTGCGGCTCACCGCCATCTGCACGATCATGGCGGCCAGGGGCGCGACGATCATCGCCACCAGCACGCCGACGATGCCGAAGGAATTGTTGTTGTCGCGGTTGCCGCCGAAGAAGAAAGCGAAATTGCCGAGCATCGAAATTGCGCCGGCAAAGGTCGCGACGATCGTCATGGTCAGCGTGTCGCGGTGCTGCACATGGGCAAGCTCATGCGCCATCACCGCCGCGACTTCTTCATGTGAGAGCTGCTCGAGCAGGCCGGTGCTGGCGGCGACAGCGGCATTTTGCGGATTGCGGCCGGTGGCGAAGGCATTGGGCTGAGGATTGTCGATGAGATAGGTTCTCGGCATCGGCAGGCCGGCGCGTTGCGCGAGACCCTTCACGATGGCGTAATATTCGGGCGCGTTGCTTTCGTTGACCTCGATCGCACGGTGCATCGACAGCACCATCTTGTCGGCGTTCCAATAGCTGAACAAATTGGTGCCGGCGGCGATCAGCAAGGCGATCATCATGCCGCCGGATCCGCCGACCAGATAGCCGACACCCATGAACAGGGCCGTCATTGCGGCCAAAAGCATGGCGGTGCGAAGGGTGTTCATCGTCTGCTCCGTTCTGGCCCAACAAAGGGGTCGATCCTTGTGGGCCCATCGCTATATGATGGGAAACAGCGGTTCCCGTTTCAATCGGGGCCTGTTTCAATCTAGCGGAAGATCGCATGATCGACAAAACCAGCCAAACGCATGCTAACGGCTCGCCGCACAAGCCACTGACGCCGGCAGCCCGGCGCGCCTTGGCCGAGGCCGAGGCCCGGCGGGAGCAATATCGCGAGAAGGAAGCCACGCTGCCGAGGGAGATCGGTGGGCGCGGCGGCAAGGAACCCGGCCGCTACGGCGACTGGGAGGTCAAGGGCCTGACCAGCGACTTTTAGCCCAGGCAGGGTGCTGGCTAAGCAGGGTACCAGCTAAGCAGGCTGGGCGGCCCGCTCCGCTTCGATGGCAATCCAGCCGCTGGCATCGACGGCGACGCCGATCGCGTCATAGCCGGCGATGGCGGCATGCGGCGTCTCCAACGGATGCCGGTGCGTGGCGCTGATCACGACGACCGCGGCGCCCGCGGCCTCGGCTGCTGCTATGCCTGCCGGTGCGTCTTCGAAGACGAGGCAATCGCGCACGTCGACGCCGAGCCGTTCGGCCGCCAGCCGGAAGCAGTCGGGCGCCGGCTTGCCGCGGGAGACATCCTCTGCCGCAACGATCACGGCGGGAGCCGGAATGCCGGCGGCCTGCAGGCGCAGCAGAGCGAGTTCACGGGGCGCCGAAGTGGCGATCGCCCAGCTCCCGGGCGGCAGCGACGCCAGGAATGCCGCGGCGCCGGTAATCGGGTGGATGCCTTCGACGTCGGCTGCTTCGGCCTGCAAAAGCGCATCGGCTTCGCGGGCAGGATCGATCCCTGGGAGCGCCAGCCGGCCGATGGTCTCGATCGCCCGCACGCCGTGGATGGTCGGCAGGAATGCAGCGACGTCAAGACCTTGCCGGTGCGCCCAGGCTGCCCAGACCCTTTCCGCCGCGGCAATCGAATTGAGAATCGTGCCGTCCATATCGAACAGGAAGGCCGCGAATTTTCTGCCTGCAAACATCGGTTTTCCCGGGGTCATCTTGGAAGGATTATTTCGAAGGGAGCATATCGATCAACCGTAACGTTGCCGCGTCCGTATGGGAAGCCGCGAGACCTCGTTTTCGACGTTCGCAAGGAACCGCGCGCACTCTCCTGCGTTGACCAGCACTATCTTCCATGACGATCGCAGGGGAGGGCGATGCTGATTCGGCTCGGCTATGAAATTGGCATTGAATGCGTTGCACCAACGCCGGTCGTTTCATTGCTCGACATCCACGGGGATCGTCAGGCCGACATCAAGCGGCAGACGCGCGTACTGACGTCGCCATCCGTGCCGACCAGGGTCTACCACGATCTTTTCGGCAATAGCTGCCGCCGCTTCACGGCGCCGGCAGGAAGCTTTCGCATCCTCTATGACGCGGTGATCGAGGACGGTGGCGAGACGGATGAGGTCAACACGCTGGCCGGGGAAGTCCCGGTCGCGGAATTGCCGGACGAGGTGCTCGGCTATCTGCTTGGCAGCCGTTACTGCGAGACCGATCATCTCAGCGATCTCGCCTGGCAACTTTTCGGCCAGCTTCCGCCGGGTTGGGCGCGGGTGCAGGCGATCGTCGACTATGTCTACAACCGCCTGTCCTTTGGCTACGGCTATGCGCGCCCGACCCGCACGGCGGCGCAGGCGCATGAGGAGCGCGTCGGCGTCTGCCGCGACTTTGCCCATCTGGCGATCACGCTCTGCCGCTGCATGAATATCCCGGCCCGTTACGTGAACGGCTATCTTGGCGATATCGGCGTACCCGCCGATCCGGCGCCGATGGATTTCTCGGCGTGGGTGGAAGTGTTCCTCGACGGCAGATGGTACACGTTCGATCCTCGCCACAATGTGCCGAGGATCGGCCGCGTCGTCATAGCGCGCGGCCGTGACGCCACCGACGTGCCGCTGCTGCATAGTTTCGGCCCGCATCGACTCAGCCGGTTCAAGGTCTGGACGCACGAGCAGGAAGGCAATCTCTTCAAGCCGCCCTATCGCGGCGTCGACAAGACCGTCAGCGCACGGATGCTGGCATAGTCCTTTCACAGTCCAGATTTCCATCTCCCGCTACCGCGGTCGTGCTGAACCGGTTCGATACATCTCGTCTGTACCGGATTGGGACGCAGTCCAGTCGTCCTGAATTGCGAGCCTGATCATGGTAAGCGCTTTGTCAACAAAGCCGCGCTGACGCGACTTTCATTTACCGGCTGTTTACCTTGCCGTCGCTTGAAACCGTTTGGAAACAATGGCCTGAGCGAGAGCCGCTCGCTTTCTCGCGCCTGGCGGCGCGATCCGGCCGGATTCCTGCAATGCGCCTTCGGACAGCTGCAGGCTGTGGCGATGGAGGCGGAAGGAATGCAGCGTTTCGGGGGTCTTGTTCAGGCGATCGGCGGCTTTGCCGGGGATCGCAGCGGAAATTTCGCGGTGCTGTTTGGTATAATCAGCTCGGTGCTGGCGCTGAGTGTCGGCTTTGCCGTCAACGTGTCCCAACTCTACAATGTGAAATCGAGCCTGCAAGGCGTCGTCGACGCTGCGGTCACCTCGACGGCGCGCGACCTGACAACCGGCGTCATCAGCGAGGCCGACGCCAGCAAATCGGTGCAGGCCTTTCTCGATGCCAACAGCACGGCGGGTATCCTGCAGGACAACCAGATCGTTCTCGACAAGCTGACCGTCGACCGGACTGCAAACACGGTTCAGGCGGATGTCCATGTCAATGTCAGCTACTATTTCCCGCTTTTCGGCACGAGTGGCATGCAAAGCGTTCCCGCATCGACGATGGCGCTCTATTCGGACAAGCAGATCGAAGTCGCAATGATGCTCGATGTGACCGGGTCGATGGCCGGCCAGAAAATCATCGATCTGCGGACGGCTGCGGCGAATGCCGTCGACAGTTTCCTGGGCGGTCAGGACCCCTCCAAGCCACGAGTGCGGGTTGCCATCGTGCCTTACGCAAATTCGGTGAATGCGGGTACACTTGCGCCCAGCAGCGTCTATGTGGAAACCAGCACCAGCCAACGCAAACAGGCGCCGGCCAATGACGCCGTGCAATATATCTCGGGCTTCATCCGTCCGGACAATTGCGCCACCGAACGCAAGGGGATCTATCAATATTCGGACGCGGGCCCCGACGCCAGCATGGTCAACCGCGACTACCTGCTGTCGTCCTTCGCTTGGCAAACCGGCACCGCCGCCTGCCCGGCCGCCACGCTGATGCCGCTGACGGCGGATGCGACGGCGCTCAAGACGGTCATCAAGAATTTCGTCGCATCCGGCGGCACCGCCGGCCATATCGGCGTGCAGTGGACCTGGTACATGCTGTCGGAGAACTGGGGTAGCATCATGAGGACTTCGCAACGGCCGGCCAAGATGGATCCAAAAAAGGTCGCCAAAATCGCGATCCTGATGACCGACGGCGAATTCAACCTATCCTACTTCGATGCGAGCACGGTGAGCGACGTTTACAATGACGCCGGCAAGGAGCCGACCCGCACGGCCGCCAAGACACTCTGCGCTGCCATGCGCAACAAGGGCATTGAGATATTCACCATTGGGTTTGACCTAAACGAAACGAATGCCAAGGCGACGCTCCAGGATTGCGCCAGCCCGGACACCGCCAAGATCAAGCACTTTTATCAGGCGGCCAATGGAACCGAACTCAACCAGGCTTTCCAGGATATAGCGCGCAACGTCGAGATGTTGACCGTAACCAGATAGGGGACAACAGCCCAAAGGAAAAGGCCGCCGCTTCTTGCGAAGTCGGCGGCCTTCCGTGTTTCCGTCCATGGCGCGGCTCCTGGCGGCGACACTGGTCGCCAGCCGCGCATCTCGCGCCTTAACGGGAAGACTGCTTCCCGAAAGTGCAATCCGCTGAGGCCACGTTCTGGAAAACGAAATCACTCGACATCGGATCACCTCCTTTCGATTTGTTGAACACTCCCCCATGATGGGGTGTCACCCGGGAAATGGCAAGGCGCGGCATCCAAAAATCCTGAACAAGCGTGCTTGCGCACCCAGGCGGCTTGCGGCCGGCCGATCTGGCAGGCAAGATCGGGCCGCTATTGTTCCGGGCCACTATTTTGCCGGGTAAGGGAGGACGGGGATGGAGGCAGCCGAGAGAGCGGCCCGGATTGTTCGGACGGTCATCGAAACGATGAAGCCGGGTTTTGCGGTGAGGCTGTGGACGGGCGAGCGGATCGGCCCGGCTGCCGGCCCGGTGCTCACCATCAACGACCAGGACATCGTCTGGCAGATCGTACGTCGGCCCTCTTTATCGACGCTGATCGAGATGTGGATTGCCAAGGCGGTCGACGTCGAAGACGGATCGCTGTTCGATTTCTATGCCTTGCCCACGCACGGCAAGCTCAGGACGAAGCTCAAGACACTGCCGAAGCTGGCGATCCTGCGCGACCTGCCGGCGGTGCTGTTTTCGCGAAAACAGATGACGGCGCGAACCGATCTTTCCGGCCGCAATCCTTACGTCAGCGGTTCGAGCAAGGAGGCGATCCAGCATCACTACGACATTTCCAACGCATTCTACCGGCTCTTCCTCGACGAGCGCATGGTCTATAGCTGCGGCTACTTCAAGGACTTCGCCAACGATATCGATCAGGCGCAGAGAGACAAGCTCGACCATATCTGCCGCAAGCTTCGGCTGAAGCCCGGCGACAGATTGCTCGACATCGGCTGCGGCTGGGGAGCGATGCTCATCCATGCCGTGAAGAATTATGGCGTCGTCGGCCACGGCGTTTCGCTATCGGAGGCACAGACCGAGTTCGCCCGCGAACGCATCCGCGCTGAGGGGCTGGAGGATCGCATCACCATCGAGATAAAGTCCTATGCCGAGCTGTCCGGTTCCTTCGACAAGATCTCGTCGATCGGCATGTTCGAACATCTGGGGCTTGCCAACCATGCCGCCTATTTTTCGACCATCCATCGCCTGCTCAAACCCGGCGGCATCTATCTGCACCATGCCATCACCCGCCGCGACAAGGGCAGCATGAAGAAGACGCTGCGCAAGGGGCCGGAATTCAAAGCGCTGATCAAATACATTTTTCCGGGCGGCGAACTCGATACGATCGGCATGACGCTCGGCAATCTCGAGGCGCACGGCTTCCTCATTTATGACGTCGAAAACTTGCGCGAGCACTATGCGCGCACCTGCCGGCTATGGGCCGAGCGCCTCCACGCACGCTTTGACGAGGCCATCGCCGAGGTCGGCGAATCCAAGGCGCGGCTCTGGCTGCTTTATCTCACCGGCTGCTCGATTACCTTCGAACGCGCCTCGGCGCAGATTTTCCAGACCGTCGCCACCAGGCGCGCGCGCGGCCCAAGCGGCCTGCCGCCGACGCGGGCGGATTTATACTAATAGCTACAGGAGACGCATCGTGGCGCCGATCTCGACGCGGGCCGGTCGATCGACAGTGCAGTAGACGCCGAAATTATGGGCGTTGTGGCGGACCAGGCTGCGCAGGATTGCCGGGTCGTGGTCGAACCCGTCCTGGCCAATGATGGTGAAGCCGCAGCGGCGGCACGGCTCGGAGATGGTCAGGAGCAGGTCGCCGATCGCCAGCTTGCGCCCGATCCATTCGGTTTCGGGGAATGACCCCTCGATCTTCGGCATGTCGACGACGATGTTGGGGCGGAAGCGGCGCGGGTCGGCGGTGCCGTCTGGATGCAGCAACTTCAACTGCGCCAGCGAAGCGGTGGTCAGCAGATGAATGGGGGCTTTGACATAGCGTTCCGCCAGCAGGGGACCGGCGTATCCCGGTGTAGTATTCTCGCGGCGGAACGGCCGGATGGAGGCCGCAAAGCCGAGATAGGCGGAAATGGCGCGGTCGCTATCAGCGCCCGGTGCGGCTAGCCAGTCGCCATCCGGGACCGCAACCTCCAGTGCGCCGGCCGGCGACAGCCGGGTTCGGATGCGGGGCACCTTGTGCCATTTCACTTCGCGGTCCGGCCGTGCGATTTCATTGTTCGACGTGTCGATAAGACCAAACAGGCGGTCGCCTTCAACGGTATGCCGGGCGACCGAGATCGCCTGCTGGCGCTCGCCGGCGAGCGAGCTCGCGGGATAGCGCCAAAGCTCGGTGACGGCACCCAATATGGCTTGCATCAGCTCTTCTTGTTCTGCCGATTGGCGATCAGGTCGTCGACGACCGCCGGATCGGCCAGCGTCGAGGTGTCGCCGAGCGCGGCAAAATCGTCCTCGGCGATCTTGCGCAGAATGCGCCGCATGATCTTGCCGGAACGGGTCTTCGGCAGGCCGGGCGCGAACTGGATCTTGTCGGGCGAAGCGATGGCGCCGATCTCCTTGCGGACATGGGCGACGAGCTCCTGGCGCAATTCCTCGCTTGGCGTCTCGCCGGCCATCAGCGTGACATAGCAGTAGATGCCCTGGCCCTTGATATCGTGCGGGTAGCCGACGACGGCCGCTTCCGAGACCTTCTCATGCGAAACCAGCGCCGATTCGACCTCGGCGGTGCCCATGCGGTGGCCGGAGACGTTGATGACGTCGTCGACGCGGCCGGTGATCCAGTAGTAGCCGTCAGCATCGCGGCGGCAGCCGTCGCCGGTGAAGTACCTGCCCTTGTAGGTCGAGAAATAGGTCTGCACGAAGCGGTCGTGATCGCCATAGACGGTGCGCATCTGGCCCGGCCATGAGTCGGCAATACAAAGATTGCCGCTGGCTTCACCCTCCAGCACCTTGCCGTCACCATCAACCAGCTGCGGGTTGACGCCAAAGAAGGGCCGCGTCGCCGAGCCCGCCTTGAGGTGGGTGGCGCCCGGAACCGGCGTGATCATGATGCCGCCGGTCTCGGTCTGCCACCAGGTATCGACGATCGGCACCTTGCCGTTGCCGACAACGTTGAAATACCATTCCCAGGCTTCTGGATTGATTGGCTCGCCGACGGTGCCGAGCACGCGCAGCGACTTGCGCGACGTCTTGGTGACATGGGCGTCGCCGGCGCCCATCAGCGCGCGCAGCGCCGTCGGCGCGGTGTAAAAGATGTTGACCTTGTGCTTGTCGATCACGTCCCAGAAACGCGACTGCGACGGGTAATTCGGCACGCCTTCGAACATCAGCGTGGTGGCGCCGTTGGCGAGCGGCCCGTAGACGATGTAGCTGTGGCCGGTGACCCAGCCGACATCGGCGGTGCACCAGTAGACGTCCCCGTCGTGATAGTCGAAGACATATTGGTGGGTCATCGAGACATAAACGAGATAGCCGGCGGTGGTGTGCAGCACGCCTTTCGGCTTGCCGGTCGAGCCCGACGTGTAGAGGATGAACAGCGGATCCTCGGCGTTCATCTTCTCGGGCTTGCATTCGGCCTTAACCGTCGCGACCTCGTCATGGTACCAGACGTCGCGCCCGGCGGCCCAGCCGGTCTTGCCGCCGGTGCGGCGTACTACCAAGACCTTTTCGACTTTCGTTCCGGCCTTGGCGGCGATCTCGATCGCCTTGTCGGTGTTCTCCTTCAAGGGGATCGGCTTGCCGCCGCGCAGGCCTTCGTCGGCGGTGATGAGGAAGGTCGACTTGCAGTCGTCGATGCGTCCGGCCAGCGCGTCCGGCGAAAAGCCGCCGAAGACCACCGAATGAATGGCGCCGATGCGCGTGCAGGCGAGCATCGCATAGGCGGCCTCCGGGATCATCGGCATGTAGATGGTGACGCGGTCGCCCTTCTTGACGCCGTGCTTCTTCATCACATTGGCGAGGCGGCAGACATGTCCGTAAAGCTCGTTATAGGTGATCTTCCTGTCGTCGTAGGGATTGTCGCCTTCCCAGATGATGGCGGTCTGTTCGCCGCGCTTCTTCAGATGCCGGTCGATGCAGTTCCAGGAAACGTTGGTCTGGCCATCCTCGAACCATTTGATTGAGACCTTGCCGTCGAAGGACGTGTTCTTGACCTTGCTGTACGGCTTGAACCAGTCGATGCGCCTGCCGTGCTTGCCCCAGAACTTGTCCGGGCTCTTGACGCTGTCGGCGTACCATTTCAGGTAGGTGTCATTGTCGATCAGCGCGTTCTTCTTCCACGCCGGCTGGACGCGATGGACATGAACATCGGACATTTCTTCGCCTTCCTCCCGAAACCAAACCGCCGGCTTGACTGCCGGCAGGATCGCAGCGTTGCGGCCGCGAATTCGCGCGCATTATTAACAGTTCGGCGATGACGGCAACATTAGACGTTGGATTTGCGCGGCGGGATGCCGCAGGTCCCTTCCCGGGTGGTGTCAGCACTCTAGCGAGACGGCTGCTAACCGCATGTTTTTGCGGCAGAAATCTGGCTCGACCGCAGAAATATCAATAGACGATTAAGCAAATGGGGTGCACAATTTCAGGCTGGGAGGAAAGAGAATCAACCAGGGGACCGCAATGCGCGACCATTCCGAAATGGACCTGATGCTCAAGGGCTATGGCTTGACCACGGCCAAGATTCTTTATCACTTTCCCGATCATCCGCATCTGCTGCAGAGCTTCATCTGGCAGGATTACGACATCGCCCCGAAATTTCCGGTGCTTATCCGCTTCATCGAGTTCTGGCAGGCCAAGCTCGAAGGCCCGCTGCATTCAGTCAGCTACACGCACCAGAAGCTGATCGCGCCGAACGAATGGCGCAAGGTCGACGGCGAGTTCGTGCTGCATTAAAGCACGCGGGCGGCAGCCTGGGAGCCGCCGCCCAGCTTTTGGAGCGTCAGACGGCGGGCGGGTTCAGCCGGGCAAAACCCTCCTGCCGGCGATAGGGAAAATACGGGTAGGGTGCGGTGACCTCGCTTGCCGTGTCCAAGATTTTCATCTGATCCGGGGTCAGTGACCATCCGACGGCGCCGAGATTCTGGCGCAACTGCTCCTCGTTGCGCGCGCCGATGATGACGGAGGCGACGGTCGGCCGCTGCAGCAGCCAATTGATGGCGATCTGCGGTATGGTCTTCCCGGTTTCCTCGGCGACAACATCAAGCGCGTCGACGACCCGATAGAGATGCTCGTCGTCGACGGGCGGTCCGAAGCTTGCCGTGTCGTGCAGCCGGCTTTTCTCGGGCAGCTTCTGGCCACGGCGGATCTTGCCGGTCAGGCGGCCCCAGCCGAGCGGGCTCCACACCAGCGCACCGACGCCCTGGTCGAGGCCGAGCGGCATCAACTCCCATTCATAATCGCGCCCGACCAGCGAGTAATAGACCTGGTGGGCGACGTATCGGGGATAGCCGTATCTGTCCGCCAGGCCGAGCGACTTCATCACTTGCCAGCCGGAAAAATTGGAAACGCCGACATAACGCAGCTTTCCGGCGCGCACGAGCCTATCCAGCGTCGATAGCACCTCCTCGATCGGTGTTGCGGCGTCGAACGCGTGCAGCTGCAGCAGGTCGATGTAGTCGGTGCCAAGACGCCTCAGTGCGTCCTCGACGGCCTTGATGAGGCGCGAGCGGGACGAGCCGGCGTCGTTGGGACCGTCGCCCATCGGCAGCGAGGTCTTTGTCGAGATCAGTACGGCATCGCGGCGGCCCTTCATCGCTTCGCCGAGCACCTGTTCGGAAGCGCCATTCGAATAGACGTCGGCGGTGTCGAACAGGTTGACGCCCGCCTCCAGGCAGATGTCGACCAGCCGCCGGGCTTCCGTCGCATCGCTGTTGCCCCAGGCGCCGAACAGCGGCCCTGACCCGCCGAAGGTTCCAGCGCCGAACGAGAGCGCCGGGACTTTCAGGCCCGATGCGCCAAGATTTCGATAATCCATCTGTTTCTCCTATGGTGTACAAGGGTTCTTCGAGTTGCTACGAGCGGGCGGGTGCCGGTTCACCGAGCGTTGGGCGATCGAGGCGTAGCGCCAGCGCTGCCACGGAAAGCGCCGAGAGCGGCAGCAGGGCCGCGACCCAGGTGACGGCGCCGAGGCCGGGGCCATGGGCGATGACCACGCCGCCGAGCCAGGCGCCGGCCGCATTGCCGAGATTGAAGGCGGCGATGTTGAAGGACGAGGCGAGGCTCTGGCCGGCGCCTTGTGCCTTTTCCAGTACCCACATCTGCAGCGGCGCCACGGTGGCGAAGGCGGCGGCGCCGAGCAGGCCGACATAGATGACGGCCATAACCTGGCTGTGCAGGGCCAAGGTCATGGTGCCGAGCACCAGCGCCAGCACGACGAGACTGCCGAGAACGGAAGGCACCAGCCAGCGGTCGGCGAACTTGCCGCCAGCGAGGTTGCCGGCGATGAGGCCGCCGCCGAAGACCAGCAGGATCGGCGACACCGCTGCTTCCTCAAAACCGGTGATCTCNGTGATCTCGGTCAGCAACGGGGCGATGTAGGTGAAGACGGCGAAGACGCCGGCATAGCCGAGCACGGTGGTGGCAAAGCCAAGCAGGACGGGCGTGCGGCCGAGCACGGCGAGATCGGCGCGCAAATTGCTTTGCTCAGGCGCTGTCTGGCTGCGCGGCACCAGCAGCAGGATGATGGCGAAAGCGACCATGCCGACCAGGGTCACCGCCCAGAAGGTCGCGCGCCAGCCGAAGGCCTGGCCGAGCCATGTTCCGAAGGGGACGCCGAGGATGTTGGCGATGGTCAGGCCGGTGAACATCAGGGCGATCGCCGATGCCTTCTTGTTGGGCGCCACCAGCCCGGTCGCCACGACCGAGCCGACGCCGAAGAAGGTGCCGTGGGCGAAGGCGGTGAGCACGCGCGCACCCATCAGCGTCCAGTAGTCTGGGGCCAGCGCGCACGCGAGGTTGCCTAGCGTGAAGATTGCCATCAGCGCCAGAAGCACGGTCTTGCGCGGCCACCGGCCGGTGGCGATCGTCAGCAGCGGCGCGCCGATGACGACGCCCAGCGCATAGCCGGAAATCAGTTGACCGGCAGCTGAGATCGAGACGCCGAGATCGGTGCTGACGTCGAGCAGCAGGCCCATGATGACGAATTCGGTGACGCCAATACCGAAGGCGCCGGCGGCAAGAGCGTAGAGAGCAAGAGGCATGGCGGTTCCCACTTCGATGACGGCCAGTTTCGACGACGGGCGCCGTGTCCTCTCACGCCCGGCCCGAAAGATCGTGATGCACCGAACTGTGAACCAGCCTTGCCTAGGGCACATTGCCTGTGAAATAGATTCACCAATGGCCAGGCCCGACATCAACCGCTCCGGCGAGATCGAAGTGTTCGTCCGCGTCGTCGAGGCCGGCAGCTTTTCGGCCGCTGCACGTGCGCTGCGCATGAGCCCGTCGGCGGTTAGCAAGCTGATCGCGCGGCTGGAGGGGCGTCTTGGCGCCCGGCTGGTCATCCGCTCGACGCGCAAGCTGCGACTGACCCCGGAAGGGGCGGCCTTCTTCGACAGCGGCGTGCGCATCCTGGCCGACATGGCGGTAGCCGAGCGCGAGGCAGCGGCGGGTGCCGCGCCGCGTGGCCGGCTGCGGATCAATAGCTACGTGCCTTTCGGGCAGCACCGGCTGATCCCGCTTTTGCCGCGTTTTCTAGAACGATACCCCGAAATCTCGGTCGATCTGGTGTTGACCGACAGTGTTATCGACCTGATGGAGGAGCGCGCCGACGTCGCCATACGTGCCGGCCCGCTCGGCGAATCACGGCTAGTGGCGCGCAAGCTCGGGCAGAGCCGGGTGGTCGTCGTTGCCGCGCCATCGTATCTCGAAGCGCGTGGCACACCCAAGACGCCCGCCGATCTCGATCGTCACAACCGGATGGGCTTCTGTTTCGTGCGCCACGTCGAGGGCTGGCCTTTTGTCGACGCGGCCGGCAAGCCGATCACCATATCGATCGTTGGAAACACGCTGGTCAGCGACGGCGAGGCGATGCGGTTGATGGCGCTCTCAGGGGCGGGCATCGCCCGGCTGGCACGCTGGCACGTGGAGGCCGACATTGCCGCCGGCCGGCTGCTGCCGCTGCTGGAAGAGTTCAACCCCGGCGACGAGGAACTGACCCATGCGGTTTATGTCGGCCAAGGCAAGCATTTGCCGGCGCGGGTACGGGCCATTTTAGATTTCCTGGCCGAAACCGCGCGGCTGGGCTGAAGCGGAAGGCATTCGGGAGCCACTTGGCTCCCGAATTTGGCTGCCGAAATGTCACGTCGACAAGGAACTACTTCTTTGGCGTGAACGGCGCCGGCCTGCGGCCCGCCGCCTGGCGTTCGAGCATCCAGCCCGGATATTCGGGCGGGAGCGCGCTGACTTCGTCGAGACGAGCAAGATCGTCGGCATCGAGCTTCAACTCGGTCGCCGCAAGGTTCTGTTCCAACTGGTCCATGCGGCTGGCGCCGATGATGACGCTCATCACGAACGGTTTGGCCAGGACAAAGCCGAGCGCCACCGTGGCGACGCTGACGCCGTGCTGGGCGGCGATCTCGCGCATGACGGCGACCGCTGCCCAGGCACGGTCCTCATTGACCGGCGGGAAATTGAAGCTGGCGCGGCGACCTTCGCCATTGCCGGGGGCACCGGGTCCGTACTTGCCCGAGAGCAGGCCGCCCGCCATCGGTGACCAGACCATCAGCCCGAGCTTCTCCTCGTTGAGCAGCGGCACGATCTCGCGCTCGAGATCGCGGCCAGCGATCGAGTAATACGATTGGACGGTTTCGAAACGGGCAAAGCCCTTGCGCTCGGCAATACCCAACGCCTTGGCGATGCGCCAGGCCTGCCAGTTCGAGACGCCGACATAGCGGACCTTGCCAGCGGCAACCAGGTCGTCGAGCGCCCGCAGCGTTTCGTCTATCGGCGTGACCGTGTCGGTGCCGTGCAGCTGATAGAGATCGATATGGTCCAGCTGCAGCCGTTCGAGGCTACCTTCGACCGAATCCATGATATGGCCGCGCGAAGAACCGCGCTGGTTCGGGCCGCCGCCCATGGCGCCGTGAACCTTGGTGGCGATGATCACGTCCTGCCGATTGACGCCGAGATTTCTCAGCGACTGGCCGAGAAGCCGTTCCGAGGCGCCGAAGGAATAGACATCCGCCGTGTCGAAGAAATTGACGCCGGCGGCGAGCGAGCGGGCGACGATCTCGTCGACGCCCTTCTGGTCGAGGCTGGCGATCAGGCCCCATTGGGCATTCTCGCCGGCCGCGCCGAATGTCATCGTACCGAGGCAAAGTTCGGAGACGAACATCCCCGTATTTCCAAGTTGATTGTAACGCATGGTGGCTCCAGAGGCTTTGGGATAACTCGAACCATATAGGAACGAAACGTTCCGTTTCTATTGCTGGCATAGTCAGCGTCAGCCTGTGGCCTAAGGCCGGCTGCGCCTCATCTGGCGCCGAAAATCGCCGATCCAACCCTGACACTTGTCGCGCCGAAGGCGATCGCCGTTTCGTAGTCGCCGGACATGCCCATAGAGAGCTTGTCAACGCCGGCCTCAAGCCCAAGCTTTTCTAGCAGCGCGAAATGCGGACCGGGGTTCTCGTCCGCCGGCGGAATGCACATCAGCCCTTCGATGGCGAGGGCGTGAACCGAGCGGCAGCGGGCCACGAAGGCGACGGCCTCGCGCGGCTCGATGCCGGCCTTTTGCGGCTCCGAGCCGGTGTTGACCTGGACGTAGAGCCTTGGCGTCCTGCCCTGCCTGGCGATTTCCTTGCCGAGTTCGGCGGCGATCTTTTCACGGTCGACGGTTTCGATGACGTCGAACAGCGCCACCGCTTCCTTTGCCTTGTTCGATTGCAACGGCCCGATCAGGTGCAGCTCGATGTCGGGGAAAGCTTCCTTCAGCGCCGGCCACTTGGCTTGCGCCTCCTGGACGCGGTTCTCGCCGAAGACGCGCTGGCCGGCCTCGATAACCGGACGGATATCGGTGGCATCGAAGGTTTTCGAGACCGCAACCAGCGTCACCGCCCCGGCCTCGCGTCCGGCCTCGCGCTCGGCAGTGGCGATCCTTGCCTTGACGGTGAAAAGCTGTTCGACGGCGCTCGCCATGCCTATATCCTGCCTGTGTTTGGCTTTTCGCCGGATCGCCGCAGTTGACGGGTCCGGTAATCCATGGTGAACACCGCGACGACATTTCCTGAGCCGCCCGGGCATTGTCCGGCGGCTCGCGCATGCTTTTAAGTGAAAAACACCCGATGGCAACCGAACGATACAATCCGCGCGCGTCAGAGCTCAAATGGCAGAACGCCTGGGACGCCAAGAAGCTGTTCGAAGCCGACAACGATGACCCGCGCCCGAAATACTACGTGCTGGAGATGTTCCCCTATCCATCGGGGCGCATCCATATCGGCCATACCCGCAACTATACGATGGGCGACGTGGTGGCGCGCTACAAGCGGGCCAAGGGTTTCAACGTGCTGCACCCGATGGGCTGGGACGCCTTTGGCATGCCAGCCGAAAACGCAGCAATGCAGAACAAGGTCCATCCCAAGGACTGGACCTATCAGAACATCGCTGCCATGCGCGAGCAACTCAAGGTCATGGGCCTGTCGCTCGATTGGGCACGCGAGTTCGCTACCTGCGATGTCGATTATTACCACCGCCAGCAGATGCTGTTCCTCGATTTCGTCGAGAAGGGCCTGGTGACGCGCAAATCCTCCAAGGTCAACTGGGATCCGGAGGACATGACGGTGCTTGCCAACGAGCAGGTCATCGACGGGCGCGGCTGGCGCTCGGGCGCGCTGGTGGAACAGCGCGAGCTGACGCAATGGTTCTTCAAGATCACCGACTATGCGCAGGATCTGCTGGATTCGCTCGACCAGCTCGACGACTGGCCGGAAAAAGTGAAGCTGATGCAGGCGAACTGGATCGGCCGTTCTGAAGGCCTGCTGATCCGCTGGCCGCTGGCCAAGCCAGTCGCCGGCGAGCATGAGCTCGAAGTCTATACGACAAGGCCCGACACCATCTTCGGCGCCTCCTTCATGGCGATTGCGGCCGACCATCCGCTGGCCAAAAAGGCGGCCGAAGACAATCCGGCGCTGGCAAAGTTCATCGACGAGGTCCGCCACATGGGCACGTCGGTGGCGGCCCTGGAGACGGCCGAGAAGAAGGGCTTCGATACCGGCATCCGCGTCGTCCATCCGTTCGACGAGAAGTGGACGCTGCCCGTCTACGTCGCCAATTTCGTGCTGATGGACTACGGCACCGGCGCCGTTTTCGGCTGCCCGTCCGGTGACCAGCGCGACCTCGACTTCGCCAACAAATACGGCCTGCCGGTCATTCCAGTGGTGATGCCGGAAGGCGAGAATCAAGGAAGCTTCCAGATCATCGACGAGGCCTATGTCGGCGACGGCGTGATGATCAATTCGCGCTTCCTCGACGGCATGAAGCCGGATCAGGCATTCGACGAGGTGGCGAAGCTGCTCGAACAGAAGACCATCGGCAACCGGCCGATGGCCGAGCGCAAGGTGAATTTCCGCCTGCGCGACTGGGGCATTTCGCGCCAGCGCTATTGGGGCTGCCCGATCCCGATGATCCATTGCGAGGATTGCGGCGTTGTGCCGGTGCCGAAAGCCGACCTGCCGGTCAGGCTGCCTGACGATATCGAGTTCGACCGGCCGGGCAATCCGCTCGACCGTCATTCGACATGGCGGCACGTCAAATGCCCGCGTTGCGGCAAGGATGCGCGGCGCGAAACCGACACGATGGACACGTTCGTCGATTCGTCGTGGTATTTCGCGCGCTTCACCGCGCCCTGGGCCAACGATCCGACCGATCCCAAGGCCGCGACTGAATGGCTGCCGGTCGACCAGTATATTGGCGGCATCGAGCACGCCATTTTGCACCTGCTCTATTCGCGCTTCTTCACCCGCGCCATGCGCGAGACCGGCCATGTCGATCTCGCCGAGCCGTTCAGGGGCCTGTTCACGCAAGGCATGGTGGTGCACGAGACGTATCGGGTTGGCGGCGCCTCGAACGGCCGCTGGCTTGCGCCCAGCGAGGTCAGGCTGGAGGACGCCGACGGCAAGCGCCGCGCCTTCGAAATCGCCACTGGCGAAGAGGCGGTGATCGGTCCGCTCGAAAAAATGTCGAAGTCGAAGAAGAATACCGTTAGCCCGGAAGAGATCACCGACGGCTACGGCGCCGATACGGCGCGCTGGTTCATGCTGTCGGACTCGCCGCCCGAACGCGATGTCGAATGGACCGACGAGGGTGCGGCCGGCGCGCATCGCTTCATCCAGCGCATCTGGCGGCTGGTGTTGACGGCTGCCGATTCGCTCGCCGGAGTTCGGCCAGAGGCGGCGAAGGACGGCGAGGCCGGAACAGTGTCCAAGGCCGCGCACAAGATCCTCAAGTCTGTCGGCGAGGATATTGAAAAGCTCGCCTTCAACCGTGCCATCGCCCGTATCTATGAGCTCGCCAATGCCTTGACCGTACCGCTCAACGAGGCAGCCGAAGGCAAGGCCGGTCCGGCGCTCCAAGCGGCCTGCCGTGAAGCCGTCGAGATCCTGGTGCACCTGATCGCGCCGGTCATGCCGCATCTGGCCGAGGAGTGCTGGCAGACGCTCGGCGGCACCGACCTTGTCGCCGAACGGCCCTGGCCGGACTACGATCCCTCGCTTGTCGTCGACGCCGAGATCGTGCTGCCGGTCCAGGTCAACGGCAAGAAGCGCGGCGATTTGACAATTGCCCGCGACGCGGACCAAGGTGCGGTCGAAAAAGCGGTTCTGGCTCTCGACTTCGTGCAGAAAGCGCTCGAAGGTAAGGCGCCGCGCAAGGTGATAATCGTGCCGCAGAGGATCGTCAATGTTGTTGCCTGATCCGAAAAAAGCGGAGCTGACGCCGCGCCGTATCATGCTCTACGGGCTGCTCGCTTCGGTGGCGCTGGTTTCCGCCTGCACGGTGCGGCCGCTCTATTCAAGCGCGCCGCTGATCGCCGGCTCTCAGGTCGGCGCTGCTGCCGAACTGGCATCGATCTCGGTCAAGCCGGTCAAGACCCGCTACGCCCAGCAGGTCCGCAACAATCTGATCTTCGCGCTCGGCCAGGGCGCCGGCGAGCCTGCTTCGCCGGTCTATTCGCTTGATCTCGGCGTCTCCGAACTCGTCGAATCGGCGGCAATCGAGCAGGTCACGACCGACGAGGACGAGCCGACCGCCGGCACAGTGACGCTGACCGCCAACTATGTGCTGAGCGATGCCAAGACCGGCACGGTCATAGCGAGGGGCAAGCGCTCTATCCCGTCCTCATACGATAGGCCGCGCCAGGAATTCGCGTCGTATCGGGCGCAGATCGACGCCGAGAACCGCGCGGCGCGCGAACTGGCGGATGTGCTGCGGCTGTCGATCGCCCAAGATCTGATCAAGCACGGCAAGCCGGCGGCAAGCTAGGTCTTTCCATCCTGGATTGAAGCGCTCCGTCTGTGGCGGATTGCGCTGTCAGCAAAAGGCCGATTGCTCGGCCTTTTTTGTTCGACGTAGGACATTTCGCTTCAGCCGATCTTCTGGCCGGTCTTTGCCCAGTCGGCGAGAAACTGCTCCAGGCCCTTGTCGGTCAGCGGGTGCTTGACCAGCGCCTTGAGCGTCGCCGGCGGGGCGGTGATGACGTCGGCGCCGATCAGCGCCGCCTGTTTGACATGGTTCACCGTGCGCACAGAAGCGGTCAGGATTTCGGTCTGGAAATCATAATTGTCGTAGATGGTGCGGATATCGGCAATCAGTTCCATGCCGTCCCAACCGCTGTCGTCGATGCGGCCGACGAAGGGCGAGATGAAGGAGGCGCCGGCCTTGGCGGCGAGCAGCGCCTGGGTGGCCGAGAAGCACAGCGTGACGTTGACCATGCGGCCGTCCGACCGGATGTCCTTGCAGGCTCTCAGGCCGTCGAGCGTCAGCGGCACCTTGATGCAGACATTGTCGGCGATCCTGGCCAGGATCTTGGCCTCCGCCATCATATCCTTGTACTCGGTGGCAACGACTTCGGCTGAGACCGGTCCCTTGACGATCTCGCAGATCTCTCTGGTGACGTCGGCGATCTTGCCGCCCGATTTCAGGATCAGCGACGGATTGGTGGTTACGCCGTCGAGCAGCCCCAAATCGTTCAGCTCACGGATTTCCTTGACATCGGCGGTGTCGACAAAAAATTTCATGGCGGTCTCCTGAAGATTTTTCATGTGCAGGTCATGCACATTCGGGGTCGGACTTTGATCTAGACCAAAGTCGGGGCAAGGTCACGCCTCATGATCGAAGATTCGCCCTTTGTCGCGGCCGCACCGGTGCTGGTCCCAATGCCTGCTGAGCGCCCCTACACCTATGCTGTGCCGGCTGGCATGCGCATGGTGCCGGGCTCGATCGTGCGCGTTCCGCTTGGGCCCCGCCAGGTCGCCGGCATCGTCTGGGACGGCGCCGTCGAAAAGGTCGACGCGAAGAAATTGCGGCCGATCGAGCAGGTTTTCGACTGCCCGCCGATCGACCGCGCGATGCGGCGTTTTGTCGATTGGGTGGCGCAGTACACGCTGTCGCCGCCCGGCATGGTGGCGCGCATGCTGCTCAGGGCGCCGGAGGCGTTCGATCCGGAGCCGTGGATCGAAGGGCTGCAGCGCACCTTCGCCAAGCCCGACCGGATGACGGAGGCGAGGACGCGCGTGCTGGAAACGGCCGAAGGTGGGCTCGCCTGGACGCGGTCGGGCCTGGCGCATGCGGCAGGCGTGTCGTCGACGGTGGTGGACGGGCTGAGGGCGCAGGGGGTATTCGAGACGGTGATGATCCCGCCGCGGCCGGTGGTCGCAGCACCCGATCCCGGCTACGCCGTGCCGGCACTGATGCCCGACCAGAGCGATGCCGCCGAGATGCTGCGCGCCAATGTCGCGGCCGGCATATTCGGCGTCACCCTGCTCGACGGTGTAACCGGATCCGGCAAGACGGAGGTCTATTTCGAGGCGGTTGCGGCCGCGCTCGATCGCGGCACGCAAGTGTTGATCCTGCTGCCGGAAATCGCGCTGACCCACGCCTTCCTCGAGCGCTTTCAGGAGCGGTTCGGCGCCAAGCCGGCTGAGTGGCACTCGGACCTGCCGCCAAGAATGCGCGAAAAGGTCTGGCGGCAGGTGGCGGAAGGCGGCGTGCGGGTGGTCGCAGGCGCGCGCTCGGCGCTGTTCCTGCCGTTCAGGGAGCTTGGGCTGATCGTCGTCGACGAAGAGCACGACCCCGCCTACAAGCAGGAGGATCGCGTCTTTTACAACGCGCGCGACATGGCCGTGGTGCGCGGCCATATCGGCGGGTTTCCGGTCGTGCTCGCCTCGGCGACACCGTCGGTCGAAAGCCGGGTCAATGCCAGCCAGGGCCGCTACAGCAGGGCGGTGCTTTCGGCGCGCTTTGCCGAGGCGGCACTTCCCGATCTCAAGACGATCGACATGCGCCGTGCGCCGCCTGCACGCGGCGGCTTCCTGTCGCCTGTACTGCTCGGCCATATACGGCAGACGCTGGAAAGAAAGGAACAGTCGCTGCTGTTTCTCAACCGGCGCGGCTATGCGCCGCTGACGCTCTGCCGGGTCTGTGGCCACCGCTTCGGCTGTCCGGTCTGCTCGGCCTGGCTGGTCGAGCACCGCTTTCGCGGTCAGCTCGTCTGCCACCATTGCGGGCACAATGAACGCCGGCCCGAGGCCTGCCCGGAATGTGGCACGCTCGATCATCTGGTCGCCTGCGGGCCGGGCGTAGAGCGCATCGCCGAGGAGGTCGTCGCGCATTTCCCTGATGCCCGCACCATCGTACTGTCGTCCGACCTGATGGGCGGCGTGCGGCGGCTGCGGCTCGAGCTCGAAGCCATAGCCAATGGCGAGGCCGACATCGTCATCGGCACGCAACTCGTCGCCAAGGGCCACAATTTCCCCAACATGACGCTCGTCGGTGTCGTCGATGCCGATCTCGGCCTGGCCAATGGCGACCCACGCGCCGCCGAGCGCACCTTCCAACTGCTCAGCCAGGTGACCGGCCGCGCCGGCCGCACCGGCAAGAAGAGCCTTGGCCTGCTGCAGACTTTCCAACCCGACCACCCGGTGATGCGGGCGATCGTCTCCGGCGATGCCGAGGCCTTCTACGAGCGCGAGATCGCCGAACGCGAGCGGGCGGGGCTGCCGCCCTTCGGCCGGCTCGCCGGCGTCATCGTCAGCGCGGCGACTCGGGCGGAAGCCGAAGGGCACGCCCGCGGCCTGCGCCGTGCCGCGCCGCAAGCCATCGACCTGTTCGTCCTCGGTCCGGCCGAGGCGCCGCTGTCATTGATCGGCGGCCGCCATCGCTTTCGCCTACTGATCCAGGGCGAGCGGCGCGCCGACATGCAAGGGTTCATCCGCACCATGCTGGCCGAGGGACCGAAGATAAGGGCCTCGGTGCGGGTCCAGGTCGATATCGACCCGCAAAGCTTTTTGTAAGGTGTCGATTACCCTTTCGAGACGCGTTCGGTGAATGGGTTCAGGTAAGGCACGTCGAGAATCGCAAAATGCCGGGTGTTGGCCGTCAAAACTGACAGGCCGTGCAAACGGGCGGTAGCTGCGATCAGAATGTCCGCCAGTCCCGGATTGGCGCCTCTGGCGATAGTGGCGTCTTCCAGTTTTCCGGCTTCTCGCGCGATTGCTAAATCGATGGGAAGGATGCGCTGGTTGAACTCTAGAAGCAACCTTTCGAACCACTCATTGATGCGCTCCGCCTTCATATGCCCGCCCGCCCGCTTCAGTTTCGCGATTCCTCGTTCCACCTCCAAGATGACGATCGACGAGAGCTGCCAAGAGCCGCGTTCTCCTTGTACAGCAACCCAGTTCTGCACGTGTGACGGAAGCAGAGGCCGACCAGGTGCAAATGCCGAGAGAAAAGACGTATCAAGCAGATAGCCGGTCAAAACTCCACTTCCCGCGACGGCGATTCGTTTCGCTCAAGCTCGATGCCGCCTGGATACCGAAGCAGGAAATCCACGAAGTCTTTTTGGCTGTTCTGCGGATAAAGTTTCCGTCCCTCACCGATTGGCACCACCATGACTGCGGGCTTGCCGTGCTTGGTGATAACCGTGGGCTCACCGTTCTCAGCGGCCTCCACGAGCGCGGAAAGGCTGGCCTTTGCCTCTCGCAGTTGCATCGTCTTCATGCGCGGAACCCCTTGTGGTCTCATGTAGTCACAATATAGGAATTGTGCAGAAAAAAACAGCCCATTGTTTAACGTCCTGTTAGCCCGGTCGAGACAACGGTCGCGCTCGCGTTGAGCTGACGCGCCCTGCAAATTGCCGACGGCCCATCTGGCGCATGTCAGTTGCTTCGCTAGAATGCCCGAAATTTTGAATATCCATTTACGAGGGGACAAGGATGGAATTTGCGTTTCCATGGCCGATGAGCCAGGGCGAGTGGCTGGCATGGTCGAGCGCGGTCGCGACTCTATTGCTCGGCCTGTTGCTATTCCTGGCTCCACAGCTGGCGTTCCGCATCCTGCGGCTGCAGGTCAGACCGGAGAAGGCAGCGGCGATCGCCGAGGGGCGCGGCCGGATGTCGGGCTTCTATCTCGGCGTCAGCCTGTGCTGCATCCTCTTGGCGCAGCCGCTGCTCTACATGGCGCTCGGCTTCTCCTGGCTATTCACCGCCTTCGGCCGGCTGCTGTCGATGATGTCGGACGGCGCCAATACGCCGTTCAACTGGGCATCCATCGTCGTCGAGCTGGTGCTGGCGGCGCTGCCGCTCGCGTTCGCCTTCGGCTTTTTGCCCTGAATCACAGAGCAATCCGGGGTTGGTTGCTGAACTCGGCGAGCGGATGCGACAATAGTGCCTGAAAACCATGCCGGACGACGCATTGCGGTCTGAAAATGCCTGTGCTAGACGGCAATCGACTTTCGACCGGGGATAGCGGAAGCCGCGCCTCCGTGCTTGGAAAAATGCAGTAAGGTCAAAGATTTAGCCAGAGTTTTTGCTCGCGCCAACAATCTGCGGCCTGTCAGACAAGAGAAAAGACGGTCCGTGGCCCAATCGTCATCGCCAATCTCAGGTGTCGCAGAACGCTATGCGGGTTCGCTGTTCGAACTCGCGCTGCAGGCCAATTCGGTGGCCAGCGTCGAGACCGACCTCAACAGTTTCGAAGCGATGCTCGAAGGCAGCGCTGACCTTTCGAGGCTGATCAGGAGCCCGGTTTTCTCCAGCGAAGACCAGGCCAAGGCGATCGCCGCGATCGCCGACAGAGCGGGGATCACGGGCCTCACTGGCAATTTCCTGCGCGTCGTTGCCCAGAACCGCCGGCTTTTCGCCGTGCCAGGAATGATCAAGGCGTTCCGCCAGATCGCCGCCGAACACCGCGGCGAGACCGCCGCCGAGGTCACCTCGGCGCATGCGCTGACGCCTGCCCAGGAAACCGAGCTGAAAGCGGCGCTGAAAAGCGTCGCCGGCAAGGATGTGGCGATCACCGTCACCGTCGATCCGTCGCTGCTCGGCGGGCTGGTGGTCAGGATCGGCTCGCGCCAGATCGATACGTCGCTCAAAACCAAACTTAATTCGCTCAAGCTTGCACTGAAAGAGGTCGGCTGATGGACATCCGCGCCGCGGAAATTTCCGCAATTCTGAAAGACCAGATCAAGAATTTCGGCAAGGAGGCCGAGGTCTCCGAAGTCGGCCAGGTGCTGTCCGTCGGTGACGGCATCGCCCGCGTCTATGGCCTCGACAATGTCCAGGCCGGCGAGATGGTCGAGTTCCCCGGCGGCATCCGCGGCATGGCGCTCAACCTCGAAGCCGACAATGTCGGCGTCGTTATCTTCGGCGCCGACCGTGACATCAAGGAAGGCGATACCGTCAAGCGCACCGGCGCCATCGTCGACGCGCCTGTCGGCATGGGCCTGCTCGGCCGCGTCGTCGATGCGCTCGGCAACCCGATCGACGGCAAGGGCCCGATCCAGGCCACCGAACGCAAGCGCGTCGACGTCAAGGCGCCCGGCATCATCCCGCGCAAATCGGTGAACGAGCCGATGTCGACCGGCCTCAAGGCCATCGACGCGCTGATCCCGGTCGGCCGCGGCCAGCGCGAGCTGGTCATCGGCGACCGCCAGACCGGCAAGACCGCGATCATCCTCGACACCATGCTCAACCAGAAATCGGTGCACGACAACGGCCCGGAGAAGGAAAAGCTGTACTGCGTCTATGTCGCCGTCGGCCAGAAGCGCTCGACCGTGGCGCAGTTCGTCAAGGTGCTGGAAGAGCGCGGCGCGCTCGACTATTCGATCATCATCGCTGCGACCGCGTCTGATCCGGCGCCGATGCAGTTCCTGGCGCCGTTCACCGCCTGCACCATGGGCGAATATTTCCGCGACAACGGCATGCACGCGCTGATCAGCTATGACGATCTGTCGAAGCAGGCCGTCGCCTATCGCCAGATGTCGCTGCTGCTGCGCCGTCCTCCGGGCCGCGAGGCCTATCCGGGCGACGTTTTCTACCTGCACTCGCGCCTGCTCGAGCGCGCCGCCAAGCTCAACGACGACAATGGCGGCGGGTCGCTGACGGCGCTGCCGATCATCGAGACGCAGGCCAACGACGTGTCGGCCTATATCCCGACCAACGTCATCTCGATCACCGACGGCCAGATCTTCCTGGAAACCAATCTGTTCTTCCAGGGCGTCCGTCCTGCGGTCAATGTCGGTCTGTCGGTGTCGCGCGTCGGCTCTTCGGCGCAGATCAAGGCGATGAAGCAGGTTGCCGGGTCGATCAAGGGCGAGCTCGCGCAGTACCGCGAAATGGCTGCTTTCGCGCAGTTCGGCTCCGATCTCGACGCCGCCACGCAGCGCCTGCTCAATCGCGGCTCGCGCCTGACCGAGCTTTTAAAGCAGCCGCAATTCTCGCCGCTCAAGGTCGAGGAGCAGGTCGCGGTGATCTTCGCCGGCGTCAACGGCTATCTCGACAAGCTGGCGATCAACCAAGTCGGCAAGTTCGAGCAGGGGCTGTTGTCGCACATGCGCTCGGCCGGCAAGGACGTGCTCGACGGCATCCGCAAGGAGAAGGCGCTGTCCGACGATCTGCGCGCCAGGCTGAAGGCAGAGATCGACGCCTTCGCCAAGACCTTTGCTTGAGTGGGCCGGACGGGATCAGGTTTGAAGCATGCCTTCGTTAAAAGACCTTCGTAACCGTATCGCCTCGGTCAAGGCGACGCAGAAGATCACCAAGGCGATGCAGATGGTCGCCGCGGCGAAGCTGCGCCGCGCGCAGGAAGCGGCTGAAGCGGCGCGTCCCTATTCGGAGCGCATGGGCGCGGTGCTGGCCAACATCACCCAGGCGATCGGCGGTGGCGGCGATGCCCCGGCGCTGATGACCGGCACCGGCAAGGACGACGTGCATCTGCTTGTCGTCTGCACGGCCGAACGCGGCCTGTGCGGTGGCTTCAATTCGCAGATCGCCCGCTTTGCCCGCGACCACATCCGCAAGCTTCTGGCCGACGGCAAGCAGGTCAAGATCATCTGCGTCGGCAAGAAGGGGTTCGACATATTGCGCCGCGACTACGGGGCGCTGATCATCGAGCGTGTCGATCTGCGCGAGGTCAAGACGCTGGGCTTCGTCAATGCCGATGCCATCGCCAAGAAGGTGATCCACCTGTTCAACGAAGGCGGCTTCGACATCTGCACGCTGTTCTATTCGCAGTTCAAGTCGGTGATCAGCCAGATCCCGACAGCGCAGCAAATTATCCCGGCGGGCGTGGTTTCGGATGCTGCTGAAGCGAAGGATGGTGGCAGCGCTGTCTACGAATACGAGCCGGAGCCGGGCGAAATCCTCTCCGATCTCATCCCGCGCAACATCTCCGTGCAGGTCTTCCGCGCGCTGCTCGAGAATGCGGCCGGCGAGATGGGCGCCAAGATGAGCGCCATGGACAATGCGACGCGCAATGCCGGCGACATGATCAACAAATTGTCGATCACCTACAACCGCCAGCGGCAGGCGCAGATCACCAAGGAATTGATCGAAATCATTTCGGGCGCCGAGGCGCTCTAGGCACGCTCCCAAGGAGGTCATCGACCTCAAGCGTGTGAGAAACAAAGAGACGAAAAGGGTAAAGACGATGGCGAAAGCAGCGACCCCGAAGACGGCAGCCCCTAAGGCCGCGGCACCAGCAAAGGCTCCGGCGGCAGCAAAGGCCGCTCCGGCCAAGAAGGCGGCAGCAATCAAGGCCGCCGCCGTGAATACGCCGGCCGCTACCATCAAGAAAACCGGCTTGGCGGGCAAGGTTCGCCAGGTCATCGGCGCTGTTGTCGACGTGCAGTTCGGCGAACATCTGCCGGCGATCCTGAACGCGATTGAGACGATCAATGTCGGCAATCGCCTGGTGCTCGAAGTGGCCCAGCATCTCGGCGAAAACACCGTACGCTGCATCGCCATGGACTCCACCGAAGGTCTGGTTCGCGGCCAGGACGTCTATGACACCGGCGCGCCGATCACCGTGCCGGTCGGCCCTGGCATGCTCGGTCGCATCATCAACGTCATCGGCGAGCCGGTCGACGAGGCAGGCCCGGTCGACGGCATCGAGATGCGCTCGATCCACCAGCCGGCGCCGACCTATGTCGAGCAGTCGACGGAAGCGCAGATCCTGGTCACCGGCATCAAGGTGCTCGACCTGCTGGCCCCCTATGCCCGCGGCGGCAAGATCGGCCTGTTCGGCGGCGCCGGCGTCGGCAAGACGGTGCTGATCCAGGAACTGATCAACAACGTCGCCAAGGCGCATGGCGGCTTCTCGGTGTTCGCCGGCGTCGGCGAGCGCACCCGCGAAGGCAACGACCTCTATCACGAGTTCATCGAGTCCGGCGTCAACAAGAAGGGCGGCGGCGAAGGCTCCAAGGCCGCGCTCGTCTATGGCCAGATGAACGAGCCGCCGGGCGCGCGCGCGCGCGTCGGCCTGACCGGCCTGACAGTTGCCGAATACTTCCGCGACCAGGGCCAGGACGTGCTGTTCTTCGTCGACAACATCTTCCGCTTCACGCAGGCGGGCTCGGAAGTGTCGGCGCTGCTCGGCCGCATTCCTTCGGCCGTGGGCTACCAGCCGACGCTGGCCACCGACATGGGCGCGCTGCAGGAGCGTATCACCACGACGACCAAGGGTTCGATCACCTCGGTGCAGGCGATCTATGTGCCGGCCGACGATTTGACCGACCCGGCACCAGCGACTTCATTCGCCCACCTCGACGCGACGACCGTGCTCAACCGCGCGATTTCGGAAAAGGGCATCTATCCGGCGGTCGATCCGCTCGATTCGACTTCGCGCATGCTCGACCCGATGGTTGTCGGCGAGGAGCACTACCAGGTCGCGCGCCAGGTGCAGTCGATCCTTCAGCGTTACAAGTCGCTGCAGGACATCATCGCCATCCTGGGCATGGACGAGCTGTCGGAAGAGGACAAGCAGACGGTTGCCCGCGCCCGCAAGATCGAGCGCTTCCTGTCGCAGCCCTTCTTCGTCGCCGAAGTGTTCACCGGCGCGCCGGGCAAGTTGGTCGACCTCGCCGACACCATCAAGGGCTTCAAGGGCCTTTGCAACGGCGATTACGACCACCTGCCGGAGGCCGCCTTCTACATGGTCGGCGGCATCGAGGAAGCGGTCGAGAAGGCACAGCGCCTGGCGGCTGAAGCGGCGTAAGCCAAAGCGAATAGCGAATAGGGAGTAGCGAATAGGGGTCTATGAGCCGGACGAGTTTCTTCACTACTCGCTACTCACTATTCCCTATTCGCTAAATTGATCATGCCTGAAGCTTTCAAGTTCGAACTGGTCTCGCCGGAGCGCCTCTTGGTTTCCGAGCAGGTCGAATCCGTCGTCATCCCAGGCGCCGAGGGCGAAATGACCGTGATGGCGCATCACGCACCGGTCATGACCACGATCAAGCCGGGCGTCGTCACGTTGAAGACCGCTTCCGGCAAGGAAGAACGCTACGTGGTGTTCGGCGGCTTTGCCGACATCGTTCCGGCCGGCTGCACGCTGCTGGCGGAATCGGCTGTGGCCGTCGGCGACATCGACCGCGCCGAGCTTGCCCGCCGCATCCAGGAGGCGAGGGAAGACGCCGCCGACGCCAAGGACGACCAGACCCGCAGCAAGGCCGAGCAGTTCCTTAACCAGCTCACCACGCTTGAAGGCGCCATCCTGCCGGCTTAACGCGAAGGATCAGTTCGGCGTCGAGAAAGCGAGGCTTGCCTCGCTTTTTTATTTGGTGAACAGTCAGGCTGCCTTGGCGTGGGGGGCCGATGACAGAACAAACAGTGCAACAAGAAACAGTCTCGCGATCCAGATGGTCGACGGCCCTGGTGTCGGCCCTTGGCGGCCCGTTTGGCGGATTTCTATGGATTGGCGCTGGCAAACTGGCTGTCATAAGCCTGTTTGTGATCAGTGCTGTCAGCATCGCGCTTTGCTACATCGGAATTCCGGTGGTGCCGGGCATGGATCTTGCGGCGGCGGGCAACTTTTCAGGTATCGGCTTGATGATCCTGTGGGCGACGCTCGTTGTTCCCTTTGCGCATCGGTTCAAGCCGGACAAATGGTATGCGCAAGGGGTGTCGGTGTTCGTGTTGGCGTTTTACGCCTCCATCGTGGCTGCGTTTGTAATCCGCTCGTTGGTGTTCCAATCGTTTTCGATCTCGTCTGGCAGCATGACGCCGACGTTGCGGGAGGGCGACTATCTCTTCGTGTCCAAATCCGCATACGGCTACAGTCGCTACAGCGTGCCCTTCAACGTGCTCTCATTTGACGGGCGCCTATTGGGCGCGGAACCCAAAAGGGGAGATGTGGTGGCATTCAAGTTCCCGCCCGATCCGAGCGTGAACTACATCCAGCGGATCGTCGGCTTTCCGGGCGAAAAGATCCAGATCATCGACGGGATGCTTTACATCAACGAGGTAGCGGTGGGGCTCGAGGATATTGGCTCTTTTTCGTCCGAAGAGTTCCCCGATCCAGTCAAACTTCAACGTGAAACTTTGCCAGAGGGCGTGTCCTACACCGTTCTCAACCTGACAGATTCATCCATCGGGGACAACACGAACTCGTGGATCGTGCCCGCAGGCCACTATTTTGCACTTGGCGACAATCGGGACAATTCCTCCGACAGCCGATTCAGCGTCGGGTTTATTCCCAGTGAAAATCTGGTCGGCAAGGCCGTGCGGCTGTTCTGGAATTCTAAAGGCGTCGACTATTCTTCCCGGCAAGTATTGGATCCGTCAGGCAAATAGCTCACACCGTCAGCGCTTCCACGGCGCGCATGACGCCGCGCAGTTCGGCGAGGCCCTTCAGGCGGCCGATGCAGGAATAGCCGGGGTTCACCTTCTTGCCGATGTCGTCGACAATGGCATGGCCATGGTCCGGACGCATCGGAATCTGCCAGTCCGCCCTGCCTGCCGCCTTGCGCCGCCGCTCCTCGCCAATCAGCGCCGACACGACCGCCACCATGTCGGTGTCGCCGTCGAGGTGCTCGGCTTCGTGGAAGGAGCCGTCGGGCTCCTTGGTGACATTGCGCAGATGGGCGAAATGGATGTTCTCGGCGAAAGCCTTCGCCATTGCCGGCAGATCGTTCTGCGCGCTCGCGCCGTAGGAGCCGGTACACAGTGTCAGTCCGTTAGCCGGCGAAGCGACGGCGTCGAGCAGCGCGCGGGCATCGGCTGCCTTGGAAACGATGCGCGGCAGGCCGAACAACGAAAAAGGCGGATCGTCGGGGTGGATCGCCATCCTGACGCCGGCCTCTTCGGCAACCGGCACGATCTCGCGCAGGAAGGCAAACAGGTTTTCGCGCTGTCCTTCGGTAGAGACGTCCTTGTAGAGGTCGAGGGCGCGGCGGAAGCTCGCTCGATCGAAGATGAATTCGCGCGCCGGCACCCAGCCGATCAGGTTGAGCTCCAGTCTCGCCTTGTCGCTTTCGCTCATGCCTTGCAGCCGCACACGCGCCGCCTCGACACGGGCCGGCGGGTGATCGGCCTCCGCCCGTTTTCGCTCGAGGATGAAGACGTCATAGGCGCAGAGCTCGACGACATCGAAGCGCAGCGCCGTGCCGCCATGCGGCATCGGATAGTCGAGGTCGGTGCGCGTCCAGTCGGTGATCGCCATGAAATTATAGCAGATGGTGTTGATGCCGGCGGCAGCGACGGCGCGGATCGAGGCCTTATAATTGTCGATCAGGGTGCGCCAGTCGCCACTGCGGGTCTTGATGTCCTCGTGGACGACGATGCTCTCGACCACGTCCCAGGTCAGGCCTGCTGCCTGGATCTCTGCCTTGCGCCTGGCGATCTCGTCCGCCGGCCAGGCGCGGCCGTCATTGAGGTGATGCAGCGCGCTGACGATGCCGACGGCGCCGGCCTGACGGACATGGGCAAGCGTCACCGGGTCGTCGGGCCCGAACCAGCGCCAAGTCTGTCTCATGGCTTCTCACTCCCTATGCCAAGCGCCGCCAAGGCAGCGGCAGGCCCGCCCCGCCGCAGGCGCTCGAGATGGGCTGTCGTCAGATCAATCAGTGTCATGCGCTGGGAATGGTCCCTGGCGAAGCCGGCGAGATCGAACATCGCTGTCACAGCTTCATCAGCCGGCCGGCTGCCGAGCGCCGTAAGCCGAGTGTCGATCGGGTCGGTGAAATGGGCTTCGGGCAAGGTCTTGCCGCGCGCCTCGCAAGCGGCGATCCAGGCGGCCACCACCAGCATCAGATGGGCTGGGGGATCACCGGCACTCAGCCGCTCGACGGCCGAGGCGACGATGCGCTGTGGCAGTTTCTGGCTGCCGTCATTGGCGATCTGCGCCGTGCGATGGGCCAGCGCCGTGTTCGAGTAACGTTCGGCGAGCTGGGCCGTGTAGCCGGCCGTATCGAGCCCGGCGTCCGGCGGCAGCGTCGGGATCGCCTCGGCCCACAAGCCGTCGACGAATTGCCGGATCGCCGGATCGGCAAAGGCGCGGTCGACCGTGTCGTAGCCGCTGAGCAGGCCGAGATAGGCGATTGCCGAATGCGAGCCGTTGAGCAGCCGCAGCTTCATGTCCTCGAACGGCCCGACGTCGCCGACCATGGTGACGCCGAACTTTTCCCAGGCCGGCCTGCCCGCCGGAAAGTCGTCCTCGACCACCCATTGGCAGAACGGCTCGGTCATCACCGGCCAGGCATCCTCGACGCCGAGCTCGACGGCGATACGCGCCCGGTCGGCATCGGTGGTCGCCGGCACGATGCGGTCGACCATGCTCGACGGAAAGGCGACGCCGTCGGCGATGTGTGCGGCGAGCCTGGCATCGCCTGAAGTGGCGAGCCTGGCATCGCGCAGTGCGGCGAATTCGACCAGCAGGCGGTGCAGCGTGGCGCCATTGGCCGGAAGGTTGTCGCAGCAGAGCACGGTGAAAGGCTGGATGCCGGTGGCACGGCGGCGCGACAGCGCCTCCGTCAGGAAACCATGCGCCGTTCGTGGCATTTGCGGGTTAGCCAGATCATGGACGATGTCGGGGTGGGTATTGTCCAGTCCGCCGCCGGCTGCCCTCAGATAGGCCTTTTCGGTGATCGTCAGCGTGACGATACGGGTGAGCGGATCGGTCAGAGCGGCGAGCACCGCAGCCGGATCTTCCGGCGCCACCAGCAGCGACAGGATCGAACCGACGACGCGCAGCTCTTCTTCGACGCTGCTCCTGATCGCCAGTGTGTAGAGGCCATCCTGCGGCGCCAGTGCGTCGCGCGTGTCTGGACTACGCAAGGACACGCCGACAATGCCCCAGCCTGTCTCTCCAGCCGCCAGACAGTCGTCGACATAGGCCGCCTGGTGGGCGCGGTGGAACGCGCCGACGCCGAGATGGACGATGCCTGGCGCAATAGCGCCGCGGTCGTAGCGGGGAACCGCGACCGAAGCCGGCAGTGCCTTCAGCGTGCTGTTGGAAAGGCGTCTATTGGTCATTGCGCGGCGTGTCTGATCGAGGTTGCTGGGTCACTGTTGGCAGGCGGCGTAACACCCGTTGCCGTCACGCACAATGGGCAATGGCCGACGAAAAGTCATCATACAACAACCCATTTTTTGTATGTTGACATTATTTCTTTCCAACCCTACCGATGTCCGGATTGGGAGGATTTACGTGGCCGCATTGACGGATCCGGACTTGCTGTTTGCCGCCGAGGCGCGCCCGCTTTCGCTGGCCCGCGATCTCTACGCCGCGGTCAAGGACCTGCCGATCGTCAGCCCGCACGGCCACACCGATCCCCGCTGGTATGCGCTCAACGAGGCGTTTCCCGATCCGGCGCAGTTGCTGATCGTACCGGACCACTACATTTTCCGCATGCTGTTCAGCCAGGGCGTTCGGCTTGAGGAGCTTGGCGTGCCGACACTTGACGGTTCGCCGGTGGAAACCGACGGCAGAACGATCTGGCGGCGCTTCGCCGAGCATTATTACCTGTTCCGCGGCACGCCGACCCGGCTGTGGTTCGACCATGTGCTTGCCCATCTGTTCGGCATCGACGAGCCGCTGAATGCCAAGACGGCCGACCGCCACTACGACACGATCGCGACGCTGCTGCAGTGGGAGAATTTTCGCCCGCGAGCGCTGTTCGAGCGCTTCAACATTGAGGTCATCGCGACGACCGAAGGCGCGCTCGACGATCTCAGATGGCACCAGATGATCCGCGACAGCGGCTGGGACGGCCGCGTCGTCACCGCCTATCGGCCGGATGCGATCGTCGATCCCGACTTCGAAGGCTTTTCGGCCAATCTCGACCGGCTTGGCGAGATCACCGGCTGCGACACCGGCAATTGGGCCGGCTATCTCGATGCGCATCGCCAGCGGCGCGCCTTCTTCAAGAGCTTTGGCGCGACTTCCTCCGATCACGGCCATCCAACAGCCGAAACCGCCAATCTCTCGGATGCCGCCGCCGAGGAGCTGTTCAACCGCATCCGCCGGGGCTCGAACGACGAGCGCGAGCGAAAGCTGTTTCGCGCCCAGATGCTGACCGAGATGGCCAAGATGAGCCGTGACGACGGGCTGGTCCTGCAAATCCATCCCGGCTCCTGGCGCAATCATTCGCCGGCTGTCTTTCAGAAGTTCGGCAGGGACAAAGGCTTCGATATCCCGACTCGAACCGATTATGTGACGGCGTTGAAGCCGCTGCTCGACTGTGTCGGGCTGGAGCGCGATCTCACCATCATCCTGTTCACCCTCGACGAGACCAGCTATGCGCGCGAGCTGGCGCCGCTCGCCGGTGTCTACCCGGCATTGAAGCTCGGGCCGGCCTGGTGGTTCCACGACAGCCCCGAAGGCATGCGCCGGTTCCGCGAGATGACCACCGAAACGGCCGGTTTCTACAACACCGTCGGTTTCAACGACGACACCCGCGCCTTTCCATCCATACCGGCCCGCCATGATGTGGCGCGCCGGGTCGATTGCGCATATCTGGCGCGTCTCGTCGCCGAGCATCGGCTCGGCGAGGACGAGGCGCACGAGCTGGCGCAGGAACTTGCCTATACGCTCGCGAAAAAGGCGTACCGGCTCTAACGGCGCTTGCCGCCATCGTTCAAACGGGAGGAAACCAATGCTGCATTTTTCAAGACGGGCGGGAGCTACGCTACTTGCCGCCGCACTGCTGGCCGGAACGGCAAGCGCCCAGACGGTCCTGCGCTCGTCTGACACACACCCGGACGGCTATCCGACGGTCGAGGCGGTCAAATATTTCGGCGAGCTCGTGAAAGAGCGCACGGCCGGCCGCTATGTGGTCGAACTCTATCCTTCCGCGCAACTCGGCGAGGAAAAGGACACGATCGAGCAGGTGCGCACCGGCGTGATCGATCTCAACCGCGTCTCGATGGCGCCGTTCAACGGGCTCATCCCGGAGACCACCGTACCCTCGCTGCCCTACATCTTCCGTTCGGAAGACCATATGCACAAGGTCATGGACGGGGCGATCGGCGACCAGATCGCGGCGGCGTTCGACCAGGTCGGGCTGGTGCTGCTCGCCTTTTACGATGGCGGCTCGCGCTCCTTCTACAATTCGAAGAAGCCGATCAACACTGTAGCCGACATGGCCGGCATGAAGTTCCGCGTCATCCAGTCCGACATCTTCGTCGATATGGTGGCGGCACTCGGCGCCAACGCGACGCCGATGCCGTATGGCGAGGTGTATTCGGCGATCGAGACCGGGGTGATCGACGGTGCGGAGAACAATTTTCCGAGCTACGACACCGCCAAGCACGCGGAAGTCGCCAAATACTATTCGCTCGACGAGCACACGATGGTGCCGGAAGCCTTCGTCATGGCGAAGTCGAGCTGGGACAAGCTGACGCCGGAAGACCAGGCGATCTTCAAAGCGGCCGCCAAGGAGAGCGTCGCCAAGCAGCGCGAGCTGTGGACCGCCAAGGTCAAGGAATCGCGCGCCAAGGTCGAGGCGGCCGGTTCGCAGATCACGACGCCGGATAAGCAGCCCTTCATCGACGCGATGGGCCCGGTCTACGAGAAGCACGTCAAGGACGACAAGCTGAAGGCCATGGTCGAAGCCATCAAGGCCGTGCAGTGATCAAGCGGCGGCGCGGACATCCCGCGCCGCCGTCCTCTTGCGGAGAAAACCGGTGACTTCCAGCCTAAAACCAAGACCGCTCCTGTCCGGCGTCGCGCAAGTGATGTCGCGCGTCAGCACGGCGGCGCTGTCGATCGCCGGCATCGGGCTGGTGCTGATGACCGCCTTCGTCGCCTGGCAAGTGTTCGGCCGCTATGTTCTGAATCGTTCGCCGAGCTGGACCGAGCCGGGCTCGGTGATGCTGATGAGCTGGTTCATTTTCCTCGGCGCTGCCGTCGGCGTGCGCGAGAACTATCATCTCGGCTTCGACGTCCTGCTCTACGTGCTGCCAAAAGGCGGCAAGCGCTGGCTGCGGATGATTTCGGACCTCGTCGCGCTCGCCTTCGGCATCGGCATGATCTGGTATGGCAGCCAGCTGGTCGCATTGACCTGGGGCTCTGTCTTGCCGTCACTCGGCATATCGGGGGGCTGGGACTATGTCCCGCTTGTCGCGGGAGGCGCGCTCATCGTGCTCTTCACGCTGGAGCGCATCGTGCTTCGCCTCTCCGGCGCGCCGATCGACGATGCCCTCGATGAATTGCCGCCGGCCGAAGTCGCAGCCGAACTCGACACCGCCAACGTGAAGGTCTGACGCCATGGAACTGTGGATTCTCTTCGGCGTCTTCACCCTGCTGATGCTTATCGGCACGCCGATCGCTTTCTGCCTCGGCGTCGCAAGCCTGGCCACCGTCCTCTATATGGGCCTGCCGCCGCTGATCGTCTTCCAGCGCCTGAATTCCGGCATGAGCGTCTTTTCGCTGCTGGCCATTCCGTTTTTCATCTACGCCGGCGACTTGATGGTGCGCGGCGGCATCGCCAGCAAGATCGTTGCCTTCGCCGGCTCGCTCGTCGGCCATTTGCGCGGCGGCCTCGGGCAGGTCAACATCGCGACCGCTACACTATTCGGCGGCATTTCGGGCTCCGCGGTGGCGGAGGCAGCCGCGGTGGGCGGCCTGATGATCCCGCAGATGAAGGCGCGTGGATATGGAGCGGACTACGCCGTCAACGTCACGTCGATGGCGGCGCTGATCGCGCTGCTGCTGCCGCCGTCGCACAACATGATCATCTACGCGATCTCGGCAGGCGGAAAGATCTCCATCGCCGATCTGTTCACGGCCGGCATCATCCCGGGCCTGCTGCTGGCCCTGTCACTGATGGTCACCGCTTATTTCGTGGCGCGCTCCCGCGGCTATCCGACCGAGCCGTTTCCGGGCTTCACCGCGGTCGCGCATCTTTTCGCCGTCGCGGTGCCCGGCCTGCTGCTGATCGCGATCATCTTCGGCGGCGTACGATCGGGCGTCTTCACGGCCACCGAGAGTTCCTGTATCGCCGTCATCTATGCGCTGCTCGTGACCGTCTTCGTTTACCGGCAGATGACCTGGGAAGGGTTCGTTCATGCCACCCATGGCGCCGTGCGCACCACGGCCATGGTGCTGCTTATCATCGGCATGGCGGCGGCATTCTCGTGGCTGATGGCCTTCCTGAAAGTACCGGCAGCGCTGATAGCCTCCATGAACGCGATCTCGGACGATCCGCTGGTCGTGCTTCTGCTGCTCAACCTCTTGATGCTGTTCCTCGGCACGTTCATGGACATGGGGCCGACGATCATCATTTGCACGCCGATCTTCCTGCCCGTGGCGCAGGCCTACGGCGTCGATCCGGTGCATTTCGGCGTCATCATGATCCTCAATTTCGGCATCGGGCTGAACACGCCGCCGGTGGGCGCAGTGCAGTTCGTGGCGTGCGCAGTGGGCAAGATATCCGTCTGGGAATCGATGCGCTCGATCTGGCCGTTCTATGGCGCAGGCCTCGTGGTGCTGGCGCTCGTCACTTACATTCCAGCCATTTCGCTATGGCTGCCGAGCGTCTTCAAATAGGGGTTGCGACATGGCATCGGACACCGCAGTCGGGCTCCGCGTCGAACGAAGACCGAAGCTTTCGGAAACCGTCGTCGCCGCGATCCGCAAGCAGTTGCAGGCGGGCGAGATCCAGCCTGGGCAAAAGCTGCCGACCGAGGGCCAGTTGACTGAAACCTTCGGGGTCAGCCGCACCGTGATACGCGAGGCGCTGGCCAAGCTTGCCGCGGACGGCCTGGTCGAGCCGCGCCAAGGCGCCGGCGTCTTTGTCACCGAGCATATCTCGACAGCGTTCGGGGCTCTGGCAGCGGAGATGGGCAGCAAGGATTCAATTGCCCTCAACGTGCTCGAAGTCAGGTTGGCGATCGAGATCGAATCCGCCGGGCTCGCCGCCCTCCGCCATAACGCCGCACAGGAAGCGGCGATCCAGGAAGCCTTCTTCGAGTTCGAACGGCTGCTCCTCAACAGCGAGCCGACGGGACCGGCCGACCTCGCCTTCCACCGCGCAATCGCCAGCGCCACCAACAATCCGTTCTATGTCGAGATGCTCGATGTGCTCGGCCGGCGCGCCATCCCTTGCGATGTGACCTCGCCCTGGTCGACCGAATTCGCGCAGTCCGACGCCTACCAGCGCGGCCTGCAGCGCGAACACCTGATGATCCTTAATGCCATCTCGGCAGGCGATGCCGAGGCGGCACGGGAGGCGATGCGCGCGCATCTCGGTGCCAGCCAGCAGCGCTATCGCGAACGCCTGCACGCGCGTCAGGTGTTTTATGCCGACTCGGTCAAGGCCGCGGCAACTGAATAAGCAATTGAGGCAGCTCCATGGGACAGCAATGAATCACACTGACAATCATACGGATTTCACCTCGCGCTTTGCCATCGATCCTGTTTCTGCCGCGGCGATGGGCACGGACGAACTGCGTCACAATTTTCTGATCGAGGACTTGTTCCAGCCCGGCCGTATCAGCCTGACCTACACCCATTACGACCGCATGATCGTCGGCGGTGCCATGCCCGCCGGCGCGCCGCTGCCGCTGCAGGCGATCAAGCCAACCGGGACCAAGAATTTTCTCGACCGCCGCGAGATGATCATCGTCAACATCGCCGGTGCAGGCGTCGTGAAAGCCAGCGGCCAATCCTACGAGCTGCAGGCGCGCGACATGCTCTATCTAGGCATGGGCACCGATGAGGTGTCGTTCGCTGCGACCAATCCGGCTGAGCCGGCTAAGTTCTACCTGCTAAGCGCGCCGGCGCATCAGAGCCATCCCAACCGGCTGATCCGCATCGGCGATGCCAAGCGGCTCGATCTCGGCAGCCAGGCGACCTCCAACGAGCGCTCGATCTTTCAGTTCATCCATGCCGACGGCGTGAAGACCTGTCAGCTGGTCGTCGGCATGACCCAGCTTGCCCCCGGTTCGGTCTGGAACACCATGCCGTGCCATGTGCATGACCGGCGCATGGAGGCCTATCTCTATTTCGACCTGCCGGAGACGGCGCGGGTGTTTCACTTCATGGGCGAACCGGACGAAACGCGTCATCTCGTCGTGCGCAACGAGGAGGCGGTGCTGTCGCCGGGATGGTCGATCCATTCGGGCGCCGGCACCTCGAACTACGCCTTCATCTGGGCGATGGCCGGCGACAATGTCGACTATACCGATGTCGACCTGGTGGCGATGGAGGAGCTCAAGTGAGCGACCCCTCGGCCTTCAGCCTTGCCGGCAAGCGTATCCTCGTCACCGGCGCCAATACCGGCATCGGCCAGGGCATCGCCGTGTCGATCGCGCGTGCCGGCGGCGCGGTCGTCGGCGTCGGTCGCTCGGCGATGGACGAGACGGCGGAGAAGATTGCGGCGGCCGGCGGACGCTTCGAGGCGGTCCGCTGCGACCTTGGCGATGATGCCGCCGCCCAGGCGATGCTTGACCGCGTCTGGGACGATACGGGGCCGCTCGACGGCCTGGTGAACAATGCCGGCATCATCCGGCGTGCCGATGCGGTCGACTTGACCGAAGCCGACTGGGACGACGTCATCGGCGTCAACCTCAAGACGGTGTTCTTCCTCAGCCAGAGTTTTGCCAGGCGCGTGCTTGCCGACCCGGGACGGCGTGGCAAGATCGTCAACATCGCTTCGGTGCTGAGTTTTCAGGGTGGCATCCGCGTCGCCTCCTACACCGCCTCCAAACATGGCGTGCTCGGCATCACCCGACTGCTCGCCTGCGAATGGGCGGCAAAGGGCATCAACGTCAACGGCATTGCGCCAGGCTATATCGAGACCAACAACACCGAGGCGCTGCGTGCCGATCCCGACCGCAGCGCTTCGATCCTGGCGCGCATTCCGGCCGGGCGCTGGGGCGCGCCGGAAGACATCGGCGACGCAGCCGTCTTCCTGCTGGCGCCGGCGTCGAACTATATGCACGGCGCGGTGATGCCGGTGGACGGTGGCTGGCTGGCGCGATGAACAACAAAAGATGAGAGTTTGGCGATGACCGGAACCAAGATCTTCTCGCATGCCGGCGAGGGTGCGTGGACGCCGACGCCGGATGGCAACCGCAGGCGCGTGCTCCTGCACACGGACGAACTGATGATGGTCGAGTTCGCCTTCGACAAGGGCGGCGTCGGCGCGCTGCATTCGCATCCGCATGTCCAGGCGAGCTACGTCGCCGAAGGCCGCTTCGAGGTCACCATCGACGGCAGGACCGAGATCTTGGAAACCGGAAGCAGCTTCATCGTTCCTTCCAACCTGGTCCATGGCGTCAAGGCACTGGAGGCGGGACGACTGGTCGACAACTTTACGCCGCCCCGCGCCGATTTCCTCGACTGAGCTGCGGGCCCGAAGATCAGGCTGTCAGTTCTCGGAACGAAAAACCCGCGCCTCCGGAGAGACGCGGGCGTGTTGCCTGGGCGCTTGTGGCGCCGCGGTACTCAAAACATCACCGCAGAACCTGAACCTGCCGAATGATGGTGAAGATAGGATTAACCGCTCCGAGGCGGCGCGATATTCACAGCCAAGGCGAATAGGGGCTGGAACGACGGTCTGATATCGGCCAATGAGAGAGAAGTTCGCTTCAGGCGGTGCCGAGGACAGGACCAGAGGGGTCGATAAATGTTCGAATCTGCTGTCCAGGCAATCACCCGGCGATTCGCCGGGGAATTTCGGCAGGTCGTATCCGCGAAAGTTCTGTAATGCAGATTGCGGCGAGCATGCCGGCAGAGGATTCCAAGCGGCGCGTCCTGAAGGATGTCTTCGGCTTCGATGATTTTCGTCTCGGCCAGGCGGCCGTGATGGAGGCGCTGCTGGCCGGGCATCATGTACTGGCCGTCATGCCGACGGGTGCGGGCAAATCGCTCTGCTACCAGGTCCCGGCGCTGGTGCTGGGCGGGCTCACCATTGTCGTTTCGCCGCTGGTAGCGCTGATGCAGGACCAGGTCGCCGCATTGCGCCTTGCCGGTGTGGCGGCCGATACGATCAATTCCTCGCTCGATCGCGATGCCAATGTCGCTGCATGGCGCCGCGTCGCGGCAGGGCAGACACGGCTGCTCTATCTTGCGCCGGAGCGGCTGATGACCCCGCGGATGCTCGAGGCGTTGACCAAGCTCGATGTCCGGCTGATCGCCATCGACGAGGCACATTGCATCTCGCAATGGGGACCGGCGTTCCGGCGCGAATACGAAGAATTGTCGCGGCTGCGCGGCATCTTCCCCGATGTGCCGATCATTGCGCTGACGGCGACTGCGGACGAGACGACGCGCACCGACATTGCCGCGCAACTGTTCGACGGGCGCGTCGATACCGTGGTGCTCGGCTTCGACCGACCGAACATCAAGCTAAGCATCGAGCCCAAGCAGGACAGCAAGCGCCAATTGCTGAATTTCGTGCAGCGCCATGCCGGCCGAAGCGGGATCGTCTATTGCCTGTCGCGCAAAAAGACCGAAGAGATGGCGGCGTTCCTCGAGCGGAACGGCGTACGCGCGCTCGCCTATCATGCCGGCATGAGCAAGGACGCGCGTGAAGCGAATCAAAACGCTTTCATGACCTTGTCCGGGGTGGTGATGTTGGCGACCATCGCCTTCGGCATGGGGATCGACAAGCCGGACGTCGCCTATGTCTTCCACACCGACCTGCCGGGCAGCTTGGAAGCCTACTATCAGGAAATCGGGCGGGCGGGCCGCGACGGGCGGGCGGCCGAGGCGCATATGCTCTTCGGTCTCGGCGACATCCGTATGCGCCGGCTTTTCATCGACGACGAGGGCGCACCGGCGGAGCACAAGAGGCGCGCGCATGGCCGGCTCGATACGTTGATCGGCTATTGCGAGACGGCGCAGTGCCGCCGCCAGATCCTGCTTGGCTATTTCGGCGAAAGTGCTTCGCCTTGCGGCAATTGCGACAACTGCCTCGACCAGGCGCCGCATGCGGATGGCGACGCCGAGGCGCGGATCATCCTGGCAGCGATCACACAGACCGGCGAGCGCTTTGGCGCTGCCCACGTTGTCGATGTCCTGCTCGGCCATGAGACCGAGAAGGTCCTGGCCAGGAACCACCACAGGCTTGCCAGCTTCGGCACCGGTGTGGCGCATAAGAAGAGTCTCTTGCTGTCGCTGCTTCGCCAACTCGTCGCGGGAGGGTTCCTGACATTGGACTCAGCCGGCCATGGCGGCCTCGCCGTCGCCGAGAAAGGCCGTGAACTCGCCCGGGGCGAGGCTTCATTCCGGTATCGCGTGGACGCGCGCCAGTCATCGCGAGGCAAGATACGTCCTGTGGATACCGCAGCAGGCACGGAAGGTCTGGATTCGGCGCTGCTGGCCGCGCTCAAGGCGGTACGGCTGCGTCTTGCCCGGGAACGCCAAGTGCCGGCCTTCGTGATCTTTTCGGATCGTACGCTGATCGATATGGCTGAACGCTGCCCGCGTGATCTGGACGCCTTCGCCGCGGTCAACGGCGTCGGCGCCGCCAAGCTCAAGGATTTCGGCGAGATATTCCTCGGCGCGATCGCTGCGCATCAGTCCGGTCTCTCGGGTTGAAGACCCACTCCAGCGACGCAATCAGCACCTGCTTCGTCTCGCCGCTGCAATCGCAGCCTCCTGCTGCCGCAAGCGCTCGATCTTCGCGCTTTGGCGGGCAGCGACGGTCGAGGCGACACGCTGCCCTCCCCACAGCCAGTCCGGAATGTTGGTGTGGACGACTTTGCCGCGAGCGATGGCTGTTGCCGACATCTCGTCAGCGACCGTGCCGATCGCCACGTTGAGCTCGACGCAACTCATCTTGTCGTATTTCGCAGCATCAAAGGATGCAGGCAAAGGCGATGCACAACTTCCGACAAACATCAGGCTGCATATCACAGGCGTGGCCGTGGAGATCGGCTTCATTCTCTTATCAAGCACGTTGATGCCGGACAGACGAATATCGGAGGATTCTCGACCTCGGGCCGCTAAGCACTCCCGAGGTTCCGCGTAACTGAAGCATGTGACCTCTACAACCCTCTGTCCTGACCGTCCTATTTGTCCTCGAAGAATTCCGAGAGAACCGCTGCTATCGTGTCGGGGTGCTCTTCTGGGAAAAAGTGCCCGCCTTGGACAGCGCGTCCTTCCACTCTGTCAGCCCATTTCCTCCAGATAGCCAGCGGCCCGCCTTCTTGCGCATACCAGTTCTCCAGGGCGCCTTCGCCACTCCATAGCGCCATTAGCGGGCACTCGATGCGACGACCGTTTGCCTGGTTCAGCGCGTCATGTTCACGATCGATCGTCGCAGCGGCGCGATACTCTTCGCAGATCGCATGAATATGCGCGGGATCGCGAAGCGCATCAACATAGGCGTCCCTGACCTCTTTGGAGACCATTTTCGTCGACGATCCCCATTGCGTTATTGCATCGTCGACGACTGCATCGGGAGCCGCGCCGATCAGACGTTCCGGCAGGGGCTCCGGCTGGGCAAGCAGGCTCCAGGGCCAGAAGCCGAGCGCCAGTCTGGCATCCGCCCGATCCCATGTTGCGGCGGTGGGGACGATGTCGAGGACGGCGATTTTGAGCACTTTGTCGGGATGGTCGAGCGCCAGGCGATAGGCAACCCGCCCGCCGCGATCATGCCCGGCAACCATGAACCGCTCAAACCCCAGTTGCTTCATGGCTTGAACCATGTCGCCGGCCATGGCGCGCTTGGCGTATTGGCTATGATCGGCAGAGGAAACCGGGCATCCGCTTTGGCCATAGCCTCGAAGGTCGGCGGCGACCACCGTGAAGCGGGGCGCCAAGGCTGCGGCGATATCCCTCCACATCAGATGCGTCTCTGGAAAACCGTGAAGAAGCAGCAGCGGCGGACCGGTGCCACCGACCCTTGCGAAAATGGTCGTATAGTCCAGTCGCAAGCTGGTGGCTCTGAAACCTGCAAACACCGTCAGCCTCCTCCGGCGCCGTCAGACAAACTCTCTAAGGGCGCTAACGGTCGCCTGAGGCGAAAACCCCGGCCGCGATGGCCAGGGTTCAAGCCGGCCAATTGCTAGAATCGAAACCAGACCCAGACGCGCCTGCGGAAGCACCGCCTGCGCCGATAGCCATTCCGCCAGTAAACGCGACAGACCCTTCTCCAAGCACGCCGGCGGCGCCGGCGCGGCCGGTGCCACCGGCGATGATAGACTGGTTGCAACTCTGCTTGAGTATCGTCGTCGAAGGTCTCGACGTCCGGCGCCTCGAGTTCATCGAGAATGCCGTTTCTGGCAGTTGGAACGCCGGCCACTGCGTTGATTGGCCGAACCGTGCTTGCAAGGGCCGCGGCCCCGGCAATGCCAAACATTCCTGTCAAAAATAGTCGCCGATCCATGGAAACCTCCCAATCTTCAACCAGCGATAGAACAAGGCTAACGATGGGGAGATAGCGCAGTCGGTGCAAACGCCTAGTGCCGCGCGGCGATTAGCGGTGGTCCGGTCGGCCGGAGGGTGTTGCCTTCTCGTCGAAGTGGGACGGCTACTTCGATCGACAAACACCGGACGCTTTTTTGAATTGATGGCGGCCGAGACACAAGGAACATCGAATGACGTCTGCGCCATAGCCACCCAATTCCACGCTACTGCTCTCGCTTTGGTCGTTGCGTTGCAAGAGGGCTTGACTGCCATCCTACCAGAAGGTAGGTAGCGGCATGGGCAACGTGTCTACTACCTCCGACGACATCCTGGCTTGTGCGCGTTCTCTGATCGTCGCTGGCGGCTACAACGGTTTCAGTTATGCCGACATCGCTGATGTGGTCGGGATTCGTAAGGCGAGCATCCATCACCATTTCCCAAGCAAGGTCGATCTGGTCCGAACGCTGGTTGCGCGGTATCGGGAAGAAGCTGAAGCGGGGATGGCGAATCTCGAACTTCAGGTCTCCGATCCGCTCGAACAGCTTCAGGACTACGCTGGCTATTGGGAAGTCTGCATCGCGGATGCCAGCGCTCCGTTTTGTATCTGCGCGCTGTTGGCAAGCGAACTCCCCGTGCTGCCCGAGGAAGTTGGCCTTGAGGTCCGGGCGCATTTCCGCTCCCTGTCGGCTTGGCTGACATCCGTGCTGGAGCGCGGTGCGCGGCTCGGCCGATTCCAACTGATGGGTACCCCTCGTGCCGAGGCTGAAGCGTTCATGGCGACTGTCCACGGCGCGATGCTTTCGGCACGGGCCTATGGCGATCCGAAGATATTCGCCGTCGTGACACGCCCGCTCCTGGAGCGGCTCGCTCCGCGTTCCCTCCAGATACAATCCTAAGATCTCAACTAACCATAGCCGTAACGGCTCTGCGACGTTCGTCGAGAGCCCTACCTACTAGTCGAAAGGACATCCAATGACGGTTCACAATAGCGATCTTTCCCGCGCCAGCCAGGAACAATGGCTCAAGCTCTATTACTTCGCACGGACGGCGGTCTCGGCTGTCTGGGTGGCGGCTGCCTTTACAGTGGGACAGAATTCCGGGGTGGCGGCGGCGGTTTTGCTCGTGGCTTATCCTGCATGGGATGCCCTCGCCAATTTTGTCGACGCATCGCGCAGCGGAGGATTGGGACAGAATCGCACCCAGACCATCAACGTCGTGGTCAGTGTGGCGACAACGCTCGCGGTCGTTGTTGCGCTGAAGATGAGCATGAATTGGGTGCTCGGGGTGTTCGGCCTATGGGCGATCCTGTCTGGCCTGCTTCAACTCGGCACCGCGGTCCGCCGTTGGAAGAGCTCTGGCGCGCAGTGGGCGATGATCCTGAGCGGAGGGCAATCAGCACTGGCAGGCACGTTTTTCATCGCGCAGGCGCGGATGCCGATGCCGCCATCCATCACCAACGTGGCCGGCTATGCCGCAGTAGGCGCCCTCTACTTCCTGGTTTCGGCGGTGTGGCTGAGTGTGAGCCAATTGCGGCGGAAGGCTGCATAGTCTGCCATCTTGAGCCATCACCGACCCGATCAGAGGGCTGCCAGCTGCTAGTATCGGTTCGCCAAACACAACGACCCGCCCTTATCCTTAAGGACCGATATGTTTGGAATTTGACCACCCGGCTGGGGGCTAGCCGCTCATCCAAGGCATCTCGATCGCGCCGAACGATACAGCGATCCCGAGGGCCATCAGCGCAATGCCCAAAGCAACTTCGAAGCGGCGGCCGCGCTGCAGCAGCTTCTCGACGAAGACGACCAGCGTCAACAGCAGCATCCAGGCGACGCTCATGATGCCCACCGCGACCAGCACGGCAAACAGCGCCCAGCAGCAACCAAAGCAATAGAGCCCGTGCCGCAGCCCCATCTCGAGTGCGCCAACCCGCCCGTCGCGCCAATGCTGCGCAACGAAAGCGAGCGGCGAACGGCAATGGCTGAGGCAAATGTGCTTGAGGGTCGTGAATTGGTAGAGTCCGGCGACGCCAAGCGTGATACCGAGCGCGAGCGGCGCCCATTTCGAACGCTGAGGCGGATCGAGGCTGGTGGCAAACTCGCTTCCGAACTGGACCAGGACATACACGAGAAGGCCCGCCGCCGCCCAGACGAGCATGTAACCCGCGACGAATATCCACGTCGGGATGGCAACGTGCTGTTCGCGCCTGGCCTGCGCCGCCGCGAACATAAAGATCATGGGCGCGGCCGCCGGCAGCATCATGGCAGCCATCATCACCGTCCATACAGCAAGAAAGGCGGCGGCGCCGGCAAGTGACCAGCCGTCGGCGGCAATTCCTGCCATCGCCATGCCGGCCATGCCTTCCATACCCTCCATCCCGCCGCGCACCGCAATGCCCATAGGCATATCCATGCTGAGGGTCAGCGCCCACGCCGCCGCTGTTAGCACGACGAGCGATGCGAGAACACCGAGCGGCATGCCACGCAAATTCCGGAGCCGCGACGATTTCCCGGGGAACGCGTCAGGCATCGGCACGTCCTAGTTCGGGCCGGTCCAGTCGAACGGAATGTGTTTGCTCGAGCGCGCCGTGCCCGTCCAGTCGAGCCCGAAGCCTTTGGTGCTCACCTCGACCGAACGCCCCCAGGTGGCAACCTGGCCCGGGCCGACCTCCGAGCCCGGCGGGTTGATCGTCTGCACCCGCTTGCCGGGTGGTGTTGTGGGACCTGAAAGCGCTTCCGCATGCCCGACGACGAGGCCAGGAATCTCGACCCGCCAGGTGGCAAGGTCGCCCGCCACCTCGAAAGTGATCGGCACGAACTCCATGCCACGCATCTCGCCGATGTTGGCGGCAAAACCCGCCGGCCAGCCGCCAGCCTGCCCGCCGAAGATCGCCTGCAGGGCTTCACGTTGCCGCTCGTTCGCCTTCTCGTCGAGGTACATGCCCATCACGGCCTTTGCCTCGCCGGCCCATAGATTGCCTTCGAACTCGCCGAGCGCCACCAGCGACAGGCCGTCGAGCTTCACGTCGCCATACTGACCCTCGCGTACATGCCAGGCGAGCACGCCCTGGCAGTGATTGCCGGTCGGCCGCTGGGCGAACTCGCAAGGGCAAGGGATATCGCAGCTGCAGATGTCGAACCAGTCGCCTGCAAGCCGCCATTGAGGCACTGCATTCATGGCTCTTCCTCCCGGAATGTAGCGCCATTTATACGTCGAAGGCGGGGCGCACTCCAGCAGTTAGTGCATCACTCGCTGATTTTTGGTGGACTTGACGCCCCAGACACAAGTCACCGCGTTGATCAGCAACTGCTCGCGACGGAACCCAGCCACCATCCAATGCGACCACGAAAGTGGTTTCTTGCTCCGTTCCATGTGCTCGATGAGGTCGTGGGTAGGTTCGCGACGGGTCGATCACCAAATACACGATCCAGCTGACGCTCGCTTGACCCACATTGCGAACCGACAACCTTCCGCAACACCGCTCGGTTGCTTGGTCAACGACCTAGTGGGCCAAGGGTTAACGCCGGGCTGCAATTGAGCTCCGCGGCTTCACGAGCATTTATGGCTGAGTTCGGCAGGCCAAATCAAAAAAATGAAATTAGGATCACTGGCGGAGAGGGAGGGATTCGAACCCCCGATGGGCTTGCACCCATGCCGCATTTCGAGTGCGGTGCATTCGACCACTCTGCCACCTCTCCGCGGTCATGGTCCGCCGTTGCCGGCGCGGCGCACTAGATAACGGCTGGACAGGCAGGTTACAAGGGCCAATCTGCCCCGGCGCCGCAGGTTCCCGTCCGTGCTGCGTTCAAAGCTGCGGTGCCCGATGTTCCATGTTTGCCGGACTGGGCTCAGCCCATTCGCAGCTTGCCCGCGGCGCTTGCCTTGACTCAAGCCGAACCTTCGGTTAGGGACAGCGCGCAATCGGCGTGGAGGGATCTTCCGCGCCGCTTGTTTTTTGAACCCGCAGACTGACAAAAAGACGGCCGAACCGCCTCAGGCGGTTCATCAAGGCCGACCGAACAGCGAAAGGCAAAAAATGTTCGCAGTCATCAAAACGGGCGGCAAGCAGTATCGCGTTGCCGCCAACGATCTCCTGAAGATCGAAAAACTCGAAGCCAATGTCGGCGACATCGTCGAAATCGGCAATGTGCTCGCGCATGGCGAAGGCGAGAACGTCACGTTCGGCGCGCCGTTCGTCGATGGTGCGATGGTCACCGCCGAAGTCGTCGAGCAGGGCAAGAACCGCACGGTCATCGCCTTCAAGAAGCGTCGCCGGCAGAATTCGCGCCGCAAGATCGGCCATCGCCAGCTTTTGACCACTGTCAGGATCGCCGAGATCCTGCTGGGTGGCGCCAAGCCGGCGAAGAAGACCGCCGCCAAGACCGAAGCGAAGGCAGAGGTTGCCGCCAAGACCGAGGCGAAGGCTGAAGCTGAGCCGAAGGCCGCAGCCAAGGCAGAGGCTCCGCCGAAGAAGGAAGCCAAGGCCGAGACGACCGAGGACAAGGCTGCCGAAGCCGCCGCGCCGTTGTTCAAGGCGCCGAAGGGCGAGCCGGACGATCTGACGGTGATCAAGGGCATCGGCCCGGTTGCCGCCGGCCAGCTCAACGAACAGGGCATCACCACCTTCGCCCAGATCGCCAAGCTGTCCGACAAGGATGTCGCCAAGATCGACGAGCACATGCCGTTCAGCGCCGACCAGATCAAGGACTGGCGCGAGCAGGCAAAGGAATTGGCGAAGAAGTAGAACGAACCGGCGCAATCGTCGCCGGATCGGACTTGAAACGGAACGCGAACGCGTTCATAAGACCTTTTAGGCGCCTCGCGGCGCATCGGAGTAGTTAGATGGCACACAAGAAAGCTGGCGGATCATCGCGCAATGGTCGCGACTCCCATTCCAAGCGGCTCGGCGTGAAGAAGTTCGGCGGCGAAGCCGTGATTCCGGGCAACATCATCATTCGTCAGCGTGGCACGACGTGGCATCCCGGCACCAATGTCGGCATTGGCACGGACCACACGCTGTTTGCGCTCGAAGCTGGCGCAGTCACCTTCAACAAAAAAGCCAATGGCCGAACCTACGTATCGGTGAACCCGATGACGAAGGCAGCGGAGTAGCCGGTTCCGCAAGAGAACACCGGCACCCATCTCGGGACCGGTGTCTGGCCAAGCCAGGAAATGGATCAGGGGAGATGGGTTTCCATCTCCCCTTTTTCTTGCCTGGAGGACTGACATGGTTGCCGAAGCGGAAGAGTCAGACGACGAAAGTTACGCGATAGATTGCCCGGTGCTCGCGACCGAGCGGCTGATCATGCGTGCCCCGCGTGAAAGCGACATCGAGCAATTGGTGGCGCTCGCCGACAACCGCCATGTCGCGGAAATGCTGGCCCGCATGCCGCATCCCTATGGCGAGGCCGAGGCACGCGCTTTCCTGGCCATGACGGCATCGCGCCGGGCCGGAATCGCCTATGCGTTGACGCTGGCCGGCACCGAGACCTTCGTCGGCTGTGCCGGGCTCAACACCACGGATCGCGGGCTGGAGCTCGGCTACTGGATCGGCGAGCCGTACTGGAAACGCGGCTACGCGACGGAGGCAGCGCACGCACTGGTCGACCTTGCCTTCCAGAGAACCACGATCCAGGTGCTGCACGCCTCGACGCGGGTGATCAATCCGGCCTCGCGCCGGGTCATCCACAAATGCGGCTTCCAGTATGCCGGCCAGGGCATGCTGAATTCGATCGTTGCCGGCCAGGTGCCGGTCGAGCGCTACCGCCTCGATCGCAAGACCTGGACCAGCCTCAGGAACTGGGTGCATTTTTGAGGCATGTCGATATTCAGGTGATGCCGGCCTGCGAATGGCGGCTTCCTGCGCTTCCGGTGCTCGCGTACTTTAAGTACGCTCCGCTCCGGTTCTCGGAAGCCACCACTCTCGGCACGGCCTGACCTGAATCTCGACACACCTCGGCGCCAAAGATTGCGGGCCAACGTTGACGTCACGCCATCTCGACCCAGACCGGCAAGTGATCCGAACCGGCCGCTTGCCGGTCGACCCACAGGCGCCTCAGCGATTTGGTAAGCGAGGCGCTGGTGAAGATATAGTCGATGCGCTTGTGGCGGCTGGCATCGCCCGGCCGCTTGGGGTCGACCCAGGTGACGAGATCGGCGCCGGCCGCGCCGAGGCGCGCGGCGGCATCGACGGCGAGGTCGGCGGTCACCGGCATGCCGAATTCATGGTCAGGCTGGCCGGCGAGTTCGACGTGTTCCGGCGATCCGGCGAGCATGTTGATGACGACGAAGGCTTCGGGACAAGGCAAGTCCGGTAAGCCGATCTCGGCGACGCCGGAGAGCCCACCGCCCTCGAGCGGGTAGTTCAACAGGCGTTCGCGCAGAAAGCGGATCTGGCTCAGGCGTTCGACCGGGCTGCGATGGTCGAGATGAGTGGAATAGAAGCGGACGAAGCCAAGCGGCGTTTCGATCAGCGCCTCCAGCGCGCCGCGCTGGAAGTTCATCGCCTCGAAACTGCGGCTGCGCGGCAAAAGGAGATTGCGCGACAGATGGATCGGCGTTCTCGACAGCACCATGTTGCCGAGCTGGAAGGTGGTCGTGATGGCGCGGCCGTTCTCCAGGCGCGATCCGGCGTCGGCTTCGAAATTGCTGCCGTAGACGGCAAAATAGTCGGGCAGCGCCTCGCCGAACTCGGCCACCATGTCGCGGCCGCCATTCTTCGGGTTGGCGCGGGTGACCTCCTGCAGCGCGATCACGTCGGCGCCGCGCACCGCATCGGCGATGCGACCGACATCATAGCGGCCGTCGAGGCCGATGCCGTAGTGGATATTGTAAGTTACCAGCTTCATTCCGACATCTCGCGCTTGGAAAGCCGAAGATCGATTTTCGGCAAGGGTCAACCAAATGCTACGCGTCCAGAGATACGCGCGACGTTACAGTAGCAAAAACGGCCCTCGCCCTTCGACCCGCCTTGCTTTAGAGCAATCCCGCAAAGCCAATAGCAGAAACCATACAATCCGATGAAATTTCTCGATCAAGCCAAGGTCTACATCCGCTCCGGCGACGGCGGCGCCGGTTCGGTGTCGTTCCGGCGCGAAAAGTTCATCGAGTTCGGCGGCCCGGACGGCGGCGACGGCGGCCGCGGCGGCGATGTCTGGGTGGAGGCGGTCGACGGACTAAACACGCTGATCGACTATCGCTACCAGCAGCATTTCAAGGCCAAGACCGGGACGCACGGCATGGGCCGCAACATGACCGGCGCCAAGGGTGCCGACGTGACGCTGAAAGTGCCGGCCGGAACACAGGTCTTTGCCGAGGACAATGAGACGCTGATCTGCGATCTGACGGTCGTCGGCCAGCGCTTCCTGTTGGCCAAGGGCGGCAATGGCGGCTTCGGCAACCAGCATTTCAAGACCTCGACCAACCAGGCGCCGCGCCGCGCCAACCCCGGACTGCCGGGCGAAGAGCTCAATATCTGGCTCAGGCTGAAGCTGATCGCCGATGCCGGCCTGGTCGGGCTGCCCAATGCCGGCAAGTCGACCTTCCTGGCGGCCGTCACCGCGGCCAAGCCGAAGATCGCCGACTATCCCTTCACCACGCTGCATCCGGGCCTTGGCGTGGCCCGCATCGACGGGCGCGAATTCGTCATTGCCGACATTCCCGGCCTGATCGAAGGCGCGCATGAAGGCGTCGGCATCGGTGACCGCTTTCTCGGCCATGTCGAACGCACGCGCGTCCTTCTGCACCTCGTCTCGGCGCAGGAAGAAAATCCGGGCAAGGCCTACAAGACCGTGCGCGCCGAACTCGACGCCTATGGCAACGGGCTGACCGACAAGGTCGAGATCGTCGCTCTTTCGCAGGTCGACATACTCGATGCCGACGCACGCAAAAAGAAGGCCGCCTCGCTGAAACGCGCCGCCGGCCGCGCGCCGATGCTGCTTTCGGCGGTCACCGGCGAGGGCGTCGAGGCGGTGTTGCGCGCGCTGATGGCTGTGGTGGCGGAGGCGCGCGAAGCTGTCGCTGCGCCGGTCGAGACGCGCTGGAACGCATAGCCATGGCCGCGCAATCGCTGAAAAATTATCGGCGCATTGCCGTCAAGATCGGCTCGGCGCTGCTTGTCGACCGCACGACGGGCCTGAAGCGCGACTGGCTGGCCTCGCTTGCCGACGACATCGCCGTGCTGGCCAATGGCGGCGCCGAAATTCTCGTTGTGTCTTCCGGTGCGATTGCACTTGGCCGCACCATCCTCGGCCTCGGCAAGCGGGCGCTGAAGCTCGAGGAGAGCCAGGCGGCGGCCGCCGTCGGGCAGATCGCCTTGGCCGGCGCCTGGTCGGATGCGCTCGGCAAGAATGGTTTGAAATCGGGCCAGATCCTGTTGACGCTCGGCGACACGGAAGAGCGCCGCCGTTATCTCAACGCGCGGGCGACGATCTCGACGCTGCTCAAGATGAAGGCGGTGCCGGTCATCAACGAGAACGATACGGTGGCCACCTCCGAAATCCGTTATGGCGATAACGACCGGCTGGCGGCGCGCGTCGCCACCATGATGGGCGCCGACCTTTTGGTGCTGCTCTCCGACATTGACGGGCTCTACACGGCACCGCCTGCGCGTGACCCGCACGCTCGGTTCATTCCGATCGTCGACCGCATCACCCCCGACATCGAGGCGATGGCGGGTGCCGCCGCTTCGGAATTGTCGCGCGGCGGCATGCGCACCAAGCTCGATGCCGGCAAGATTGCAACCGCCGCCGGCACCGCCATGATCATCACATCAGGCACGCGGCTGTCGCCGCTGCTGGCAATCGAGCGCGGCGAGCGCGCCACCTTCTTCCGGCCGAGCAGCAGCCCGGTCAAAGGTTACAAGACCTGGATCGCCGGGCAGCTCGAACCGGCTGGCCGGCTGACCGTCGATGCCGGCGCCATCGGCGCGCTGCTCTCCGGCAAGTCGCTGCTGCCGGCCGGCGTCAAATTGGTCAGCGGCAATTTTGCGCGTGGCGACACGGTGGCGATCCTGTCGCCCGAGGGCCGCGAGATAGCGCGCGGGCTGGTTGCCTATGATGCCGCCGATGCCGTAAGGATCGCTGGGCTGAAGACGACCGAGATCGAAACCGTGCTCGGCTACGAGGCGCGTTCGGCGATGATCCACCGCGACGACCTTGTGGTGAGCCATGCCGGTGGTGAGCAAGTAGTCGGTGACCAGGTTACATAGCGGAGGATGAGCCATGCTGACGCTGCATGAAAAATCCCGGGATGACACCGTCGCGCTGATGGCCGATATCGGCCGCCGCGCGCATGCCGCGGCCCGACCGCTGGCCATCGCAGCGGCCGAGCGCAAGCACAAGGCGCTGGTCGGCATGGCTCAGGCGATCCTTCGGCATGAGCAGGATATCCTCGACCCCAACGCAATCGACATCAGAAATGGCGAGGAGGCTGGCCTATCGGCAGCGTCGATGGATCGGCTGAAGCTCGATCCCGTCCGCATCCGCGCCATGGCAGACGGCATCAGCGAGATCGCCGAGTTGCGCGACCCAATCGGCGAAATCATTGCTGGATGGGACCGGCCGAACGGGTTGCACATCGAACGGGTGCGCACGCCGCTAGGCGTCATCGGCGTCATCTATGAGAGCCGGCCGAACGTGACCGCCGATGCCGGTGCGCTCTGCCTCAAGGCGGGCAATCCGGTGATCCTGCGCGGCGGCTCGGATTCAGCGAATTCTTCCGCCGCGATCCATGCCTGCCTGGTCGAGGGGCTGAAGGCAGCCGGGCTGCCGGAGGATGCCATACAATTGGTGCCTACCACCGATCGCGCCGCCGTCGGCGAAATGCTGAAAGGGCTTTCCGGCAATCTCGAGGTCATCATTCCGCGCGGCGGCCGCAGCCTGGTCGAGCGTGTGCAGAAGGAGGCGCGGGTGCCGGTCTTCGCCCATCTCGAGGGCATCTGCCATCTCTATATCGACCGATCGGCTGATCTCGACATGGCGGTCAAGATCGCGGTCAATGCCAAGATGCGGCGCACCGGGGTGTGCGGCGCTGCCGAGACGCTGCTGGTCGACCGTGCCGTCGCCGTCACGCACCTGGTGCCGATCCTCGAGGCCCTACGGGCGGCAGGATGCGAGATCCATGCCGATGCCGAGGTGCTGAGGCTTTATGCCGATGCCCAGCCCGCGACCGATGCAGACTGGGTGACCGAATATCTCGACGCGATCATCGCTGTGAAGCTGGTCGACGGCATTGGCGGCGCGATCGAGCATATCGAGACGTTCTCCTCGCATCACACCGAGGCGATCGTCGCCGAGGACGCCACAGCGGTCGACCGGTTCTTCAACGAGGTCGATTCGGCGATCCTTCTGCACAACGCCTCGACCCAGTTTGCCGATGGCGGCGAATTCGGCATGGGCGCCGAAATCGGCATCGCCACCGGCAAGATGCATGCCCGCGGACCGGTCGGCGTCGAGCAACTGACGTCGTTCAAATATCGTGTACGCGGGTCGGGACAGGTGAGGCCTTGAAGCTTTGTGTTCAAAGAACCTGAAGCCTTGCGCCCAGCCACCCCCCTCTGTCCTGCCGGACATCTCCCCCTCAAGGGGGGAGATCAGCTCTCGTTCGCGATTTCGCCAATTGCCGGGCGGGCAGAATTCAAGCTGTCATTGAAGCTGACAATCTCCCCCCTTGAGGGGGAGATGCCCGGCAGGGCAGAGGGGGGTGCCTGACGCATGCTTGCCTTGTCCGAACATGCCATATCCTCCCGTTACCTCAAGATGCCGCATGCCGGGAAAGGCGTGGCGGTCGGGCTGTTTGGCGGTTCGTTCAATCCGCCGCACGCCGGGCATGCGCTGGTCGCCGAGATCGCACTCAGACGCCTTGCTCTCGACCAGCTGTGGTGGATGGTGACGCCCGGCAATCCGCTCAAGAACGCTGGTGAACTTGCGCCGCTGGCCGAGCGGCTGCAGCTGTCTGAAAAGATCGCCAAGAACCCGAAGATCAAGGTCACCGCCTTCGAGGCGGCCCACCACGTCCGCTTCACCGCCGACACGCTGGCGTTGGTCAAGGCGCGTAACCCCGGCGTCGATTTCGTCTGGATCATGGGGGCCGATTCGCTTCGCGACTTCCACCGCTGGCAGCGCTGGCGCCGTATCGTGATGACGTTCCCGATCGCGGTGGTCGACCGGCCAGGTGCGACGCTGTCGTTCCTGTCGTCCGTGGTCGCCAAGACTTTCGACTATGCCCGCGTCGACGAAGGCGACGCACCGCGGCTCGCCCGCATGAACGCGCCGGCCTGGACCTTCATCCACGGCCCGCGTTCGTCGCTGTCGTCGAGCGCGATCCGCAATGTGGCAAAGGGCTGAGCGGGCGGAAGGCAAGTCCAGCCATGTCGCATTTGCCGCTGCCTTGACCTGCTTGATGGGCGATCCTCGGTCATGACGATTCTCGAGCGCGACCAGGACAAGAACGGTCTAGGGCAGCCGGCGCCCTCGATCGCCATTGCCAGCATCCTCTTGTCGATGGCGCTGATCGCCGTCGGCAATGGGCTCATGTTCGCCTATATCCCAGTCCGGCTCGGCGCCGAGGGCTTCGATCCGACTTGGGCGGGGCTGATCGTCACCGGCCTTTCGGCTGGCGGCCTCGCTGGCTGCATCCTGACCGGGCCGCTGGTGCGGCGTGTCGGCCATGCCCGCGTGTTCATGGTACTGTCGGCGCTGATCGTGCTGTCCAACGCCGCGGTCGGCGCCGGGCCGCACCCATTGCCATGGATCGCTGCACGGGCGCTCTACGGCTTTGCCATATGCGGCCTGTTCATTGTCGCGCAGAGCTGGCTGAACGATGTCGTCGCAAACGCCATCCGCGGCCGGGTCATGGCTATCTTCTACGTTGCCTATGTCGCCGGACTCGGCGTCGGCTATTCGACGCTGGCGTTGATCGATATCCGCGCGGCCGATGCGCCGCTGATCGGCATTGCCTTCACCGCGCTGTCGATCCTTCCCGTCGGGCTGACGCGGCTCGCGCAGCCACCGGCCCCGCAAGCGGCGTCGGTGGCGCTCGGCCGCGCCTGGCGAATCTCGCCGGTCGGCGTTGCCGGCATGCTTGCCGTCGGCGGCCTGTCGATGACGATTTCGGGTTTTGCGCCAATCCATGCCACCGCCAGAGGCTACAGTCAGGCCGACGTCGCCTTGCTGCTTTCGGCAATGCCGGTCGGCACGCTGATCCTGCAGATTCCCCTCGGCTGGATTTCCGACCGCACCGACCGGCGCTTTGTGCTGATCGCGGCGTCGGCGCTTGCCGCCGCGGCGGGCCTGTTTGCACTGGGTTTCGACGGTGGCGCTCTGGCGACGCTGCTCGTCATCTACGTGGTCTGGGACGGCGCCTCGGAATCGATCTATTCGCTGGCCAGCGCCCATGCTGGCGACCGCGCCGGCAAGGACGACATGGTGGCGCTGTCGAGCTCGCTCTTGTTTGCCTGGTCGCTGTCCGGCTTCGTCGTGCCCGGCATTGTGACCGGGCTTTCCGCCATCTATGGCACGCAGGCCTTCATCTATGTGGCAATCGTCATTGCCGCCGCCTACTGCTTGTTCGTTCTCTGGCGCGTCGGCATGGTGCGGCCCGTGCCCGCCACCGAGACCGGCAGTTTCGCGCCGATGACGGCGCAGGCGCCGTTGCCTGTCGATCTCGCCTTCGCGCCCGAAGATCAGCGCGGGCGCGGAGAGCTTTGAGGGCCATCTGCGGGCTGGCTTCAAATGCTCTATTGCTGCGTGGCTGAGGCCTCCGGCTGCGGCGCTTGCGGCGCCGGCGCCGGAATTGAAAGGCCTTCGGCATCGAACGCCTGCTTGACACTCTTGGTGAGGTCGATCTGGGCGGCGAAGAAATCGGCAGCCGCCGTCCAGTAGCGCAAGGTGATGGCGACGGTGCTGTCCCCGACAGTCGCGACAAAGGCGATCGGCGCCGGCTGCCGCCTGACGCGCCGGTCGGCGGCGGCGACACCGAGCATGGTCTTTTGCGCGAAATCGATGTCGTTCCACGAGCCGATGCTGAGCGTGATGTCGCCGCGGCGCACACCATTGCGGGTGAAATTGCGGACCGGCTGGTTCCACAGGGTCGAGTTAGGTGCAAGCACGTATACACCTTCGACCGTCCTCAGCGTTGTTGCAAACAGCCCGATCTCCTCGACGGTACCGGATATGGCGCCGACCTCGACATATTCGCCGATGCGGAACGGCCGCAGCGCCAGCAGCATGATGCCAGCGGCAATGTTCTGCAGCGTGCCTTGCAGCGCCAGACCGATGGCCAGGCCGGCGGCACCGATGGCGGCAATGATCGAAGCCGTCTGCACGCCGAACTGGCCGAGAACCATGATCACGACAAGCCCGAGGATGGCGTAGCGGACGACCTGCGAGAAGAAATGGCGGAGCGTTTCGTCGAAGCCGTGAACGTGGCCGAGGCCGGCATAGATCGAACGCTCGGCGAGGCCGGCGACGATGTAGCCGATGACCAGCAGGATGACGGCGCCGACCGCCGAAAGTGAGTAGGAGACGATCAGCGTGCTGAGTTGCGCCAGGCCGGATTGCACGGTGAGGAGGGCGTTCTGAGGATCGATCGGCATGTCGGGATTCCGGTTCGTGGATGAGCCGATAACCGCTGCGGGGCGAGGCGGTTCCGAATTTCTGGCCCGGAAAAGCCGCATATTCGGCCGTTACCGGGCGTCTGCTTGCGAGCGGTGTCTTGAAACTGCAACCTAACTCTGCCTATCTAAGCAGTGTCACCTGATTTGAAAGGTGATTTGGTTGTTCTTGCTGCGAAAGGAAATACACTGAGAACAGCACTGCGGAAGAAGGCCGACATCGTGCCTTCGCCGGCCGGGATCAGCGTAAACGACGCCGTGTCCCGCGCCATCAAGACAGTCCTTGCCAGTCTGGAAGACTCCAAGGCCGAAAACATCGTCTCAATCGACATTCAGGGGAAATCGAGCCTCGGCGACTACATGGTCGTCGCGTCGGGCCGATCGCACCGTCATGTCTCGGCTGTCGCCGATCATCTCCTCAAGGCGCTCAAGGATGCCGGGCTCGGCACGGCGCGCGTCGAGGGGCTGGCTGGCGCCGACTGGGTCCTGATCGATTCGGGCGACATCATCGTCCATGTCTTCCGTCCCGAGGTCCGCGACTTCTACAATCTCGAAAAGATGTGGCAGGCGCCGGATCTTGAGGAAGAGACCCTCCACTGAGCCGTATTCGTCTTGATGCATGTCGTTGTGCGACACGCATCAGCGGCTCTCCGAGGCAGGGATGAAGATTACCGTTCATGCCGTGGGCCGAATGAAAGCCGGCCCCGAGAAGCAGTTGGCCGACCGCTATTTCGAGCGTTTCGCCAAGAGCGGCCCTGCGGTAGGCCTCGAATTCGCCGGGATCGCCGAGATTGCCGAAGGCCGCGCGCAGACGGCCAATGAGCGCCGGCGCGAGGAAGGCCAGAAGCTGCAGACGCACTTGCAACCGGGCACGGCGCTGATGCTGCTGGATGAGCGCGGCAAGAACCTTTCCTCCGAGGATTTCGCCGGCCGCATAAGCTTGCTGCGCGATGGCGGGCGCAAGGCGCTGGTGATCGCCATTGGCGGCGCCGACGGCCATGACCAGTCGCTGCGTGACTTGGCTGATCTGACGGTGTCGCTCGGCGCTCTGACCTGGCCGCATCAGCTGGTCCGCGTCATGCTGGGCGAGCAGCTTTACAGGGCGGCCACGATCCTTTCCGGCCACCCCTACCATCGTTCATGAAGCCGGTTCGATCAGCGAATTGACGCCAGCCGCCCGGATTTCTGCCCCAATGCTCATCGACAGTTTGGGCTCATAGGGGTTTGCGGATGGCGGCCGGGCTCGAACATGGTTGATGGTTCGTTAACGAAGCCGCGCATAGAGTTGGGCTTCAATGTCTGAAGACTGGAAATCACGAACGGGCTCCTGGCGCGTGCGCTACGGCATCGCAGCGGCGGTGATCGTGGTTTCGCTCGGGATCGCGCGGGCTGAGAACACGCTCGACCTGGCGCCGGACCCGGACCAGAGCCGCGCCGAATACGAAAAGGTATCGAAAGAGATCACGCTGTCGTCCGAGCGGCTGGCCAAGCTCGCCGCCGACATAGCGGCGGTCAAGAAGGACCATGCCTCGATCACCGCGGCACTGATCCAGTCGGCGATGACCGAGCAGAAGCTCGGCCAGGACATCGAGGACATTGGCGGCAAGCTGGAAGGGCTGAAGGCGCAGGAGCAGAAGATACGCGCCTCACTGGCCGCCAGACGTGACGTTCTGGCCGAAGTGCTCGGCGCGCTGCAGCGCATGGGGCTCAATCCGCCGCCGGCGATCCTGGTCAAGCCGGAGGACGCATTGTCGTCGGTGCGCAGCGCCATCCTGCTCGGTGCCGTGGTGCCGGAACTGCGCCAGCAGACCGACATGTTGCTGGCCGATCTCAAAGAGCAGTCGCGGGTGACGGCCTCGATCGAGGCCGAGCGGGCGCGGCTGACGGCAGCGGTCGGCGAGCAGGCGGCGGAAAAAAGGCGGCTCGGCATGCTGCTCGAAGCCAAGCAGAAGCTCGCCGCCGATACGCAAACCGCGCTGGCCGCCGAAAAGCAACGGTCCGCGACGCTGGCGGCCAAGGCCGGCAGCCTGAAAGAGCTGATCGCATCGCTCGAGGCCGACAGGGCCCGCAAGGCGGCGGATGCGGCCAAGGCAGCCGAGCAAAAGACGGTGGACGCCGACAAGGGCCCGGCATCGGCCCCGGCGCCAACGGAACTGGCCTCGCTGCCGGTGCCGGAGAGCAACAGGCTCACCGCTGCTGCGCCGTTTTCCGCGCTTCAAGGGCAGATCGCGCTGCCGGTCACCGGCAGGATCAAGCGGCGCTTCGGGGCCAACGACGGTAACGGCGCGGTGATGCTCGGTGACATGGTTGCGACACAATCGGGAGCCATCGTCACAGCGCCGGCGGATGGAAACGTGCTTTATGCGGGGCCTTTCCGCTCTTACGGTCAACTCTTGATCCTGAATGCGGGTGACGGCTATCATGTCGTCCTAGCGGGGATGAGCAGAATCAGCGTCGCGTCTGGCCAGTCGGTGCTCGCAGGTGAGCCGGTCGGCGCGATGGGAGAGGCCCGGGTGGCGAGCACCTCGGCATCGAAGAATGGAAATGCCACGCCGGAGCTCTATGTCGAGTTCCGCAAGGATGGAAAACCCGTCGATCCGGCCCCATGGTGGGCGGACCGTTTTTCTGGAAGGACGTGAATGATGCGGAAACTGTCGCTTCTGTTTGCCGGTGCGCTGATGGGTGCATCGGCGATGAGCCTGGTCTATGGCGCGCCCGGCTCGACGGCGAAGGCTGCGGGCTCCGAGACCTATAAGCAACTGGCGATCTTCGGCGATATCTTCGAACGGGTGCGGGCGAATTATGTGACGCCGCCCGACGACAAATCGCTGGTTGAAAATGCCATTAACGGCATGCTGTCCTCGCTCGACCCGCACTCCTCCTACATGAATGCCGAAGAAGCGCAGGACATGCGCGTGCAGACCAAGGGCGAGTTCGGCGGCCTCGGCATCGAGGTCACCATGGAGAACGACCTGGTCAAGGTGATCACGCCGATCGACGATACGCCGGCCGCCAAGGCAGGCGTGCTCGCCGGCGACTATATCGCCAAGATCGATGGCGAGGAGGTTCGCGGCCTGACGCTCAACGACGCCGTCGAGAAGATGCGCGGGCTGGTCAACACACCGATCAAGCTCACCATCCTGCGCCAGGGCGCCGACAAGCCGATCGAACTGACGGTCGTGCGCGACATCATCAAGGTCAAGGCGGTGAAGTTCCGGGTCGAAAACGACATCGGCTACATGAAGATCACCTCCTTTACCGAAAAGACCTATGACGACCTCGAGAATGCCATCGACACCATCAAGAAGCAGGTGCCGAACGACAAGCTCAAGGGCTATGTGCTCGACCTGCGCCTCAATCCGGGCGGTTTGCTCGACCAGGCGGTGAGTGTGTCGGATGCCTTCCTCGACCGTGGCGAGATCGTCTCGACGCGCGGCCGCGATCCGAAGGACGTCACCCGCTTCGACGCGCGGGCCGGCGACGACATCGGCGGCAAGCCGCTGATCGTGCTCGTCAATGGCGGCTCGGCCAGTGCCTCGGAAATCGTTGCCGGCGCGCTGCAGGATCTGCGCCGCGCCACGGTGGTCGGCACGCAGTCCTTCGGCAAGGGTTCGGTGCAGACCATCATTCCGCTTGGCGAGAACGGGGCGCTGCGGTTGACGACGGCGCTCTATTACACACCGTCCGGCAAGTCGATCCAGGGCAAGGGCATCACGCCCGATATCAAGGTTGACCAGCCGCTGCCGGCGGAACTGCAGGGCAGGGACCTGACGCGCGGCGAATCCGACCTCAAGGGCCATATCAAGGGCGCCGACGAAGGCACGACCGGTTCGGGCTCGGCAGCCTATGTGCCGCCGGAACCGAAGGACGATTTGCAGCTCATCTATGCCGAGCAGCTGCTGCGCGGCCAGAAGACCGATCCGGCGTTCCCACCGAATCCGCAGAAGGCCGTGTTGAACCAATAAGGGCAGGCAAGCCGGGCCAAACAGGTCTGGCTGCCTGAGCGAAGCGATGCGATGCTGCCGGGGCCGCGAGGCTCCGGCAGTTTGATTCGGGGCCGCGGCCGGCATGCTGCGCGTCCAGTGAAGCGAGGGGACGCGCCGACATTTTGGATTTGCGTCTCCGGAGGTTTCACTTCGGAGATGCGCGCCGGGGGTGCGGGCTTGGCTGATATCGGCAAGGACATAGAACGACCTCTCGGACAGGCGATCCGGGCGCCGCGCGCAGACAGCAGGATCAGCGCCGGTGCAGTCGCGGCCGCGCTTGTCGTGCTGGCCGTGGTCGGCGTTTCCGGCGCGATCGCCTTGCGCGACAAGCCGTTCCGCAAGCCGCAAGAAGTCGCCGTTTCGACGCCGAAGATGCCGGCAGCGGCGGATCCCGCCGCGGCGCCGGCCAAGGCGACGCCCGCAACGGAAGCGCCAAGCAACGCAAGCGAACAGAAGACGGGCGAACAAACGACAAGCGGGAAGATGGGCGGTCCGCAGATCATCCATGTCCAGACCGAAGAGGGCGACGGTCCGCCCAAGGCGGCCATTGTCATCCGCGACCCTTCGACGATCGGCCAGAACCTCAGGATCGCGCACATTCCCGACAAGGCGCTGATCGAGGCCAGCGAGACCGGTCCGCTGCCGATCCGCGCCGCCGACGGCCGGCGCCCGTTCGATGTCTATGCGCGGCCGTGGTCCGGCGCACGCGGTGCACGCGTGGCGCTCGTCATCGGCGGGCTTGCCGTGTCGCAGACCGGCACGCAGGCAGCCATCGCCAAGCTGCCGGCGGAAGTGACGCTGGCCTTCGCGCCGCAAGGCAACAGCATCGGCCGCTGGATGCAGGTGGCGCGGCAAGGCGGCCATGAGGTCATCATGCAGGTGCCGCTCGAGCCGTTCGACTATCCGAACGTCAACCCCGGCCGTAACACGCTGACAGTGGCAGCGGCGCCGGACGTGAATTTGAAGAATTTACGCTGGGCGCTGTCGCGAACGACCAACTACACCGGCGTCATGAACTATATGGGCGCCCGCTTTTCGGCCGACGCGACGGCGATGGGGCCGTTGATGGCCGAGCTTGGCAAGCGTGGTCTGGCCTATATCGACGACGGTTCGTCGGCGCGCAGCCTGGCATCCGAATTGGCGCTGAAGGACGGCGTGCCGTTCGTCGGCGGCGATACGGCGATCGACGCGGTGCAGGACCGCGGCGCCATATTGAAGAAACTGGATGGGCTGGAAGCGACGGCACGGGCGAAAGGCTTTGCCGTCGGCATCGGCTCGGCCTTCGACCTGACAGTCGATACCGTGTCGTCCTGGGTGACCGAGGCCAAGAAGCGCGGCATCGAGATCGTGCCGATTTCGGCGGTGGCCATAGATCCGGAAAAAGGCTGACATGGCAAAGAACAAGCTCGTTGACGCCGAGACACTGCCCTACCGGCCCTGCGTAGGGGTGATGGTCCTCAATGGCGATGGCATGGTCTGGGTCGGCCATCGCATTGCCGAGCCGGACAGCGAATTCGCTGGAACCACGCAGCTCTGGCAGATGCCACAGGGCGGCATAGACGATGGCGAGGAGCCGCTGCCCGCGGCGGAGCGCGAGCTTTACGAAGAGACCGGCATGCGCTCGGTGTCGCTGCTGGCCGAGGCGCCGCACTGGATCAAATACGACCTGCCGGCCCATCTGGTCGGCGTCGCCTTCAAGGGACGATATCGCGGCCAAACGCAGAAATGGTTTGCCTTCCGCTTCCACGGTGACGAAAGCGAGATCGAAATCAATCCGCCGCCGGGTGGCCACAAGGCCGAGTTCGACCGGTGGGCGTGGCGGCCGATGCTGGAACTGCCCGGTCTGATCGTGCCGTTCAAGCGCAAGGTCTACAAAGACGTGGTGGCAGCGTTCCGGCACCTGGTGGCGTAGCCGCCGGCCTTCCGCTAAAACAGGTCGGCATGACCGACATCTCCAGCAAATCCCTTCCGCAGACCGTCTCTCTACCGCAGGCCGGCGCCCCGAGTGAGCCGATCAGCGAAGCGGCGGCGGGGGCGATCCTGACCGTCGATCTTGGCGCCGTCCGTGAGAATTACCGGCGGCTGAAGGCGCGTCTGGGCGGCGTCAGCTGTGCCGGAGTGGTCAAGGCCGACGGTTACGGGATTGGCGCGGCGCCGGTGGCGGCGGCGCTGATGGCTGAAGGCTGTGATATTTTCTTCGTCGCGCATTTGGCCGGCGGCGTCTTGCTGCGCAAGGCGCTCGGCTCAGACCCGGCCATCTACGTGCTGAACGGCATTCCGCCAGGTGCGGAACGGGAAGCGGTTGCGGCGGGGCTTTGCACTGTCGTCAACAGCGCCAGCCAACTTGCGGCATGGCGCGAGATGGCCGGGCGGGTGGGCCATAAATTGCCTGCCGCCGTCCAGGTCGACAGCGGCATGTCGCGGCTCGGCATGGCGCCCGAGGAGGTGAAAGCCATCGCGCAGGATCCGCAGGCTTTCGATGGTGTCGAACTGACCTTCGTGATGAGCCATCTCGCCTGCGCCGACGAACCCGAGCAACCGGCCAACGAGCAGCAACGGCTGGAATTCGAACGGCTGCGCCGGATGCTGCCGGGAGCGCCGGCGTCGCTTGCAAATTCATCAGGCATTTTTCTCGGGCAGCGCTATCACTACGACCTCGTTCGTCCGGGTGCCGCTCTCTATGGCATCAATCCGACGCCGGCGAAGGACAACCCGATGCTGCCGGTGGTGCGATTGCAAGCCAAGGTCATCCAGACGCGGATGCTGGAGGCCGGCGCCGGTGTCGGCTACGGCCACACTTTCCACACCAAGGCCCCGCTTGCCGCGGCGACGATTTCGCTCGGCTACGGCGATGGCTGGCATCGACGCGCCGCTTCCGCTGCCTGGTTCGAAAATGTGCGGCTGCCCTTCATCGGCCGGGTTTCGATGGATTCGATCATCCTTGACATTTCCGCATTGCCGCCCGGCAAGCTGAAGGCCGGCGACCTCGTCGAACTGATCGGGCCGTCGTCGCAGACCGTGGACCAGGTAGCCGGCCAGGCCGGCACCATCGGCTATGAGGTCTTGACCAGCCTCGGCCACCGCTTCCACCGGCGCTATGTGAATGGCTAGGACGCAAGCTTGTTGTCCTCACGCATGTCGTTTCCCTCAGCATCGGCACTTGGCGGACGCCGCAGAATCCGGCAGACAGAAGGCGGCGATGATCCCGGACCCGAACCCTGACGAGACGCCGTTGCGGAGAACTAAGCGATGAAGATCTTCGTGCTGGGCGGCGGTGTGATCGGGGTCACCACCGCCTATTTTCTTGCCGAGGCCGGCCATCAGGTGACGGTGATCGACCGCCAGAAAGGCCCGGCGCTGGAAACCAGCTTTGCCAATGCCGGCGAGATCTCGCCCGGCTATGCCTCGCCCTGGGCCAGGCCCGGCGTTCCGCTGAAGGCCGTCAAATGGCTGTTGATGAAGCATGGTCCGCTGGTGGTGCGGCCGGCGCTCGATCCGCATATGTGGATATGGCTGGTCAAGATGCTGCGCAATTGCACGGCTGAACGCTACGCGCTGAACAAGGCGCGCATGGTGCCGCTGGCCGAATACAGCCGCGACACGCTGAAGGCGCTGCGCGAGGCGACCGGCATCGCCTATGACGAGCGCGCCAAGGGTACGCTGCAGCTTTTCCGAACGCAAAAGCAGCTCGATGGCGTCGGCGGCGATGTCGAGGTGCTGAAGACCTATGGCGTCCCTTATGAGGTCCTCGACCCCGACGGCTGCATTGCTGCCGAGCCCGCGCTGGCTGGCGTGCGCGAGAAATTCGTCGGTGGCCTGCGGTTGCCCGGCGACGAAACCGGCGACTGCAAGATGTTCACCGACAGGCTTGCGGAGCTTTGCGCGGCACGCGGCGTCACCTTCGAATACGACACGGAGATACGGCGCGTCGTCAAGAAGCGCGATCGCATCACCAACATCAGCACCAGCAAGGGCTGGATGGTCGCTGACGCCTATGTGATGGCGATGGGCAGCTATTCGGCGCGGTTCATGCGCATGCTGAAGCGGCCCATCCCGGTCTACCCGGTCAAGGGCTATTCGATCACCCTGCCGATCAAGGACGCCGCCGCCGCGCCGGTGTCGACGGTGATGGACGAGAGCTACAAGGTGGCGATCACCCGCCTCGGCGACCGTATCCGGGTCGGCGGCACGGCGGAAATCTCCGGCTTCGACATGCGGCTGCACGAATCGCGGCGCCGCACGCTCGAACATTCGGTCGGCGACCTTTTCGCGGGCGGCGGCGACATGCGGTCGGCCACCTTCTGGTGCGGGCTGCGGCCGATGACGCCGGACGGGCCGCCGCTGATCGGGCGCACCGATTTCTCCAATCTCTATCTCAATACCGGCCACGGCACGCTCGGCTGGACCATGGCCTGCGGCTCGGCCAAGGTTCTGGCCGACATCATCTCCAGCCGGGTGCCAGACATCGACGTCGGCGATCTCGGGCCGGGACGATACGCCAAGTAAGACCCCCAGCAGCTTAAGACAGCCGCCGGCCGGTAGGCTTCACGCGAACAAACCCCGGTCCCGTTCGACGGCCTTGGTGATGAAGCTCGCGGCGATCTGGACGCGGCGCAGTGGCCTGACCGATTCATGATAGACCAGCCAGTAGGCGCGGCGGATGGGTGCGACGATATCGAGAGGCACCAGCTCCGGCATCGAGCGGGCAACGAAGGTGTGCAGGATGCCGATGCCGGCGCCGGAACGCACCGCTTCGGCCTGGCCGAGCGCTGAGGAAATGGCGAAGCTGGTGCGCCAGTCGGCGCTGAATTCGGCCGCGTAGTCGAGCGAGGGACTGACGATCAGGTCCGGCACGTAGCCGATCAGCGTGTGCTGGCCCAGCTCGGCGGCGGTTCCGGGCAGGCCATGCGTGTCGGCGTAGGCCCGCGACGCGAACAGGCCGAGCGTGTAGTCGACGAGCTTTCCCGCCACCAGACGGCCTTCCGTCGGCCGTTCGACGGTGATGGCAATGTCGGCCTCGCGGCGGGACAAAGAGAAGGAGCGCGGTACCGGCACCAGCTGGATGGTGAGCTCGCGGTGCAAAGCGGTCAGCGCGCCGAGGCGCCTGGCCAGGAAGGCGACGCCAAAACCGTCCGGCGCGCCGATGCGCACGGTGCCCGAGACGTCGTCGCCTTCGCCTGAAACGGTCGAGCGCGCGGCGATCATGTCGCCCTCCATGCGTTCGGCGATTTCGAGGAAACGTTCGCCTGCCGGCGTCAGCTCGCTGCCGGTGGTAAGCCGGCGAAACAGTTTTGTCCTGAATGCATCCTCGAGGGCGGCAATGCGGCGCGAGACGGTCGCGTGATTGAGCTCCAACCGCCTGGCGGCGCCGAGGATCTGGCCGGCGCGCGCCACGGCAAGGAAGATGCGAACGTCATCCCAGTTCATCGGGATGGTCCGTTTCGATAGAGAGCGCCGTGTTCCCGCCCACCCCCCTCTGGCCTGCCGGCCATCTCCCCCGCAAGGGGGGAGATCGGATGTCCGGTCGGCTTTCGCCAATCTCCAACGTCGCAAAAAGGGCGGTAAGGCCGAAGCCGCCAATCTCCCCCCTTGCGGGGGAGATGTCCGGCAGGACAGAGGGGGGTGTGAAGAAACTCAACTCAGCAATCCAAGCGATAGGAGTACACTCCCTACCATTTGCGCCATTTGATGCACAATCGCGCGCCGCTATCTATTTTCTGCACAACGGTTGCGTTTTCACTCGCGTTGCCATCGCTCCCGCAAAGGCGGACAATGCCTCATCACGAACCAAGGAGAGAAACCATGATCGAATACGGTCATTTCATTGGCGGCAAGCGTGTCGCCGGAACCAGCGGCCGCAAGCAGGACGTCATGCAGCCGATGGACGGCACGGTGCGTGGCACGGTGGCGTTGGCTTCGCAGGCGGAATTGCGCGCAGCGGTCGAAAACGCCAAGGCGGCACAGCCCGGCTGGGCGGCAACCAACCCGCAGCGGCGCGTGCGCGTCTTGATGCGGTTCCTCGAGCTGGTCGCCAAGGAGTATGATGCGCTGGCCGAGATATTGGCGCGCGAACACGGCAAGACCGTCGCCGACGCCAAGGGCGACATCCAGCGTGGCCTCGAAGTGGTCGAGGTCTGCATCGGTGCGCCGCATATGATGAAGGGCGAGTTCACCGATGGCGCCGGCCCCGGCATCGACGTCTATTCGATGCGCCAGCCGCTCGGCGTCGTCGCCGGCATCACGCCGTTCAATTTTCCAGCGATGATCCCGTTGTGGAAGATCGCGCCGGCCATCGCCTGCGGCAATGCCTACATCCTCAAGCCGTCGGAGCGCGATCCGGGCGTGCCGATGCGGATTGCCGAACTGTTCATCGAGGCCGGCCTGCCGGCGGGCATCCTCAATGTCGTCAACGGCGACAAGGAAGTGGTCGACGCCATCCTCGACGATCCCGACATCAAGGCTATCGGTTTCGTCGGCTCGACACCGATCGCCCAGTACATCTATTCGCGCGGCTGCGCGGCCGGCAAGCGCGTGCAGTGCTTCGGCGGCGCCAAGAACCACATGATCATCATGCCCGATGCCGACATGGACCAGACCGTCGACGCGCTGATCGGCGCCGGCTACGGCTCGGCCGGCGAGCGCTGCATGGCGATCTCGGTGGCCGTCCCGGTCGGCAACGACACCGCCAACCGGCTAATGGAAAAACTGGTGCCCCGCGTCGAGAGCCTGAAGGTCGGTCCGTCGACGGATTCTTCCGCCGATTTCGGCCCTCTGGTCACGGCGCAGGCGCTGGAGCGGGTCAAATCCTATGTCGACACCGGCGTCAAGGAAGGCGCCAAGCTGGTGGTCGATGGCCGCGGCTTTTCCATGCAGGGCTACGAGAACGGCTACTATATGGGCGGCTGCCTGTTCGACAACGTGACTGCCGACATGCGCATTTACAAGGAAGAGATCTTTGGGCCGGTGCTGTCGGTGGTGCGCGCGCCGACTTACGAAAACGCCATCAAGCTTGCCAACGAGCACGAGATGGGCAATGGCGTCGCCATCTTCACCCGCGACGGCGATGCGGCGCGGGACTTCGCCTCACGAGTCCAGGTCGGCATGGTCGGCATCAACGTGCCGATCCCGGTGCCGATCGCCTACTATACGTTTGGCGGCTGGAAGGCGTCCTCGTTCGGCGACCTCAACCAGCACGGGCCGGACGCGTTCCGCTTCTACACCAAGACCAAGACTGTGACGTCGCGCTGGCCGTCCGGCGTGAAGGACGGCGCCGAGTTCGTCATCCCGACGATGAATTAGCCGGACGGTTTCCTGTCTGCGCGTCCTCGCTTCGGCTGCGGGCGCGCGGGCCGGTGTGAAGGACGGCGCCGAGTTCGTCATCCCGACGATGAATTAGCCGGACGGTTTCCTGTCTGCGCGTCCTCGCTNGTCCTCGCTTCGGCTGCGGGCGCGCGGGCCGGTGTGAAGGACGGCGCCGAGTTCGTCATCCCGACGATGAACTGATCCAAATCGCAGAAAGCAAGAAAAGGCCCGGGCTTGGAGCCCGTGCCTTTTTTGTCGCCGTCTTCATCGGCATGAACACGAATGTGATGGAACCAAGAAGGCAGCAATCCTCTTAGGTTGCAGTCCTGCCGCGAAGGAGGAGCTGGCAGATCAACCAACGGCGCTGGTGACGGCTCCGGGGGATATCGTCCGGCGCAAAGGAGATGTCAGATGACACGTCTCATGGCGATCATAGCTTGCGCGGCAACGGCGGCGCTTTCCGCCATCCCGGCAATGGCTGCCGAGCAATGCGCGGCACGCGCCGATATGGTCAAGGCGCTCGGCGAGAAGTTTCATGAAAACCCGAGCGCGGTTGGCGTCGTCAATCCGAATGTGGTGCTTGAAGTCTTCGTTTCCGACAAGGGCACCTGGACCATCCTCGCCAGCGATACAAAAGGTCAAAGCTGCGTGATTTCAGTCGGCGAAGGCTGGGAGAGCGCGATGACGATAGCGGCGCTGCCCGGTACCTGAAGTAGGCCTTTCCTATTCACCTGGCCGCAGCCTCGGCACGACAGCCGGGCTGCGGCCCTGTTCTCGGCGACCTTGAAACGGATCTCCCCGCGCCCACTTGAGGCGCGCACGGCTTGCTATTTTTCGTTAGCGATACCATATATGGAACATAGCGAGAACATCCAGAATCGTTCCCGCTGGCGGCAGACCGGAACACGGAAAGGAGCGACGCGATGATGACGTCGGAACCGGCCTGGATCGCTCCGGCAAAATGAGGCCGTCAATCACCTCCCTTTGCCGGATCGTGATGGCAAAGGAGGTGCCCTATGGCACGCAAATCGCTGTTAGGATGGGTGAAGACCGTAGCTTTTGCTGGCTTATTCGCGGTGGGTACGAATGCCGCAAGCGCCCAATATCAATACTGCGTTGAACATGGCGACCTCGTCGCCCACCTGGCCGAGAATTTCCAGGAAAGACAGTTTGCTCTCGGACTGATCGGTCAGGAGGCGGTCATGGAAGTTTTTGTCGCCGATAGCGGAAGCTGGACGGTCATCGTGACCGACGTCGCCGGCAGAAGCTGCATTGTCGCAGCCGGCGAAAATTGGGAAAGCGTGGACGCCCTGCCCGGCCAAAACTCATGAGGGAGCGGGCGGCGTCAGCGCGTAGCAGCTGCCTCAGCGTGGCCGCGCAGCAACGCCATCAGCCGCTTGGCGTCCTTGGCCGCGGCCTCTTCGTCGCCGGCGAGGATCGAGCGGATCAATGCGACATGGTGCTCGGCGGATTCGGCCAAGCCGGTATCGGCCTTGTAGCGGAACCAGAAGCGGCGGCTGTGGGTTTGCAAGGGCGCCGCCAGGCGCGCCGCGAACGGGTTGTCTGCAGCCAGCGCCAGCGCCTCATCAAGCGCCTTGTCGGCTTGGATGAAGCAAAGAACATTTTCCGAAATCACGGCCTTTTGCATGGCCAGCGCTGCGTCATGAAACAGGTCGGCGGCCTCGCGGGTGACGAAGCGGGCGGCCGAGCGGGCAAGCACGACCTCGACGCCGCGGCGGGCGTCGAGGACGCGCAGCCAGTCGCCAGGGTGAAGCGGGGCAATGGCAATGCCGGCACGCGGCCGGACCTCGAGCAGCCCCTCCCAGGCCAGCCGCTGGATCGCTTCGCGCACCGGGGTGCGGCCAAGGCCGAGCCTGTCGATCAGCGCCCCCTCGGTGATGAAGCTCGCGGGCGCCAGTTCGAGCGTTACGATCATATGCTCGAGCCTGCGGTAGGCCTTCGCAGTCGCCGGCTCGGAGCCTGGGTTGTCATATACCAATGCGGCGTCTCCTGATATATTTTTGATATATCATATCAGATTCAACGTTGACAGCCGGCTTCTTAAGAAATATACGACTGATATATCAGATGGAGCAACCGACATGTGGGCCGGAGTTTTCCCCGCCGTTACGACCAAATTCACCGAGGATGATCGCCTCGACCATGCCGAGATGGAGCGCTGCTTTGCGCTGCAGATGGAGGCCGGCTGCGACGGCATCATCGTCTGTGGCTCGCTTGGCGAAGGACCGATGCTGTCGCATGACGAAAAGATCGAGGTGCTGAAGACCGCGCAGAAGATCGCCGGCAACAAACCGGTGCTGTTGACGGTCAACGAAGCCGGCACACGCGAGGCGGCGACGATCGCGCGCCGCGCCGCAAAAGAAGGCGCCAACGGTTTGATGGTGGTGCCGAGCCCGATCTACCATACCAATGCCGAGGAGACAGTCGCGGCACTCAGCGCCGTCGCCGCGGCCGGCGACCTGCCGGTGATGATCTACTCCAACCGGCTTGCCTACCGCGTCGACGTCACCGTCGACCAGATGGAGGAACTGGCGAAGGACCAGCGCTTCGTCGCCATCAAGGAGTCCTCCGACGATATCCGCCGCTCGACCGAGATCATCAACCGCCTCGGCGACCGCTACGATTTGTTCACCGGCGTCGACAATCTCGCCTTCGAGGCGCTGTCGGTCGGCGCTATCGGCTGGGTGGCGGGCCTGGTCACCGCGTTCCCGCGCGAGACGGTCGCTATCTACCAGCTGATGAGACAGGGCCGCCGTGAGGAGGCGCTGAAGATCTACCGCTGGTTCCGGCCGCTGCTCGATCTCGACGTATCGACCTATCTGGTGCAGAACATCAAGCTCGCGGAAGTCTTCGCCATCGATACCAATGACCGGGTGCGCATGCCGCGCCAGCCATTGTCGGGCGAGCGCCGCAAGGCTGTCGAAAAGATCGTCAGGGATGCGCTGGCGGTGCGGCCAGAGCTGCCGACATTCTGATCCAGTCACTTTGAGGCTATTTGCAGATGTGCAGCGCGGCGCATGGCAATGAATGATGATGCTACGCTCGATGTTGCCATCATTGGTGGCGGCATCATCGGCATCTGCGCCGCCGCCTTTCTGGCCGAGGCGGGGCGAAACGTCACGATCTTCGATCGGACGGGGATCTGCGAGGAAACCAGCTCCGGCAATGCCGCTGCCTTTGCCTTCTCCGATGTGCTGCCGCTCGCCCACAAGGGCATGATCAGGCAGCTGCCGAAATGGCTCGCCGACCCGCTCGGCCCGCTCAGCATTCCGCCCGCCTATTTGCCGAAGCTGTTGCCTTGGCTGGTCCGCTTCTGGCGGGCCGGCCGAAGCGACCGCTATGAAGCCGGCCTTGCCGCGCAGGCCGGGATGATGAAGCTCGCCGAGGCGGAATGGATGGGCTTGCTCGACCGTTCCGGCACACGGCCGATGCTGCACGAGGACGGCTCGCTCGAACTCTACGAAAGCGAGGCCGAGTTCAAGGTGTCGCTGCCCGGCTGGGCGGCAAGGCAGCGCTTCGGCATCGGCTTCAACCATGTCGAAGGCAGCGCTCTCGCCGCCTTGCAGCCCGGCCTGTCGCCGCGCTTCGCCAGGGGCACGTTCGTGCCGGGGTGGAAGACCGTCGCCGACCCCAAGCTGCTTGGAAAGGCCTTATGGGCCTATGCCGAGAGGTTGGGCGCGGGGTTCGAAAAGGCCCGGATCGAGCGTATCGAGGCGGGACAGGGCGACGCGATCCTGACCATGGCCGACGGTACGACGCGTCGGGCAAAGCATGTCGTCATCGCTGCCGGGGCCTGGTCGCATCTGCTGGCGAGACATCTCGGCGACGGCATCCCGCTGGAGACCGAGCGTGGCTACAACACGACGCTGCCGAAGACTGCGTTCGACGTAAAGCGGCAATTGATCTTCTCCGGGCATGGCTTTGTCATCACGCCGCTCGAGACCGGCCTGCGCGTCGGTGGCGCGGTCGAGCTCGGCGGCCTCGAAAGGCCGCCCAATTATGCGCGCTCGAAAGCACTGCTCGAAAAGGCGCAAAAATTCCTGCCAGGGCTGGATCCGGCCAATGGCCGCGAATGGATGGGATTCCGGCCGTCGCTGCCGGATTCGTTGTCGGTGATCGGGCGGTCGCAAAAAACGCCGTCGGTGGTGTATGGCTTCGGCCATGGTCATCTCGGCCTGACCCAGGCCGCGGCGACCGGACGCTTGATCCGTGAGCTCGTTCTCGGGCAGAGTCCATCGCTCGATCTCGGTCCGTTCAGTCCGCAACGGTTTTGAGATCGAAGACATTCAGTTGGGAGCCGGCATGGCCAAGAATTCCTTCTTCTGCATAGACGGCCACACCTGCGGCAATCCGGTGCGGCTGGTCGCCGGCGGCGGACCGCTGCTCAACGGCTCGACGATGATGGAGCGGCGAGCGCATTTCCTGGCCGAATATGACTGGATCCGCACCGGGCTGATGTTCGAGCCGCGCGGCCATGACGTGATGTCCGGCTCGATCCTCTATCCGCCGACGCGCGAGGATTGCGACATCGCCATCCTGTTCATCGAAACCTCCGGCTGTCTGCCGATGTGCGGCCACGGCACAATCGGCACTGTGACCTTTGCCGTCGAACATGGGCTGATCAAGCCGAAGACGCCGGGCGTGCTCAGGCTGGATACGCCGGCGGGCCTGGTCGTCGCCGAGTACAAGCAGGTCGGCGACTATGTCGAGGAGGTGCGCATCACCAATGTGCCGTCCTTCCTCTATGCCGAGGGACTGACGGTCGAATGCCCCGGGCTCGGCGAGATCAGCGTCGATGTCGCCTATGGCGGCAATTTCTACGCCATCGTCGAACCGCAAACGAACTATCGCGACATGGCCGACCATTCGGCGGGCGAGCTGATCGCCTGGAGCCCGGTGGTGCGGCAGCGGCTCAACGAGAAATATTCCTTCGTCCACCCGGAGAATCCCGGCATCGACAAGCTGTCGCACATATTGTGGACCGGTGCGCCGACCAACCCGCAAGCCGATGCCCGCAACGCCGTCTTCTACGGCGACAAGGCGATCGACCGCTCGCCCTGCGGCACCGGCACCTCGGCGCGGATGGCGCAGCTTCACGCCAAGGGCAAGCTTGGGGTTGGCGACGACTTCGTCCATGAATCGATCATCGGCTCGCTGTTCAAGGGCAGGGTGGAAAAAGAGGTCACCGTCGCCGGCAAGCCGGCGATCATTCCGTCGATCGGCGGCTGGGCACGGATGACCGGATTGAACACGATCTTCATCGACGACCGCGACCCGTTCGCGCACGGCTTCGTCGTCAAATAGAAAAAACGCTGACGCAGGGGAAGAAAGAGAGCGTAAACGGATTGCGATCAACGACGCAACGATCCCGCTCATCAACTTATTTTGACGGCGATTTCTTCGAAACGAGGCGCATGGTGCGGTTGAATCGTCAAAGACATTGCGTTAGGCCAATGGTAGGGTCCGCGATGGTCCAGGGGCCGGACGGGAATAAAACGGGCAATCGGACGGCGTGCGGCGAAAACACGCATAGCCATCGAAAAATCACGTTGCAATCCGGGCTCGAAACTTTACGACTAGGGGAAATACGAAAAGGAATGCGTCTGCATGGGCGACATTCCAGGGGAGCCACGACAGCATGCAGTATTTTGTCCAGCAGCTTATCAATGGGCTGACGCTGGGATCGATCTATGGGCTGATAGCGATCGGCTATACGATGGTCTACGGCATCATCGGCATGATCAATTTTGCCCATGGCGACATCTTCATGGTCGGGGCATTCACCGCCCTCATCGTTTTCCTCATTCTCGGCGCATTGTTCTATTCCTTGCCGGTGGTGATCGCGCTGCTGATCATGATGATCGTCGCGATGCTGCTGACCAGCCTGTATAATTGGACGATCGAGAAGGTGGCCTACCGGCCTTTGCGCGGTTCGTTCCGGCTGGCGCCGCTGATCACCGCGATCGGCATGTCGATCGCCCTGTCGAACTTCGTCCAGGTGACGCAAGGGCCGCGCAACAAGCCGATCCCGCCGATGGTGTCCACGGTCTACAACATCGAGGGCATCAGCGTATCGCTGAAGCAGATCATCATCGTCATCGTCACCGCGCTGCTGCTGGCGCTGTTCTGGTATTTGGTCAACAAGACCTCACTAGGCCGGGCGCAAAGGGCATGCGAGCAGGACCGCAAGATGGCGGCGTTGCTTGGCATCGACGTCGACCGCACCATCTCGATCACCTTCGTCATGGGTGCGGCCCTTGCTGCCGTCGCCGGCACGCTGTTCCTGATGTATTACGGCGTCATCGCCTTCTCCGACGGTTTCACGCCCGGCGTGAAGGCGTTCACCGCGGCGGTGCTCGGCGGCATCGGCTCGCTGCCCGGCGCCGTGCTCGGCGGGCTGATGATCGGCTTCATCGAAAGCATGTGGTCGGCTTATTTCTCGATCGACTACAAGGACGTCGCCGCCTTCTCCATCCTGGCGATCGTCCTGATCTTCCTGCCTTCCGGCATATTGGGCCGGCCAGAAGTCGAAAAGGTCTGAGGTCATGGCGGTCACTGTATCTCCGGAGCGCGGCGTCGTCGCCACCCCAGTGCAACGCGCCACGCGCGAGGCGCTTTATGCTGGTGCCATCGCGCTCGGCCTGTTCGTGCTGTTCATCGGCCTGCGGACCGATCAGAACATCTCCAACGAGCTGATCCTCGTACAGCGCTGGGGCCTGCTCGCCGCCGTGGTGATCGCCACCATGCTCGGCCGCTTTCTCTACGTTGCCTACGGCCAGCCCTTCCTGGCCAACCAGAAGATTGCCGACATCGCCACCGGGCTGTTGCCGGAAAGCGTGGCGACGCGGTTCTTCCGGTTGCCGTATTTCATTGCTGCCGTCGTCGTAGTGGCTGTGCTGGCGCTGCTGGCCGGCTCGCTCGATGGTTTGCTGGGGCCGGGTCTCGCCGGTTATGCGCGCTTCGCGCGGGCGCTGGCGATCATCTATGCGCTGGCCTCGGTGCTGTTCTATTTCCGCACCTTCATCCTCGCCCATTTCTCGGCGTTGGGCATAACCGCACTGGCGCTCTACCCGATCATCGTCGTGGCGGTGCTTGCCGGGTACGCAGGGTCGATGGCCGGCGGGTTCCAGGGTTCACTGAAATGGGTCGACAATTTCGGCATCCAGATCCTGATCTATGTGATGCTGGCCTGGGGGCTGAACATCGTCGTCGGCCTCGCCGGCCTGCTCGATCTCGGCTACGTCGCCTTCTACGCGGTCGGCGCCTATGCCTATGCGCTGCTCGGCACGCATTTTGGCCTGTCGTTCTGGATCCTGCTGCCCGCCGCCGGCGCCATGGCCGCCTTCTGGGGGGTATTGCTCGGGTTTCCGGTGCTGCGTCTGCGCGGCGATTATCTGGCGATCGTGACGCTTGCCTTCGGCGAGATCATTCGTCTCGTGCTGATCAATTGGCGCGAGGTTACGAACGGCTCGGCCGGCATCTCCGGCATCCCCAAGGTCACCTTTTTCGGCCTGATGACGTTCAACGTTTCGGATCCGAATTATATCGCCAAGGTGTTGGATATCGCCACATCGAGCGCCTACTACAAGATATTCCTCTACTATCTGATCCTGGGGCTCTGCCTGCTCACCGCCTTCGTCACGATAAGGCTAAGGCGCATGCCTGTCGGCCGCGCCTGGGAAGCGCTGCGCGAGGATGAGATCGCCTGCCGCTCGCTCGGCATCAACACCACCACCACCAAGCTCACTGCCTTTGCCACCGGCGCCATGTTCGGCGGCTTCGCCGGCTCGTTCTTCGCGGCACGGCAAGGTTTCGTCAGCCCCGAATCCTTCATCTTCCTGGAGTCGGCCATCATTCTGGCTATGGTCGTGCTTGGCGGCATGGGTTCGCTGGTTGGCATCGCCGTCGCCGCCATGGTGATGATCGGCGGCACGGAGGTGCTGCGCGAACTCGATTTCCTGAAGCAGGTCTTCGGCCCCGACTTCACCCCGGAACTCTACCGCATGCTTTTATTCGGCATGGCCATGGTCATCGTCATGCTGTGGAAGCCGCGCGGCTTCGTCGGCAGCCGTGAACCGACAGCCTTCCTCAAGAAGAGCAAGGCCGTATCCGGCTCCTTCACCAAGGAAGGCCACGGCTGATGAGTGATACGAACCCATCTCCCATGAACGATGCCATCCTGCAGGTCGACCATCTGTCGATGAAATTCGGCGGTCTGGTCGCCATCGGCGATCTCTCCTTCCAGGCCAAGCGCGGCGAGATCACCGCGCTGATCGGACCGAACGGCGCCGGCAAGACCACGGTGTTCAATTGCATCACCGGTTTCTACAAACCGTCGGAAGGCATGCTCACGCTCAATAGGCGCGACGGCTCGAGCTATCTGCTCGAACGCCTGCCGAACCATGAAATCCCGGCACGCGCCAAGGTGGCGCGCACCTTTCAGAACATCCGCCTGTTCTCGGGCATGACGCTGCTCGAGAACCTGCTGGTAGCCCAGCACAACAAGCTGATGAAGGCGTCCGGCTACACCGTGCTCGGCCTGTTCGGCTTCAGCGGCTACCGGAAGGCATCGGCCGAGTCGGTCGAACTGGCCAGGCACTGGCTGGAGAAGGCCGATCTCGTCGACCGTGCCGACGACCCGGCCGGCGACCTGCCCTATGGCGCGCAACGACGCCTCGAGATCGCGCGGGCGATGTGCACGGGTCCGGAGTTGCTCTGCCTCGACGAGCCGGCTGCCGGCCTCAATCCGAAAGAATCAATGGCGCTCAACGCGCTGCTGATGGACATCAAAGACAACACCGGCACCTCGATCCTGCTGATCGAGCACGACATGGCGGTGGTCATGCAGATTTCCGACCACGTCGTGGTGCTCGAATACGGGCGCAAGATATCGGACGGCAGCCCGCATTCGGTACGCACGGACCCGCGCGTCATCGCTGCCTATCTCGGCGTCGAAGACGAGGAAGTCGAGACGGTACTGACCGAAGTCGGCGACGAGGACGTCATCGAGCAATTGGACACCGGTCCCGATTCCGCGCACGGCCCAGGCACATCGTCTTCGTATCTCGCCGGACCGGTGACCGATACGATCGGCCACAGCGAGGGCGAGCGCGTGACCGTGTCGAAAGGCGCCTCGAAAGCCGGGCAGTTCGATGCAAAGTCGAGTGCCGCGGCAAGCAAGGCAGCAGCGCAAGCCGCCGCTCCCCCGGCCAAGGCGGAACCCGCTGCAGCTAAGCCGACCGCGAAACCCTCCACGGCTAAGGCGCCGGCCAAGTCGAAGGTCGCGGGCGTTTCGAACCGGCTCACAGCGCCACGTGGCGGCGAGGCCGACAATCTGACCCGCATCAAGGGCATCGGCACGGTCAACGAGAAGAAGCTTAACCAGCACGGCATCTTCCATTTCGACCAGATCGCGGCATGGAAGAAAGCCGACGTCGCGGCCGTCGAGGCCTATCTCGCCTTCGACGGACGCATCGCCCGTGAGGACTGGGTTGGTCAGGCCAAGCTTCTCGCCGCCGGCAAGGAGACGGAATTTTCGCGCCGCGTCGACGCCGGGAAAGTGGAAACGAGCCACGCTTCCGGGAAAACTGCGAAAACAGTTGCCGGCAAGACTGCTGCCGCACCTGCGGGCAAGCGCGGAGGGCGCAAGTGATGGCCGGCACAACGCTGCTCGATATCAAAGGCGTCCAGACCTACTACGGCAACATCAGGGCGCTGAACGGTGTCGACGTCACCGTCAGGCAGGGCGAGATCGTGGCGCTGATCGGCGCCAACGGCGCCGGCAAGTCGACGCTGATGATGACCATTTTTGGTGCTCCGCGGGCCCGGGCGGGCACGATCACCTTCGCCGGCACCGATATTACCCAGATGCCAACGCATGAGATCGCGCGGATGCGGATCGCCCAGTCGCCGGAGGGCCGGCGCATCTTCCCGCGCATGACGGTGATGGAAAACCTGCAGATGGGCGCCAGCCTCGACGGCCTCAAGCATTACGACGAGGACGTCGAGAAGGTGTTCACGCTGTTTCCGCGCCTGAAGGAACGCATCGCCCAGCGCGGCGGCACCCTGTCGGGCGGCGAACAGCAGATGCTGTCGATCGGGCGTGCGCTGATGGCACGGCCGAAGCTGCTCCTGCTCGACGAGCCGTCGCTCGGCCTGGCGCCGCTGATCGTGAAGCAGATCTTCGACGCCATCCGCGAGTTGAACCGGACCCAAGGGCTGACAGTGTTCCTGGTCGAGCAGAACGCCTTCGGCGCGCTGAAGCTCGCGACGCGCGGCTATGTCATGGTCAACGGCAATGTGACGATGAGCGGCACCGGCAAGGAGCTGCTCGCCAATCCGGAAGTGCGCGCCGCCTATCTCGAAGGCGGCCACCACTGAGTTCAGGAGACTTCATCATGCAGGGCATTCTCTACGAGGAACCCTCGATCTGGCAGTTCTTCTTCGTCACCTGCCTGCTCGGCGGCTGGGCGGCATGGATGACCGGCAAGGCCAGCGCCCAGACATGGCGCAGCTTCCTCCAATTGTTCGCCTACATGCTCGGCCTTGGCATTGGCGTAAGGTTCATTCATCACGCGCTGTTCGGCGGCACGATGTTCTCGCTGCATTACTATATCGTGGATACGATCGTACTGATGATATTGGGCTTCATCGGCTATCAATACACGCGCACAAACCAGATGGTGACACAGTATAATTGGCTCTATGAAAGAGCATCGGTTTTGAGCTGGAAGCCGAAAGGTTGACGTTCATGATTAACGCCGTTTCGGGGATGAATCGGCGTGACAAGTGCCTGAAAATCGGCAAAGTACGTTTTCTGCGAGTAAAAGTGGGCATCGCATGAAAGCATCATCCAACGCCCACTCCGTAAATGGGAGCGTTTTACATGAAAAAATCACTTTTGTCCGCCGTCGCCCTGACCGCGCTGATCGCGTTCAGCGGCAGCGCGTGGGCTGACGTCCTGGTTGGCGTCGCCGGTCCGATCACCGGTCCGAATGCCGCCTTCGGCGCGCAGCTGCAGAAGGGTGCCGAACAGGCCGTCGCCGACATCAATGCGGCCGGTGGCATCAATGGCGAGCAGATCAAGCTCTCGGTCGGCGACGACGTCTCCGATCCGAAGCAGGGCATCTCGGTCGCCAACAAGTTCGTCGGCGACGGCGTCAAGTTCGTGGTTGGCCACTTCAACTCGGGCGTCTCGATCCCGGCGTCGGAAGTCTACGCGGAAAACGGCATCCTCGAGATCACGCCGGCCGCGACCAATCCGAAGTTCACCGAACGCGGCATGTGGAACACGTTCCGCACCTGCGGACGTGACGACCAGCAGGGCAGCATCGCCGGCGCCTATCTCGCGGCGAACTTCAAGGATGCCAAGATCGCGGTCATCCACGACAAGACGACCTACGGCCAGGGCCTTGCCGATGAGACCAAGAAGGCGATGAACGCAGCCGGCCTGACGGAAGTCATGTACGAAGGCGTCAATGTCGGCGACAAGGACTTCTCGGCGCTGATCGCCAAGATGAAGGAAGCCGGCGTTTCCATCATCTATTGGGGTGGCCTGCACACCGAAGCCGGCCTGATCATCCGCCAGGCGGCTGACCAGGGCCTCAAGGCGACGCTGGTTTCCGGCGACGGCATCGTGTCGAACGAGCTGGCCTCGATCGCTGGCGACGCAGTTGCGGGCACGCTGAACACGTTCGGCCCGGATCCGCGTCTGATCCCGACGAACAAGGAACTCGTCGAGAAGTTCCGCGCGCAGGGCTTCGAACCGGAGGCCTACACGCTTTACTCCTACGCCGCCATGCAGGCGATCGCCGAAGCAGCCACCGTTGCCAAGTCGAACGACCCGCAGGAAGTTGCCAAGGCGCTGCATGAGAAGGGTCCGTTCAAGACCGTTCTGGGCGACCTCTCCTATGACGCGAAGGGCGATCCGACGTTGCCCGGCTACGTCATGTACGAGTGGAAGAAGGGCGACGACGGCAAGTACACCTACATCCAGAAGATGTAAGCCTGTCGACGACGATAATTTTGGAGATGCCCGGCGCTTGCGCCGGGCATTTCCGTTTTGACGGCATCGAGTTGATTTAAATCGGTTTAGCCGCTGCCCGATTTTGTTTGCACTGCAGCATTTTCGCGCTAATCATGTCCGGCAGTTCCCTTCCCCGTGTCCGGAGCCCTGTCCTTGGCAATCTCGAAGATCCTTGTCGCCAACCGCTCCGAAATTGCCATCCGCGTCTTCCGCGCGGCTAATGAACTCGGCCTCAAAACCGTGGCGATCTGGGCGGAGGAAGACAAATACTCCCTGCATCGCTTCAAGGCCGACGAAAGCTACCAGGTCGGGCGCGGGCCGCACCTGACCAGGGATATGGGGCCGATCGAAAGCTATCTGTCGATCGAGGAGGTTATCCGCGTCGCCAGGCTTTCGGGCGCCGATGCCATCCATCCAGGCTACGGCCTGCTGTCGGAGAGCCCGGAATTCGCCGAGGCCTGCGCCACGGCCGGCATCATCTTCATCGGGCCAAAGCCGGATACGATGCGCAGGCTGGGCAACAAGGTCGCCGCCCGCAATCTCGCAATCGAAGTCGGTGTGCCGGTAATTCCCGCCACCGATCCCTTGCCGGACGACATGGCGGCGGTGAAGGAACTCGCCAGGACGATCGGCTACCCGGTGATGCTCAAGGCGTCCTGGGGCGGCGGCGGCCGCGGCATGCGCGCCATCCGCTCCGAGGCCGATCTCGCCCGCGAGGTGATGGAAGGCAAGCGTGAGGCGAAGGCGGCTTTCGGCAAGGACGAGGTCTATCTCGAGAAGCTGATCGAGCGCGCCCGCCATGTCGAGGTGCAGGTGCTGGGCGACACGCATGGCAATGCGGTGCATCTGTTCGAGCGCGATTGTTCGATCCAGCGCCGCAACCAGAAAGTGGTCGAGCGGGCGCCGGCTCCCTATCTCGAAATGTCGCAGCGCGAGGAGCTTTGCGCCTATGCGCTGAGGATCGCGCGCGAAACCAGCTATATCGGCGCCGGCACGGTCGAGTTCCTGCAGGATGCCGATACCGGAAAATTCTATTTCATCGAGGTCAATCCGCGCATCCAGGTCGAGCACACCGTCACCGAACAAGTGACCGGCATCGACATCGTCAAAGCACAGATCCACATACTCGACGGCTTTGCCATCGGCACGGCGGAATCGGGCGTGCCGACGCAGAAGGACATCAGGCTCAACGGGCACGCGCTGCAGTGCCGCATCACCACTGAAGACCCCGAGCATAATTTCATCCCCGACTATGGCCGCATCACCGCCTATCGCGGCGCCACCGGCTTCGGCATCCGCCTTGATGGGGGCACCGCCTATTCGGGCGCGGTCATCACCCGCTTCTACGATCCATTGCTGGAAAAGGTGACGGCGTGGGCGCCGACGCCGGCCGAGACCATCGCCCGCATGAACCGGGCGTTGCGCGAATTCCGAATCCGGGGCGTGGCGACCAATCTCACCTTTCTCGAGGCGATCATCAATCACCGGAGCTTCGCCGACAATTCCTACACCACCAAGTTCATCGACACGACGCCGGAACTGTTCGCCAGCGTGAAGCGGCAGGACCGCGCGACCAAGCTGCTCAACTATCTTGCCGACGTTTCGGTCAATGGCCATCCCGAGACGCGCGGCCGGCCGCAGCCAAAAGCAGATGCGGCGCCACCGGTGGTGCCATATCTCAACGGCAATGTGCCTGACGGCAGCAAGCAGAAGCTCGACGTGCTCGGGCCGGAGAAATTCGCGGCGTGGATGCGCGAGCAAAAAGAGGTGCTGGTCACCGACACGACAATGCGCGACGGGCATCAATCCTTGCTCGCGACGCGTGTGCGCACCTATGACATCGCCGGCATCGCCGGCACCTATGCGCGCGCTCTGCCGCAGCTTTTGTCACTCGAATGCTGGGGCGGCGCAACATTCGACGTCGCCATGCGCTTCCTCACCGAAGATCCATGGGAGCGGCTGTCGCTGGTGCGCGAGGCAGCACCCAATCTTCTGCTGCAGATGCTTCTGCGTGGCGCCAACGGCGTTGGCTATACTAACTATCCCGACAATGTCGTCCAGCATTTCGTCCACCAGGCCGCTGCTGGCGGCATCGACCTGTTCCGCGTCTTCGACTGCCTGAACTGGGTCGAGAACATGCGTGTGGCCATGGATGCGGTCGGCGCCGAGGGCAAGCTGATCGAAGCGGCGATCTGCTATACCGGCGACATACTCGATCCGGCGCGGGCGAAATACGATCTGAAATACTATGTCGGCCTGGCCAGCGAATTGCAGGCGGCGGGCGCCCATATCATTGCCGTCAAGGACATGGCGGGGCTTCTAAAGCCGAGTGCTGCCCGCGTGCTGTTCAAGGCACTGCGCGAGGCGACAGACCTGCCGATCCACTTCCACACGCACGACACATCCGGCCTGTCGGCGGCCACCGTGCTGGCAGCGGTGGAGAGCGGTGTCGACGGCATCGACGCGGCGATGGATTCGCTATCTGGCAACACCTCGCAGCCATGCCTGGGTTCGATCGTCGAGGCGCTGAAGGGCACCGAGCGCGATCCGGGCCTCGACCCGCAATGGATCAGGAATATCTCGTTCTACTGGGAGGCGGTGCGCAACCAGTACGCCGCCTTCGAAAGCGACCTGAAGGGGCCAGCATCGGAGGTCTATCTGCACGAAATGCCTGGCGGGCAGTTCACCAACCTCAAGGAACAGGCGCGCTCGCTTGGGCTGGAGACGCGCTGGCACGAAGTGGCGCAGACCTATCACGACGTCAATCTGATGTTCGGCGATATCGTCAAGGTGACGCCGTCGTCCAAGGTCGTCGGCGACATGGCGCTGATGATGGTCAGCCAGGACCTGACCGTCGCCGACGTCGAGAATCCGGCGCGGGACATCGCCTTCCCGGATTCTGTGGTGTCGATGTTGCGCGGCGACCTCGGCCAGTCGCCGGGCGGCTGGCCAAAGCCATTGCAGAAGAAGGTGCTGAAGGGCGAAAAGCCGATCACGGTGCGGCCGGGTTCGCTGCTCAAGGCGGCGGACCTCACGGCCAGCCGCAGGGAGGTCGAGGAAAAGCTCGAGCGCAAGCTCAGTGAGTTCGAGTTCGCGTCGTGGCTGATGTATCCGAAGGTGTTTTCGGATTTCGCCGCCGCGCAGGAGACCTACGGCCCGGTCAGCGTGCTGCCGACACCGACCTATTTCTACGGCATGAAGCCGGAAGACGAGATTTTCGTCGACATCGAGAAAGGCAAGACGCTGGTGGTGCGCTGCCTTGCCATGGGCGATGTCGACGAAAAGGGCATGGTCACCGTGTTCTTCGAGCTCAACGGCCAGCCGCGCCGCGTGAAGGTACCGGACCGGGCGCATGGCGCGTCCGCTGCCAAGGCACGGCGCAAGGCGGAGCCGGGCAATGAGGCGCATGTCGGCGCGCCGATGCCCGGCGTCGTCTCGGCGCTTGCGGTCGCTGCCGGCCAGGCGGTGAAGGCCGGCGACGTGCTGCTGTCGATCGAAGCGATGAAGATGGAAACGGCGCTGCATGCCGAGCGCGACGGCACCATAGCCGAGATGCTCGTCAAGGCCGGCGACCAGATTGATGCCAAGGATCTGCTGATCGCATTCGGGTGAAATAGGCCGGCATCAGACAGCCTTGTCGGCGCCTGGCAGCAGCCCTTCATGCCGCATCGATAGCACCTTGACCCGCCGCGCCCGGTCGGGCATCGAACCGCTGCAATTCGCCGCTCGGGTCACCCCGAGTCGCGGTGAGAAAACGACGCGGAGAGAAGAATATGGCCGACGACATCACCGAGACCAGCCAGACTGTTGCCGCCGGCCAGTTGCGCGCCTTCATCGAGCGTATCGAGCGGCTCGAGGAAGAGAAGAAGACGATTGCCGACGACATCAAGGAAGTGTTCGCCGAGGCCAAGGGCACCGGCTTCGACACTAAGGCGATGCGGTCGATCATCCGGCTGCGCAAGAAGGACCAGGCCGAGCGGCAGGAAGAGGAGTCCATCCTCGATCTGTACAAGGCCGCGCTTGGAATGGTGTAGGCCGGTAATAGCCTTGGGCGCCGGTTGCGGCGCCCCTCAACGGTTCGAACATGAGCGAATTCGATTTTGGCGCCCGCCGCGCCTCTGAATTCCGCCAACGCAGCTTCTGGACGCTGTTCGCGGAACGGCATCCGGATGAAAGGGCTCTGCTGGCGAGGCGTGGACCGTGGTTCTGGCAGCGTGGGCTGCCCGACTTCGCATTGGTCCTTTCCATGTACGTCGCGCCTGCGCAGAATCATGTCGGCGTCTTCTTCGGCCGCAACGAGAAGTTCGGTGCCACGCAAGCCTGGTCGCGGCTGAAGCCGTTCCAGCCGGCCATCGAAGACAGGCTGAAGCTCAGGCCAGAACAAAGTTGCGACGGCCTCGGCATCAATTCGATGTGGCGGGTGAATTGTTTTGCCGAAGACAATTGGCCGGCGATGACCGACTGGCTGGTGACGGAAGCCTCGCGTTTCGAGCGCGCGATTGCCGAAGTTCTGGGTCAGGAATAAAGCAGGGTTTCCAGACGCAATCCTTGTGGAAGGGTTGCGCTGGTGAGCAGAGCGAGGGAGCCGGTGGATCGATGACGATCATGTCGCGCGTTGCCGCCTTCTTCCGCTCACGCTGGCTCGGCGGCGTGCCGCTCGATCGGCTGTTCTGGCGCGACCTGGTTGTTGTCGGCACAGCGATCAACGTCGCGTCGTCGGTGGTGGCGCTCATTCTGCTCGGGCTGAAGCTGCCGCTTGCGCTGGTTCTGGCGGTGCATTTCGCGCCGGTGCCCTACAACATCTTCCTGACTTTTGCCGTTTGGCGAACTGCCGGAAAATCAAGTGGCGCCAAGGCCTCGCTGATGACGCTTGGCGCCACGTTGTGGCTGATCCTGGTGGTCGTGGCCTGACGATCAGGCGGCCGGCTCGAATTTGAGCGCCACGCCGTTGATGCAATAGCGCAGACCGGTCGGCGGCGGGCCGTCCTCGAAGACGTGGCCGAGATGGCTGCCGCAGCGGGCGCAATGGCATTCGGTGCGGACCATGCCGTAGCTGCGGTCGACAGTAGTCTCGAGCGAACCCGGCACCGGGTCGTTGAAGCTCGGCCAGCCGGTGCCGCTCTCGAATTTCAGCTTGGATTCAAACAAGGGTTGGTCGCAGCCGACGCAGGAGAAGGTGCCGGCGCGCTTCTCGTGCAGCAGGGCGCAGCTTCCCGGCCGCTCGGTGCCGTGGTTGCGCATCACCGCATATTGCTCAGGCGTCAGCCGGGCGCGCCATTCGGCGTCGGTGCGGGTAACGGGGTAGGTGTGGCTGTCCATTTTTTCCTCTTAGCTTAGGTCGCTATTTGGGTTGCCTTCCCAACTTCGCCTGAAATAGGGATTTGTTACCGCGTTTGCCCGTATTTCTATCCTGTCGCGAAGAATTCCTCAGGCGATGGCGGCGAGATAGCGCGCAACCGATGCTGAAAATGCCGCCTTTGCATCTCCGATGACGTTCTGGTTCCACCACGCGCCATAGATATGGTCGAACGCGAAAGGCTCCAGCGCGGCCTTGATGCCGAGCACTTTCGAAGCGTTGAGCGGGATGTAGTTCGGGTAGCTGTACATGAAGCTGAGATGGCGGCGAGTCGGCGTCACCTGCACGATGTCGCCGGCCAGGATGGCATTGCCGCCGTCGCGCTTCCAGTGCAGCACCTGGCCACCGGCAAAGTGGCCGCCGCAGCGGATGAGCGTCAGCGACGGGTTTATGGCGCGCGTCTCGCCTTGCCAGCTGATGATCGCCGGATGCGGCCGCATGATCCACTGACAATCATCGGCGTGCAGATAAATCGGCACGCCGCCAAACGCCTCGCTCCACTCGACCATTGCCGAATAATAATGGCAGTGGGAAATGGCGATCGCGGCGAGGCCGCCCCGGCGGTTGATCTCGGCCACCGCCTCGTCGCTGACCATCGAAATGCAGTCCCACAGCACATTGCCGTGCGGCGTTTGCGCCAGCAATGCCCGCTGGCCGATGGCGAAGCGCGGCTCGATGCCGAAGGCGAGCACGCCGGCGTCGTCTCTCATCACGAGCCGATGGCCGGCGGCGAGCTCTTCCGGCGTGGTCCAGGCCTGGCCCTCCCAACGCACATATTGCCGCTCGTCCTCGCAGATCGGGCAATGTCGCGGCGGCGTCGCTGTCGCCGCGAACTGGACACCGCATTGCAGGCAAAGGAAACAGGTCGACCTTCCTGTTTTGCGTGGATCCATTCAGTGCTTCCTTGAAAGTTGCTTCGTCGCGGCTTCGAGGCCGGCGAGCGTCAGTGGAAACATGCGGCCGTCAAAAATATCGCGGATCATGGCAATCGAATGGGTAAAACCCCAGTTCTTCTCGGCTTCCGGGTTGAGCCATATGGCATTTGGCCATTGCTGCAGCAACCGCCCAAGCCAGACGGCGCCGGCCTCCTTGTTCCAGTGCTCGACCGAGCCGCCGGGATGGGCGATCTCGTAGGGGCTCATCGAGGCGTCGCCGACGACGATCACCTTGTAGTCGGGGCCATATTTATGCAGGAGATCGAAGGTCGGAATCACCTCGGCATGGCGGCGGCGATTGTCCTTCCACACGCCCTCGTAGAGGCAGTTGTGGAAATAGAAATATTCGAGCTGGCGGAATTCGGCGCGGGCAGCCGAAAATAGCTCCTCGACGCTCCTGATGTGGTCGTCCATCGAGCCGCCGACATCGAAGAACATCAGCAGCTTGACCGCATTGCGACGTTCGGGTTGTGTCTTAACGTCGAGATATCCGTGCTCGGCGGTGGCGTGGATGGTCCCTGGCAGGTCGAATTCCTCTTCGGCGCCTTCGCGCACCCAGCGGCGCAAGCGCTTCAGCGCGACCTTGATGTTGCGGGTGCCGAGCTCGACGGCATCGTCGAAGTTCCTGAACTCGCGTTTGTCCCAGACTTTTACCGCACGGCGGTTGCGGCTTTCGTGCTGGCCGATGCGCACGCCTTCGGGATTGTAGCCATAGGCGCCGAAGGGCGAGGTGCCGCCGGTGCCGATCCATTTCGAACCGCCCTGATGTCGGCCCTTTTGCTCCTCCAGCCGCTTCTTCAGCCTCGCCATCAGCTTTTCGAAGCCGCCCAGCGCCTCGACCAGCTTCTTCTCCTCATCGGTCAGGTGCTTTTCGGCGAGCCTCCGCAGCCATTCCTCCGGGATGTTTGCGACATCGACCGGGTTTTCGCCAGCCCGCGCCTCGACACCTTTGAAGATGTGCGAAAAGACCTGGTCGAAGCGGTCGATGTGGCGCTCGTCCTTCACCAGAGCGGCGCGGGCGAGATAGTAAAAGCCCTCAACATCATAGTCGACCAGCCCGGCCTCCAGCCCCTCCAGCAGCGACAGATATTCGCGGAGCGAGACCGGAACCCGCGCTGCCTTCAGTTCGAGGAAGAAGGGGATGAACATCTCACGGTCTACAGCAGATCATACTCGATGAAGCCGGTCCTGCGCGCCACATGGTCGTAGAGCTTGCGTGCGGTGGTGTTGGTCTCGTGCGTCATCCAGTAGACGTTCTTGACGCCGATCTTGCCGGCTTCCTGCCTGACCGCTTCGATCAGGGCGGCGCCGACGCCCTTGCCGCGCACATCGGGGTCGGCAAACAGGTCCTGCAGATAGCAGTTGTTTATCTCCGACCAGCAGGAGCGATGGTAGAGATAGTGCGTCAGGCCGACGGCCTTGCCGTCGAGGGTGGCGATGAAGCCTTTCGGCTCGAACTCGCCCGCCGTGAACAGCCGCTTCCAGGTGACGGCGTAAACCGCTTCCGGCAACTTGGTTTCGTAGAAGGTGAGATAGGCGGTCCACAGACGCCGCCAATCGGCATGGTCGGATTGCGCCAATGGGCGGACGGTGATCTCGGTCATTTCATTTCCCTCTGAACTCGGCAACCCGAAGCTGCCTCCGTCCCTGACCAAGGGCAACGGTCCAGCGACGGGAAACCGCTGTCCGAGGGCTTTCGTCGGCTTCCGACTGACCAGCCCCTCACCCCTGCCGTCTCGCCATGAAGGCCAGGCGCTCGAACAGATGCACGTCCTGTTCGTTCTTCAGCAACGCGCCATGCAGTTTCGGCAACGCATTCTTCGGGTCGGCGCGCAGGTCCTCGGGCGCGATGTCGTCGGCGACCAGCAGGCGGATCCAGTCGAGTGCCTCGGAGGTCGACGGCTTCTTCTTCAGGCCGGGCACATCGCGGATCTCATAGAACTGGGTCAATGCCGCTCGCACCAGTTTCTGCTTGATGCCGGGATAATGCACGTCGACGATTTTGTGCAAAGTGTCGACGTCGGGGAAGCGGATGTAGTGGAAGAAGCAGCGGCGCAGGAAGGCGTCCGGCAATTCCTTCTCGTTGTTGGAGGTGATGATGACGATCGGCCGGACGGTGGCGCGGATGGTCTCGCCGGTCTCGTAGACGAAGAACTCCATCCTATCCAATTCCTGCAACAGATCGTTGGGGAACTCGATATCGGCCTTGTCGATCTCGTCGATCAGAAGCACGACTTTCTTGCCGGCGGCAAAGGCATTCCATAATTTGCCGCGCTTGATGTAATTGCGAATGTCGTTGAAGCGCTCGTCGCCGAGCTGGCTGTCGCGCAGCCGCGAGACGGCATCGTATTCATAGAGACCCTGCTGCGCCCGCGTGGTCGATTTGACGTGCCATTCGATCAGATCCAGACCGAGCGCTGCCGCCACCTGGCGGGCAAGTTCGGTCTTGCCGGTGCCGGGCTCGCCCTTGACCAGCAACGGCCGCTCCAGCGCGATCGCCGCGTTGACCGCCACCATCAGATCCTTGTCGGCAACATAGGCTGCCGTGCCTTCGAAACGCATTTTTGCTCCCGGGTTCATCGCGCGACCCTAAGGACGCGGCCTTCGGTGTGCAAGGCGCTGCTGGCGAAGCGGGGATTTTGCCGGCGCTGACCTCGTTGAGGGGTTCTGCGTCGATTTAAGACTCGAAGCGTGTCGTCTCTCTGGCGCTGGGCCTGCCGTCTGCCTATATTGGCGGGGACGGTCTGCGCTTCCCGGCAGGAGAACATTTTCCCCGGGGCCTTAATGATCCCTAGGGAGCTGTCCCTGGGAAGACCCGTGGGTTTTCTCATACGGCGCCCACCTACTTTGTAGGTTCCCGGGATCGCTCTCTCCACCGGTTGTGTGGATCGTCACTCACATTTCAGTGGGCCATGCGGTAGGAAACGTCGCTCCCAAAACCCCGTCCAGATCCGACTTTTTCTATCCTGGCTCCATGACCTTCCGAAAAGACCTGAAAAAAAATCTCCGCAACGAAGCCCTCGGGCGCCGCGACGCGCTCGATCCGTTCTGGCGGGTAGAGGCAGCACTCGAAATGGCCGAGACGGCGCGCGACCGGATCACCGTCGAGCCGGGCCAGATCGTCTCAGGCTTCTGGCCGATGCGCTCGGAAGTCGACGTCCGGCCGCTGATGTTTGCCTTGCGCGAGAAGGGCGCGAGGCTCTGCCTGCCTGCCATTCTCGACAAGACCACCATCGTTTTTCGCGAACTGGTGCGCGGCGCGCCAATGATCGACATGGGCTTCGGCACCGTCGGGCCGCATGAGGAAGCCGAGGTACTCGATCCGCAGGTGATGCTGGTGCCGCTTGCCGCCTTCGATGCGCGCGGCCACCGCATCGGTTACGGCGCCGGCTATTACGACCGGGCGATCGCGCGGCTGGCCGACAACGGACAGCAGCCGCGGCTGATCGGCATTGCCTTCGACTGCCAGGAGGTGGCCCTGGTGCCGGACGAGCCGCATGACGTGATCATTCCGGAAATACTCACCGAGAGCGGGTTGCGCCTGTTCGCGCCGAAATTGTAGATAAGTTCCTGGACGCATGGTCTTTTCCGAAAGTCATGCAGCTTTTTGCTTCGCTGACCTTCGGTTCGGGATCACGCTTATATGAGACTTCTCTTCCTCGGCGACATGGTCGGCAAGACAGGACGTACGGCGGTGTGGGAACAACTGCCCGGCCTGATCTCGGATTTCAAACTCGACTTCGTCATCGTCAATGGCGAGAACGCCGCCGGCGGCTTCGGCATCACCGAGGAGATTTTTCGCGAGACGATCTCGGCCGGCGCCGATGTCGTCACCACCGGCAACCATGTCTGGGACCAGCGCGATGCGCTGATTTTCGCGCCGCGCGAGGAACGCTTCCTGCGTCCGTCCAATTTCCCGAAAGGCACGCCGGGGCGCGGCTCGGGCGTCTACATCGCCAGGAACGGCGCGCGCGTGCTGGTCGCCAACATCATGGGCCGGGTGTTCATGCATCCCGAGCTCGACGATCCATTCCAGGCCGGCGAGCGCGAACTTGCCGCTTGTCCGCTTGGCGAGCAGGCCGATGCGATCGTCATCGATTTCCATGCCGAGGCGACCTCGGAAAAAATGTGCTTCGCCCATTTCGTCGACGGCCGTGCCAGCCTTGTTGTCGGCACCCACACGCATCAGCCGACCGGCGATCACCAGATCCTCAATGGCGGCACCGGTTATATTTCCGATGCCGGCATGTGCGGCGATTACGATTCCTCGCTCGGCATGGACAAGGAGGAGCCGCTCAACCGGTTTTTGTCCAAGGTGCCGAAAGGCCGTTTCGAGGCGTCGACCGGACCGGCGACATTGTGCGGCGTCGGCGTCGACATTTCCGACCGTAGCGGCCTGACTGAACGGATCGCGCCGTTTCGCCGCGGCCCGCGGCTGGAGGAAACGGCTCCTTCCTTCTGGTCGTGACATTGATATGGACGCTTGCAATACCCAATTGCCGGCGAAACTGCTCTAGATCGTAGAGGGGACGACCTCCATGCAGCTAGTCGAATTCCTGGCGCCGCATTTCGCCTTTGTCTCCGACCCGACGGCATGGGTCGCGCTGCTGACGCTGATCGTGCTGGAGGTCGTGCTCGGCATCGACAATCTGATCTTCATCTCGATTTTGACCAACAAATTGCCGGTAGCGCAGCGAGCCCGCGCCCGGCGGCTCGGCATCTCCGCCGCGCTGATGATGCGGCTGATCCTGCTGGCCACCATCTCGATCATCGTCCAGTTGACGATGCCGATATTCACCGCCTTCGGCCACGGCTTTTCATGGCGCGACCTGATCCTGATTGCCGGCGGCCTGTTCCTCGTCTGGAAGGCGACCAAGGAGATCCACCACACGGTCGATCTCGATGATCACCCGGACACGATGATGGGCGAAACGCTGCAGCTTTCGCTGGCCGGCGCCATCTTCCAGATATTGCTGCTCGACCTCGTCTTCTCGATCGACTCAATCATCACCGCGGTCGGCATGACCGACGAAATCGCGATCATGTACATCGCGGTGATCGTGGCGGTGAGCGTGATGATGCTGGCGGCCGGGCCGCTGGCCGATTTCATCGCCAGGAACCCCAGCATCGTCATGCTGGCGCTCGGCTTCCTGCTGATGATCGGCATGACGCTGATCGCCGACGGCATGGGTTACCACGTTCCGAAGGGCTACATCTACGCTGCCATGGGTTTTTCGGCACTGGTCGAAGGGCTCAACATGCTGGCCCGGCGGCGGAAGAAGGCAAAGGGCGGCGGGCACTGAGGATGGCCCACCGCGGTTGACCTAATGCCCCGGCAAACCCTTCGGATGGCGGTCGCCGGTCAGGCCAAGCGTCAGGCCTTGCTCGAGCCACGCCTTGGCGCCGGCGAGCACCAGCGCAAAACCGCCGGTCGAGTCGATCGCCTGCTTGACCTGCTCATCGGGGCTGCCGGCAAAGCCGAAATTGCGGACCTCGAGAAAGGTCGTGCCGCCCGGCATCTCGGTAAAGGTCCACACCACCGTGGTCGGCGGATCGCTCCATTGCATGACGATCTTCTCGTTCGGCACGATCTCGCTGACCGTTACCGTCGTCGAGACGCCATACATGCGCCATTCCCAATGGATTTCCTTGCCGCTGTCCAGCCTGTCGCTGCCGTGGGTGAACCAGAATTTTGTCGTGATCGCCGGATCAACGATAGCTTCGAACGCGTCGGCGACCGGCCGCCTTATCAGCATGCCGGCTTCGGCGGTCGGTGTTTCACGGATTTCCATAGCGTCCTCCTTTCCACGGCGCCGCCCCGGTTCACCAAGCATCGGGTTCGCGCACGAGGTGAATGATGTTGGCCGGGTTGGTGATCCAGCCGCCGCGAAAGCCTTCACCCAGTGCCTCGATGGCGTCGCAGCGCACGACGCCGGCCCTGGCGAGATGGTCCGCCGCGCCTGGAAAATCATCGGTGAACAGTTCCAGCCAGACCTCGGCCTGACTAAGCATCGGCGCCTCGTCGATCCACAGGCGACTGGGACCGAGTTCAAAGCCGATAGCGGGCGCCTTGGCCGTGAATGGCTTCAGGCCGATGACGTCGCGATAGAAGGCGATCGTTGCCTGGTATTGATGTGGCGGCACTTTCATGGCGATGTTGATGCCGCCGCTGATCTTCGCGGTCATTTGCTGGCTCCATTCCCGTGTTCAGGTTCGATTGGCCGGTTCGGTCCAGAACCCGCTATGCCAAATTGATTTGCCAGGAGACTCCGAACCTGTCGTTGAGCCATGCAAACCGGCGGCTGAAACCATAATTGTCCAGCGGCATCAGAAATTTGCCGTGCTTGGCCAGGGCCTCGACAATGCCGTTCAGCTCTGCCTCCGTGGAGCAATCCACATACATCGAGACCGACGGCGTGAATGTGAAGGCATGGTGCACGGGGCTGTTGTAGACCATCACTTCCAGACCGCTTATGGACACGCGCGCCAGCTTGACCGTCCCTTCCGGGCCGTCTTCGCCGGAGCCGTAACGTGTGACGTCAAGGACGCTGCTGTCGGGGATCGTCTCGCAATAGAAGGTCATTGCCTCTTCGGCCTTGCCCTCGAACATCAGAAATGGCGTCACTTGCTTCATCGCAGGCCTCCGTCATCTTGGTGGTTTTTCAGATGTTGTTCTCGTTGGCCGGCTCGCCCTTCATCTCGCTGCGGTAATAGCCGTCGCGCAGATTGATGCCGTATTCGACATAGGCCTTCATGCAGGCCAGCATCTGCGACCAGCCCTCGCAATTGAGATAGGACTTCTTCAGGCCGACCGCGTCCTCGCGCCAGCCGGTCTCGGCGATGGTGACAAAGGTGCCGCCATCATCGAGCGGTTCGAAATTCATCTCGATGCGGGTCTTGTAGGCTGGCTTGCCGTCGGCATCGGAGGCGTCCCAGTGCAGCACGATGCGGCTGTCCTTGATCACTTCGTCGACCTCGACGGGGACCTTGCCCCACCAGACAACACCGGCACCAGCCACCAGCGGCGCGCTGGCGCCGCCGATCGTAGTGAAATAGCCGCTAAGCTTCTTCGGATTGACGACCGCGTCGAAGACTTCGGCGACCGGCTTGCCAATGCGGCCGGAAACCCTGAATCCAAGAGACATATCCACAGCTCCTTCCTTGAAGGGTTCAACGATATGTTATAGAAACATAACATGTCAAGCCATTCGCGGGACGACAATGTTTTCAAGGCGCTGGCGCATCCGCGCCGGCGTGAGTTGCTGGACCGGCTGAAGGATGCGCCGCAGACCACCGGCATGTTGTGCGATGCCTTCCCCGACATGGACCGCTGCACGATCATGCTGCATCTGAAAGTGCTGGAGGAGGCCGACATGGTCGTGGCGCGGCGCGAGGGCCGCGAGCGTTGGAACCATCTCAACGCGCTGCCGATCAAGCACATCCACGACCGCTGGATCAGCCAATATGCCACGCACGCGATCAGCATTCTCGACCGGCTGAAGTCCGATCTGGAGGGGTGAACGGCCGCCGAAGCCTGCCTTTTCGGGTCTCAAGCCCTTGCGTGTCGTCTGCCACGGCGCGGCTGGACGAATTGAGCCGATTTATCTATAAGCCGGCCATTCCGACATAGAGCGCCGTACGTCCGTCCGGACGCAGCAGGACGTTCTGAGATTTTGAATTCGAGCACTTTGCAAGGCGCCGGGTGGTTCACCAGGCCGCGGATGCTCTAGCCGAGAAGACGACAGGGGTGCCATGGCTGGCCATTCACAGTTCAAGAACATCATGCACCGCAAGGGCCGTCAGGATGCGGTGCGATCGAAAATGTTTTCCAAGCTGGCGCGCGAAATCACCGTCGCCGCCAAGAGCGGCACGCCCGATCCATCGATGAACCCTCGCCTGCGCCTTGCGGTGCAGAACGCCAAGGCGGTGTCGATGCCGAAGGACAACATCCAGCGCGCCATCAACAAGGCGTCGATGGGCGATGCCGAGACCTACGAGGCCGTGCGCTACGAGGGTTATGGGCCGGGCGGCGTCGCGCTGATCGTCGAGGCGCTGACCGATAACCGCAACCGCTCGGCGTCGAATGTGCGCGCTGCCTTCACCAAGGCCGGCGGGGCGATGGGCGAGACCGGCTCGGTGTCGTTCATGTGGGACCGCGTCGGCGAGATCTACTATCCGGCATCGGCCGGCAGCGCCGAAAAGGTGATGGACGCGGCGATCGAGGCCGGCGCCGACGACGTCCAGTCGGACGAGGAAGGCCACACGATCTACTGCGCCTTCGAGAATCTCGGCGAGGTGTCGAAGGCGCTGGAAGGCGCGCTCGGCGAGGCTGAATCGGTGAAGCCGATCTGGAAGCCGCAGACCAATATCGCGGTCGACGAGGAGCGGGCACAATCGCTGATGAAGCTGGTCGCGACGCTTGAAGATGACGACGACGTGCAGAGCGTCTACGCCAATTTCGAGGTCGACGAGGAGACCTTGGCGAAGCTCAGCGCGGCATGACCCAACACGCGCTGCCTACAGTCCGCATCACCTATTGCACGCAGTGCCTGTGGCTGCTCAGGGCCGGCTGGATGGCGCAGGAGCTGCTGTCCACTTTCGGCACCGATCTCGGCGAAGTGACGCTGGTGCCCGGTACCGGCGGCATCTTCACCATTTCCTGCAATGACACGCTGGTCTGGGACCGCAAACGTGACGGCGGTTTTCCCGACGCCGCAAAGCTCAAGCAACTGGTTCGCGACGTCATCGATCCGGATCGCGATCTCGGCCATGCCGATCGCAAGGGTCATAAGTCGAAGGACCCTGCCTGAGGGTCTTCTTGCCCCGGCATTCACCGCCACGCGAAGATAAAGCAGCCCAGCGCCACGATGGCGGTGGTGGTGCGGACATGGTTCCACATCACCCAGTCCTTGAGATAAGTGGCCCATACCGCGGCGCCGTTGGCGCTTGCCGGATCGACGGCGGCCAGGGCGTTGTTGAGCGGCACGTTGAACATCATCGTCACGATCGGGTTGCCGACGAGATAGATCAGGGCGCCGGCGAGAAGCCAGAACGCGCCCGGCTGGCTCCAGCCGATAAGAGCGCCGGCGGCAAGCACAAGACAGACCAGCCCGGTGCCGAATAGCGCGGTCATGAATGCCGGCGTAATCACGGTGATGTTGATCGAATTCATGGCGGCGATGCCGCCTCCGGCAGGCAAGCGGGCGAGCGCCGGCATGATAAAGTTGGAGAAGGCGAAGAAAACGCCGCCGACAACGCCTGAGCCAATGGCAGCGACGAAGGTGAGGGTGGGAAGCAGTTTCATGATCATGTCAGTTCCTCCAGATGCCCGTGGCGGCGGTTTCGGTTGCGTAGGTGGAAAAGTCTTTTGGGGCGCGGCCGAGCACGCGCTGGACGCCGTCGGTCAGCGTTTCGTTGCGGCCGTCGAGCACTTCGGTGAACAGCTCGTTGAGCAGCCAGGCGAACTCTGCCGGCAACTCGTGCTCGGCGATGGCGGTGGTGAACTCGGCATAGGAAACCCGCTTGAAACGAATGTCGCGGCCGGCGGCCCTGCCGATCTCGGCGACCGCGTCGGCAAAGCTCAGCAGCCGCGGCCCGGTCAGCTCATAGAGCTCTCCGACATGTCCTTGCTGGGTTAGCACGGTAAAGGCGGCCTCCGCGATATCGTCGGCATCCACAAATGGTTCGCCCACACTACCGACAGGCAACGCCACCTCGCCCTCCTGCAAAGATTCGACGAGGAAGCCTTCACTGAAGTTCTGGGAAAACCAGGCGCAGCGCAGGATCGTCCAATCGGCGCCTGAAGCTTTGAGCATCTCTTCGGCGCGCTGTGCTTCCGTTTCGCTGCGCCCCGACAGCAGTACCAGCCGACGCACACCACACTCCACGGCAAGACGAGAGAAGGCGCCGACCGTGTCGGCCGCGCCGGGCACCGCAAGATCAGGATAGTAGCTGATGTAGACGGCGCCCACACCATCAAGTGCGGGTTCCCAGGTCGTGCTATTTTCCCAGTCGAAGGGCGGCGTACCCGAGCGCGAGCCGATCTTTACCGGCAGGCCACGCGCCGTCAGCCGCTCAGCGAGGCGGCGGCCGGTCTTGCCGGTGCCGCCGAGGATCAAAGTTGGTTTCGTTACAGTAGGGTTCATGTCGATTTTCCTCAGTTTGCAAATGTGAGTAATCCTCACATTTGCCAAACGTGATAAACCCTCGTATTTTGCGAGTCAAGCCAATTTGTTGATTGTTCGCCTGGAGACAGTGATGGAAGGCTCTGCCGTATCGGATTCACAGGATGGCCAGATCGCATCGCCGCGCCGGGCGCCGAGCCAGCAGCGTAGCCGCGAGCGGGTCGAGCGCATGCTGGCCGCAGCGTCGGCGCTGATCGCCGAGCAAGGCAGCGATGCGATGCGCATGGGCGAGGTGGCCGAGAGGGCCGGCGTGTCGATCGGCTCGCTCTACCAGTTCTTCCCGGACAAGCGGGCAATCATTTGGGCGCTGGCCGAACGCTACACCGCCGAAAGCCAGGCCTGCATTGCGGCAGCACTGGCCGAGGTCAATGACGCCGAAGGCCTGCGCCAGGCGTTTTCGGAGCTGGTGGATATCTACTACCGGTTATTCCTGGCCGAGCCGGTGATGCGCGACATCTGGTCGGGGACACAGGCCGACAAAGCATTGCGCGAGCTTGAGCTTGCCGACAGCCGGGCCAACGCCGAATTCCTCACGGCGGTGCTGAAGCGGTTGCGGCCGTCCGCCGATCCGGAAGCGCTGGAAACGACGGCATTTCTCATCTGGCAGATGGGCGAGGCAGCAATGCGGCTGGCGATTTCGGTCGACCGGCAAGAGGGTGACAGGCTGGTTGCGGCCTACAAGCGGATGGCTCTGCGGGAGTTGCTCGGCGCCTGACCGGCGCCGCGCGCATTCATTTTCCCTTGTCTGGCAAGGAGATGGCCGGCATCGTGCCCTTCGGCGGCCGATACTTCCGCCGCCATGCCTTCGGGCTCAGGCCGGTGATGCGCCGGAACTCACGGTTGAAGTTCGATTTGCTGAGGAAACCGGCGTCGAGCATGATGCGGGTGATCGGTTCGTCGGTCGCCGCGAGCAAGCGGCGGGCCTCATCGATCCTCCTGCCGTTGACGTATTGGGATACGCTCGATCCGTGGACGCGATTGACCGCCGATGACACTTGCCGCGCGGGGAGGCCGAGCCGCCTGGCGATGCGCCCGAGGTTGAGATCGACATCCTTGTAGAGATCTTTCGATGTCATCAGCGCGTCGACCGCCGCCGCGATCGCGGAATCTTCGCTGGTTGCCCGTGGCGTGGTTTGGGCGTGCGACACATCCTCTTCCTCTTCGTCGGAAGCAGCGGTTTCGCTGGCAACAGCGGCCGCGCCGCCGAGCAGCAGCAGCGCCAGGACGTTGGCGGCGGCAATCACCGCGCCGGAATGACTGCCGCCTGTCCATTCGAGGTCGAAGCTGATGATGATGTCGGTGACCGGCGATGCAAGGATCGCCAGCGCCGTCACCAACAGCGATCGGTAGGACCGCAGGACGCCGTCGAGCCGCGATTCGACAAGAACATCCGGACCGGCCAGCGCTAGCCAAAGGAGGGCGGCGCCATAGGACAGGAAAACGAGGATGATCACCGGCCCGACCGGCTCGCGCCAGAAGATCAGGAGCAGGACAACCAGGCAGGCCGGCAGCAAATGCGGCCAGAGTAATGCCAGGCGATGCGCGGACGGTTCCTTGCCAAACCGCTGAAGGCTATTCAGGCAAGGGGTGCGATCAGTGTCGCCAGGACCGACTGAAACGGCATGATTGCCCTGACATCATAACCCCAGCGAATGCCGATCAGCACCGACTGCAAGGCATAGGCGGCGATCAGCAGCATGAAGGCGATGTTTTCACGCAGATCGGCCTCGTTTCGGCGGACCATCTGCACGAGCAGGATGACCAGCAACAGGGCAACGACGAATGGCAGGGGAATGAAGATCATGATCGCAAGCGTGGTTCCAAAGCGGGCAGCGGCCGACAATGACCCGGATTGCGTTCGCGGTCGTCCCGGATCGCGATCAAGGTCGCGGAAATCGACGTTTCAGATCATCTCGACAACGCCACGGTCCAGTCGCGACCGCCCAACATGATCGGAGACAATGATGGAATCCGCAATTCTCGTCTTGCTGCCTTTTGCCGGCGTTGCCCTGGCATCGCCGGCGACCGATGAGGCCGCCAAGACGCTCGATCTCGTCGGGGTGAGCGCCGTCGTCATCACCGGCGAAGCCAGTTCCGTCAAGCTCACCACTTCGTCCGCGGCACCCTACCACGCGACGATCAGCGGCCGCCGCGAAGGCTGGTTTGCGAGCTGGTATTCGAGTTGGTTCGCCAGTGACTGCCGTTCCGCCAGCGACATGAAGCTGGTGGCCTCGACGCTACGCATCGACGTTGCTCCCTCCTCATGGCTGGACCCTTCGGACTGCGTGGTCGAGATCAACGCCAACATCCAACCCGAGAGTTCCGTGTCGATCGACCAGGCGGCGCTGCAAGCCAACATGGCGGGGAATTTCTCTACCATCGCCATCGCCGGCAAGGCCGCCGATGTTTCACTCGACGGGCATGCTTCGAGCATCGATCTCAAGGGCGAGGCGCTGAAGGTCAATCTCTTCTATGGCAGCATCCGGCAGGACGAAAACATCGCGATTGCCGGCAAGGCGCTGGATGCCATGCTGTCCTTCGGCCAGCAGGTTCCGATCAGCTATTCGGTGATAGCTTTGGCGTCCTTCGTCGACAGTTCGCTTCCCAACACCGCCGGCGCCAAACCCTCGATCGTCATCAAGGGCGATTTCGTTCGCGCGACGATCCGCTGAATAAAAAACCCGCCACAAGGGCGGGTTTTTTATCTGCAGGCAGCCAATGCGGCTTGAGCGTTCTTCGACCTTACAGGCCGAAACCTTCGAAGCGCTTCTTGAACTTCGACAGGCGGCCGCCGCGGTCGAGCAGGGTCTGCTGGCCGCCGGTCCAGGCCGGATGGGTGGTCGGGTCGATATCGAGGTTCATCGTATCGCCTTCCTTGCCCCAGGTCGAACGGGTCATGTATTCGGTGCCGTCGGTCATGACGACCTTGATGGTGTGGTAGTCGGGATGGATGTCGGTCTTCATGGTTCTGTTCCTGGCTGCCGGGTGCTGCCGACGGGCTAAAGCCTGCGTCGATGCGCCCCTTTTTAAAACTCGAAGCCGCAGCTATTGAGGAGCCACGGCTTCTAAAACGGTCGGCGAGCCTATACATCAGCCGGAATTGAATCACAAGGCCGCGGCAAGCGCATATTGATGGCGCAAACCTCAAAAGGCCAAAGGACACGGTCATGGCGAACATCAGCGGCGATGCAGACGAGCGCAGGCGCTCGCTGAGGCCGCTGCAGCGCCTGTTTCCCTACATCACCCATTACCGCAAAATGGTCATCGGCGCGATCGTCTCGCTGGCCGTCGCCGCGGCGACGACGCTGGCGCTGCCGCTGGCCGTGCGGCGGATGATCGACCACGGCTTTTCCGCTTCCGATTCCAGCTTCATTGCCGAATATTTCGCCATGCTGGTGGTGATGGCCGCCGTGCTGGCGGCGGCGTCTGCCAGCCGCTACTATTTCGTCATCACGCTGGGCGAGCGCGTCGTTGCCGATATCCGCCGCGATGTCTTTGCCCACGTCACGACGCTGTCGCCCTCCTTCTTCGACACGGCCCAGTCGGGCGAGATCGTCTCGCGGCTCGCCGCCGACACGACACAGGTCAAATCGGCCGTGGGTGCTACCGCCTCGGTGGCTTTGCGCAACGTCATCCTCGGCCTTGGAGCCGTGGCGATGATGGTCTTCACCAGCCCAAAACTGTCCGGCCTGGTCATCGCGGCCATTCCGTTAATCGTGCTGCCGCTGGTCGCCTTCGGCCGCTCGGTGCGGCGCAAGTCACGGCTGGCGCAGGATACTCTGGCCAATGCCACCGCCTATGCCAGCGAGCAGATCGGCGCGGTCCGCACCCTGCAGGCCTTCACCAACGAGAAGCTTGTCACCGGGTATTTTTCATCCGCCGTGGAAGTAGCGTTCGAAGCGGCGCGGGCCTCGATCTTTGCCCGCTCCTTTCTCACCTTCTTCGCCATCTTCATGATCTTTTCCTCGGTGGTGGCGGTGCTGTGGTTCGGTTCGCGCGATGTGCTCGACGGCACGCTGTCGCCAGGTACGCTTGGCCAATTCCTGCTCTATTCGGTGTTCGCTGCTGGCGCGCTCGGCGCCTTGTCGGAGGTCTGGGGCGAACTGTCCCAGGCAGCAGGCGCTGCCGAACGGCTGACCGAGATCCTGGCCGAGAAACCCGCGATCCAGGCGCCCGCCGATCCGAAGCCGCTGCCGGCAAAGGCGAGAGGCGCGATCAGCTTCGACGATGTCTCCTTCTCCTATCCGGCCCGGCCCGACCGCGCCGCCGTCCATGGCCTCAGCTTTCAGGTCATACCCGGCGAGACGGTGGCGATCGTCGGACCATCCGGCGCCGGCAAGAGCACGGTGTTTTCGCTGCTTCTGCGCTTCTACGATCCGGAAGCCGGCAGGATCGTCATCGACGGAGTCGATCTGCGCGAGGCCGATCCGGCCGCGATCCGCGCGCGCATAGCCATCGTGCCGCAGGATGTCACCATCTTTGCCGCAAGCGCGCGCGACAATATCGGCTTTGGCCGGCCCGGCGCCAGCCAGGCCGAGATCGAGGCGGCGGCGAAAGACGCGCTTGCCGACGAGTTCATCCTGAAACTCGAAAAGGGCTATGACAGCCAGGTCGGCGAGCGCGGGGTGACGCTGTCGGGCGGCCAGCGCCAGCGCGTGGCGATCGCCCGCGCCATTTTGCGCGATGCGCCGATCCTTCTGCTCGACGAGGCGACCTCGGCACTCGATGCCGAAAGCGAGACGCTGGTGCAGACGGCGCTCGACCGGCTGATGCAGGGGCGTACCACGATCGTCATCGCCCATCGGCTGGCAACCGTGCTGAAGGCCGATCGCATCCTGGTCATGGATGGCGGCCGCATCGTCGAGGAAGGCACGCATCAGAGCCTGGTCGCCAAGGGCGGCATCTATGCGCGGCTGGCCAAGCTGCAGTTCGAAACCGGGGCGAATGCCTTCAGGGGCGCGGCCGAGTAGGTCCCCCAGCGACCGCTGGGATTCTTCAGCTACCGAAAGCTCGGCGTTTGCCGCGTCGATAGGCAATGAACAGGGGAACGCCGACAAGCAACGACAACAAAAGCATGTTGGCGACGGTCTGTCGCTGCTCCTTTGCCGGATCGCTGAGCTGCACATCGGCAGGCGGCTCTTCATAGGTAAAATCGTACTGCCACCGGATTTCGTCCGCGACGTCATCGACGGTTTTCAGATAGTCGGCAATCGCCTTGGCCGGCACTTCAGTTGCCAGGCTCTGAAAGTTCCATTCGACTTGAAATTCGGTGGGCGTGTTGGACCAGGACGCCTTGAGAGACAGATAGGGCGTCACGACGTTTTTCATCGACTCGCCGGAAAACCTCGCCTTGAGGTTGCGCACCGTTATCTTGTGACGCCGGTAGAACTGGGGGCCGATGGAGACGGGCCCGGTTCGGTCGACGATTGTCGGGGTTGGAAGAGAGTTGTTGCCGAGATCGGCCGCGCGGATCGGGAAATTCTTTGCCAGATCGTTGGCCGCCAGCGCCTCTGCCGGCAAGCGATAACTTTCCTTCACGCTCACTATGTTGTCGTCGCGGCGATCCACGATTTCCGGCTTGGCGACGGTTTGGATGCCCGGATATTGCTTGTTGTAGTATTTCAGGTAGGCGTCCGACACCTCGCTCAGCGACCGGCTGGCCAAATTGCCGCGCATCCAATCGGCATCGGCGTCCTGATATGTCGAGAAGACCGTCAGCGCGAGGGGATCGCCCGGTTTCCGCGGAAAATCGAAGTCCTCGGCGATCTGGATCGATGGGCTGGTAAGCACAGGACTCGGCATCTTCTCCAATCCGCCGGTGCTGGAAAGCGGCAGCGCGAAGCCGTAGTCCGACTGTGCGAGATTGGGCGCCTTGCCGCCCTGAAGATAGTCGGTAGCATCCAGCCAATATGTCTTTGTTCCGATCCTCGCCTTGACGATGGCATGGTCGAAATCGCGAAGCGCCGGCAGATGCTGGTCCAGGGCCCGCCCTTCGTCGAGATCGGCCAGGGCAACCTCGGCAGCAATGCCAAGCCGCACAAGCGAAGAAACCAGCAGCAGTGCCTTGTCCTTGCAGTCACCAAACCCGCTCAGGATGACGGTCGCGGGATCACGCGGAATGTAGGAACCGGCACCCATCGACAGGCTTACATAGCGGATCTGGTCCTGCACCAACCGCATTGCCTCGACCATCCGGTCTTCGGGCACGGGATGCCGCAGTGCGATGTCGTCGAGCTTTGCGGCAAAAGCCGAGGGAAAAACGGTCGCTGGCTTGTAATAGGGCGCAACAGCATCGACCACACTTTGCCAATTCCCGGTCGATGCGACATCGATAGAGCCCCAGCCTGGATATGTCGCGGGCAGGTTGTCCTCGACATTGACCGGTTTCGGGTTTGGAATTTCCCACAGATAGGTCGTGTCCGGCCCTGTCGACGAGATCGAAGGCTTGAGTTGGGTCCCCCTTGTCTTGGTCTCGAGCGGCTGGCCCGAAGGCCAAATGATGCTCGTGCGGATAAGCGCTACCGGCTCTTCCCATTCGGTGGAGAAATTCTTGAAGAAGAGATCCTTGCCGACGAGCGGCGTTATTTCATAGGTCGATCCGTAATCAACGATGTCGCCGGCGCGCACGTCATCGATGTTGACATGTGCTGTCAGCCAGCCGTCGAAGACGCCTTTCTCGGCATCTCTTTCCCTGCGGAAGATGTCGAATTCGACGTCTTCCAGCCGGTCCAAAACGGCGCCGTCGCGGATGATGTGAAGATGGTTGAGCGTGACCTTGTGCCGGGACGGATCGAATTGCAGATCGATACTCGCGCCTCGATCCAGCCCGGGACGGTCAACGATTTTATAGACTGTGCGCGAGTACTCGACATAGCCGCCGGCGCGATGCTTGATCTGGTCGTCCGAGAGCAGCCATGAAACGCCATTCTTGATTTGATCCGATCGGGTGGGATCGGCAGCCGGTATATCAACCTGCGTTACCCAGCTTTCCGCGGGGCCCTTGAGAACCATGTCGTCGGACATGGCCGGAGAACTCAGGCCGATCAACAAGATGAAAAATACCAAGCGGGGCCAGAAAGACTTCATCCCATGAAAACTGTAACAGGCAGACATCTACGCTCGCCCAACTTGGAAGAACTCCTTTTTCAGAGGCTTTCCTTCCAAAGTAAAGGCCAGTTTCGCGGATTTCTGCAGTCACCGCAGCAAGAACCAGGAACAGACGAAGCGACTCAGTTACCGTACCGCTTCTTCAGGTGATCGGTGAAATGCACGGCATTGAGCTTTTCGCCGGTGGCGCGTTCGAGCAGTTCCGGCGTCGACCAGCGCGAGCCTTGCGACCAGATCCTTTTGCGGCGCCAGTCGTTGATCGCGGCGAAATCTCCCTTGGCGAGGTCTTCGTCGGCTGAAGGATGATCTCTGGTCAGCGCCGCCCATTGCTGCGCCGCCATCATGGCGCCCAGCGTGTAGGAGGGGAAATAGCCGAAGGCGGCACCCGGCCAGTGGACGTCCTGCATCGGACCATCAGCCGGATTGTCTGATGTCGACAGGCCGAGATAATCGCGCATCTTGGCATCCCAGGCCTCGGGCAGGTCGGCTGCTTCCAGCCGCCCCGAGACAAGCTCCTGCTCCAACTCGTAGCGCAGGATGACATGCAGCGGGTAGGTGACCTCGTCGGCATCGACGCGAATCAGACCGCGCTCGACCCGGTGCACATGCGGCAGGATGTCGTCGATCGTCCAGCTCTCACCAAGGTGTCTTTCGACCACCGGCAGTGCCCAGCGCCAGAATTCTGGATTGCGGCCGATCTCCTTTTCGACGAACAGGCTCTGGCTTTCATGCACCGCCATGCCGCGCGCTCTGCCGAGTGGCCAGTGCGCCCACGCCTTCGGCAGGTTCTGCTCGTACAGCGCATGGCCGGTCTCGTGCAGCACGCCCATCAGCGCCGACAGGAAATCCGAGGTCTTGTAGCGGGTGGTTATGCGCACGTCGCTCGGCACACCGCCGCAGAAGGGATGGTGCGAAACCGACAGCGAGCCGTGGGTGAGGTCGAAGCCGACTGCGGCCATCATGGCGAGGCCGAGCTCGCGCTGCTTGTCCAAGGGGTAGCTGCCGGAAAGCGGCTTCAGCGGATGTTTCGCCAGCCNCCAGCCGCTCCTCCTGCACGGCAAGTGCCTCCGGTACGAAGCCTTTCAAGAAAGTCTTCAACTCAGCAAATAAAGGCGTGATGTCGGCGGTGCGATTGCCCGGGTCATATTGCTCCATCAGCGCGTCATAAGGCTCGAGCCCGAGCACCTCGGCGCGAAATGTCGCCTCCTCGCGCACCAGCGCCACGACGCCTTCGAGCGCCGGCAGGAAGCCGGCCCAGTCGTTCTTGGCGCGCAGGTCGCGCCAGAGTTGCTCGGAGCGCATGCGCACAGTCGTCTGGCGCTCGACGAACTCGACCGGCAGGCAGGTCAGGTTGGTGTATTGCCGGCGGAACTCCCTGACCGCGGCCTGCTGCTCTTCGTTCAACGCCTCCTGCTCGGCCGCCGCGATCCAATCGGCAATCTCCGGCGCAGTCGCCTGGGCGTGGTGCATGCCGGCAAGCGCCGACATTGCCTCTGCGCGCTTCTCGCCGCCGCCGACCGCCATATGGGTCGCCTCGTCGGCGCCGAGAATGGCGAGGGCATGTTCCAGCGCTTCGAGCTTGTGGCCGAGGTCGTCGAGATTTTGAAAGGACATGGTGGGTTCCGGTGATTTGACGGCGGGAAAAGATACCAATGGAAAAGTGTTGGCAACCCCTGAAAACCGTCTGCGACCGATGCATCGACTGCCGGCCGCAACGGCCGAAAGGCATCTTGCGGAAGCGGTGGCGTGCGTGATCAATGTCGTTGGCGGCGGCAGACCGCAATGGGGGAGACGAAACATGATCGCCAATGTACTGGTCGGGCTGGTGGCCGTGATCCACCTCTGCATCGTCTATCTGGAGATGGTGCTGTGGGACACGCCGCGCGGTCACATGGTATTCAAGCTGACGCCGGAATTCGCCAGTGCCTCGAAAGTGCTTGCGGCCAATCAGGGACTTTACAACGGTTTTCTCGCAGCTGGGCTGATCTGGGGGCTTTACCTCGGCGAAGCCGGTTTCCAGTTCAAAGTCTTCTTCCTGCTCTGCGTCGCCGTCGCCGGCCTCTACGGCGCGGCGACGGCGGGCCGTAAAATCCTGTTCATCCAGACAGTGCCGGCAATGCTGGCGCTGATTGCGTTGGCGTTGTGCTAGCGCATGATCCCTGAACCGAAAACTGGAAAAGGATCATACGCAAAATCAATTGCCACAGCGCCGGGCGCTGCGGCCGATCTCAGCCGCCTGGATAGTTTGGGCCGTAGCCGTTAGGATAGTATCCGCCATCGCCGCCGTTGCCGATGAGGAAGGCACTGCCGGTATCAGCGCGTAGCTTTTGGCTGACATCGTCGAGCTGCGCCAGCAACTGCTGATATTGCGTGCTCGGCATCGTTCCCTCGCGCGCGGCCCTCTGGGCGGCCCGATCGAGTTGAGCGACCTGCGTGCGCAAGTCACGCGCCTCGCCCGGCTCGAGCTTGTTCGCCCGGATGGCGCCCTGGATACCCGTCTCCACGCTCTGGATCTGATTGATCAAGGCCGTCTCACGCGGGCCGGCGTAAGCGCCAGCAAACGGAACGGCGAGGAGAAGTGTGGCGAGCGTAGCAGTCCTGAGGTTCCTGGGAGCGAAGAAGCGCATGGTTGCGTCTCCTTTACTGGGGAAGGCGATGGTTGGGTTTTCCTGCCTTCCGGCCGCGGGCCGTCAGGTTCCGTCGCGTCGCGATGAGCGGTTCCACCGCCGGCGGTTCTCGGCCCAGACCAAGGCTAAAAGGCGGTGGCGGCAAAGTGTAATTAAAAAAAGGTAATTTTTTCAGCTCTTGCGGCTGCCGCACCAGTGCCCTAGATGCCGCCGACTTGAGCCGGCTCGATCCGGTGCATGTAACGAGCCAAAGGCTTGCAGATCACCGCTCGGTCAGCTTCAGCTCGATGCGGCGGTTCTTGTTGCGCGCCTCTTCGGTATCGGCGGGGTCGAGCGGCTGGAATTCGCCGAAGCCGGCCGCGACCAGCCGGTTGGCCGGCACGCCGTTCTCGATCAGGAACTTGACCACCGATGTCGAGCGCGCCGTCGACAATTCCCAATTGTCGCGGTAGCGGCCGGTGCCGGAGAGCGGCTTGTTGTCGGTGTGGCCGTCGACGCGCAGCACCCAGTTGATCTCCGGCGGGATCTCCTTCTGCAATTCGATGATGGCATCGGCGAGCTTCTCCATTTCGACCTTGCCGGCATCGTTGATCACTTCGGAGCCGGTCGGGAAAAGCACTTCCGACTGGAAGACGAAGCGGTCGCCGACGATGCGGATGTTCTCGCGGTCGGCGAGAATTTCACGTAAGCGGCCGAAGAAATCGGAGCGGTAGCGGTTCAGTTCCTGCACGCGTTGCGCCAGCGCGACGTTGAGGCGGCGGCCGAGATCGGCAATCTTGGTGTTGGACTCGCGATCGCGCGTTTCGGACACGTTGAGCGCTTCTTCGAGCGCTCCGATTTGCCTGCGTAGCGCCGCGATCTGCTGGTTGAGGATTTCAACCTGGCTCAGTGCCTGTTGACTGATCTGGCGCTGGCTGTCGAGCTCGCCGGAAAGTGCCGTTGCGCGCTGGTTGGCGGCGTCGCCGGCGCCAGCGCCTTGCGCCAGCAATTGTTCGAGCCGGCTCTTTTCCGCCTCCGATGCAGACAGCGAGGCCTGCAAATTGGCAAGGGTGTCCTCCTTGTCCTGCGTCGTCGAGCGCTCCAGCGCCAGAAGCTGGGTCAACTCATTGATCTGGGAGTTGAGGCGGTTGAGCACCGTGTCCTTGCCGGAGATCTCGCGGCCGAGCAGGAACTGCGCCAGCACGAAAACCGTGAGCAGGAACATGATCGCCAACAGCAGCGTCGACAGCGCATCGACGAAGCCAGGCCAGTAATCGATGCGGCGGTCGGAGCGCCGGCCTCGTGCCAACGCCACGTCAATGCACTCCAGGTTTCTTCAAGGCGTCGGCGATCTTCTCCAGGGTGTTGCGCATCGCCTTCTGCTCGTCGGACTGGGCCTCGACCCAGTCGCGCATGATCTGCTGTTCCGAGCGCATGTTCTTGACCAGGCCAGAAATGCCGTCGGCGAGATTGGCCATGGCGGTGGCGACGCGCGGATTGGAGCCGCCGCCATTCTCCTGCAGGGTGCGCAGCTTTTCCGACAACAGACGGATTTCATCGGAGGGTTCGCTCTTGGCCGCGTCGGCAACGACGATGTCGGAGGACAGGTCGGTGACCGAGGACAGCCAGTTCTCGAGCTCGGTATAGAAGCGCGTCTGGGCGCGGCCGGCCTGCAGGTCGAGGAAGCCGAGCACCAGCGAGCCGGACAGGCCGAACAGAGACGACGAGAAAGCGGTGCCCATGCCGGCCAAAGGGGCGGAAAGCCCCTGCTTCAGGGATTCGAGCACGGCCGCTGCGTCGCCGGTGCCGGGATCGAGCGACTCGATGGTTTCGCGGATCGAGCCGATCGTGTTGAGCAGGCCCCAGAAGGTGCCGAGCAGGCCGAGGAACACCAGCAGCCCGACAAGGTAGCGCGAGGTGTCGCGGCTTTCGTCGAGGCGGGTGGCGATCGAATCCAGCATGGTGCGCATCGAACTGGTCGAGAAGGCAATCGTCGAGGAGCGGCCGATCATCGCCTTCATCGGCGCCAGCAGCACGGGTTCGGTGGTTTCGGAACCGGCGCGGAACGAATTGACCCAGCGCACCTCGCGGAACAACCGGCCGACCTGGACGAAGGCCAGCAGGATGCCGACCGCCAGCACGCCGATGATCAGGCCGTTGAGGCCGGGATTGGTGACGAAGGCGGTCGAGATCTGGCGGGTCAGGATGGCGGCGATAAAGGCCACGATGAACAGAAAGATCACCATGGTCAGCAGAAAGACCTGCGGGCTCGACAATTTGTGCGGGTCGTAGATCAGAACGTCGGAGCGCCTGCCCATGCCGAAGGATCTGAGTAAAGTCATCCGTGCCCCGTTTCCGATGCCATCGCCGCCGATCACATTGTGTTTGCGACTCTAAACGGAATTGTGACGAAATTGAATGGCGCTTGGCAATATTGCCACTGTCCGCGACCGGAGGTCAAAGCCGGTTGATGACCAGGCAGTCGACCATGGCGGCCAGATGCAGGCCGGCGCCGGTGACGACAAAGCCGTGCCACAGCGCATTGTGGAAGCGCAGGCCTTTCCAGGCGAAGAAGATCACGCCACAGGAATAGACGATGCCGCCGGCAACGATGAGGGCGATCGATGTCGCCGGCAGCGTCCGTAGGAGCGGCTCCACCAGAACGATGCCGCTCCAGCCGATGGCGAGATAGAACACGATTGCCAGCCGGTCGAAACGGCCGGGGAGAAAGACCTTGATGGCGATGCCGACCGTCGCGGCGATCCAGACCAGGACGATCATCGAAACAGCCAGCGGCGAGCCGCCGAGCTGGGCAAGGAACGGCGTGTAGGTCGCAGCGATCAGCAGGTAGATCGCCGCATGGTCGAAGCGCCGCAATATCCATTTCGCCGGCGACGATACCGGCCACAGATTATAGGCCAGCGAAACCGACAGCACGGTGAGCAGCGAGACCACATAGAAGGCGGCGGCGACATATTCGCCGGGGCCGGTTCGATAGGCGGCCAGTGCCAGCAACGTCGAGCCGGCAGCGATCGCCAGCACGATGCCCACGGCGTGGACGATACCGTCGGCGATGATCTCGGCGCGCGAGTAATGCCAGCGCCCCATGAAGGGGATGTCGAGCTGGGATAATTCGCTCTGGGATGTGGGCCGGCTGTTCGTCATCGATGATCCTGCGTCGCCTTATCTGGGCGGCCGCGGGACAGTATTTCAAGCTTTGGTTGCGGTTTTGCGACTGCGGCGCTTCAGCGCGGCGCGACTACATCAGCGCGCTGGGAGCGGCTTCTTCACCGTCTTCAACAGCGCGCGTTGCATGAGTTCGTTGCCGGCAACGACCGAACCGGCGGTCAGCATGTCCTGGCCGCCGGCAAAATCGGAGACGAAGCCGCCCGCCTCGCGGATCAGCAACATGCCGGCGGCAATATCCCAGGCCGACAGGCCGATTTCCCAAAAACCGTCCATGCGGCCGGCGGCGACGTAGGCGAGATCGAGCGAGGCGGAGCCGAGGCTGCGCACGCCCGAGACCTCGGCCATGACATTGCGCAACTCGACAAGGAAATTGCCGTGCTGGCCACGCCCGAGATGCGGCACGCCGCAGCCGATCACCGCATCGACCAGCTTGGTGCGGCCGGCGACGCGCAACCGTCGATCGTTCATGAAGGCGCCGCCGCCACGCTCGGCGGTGTAGAGCTCGTCCATCGCCGGATTGTAGATGACGCCGGCGACGATCTGGCCTTGGCGCTCCAGCGCGATCGAGATCGCGAACAGCGGGATGCCGTGCAGGAAATTGGTGGTGCCGTCGAGCGGATCGACGATCCAGCGGTGCTGGCCGTCGTCGCCCTCGATCACGCCGCGTTCCTCCATCAGGAAGGCGTAGCCGGGCCGCGCCTTGGACAGTTCGGCAAAGACGATGTCTTCGGCCTTGCGGTCGGCCTGGCTGACATAGTCGCCCGGCCCCTTCATCGAGACCTGCAGGTTCTGCACTTCGCCGAAGTCGCGCGACAGCGAGCGGCCGGCCTTCATTGCGGCCTGGACCATGACATTGAGGATCGCGGAACGCGCCATTGCTCTTCTTCCTGTCGCTGCGCCTATCTGCTTTGACGCGTGATCCTATCCAAAAAGTCTGCCACTTTTCGGGATCACGCCTTAGTCGGCGCGGCGTACGTAAGTGATTTCGTTGGTATCGACGATGATACGCTCGCCCGAGCCGATGAACGGCGGCACCAGCACACGGATGCCGTTTTCGAGTATCGCCGGCTTGTAGGACGAGGCTGCCGTCTGGCCCCTCACCACCGGGTCGGCCTCGGTGATGGTCAGCGTCACCTGGTCGGGCAGCGAAATGCCGATCGGCCTTTCGTCATAGAGCTGGACCGTCACCATCATGCCGTCCTGCAGGAAGGCGGCGCGATCGCCGACGAACTCCTTTTGCAATTCGAGCTGCTCGTAGCTTTCGGTGTCCATGAACACCAGCGCGTCGCCCTGCTCGTAGAGGAAGGAAAAATCCTTCAGATCGAGCCGGATCTGCTCGACCGTCTCGGCCGAACGGAAGCGCTCGTTGAGCTTGGTGCCGTTGATCAGGTTCTTGAGTTCGACCTGGTTGTAGGCGCCGCCCTTGCCGGGCTTGACGGTGTTGGTCCTGACCGCCACCCAAAGGCCGCCATCATGCTCGATGACGTTGCCGGGACGGATTTCGTTGCCATTGATCTTGGCCATGGTGAGGTGATCCGGAAATGAGATGATCGCCGCAAAGGGCAATTTGGCGCCTCCAAGACCACAAATCGCTAGCAGAGGCAAGGAGCGCCTTCCGATGAAGCGGGAACGAAGCTCGCCCGGCAGCGCGGCGCGGCAGCCTCAGTCCGTCCTGACGATGGCGGTTACGGCCGCGCTCATGGCGTCGGCTACCTCTGTTAAAAGATGCAGGTGCGGCGAACGCAAGACGACAATTCGCAGCGACAGCTCGAGGCCGGGAGCGTCGACCAGGGCAATGCCCTCCGGCAGCTTTTCCTGCAGCAGCCGCTTGGGCAGCAGGCCAAGGCCTTGGCCTCGACGAACCCAGTCGATCTGCAGCGCGCTGTCCTGAATCTCGGCGCCGACCATCAACCTGTGGCCGCCCTCGGCAAGGGCAGCCGCCAGCCGCCGGCGCGCGTCGCAAGGTTCAGGACTGAGAACCCAGGGCATGGTCTTGACGTCGGCTTGCCGGCCGGTGTTTTCGGCGGCGATGATGGCGAGGGGCTCGGTTCCGACAACGCCGTCGCCAGTTTTGGAATTGCCGCCGTCCAGGATGAAGGCGAGGTCGAGCTGTCCGCGCTTGTGCTGGTCGGCCAGCTCAAGGCTCCAACCGCTCTTCAGACGCAGCGAAACCTTCGGAAACCGCGCCACGGCATCAGCAATGGCGGCGGCCACGGCTTTGTCGCAAAGTCCATGGGCGAGGCCGAGCCGCAGCAGACCCTCCGGCTCGTTGCCACTGGCGAATGATCGCAGCGCGTCGACGGCGGCGAGAATGTCCTTGCCGCGTGCCAGCACCTCTACGCCGGCCGGGGTCAGTCGCGACGGCTTTAGCCGGCGGTCGAGCAATTCCGTGCCGAGCATCTCCTCCAGCCGCTGGATCTGGCGGGTGACGGCCGGCTGCGTCAACGGCAGGCGTCGAGCCACCTTCTGAATCGAACCCTCCTCGGCAAAGAGGGCCAGTGTTTTCAGTTCTTCGAGCACGAGACACCTGAACATGTCAGAGAGGCATAATTATGCTGAACATTATGAATTTGAAATCCGATGGATGGCAAGCGATTTTCCTGCGGCAGCACCAGCAGAGAAGAAACACGATGAAAGCGATCGAATTGCAGAGCCCGGGCGGCCTCGAGAATCTCAGAATGGTCGAGCGGCCGATGCCTGAACCAGGGCGCCAAGAGATGATTGTGAAGGTGAAGGCGACGGCGCTGAACTACCGCGATGCCGAGATCGTCCGCGGCAGCTATCACACGAAGTTTGCATTGCCGCTGGTGCCGCTGTCGGACGGCGTCGGCGAAGTCGTAGCCGTCGGCGCCGAGGTCAGCAGGTTCCAGATCGGCGACCGGGTCTGCGGCACGTTCTGGCAGCGCTGGGTCGGCGGCAGTTTCGCGATGGCCGAGCCCTCCTATCAACGTGGCGGCCCGATCGACGGGCTGCTCAGCGAATTTGCTCGGCTCGATGAACAGGCGGCGGTGCTGGCGCCGGCCAATCTGAGCGACTTCGAGGCGGCGACGCTGCCCTGCGCCGGCGTGACGGCATGGCACGCGCTGTTTACAGAGGGCAGCGTCGAGCCCGGCGACACCGTACTTTGTCTCGGCACCGGCGGCGTTTCCTTGTTTGCGATGCAATTCGCCGCCGCTGCCGGGGCGCGCGTCATCGTGACGTCGAGCAGCGACGAGAAACTTGCACGGGCAAAGCAACTGGGCGCGCATGATGGCGTGAACTATCGCAGCGTCCCCGACTGGGCATCGGCCGTGTTGGGATTGACGGATGGGCGCGGCGCCGACCATATCATCGAGGTTGGCGGACCGCAGAGTTTTACACAATCGCTGAGGGCAGCGGCGCGCGGCGCCCAGATCAACGTCATCGGCTATCTCGGCGGCAGTGACGGCGCCATCAACCCGCTCGACATCTTCCGCCGGCAGGTCAGGGCGCGAGGCATACCGGTGGGCTCACGCGAATCCTTCGAGGCGATGAACCGCGCCATTGTCGTCAACCGATTGAGACCGGTGATCGACCGGGTCGTACCGTGGACCCAGGCCGCCGAAGCCTTTCGGTACCTTGAACACGGCTCGCCCTTCGGCAAGGTCGTGCTCGATCATACGCAATGAGCCTCGCGCTTGCGAGTCCGGGTGCAATGAGTCGCGAGATCACAGTCAGGGCAGGCGATTGGCCCGTTGCAGCGCCTGCTGCGTCTGCTCGTCGGTCAGGCCCTGCAGGAAATCGTCCATCTCTTGGTCGATGAGCCCAGCGCGGCGGGCGACAACATACCAGGCGCCGGCGAGGATCAGATCCGGATCGGTGCCGATGCCGTTCATGTAGAGCTTGGCGAGACGGTTCTGGGCGGCGACGTTGCCGCCTTCTGCGGCCTGCTTCATCCAGTTAAAGCCCGATTTCAGGTCGCGGGCGCCGCCGCGCCCCTCGATCATCCAGGTGGCGAGATCGATCTGCGCCGTGTCGTAGTTCTGCCGCGCAGCCTGTGCCAGCAGGCCGCGGGCGCGGACATCGTCGCGCGGCTTGCCGCCGGCGCCATTGGCGTAGACCTGTGCCATCGCATATTGTGCGTCGGCAAGCCCGGTCGCGGCGGCGCGCTCGTAATAGGATACGGCTTTGGCAATACCGGCATCGCCGGGCTCCTGTTCGACCATCAGCTGGGCAAAATTAAACTGCGCCAGGCGGTTGCCGGCTTCGGCGGCGGCCTGCATCAGCGCATAGGCCTCCTTCTCGTCCTTTTTGACGTAGCGGCCATCGAGCAGCATCAGCGCATACTGGAATTGCGATTCCGGGATGCCCTGCTCGGCGGCAAGCGCATACCACTTCGCCGCCCCTGCCGCGTCGACCGGCACGCCGAGGCCGCGCGACAATATCTCGGCCACCAGCGTCTGTGCCGCCGGATCGCCGTTTTGAGCACGGGAAATCGCAAGGTTGTAGGCCGTCTTGTAGAGGCCGCGCTGAAAGGCGCCGTAGGCGGCGTCGGACGGTTTTGCGCCGAAGCGGTCGGGGTTGATGGTATCGGCCGACGGCAAAGGGGCCGTGGTGGCGGGCTGCGGCAATGGTGGGAGAAACGGCTTGTCGGCAGGCTCGCTGGAATCCGGCCTCGGCTGCGGCAGCGGAACGGGTTCCGCCGCTATCGCCTGGGTTACGGCCGTTGCGAGAAAAGCGCTGAAAAGGATCGTCCGAGAGAGCACGTCAGTCCTCGAAGCGCGGTGCGGTTTCGTCGAGCAGCGCGTTGGCGGTGGCAACCGCCGTCTTCGGATCGACGTCGCCGGCGAAAACCGCGCTGGAAAGCGCCACGAATTCGGCACCGGTGGCGGCGACAGCTTCCACCGAGGCAAGATCGGATCCGGCCATGACGATGCAAGGGATCTGGATCACGTCCGCCCACCATTGCCCGAGCGACAGGTTGCGGGGATGCGGCTCCGGCTTGTTGTCGTAGCCGAAGCGACCGAAGAAAATATAATCGGGCCTGACCTCGCCAAGTTCCAGCGCGTCGTCGCGGGTCTTGGCGCCGCCGGTGCCGACCATCATCCTGGCCTGGAAGTGTTCGATCGTTTCGGCGAGCTCGTCCTTGCCGACCTCGACATGGATGCCGTCGGCCTGGACGCGGCCGGCGATGCGGGTGTCGCCAGCAATGATGACGGCAATGCCGGCCGCTTGCGCCACCGGCACGATCTGCTCGGCAAAGGCCTGGAAGGCGGCCTCGTCCATGCCGTTTTCCGGCAGGATCAGCGAGGCGACGTCACCGCCGTCGAAGGCTGCGGCGATGCGCTCGGCCGGCACGTTCGGCGGCGCGATCAACACGATACGGCAGCGGTTGGGGGGCGTTGCGTCATTCATTGGTGTTCGGTCCCGGTTATCGCCTATGCCGGGCGAAGATGGTTGCATTGCGGCATAGAGCAAAGTGCGGGGATTGAACAGGCGGCAGGGGGATCACGATTGCCGGCTAGATCTATCGGGGCTCGGCGCATGACTACCGTTGGCCGAAATTCTCCTCGCCTGGTCGCTTGCGGGCTCTACGCAGGCACTTTCGATTTCCAAAGCGACCAGCCGAGGTTCATGCCGGCGGCGGCGACCAGGATGGCGGCGGCGCCGGCGATCTGCGCCGGATGCAGCCGGTGGCCGAAGGCGACGACGTCGACGAGGATGGCGACGACTGGATAGATGAAGGACAGCGACCCCTGCAGATGCGTCGGCAGTTTCTGGATGGCGCCGTACATGAGGATGTACATCAGGCCGGTATGGACGATGCCGAGCGTCGCCAGCATGACCCAGCTCCGCGCATCGGCGGGAAGGTGGGTGAGATTGGCGAAAGGTGCCAGCATGAGAACGCCGACGCAGACCTGGATCAGGGCGATCAGGTGCGGCGGCGTGCCTTTGAGCTTCTTGGTGACGATAGCCGCAACGGCCCAGAAGAAAGCCGCGGCCAGCGCCATCGCAATGCCGGTAAAGTAATCCGTACCATGATCGCCTGCATCGGGCGCGGCCTGCACGATCAGCAGCATGCCGGCGAAGGCGATGCCGAGCCAGGTCAGCTTGGTCACCGTCAGCCGTTCGGAGAAGAAGAGCGCGCCAAAACCGACCAGCATGAAGGGTTGCGTATTGTAGACAGCCGTGGCGATCGAGATCGACGCGCGGGAAAACGCGCTGAACAGCAGCAGCCAGTTGATAACGATGGCAGCACCGCCGAGAGCCGCGATCGCGACAATGCGAAGCGACAGCCTGCCGCGCAGCAGTCCCAGCGCCGTGCAGATAACCAGCAGCGTTACCGCACCGAAGGCGCAGCGCCAGAACACCACGTCCATGATGGGTTGGCCGGACAGGACGACGAACCAGCCGATCGTGCCGAGGATCGCCATCGCCGCAGTCATTTCGATCGTGCCGCGTACCGTGTTGTCCATGGATGCTCCCGAAACCCGTTGAGATTCTATAATCCCACGGCAGATATGGGCCTTTCCATGACTTGTAGCTGGTGATATGCAGAACGAACCTAATTTAATTAGGTAAACATCGGCTTTTTCTTGGAATTGTAAAATGCTGGACGAGCTCGATAGAAAGCTCCTCGATATCCTGGTCAGGGATTCACGGACCTCGCTGAAGGAACTGGCGCTGCAGGTCGGGTTGTCGTCGCCAAGCGTTTCGGAGCGGCTTCGGCGGCTTGAGGATCGCGGCGTCATTCGCGCATTCACCATCGACATCGATCCGCAGGCGCTCGGCTACGCCTTGCAGGCGATCGTTCGCATCCGGCCGTTGCCCGGTAAGCTGCACATCGTCCAGAAGCTGATCGAGGAAATCCCGGAATTCGGCGAATGCGACAAGGTGACGGGCGATGACTGCTTCGTCGCCCGGCTGTTCGTCCGCTCGATCGGCGAGCTCGACGGGATTCTCGACCGCATCGCCGACAAGGCCGAAACCAGCACCGCCATCATCAAGGCGCAGCCGATCCGGAGACGCCCGCCGCCGCTCGACATGCCAAACATGTGACGGGCTCCGGTGGCGTGGCCCACGTATTTGCGGTCGCGGTCTGGCCATTTCTGGTCTATTCCAGAGTTCAACTTTCCCTCCAGCCTCCTTTCCCCATGTCAGGCCTGCTCATCGATCCCTGGTTCTATGCCGCGGCCATGCCGGCCGTCATCCTCGTCGGCCTGTCGAAAGGCGGCTTCGGCGGCGCCGTCGGCTTTGTCGGCGTGCCATTGATGGCGCTGACCATGCCGCCGGTTCAGGCTGCCGCAATTCTTCTGCCAATTCTGTGCCTGATGGACATTGTCTCGGTGTGGACATGGTGGGGTATCTTCGACCGCAAGATGCTGGCCGACATGATGCCGGGTGCCGTGATCGGCATTGCCCTTGGCTGGCTGACGGCGGCACTTGTAACCGAAGAGATGGTCCGGCTGATCGTCGGCGCGGTCGCCCTGATCTTCGTGCTGCGCTGGCTCTATTTGCAACTCCGCCACGGTGCCGGCCACGCGGCGGAGCCCAACCGCGTTGCCGCCGGCTTCTGGGGTACCGTTGCCGGGTTCACCAGCTTCGTCGCCCATGTCGGCGGCCCGCCTTTTCAGGTCTATGCGTTGCCGATCAGGCTGGATCCGAAGGTGCTGTCCGGCACCGCGGCGATCTTCTTCGCCGTCACCAATGCACTGAAGCTCATCCCCTATTTCGCGCTCGGCCAGTTCGACACCACCAATTTGACCGCGTCGGCGGTGCTGATGCCGCTGGCGCCGCTGTCGACAATCGCCGGCGCCTGGCTGGTGCGGCGGATGCGGCCGGAGCTGTTCTATCCCTTCACCTATGCGACCGTGGCGGTCGTCGCGGTCAAGCTTCTGTGGGACGGCATCGCCGGCCTTCTGTAAGACGGCGGCCCCAGGCGGCCGCCGCCGGATTCCTTAAACCTCAGGCGGCACTCGGCAGCAGCGGCCGCGTCCTGCCAAGCGCGAGAGCAGCGCCGGTTGCCAGCACGAACGCCATGCAGCCAAGAATGGTGATGTCGTGCAGTGTCGGCTTCAGCACCATGTCCGCGATGATCATCAGCATCACCGAATAGTCGAAGCGCGCGGCATTGAGGACGCGCTGGCCCTGGGCAAGCACCGCCGGCGTCACGCCATCCTTGGCGATCATGCCTGCCATGCGGTCGGCAGTCGGCTTGAAGACGAACATGCCGATGCAGAAGGTCGTCGCATAACCGGCAAGGCCGATCAGCACCCACAAATCGGAAAAGCCGACCCAGAAGCCGCACATGATGAGGCCGAAGAGCAATGTCAGCATCGACATCGGCGCGAAGAACCGGTTACCGAGCTCGCCAGTGGCGCGCATCGCCTGCAACATGCCTTCGACGTTTCCAGCGCGGTCGGCGCGTACCGCAAGCAGCATCAGGGTGAAGCCGCCGCCGACCCAGAGGATCGCCGAGACGATGTGCAGAAATTTAACGGCCGAGTACCAGTCCATTGTTCGCTCCTTGAGAAATTTTCATGATTGCCGGAGCGCAATTTTGCTCCGCCTCGTTGCGAGGAGCGGGCGTTTAGCGCGGCGCCTGTTTCGGAACGATGTCGCGCGGCGAGCGGATCTGTTTCGGTATGTCGGTCACGATCTGGAGGAACCGTGGCGCAAGCGCGTCGCCCCCACTTTCCAGCCGGTGGTGAGAGCGGCGGCTTAGCCGGCCATCTGTGCTGTTACGGCACAGATGCTGGGCGCTTGATCGAAAAATATGCCCTGCGTTAAGGCTTTGTTAAGCTTTACAGGCGTTTACTATGTCCATCCAGTGATCTGGATTCTTACCGAGTGGTTGGAGCCACTTTGTTTGACGCCTCCCTGTTAAACTCCTGAGAGCCGCCTTATCCGCGGCTCTTTTTTTGTTCGCCGGCATGGAGCCCCTTGGGCCAAATGCGGCCGTTAACCGTTTGTTAAACATGTGCTTGCCTTCGCCGGCAGCGAAGCGCATTTTCAAGCTTCAGTCGTTTAGGCTGCCGGATATGGCGGCCAAGAGCCGAATCGGCCGGCTGTCAGGCAAGTGCAGGGGCGCAGCGATGAACGAGCCTTCGAAGGCGAGCGCGAACACCATCAAGCTGGCGGAGCGCCGGGTTTTCTCCCAATCCTTCAAGCCGCTCTATCAGGAAGGCATGGGCTTGGTCGAGCAGGCGGCCGAATATCTCGACGGCAAGGGCCGCGCCGAGGCCAAGAAGCTGTCGAGGCTGGCGGCGACGCTTTATGCGGCCGAGTCGATGCGGCTGACCACCAGGCTGATGCAGGTCGCCTCGTGGCTGCTTTTGCAGCGGGCGGCGAATTCCGGCGAGATGACCCGCGATCAGGTGGCTTCCGAAAAATCCAAGGTGCGTCTCGACACCGCCTCCGCGCATGACGAGGCGCCCGGCTGGGCCGAGCTGCCGACGGATTTCGTCGACCTCGTCAACCGCTCGCTGCGCCTGCAGGCGCTGGTGCGCCGCATGGACGAGGAGATCTATGGCGGCCTCGCCGAGGTGCCTCAGTCGAGCCGTCGCCTCAATCCGGTCTCCGACCAGATCACGTTGCTCAACACGGCTTTCGCCCGCGGCTGAGAGACCGTTTGGAAACTCTACTCCAGCGGCCATCTGGCGGCGTTTTCTCCGCTTACCTGCAGCGCCGCGTCCTTTTGGACGCGCAAAGGACGCTGCAGCACTTTGATTGCGCATGATCCCCTCGGGATCACGCGTGGGCTCACGGACCCAAATGTCCGCTGCGCTCCGGTTCTCGAAACCACCACCATATGACTCGCCGGAGCGACCTTTCGAAACGGTCTCAGAGGCTTTGTGGACATCACGAGCCCCGTTTCTGGTTTGTTCACATTTCGCTGGCATCGCTGCCCGCCGAAGGTAGACTTGGCGGATGGGGGAAGCGATTCGCATCATCGGCATCGATCCGGGGCTTAGGCGCACCGGCTGGGGCATCGTCGAAAGCCTTGGCAATTCGCTGCGCTTCGTCGCTTCCGGCACAGTACGGTCCGACGACAAGGCGGCGCTGGCGGTGCGTCTTTGCCAATTGCATGACGGGCTTGCCGAGATCCTGCATGCCACGATGCCGCACGAGGCGGCGGTGGAGCAGACCTTCGTCAACAAGGATGCCGCGGCGACGCTGAAACTCGGCCAGGCACGCGGCATCGCCATGCTGGTGCCGGCGCGCGCCGGCCTTGCCGTTGCCGAATATGCGCCCAACGCCGTCAAGAAGGCGGTGATCGGTGTCGGCCATGGCGACAAGAAGCAGATCCATATGATGGTCAAGGTGCTGATGCCGAAGGCGACTTTCGACACCGACGACGCCGCCGATGCGCTGGCCATCGCCATCTGTCACGCGCATCACAGGCAGAGCATCGCCTACAGGATGGCGATGCCGGCCGAATAAGTTTGTTCTTGACTTGTTCTCCAGTGAACAATAAGTAATACCAACGAGGTATTACCATGCGCGTTACCACCAAGGGCCAAGTGACCATCCCGAAGGAAATACGGGATCATCTGGGTATCGGCCCGGGCTCGGAGGTGGAGTTCGTCCCCACCGAGGACGGTGCTCGTGTCATTGCGGTCGACGAAAACATGTCGAAGGAGGAAGCCTCGCGCAGATTCAGCCAGATGCTCGGCCGTATGGCTGGTACGCTGGATCTGGGGGGCATGACGGCGGACGAATATGTGGAATGGCTGAGGGGCCCGCGTGAAGACCTCGACATTGATTGACACAAACGTCCTGATCGACGTTTGGGGTCCTGCCGGACGGGAGACGAAATGGTCGGCATCAGCAATTACCGCATGCCGGCGCGACGGCGCTCTCGTAATCAATGCAATCGTCTGGTCCGAACTCGCGCCGTTGATCGCGACCGAACAGGCCCTTCGCCAAGCAGTCGACATGCTCAAGATGGATCGCGAATTCCTGCCGTGGGAAGCGGCCTTCCTTGCTGGTGTCACGCACTCCCGCTATCGCCGCGCCGGCGGCCTCCGCGAACGAACGCTGCCGGATTTCTTTATTGGAGCCCATGCGGTTGTCGCTGGGCATCGCCTGCTGACGCGCGATGCCGCGCGCTATCGCAGCTATTTCCCGGACCTCGATATCATCTCTCCGGAAACCCACCCGGCATGATCGGCAAGCTCAAATGATCGGCAAGCTAAAAGGCACGCTGGACGAGATCGACGAGGATTTCTGCATCGTCGATGTGCATGGCGTCGGCTATGTCGCCTATTGCTCGGCGCGCACGCTTGCCGCATTGCCGCCGCCCGGCGAGGCGGTGATATTGTTCATCGAGACCTATGTGCGCGAGGATATGCTGCGGCTCTATGGGTTCCAGTCGGTGCTGGAGCGCGAATGGTTCCGGTTGTTGATGAACAATGTGCAGGGCGTCGGCGCCAAGGTGGCGCTGGCAATCCTGTCGACGCTGGCGCCGGCCGACCTCGCCAATGCGATTGCGTTGCGCGATATCGCCATGGTCAGCCGTGCGCCGGGCGTCGGCAAGAAGGTGGCGGAGCGCATCGTCACCGAGTTGAAGAACAAGGCGCCGGCCTATGCAGGTGCTGCCTCCGGCACCATCGGCCTGAAGCAGGAGCTCGGCGAAGGCGTTGCTTCGGCGCCGATCACCGACGCAGTCTCGGCGCTGGTCAATCTCGGCTATTCTCGCGACACTGCCGCCAACGCAGTGGCGGCGGCGTTGAAGACGGCCGGCGAGGAAGCGGACGCGTCGAAGCTGATCCGCTTCGGGCTGAAGGAGCTGGCACGGTGAGATGTTGCCCGACAAATAAATTCCGACTAGGAACAAGAGCATGGTCGGATATGCGGGCTTGACCTCCAGGGGGCAGCTTACGATTCCAAAGAAAGTCCGGAACGAGTTGTCGCTCAAGTCAGGCGATACTGTTGCCTGGACGGTCGTGGATGGTCTCCTGATAGGAACGCCGCGCAATCTCGAATTTGCCGACCTCGCTGGATTTCTGGGTGATCCACCTAACGGGCCCGCTACGCTGGAACAGATCGACGCGGTGGTAAGGGATGCAGTGGGCCGCCAGGTTGTTGGCGAGCAGCAAGACGCCGAACGAGAGGGTGCCGGGTGACGTTAATCCGTGTCGATACGAACTTTTTCCTTCGAGCGGTATGCGCATGAGCCTTTCGCCACGCCTCATTGCTCCCGACAAACGCGGCGAGGACGCCGAGCAGACCTTGCGGCCGCAGACGCTCGGCGACTTCGTCGGCCAGGCGGCGGTGCGGGCCAATCTCAAAGTGTTCATCGAGGCCGCCAAGGGCCGCAGCGAAGCGCTCGATCATGTGCTGTTCGTCGGCCCGCCCGGCCTCGGCAAGACGACGCTGGCGCAGATCATGGCGCGCGAGCTCGGCGTCAATTTCCGCTCGACCTCGGGTCCGGTCATCGCCAAGGCCGGGGATCTCGCGGCGCTGCTCACCAACCTCGAAGACCGCGACGTGCTGTTCATCGACGAGATCCACCGGCTCAACCCGGCGGTCGAGGAAATCCTCTATCCGGCGATGGAGGATTTCCAGCTCGACCTGATCATCGGCGAGGGGCCTGCGGCGCGCTCGGTCAAGATCGACCTGGCCCGCTTCACGCTAGTCGCCGCCACCACCCGGCTCGGCCTGTTGACCAACCCGCTGCGCGACCGCTTCGGCATTCCGGTGCGGCTCAATTTCTATTCCGTCGAGGAACTCGAGCAGATCGTGCGGCGCGGCGCCCGCATCCTTGCCATGCCGCTCGGTGACGACGGTGCTTTGGAGATCGCCCGGCGGGCGCGCGGCACGCCGCGCATCGCGGGCCGGCTGTTGCGCCGGGTGCGCGACTTCGCCAGCGTTGCGGGCGACGGCCATGTCGACCGCAAGATCGCCGACGAGGCGCTGACGCGGCTGGAGGTCGACGGGCTCGGCCTCGACGCGCTCGACCGCCGCTATTTGTCGATGATCGCCCGGAATTTCGGCGGCGGGCCGGTCGGCATCGAAACCATCGCCGCTGGGCTTTCCGAGCCGCGCGATGCCATCGAGGACATCATCGAACCCTTTCTGATCCAGCAAGGCTTTATCATGCGCACTCCGCGCGGCCGCGTGCTGGCGGCCAATGCCTGGCGGCATCTCGGCCTCGACGCGCCGAAGGACCTGGCGCAGCAGCAGATCAGCCTATTCCAGGAAGAGCCGTAAGTTCCGCTGCTTATGGCTTCGGTGCTGGCAGTTCCCGGCCCCGCCCTCCAGGTCTTGATCATCGCCGGTCTATGCGCAAAACAGGTGTTGCTTAAAACAGGGCCCGTCGGGCCAAAAGGACAGCAATGGACGATCACCGTGAATCGGCATTGTCCGCCGGGCTTTCCGGCGCGCTGACGGAATTCGGCCATCGATTGATGGCGCGGGTCTATTATGCAGACACCGATTTTTCCGGCGTCGTCTACCACGCGCGCTATCTCGAGTTCTTCGAGCGCGGCCGTTCCGATTATCTGCGCTTGGCCGGCGTCCACCACACCGAGCTTGCCGAGGGCAAACATGGCGAGAAAATAGTCTGGGTGGTGCGGCGCATGGAAATCGATTTCCGCGGTTCGGCCCGCATGGACGACATCCTGACCATCGATACGCGCACCGACGAGATTTCCGGTGCGCGGATCGTCATGGCGCAGCAATTGAAGCGCGGCAGCGAAGTGCTGGTCGAGGCGCGGGTCGAAGCGGCGATCGTCGGCGACAACGGACGGCCGCGGCGCTTTCCCAAGGACTGGATCGCAGCTTTCATGCCAAGAACGCGCAAATAAAGATTCAGAGGCGGACGATCCCGGAACTTCCGGTCCACGCCAGAATCGCCGGGCGACCTATCAGGGCGCGGCAATGCGCCGCGCTGTACGTCCTAACCCATCCTTAACCATAACGGTCCATGAAGGGATTGGTTAAGATTGGAAGAATCCAAGCGCCTTCCTTTCACCAATATTTGCCCCGAAAAGGCCGCCAATGGTGCATTTGGGGTTATTCCGCCAGCTTAACGCGAACGGACCACAAGGGATGCCCATGGGCCAGCCGCCAGCCACGCCCGGAAAATCTTTAAGGACGTAACATGGAAAACATCGCTCTCGCCGAACCGGGCGCGCATTTATCGATTTGGGCCTTGTTCATGCAGGCCGGTTGGGTGGTCAAGCTGGTCATGATCGGGCTGCTCTGCGCCTCGATCTGGACCTGGGCGATCATCGTCGACAAGCTCGTCGCCTATGCCCGCATGCGGCTGGCGCTCAATCGCTTCGAACAGGTGTTCTGGTCGGGACAGTCGCTGGAAGAACTTTACCGCACGCTCGCCGACCGCAAGACGACCGGCATGAGCGCGATCTTCGTCGCCGCCATGCGCGAATGGAAGAAGAGCTTCGAGAAGGGCGCGAAATCGCCGCTCGGCCTGCAGACCCGCATCGACAAGGCCATGGATCTGGCGCTGACCCGCGAGATGGAAAAGCTGGAAGGGCGGCTCGGCTTTCTCGCCACCACCGGCTCGGCGGCGCCCTTTATCGGCCTGTTCGGCACGGTTATCGGCATCATGACCTCGTTCCAGGCGATCGCCGCGTCGAAGAACACCAGCCTGTCGGTGGTCGCGCCCGGCATCGCCGAGGCGCTGCTGGCGACGGCCATCGGCCTGCTCGCCGCCATCCCTGCCGTCATCGCCTACAACAAGCTGTCGTCCGACGCGAGCAAGATCGCGGTGCGCATGGAAGGGTTCGCGGATGAGTTCTCCGCCATACTCTCGCGCCAAATCGATGAAAAAGTCGTGCAGAAGGCCTGAGGAACGATCATGGGAATGTCCGTAAGCGCAGGTGGCGGAGGACGCGGCGGGCGCGGCCACAGGCGGCGCGGCCGCCATCACGCCCTGATATCGGAGATCAACGTCACGCCGATGGTCGACGTGATGCTGGTGCTGCTGATCATCTTCATGGTCGCGGCGCCGTTGCTGACGGTCGGCGTTCCGGTCGATCTGCCCGAGACGAAGGCCAAGGCGATGAACGCCGATACCCAGCCGATCACTATTTCGATCGACGCCACGGGTAAGATCTTCCTGCAGGAGACCGAAATCCCGCTGGAGGAGCTGGTCGCGAAACTACAGGCGATTTCCAAGACCGGCTACGAGGAGCGCATCCGCATCCACGGCGACAAGGCTACGAACTACGGCACCGCGATGGAGGTGATGGCCCAGATCGCGGCCGCCGGCTACAAGAACATCGGCCTGATGTCATTGCCGAAGCAGGACCAATAGACGCGAGATGAAGACCGGCCTCACCACATCGGTGACCTTGCATACGGTGGCGCTCGCCTTCGGCCTGTTCACGCTGTCGGCGCCGGCTGCGCTTCCGTCGTCCGATGTCGAGTCGGTCGCGGTCGAAATCGTGCCGATGGAGGCCGTCTCGCAGGTTTTGCAAGGCGACAAGAAAGCCGTGATGCACGAAAAGCCGGCGCCGCTGCCGACACAGCGTCCCGACATCGTTCCCGACGCCCAGAAAGTCGGCGATAACAGCGTCGACACCGACAAGCCCCCGACACCTGAGCCCAAGCCCCAGCCAGTCGACATGACGGCGGCTCCGCCACCCGCGCCGACGCCAGTCGAAAAGCCCAAGCCCGAGGACGTGCCGAAGCCGAAGGAAGAGCCGAAGCCAATTCCCGCTACGGAGGTGGCGCCGGTGCCGCAGCCGAAGGAAGAGGTCAAGCCCGAACCTGTCAAGCAGACCGAGCCCAAGCCGACGCCGGCCAAGGAGCCGACGCCCACACCGCCGCAGGACAAGACTGCCGCGATCGATCCGCAGCCCGAGGTCAAGCCGGATGCCGTCGCCGAGGCGATTGCCAAGCAACCGCCAACCGAGGAGGCGCAGCTTCCGGACTCGGCGCCAGCACCCGAGGCTCGGCCGAAGCCGCAGCCGGCCCAGGCCGAAAGCGCCAAGGCGCCGGAGCGCAAGGACGCCGACAAGCCGGTCAAGGAAGCCTCGTCCAAGCCGAAATCGGACGACAAGCAGTTCAACGCCGACGAGATTTCGGCTCTGCTCGACAAGCGGAAGCCGGCCGGTGGCGGCGCCAAGCGCTCGACCCAACAGTCTTCGCTCGGCGGCGACAAGGATCAGGGCCAGAAGCTTTCGAAATCGGAGCAGGGGGCATTGGAAGCCCAGCTTGGTGGTTGCTGGACGCTTCCGGCAGGGCTCGAGGGCTCGGAAAATTTCGTCGTCGTGGTCCGGTTTAATCTGGACGCCTCCGGCAAGTTGGATGGCCGGCCGAGCGTTGAAAAGTCGAGCGGAAACCGCCCGTTTGACGAAAGTGCAGTGCGCGCGGTTCAGAAATGCGATGTGGCCGGCTTGCAGGTTCCCGCGGGCAAGCAAGACATCTGGTCCGACGTTCGGGTCACTTTCGACCCCAGGGAGATGCTCGGCCTTTAGGCCCGGCGCCCACAGAGTCAGCGAAGAAAAGCGAGAAGACATGAAATCCATCCTCAAGCCGCTCCTGATGATCGTAGCGATGGCGCTGGGCATGACTGCCGCCGCCACCTTGCCGGCGCGGGCGCTCGTTGAGCTCAACGTCAACAAGGGTAATGTCGAGCCGTTGCCGATCGCCATTACCGATTTCCAGGGTGGCGATGCACTCGGCGCCGAGATTTCCGGCATCGTCAGTGCCGACCTGAAACGCTCCGGCCTGTTCGCGCCGATCGACAAAAGCGCTTTCATCGAAAAGATCTCGAACCCGGATGCCACGCCGCGCTTCGAGGACTGGAAGGTGATCAATGCGCAGGCGCTGGTCACCGGCAGTGTCGGCAAGGAGGCTGACGGCCGTGTCCGCGCCCAGTACCGGCTGTGGGACACCTTTGCCGGCCAGCAGATGTCGGGCGAACAGTTCTTCGCCAACGACGCCAATACCAGGCGCGTCGCCCACATCATCGCCGACGCCATCTACGAACGGCTGACCGGCGAGAAGGGCTATTTCGACACCCGCGTCGTCTTCATCGACGAGTCCGGCGCCAAGAATGCGCGTAAGAAGCGGCTTGCCATCATGGACCAGGACGGCGCCAACGTCCGCTATCTCTCGAACGGCAAGTCGATCGTGCTGACGCCGCGCTTCTCGCCGAACCGGCAGGAAATCACCTATATGTCCTACGAGAGCGGTCAGCCGCGGGTGTACCTGCTGCAGATCGAGACGGGGCAGCGCGAGCTGGTCGGCAATTTCCCCGGCATGACGTTTGCGCCGCGCTTTTCGCCGGATGGCCAGAAGGTAATAATGAGCCTTCTGCGCGACGACGGAAATTCCAACATCTTTGCCATGGACCTGAGAAGCCGCTCGACGACCAGGCTCACCAATTCGACCGCCATCGATACCTCGCCATCCTACTCGCCTGACGGCAGCAAGGTGGTGTTCACGTCGGACCGCGGCGGCCGCGCGCAGATCTATGTGATGGGCGCCGACGGCTCGGGCCAGACCCGCATCTCGTTCGGCGACGGCGTCTATTCGACGCCGGTGTGGTCGCCGCGCGGCGATCTCATCGCCTTCACCAAGCAGACCGGCGGCGAATTCCAGATCGGCGTCATGCGCACCGACGGTTCGGGTGAGCGCATCCTGTCCACCGGCTTTCAGCAGGAAGGGCCGACCTGGGCGCCCAACGGCCGGGTGCTGATGTTCTTCCGCGATTCCAATGGCGGACCAAAACTTGTTTCGGTCGACCTCACCGGCCGCAACGAACAGTCGATCCCGACGGCGAACTTCGCCTCGGATCCGGCCTGGTCGCCGCTGCTCGAATAGAGGAACTGAGGAATTGACGAACTGACGAGTTGAAGAACTGAAGAATGGAGAAGCCAGGGGCCTACATCGAGCACGCGAGGGATTTGGTAGTCTATAAGCGCGCCTATGCGGTTTCCCTTGGGGTACACAGAGCCACGCTTGCTTTTCCGAAAATGGAGCAATACGCGCTCGCCGATCAACTACGTCGTTCCAGCAAGGCGATCTGCGCCAATTTGGCTGAGGGTTTTGCCAAACAGACCCGCTCCAAGCCCGAATTCGCACGCTTCATTTCGATGGCCATAGGGTCATGCAGTGAAGTGGAGACGTGGATTTCGTATGCGTTCGACCTCGAGTATATCACACAGGTGCAACGCGACGACTGGTTGCAATCCTATGCCCGCATCTACGGAATGCTGGTCAATCTCAGAGAGAAGCTGAGGTGATCTCTTTCCTCAATTCCTCAACTCTTCAATTCTTCAATTCCCTCTTTTTCATGTTTTGGCCGCATTTCCGCCTACGGTCCGCGCTCATTGTCGCCCTTGAGTAGCCCTCGGCAGAACGGTTGTGGACGGCAGCCGAAACCAAATTTTAACCGTGTTTCTTGAGCGCCGGTTAACCCAAACGTGGTTACTGGACGATCAATGAAATCACTCGAATTGCGAAGGAGAGGCGGCATGGGCCGTATCGCAGCACTTACCACAAACCCGGTCATGATCGCGCTGGTCGCGATGCTCGCGATTACCGGTTGCGCCTCGAAGAAGACGCCGAACAGCGCCGCCGATCTCGGCCTCAACGGCGCCGGCGCGGCAACGCCCGGGTCGGCCCAGGACTTCACCGTCAACATCGGCGACCGCATCTTCTTCGACACCGATTCATCCTCGATCCGCGCTGATGCGCAGACGACGCTGTCGCGCCAGGCGCAGTGGCTGAACCAGTACAAGCAGTATGCCATCGTCATCGAAGGCCATGCCGACGAGCGCGGCACACGCGAATACAATCTGGCGCTCGGCGCCCGCCGTGCTGCCGCCACGCGCGACTTCCTGGTCGCCAAGGGCGTTTCGGCGCAGCGCCTGAAGACCATTTCCTACGGCAAGGAGCGTCCGGTCGCGGTTTGCGACGACATCTCCTGCTGGTCGCAGAACCGCCGCGCCGTCACCACGCTGGGCGGCGCCGGCTCCTGATCGGCATAAATGCAACACTTGGTGCGAAAGGCGGCCAAAGGGCCGCCTTTTTCATATCTGCCCGCTCCAAACAAAATTTGGCCGAAGTCTCACGTCCTGTTAAGAGCCGAGAGCGTCTGGCTAGTCCCAGTTGGCTGGTCTACTTCGAGTGAGAGGCGCGCAACAACGGTTTCACGGCGAGAGGCACATGCATTTCAGATCGGTCTTGAGCGGCACGCTTGCGCTGCTGCTCGTATCAAGTATCGCGGCACTTGCTGACGGGGCAAGCGGCACCGAGCAGTCATCGGAAAGCGGCTTTTCCTTCCATCTGCCGACGATCAAACTGCCCGGCATTTTCGGTGAAAAGAAAAAGCCGGATCAGGTTCAACTCGCGCAACAGGATGGCACCGGCACTCCGGCGCTGGAGGAACAGCTCCGGCAGATGAACGGCAAGATCGAGGAACTCAACTTCCAGGTCCTGCAGATGCAGGAGCAGATCCGCAAGCAGCAGGAAGACAACGAATTCCGCTTCCAGCAGTTGGAAGGCGGTCCGCAAGGCGCGCAGCAGCCGGCCGAGCAGAAGAAGTCCGAGGCGGCGCCCAACAGCGACAATCCCAACGGCGACAGTAACGTGGCGGAGGCGCCGGCAACGCAGGCTCCGGCCGCTGCCGACACGCCGCCAGCCGGCGACAAGAGCGTCGAGGACGTCATCGTCGAATCGCCCAACGGCGATCCCGGCAAGCTGATCCCCGGCGCGCCGCCCAAGACGTTCGGCACCATCACCGTCGACAAAAACGGCAATGTCGTCGAAGCCGACGGCAATGCGCAGGCGAACGCGCCGGAGCAGAATACGGCCCCAGCCAACGGCGCCAACGCAGCCGGCAACAAGGCCGGCAAATCCGACGATACGGTGGTCGCGGCACTCCCCTCGACCAACGACCCGGAGGAGCTTTACCGCAACTCTTACCAGTTCATCCTGTCGGGCGACTACAGCACCGCCGAACAGGGCTTCCGCGACCATATCGCTCGGTTTCCCCGGGACGCCAAAGCGGCGGACGCGCATTACTGGCTCGGTGAATCGCTGCTCGGCCAGCAGAAATACCGCGATGCGGCCGAGACTTTCCTCGCAGCCAGCAAGGACTATCCCAAGGCCAAGAAAGCGCCAGACATGCTGCTGAAGCTCGGCGTTTCACTGGTCGGGCTGAAGCAGCGCGACGTGGCCTGTGCGACCTTCAGCGAGATCGGCAAGCGCTACCCCGATATTTCCGGCGCGCTCAAGGAGCGGGTCAAGCAGGAAAGGGCACTCGCGGCGTGCTAGTTTTTCTGTTGCACGTCGTTGCCCCAAAACCGGGCCCACTTTTGGGCGACATGCATGACGCTCGACACCGAGCCTGATCTTTCGGATTTTTCGCGGATCGACTTTTCCAACGGCGCTGTTGTGGCCGTGTCCGGCGGCAGCGACTCGACCGCCCTTCTCCTCCTCCTCAAAGCCCATCTCGACCGTACCGCACCGGCAACGAAATTGCTGGCGGTGACGATCGATCACCAATTGCGGCCGCAAGCGGCAGCGGAAGCGCAAGCCGTGGCCAGGCTGTGCGCGGCGCGCGGCATTGCCCATCGCATCCTCGTCTGGTCGGGGCACAAACCAGCGATCGGCCTGCCCGCCGCCGCGCGCGAAGCGCGATACCGGCTGCTCGCCGAGGCCGCCGAAGCGGCAGGCGTCGGGCTGATCCTGACCGGCCACACCGCCGACGACCAGGCCGAGACCGTGCTGATGAGGCAAGCGCGTGACGAGGTGCCAAGTGAGGAGAGGCCGCGGGGCCTTGCCGGCATGGCGCCGGCAACCCTCTACGACTGGCGGTACTGGATCGTGCGGCCACTGCTCGGCGTGCGGCGTGCGGAGCTGCGCAAATTCCTCCGGCGCGAACAGGTCGCCTGGATCGAAGATCCGACCAATGCCGACACTGCTTTCGAGCGGCCGCGCGTCCGCGCGGCACTTGTTGAAGGCAACGATGCGCTTCGCATGGCTGAAACGATGGCGCTGGCCAGAAAGGCGGCGGTCGAGCGTGAGCAGTTAGGACAGCGCGCGGCCATGCTGATCCGCGGCTTGGCCTCCAGGCCGGCCGCCGGCCTCGTCCGCCTCGATCAGGATTTTGCGACGGTCGCCGACCGCCGGGCGGCTATTTATGCGCTGCGCATCCTGCTGGCGGCGACCGGCGGTACCACCTTCCTTCCCGACCAGGCCCGCGGCGAAGCCCTTTTCGGCCGGCTCCGGGCCGGGCCGCTTTGTGCCACATTGTCGCGGAGCGTGGTCGATGCCCGGCGTACCGGCATCTTTCTGCATCGTGAGTTGCGCGATCTGCCGCCCGCTGTTGCGGTTTCCGACAATGCCCTTTGGGACGGCCGCAGACGGATCACATTGAGCGACAGTTCAGGTGCATTGTTGATCGCGCCGCTGTTGGTTGCCCCGCTCGGGGTGGCTCTTGCCGCAAAGCGGGCAATTGCCGGGCATGGCACGCCGGCAAGCCTTGTGCGTGCCGCCTTGGCCGCCGAACCAGCGCTATGGCGGGATGGCGAATGCCTTGGTCTGCCTGGGCAAGGCCCGGGTTTGCCTGAGGAAAGCCCGATGCCGGCGGCGGTCGCCGCATATCCGGCAGTCGCGCCCTTCGCCCGTTTCCTGCCGTCCTTCGATCTGGCGCCGGCCGATGCCGTCGCCGCGTTGCTTGGCGCGGCGCCGGTTCCAGCCGCGCCATTCGGCGGCCACAGTGCCGGCCTACCACGGGCGAAAGCTTAACCGAGACCTGCTGTTATGCTTGGCAAGGGGAGACGCTCTCCCTATGTTAGGGCCAAGTTTCCTCTCACGACGTGCGTCCGCCCAGCGGGCGCCAACGGGACAATTGATGAATCCAAATTATCGCAACCTCGCGCTCTGGGCGATCATAGCGGTCCTGCTCATCGCTCTCTTCAATCTTTTCCAAACGCCGCAGACGCGTGGAGCCTCGAGCGATGTCCCCTATTCGCAGTTCCTACAGGAGGTCGCGGCGGGACGGATCAAGTCGGTGACCATCGCCGGCGCCCGTATCTCCGGCAACTACACGGACAGCTCCAACGGCTTCCAGACCTATTCGCCTGGGGACCCGTCGCTGGTTTCGCGGTTGCAGGACAAGAACGTCACCATTAATGCGCGTCCTGAATCCGACGGCTCCAATTCGCTGTTTGGCACCCTGATATCCTGGCTGCCGATGATCCTCATCCTCGGCGTCTGGATATTCTTCATGCGCCAGATGCAGTCCGGTTCCGGCCGCGCCATGGGCTTCGGCAAGTCGAAGGCCAAGCTTTTGACCGAAGCGCATGGCCGCGTCACCTTCCAGGACGTCGCCGGCGTCGACGAAGCCAAGGAAGATCTGGAAGAGATCGTCGAGTTCCTGCGCGACCCGCAGAAATTCCAGCGGCTCGGCGGCAAGATCCCGCGCGGCGTGCTGCTCGTCGGTCCTCCCGGAACCGGCAAGACGCTGCTCGCCCGCTCGGTCGCCGGTGAAGCCAACGTGCCGTTCTTCACCATTTCGGGCTCGGATTTCGTCGAGATGTTCGTCGGCGTCGGTGCAAGCCGCGTCCGCGACATGTTCGACCAGGCCAAGAAGAACGCCCCTTGCATCATCTTCATCGACGAAATCGATGCCGTCGGCCGCCATCGCGGTGCCGGCCTCGGCGGCGGCAATGACGAGCGCGAGCAGACGCTGAACCAGCTGCTGGTCGAGATGGATGGCTTCGAATCCAACGAAAGCATCATCCTGATCGCCGCCACCAACCGGCCCGACGTGCTCGATCCGGCGCTGCTCAGGCCGGGCCGCTTCGATCGCCAGGTGGTGGTGCCGAACCCCGACATCGTCGGCCGCGAGAAGATCCTGAAGGTGCATGTGCGCAACGTGCCGCTGGCGCCCAATGTCGACCTCAAGGTGATCGCACGCGGCACGCCGGGCTTTTCCGGCGCCGACCTGATGAACCTGGTCAACGAGTCCGCCCTGATGGCGGCGCGGCGCAACAAACGCCTCGTCACCATGGCCGAATTCGAGGACGCCAAGGACAAGATCATGATGGGCGCCGAGCGCCGCTCGTCGGCGATGACGCAGGCCGAGAAGGAACTGACCGCCTATCACGAGGCCGGCCATGCCATCCTGGCGCTCAACGTGCCGTCGGCCGATCCGCTGCACAAGGCGACCATCATCCCGCGCGGCCGGGCACTCGGCATGGTCATGCAGCTGCCGGAAGGCGACCGCTATTCGATGAGCTACAAATACATGATCTCGCGCCTCGCCATCATGATGGGCGGCCGTGTCGCCGAGGAGTTCAAGTTCGGCAAGGAGAACATCACCTCGGGCGCCTCCTCCGATATCGAGCAGGCGACCAAGCTGGCGCGCGCCATGGTGACGCGCTGGGGCTTCTCCGACAAGCTCGGCCATGTCGCCTATGGCGACAACCAGGAGGAGGTGTTCCTCGGCCATTCGGTGGCGCGCACGCAGAATATCTCGGAAGAGACGGCGCAGATCATCGACGCCGAAGTGCGCCGGCTGATCGACGAGGCCTATTCGACGGCAAGGTCCATCCTGACCAAGAAGAAGAAGGAATGGATCGCGCTGGCGCAAGGCCTGCTCGAATACGAGACGCTGTCCGGCGAGGAGATCAAGCAGCTGATCGCCGGCAATAAGCCCGCACGCGACCTCGGCGACGACACGCCGCCGAGCCGCGGCTCGGCCGTGCCGAAGTCCGGCCGCCGCAAGAAGGGCCCCGAGCCCGAAGGCGGCATGGAACCCCAGCCGTCAAGCTAGGCTCCGGCCCAGGAGAGATCGACTTCGAAACGCCGCGGCTCTGACCGCGGCGTTTTCTTTGGGGAATGCGACCCTTCCTGCATCGCTGGAAATTGGTGAAAGTGACGGTGACGGCCAATCTCCCCCCTCGTGGGGGAGATGTCCGGCAGGACAGAGAGGGGCGCGGGGAACGCGGCCTTCTATCGTCCTCGTTGACGACTTCGGGAAGATCGACAAGGCGCGCCGGTGAAGGAAATTCGCAGTTTTTTGCCGACGGCGCCACATTTTGTTCTTGCTTTGTGCCGGCAGCTATGCTACTAATTTGCGTATGGTGCCAATTGGCTCCAACGACCCGCCCGCCGAGGCGGGTTTTTTGTTTCAGGCTCCTTCGACCAAACGTGGCGCGTGCTGCCGACCATCGATGTCGGCGGGACAGCGCCCCTCTCTGTCCTGCCGGGTCCTGCCGGACATCTCCCCCACGAGGGGGGAGATCGCTAGAGCGGCGGCCGACTGCGCGCGGATGCCGCCTCTTCGGAACGCGCGGCAGCATGCAGCAACAAAAAAGCCCGCGAACCTTGCGGCTCGCGGGCTCATGTCGTCGGATGATGGCGCTGGTCAGCTCTTCAGCTTGGCGTTGCAGAGGCTGTAGAAGCCGCCGCCCTTCTGGATCCACCTGAGGCCGCCCAGCGTGTTGGCGTCCTTGTTGGCGTAATACAGGTCGAGGCAGGTGTGCATGCGGCCCTTGGCCGGGGTCTCGGTAGCGTATTTCTTGGAGATCGCCGTCGGGAATTTCACGCCCTGGGGGGCGGTGATGGTCGGCGCTTGCGGATCGCCGGTGTACTTCGCATCGGGAGCCGGCAGGGTGTCGTCGTCGTCGGCTGCGCCGGCGCCGCATTGGCTCTTGCGGAAGTCGTTCCACTTCATGCCGTTCAAAGTATTGCCGGACTTGGCGGCCTGATATTTGGCGCTGCAATCAGCCATGCTGAGGCCTTTGCCGGTATCGGTCGCGGCAGCTGTCGTCGCCTTGGCAGGTGCCGCGGCAGGTTGTGCCGCTGCAGTTGCGCCGGCGGCGCATTCACTCTTGCGGAAATCGTTCCATTTCATGCCGTTGAGCGTGCCGGCAGCCTTGGCGGCCTGGTATTTGGTGCTGCATTCCTTGGCCGTCAGGCCCGGCGCAGCGTCGTCGGCGGTGGCTGCCGCAGCCTTGGTCGTGGCGGCGGGTTGTGCGGCTGCCGTCGCGTCGGCGGCGCACTGGGTCTTGCGGAAATCGTTCCACTTCATGCCGTTCAGCGTGCCGGCGGCTTTTGCCGCCTGGTACTTGGTGCTGCACTCCTTCGCCGTCAGCCCAGGCGCCGCATCGTCGCCGGCGGCTGCCTTGGTGGTGTCGGCGGCCTTGGCCGTGGCTTTGGCTGGGGCGGGATCGGTCGTAGCGGCGGTGGCATCGGTGCCGCATTGGGCCTTGCGGAACTGGTTCCAGTTCTGCCCGCCAAGCGTTCCCGCATCCTTGGCCGCGTTATACTTGGTGCTGCACTCGGCCATGGTCAGCGCATTGGCAGGCGCCGCCAGGAATAAGGTCGCGACGGCAAGGCCCGTCAAAGTGGCAAGTCGATGGATGAGCATGCGTTTTCTCCCTATGGCGGTTCATGATATGTCCCAGTGCAGCAATAGCGCTCAACGGCTGGTTGCGCCAGATGCTAAGTAGCGTAGAGACAATTTAGAAGTGCATTCTTTTCTTTAAGGTGATGAATTCGTTGCCGGGACTGTTTCCCAGCCAAGTTCGTCCGGGTGCATTGCACGGAGAGCGCGCATATGGCTCGTTCCCAGCGAGTACACTGCGTCGCATGACAGCCAGTCAAATCGGCGGGTGCGACGGACCTGAGCCTATCTCTGTCTGAAGCAGCGCGATGCGGATTCGGGTTCAAGGCCACACTGTCACAAACCAAAGGATCCAGATGAGGTTTGAGGCTGACGTTTCTGATGCTGCTGCCGCAACAAGGGCTCGAAACTTGAAAATCAACACACTAGCGTGACGCAAAACACACAAGACAACAATTTTCTAAGGATTGGTCGTCCATAATCATACAATGTGATGACAGAGCTCGGCCGATTTTATGGCATGAGATGCTCGGAAAGAACCATCGGGAAGCTGGCTAGCATGGCAGGACATTATTTCGGTACGGACGGTATTCGTGGGCGCGCCAACAAGTTTCCAATGACGGCGGAGGTCGCCATGAGGGTCGGCATGGCCGCCGGCCTCTCGTTCCAGCGCGGCAGCCACCGCCACCGCGTCGTGCTCGGCAAGGATACCAGGCTTTCCGGCTACATGATCGAGAACGCGATGGTGTCCGGCCTGTGCGCCGCCGGCATGGATGTCTTCCTGCTCGGCCCGATCCCGACGCCGGCGGTTGCAATGCTGGTGCGCTCGCTGCGCGCCGATATAGGGGTGATGATCTCTGCCTCGCACAACCCCTATTACGACAATGGCATCAAGCTGTTCGGCCCCGATGGCTACAAGCTGTCCGATGAGATCGAGGAGCGTATCGAGGGGATGCTCGACAAGGATATCGAACTGGCGCTTGCCGATTCTGATGGGCTCGGCCGCGCCAAACGCGTCGACGGCGTGCATGACCGCTATATCGAATTCGCCAAGCGCACGCTGCCGCGCTCGATGTCGCTGTCGGGCCTGCGCATCGTCGTCGATTGCGCCAATGGCGCCGCCTACAAGGTGGCGCCCGACGCGCTATGGGAACTCGGCGCCGAGGTCGTTGCCATCAATGTCGAGCCCAACGGCTTCAACATCAACAAGGAATGCGGCTCGACTCATCCGGCCGGCCTGCAAAAGAAGGTGCACGAGGTGCGCGCCGATATCGGCATAGCGCTCGACGGCGATGCCGACCGCGTCGTCATTGTCGACGAGAACGGCGCGATCATCGATGGCGACCAGATCATGGCGCTGATCGCCGAATCCTGGCACCAGAGCGGACGGCTGGCCGGCGGCGGCGTCGTCTCGACGGTGATGTCCAATCTCGGCCTCGAACGCTTCCTCGGCGACATGAACCTGCAGTTGCATCGCACCAAGGTCGGCGACCGCTATGTCGTCGAGCACATGCGTGCCCATGGGCTCAATGTCGGGGGCGAACAGTCGGGTCACATCGTGCTGTCCGATTTCTCGACCACCGGCGACGGCCTCGTCTCGGCGCTCCAGGTGCTCGCCTGCATCAAGCGGCAGAACCGGCCGGTCAGCGAATTGTCGAAGAAGTTCGAGCCGGTGCCGCAGCTGTTGAAGAACGTGCATATTTCCGGCGGCAAGCCGCTCGAGGAGGCGCCAGTCAAGGCAGCGATCGAAGATGCGCGCCATCGCCTCGGCAAGGCCGGGCGCCTGGTCATCCGGCCATCCGGCACGGAGCCGCTCATCCGTGTCATGGCGGAGGGCGACGACCCGCAGCTTGTCGAGTCCGTGGTCAACGACATCGTCGAGGTCATTTCGGAAACGCGCAGCGCCGCCTGATCTCCCTCCAACATCAGTTCAAAAGCCCGCCTTGCCGGCGGGCTTTTTGTTGGATTGCCTGTCAGTCCTGCTACAGCAACGGTCGCCCAGATTCCTCGAATTTTAGAGATTCGTGGTTAATCGATACGGTTAAACGCCTTTTAACCTTTCCGATTCATTATCCACAACTGAGGTCAATCATATTTCGGGCGCGTTCGCCGTTCGAGGGTTCTCAGGGGTGATAAGCATGTTCAACACAGCAAGAATGGCTCTCCTGGTCGCGCTGTTTGCCGGCGTCGGGCCGGCATTCGCCGCCGATTTCGTCGAGCCGCCGGTGGTCGAGGAGGCGCCGCCACCGATCGCCTACGAGCCGCCGGCCGAGTATGGCGGCTGGTATATCCGCGGCGATATCGACTATCACTGGTCGAAGTTTCGTGGCGGCGACTACATCACCTATGGACCGCCTCCCGGAACCGGCACTTTTGACAGCGGCAAGCTGAAGAGTGCCTTCTCGGCCGGTGCCGGCGTCGGCTATCAAATCGACCGGCACTTCCGCACCGACTTGACCGCGGACTGGATGAGCAAATCCACCTTCCGCGGCTCGACCAGCGGCATCTGCCTCGATGGAGATCCCTGTACTTCCGTCGATACCTCGTCCTATACGGCGCTGCTGCTGCTCGCCAACGCCTATGTCGATATCGGCACATGGCACGGTATCACGCCCTATGTCGGTGCCGGCATCGGCGGTGCCTGGGTTAAGTGGGATACACTCCACAACAGCGATGAAGACGGTGAATTCTTCCACCGCGGCGGCAAGGGCTGGCGTTTTGCCTATGCTGCCATGGTTGGCGCATCCTACTGTTTGACCGATCGCGTCAAGCTCGACGTCGGCTACCGCTACAGCCATATAAACGGTGGGAAGATGTTCGACTTCGGCAGCGGCGTCGGCCCCGGCTATGACGACGGCATCAATGTTCATGAGGTGCGCGGCGGCCTGCGCTATCAGTTCGGCAGATCGGACTGCGTTGAACCGGAACCTTATGTTCCGGAACCCGAGCCCGTCTACACCAAGTAGTCACTTCGAAATCGAGGAATTTTTCGACCGCCCGGCTGATGCCGGGCGGTTTCGTTTGGCTACCTGAAGATGCTGCGACGCTCTGTGACACCGTCCAGCTCGAGGGGTGCAAACGGATTAAATCAATTGCTAACGCCTTATTATCCTTAACCCGCACTTAACCACTATGGTTAACAATGCTCCCTGAAACGGCGCGCGCGATCGCGAATGCGCCAAGTTCGGGAGCCGGGGACCATGACATTCAAATCGCCTGTAGCACTGGCGCTTGCAGCAGTCGTCCTGATGCCACTGACGCCGGCGCTTGGCGCCGATTACGATCCGCCGGTCTATGTCGACCAGGCGCCCGACTATGTACCGGTCGAGGTTGGCTCGGGATGGTATCTGCGCGGCGATGTCTCCTATCTGGTGCAGAAGAGCTTCAAGGATGAGGATTTCGCCTTCACGCCCGCGAGCTTCGACGAAAAGGAAGATCCCATCTTCGCCAGCATAGGCTTCGGCTACCATTTCAACGACTATCTGCGGGCCGATCTCAATGTCGGCTATCTTCCCGGCAACAAGATCGACGTCGGCTATAACGACGGAACGACGGTGGCATCGGCGACCCTGAAGAACTATGCCTTCTCAGGCATATTCAATGGCTATGTCGACCTTGGCACCTATGTCGGAATCACACCTTATCTCGGCGCTGGTATCGGTGTCGTCCAGAGCAAGCGTCGCCTCTCGGCGAGCTACTTCACCGACAACGCCAACCCCGCCGACGATTTCGTCCTGCGTGACAACAAGACCCAATACTCCTTCGCCTACACGCTGAATGCCGGCCTTGCCTACCAAGTGTCCAAGAACGTCTCAGTCGATCTGGGCTATCAGTATTTTTCCGCGCCAGACGCCGAATATGTGACTGCGGAGAGCCTGACTTCTTTTCCGATCCGCAAAGGAATCAACAATCATCAAGTCAAAGTCGGACTACGCTACGACCTCTGGTAGGCTCGATCGAAGCCGAGGCGTTAACAATGGCGGGTCGTAGGCCCGCCGTTCGCATTTTTGCCCCGGGCGCTGGCAATATCCTGACAGCGACAAAAACTTTCCCCTTGACGCCGAAAGCCTGAACGCATATCGCCGTTCGTGGGCCACCCCTCCCCAACGAGGGGCCACTATCTGGAAGGATAGACCACGATGACGACGCATACGAAGCCCGGATTCCGTCCGGCAAATCCCAATTTTTCCTCAGGTCCCTGTGCAAAACGCCCCGGCTGGTCGGTCGAGGCGCTCAAAAATGCCGCGCTCGGGCGCTCGCACCGTGCCAAGATCGGCAAGACCAAGCTCGAACAAGCGATCGAGCTGACGCGGGAAATCCTCCAGGTTCCGGCAGACTATCGCATCGGCATCGTGCCGGCCTCGGACACCGGCGCGGTCGAAATGGCGCTGTGGTCGCTGCTCGGCGAACGCGGCGTCGACATGGTCGCCTGGGAGAGCTTCGGCTCCGGCTGGGTCACCGATGTGGTCAAGCAGCTGAGGCTTGCCGATGTGCGCAGGTTAGAGGCCGACTACGGGGCACTGCCCGACCTGACCAAAATAGACTTCGACCGCGACGTGGTCTTCACCTGGAACGGCACGACGTCGGGCGTGCGCGTGCCGAACGGCGATTTCATCCCGGCCACCCGCAAGGGCCTGACCATTTGCGACGCCACTTCGGCGGCCTTTGCGCAAAAGCTCGATTTTCAGAAACTCGACGTCGTCACCTTCTCCTGGCAGAAGGTGCTGGGCGGTGAGGGCGCGCATGGCATGCTGATCCTCAGCCCGCGCGCCGTCGAACGCCTGGAAAGCTACAAGCCGGCCTGGCCACTGCCGAAGATCTTCCGCCTCACTTCCGGCGGTAAGCTGATCGAGGGCATCTTCAAGGGCGAGACTATCAACACGCCGTCGATGCTGTGCGTCGAGGACTATCTCGATGCGCTGCATTGGGCGAAGTCGATCGGCGGCCTCGATGCGCTGATCGCCCGTGCCGACGCCAATGCCGCCGTGCTCGATGGCTTTGTCAGGAAATCTTCCTGGCTCGGCCATCTTGCAGCCGACCCGGCGACGCGCTCGAACACTTCGGTCTGCCTTTCCTTCACCGATCCGGATGTGGCGGCACTCGACGCCGACGGACAGGCCGCGTTCGCCAAGGCAATTGTCTCGGTGCTCGACAAGGAAGGCGTCGCCTATGACATCGGCGCCTATCGCGACGCCCCGCCCGGCCTGCGCATCTGGTGCGGCGCGACGGTCGAGGCCTCCGACCTCGAGGCGCTGCTGCCTTGGCTGGACTGGGCCTTTGCCGCGCAAAAGGCGTCGCTCAAAGCGGCGGCCTGATCCCTCCCCCTCGAGGGGAGGGTGGCCCGAAGGGCCGGGTGGGGTCGCCTCCACCCGCTCAACGACACGAGCTCAACGATCCACCATCCAGAAAGATTCGGCCGCATCCGGCCGCACCGACCCCACCCCGGCGCTTCGCGCCGACCCTCCCCTCAAGGAGGGACGCCAATCGCAAAGGACCAAGCCAATGCCTCGCGTTCTCGTCTCGGATAAACTTTCCACCACCGCCGTGCAGATCTTCAGGGATCGCGGCATTGACGTCGACTATTTGCCGGATCTCGGCAAGGATAAGGAAAAACTGCTCGAGGTGATCGACCAGTATGATGGGCTGGCCATCCGCTCGGCGACAAAGGTCACGGAGAAGCTGATCAACGCCGCGACCAGGCTGAAGGTCGTGGGCCGCGCCGGCATCGGCGTCGACAATGTCGACATCCCGGCGGCGAGCCGCAAGGGCATCATCGTGATGAACACGCCCTTCGGCAATTCGATCACCACTGCCGAGCATGCGATCGCCATGGTCTTCGCGCTGGCCCGCCAGATACCGGAGGCCAACGCCTCGACCCATGCCGGCAAATGGGAAAAGAACCGCTTCATGGGTGTCGAGATCACCGGCAAGACGCTGGGCATCATCGGCTGCGGCAATATTGGCTCGATCGTCGCTACGCGCGGCGTCGGCCTGAAGATGCATGTCATCGCCTTCGATCCGTTCCTGTCGGACAGCCGCGCCGAGGAGCTCGGCGTCGAAAAGGTCGAACTCGACGAGCTGTTCGCCCGCGCCGACTTCATCACGCTGCACACACCGCTCACCGACAAGACGCGCAACATCATCGATGCCGCGGCGATCGCCAAAATGAAGACGGGTGTGCGCATCATCAATTGCGCGCGTGGCGGGCTGGTCGTCGAGGCCGACCTGATCGCGGCACTGAAAAGCGGCAAGGTGGCAGGCGCCGGCATCGACGTGTTCGAGGTCGAACCGGCGGAGTATAATGAACTGTTCGGCATGGAGAATGTCGTGGCGACGCCGCATCTCGGCGCGTCGACCACCGAAGCGCAGGAGAATGTCGCCCTTCATGTCGCCGAGCAGATGTCCGACTATCTGATCAAGGGCGCCGTTTCCAACGCCATCAACATGCCGTCGATCACCGCCGAAGAGGCGCCGCGGCTGAAACCTTTCGTCAAGCTTGCCGAAGTGCTCGGCGCCTTTGTCGGCCAGGTCACCGAGGATCCAATCAAGGAGGTCGAGATACTGTTCGACGGCTCGACCGCGACGATGAACACGCGCGCGCTGATCAGCGCCACCCTTGCCGGGCTGATCCGGCCGCAGGTCTCCGACGTCAACATGGTGTCGGCGCCGATCATGGTGAAGGAGCGCGGCATCATCGTCGCCGAGGTCAAGCGCGACAAATCCGGCGTGTTCGACGGCTATATCAAGCTGACGGTCAAGACCGAGCACAGGACGCGCTCGATCGCCGGCACCTGTTTTTCGGACGGCAAGCCGCGCTTCATCCAGATCAAGGGCATCAATCTCGACGCCGAGGTCGGTCAGCACATGCTCTACACGACGAATGCCGATGCGCCTGGGATCATCGGCCTGCTCGGCACGGTCTGCGGCGAGAACGGCGTCAACATCGCCAATTTCCAGCTCGGCCGCAACCGGCCGGGCGGCGATGCCATCGCATTGCTCTATCTCGATGCGCCGTTCCCGGAAAAGGTGTTGGCGCAGGTGCGCTCGCACAAGTCGATCGACTCCGCCAAGCGGCTGCACTTCGACGTCGGCGCGGCCTGAAATTCGGTCGCCCCGTGTGCAGCAGCACGCGGGGCGCTTCCACGGTCGTTGATGGACCGCAGTGAAACGTCGCGGCAAGCGACTTCATTCAGCGGCGGATATCGCCGTCTTCCGTCCGCTGTATTCGGCGAGGCCGATGCCGCCGAGCACCAGCGCGAGCGCCAGCGCCTGATAGAGCTGGAATGTCTCGCCGACGATCAGCACCGACAGCAGCGTACCGAAGATCGGCACCAGGTTGATGAACAGGCCGGCCCGGTTGGCGCCGATCAGCTCGTTGCCCCTGATATAGAAGATCTGCGATATGACCGAGGCACCGATGGCGGTATAGAACGCGACCGCCCAGCCGCGTGCATCGGGGACGATGACCTTGCCGGCGGCAATCTCCCACAGGAAGAAAGGCAGCGATGTGATGAGTGCGGCGACCGACAGCGCCAGCATCAGGCTCTGCCAGCGGATGACTGGCTTCAGCCGCAACCCCACCGAATAGAACGAGTAGCAAAGCACGGCGACCAGCATGATGGCGTCGCCGAAGTTGAGATCCAGCCTGAGAAGCTGGCGTGGATCGCCATGGCTCGCCGTCACCGCGACACCGGCGATGGTCAGCACGACGCCGATGACCTGCACGCCATTGACGCGCAGGCGAAAGAGCACAAAATTGGCGATGATGATGACGATCGGGATCGCCGCCTGCTCGATCGAGACGTTGATCGCCGTGGTGTAGTTGAGCGCCGTGTAGAAGATCGTGTTGAAGAAGGCGAAGCCGCAAGCGCCGAGCCCGCCAAGCAGCAACCAGTGCCTGCGCACCACCGGCCAATCTTGGCGCAGCGTTGCCCAGCCGATCGGCAGCAAGATCAGAACCGCCAGCAGCCAACGCAGGAAGACCAGCGTCATCGGCGAGATATGACCGACCGCCAGCTTCCCCGCCACGGAGTTGCCGCCCCACAGCAAGATGGTGAACAGCAGGAACAGATAGGCGGCTCGATGCATCGTGAAGTCCCGGCCAGGCGGAGAGAAATGCGCGGTCGTTGCGGGCCTATTGCGGCAGCTCGCGCAAGTAAATGATGTCAAAGGCGAAAATTGTTGTGCCTCGGAGCGTTTTGGGCGGCAAAGAATGGTCGCGCTCGCCCGGTCTTGACGCTATAGAGGCCTGTCGTTTCGAACCGTTTCAAGCTGCCTGGCGCGGCATCTCAAGGGAAAAGAAGCATGGCCAATGTGGTGGTCGTAGGCTCGCAATGGGGCGATGAGGGCAAAGGCAAGATCGTCGACTGGTTGTCCGAGCGCGCCGACGTTGTCGTGCGCTTCCAGGGCGGCCACAATGCCGGCCATACGCTGGTCGTCGATGGCAAGGTCTACAAGCTGTCGCTGCTGCCGTCCGGCGTGGTGCGGCAAGGCAAGCTGTCGATCATCGGCAATGGCGTCGTCTTCGATCCGCACGCTTTCGTCGCGGAGGTGGCGAAATTGAAGGCACAGGGCGTCGAGGTGACGCCGGACCGCCTGAAAATAGCCGAAAACACCGCGCTTATCCTGTCGCTGCACCGGGAGCTGGACGGATTTCGCGAGGACGCCGCTTCCAATTCCGGAACGAAGATTGGCACGACCCGTCGCGGCATCGGTCCGGCCTACGAAGACAAGGTGGGCCGACGCGCGGTCAGGGTGATGGATTTGGCGGATTTGGAAACGCTGCCCTTGAAGGTCGACAGGCTGCTGACGCACCACAATGCGCTGCGCCGTGGGCTCGGCCATGCCGAGGTCACGCATGAGGCGATCATGAGCGAGCTGATCTCGGTCGCCGACGAGATTCTGCCCTATATGGACCGGGTCTGGAAAATCCTCGACGACAAGCGCCGCGCCGGCGAGCGCATCCTGTTCGAGGGCGCGCAAGGCACGCTGCTCGATATCGACCATGGCACCTATCCGTTCGTCACCTCCTCCAATACGGTTGCCGGCCAGGCCGCTGCTGGATCCGGTGTCGGCCCGGGCGCCATCGGCTATGTGCTCGGCATCACCAAGGCCTATACGACGCGCGTTGGCGAAGGCCCGTTTCCGACCGAACAGAAGAACGAGATCGGCGAGTTCCTGGGCACGCGCGGCCATGAATTCGGCGTCGTCACCGGCCGCAAGCGCCGCTGCGGCTGGTTCGATGCCGTGCTGGTCCGCCAGGCTGTCGCCGTCAACGGCATCAAGGGCATTGCGCTGACCAAGCTCGATGTGCTCGATGGGCTGGACGAGATCAAGGTCTGCACCGGCTACCGCCTCGACGGCGAGGCGATCGATTACCTGCCGGCCAGCCAGGGCGCGCAGGCGCGCGTCGAACCGGTCTACGAGACGCTGGAGGGGTGGAAAGGCACCACCGCCGGCGCGCGCAGCTGGAACGACCTGCCGGCCCAGGCGGTGAAGTACGTCCGCTACATCGAGGAGCTGATCGGCGCGCCGGTCGCACTCCTTTCCACCAGCCCTGAACGGGACGACACGATACTTGTGACCGATCCGTTTCAAGACTAGTTTCTCAGCCTTTCCGGGCATTGCGGCTGATTTGCGGGGGCCGGCCCAGAAACAAAATGCAGGTCGACTGAAGCATGGTAGATTTTGTTTCTGTTCTGAAAAAGACGCTCGACAATCTCGGCGAGCCGTCGGCGGAGGTGCGCGCCAGGGTCTACGACAAGGCCCGTTCGACGATTGCAAAGAAGATTGCCGAACGCGATCCACCGCTTGCGCCGTCGGACGTCGCCAGGCAGAAGCGTGCACTCGAAGATGCCATCGCAAGCATTGAGCGAGAGTATGGCAAACCGGCGCCGGCATCCGATCCGCTGGCGGAGCTGGAGGACATCTTCTCCTCCATCGACCGCAACAAGAACCAGCCCAGCCATGTCCGCCAGCCGGCCAAAACCGAGCCGGCCAAGACCGAGCCGGCAAAGACCGGGCCGGCACAGACTGGGCCGGCATGGCAGCCCACGCCCGCCAAGGCGGCGCCGAACTGGCAAAAGCCGCAGCCCGTCGCTCTTTCTCAGGAGCGCGCTGGTCCGCCGCCGTCCGACATGGATCTTCCGACAGCCGATGACCAAGACGGGGTTTTTCGGGGCGATGACTTTTCCAACGACGGCGACCCCGCGGAGGACAGGTTCCAGCGGCTCCATCCTGCCGAGCGCAGGCGCAGCTATGGCGGTGTGATTGCCGCTGCCGTCGCCTTGCTGGTCATTGCCGGTGGCGGTTACGCCATGTGGCTGAACAAGGATGCGTTCGGCAGCATGCTCGGCCTCGACGGGACCAAAACCGTCACCACCGAACCGCTGGTAAAACCAGCCCCGGCCAAGCCGGTGGCCGATGCGGCCGTACCGGCCGCCGCGCCTCCGACGGAGGCTGGCGAAGGCGCGAAGTTCACGCAGCGCCTGACGCCCGAAGGCCACGAGGTCGATCCCGGCCCCGCGGCCGGGCAGGCGGGCATCGGCGAAGGCGAATCCGTCGCCGCGCTGACCACGCCGCCGTCGGCCGCACAACC
>NZ_AYVY01000010.1 GCF_000503055.1 Mesorhizobium sp. LSHC420B00 | reverse complement strand
CCCGGCCCCGCAAGCCCCGGCCCCGCAAGCCATGGGCCTGCAAGCGGTGGTGCCGGTGCCGTGGCGCAGACGCGGATGCCGACGGCCAATGGCGGCGCGCAGTCGATGCGCCTGGTCGAGCCCGAGCCGGTGCCGACCAATTTCGTTGCTCCGCCGGGGCCGGTGGTCGAGGCGCCGCCGGTGCCGGTGAAGTCGCTAGCCGACATTGTCGCCCTTGCCGACGCCCAGCGCGACATGGCCTTCAAGGTGCTGGTGAAGCGTTGCGTGCGCCTGGTGCGCATCGAGCCCGGCCGTATCGACGTCAGCCTGACCGACGATGCGCCGAAGATGCTGCTCAACGATTTGACCGCCAAGCTGCGCGCCTGGACCGGCCGCAACTGGTTGGTGTCGCTGTCGAAGGAAGAGGGCGGCCAGACCTTGGCCGAGATGGAATCGACAAAGCGCGAAAATGCCTTCCTCGATGCCAAGAGCGATCCGACGGTCGCCGCCATCCTGGCGCGCTTTCCCGGCGCCAAGATCATCGACGTGCGCATTCCCGACGCGCCGGAAGCCGATGCGGCCGAGGGCGAAGTGCCGGTCGAGCCGCCGGCAGACGACGACGAAACCTGAAAACAACCGGCACCAACTGCAAAGGACCGTGCGATGAAAGATCTTCTCGGCCTGATGGGCAAGGCAAAGGAAATGCAGGCCAAGTTCCAGGCCATGCAGGATGAGATCGCCACGCTGGAAGCCACCGGACAGGCCGGCGGCGGCCTGGTCAGCGTGACGCTGACCGGCAAATTCGAGATGAAGTCGTTGAAGATCGACCCGTCGCTGTTCAAGGAGGACGAGGTCGAGATTCTCGAGGATCTGCTTCTCGCTGCCCACAACGACGCCAGGACCAAGGTCGAGCAAACCATGCAGGAAAAGACCAAGGCGCTGACCGCGGGACTGCCGATCCCGCCGGGAATGAAACTGCCCTTCTAAGGCTAGTCAATCGGTATGCCGTTACAGTGGCCGAAGAGTGCAGCAGCCAGTGCTTGCTCTTCCGCCGGCTGTGTCTATTAGGCAACTCCCCACACTTAATAACGCTTTAGCCATCTTTTTGCCTGAAAGTGTCTCATTCTTGCCGCAACCAGGGGCGGGCTGGCAGCAGAATGAGGGGACGCCTGTTGATCTCTACCCGATGGAAGACGCCGTTGCGGCTCGGCGTCGTTATCTCGCCGCTGTTTTTGGCTGCTTGCAGTCAGACCGCCTCGCACGGCATGTCCAGCCTGACCGATGCCATTACGCCGGGTTTCCTGAGCTCGCGCTCCTACAATTCCACGCCGAAGGAAAAGGAGTGCCTGGAGCGGGCAATGTTCTTCGAGTCCAACCGGTCGAGCCGTGACGGCATGATTGCGGTCGGCACGGTGGTGATGAACCGGCTGCGGTCCGGCAAGCATGGCAACACCATCTGCCAGGTCGTTGGCGAGCGCGGCCAATTCGCGCCGGGCGTCATGACGCGGCCGATGAATTCGAAGGCGATGCCCGATGTCGAGGAAGCCGCCGCGGCGGTGCTCAAGGGCGAGCGCAAAGCCAAGCTGAAGAACACGATGTACTTCCACACCGCCGGCCTGCGCTTCCCCTACAAGAACATGCACTACACCATGGTCGCCGGCGGCAATGCCTTCTATGAAAAGCGCGGCCGCAACTGGCAGCCGCTGCCGGACGAACCGGTGGTCGCCGTGGCCCAGGCCAAGCCGCAAGCGCCTGCCGCTCAGGCCATACTTGTCGCCTCGGCCGAGCCGGCGCGCGACGCCAAGCCGACATTCGCCAAGGCGACCTATGTGACCGCCGCCGCATCGCAGCCGGCAAAGCAGACAAGGGTGACTGCCGGGATGGCGACCCCGGAGAGGGCGGCCCCAGAGAAGCCCACCCAGGAGAAGCCGGTGCTGGTGGCGCTGCAAGAACCAATGCAGGAGCCCGATGCGGCCCGTTTCGGTGGGACCGCGAGCGCACGGCCTGTCACCTCCTTCGAGGCAGCGCCGGCAGAGCCGACAATGTCGTTCGAGGCGACGCCCGAGAACACCGACGCCATCGGCGCGATGATCGCCGGCCAGACCCGGCCGCTGGAAGAAAACTGAGACGGTCAACGTCGGCGCCGCCGCTCATCTGGCTGCCGCCATCTTCTCCCCGTATAGTGACGGGAGAAGGACGCTGTTGCCAAGGATTTCGCCAATTTCCGGCGTCGCAAAAAAAGGGACCGAGGTTGCGGTCAGCCCTTTCTCCCCGCCGCTATACGGGGAGAAATGCCCGGCAGGGCAATGAGGGGCGGCGCAAACCTAAAGCGATTGCCTCTTTGCGCATCGAACATCCCGCGCCTCAGCAGTGTTCCAAAACCCGTTGAAAAATCCTAGAGCCTGATCCATTCCGATAGATCGGAATGGGGCTCTATCGTCTTGTTTGACCATGATCTTTTCCGAAAACCGGTTTCCACTTTTCGGGATCATGGTCTAAACCGGTGCGATGTCGAAGCGAATCGCCGGTCCCGAGATCGAACGCCTGATCCAGTTGCTGGCCAAGGTGCCGGGGCTTGGCCCGCGTTCGGCACGCCGCGCCGCGCTCCACCTCATCAAGAAGAAGGAACAGCTGCTGGCGCCGCTCGCCGCCGCCATGGGCGAGGCGGTCGACAAGGTGCGCATCTGCTCGACCTGCGGCAACGTCGACACCTCAGACCCATGCATGATCTGCACCGACGCGCGTCGCGACCCCACCACGCTCATCGTCGTCGAGGACGTGGCCGACCTATGGGCGCTGGAGCGGGCGACCGCCATGAACGTGCGCTACCATGTGCTCGGCGGTACGCTGTCGCCGCTCGACGGCATTGGTCCTGATGAGCTCAACATCCGTTCGCTGGTCGATCGCGTCGCCGGCGGCGAAGTCAAGGAAGTGATCCTCGCCGTCAACGCCACGGTCGAGGGCCAGACCACCGCGCACTACCTCACCGACCAGCTTTCCGGCTTCGACATCAAGGTGACGCGCCTGGCGCATGGTGTTCCGGTCGGCGGCGAACTCGACTATCTCGACGAAGGCACGCTGGCCGCCGCGTTGCGCTCGCGAACCGCGTTTTGAGGCGAGTTGCGGGGAGGGTGCGGATGATGGCTGCTGCGCATTTTTTAAGGCGGGCACTCTGTCACACCCCCCTCTGTCCTGCCGGACATCTCCCCCGCAAGGGGGGAGATCGGCAGCGTCAATCTCGCCGCCAATCTTTCAACGTCGAAAATTGGCGGAAGCAGAGGCGACAGCCAATCTCCCCCCTTGCGGGGGAGATGTCCGGCAGGACAGAGGGGGGTGGGACGGATCGCTGCTTTCACAAAATAGCCGTCGCGTTTCTTCTCGCCGCACTTGCCGCCTTCCTCCTCGCCACCCCTGTCTCCGCGGCAAAAATCGACGACCAGTTCCGCGCCTGGCTTGGCAACGACCTCTGGCCTGAAGCCAATGCCAAAGGCATCTCCAGGGAAACCTTCGATGCCGCCTTCGACGGCGTCAAGCCGAACCTCAAGCTGCCCGACCTGGTGAAGCCGGGCGAGAGGGCGACGACGCCGCGGAAACAGCATCAGGCCGAGTTCGGTTCGCCCGGCGCCTATTTCGCCGAAAAGATAGTTCGTGCGGTGACCGCCGGCGGCCGCACCCGCGAGGCGGCCAACGCCAGCACGCTGGCCGCGATCGAGAAGCGCTACGGCGTGCCCGGCGAAGTGCTGCTGGCGATCTGGGGCCGTGAGAGCGGCTTCGGTGCGGCAAAGCTGCCCTACGACGCCTTCGAGGTGCTGGGCACCAAGGCGTTCATGTCGACGAAGAAAGAATTCTTCCGCACCGAGCTGCTGGCGGCGCTCGGGATCGTCGAGCGCGGGCTTGCCCCGGTCGGCGCGATAAAATCGTCCTGGGCCGGTGCGCTCGGCCAGCCGCAGTTCATGCCGACGTCGTTTCTGAAGCATGCCGTCGATTTCGATGGCGACGGCCGCACCGACATCTGGAATTCGACGCCCGACATACTGGCGTCGATCGCCAATTATCTCGTGCATTATGGCTGGGTCAGGGGCCGCGGCTGGGGCTTCGAGGTGACGGTGCCGGAAAGCGTCTCGTGCTCGCTCGAAGGTCCGGACCAGGGCAAGAAGATTTCGCAATGGGCTGATATGGGTATCAGGCGTGTGTCGGGTAAACCGTTCCCGGCGAGCGAACTGAAAGCCGAGGGCTTTCTTTTGATGCCGGCCGGCCGCAGCGGCCCGGCCTTCATAGTTACGCCCAATTTCTACGTGCTGAAGCAGTATAACACCAGCGATCTCTATGCCTTGTTTATCGGCCATGGCGCCGATCGCATCGCCCATGGCGACAGTAATTTCTCGGGCAATTGGGGCGCGGTCGGCGGGCTCTACCGCTCCGACATCGCCGCCCTGCAGCGGGCGCTGGAGGCAAAGGGTTATGATGTCGGCAGCGCCGACGGCCTGCCCGGCTTCAAGACGCGCCGCTCGATCGGCAAATGGCAGGCCAGAAACGGCCGTTCCGCCACCTGCTTTCCCGACGCCGACCTGGTTACCGCGCTGAAATAGCCGGGTTTTCGCACCGCCGGTCTGGCCCAATCGACCGTTCTGCAAATGCTCGTTGCCGCGCTCGAAACCGCCGGATATGGTGAGCCGGAACTGCACAAAAATTGCCAAGACAATGGTCCGGGAATCACCGTTCGACGCGGCAAGAAAATGCCACAACCCTGAGCCGGGAACTCAGGTCAACAAAAACAGGGAACAGTTAAAATGATGATGGAAAAGTTTGCTCTACGCTCCCGCTTCTTGCTCGCGGGCGCGGCCATGTCCGCGCTGCTTCTGGCCGCTGCGCCTGCCTTCGCGGTCACGCCCGCCGACACGCTGGTCGAAGGTTTCGCCATCGACGACATCATCTCCATGGATCCGGGCGAGGCATTCGAATTGTCGACCGCCGAAATCACCGGCAACACCTACGATCTTCTGGTGCGCCTCGACCTCAGCGACACCTCCAAGGTCAAGGGCGATCTCGCGGAAAGCTGGAGCGTCTCCGACGATGGCCTGACCTACACATTCAAGCTCAAGCCCGGCCTCAAATTCGCTTCCGGCAATCCGATCACGGCGGCGGACGTCGCCTATTCGTTCGAGCGCGCGATCAAGCTCGACAAGAGCCCGGCCTTTATTATCGGCCAGTTCGGCATCGATGGCGGCAACGTCACCGACAAGGCCAAGGCTGTTGATGATACGACGTTCCAGTTCACCGTCGACAAGGCCTATGCGCCGAGCTTCGTGCTGAACTGCTTGTCGGCGACTGTCGCCTCGGTCGTCGACGCCAAGCTGGTCAAGGAGCATGTCGCCGCGGTCACGCCCAGCGCCGACTACAAATGGGACAATGACTTCGGCAATGCCTGGCTGAAGACCGGCTATGCCGGCTCCGGCGCCTTCAAGTTGCGCGAATGGCGGGCCAACGAGGCCGTTGTTATGGAGCGCAACGACAATTACTACGGCGAGAAGGCCAAGCTTGCCCGTGTCATCTATCGCAACATGAAGGAAAGTTCGGGCCAGCGCCTGGCGCTGGAAGCCGGCGATATCGACGTCGCCCGCAATCTCGAGCCCAACGATCTCGACGCCATCGCCAAGAATGCCGACCTCACCACCACCAGCGCGCCGAAGGGCACGGTCTATTACATCAGCCTCAACCAGAAGAACGCAAACCTCGCCAAGCCCGAGGTTCGCCAGGCCTTCAAATATCTGGTCGATTACGACGCCTTGAGCACGACTATCCTCAAGGGCATCGGCGAGATCCACCAGACCTTCCTGCCCAAGGGCGTGCTCGGCGAGTTGGACGAGAACCCGTTCAAGTTCGACGTCGCCAAGGCCAAGGAACTGCTTGCCAAGGCGGGTCTCGCCGACGGCTTCAGCGTCACCATGGACGTGCGCACCGGCCAGCCGACGACGGGCATGGCAGAATCGATCCAGCAGACGCTGGGGCAGGCCGGCATCAAGCTGGAGATCATCCCCGGCGACGGCAAGCAGACGCTGACCAAATACCGCGCCCGCAACCACGACATCTATATCGGCCAGTGGGGCCAGGACTATTTCGACCCGAATTCCAATGCGCAGACCTTTGCCAGCAACCCGGACAATTCGGATGAAGGCAAGACCAAGACGCTGGCCTGGCGCAACGCCTGGGACATTCCGGACCTGACCAAGCAGACGGAGGCCGCCCTGCTCGAGAAGGACGCGGCCAAGCGCGCCGCAATGTACCAGGATCTCGAGAAGAAGATCCTCGATTCCAGCCCCTTCGTCATCATCCACCAGCAGCTGGAAGTGGCCGGCCTGCGCAAGAACCTCAAGGGCTTTGCGCTCGGCCCGAGCTTCGACACCAACTTCGTCGGCCCCGTCTCGAAGGAGTGACGCCGGCGGACGCGCCGTATGAGTGTGGCTGAAAGCGAAGTGACGGCAGGGCGCGGCGGCGCCCGCGCCGTTGCCGTGGCCTCATCGATCGCCCGGTTCCTGGTCATCGCGATAACGACCTATCTCGGTCTGCTCGCGGTGACCTTCTTCATCGGCCGTGTCATCCCGATCGACCCGGTGCTGGCGGTGCTCGGCGACCGGGCGCCGGCCAATGTCGTCGAACGAACGCGCCGCGAGATGGGCCTCGACCTGCCGCTGGTCGAGCAGTTCTACATCTATGTCAAACATGCCCTGAACGGTGATTTCGGCACCTCGGTGCTGACCACCAATCCGGTGATGACCGATATCCGCCGCGCCTTTCCCGCGACGCTCGAACTGGCGACGCTGGGAACATTGATCGGTTCGGTGATCGGCGTGCCGCTTGGCGTGCTGGCCGCGGTGCGGCGCGGCAGCGTCATCGACCAGGTCGTGCGGATCATCGGCCTTGTCGGCTATTCCGTGCCGATCTTCTGGCTGGGGCTGCTGGCGCTGGTTCTGTTCTACGCCAAGCTGCAATGGGTCGCCTTTCCCGGCCGCCTCGATGTCGTCTACGAATACACCTTCACGCCGATTACCGGCTTTTACCTGCTGGATGCACTCTGGCAGCGGCAGTGGGACGTATTTGCCGATGCCTTCCGCCACATCATCCTGCCGGCCTCGCTGCTCGGTTATTTCTCGCTCGCCTATATCAGCCGCATGACGCGCTCCTTCATGCTGAACGAACTCACCCAGGAATATATCGTCGCGGCACGAGCCAAGGGCCTGTCCGAAACGCGCATCATCTGGGGTCACGCGCTGCGCAACGCCGCGGTGCCGATGGTTACGGTGATCGCTCTGTCCTATGCCGGGCTGCTCGAAGGCTCGGTGCTGACCGAGACGGTGTTTTCGTGGCCGGGCATCGGCCTCTACATCACCAACTCGCTGCAGAACGCCGACATGAATGCCGTGCTCGGCGGCACCATCATCATCGGCTCGGTCTTCATCGCCATCAATCTATTCTCCGACCTGCTCTACCGGGTGCTCGATCCCAGGACCAAGGCGGGATGAGGACCAAGCCGGGATGAGCATAGAAGCGATTCAAACCCGCCGCGACTGGCTGCTCAGCGAGCGGCCGGTGTCGCGCGTGCAAGCAAGGCTCGGCCGCGCCTATGTGGCCTGGCGGCGCTTTTCTGCCAACCGGCTGGCATTTCTCGGGCTGCTCATCATCATCGCCTTGCTGTTGGTCGCGGCCTTCGCCGATGTGCTGGCGCCCTATTCGCCGACATTCGGCGACCTCAAGGGCTCGCGGCTGCTGGCGCCGAGTGCGGCGCACTGGTTCGGCACCGACGATCTCGGCCGCGATATCTACTCGCGCATCATCTTCGGCTCGCGCTGGACGCTCTACGTCGTCATTCTGGTAGCCATCATCGCCGCGCCCATCGGCTTGCTGGTCGGCACCGTTGCCGGCTATGCCGGCGGCTGGATCGATGCGATCCTGATGCGCATCACCGACATCTTTCTCGCCTTTCCGAAGCTGATCCTGGCGCTGGCCTTCGTCGCCGCGCTCGGCCCCGGTATCGAGAACGCCGTGCTGGCCATCGCCATCACCTCGTGGCCGCCCTATGCCCGCATCGCGCGCGCCGAAACGCTCACGGTGCGCAATTCGGACTACATCAAGGCCGTGCAGCTGATGGGCGCCTCGCCGTTCCGCATCGTGCTCCGCCATATCATGCCGCTCTGCATCTCCTCGCTGATCATCAGGGTGACGCTCGACATGGCCGGCATCATCCTGACCGCCGCCGGCCTCGGCTTCCTCGGTCTCGGCGCGCAGCCGCCGCTGCCGGAATGGGGTGCGATGATCGCGTCCGGCCGCCGCTTCGTGCTCGACCAGTGGTGGGTGGCGGGCGCGCCGGGCTTTGCCATCCTCATCGTCAGCCTCGGCTTCAACCTGCTCGGCGACGGCCTGCGCGACGCGCTCGATCCCCGAAGCGGTGACCAATGAGCACGCTTCTCGAAGTCGACGACCTGCGCGTCACCTTCCCGACGCGCACCGGCCTGATCGAGGCGGTGCGCGGCGTTTCCTTCTCGCTCGGCCGCGAGCGGCTCGGCATCGTCGGCGAGAGCGGNCGCTCGGCCGAGAGCGGCTGGGCATTGTCGGCGAAAGCGGCTCCGGCAAGTCGCAGACCGGCCGCGCCATCATGGGCGTCACCCCGCCGCAGGCCGAGGTGACCGCGAAGACGCTCGCTTTCGACGGCATCGACCTGCTGGCCGCCTCGCCGCGCGAGCGCCGCGCGCTGCGCGGCAAGCGTATCGCCATGATCCTGCAGGATCCGAAATATTCGCTGGACCCGGTGATGAGCATCGGCCGCCAGATCGTCGAGACGCTGCGCACGCATGAGAAGGTCTCCAAGGCCGAAGCCCGCGAGCGCGCGCTTGCCATGCTGGAGGCTGTGCAGATCCGCGATCCGGCCCGCGTCTTCGACCTGCATCCGCACGAGGTTTCCGGCGGCATGGGCCAGCGCGCCATGATCGCCATGATGCTGATCGCCGGGCCGGAGATGATGATCGCCGACGAGCCGACCTCGGCGCTCGACGTCACCGTGCAGCTCGACGTGCTCGGCATCCTCGACCGGCTGGTCAGCGAGCGCGGCATGGGGCTGATCTTCATCTCGCACGATCTGCGCCTGGTCTCGTCCTTCTGCGATCGTGTCATCGTCATGTATGCCGGCAAGGTGGTCGAACAGCTCAAGGCCTCCGAGCTCGGCCGCGCCCAGCATCCCTATACGCGCGGCCTGCTCAACTGCATGCCGAAGATCGGCGCCGACCGCCACCCGCTGCCGGTGCTCGACCGCAAGCCGGAGTGGGCGGCATGACGACAGCCCTTTCCGTCGGCAGGCTGGAGGTGACGTTCGACCGCTTCCGCGCGCTGAAAGGCGTCAGCCTCGAGGTGCAATCCGGTGAATCGTTCGGCCTCGTCGGCGAGTCCGGCTCCGGCAAGTCGACCCTTCTCAGGGCAATCGCCGGCCTGGCGCCGGCCGCATCAGGCACCATTACCGTCAACGGCAAAACGCTCGGCGCGCGCCGCGACAAGGCGTTTTATCGCGAGGTGCAGATGGTCTTCCAGGACCCGTACGGCTCGCTGCACCCACGCCAGACCGTCGACCGCCTGCTGCAGGAGCCACTCGCCATTCACGGCTTTGCTGACGGCGAAAAGCGCATCCAGCGGGCGCTGGACGAGGTCGGCCTGGGAACCGGATTCCGCTTCCGCTATTCGCATCAACTGTCGGGCGGCCAGCGCCAGCGCGTCGCGATCGCCCGCGCCCTGATCCTCGAACCCTCGATCCTGCTGCTCGACGAACCCACCTCGGCGCTCGACGCTTCCGTACAGGCCGAAGTGCTGAACCTGTTGGAGGAGATCCGGCGGCGCCGCAAGCTGACCTTCCTGATGGTCAGCCACGACCTAGCCATCATCACCCATATGTGCGAGCGGCTGATGGTGATGCAGAACGGCGAGGCGGTCGAGCACCTCGCTGCCGGCGACCTTGTCGAGCGCCGCGTCAGCAAGGACTACACGCGCAATCTGCTGAGGGCGAGCGAAGGATTTGTCAGGACGGCATGAGCGACGGGCGTTCGGTTGCTGACCGCGGCGTCGGCAGGCCCAATCGCCCGGCGGCGGTGCCAACTTGAGGAAAAACTGAAATAAGCCCAGAAGAGTCTCAACAGCCATCAAACGAGAGCGGGCGCCGGCCCGGCGAGGGGTACATGACAAATTCAGCCATTTCCGAACGCAAGAACCAGTCGATTTCGCGCGGCGTCGGCATGACCACGCAGATCTATGCCGATCGCGCCGAAAATTCGGAGATCTGGGACGTCGAAGGCCGCCGCTATATCGATTTCTCGTCCGGCATCGCTGTCGTCAACACCGGCCATCGCCACCCCAGGGTGATCGAAGCGGTCAAGGCGCAGCTCGACCGTTTCACCCACACCTGCTACCAGGTCGTGCCCTATGAGAGCTATATCAGGCTGGCCGAACGGCTGAACGGCATGCTGCCCGGCAAGTTCGACAAGAAGACGATTTTCGTCACCACCGGCGCCGAGGCGGTCGAGAATGCCATCAAGATCGCCCGCAACGCCACCGGGCGGCCGGCAGTCATCGCCTTTTCCGGCGGCTTTCACGGCCGCACCTTCATGGGCATGGCGCTGACCGGCAAGGTCGTGCCTTACAAGGTCGGCTTCGGCGCCATGCCGGCGGATGTTTTCCATGCGCCGTTCCCGGCGGCGCTGCACGGCGTCTCGGTCGCCGATTCGCTGGCCGCGCTCGACCGGCTGTTCAAGGCCGATGTTGATCCGGCCCGAGTCGCCGCGATCATCGTCGAGCCGGTGCAGGGCGAAGGTGGCTTCTACGAGGCGCCGCGCGATTTCATGACCGCACTGCGCAAGATCTGCGACCAGCACGGCATGCTGTTGATCGCCGACGAAGTGCAGACCGGCTTTGCCCGCACCGGCAAGATGTTCGCCATGGACCACCACGAGGTGGCGGCCGACATCACCACCATGGCCAAGAGCCTGGCCGGCGGCTTCCCGCTGGCGGCGGTCACCGGGCGTTCCGAGATCATGGATGCACCGAACCCCGGCGGGCTTGGCGGCACCTATGGCGGCAGCCCGATCGGCGTCGCCGCGGCGCATGCCGTGCTCGACGTCATCGACGAAGAGAAGCTCTGCGACCGCGCCAACACGCTGGGCAACCGTCTGAAGCAGCGCCTGCAATCGATCCGCGACGAAGCGCCGGAGATCGTCGATATCAGAGGCCCCGGCTTCATGAACGCGGTCGAGTTCAACGATGTGACGAAGGGGCTGCCGTCGCCGGAAATCGCCAATGCGGTGCGGCTGAAGGCACTCGACAAGGGCCTGATCCTGCTGACCTGCGGCGTCTACGGCAACGTCATCCGCTTCCTCGCGCCGATCACCATCCAGGATGGCGTCATGAACGAGGCGCTCGACATCCTGGAAAGCTCGATCCGCGAAGTTCGCGCCGCCTGAGCTATCCGGCCGCTCTTGCAGGCTCTGCCTGCTGGAAGGCGGCGAGCGCCGCCTTCAGCCCGTCGGGCCCGGTCGCGACAATCTGCGGCGACGGCGAAAAGCCGGCGCCGAGCATCTTGCGGCCAAGCATGTGGTCGCCTGGCCGGTTGACCGATTCGATGCCGAGCAGCCGGCTTCCAGCATAGTGGTAGACGGAGAATTTGTTCTCGGCCACGTCGCCCAGCACGACATGGCTGTCGCCACCTGAAATCAGGCCGACCATCTGCAGCTTCATGTCGCCAATATCGGACCAGAACCACGGCACCGCCGAATAATTGTCGGCATGGCCGACGATGGTCCGAGCGGCGAGCCGCGCCTGGTCTGTGGCGTTCTGCACCGATTCCAGCCGAACGTCGCCGCCGGTGAACCAGTGCCGGTAGGAGGCGGCGTCGCCGATGGCGAGGATTTCTGGCATCGACGTACGCATCTGCTGGTCGACGCGGATGCCGTTGGCGATGGCAATACCGGCGGCTTCGGCCAATTCGACATTCGGCACGACGCCAATGCCGATGACGACCATCTGTGCCGGCAATCTCTCGCCGGATGAGGTGATTGCAGCCGAAACACGGCCGTTCTCGCCCTCCAGCCGTTCGATGGTGGTGCCGGTAAGGATGCGCACACCGGTCGCTTCCAGCCGCTGGCGCACATGGCTGGCGATGACCGGCGCCACGGCGCGGCCGAGCAGCCGGTCGACCGCCTCGACCACGGTGACCTTGCGGCCTGCGGCGGTGAGCGTTGCGGCAATCTCCAGGCCGATGAAGCCGCCGCCGAGGATGACGACCTCCTCGCTTTGCACGCTCAATTGGCGGATCAGGCGGGCATCGCCGAGCGAGCGCAGCGACACAACGTCGGAAAGCTCCGAACCCGGCAGCGGCAGCAGGCGCGGCCGCGCGCCGGTGGCGAGGACCAGCCGGTCGAACGGCAGCACGCCGCCGCCCGATATCTCCAGCCTGCGGCCGCCTGCATCGATGCGCTCGATCCGGATGCCTGGCCGGAAGTCGATGGCGCTGCCGGTATAAAAAGCCTCGCCGCGCAGCGGCTGCGACTTTGCTTGCTGATCCTTGATGAAGGTCTTCGACAGCGGCGGCTTGTGGTAGGGCAATTCGTTTTCGTCGCCGATCAGGATCACCGGACCGTCATAGCCTTCTTCGCGCAGGCTGGCGGCCGCTTGCACGCCCGCATGACCCGCACCGACAATGACAACCCCGTTCTTCATAACAGCCCGATTCCTCCTCCAAATCTAGGACTTCCCGCCAGGTGGCGATTGTCCGGCGCCGCCGCAAGAGCGCCGATCCGGGTCGCACCCGGAACGGCCACCTGTCAATCGCTTCATGCGCCGGCATTCCGGATAGATCGGCGTTAAAGTTGACAGTTCTAGTTTAGAATAATTCTAAACTGTTGTTTCAATTGAATTTTTTCTACGCCCACCGGTTGACATCCGGCGTCTTCGCCGTTTTATGGAAGCTCGCGCGTCAGCGCATCCCTTTGATGTCTGGGCCTTGAACCCTTTCGATTGGAGGCATTTCGGTGTCTTTCTTCCGCGAACCGCGCGATGGCGCGACCCTTCTTTGCCCGCTGGCAACTGCCCGCCGCGGCGCCGGCATTTCATTGATTCCCGAGGAGAGACAGTCATGAGAACGATGATCACGGCGCGGTATGGCGGCAGGCTTGCGGCGATCGGCGCCACCGCGATGCTCACGGCGGCGGTGTTCGTGCTGCCGGCCAAGGCGCAAACCGATACCAAGGCGGTCATCAAGACCTATTCCAACATTGCGCTTGCCAAATACGAGGATTCGCTGATCACGGCCGAGGCGCTCGACAAGGCTGTCGATGCACTGCTCGCCAAGCCATCGGCTGAGACGCTGAATGCCGCCCGCGAGGCGTGGAAGGCATCGCGCGTTCCCTATCAGCAGACCGAGGTCTATCGCTTCGGTAATGCCATCGTCGATGACTGGGAAGGCAAGGTGAACTCCTGGCCGCTCGACGAAGGCTTGATCGACTATGTCGCCAAGAGCTACGGCACCGAATCGGACGCCAACGCGCTCTACACCGCCAATGTGATCGCCAACAAGTCGATCGAGATCAACGGCAAGAAGGTCGACGCCACCAATCTGACGCCGGAGTTCCTCTCCGGCACCCTGCAGGAGGCCGGCGGCATCGAGGCCAATGTGGCGACCGGCTATCACGCCATCGAATTCCTGCTGTGGGGGCAAGACCTGCACGGCACCGGTCCGGGCGCCGGCGAGCGGCCCTACACCGATTACGACCTCACCAATTGCACCGGCGGCAATTGCGACCGCCGCTCGCAGTACCTGAAATCGGCGAGCGACCTTCTGGTTTCCGATCTCAAGGACATGGTCAACGACTGGAAAGAAGGCGGCGCCGCCCGCAAGAACCTTGTCGATGGCGAGCCGAACGCCGCCATTTCGACCATCTTCACCGGCATGGGCTCGCTGTCCTATGGCGAGCTCGCCGGCGAGCGGATGAAGCTCGGCCTCTTGCTGCACGATCCGGAAGAGGAGCACGATTGTTTCTCCGACAACACCTACAACTCCCATCTCAATGACGCCGTCGGCATCCGCGCCGCCTATCGCGGCAGCTACACGCGGCTTGACGGCACTGTCGTCGAGGGCCCGTCGGTGGCCGACATGGTCAAGGCGGCCGATCCGGCGATCGACAAGGAATTATCGGACAAACTGGATGTCACCGTCGCCAAGATGGAGGCCATCAAGGCGCGGGCGCTTGCCGGCGAGGCCTATGACCAGCAGATCGGAGAGGGCAACACGGAAGGCAATGCCACCGTGCAGGCGGCGATCGACGCGCTGGTCGATCAGACCAAGTCGATCGAACGCGCCGTCGGTACCCTGAAGCTCAATGCCATAGCCTTCGAGGGCTCGGACAGCCTCGATTCACCGGACAAGGTGTTCCAGTAAACTATCGAAACCACCAGCCACGCGGTGCAATGAGCGCCGTCAGCCAGAGCGCCAAATGCTGATCTGCCATTGCAACATCATCACCGAAAAGGAGATAGAGCAGACGATCGTCGAACTGCTGGATGAGGACCCTTGGCAGCTTATCGTGCCGGCGAAGGTCTATCATGCCATGCACAAGCGCGGTCGCTGTTGCGGCTGCTTCCCAAATGTGGTCGAAACGATCATTCGGGTCACCGAAAATTACCACACCCGCTCGGCGGCGAGTGGCGTGGACATCGTTTCACACCTGGATCGCGTCAGAGGCCTGCGCGTCCAATACGGGAGCAGAACCCATGAAAGGCGAACAGCAGATCATAGAGCGGCTTAACGAGGCTCTGTTTCTGGAACTTGGAGCGGTCAATCAGTACTGGGTGCATTTCCGGCTGCTGGAAGACTGGGGATACGCCAAGCTGGCGAAGAAGGAACGCGCCGAATCGATCGAGGAAATGCACCATGCCGACCGGCTCGTGGCGCGCATCATTTTCCTCGAGGGCCATCCGAACCTGCAGTCCGTGGCGCCGCTGCGCATCGGGCAGAATGTCAAGGAAGTGCTCGAATCCGATCTTGCCGGCGAATATGACGCGCGCACTGCCTACAAGCGGTCGCGCGAGATCTGCAACGAGGCAGGCGACTACGTGACGATGAAGCTGTTCGAGGAATTGCTGACTGACGAGGAAGGTCACATCGACTTCCTCGAGACGCAACTCGATCTGCTGGCCTCGATCGGCGAGGAAAAATACGGCCAGCTCAACGCGGCATCGGCCGACGAGGCGGAATAAGGACATGCAGGAATGCGGCGCCCCCTAGATTTCATGCGCCGCTTGCGGCCGGCCGAGCATTGCGGCCTGCCGCCTCAGAAGAAACCGCGATACGGAATGGTTCGCGGCGCTTTTCTTGCCGTGGTGGCGACGCTCACAGCCTCGGCGCTGGCCGGAGCGCCGCAACCGGCGGGGCTTGCTACCAGCCGCACCGATCTGACGCCGAAGGATCTGGCGCGCGTCATCGCCATTACCAGGCCGACCAGCGATTTCTCCAAGCCCGAGCAATTCGAGCTAATGCAGGGCGGCGCCGGCACCTCGAAGAAGGACGTCAACAAGGACGCCTTCTCGCAATCCTCTGCCAACATCAGCTTCGAGGAAGAGGGCACCTTCAAGCTCGGCAACGCCATCTTCCGCAAGAACTGGGTGTCCTCGCCATCCTCGACACAGGCCTCGGATGGGCTCGGTCCGCTGTTCAATGAGCGCGCCTGCCAGAACTGTCATCTGAAGGACGGCCGCGGCCATCCGCCCCAAGGCGACAGCGGCACCACCTCGATGTTCCTGCGCCTGGCAAGGCAAGCCAGTACCGAGGAGGAGGAAGCCGCGCTCGCCGATCACAAGGTGCTCAACTTCCCCGACCCGGTCTATGGCACGCAATTGCAGGAATTGGCGGTACCCGGCCTGCAGGGCGAGGGCAGGATGCATGTCGACTATCAGGACGAGAAGGTGAAATTGGCGGATGGCAGCACGGTGTCGCTGCGCAAGCCGAGCTATTCGGTCGAGGGCCTCGCCTACGGGCCGCTCGACCCGCACACCACGCTGTCGCCGCGCATGACGCCGCCGATGATCGGCCTCGGCCTGGTCGAGCAGATCGCTCCTGCCGACATCCTTGCGCGTGCCGATGCGGCCGACCGCGATGGTGACGGGATTTCCGGCAGGCCCAACATAATACGTGACGGCAGCAGCGGTGAACTGACGCTCGGCCGTTTCGGCTGGAAGGCGCAGGCGGCATCGATCCGCCAGCAATCGGCGGACGCTTTTGCCGGTGATATCGGCATTTCGACGCCCGAGGTGCCGAAGCACTGGGGCGATTGCACCTCCGGAGAAAAGACCTGCCTTGCCCTGCCTAACGGCGTGCAGGAGCGCCTCGGTCCGGTCGAAGCGCCGCCGCCGATCATGGACCTCGTTACCTTCTATTCGCAAAACCTTGCCGTGCCGGCCCGGCGCGGTCTCGACAGACCGGACGTGCTCGCCGGCAAAAAACTGTTCTACGATATGGGCTGCATCTCCTGCCATACGCCGAAATTCGTCACCCGTCGCGGCACCCCGAATAAGGCGCAGGCCTTCCAGCTGATCTGGCCGTATTCCGATTTCCTGCTGCACGACATGGGACCAGGCCTTGCCGACGGGCAGGCGGTGGGCGAGGCCACGGGAAGCGAATGGCGCACGCCGCCGCTGTGGGGCATCGGGCTCACCCAGACCGTCAGCGGCAACACCTTCTTCCTGCATGACGGGCGCGCGCGCAGCCTGGCCGAGGCGATCCTGTGGCATGGCGGCGAGGGCCAGAAGGCGCGTGACCGCTTTGCCGCCGCTGATGCGGCCGATCGCGATGCGCTGATCAAATTTCTGGAGTCGCTCTGATGCCGAAGCGTCTTGCGCTTGCGCTCGCTCTGCTGGTCCTCAACGGTGCGCTGCCAGCATCCGCGGCGGTGAAGGCTTCGGATGTGATCCAGCGGGCGACCGACGGCTTCGTCCGCCCGGCCTATGCCAGGCTGCATGACCATGCGGACAGCTTGGCGAAGATCATGCACGCGCTTTGCCAGGCGCCCTCGCAAGACAATCTCGATGCGGCACGCGCCGAATTCTCGGGTGTCGTGGATGCCTGGTCGGTGGTGGAAATCATCCGTTTCGGGCCGATCTCCGAAAACAACCGGCTTGAGCGCATGCTGTTTTGGCCGGACCGCAAGAGCATCGGCCTGAAGCAGGTGCAGGCAGCACTTGCCGGCAAGGATCCGACAGCCGCCGATCCGGCCCAGCTGGCGACAAAGAGCGTCGCCATGCAAGGGCTCGGCGCACTGGAATTCGTGCTCCATGGTGACGGCGCCGATCAATTGGCCGGCAGGGACGCCGCCTATCGCTGCGCCTACGGTGCGGCCATTGCCGGCAATATCGAGGCAATCGCCGGCGAGGTCAGCGATGCCTGGACCAAGCCCGACGGTTTTGCCGCGCTCTGGGCCAATCCGGGTCCGCAGAACGCGCTCTATCACGGCGGCACCGAAGCGGTGACCGAACTGGTCGGCGTCTTCATCAACGAGCTGAAAATGGTGCGCGACGTGCGCCTGAAAGGCTTCCTGGGCGCCAAGCCGGAGGCCGACAAACCGAAACAGGCGATCTATTGGCGCTCGCAAAACACCGCCCGCTCGCTGACCGGGAACCTGGCGGGCATGGACGCGCTGTTCCAGGCCTCGCAGCTTGGCGACGCGCTGCCGCCCGATGCGCGCTGGATGGCGGAATCGGTTCACATCCAGCTCACCAACGGGATCGAGGCGGCCAAGGCGATCAGGGGTCCGATCGACAAGGCACTTGCCGATCCGGCGCTGCGCCGCAAGCTCGATTATTTCTCGCTGGTGACATCCAGCCTGACGACCCTGATCGGAACCAGGCTGACCGCCGAATTTGGCCTGACCGCCGGGTTCTCGTCACTGGACGGCGACTGATCATGAGGACGCCGCTGATCGATCGGCGCGATTTCCTGAGGGCCGCAGGCGCTGGTTTCGTAGCGGCGATGGCGCCGTCGGCCTGGGCAAAGACACTCGACGCCGACGCGGTCTTCGCCACCGCTTTCGTCAAGCGCGACGGCAGCTATGGCGCGGCCGTCCTGTCCGAGGCCGGCAAGTTGCTGCACACGATCGATCTGCCCGATCGGGGCCACGACGTTACTTTCGACCCGGTGTCGAAGCGGTCGGTGGTGTTTGCCAGGCAGCCGGGCACCTTTGCTGTCGTCTTCGACCATACCGGCCGCGATGAACCGCAGACCATTGCCAGCGTTGCCGGCCGACATTTTTTCGGCCATGGCGTGTTCTCGGCCGACGGCACGCTGCTCTACGCCACCGAGAACGATTTCGACAATGCCGCCGGCGTGGTCGGCGTCTATGACGCGCATGCGAAATTCAAGCGCATCGGCGAGTTCCCGACCTACGGCATGGGCCCACACGAGCTTTTGCTGCTTTCCAATGGCAGGACGATTGCTGTGGCTAATGGCGGCATCGAGACGCATCCGGATTATGGCCGCGCAGAGCTCAATATCGCAACGATGAAGCCGTCCTATGTTCTGGTCGACCGCCTTACCGGCGATCTCACCGAAAAGCACGAATTGCCGCCGGCGCTGCACCAACTGTCGATCCGCCATATGGATGCCGACCGGTCCGGCACCGTCTGGTTCGGCTGTCAATACAGGGGGCCGGGTACCGATCGTCCCCCGCTGGTCGGCCGCGCGCCGCGCGGCAAGGACTTGCAATTGCTCGACATGTCGCAAGACGTGCTCTCCGGCTTCAGGAACTATATCGGCTCGGTCGCCGCCAACCCTGCCGCCGGCACCATCGCCGTGTCTTCGCCTGAGGGGAATTCGCTTGCCGTGATCGACACCGCCAGCAGCCGCATCGTCGCTACCAAGGCGCTGGTCGAGGTCTGTGGCGTGGCGCCCGATGGGAAAAGCTTCATGGCGACGACGGGCGCCGGCGAAATTGTCGAGGGCGGTGGCACGATCCGTTCCGAGCCGGACTATGTCTGGGACAATCACGTGCTGCGTATCGAGCAGATCGGCTAATCCTGGCAACGGTTTGTGGCAGTTGCGTTCGTCGAAACTTACCTTCTTGGACCCACACTCCAAGCAAGTCGCCTGAAGATTTGTGGATATTCCCCTTGCGGGGATCAGCCTTGGCGGGCAGAGGGAGGCTGCTTTCGAAACTGTCTCAACCGGGCGCTTCATGAAGTTGCTTGCCATCGACTGTGCCGCCAATCTCTGCGCCGCCTGCGTCTACGACGCGGCGGCCGGGAAAGAACTCGGCCGTTCGGTGCTCGATCTCGGCAAGGGTCATGCCGAGCATCTGATGGGTGTCATCGAAGGGGCGTTGAAGGCGGCCGGAACGGACTTTACCGGCCTCGGCGCCATTGCCGTTGCGACCGGTCCGGGCTCCTTCACCGGTCTGCGCGTCGGCGTCTCGGCGGCGCGCGGCCTTGCGCTGGCGCTGAAAATCCCCGCGATCGGCGTGACGACTCTGGAGGCGTTGGCCGCAGAGGCCGCAGCGATATTTCCCCGCCGCGCCGTGCTCGCCGCGCTCGATGCAGGCCGCGAGGAGATCCATGCGGCGCTTTACGATGAGAGGTCGGTTCTGATCTATGGTCCGGCTGTGACCACGCTCTCGCAAGCCGCAGCCATGGCGACCGACATCTCTCCGGTTCTGGCGGGCACGGCGGCAACCCAAATTGCCGCGGCGGCCGGGCGCAGCTTCGATCTCGGCGGGACGGCGGCCACCGCCGACATCGCCGTCTATGCCCATCGGGCCGCAGCCAAGGGCGAGGGCGAAAAGCCGAAACCGCTCTATCTGCGCGGCGCCGACGCCAAGCCGCAGGCCGGCTTTGTTTTATCGAGGCAAAAAAACTGATGCGCATTCCGTTCCTCCAGCCGCGCCGCAGGGACTATGCGCTCGAGCCGCTGACAATTGCCGACAGCGCGGCCATGTCGGTGCTGCATCGCGAGGATTTCGCGCGGCCGTGGACCGACGACGAATTCGCCGCACTGCTCGAGCAGGACACCGTGTTCGGCTATGCCGCGCGCGAGACCGGACAGGGCGCCAAGCCGCCGGTCGGCTTCGTGCTGGCGCGGCTGGCGGCCGGCGAGGGGGAGGTCCTGACGGTCGCGGTGGCACGCTCGCATCGGCGCCGGGGGCTCGGCTGGCAATTGATGGATGCGGTGCTGCGCGAATTGCACGCACAGCGCGCCGAGGCACTTTTCCTCGAGGTCGACGAGACCAACGTCGCTGCGATCGCGCTCTATCGGCGGCTTGGCTTCCGCGAGGTCGGCAAGCGCGCCAACTATTACAAATCGCCGGAACACGGCCCGACCGGCGCGCTTGTCATGCGCCGCGATCTTCGCTAGCCAAACGCCGGGGTGGTGCGGATGATCGGAAAAATCAGGATTTTCCTGGCGCTGGGGCTGGTTGTCGTCGGCTCATTGGTGCTTGTGCCGCTGCAGGTCCTGTCGATGAGGACCGGGCTCTGGCGCGAGACCTTCATCCTGAAGATCTGGCACAGGATGATCGTCAGGGCGCTGGGGCTGCGCATCCATGTCAAGGGGGCGCTGTCCGGCCAGCGCCCATTGCTGATTGCCGCCAACCACATCTCCTGGACCGACATCATGGTACTGGGGTCGATGGTCGACGTGACGTTCATCGCCAGGGCCGACATGGCCGGCTGGCCGTTGATCGGCATGCTGTCGAAGCTGCAGCGCACTGTCTTCATCGAACGTGAGCGCAAACGTTCGTCGGGCGACCAGGCGAGCGAGATCGCCGGCCGCATGGCTAAGGGCGACGCCATGGTGCTGTTTGCCGAAGGCTCGACCGGCGACGGCAACATGATCCTGCCGTTCAAGAGTACGCTGTTCGGCGCCGCTACAATGGCGATTGCGGAAGGGGCGGCCGAACAGGTCTTCATCCAGCCGGTGGCGATCGTCTATACGCGCCTGCATGGCGTGCCGCTCGGCCGCCGGCATCGGCCGGTTGCCGCCTGGATCGGCGATGAAGAGCTGATGCCGCATCTGAAGGTGCTGATGGCCGAGGGCGCCCTCGACGTCGAGGTGCATTTTGGCGAGGCGATTGCTTTCTCCAAGGGCTCCAGCCGCAAGGAAACGGCAAAGCAGATGGAACGCCAGGTGCGCGAGATGGTACAGGCGGCTCTCGCCGAACCGCGCCCAAGCCGGTAAGCCGCGCAGGTTCCGGCCAGATTCGTCTGTTTTTTGTCAGGGAAAGGCGCTAGAAGCCGCGAAATGGAATTGAACACGATAGAACGCGACGACATCGGCGCTGCCGCCGAAAACCTAGTCGTTCTGCCTGCCGCGACCAGAAAGGTCTTCGTCAAGACCTATGGCTGCCAGATGAACGTCTACGATTCGCAGCGCATGACCGATGCGCTGGCGGCCGACGGCTATGCCGCGACAGACGCTATCGGCGAGGCCGATCTGGTGCTGCTCAACACCTGCCACATCCGCGAGAAAGCGGCGGAAAAAGTCTATTCCGAACTTGGGCGCATCCGTGAGTTGAAGGCCGAGCGTGCAAGGGCCGGGCGCGAAATGCTGGTCGGCGTCGCCGGCTGCGTGGCGCAGGCCGAGGGTGCCGAGATCATCCGCCGCTCGCCGGCCGTCGACCTGGTCATCGGCCCGCAGACCTACCACCGGCTGCCCGGTGTGCTGGCGAGGGCGCGGAGCGGCGAAAAGATCGTCGAGACCGACTATGCCGTCGAGGACAAGTTCGAGCATCTGCCGCAGCCGAAGCGCGCCGAACTGATCACGCGCGGCGTGACGGCGTTCTTGACCGTTCAGGAAGGCTGCGACAAGTTCTGCACCTTCTGTGTCGTGCCCTACACACGCGGCTCGGAAGTCTCGCGGCCGGTGGCACAGATCGTCGCCGAGGCCGAGCGCCTGGCGGATGCCGGCGTGCGCGAGGTGACGCTGCTCGGCCAGAACGTCAATGCCTGGCATGGAAGAGGTGAAAACGGCGCAGAATGGGGCCTTGGCCGGCTGCTGTTCAGGCTGGCCGAGATTCCGGGCCTGGCGCGTCTGCGTTACACAACCAGTCATCCGCGCGACATGGACGATGAATTGATCGCCGCCCATCGTGATTTGCCTACGCTGATGCCCTATCTACATTTACCGGTGCAATCCGGCTCCGACCGCATACTCAAGGCGATGAACCGCAGACATATGGCCAATGACTATCTGACGTTGATCGACCGCATCCGTGCCGCACGGAACGACATTGCGCTGTCGGGCGATTTTATCGTCGGCTTTCCCGGCGAGACGGAAGCCGATTTCGAGGCGACCATGCAGTTGGTCCAAGACGTCAACTATGCCTCGGCCTTTTCGTTCAAATATTCGCTGCGCCCCGGCACGCCGGGCGCCGAGATGAGTGATCACGTGCCGGAGGCCGTCAAGGACGAGCGCCTGCAGCGGCTGCAGGCGCTACTGCTGAAACAGCAGCAGGATTTCGGCGCAAGCCTGATCGGCAGGACCATCGACACGCTGATCGAAAAGCCGGGCCGCCAGGCCGGTCAGAAGGTTGGCCGCTCGCCCTGGCTGCAGCCGGTTATTGTTGATGAAATGGCCGGCGAAATCGGTGACATTATCCAGGTACGAATCACGAAGACGGGCTACAACAGCCTGTTCGCCGAATTGGCCTGAAGGTCTCGGCAGATGAGGAGAGACGGTTGAGCGCTGCTGAAGTGAAGAACCTGCCCCAGAACCTACCCTCGGGGGCCTCGGATATGGCGCACATCGTACTGACTTTCGACAACAACAAGCTTGCCAGCGCCCTTTACGGCCAATTCGACGAGAATCTGGCCAGACTCGAGCAGAAGCTCGGCGTCGACATCCGCTCGCGCGGCAATCAATTGACCATCAAAGGCTCTTCCTCGGCGGCCGAGCAGGCACGCCGCGCCTTGGACAATCTTTACGGAATTCTGCAGAAAGGCACCGATATCGGCCAGTCCGATGTCGACGGCGCTGTGCGCATGGCGATCGCCGCCGACGACCAACTGACGCTGCCGACACTGGAGCGCAAGGGCAAGGTGTCTGCCGCCCAGATATCGACGCGCAAGAAGACGATCTATGCCCGCTCGCTGAACCAGGACGCCTATATGCGCGCGCTGGAGCGGTCGGAACTCGTCTTCGGCATCGGCCCGGCCGGCACCGGAAAGACCTATCTGGCGGTGGCGCATGCGGCAATGCTGCTCGAACGCGGCATGGTCGAACGCATCGTGCTGTCGCGCCCCGCGGTCGAGGCCGGCGAACGGCTTGGCTTTCTGCCGGGTGACATGAAGGAGAAGGTCGATCCTTATCTGCGGCCGCTCTATGACGCGCTCTACGACATGATGCCGGCCGACAAGGTCGAGCGGGCGATTGCCGCCGAGGTCATCGAGATCGCGCCGCTGGCGTTCATGCGCGGCCGTACGCTGGCGCACGCTGCCGTCATCCTCGACGAGGCGCAGAACACCACGCCCATGCAGATGAAGATGTTCCTGACCCGGCTCGGCGAGAACTCGCGCATGATCGTCACCGGCGATCCGACCCAGATCGATCTGCCGCCAAACACCAAGTCCGGCCTGGTCGAGGCGCTGAGAATCCTCGACGGCGTCACCGGCATGGTGACGGTCCGCTTCAACGAAGGCGACGTCGTCAGGCATCCGCTGGTCGCCGAGATCGTCAAGGCCTACGACCGCGACGGCAAGCTGGCCAGGGGCTTGGGTGTCGAAGGCTGATATGATTATGCGGCCGCATGGCTGAGGAGCAAAAGGCGGGGGGGCCGCTTCCCGTCGAGATCGATATCGCGATCGAGGCCGGAGATTGGCCCGCCGAGACGACGCTGACGCGGCTGGTCGACCATGCCGTCTCGGCCGCCTTTGCCGAAACCGGTGCGGACGGGCGTTCCGAGCTCAGCATCCTCTTTTCCGACGATGCCCATATCCGCACGCTCAATGCCGGCTGGCGCGGCAAGGACAAGCCGACCAACGTCCTGTCTTTTCCGGCTTTTCCGTTTGCCCGGGGCGGGCCGCTGCCGCCGATGCTCGGCGACATCGTGCTGGCCGCCGAGACGGTCGCGCGCGAGGCGGCACTGGAAGACAAGCCGGTCGAGGACCATATCTCCCATCTCCTTATCCATGGCCTGCTGCATTTGCTGGGCTACGATCACGAAACCGACGCCGAAGCGGAACTGATGGAAGCGACAGAGCGCGCAGCACTTGCGAGGCTTGCCATTCCCGATCCCTACACGTAATTACAAAAGATCAATTGACCGGACGATGATGAACGACAAACCAGAGACTGCCGCCCGCCCCGATGCCGGCAGTGCGATCAAGCCTTCCGAAACGACGGAAGAGGGCTCGAGTCCGAGTACCACGACCGGCAGCTTCGCCAGCGAGGCATCGCCTGCCGGTCCTTCCCTGTTCGATCGCGTGCTCGGGCTTTTCAGGCACCGCAACGGCACCAGCCTGCGCGAGGAGATTGCCGGTGCGCTTGCCGAAACGGCGAGCGATGCGGAATCCTTCTCGCCCGGCGAACGCGCCATGCTCAACAATATCCTGCGTCTGCGCGAAGTGCGCGTCGAGGACGTCATGGTGCCGCGCGCCGACATCGAGGCGGTCGAGATCACCACGAAGCTGGGTGATCTTCTGGGGCTCTTCGAACAGTCCGGCCATTCCCGCATGCCGGTCTATTCGGAGACGCTCGACGACCCGCGCGGCATGGTCCATATCCGCGACGTGCTGGCGCACATCACCAAGGTCGCCCGCGTCCGAAAGGGCAGGACGACCAGGAAAACCGCGGTCGCAACGGTTCTCGATCTCGCCCAGGTCGATCTGGCGTGCACCATCGGCGATCTCAACCTGATCCGACCGGTGCTGTTCGTGCCGCCGTCGATGCTCGCCTCCGACCTGATGGGGCGGATGCAGACGACGCGCACCCAGATGGCGCTGGTCATCGACGAATATGGCGGCACCGACGGCCTCGTCTCGCTCGAGGATATCGTCGAGATGGTGGTCGGCGACATCGAGGACGAGCACGACGACGACGAGCCGATGATCACCCAGGCCGGCGAAGGCGTCTTCATCGTCGACGGCAAGGCCGAGATCGACGATGTCGCCAAGATGATCGGCGAGGATTTCGCCGCCGGCGAGCACGGCGAATATGTCGACACGATCGGCGGCATGATCTTCAACACGCTTGGCCGGGTGCCGGCGCGCGGCGAAGTGGTGCAGGCCATACCCGGCTTCGAGTTCCATGTGCTCGACGCCGACCCACGCCGCGTCAAGCGCGTGCGCATAGTCGAAACCCTGAAGGGCGAGCGCCGCCGCCGCGCCGCCCGCACCGAGCAGGCTTGAAGGACGCGGCTCGCCCGATGCCGATTGAGGACCCGTTCAAGCACTCGACACTGGGCTCCGGCGTCTTCTACCAGGATCCGCGGGCCGCATTGACATGGCTTGAAAAGGCTTTCGGCTTCGAGCCGAGCATGGTGGTCAGCGATACCGATGGCAGGCTCGTCCATTCCGAGATGCGGTTCGGCGACGGCTATATCATCATCGATTCCGAATGGGCCGACCATATAGCCAGCCCGGCTTCAGTTGCAGGCAAGAACACGCAGTCGGTCCATGCGCGCCTCAAGGACGGGATAGATGCCCACTGTGATCGTGCAAGGGCGGCGGGAGCCGAGATCGTCGAGGAGCCTGCCGACCAGTTCTACGGTGAACGGCAGTACAGGGCGCGCGATCCTGAAGGCCATGTCTGGACCTTTTCCCAGACTGTCCGCTCCGTCCCACGCGAAGAGGCTGAGCGGCTGGGCGGACTGAAGATCGAAGGCTGGCATCGATAGCTATGAGCGGACTTGTTCGCTCTTATCCGGTTTGGAGCCAAGGCCGCGGCCTGATAAATCTTGCTTCCTGATTCGCACGACTCGGAAGCATAGATGGAGCGCCAGGCCGGCCGGATAATTCTGCTTTGGGGCTGGCGGCGCGCGCTGGTGGCGTTTCTTGCCGGCGCGCTGGCGGTTCTCGCTCAGGCGCCTTACGATTTCTTCGCCGTCTGTTTCGTTTCGTTCCCGCTGCTGGTGTGGCTTCTCGATGGCGCGACCGGCGAAGCCTCGGACGGTTTTCTGCGACGCTTGCTGCCGGCTTTCGCCATCGGCTGGTGGTTCGGTTTCGGCTACTTTCTTGCCGGTCTGTGGTGGGTTGGCTCGGCGCTTCTGGTCGAGGCCGACAGCTTCGCCTGGGCCTTGCCGTTCGCGGTGGTTGGCATCCCCCTCGCGCTGGCCTTCTTCTATGGCTTCGCCGCCCTGGTTGCCCGGCTGTTGTGGAGCAATGACATCGGCCGCATCGCCGCGCTCGCCTTCGGCTTTGCGCTGGCGGAATGGTTGCGCGGCTTCCTGTTCACCGGCTTTCCCTGGAATGCCGTCGGCTATGCGGCGATGCCGGTGCCTTTGCTGATGCAGAGCGTGTCGGTGACCGGCATGATCGGCATGAATGCGCTTGCAGTCTTCGTCTTTGCACTGCCGGCCCTGCTTGCGGCGCGCCGGCATCTTCGCCTCGGCGTGGCATTGCTTGTCGTTCTGGTCGTTGCCCATGTCGGCTTCGGCTATCTCAGGCTCGCCGCCCCCGAAAAGCCGGCCGCCCGCAGCCTCGACGTCCGTATCGTGCAGCCTGCCGTCGACCTCACGGAAAAATGGGATGCCTCGGTGCGTGACCGCATCTTCGCCACCATGATGGGGCTTTCGGCCAAAGCGCCGGAACCCGGCCATGACAGGCCGCAGTTGATCCTGTGGCCGGAGACCTCCGTGCCGTTTCTGTTCACCGAACGTCCGGATGCCTTGCCTGCCATCGGAGAGATGCTCGGCGATGGCCAGATGCTGGTCGCCGGCGTCGTTCGCGAGGAAGGCGGCTCGGCGACCGGAAGCCGTTACTACAACTCGGTCGTGGCGATCGACGAAAGGGGCGAAATCGTCGATGCCGTCGACAAGGTTCATCTGGTACCGTTTGGTGAATACCTGCCTTTCGCCGATCTGCTCGGCCGCTTTGGGCTTGAGCAGCTTGTCGCCGGCCCAATGACCTTCGCGGCCGGCAATGAGCGGCACCCGATCACGCTGCCCGGCGGCATCCGGGCGCTGCCGTTTATTTGCTATGAGGTCATCTTTCCCGATCTGGTCGCGGTTGACGCCACGTCAGCCGAGCTTATTGTGAACGTCACCAATGACGCCTGGTTCGGCGACACGCCAGGGCCGTACCAGCACTTCAGGCAGGCGCAGATCCGGGCGGTGGAGAATGGGGTGCCCCTGTTGCGCGCGGCCAATAACGGCATTTCGGCCGTTGTCGACCCGCGAGGACGCATCGTCGACGCGCTGGCTATCGACGCACGCGGCGCCATCGATGTGCGTGTGCCGATCTCCAACCAAGCCATCGTTTCCTCCGGCCAACGACGCATTAACGGAATGCTGATCATGTTTTTGCTTGCCGTTGCGGCATGCATTTTGAACGTAAGGCAAAGGCTACGGGCGAATTGACAGCCGACACATTAGAAACTCATACTGTAAGCGCCTGAAAATTCTCGAAGTCGATAAGGTCGTTCTGTTGGGGCACGGGCCGCGGCGTCGTTTGGGCAGCAAAATAGAAAAAGCCGGAAAAATTCGGCGAGGAAAAAATGACAGAAGAAAACAAGAAAAAGCCGAATCCGATCGACATCCACGTCGGAAGCCGCATCCGGCTTCGCCGCAATATGCTGGGAATGAGTCAGGAAAAACTGGGCGAAAACCTCGGCATAACGTTCCAGCAGATCCAAAAGTACGAAAAAGGCACCAATCGCGTCGGCGCCAGTCGTTTGCAGGCAATCGCCTCGATACTCGGCGTTCCCGTCGCCTTCTTTTTCGAGGATGCGCCCGGTCAGGAGGCCGTGGGCAACCGTGGATTTGCCGAGGATGCGTCGATGACCTCCGCCGTCGAATTCTGCGGCAGCCCGGAAGGCCTCCAGCTGAACCGCGCCTTCGTCAAGATCGCCGACGTGAAAGTGCGTCGCAAGATCATCGAGCTTGTGAAGTCGCTCTCCGTCGACGAGGTCGATTGACTGGCCGTAGCCGGGCATGCAATTTCTCGTGGCTGAGTGCACCGTGGGATGTGCATTCCGCAGATGCGCCGACGCGCGGATCGATTTTGCTCGACATGCTTCCACGAAACCGTTCTCTTCAGCCTGTGAGTGCAAGAGATGAGGGTAGTGCGCCCTGCCGCCGTCTTCTGGACGCAAAGATAATAACGTCAAAATTCATGCTAGAACGGCTGCACGACTTGACGAGCGGCGCCCGGCACCGTTAACAACTGGCGCGCCAAAATCGGCGGCCTGCCGATATTTTTTCAAGAGGGGACACCCGTGACGCGGCACAATTATTTCTTCACCTCGGAATCCGTTGCCGAGGGCCATCCCGACAAGGTCTGCGATCGTATCTCCGACGAGATTGTTGATCTCGTCTACCGCGAGGCCAGAAAGACCGGCATGGACCCGTGGAAAGTCCGCGTCGCCTGCGAGACGCTCGCGACGACCAATCGCGTTGTCATCGCCGGTGAAGTGCGCGTCCCCGAGACGCTGCTCAAGAAGGACAAGGAGGGCAACGTCCTGAAGGATGCGGCCGGCCATCCGATTGTCAACCCGGCCAAGTTCAAGTCGGTCGCACGCAAGGCAATCCGCGAAATCGGCTACGAGCAGGCCGGCTTCCACTGGAAGACGGCCAAGATCGAGGTCCTGCTGCACGGCCAATCGCCGGATATCGGCCAAGGCGTCGACAACGCTTCCGACCGGCAAGGCGAGGAAGGAGCCGGCGATCAGGGCATCATGTTTGGCTATGCCTGCCGCGAAACGCCGGACCTGATGCCGGCGCCGATCTATTACAGCCACAAGATCCTCGAATTGCTGGCCGCTGCGCGCCATGAGGGCAGCGGTGATGCCGGCAGGCTCGGGCCGGATGCCAAGAGCCAGGTGACAGTCCGCTATGTCGACGGCAAAGCGGCGGAAGTGACGCAGATCGTGCTGTCGACCCAACATCTCGATGAGACGTGGGATTCGAAGAAGGTGCGCAACGTCGTCGAGCCCTATATCCGCGAAGCACTAGGCGACCTGAAGATCGCCGACAATTGCAATTGGTACATCAACCCGACTGGCAAGTTCGTCATCGGCGGACCTGACGGCGACGCCGGCCTGACCGGCCGCAAGATCATCGTCGACACCTATGGTGGGGCTGCGCCCCATGGCGGCGGCGCCTTCTCCGGCAAGGACACCACCAAGGTCGACCGCTCGGCCGCCTATGCGGCGCGCTATCTCGCCAAGAACGTGGTTGCCGCGAAGCTTGCCGATCGCTGCACTATCCAGCTTTCCTATGCGATCGGTGTCGCCCAGCCGCTGTCGATCTACGTCGACCTCCACGGCACCGGCAAGGTCGACGAGGCAAAGCTCGAGCGTGCACTGCGCACCGTGATGGACCTGTCGCCGTCCGGCATCCGCCGCCACCTCGATCTCAACAAGCCGATCTATGCCAAGACGTCGTCCTACGGCCATTTTGGCCGCAAGGCCGGCCGCGACGGATCCTTCTCCTGGGAGAAGACCGATCTCGCCAAGGCGCTCAAGGACGCTCTCGCCGAACCGGTCGCCGAAGCAGTCGCCGCCTAACCGCGGCGCCTATGGACCCGAAGGGCCGGCCAAGCCGTGCGACCGAGGCGTTTTTCGGTCGCCGGCGCGGCAAAACCATTCGACCGCAGCAGGCGGCGGCGCTGGAGAGCGGCTTCGCCGCCTACAGGCTCGATCTGACGGTTGAACCGCCAGCCGATCTGCCCAGCCTTTTCGAAGCCGAAGTTTCCGCTGTCCAGCTCGAAATCGGTTTTGGCGGCGGCGAACATCTTCTGCACCGTGCCACGGCCGGCCAGGCGACCGGCTTTATCGGCGTCGAGCCTTTCGTCAACGGCATGGCCAAGATGATGATGGCGGTCCGGGAGCGGCCGCTTGCTAATCTGCGCGTCTATGACGACGACGCCACACGCCTGCTTGACTGGCTGCCGCAGGCTTCGCTTGACGGCATCGACCTTCTCTACCCGGATCCGTGGCCGAAGAAGAAGCACTGGAAGCGGCGCTTCGTCAGCCCGGTCAATCTCGACCGCTTCGCGCGCGTCCTGAAGCACGGCGGAAAGTTCCACTTTGCGTCAGACATCGACAGCTATGTGAACTGGACGCTGCTGCATTGCCGGGCGCATGGCGCCTTCACGTGGCAGGCAAACGAAGCAGCCGACTGGCGTCGGCCCTATGATGGCTGGCCGGGGACGCGCTATGAGGCCAAGGCCATTCGCGAGGGCCGACGGCCCGCCTATCTCACCTTTGTGCGGAAATAGCAGGAAGTCCGAGCTGAGCGGCCGAAGGCTCTCCTGTTCACTTGGCTTAGAAGCGGCGGATTTTATCGAAGGCTGCCGGCTCCATGCCCAGATTGCGCAGATCATTCGCACGCGGCTTGCGACCGTTTTCCACAGCACGCGACGCTGCTACGGCGCTGCCAAACACGCTAAAAAAGTCGCCTATGGCTGAAAAAAATCCACGATTGTTCATGATCGGATCCTTCCGAGCGTAGTGAGCGCTCCAATTGTGCAATGCAACATAGATAGTCGTGCGTTGCCGGTGCTCAAAGGAGGATTATTGCATGGGCGCCATGCATTTGGCGCAGCGCTGCGGACTCGGAGCCTTGCCGTCATGCACGACGGGCTTGAAACGACGGCCACGATCGTCTATATCAGCTTCAAATTCTTGGTCGGTATGACGAAGAGTGGGTCCACCCGGTCCCGCTCTTTTTTATTACCTGGCGGCCAAGCAGGAATCGAACGACAGGGACCGAATGACAGTGACGGCAAGCGAAGGCGACGACCGCATCATCCGCGAAAGCGGCATCGATGCGCGCATCGCGCTGATCGTTCAGCCGGTACTGCGCGCCATCGGTTTCCGCTTGGTACGTGTGCATCTGTCGGGCCAGAACGGGCTGACGCTGCAGATCATGGCCGAGCGCGAGGACGGCACGATGACTGTCGAGGATTGTGAAGAGGTCAGCCGGGCAGTATCGCCGGCGCTCGATGTCGATGATCCGATCGAGAAGGCTTATCATCTCGAAGTGTCGTCGCCGGGCATCGACAGGCCGCTGGTCCGCAAATCGGACTTTGCAGCCTGGACCGGCCATCTGGTGAAGATGGAAACGTCGGTTCTCGTCGCCGACCGCAAGCGCTTCAAGGGCAAGATCGCCGAAAGCGACGCGGACGGTGTGCTGATCGAGCGCGACAAGGCCGCTTACGGCGAGGAGCCGACGGTGCGTGTTCCCTACGATGCGATTGCCGAAGCGCGGCTGGTTCTGACCGATGATCTTATCCGCGATGCGCTGTCGAAGGATAACCGGGCGCGCAAGGAAGCCAGAAAACGCCGCGGCGAACCCGAAGACGCACCAGAGGGTGCGGAAGACGAAACCGAACAGGAAATGTGATTGGGCTGCCGGCCGTAAGGTCGGCAACAAGCTCGGGAGAAAGAAGATGGTTGTAAGCGCCAACAGGCTTGAACTGCTGCAGATCGCCGATGCGGTCGCGCGTGAAAAGTCGATCGACAAGTCGATCGTCATCGCCGCTATGGCCGATGCGATCCAGAAGGCCGCGCGCTCGCGCTACGGCCAGGAAACCAATATCCGGGCCGATATCAATCCGAATACCGGCGAGATGAAGCTGCAGCGGCTGATGGAAGTGGTCGAGAAGGTCGACGACTACGCGACGCAGATTGCCATTTCCTCGGCGCGCGAGCGCAATCCGGACGCCCAGCTCGGCGATTTCATCGCCGAACAGCTGCCGCCGATGGATTTCGGCCGCATCGCCGCCCAGTCGGCCAAGCAGGTCATCGTGCAGAAGGTGCGCGAGGCCGAGCGCGACCGGCAATATGACGAGTACAAGGACCGTATCGGCGAGATCGTCAACGGCACCGTCAAGCGTGTCGAATACGGCAACGTCATCGTCGATCTCGGCCGCGGCGAGGCGATTATCCGCCGGGACGAGCTGATCCCGCGCGAAAACTATAAATATGGCGATCGCGTCCGCGCCTACGTCTATGACGTGCGCCGCGAACAACGCGGCCCGCAGATATTCCTGTCGCGCACCCATCCGCAGTTCATGGCGAAACTGTTCACCATGGAAGTGCCGGAAATCTACGACGGTATCATCGAGATCAAGTCGGTCGCCCGCGATCCGGGTTCGCGCGCCAAGATCGCTGTCATCTCCCGTGACAGCTCCATCGATCCGGTCGGTGCCTGCGTCGGCATGCGCGGCAGCCGCGTCCAGGCGGTCGTCGGCGAATTGCAGGGCGAGAAGATCGACATCATTCCGTGGTCGCCCTCGGCCGCGTCCTTCATCGTCAATGCATTGCAGCCGGCGGAAGTCGCCAAGGTCGTGCTCGACGAGGATGCCGAGCGCATCGAGGTCGTCGTCCCCGACGACCAGCTGTCGCTGGCCATCGGTCGCCGCGGCCAGAACGTCCGTCTTGCCTCGCAGCTCACCGGCTGGGATATCGACATCCTGACCGAGCAGGAAGAGAGCGAACGGCGCCAGAAGGAATTCGTTGAACGGTCGTCGCTGTTCATGGAAGCCCTCGACGTCGACGAGATGGTCGGCCAGGTGCTCGCTTCCGAAGGCTTCACCAGCGTCGAGGAGGTCGCGTATGTCGATTCCGGCGAAATCGCGTCGATCGACGGCTTCGACGAGGACACGGCTTCGGAGATCCAGACCCGCGCCCGCGAATATCTGGAGAAGATCGAAGCCGAGCATGACGAGAAGCGCAAGGCGCTCGGCGTTAAGGACGAGCTGCGCGAGATTCCCGGCATCACCACCGCCATGATGGTGACGCTTGGCGAGGACGGCGTGAAGACGATCGAGGATTTCGCCGGCTACGCCGCCGACGACCTGACCGGCTGGAAGGAACGCAAGGACGGCGAGACGAAGGTATTCCCGGGTGTGCTCGCCAACCACGGCGTGTCGCGCGCCGATGCCGAGCAAATGGTCTTGGCCGCTCGCCTGAAGGCTGGCTGGATCACCGAAGACGAGCTTGCCGCCGAGGGCGTGCCGGCTGACGAAACCGTCGGTGCGTGAGGTGAAACCGCATCGCACCGAACCCGCCCTTGGACGAGATGAACGATCGCACCTGCATCGTCACCCGCAGGCAAGCCGAACCGGATGAGCTGATCCGTTTCGTCGTCGGCCCGGATTCGGCCGTCGTTCCGGACATCAAGAGAAACCTGCCCGGCCGCGGTTGCTGGGTGACCGCCGACCGCCTACATATAGACAAGGCAGCGGCGAAAAACCTGTTTGCCCGTGCTTTTAAGGCGCAGGTGACCGTGCCAGCCGATCTTGGCGGCATGGTCGACGCGCTGCTTTCCAGGTCCGCTCTGGGCATGCTTGGCCTGGCCCGCAAGGCGGGCGCCATAGCGCTCGGAGCGACCAAGGTCGAGAGCGCCGTGCGCGGCGGACTTGCACTTTTCGTGCTCCACGCGACCGAGGCTTCCGACGATGGCGTCCGCAAGATAAGCCAGGCGCGACGGGCAACCGTCCACCTCGGCGGGCCTGCGATCCGCGCTTACAAACTTTTCTCCGAGGCCGAGTTGAGCTTGGCATTGGGGGGTACAAATGTGATACATGCTGCCGTTCTCGCGGGAGACGCGGGCAGGGCGGTCCAGAAGCGCATGGTTGCGCTCGACCGATATCGGGGCGGTTCCCCGGACGATCTGGCAATGCTTGCGGCCGTTGCTGACGAAGATGATGCCGCAGAGGATATGGAATGAGCGATACGAAATCGGGCGACGACAAGACGCTGAGTGTTACGCCGAAGAAGACCTTGACGCTGAAGCGCCCCGGTATGGAACAGGGCACGGTGCGCCAGAACTTCTCGCACGGCCGCACCAAATCGGTGGTTGTCGAGACCAAGAAGCGCAAGTTCTCGCTGCCCGGCGACAAGCCGGAGCCGGCGGCAGCGCCTGTGTCCGTCTTCACGCCGAAGCCGGTCGCGGCAGCGCCTGCCGTGCAGGAAGCCCCCAAGGCGCCGCCGCCTCCGCCGCCGGTCGAACGCGGCGGCATGGTGCTGAACGAGTTGTCGCGCCAGGAAATGGAAGCACGCCGCCGGGCTCTCGAGGGCTCGAAGGTCCGTGACGTCGAGGATCGCCAACGCGCCATCGAGGAGGCCAAGCGCCGCAGCGAGGACGAGGAGCGCCGCCGCCGCGAGCGCGAGGAATCGGCTCGCCGTCAGGCCGAGGAAGAGGCACGGCTGCAAGCCGAGGCTGAATCCCGCCGCCGTGCCGAGGAAGAGGCACGCCGCCGTGCGCCGCTGGCCGCCGAACTGGCGACAGTCGATGACGAGGAAGAGGTCAAGCCGAAGCGGACCGGTGCCGGCGCACCAGTGCGCCGTCTGGTCACGCCCGAAGTGGCGCGTCCGGCCAAACCGACCAAGGGCGAGGAAGACCGCCGCCGCGGCAAGCTGACGCTGAATTCGGCGCTTTCCGACGAGGATGCGCGCGCCCGCTCGCTGTCGTCGATGCGCCGCCGTCAGGAGAAATTCAAGCGCGCGTTGCATAATGAGCCACGCGAGAAAGTCATGCGTGAAGTGATCCTGCCCGAAACCATCACCATCCAGGAGCTGGCGCAGCGCATGTCCGAGCGCGCTGTCGACGTGGTCAAGTTCTTCATGAAGCAGGGCCAGATCCTGAAGCCTGGCGACGTCATCGACGCCGACACGGCCGAACTCGTCGCGACCGAATTTGGCCACACGGTCCGCCGCGTCGCCGAGTCCGACATCGAAGAGGGCTTGTTCAACATCGCCGATCGTCCCGAGGACCTGCAGCCGCGTCCGCCGGTGGTAACCATCATGGGCCATGTCGATCACGGCAAGACCTCGTTGCTCGATGCCATCCGAAATGCCAACGTGGTGTCCGGCGAAGCCGGTGGCATTACGCAGCATATCGGCGCCTATCAGGTCGAGAAGAACGGTAACAAGATTACCTTCATCGACACGCCCGGCCACGCCGCCTTCACGGCGATGCGTGCCCGCGGTGCCCAGGCGACCGATATCGCCATCCTGGTGGTGGCGGCCGACGACAGCGTGATGCCGCAGACGATCGAATCGATCAACCACGCCAAGGCGGCCGGCGTTCCGATCATCGTGGCGATCAACAAGATCGACAAGCACGACGCCGACCCGCAGAAGGTGCGCTCGGAACTGCTGCGCCATGAGGTGTTCGTCGAATCCATGGGCGGCGAGGTGCTGGATGTCGAGGTGTCGGCGACCAAGGGCATCAATCTCGACAAGTTGCTCGAAGCGATCCTGCTGCAGGCCGAAATCCTCGACCTGAAGGCCAATCCGGACCGCACCGCCGAAGGCGTTGTCATCGAAGCCCAGCTCGACAAGGGCCGCGGCCCAGTCGCAACCGTGCTGGTGCAGACCGGCACGCTGATGCCGGGCGACATTCTCGTCGCCGGCAACGAGTGGGGCCGGGTGCGCGCGCTGGTCAACGATCGCGGCGATCAGGTCAAGGAAGCGCCGCCGGCAATGCCGGTGGAAGTCCTCGGTCTGCAAGGTACGCCGCTGGCCGGCGACCGCTTCGCCGTTGTCAACAACGAAGCCCGCGCCCGCGAGATCACCGAATATCGCCAACGTCTGGCGCGCGAGAAGGCGGTGGCCAGGCATGCCGGCCAGCGCGGCTCGCTTGAACAGATGATGTCGCAATTGCAGACCAGCGGATTGAAGGAATTCCCGCTGGTCATCAAGGGCGACGTGCAGGGCTCGATCGAGGCGATCAACGCGGCGCTCGACAATCTCGGCACCGACGAGGTGCGCGCCCGCATCGTCCATGCGGGCGCCGGCGGCATCACCGAAAGCGACGTGTCGCTGGCGGAGACCTCGGGGGCTGCGATCATCGGCTTCAACGTTCGTGCCAATGTGCAGGCGCGTGCGGCCGCGGCTGCGGCAGGCATCGAGATCCGCTACTATTCGATCATCTACAATCTCGTCGATGACGTTAAGGCGGCGCTCTCCGGCCTGCTATCACCGGAGCGTCGCGAGACCTTCATCGGCAATGCCGAGATCCTCGAGATCTTCGACATCACCAAGGTCGGCAAGATCGCCGGCTGCCGTGTCACCGAAGGCAAGGTCGAGCGTGGTGCGGGCGTGCGCCTGATCCGCGACAACGTCGTCATCCACGAAGGCACGCTGAAGACCCTGAAGCGCTTCAAGGACGAGGTTTCGGAAGTTCCGGGCGGTCAGGAATGCGGCATGGCCTTCCAGAACTACGAGGACATGCGCGTCGGTGACGTCATCGAGTGCTTCCGCGTCGAGATGGTAACCAGGACGCTCTGAGTTCGAGCGTCTTGAGTTCGAGCATCTATTGAGACCGGGCGGTGGTCGAAAGGCCGCCGCCCAAACCATATGAGACATGCGGCGCGGTTCCATCCCGCGCTTCACGATTTCAGGACCGAGGAAAATGCCCCGTTCGACCCCGTCAGGCCCATCCCAGCGCATGCTGCGCGTCGGCGAGCAGGTGCGCCATGCGCTATCCGAAACCTTGCAGCGCGGCGAGATCCTCGATCCGCTGATCGAGAACACAGTGGTCTCGGTCTCCGAAGTGCGCATGTCGCCCGATCTGAAGATCGCCACCGCCTTCGTCTCGCCGCTCGGCGCCAAGGATGCCGGTGCGGTGGTCGAAGCGCTCAACAAGCATGCCAAGTTCGTCCGCGGCCGCGTCTCCGGCGCGCTGCGGCAGATGAAGTACATGCCGGAATTCCGCTTCCGGCTCGATACCAGCTACGATAATTTCCAGAAGATCAACGAATTGCTGCACTCGCCCGAAGTGGCGCGCGATCTCAGCGCCGACGACAAAGACAAAGACAAAGACGACCGGAAGGACAGCGAATAGTGGCGCGTCGCGGCAAGAAGAAGGGCCGGCCGATCTCGGGCTGGCTGGTACTGGACAAGCCGGTCGGCATGGGCTCGACCGAAGCCGTCTCCAAGATCAAATGGCTGTTCCTGGCGGAAAAGGCCGGCCATGCCGGCACGCTCGACCCGCTGGCGTCGGGCATGCTGCCGATCGCGCTTGGCGAGGCGACCAAGACCGTGCCTTACGTCCAGGACGGCGCCAAGGTCTACCGCTTCACCGTTGCCTGGGGCGAGGAGCGTTCGACCGACGACCTCGAAGGCGCGGCGACCAAAAGCTCAGACCTCCGTCCGGCGGAATCCGAAGTGCTGGCGCTGCTTTCGAAATATACCGGCGTGATCATGCAGACACCGCCGCAATTCTCAGCGATCAAGATCGCCGGCGAGCGCGCCTACGACCTTGCCCGCGACGGCGAGACGGTCGACATTCCGGCACGCGAGGTCGAGATCGGCCGGCTCGACCTGGTCGAGCACATGGCCGATCGCACCATCTTCGAGGTCGAATGCGGCAAGGGCACCTATGTCCGCTCGCTGGCGCGCGACATGGGGCGCGACCTTGGCTGTTTTGGTCACATCGCCGAGCTGCGGCGGGTCGAGGTCGAGCCGTTCACGCAGGGAGATTTCGTCACCTTGGCCGAGCTGGAGGCCGCCCGCTTCGGCGAACAGAGCGAGGACGCTTCGCAAGCAGCGGACGCGCCGATCGACTTCGGTGCCATCGATGCACTTCTGGTCGACACCGCCGCGGCGCTCGAATGCTTGCCGCAGGTTGCGATCAGCGACGATGCGGCAACCAAAATCCGCCTCGGCAATCCGGTCATCATTCGCGGCCGTGACGCGCCGGTAGAAGCTGAGGAGGCCTGCGCCACCGCGCGCGGCAAGCTGGTCGCCATCGGCGCCATCGAGCAAGGCATGTTCAAGCCAAAGCGGGTCTTTGTCGGGTAACAGCTGTCGCCCGGCGCATGATCTCCAAACCGGATTCTATTTTGGGAAAGGATCATGCGCTAAATCAACAGGGCTACGGCGTCGTTTGTCGTCCGAAAGGATGCGCTGTGCTGTAGTGCCGTTCGACGCTGCACTCGAGGGGGCACATGGCAAAGGCTGACACGGTCAACAAGCGAGCGGCGCTCAAAACACGGCGGCCACCGGTCGGGGCTTCGCCGGGCACGCTGATCGCCGACCCCGCGGCGCGCCGCTCCGAGCTCAGGCTGACATTGATCTCGCCTGAGAAGTTCAAGACGATCGACAATGCCAGCATCGACGACGTCAACACCCATTGCCACAATTGGCCGATCATCTGGCTCGACTGCACAGGCCTCGCCAACATCCAGCTGATCGAGGAGATCGGCGGGATCTTCAACCTGCATCCGCTGGCGCTGGAAGATGTCGTCAACACCGGTCAGCGGCCCAAGGTGGATTTCTTCGAGGACCATGCCTTTGTCGTCGTCAGGATGATCGACGATGTCACCGCCCATCGTTACGAACAGATCGCCGTCTTCTTCGGCAAGAACTTCGTCGTCACCTTCCAGGAGCGCGAAGGCGACCCGTTCGATCCCGTGCGCAAGCGGATCGCGAGCTCGGTGCCCAACCGCTTGCGCTCGCGCGGCGCCGACTATCTCGCCTATGCTTTGATCGACGCCATCGTCGACAGCTATTTCCCGCCGATCGAGGCTGCCGGCGAATTGGTCGACAGCATCGAGGACCAGATGCTGAACCAGGCGCACAAGCACCAGATGCGGCAGCTTCACGAATTGCGGCGCGACGCCAATGTGCTGAAGGGCGTGCTTTGGCCGATGCGCGACGCGCTGGCGACCATGATCCGCAACGACGTCTCTTATGTGAAGGCCGAAACCAAATTATTCCTGAACGACACGCTGGATCATTCGCTGCGATTGATCGAACTGGTCGAAACCCAGCGCGATATGCTGACCGGCCTGATCGAGATGCACCTGTCGCTCAGCCAGGCGCGCACCAACGACGTCATCAGCTATTTGACCATCGTCTCGGTGATCTTCATGCCGCTCACCTTTCTCGTCGGCGTATGGGGTATGAATTTCGACCCCGACACCTCGCCCTGGAACATGCCGGAGCTGAAAGCCTATTACGGCTATCCCCTGTCGCTCGTCTTCATGGCGATTGTTGCGGTCGGGCTCTACGCATACTTCAAATGGAAGAAATGGCTCTGACCATGCGGAAGTGCCCGTTTATGCAGCAAAAAGCCGGCTTGTGAATTGGGCTGGCCTTTTTGTCGGAATTGCACTATATGCGCCGCAGCTTCGCGCTTTGACGCGTTGCTTGCACCGGCCCCTGCTGGACGACATCCCGGCTGAGGGCGTCCCGTTTCCTCAAACAGACAAGGAAAAACACGATGTCGATTACTGCCGAACGCAAGAAGGAATTGATGGGCGAATTCGCAACCGCCAAGGGCGATACCGGGTCTCCGGAAGTCCAGGTGGCCATCCTTTCCGAGCGCATCAAGAACCTGACCGATCATTTCAAGGACCACAAGAAGGATAACCATTCCCGCCGTGGCCTGCTCGCTCTCGTTTCCCAGCGCCGCAGCCTGCTTGATTATCTCAAGCGCAAGGACGACGCGCGCTATCAGACGCTGATCGAGAAGCTCGGTCTGCGCCGTTGACGAATTGACCGGCGGGTTCTTTCGAGAGCCCGCCGGTCGCGCATTGGAGCATCGGATCATCCAAGGCTCCAATGAAGAAAGCAGAGCGCCGCGCACCGGTTTGGATGCGCAAAGGACGCTCTGAAGTTTTAGATTTGCGCAGGATACTTTCCGAAAACCTGGTTTTCGGGTTCACGCGCAAGGCCAGTCGGATCGATTGGCCAACCCGGTTTCGAAACAGCAGAGGGCCACTCGAAACCGCCCATGGACGGTCATGGGGCAGGATTGCAGGACGCTCGTGCGGCAAATGCGCCGAATAGCCGAGCTTCCCGTTGTCTTGCCCGTGGCTGCCCGAGAAAGGAAGCCAAGGGAAAGGGGCATCCGCGCACGCTGAAACGGCGCGGCCCTTTCCGCATACGAAGGACAAGATATGTTCAATTACCACAAAGTGGAAATCGAATGGGGCGGCCGTCCGCTCATTCTCGAAACCGGCAAGATCGCACGTCAGGCTGACGGCGCGGTGCTGGCCACCTATGGCGAAACCAAGGTTCTCGCCACCGTCGTCTCGATGAAAGAGCCGAAGCCCGGCCTCGATTTCTTTCCCCTGACGGTCAACTACCAGGAAAAGACTTACGCCGCCGGCAAGATCCCGGGTGGCTATTTCAAGCGTGAAGGCCGTCCGAGCGAGAAGGAAACGCTGGTTTCCCGCCTGATTGACCGCCCGATCCGCCCGCTCTTCGCCGAAGGCTACAAGAACGACACCCAGATCGTTGTCACCGTCGTCCAGCACGATCTCGAAAATGATCCGGACATCCTGTCGATCGTCGCCACCTCCGCCGCACTGACCTTGTCCGGCGTGCCGTTCATGGGCCCGGTTGGTGGCGCCCGCGTTGGCTACATTAACGGCGAATACGTGCTCAACCCGCATGTCGACGAGATGCAGGAATCGAAGCTCGACCTGGTCGTCGCCGGCACCGCCGACGCCGTGCTGATGGTCGAGTCCGAAGCCAAGGAACTCGGCGAGGATCTGATGCTCGGCGCCGTCATGTTCGGCCACAGGGGCTTCCAGCCGGTGATCGACGCGATCATCAAGCTGGCCGAAGTCGCCGCCAAGGACCCGCGCGATTTCACCGCGCCGGACTATTCCGCGCTTGAAGCCGAGATGCTCAAGATCGTCGAAGGCGAGCTTCGCGATGCCTACAAGATCACCGACAAGCAGAAGCGCTATGCCGCCGTCGACGCCGTCAAGGCGAAGGTCAAGGCCGCGTTTGCGCCGGCAGAAGGCGAAGAGGCCAAATACACGTCCGAACAGATCGGCACCGTGTTCAAGGAACTCCAGGCCAAGGTCGTGCGCTGGAACATCCTCGACACCGGCTCGCGCATCGACGGCCGCGACCTGAAGACGGTCCGCAAGATCGTCTCGGAAGTCGGCGTCCTGCCGCGCACACACGGCTCGGCGCTGTTCACTCGCGGCGAGACCCAGGCGCTGGTCGTCGCCACGCTCGGCACCGGCGAGGACGAGCAGTATGTCGATTCGCTGACCGGCATGTACAAGGAGAAGTTCCTCCTGCACTACAATTTCCCTCCCTATTCGGTCGGTGAAACGGGCCGTATGGGTTCGCCCGGCCGCCGCGAAATCGGCCACGGCAAGCTCGCCTGGCGCGCCATCCGGCCGATGCTGCCGACCGCCGACCAGTTCCCCTATACGTTGCGCGTCGTTTCGGAGATCACCGAGTCCAACGGCTCGTCCTCGATGGCTACCGTCTGCGGCACCTCGCTGGCGCTGATGGATGCCGGTGTGCCGCTGGCCAAGCCGGTCGCCGGCATTGCGATGGGCCTGATCAAGGAAGGCGAGCGCTTCGCCGTGCTCTCCGATATCCTCGGCGACGAGGACCACCTCGGCGACATGGATTTCAAGGTTGCCGGCACCGCCTACGGCATCACCTCGCTGCAGATGGACATCAAGATCGAGGGCATCACCGAGGAGATCATGAAGATCGCCCTCGACCAGGCCAAGGATGGCCGTCAGCACATTCTCGGCGAAATGGCCCATGCGCTGTCCGGCGCGCGTGCCGAGCTCGGCGAGTTCGCGCCGCGCATCGAGGTCATGCACATCCCGACCGACAAGATCCGCGACGTGATCGGCTCGGGCGGCAAGGTCATCCGCGAGATCGTCGAAAAGACCGGCGCCAAGATCAACATCGAGGATGACGGCACGGTCAAGATCGCTTCGGCCAACGCCAAGGAAATCGAGGCGGCGAAGAAGTGGATCCACACCATCGTCGCCGAGCCGGAAGTCGGTGAAATCTACGAAGGCACGGTCGTCAAGACCGCCGACTTCGGCGCTTTCGTCAACTTCTTCGGTCCGCGTGACGGCCTCGTCCACATCTCGCAGCTCGCCAATGATCGCGTCGCCAAGACCTCCGATGTGGTCAAGGAAGGCGACAAGGTCTGGGTCAAGCTGATGGGCTTCGACGAGCGCGGCAAGGTCCGCCTGTCGATGAAGGTCGTCGACCAGGCCACCGGCAAGGAAATCGCCCGCGATAAGAAGAGCGAAGGCGAAGAAAACGCCGCCTAAGCGGGGTTGCGTTCCGTCGAACGCATAAAGCAATCGAAGCGGGCGCGCCGGAAGGTCGCGCCCGTTTGCATTTCAACAACAGCCTTGCAGTTCAAGAGTGGTGAATGTCCGCCGAGCCGCTGAAGACGCTTTTCCATCCTTTCGAGGCCGGGACCGTTTCCCTGCCGCGAAAGGATGAACGTATTCTTTTTCTCGGTGCCGAGCCCGGCTTTCGCTTGCTCGAAGGCTTCGATGCCAAGCTTCATCTGGTCCAAGGCTTCAGGCCGCATTTTCGCGCCTTGCAGGCGTCCGGCTTCACCGTCACGCCGCAAGTGGAAGGCAAGGCTTTCGACGCGGCGCTAGTGCTCGCTGGCCGCCATCGCGGACAAAACGAGTTGCGCGTCGCAGAAGCGATCGAGCACGTGGCATCAGGCGGGTTGATCGTCGTCGCCGGCGGTAAGGACGATGGTATCGCCAGCCTGCGCAAGCATGTCGGCGCCCTTGTGCCGCCCGAAGGCCACCTGCCGAAGCATCACGGCATTGCCTTCTGGTTTCGCCGGCCGGCCGATACCGTCGCCGCGGCAACGCTTCGCGCCGCCAATCCGGACTTGGTGGTCGAGGACCGCTTCCGCACGGCCCCAGGCATGTTTTCGTTCGACAAGATCGATGCCGGATCGAAGCTGCTGGTCGAAACTCTGCCCAACGATCTGCGTGGCAGCGTTGCGGATTTCTGTGCCGGTTGGGGCTATGTCGCCGCCGAAGTCGCCGCCCGCTCACCCGGCATATCGGCGCTTGACCTTTACGAAGCGGATTTCGAGGCGCTGGAGGCGGCGAAGGTCAATGTCGGCAACACAGGCCTGGAGCCACGTTTCTTCTGGATAGATCTTTTGAGCGAGCCGGTCGAGCACCGCTACGATGTGATCGCCATGAACCCGCCCTTTCACCGCAGCCGGGCGACTGAGCCCGAAATCGGTGCCGGCATGATCCGCGCGGCAGGCAAGGCGCTGAAGCCGGGCGGCCGGCTGTTCATGGTGGCGAACCGTCAGCTTCCCTACGAACCGGTGCTGGCGGCCGCCTTCTCCAGCCATGCGGAGCTCGCCCGCGACGGCATGTTCAAGGTCTTCTCGGCGCGACGCTGAAACGCTGCGGGGCAAGCCGGCGACACGTCGCTCGCGCTATTCCCGCCCGCCGTCGGTTTGCTTCAACTCGTCAAGCGTCGGCATGGACACGATGTGATAGCCGGAATCGACATAGTGGATTTCGCCGGTGACGCCGGAGGACAGATCGGACAGCAGATAGAGCGCTGAGCCGCCGACTTCGTCGATTGTCACCGTGCGGCGTAGCGGCGAGTTGCGCTGCTGGTAGGAGAACATGTGGCGTGCGTCGGAAATCCCGGCGCCGGCAAGCGTCCGCACCGGTCCAGCCGATATGCCGTTCACCCTGATGCCGCGCGGGCCGTAGTCGTTGGCTAGATAGCGGACGCTGGCCTCCAGCCCGGCCTTGGCGACGCCCATGACGTTGTAGTTCGGCATGACGCGGACCGAACCGGCATAGGTCAGCGTGATCATCGAACCGCTATCCTTCATCAACGTGGCGGCGTGACGGGCGACCTCGGTGAAGGAGTAGCAGGAGATCACCATGGTGCGGATGAAGTTGTCGCGGCTGGTGTCGGCGTAGAGGCCTTTCAGCTCGTTCTTGTCGGAAAAGCCGATGGCATGGACGACGAAATCCAGCCCGCCCCACGCCTTGCCCAAAGTCTCGAAAGTCGCGGCGACCGATGCGCTGTCCTCGACGTCGCAAGGTACCACCAGCGATGCGCCCAGTTTCTCGGCGAGCGGCTTGACGCGGCGCCCGAAGGCCTCACCCTGATAGGTGAAGGCGAGATCCGCGCCATGTTCGGACAGTTTGCGGGCGATGCCCCAGGCGATCGAATGATCGTTGGCGACGCCCATGACAAGCCCGCGCTTGCCCTTCATCAATCCGTCCATGGTCGGCAAATCCTTATGCGGAATAGCGCTGGAAAATCAGCGTAGCGTTGGTGCCACCGAAACCGAACGAATTGGACAAAACGGTGTCGATCCTGGCTTCGTCGATGCGCTTGCGCACGATCGGCATGCCTTCGAATTCCGGATCGAGGTTGTCAATGTGGGCGCTCTCGCCGATAAAGCCGCCTTGCATCATCAGGATCGAGTAGATCGATTCCTGCACGCCGGCCGCACCCAGCGAATGACCGGTCAGCGATTTGGTCGACGTGATGAAAGGCATCTTCTCGCCGAACACCTCGCGGATGGCGCCCATTTCCTTGGAGTCGCCGACCGGCGTCGAAGTGCCGTGCGTATTAATATAGTCGACCGGCGAGGACACCGTTGCGAGCGCCTGCTTCATGCAGCGAGCCGCGCCTTCGCCCGACGGCGCCACCATGTCGTAGCCGTCGGAGGTGGCGCCATAGCCGACGATCTCGGCATAGATCTTGGCGCCGCGTGCCTTGGCATGCTCGAGCTCTTCAAGAATCAGCACGCCGGCGCCGCCGGCAATGACGAAACCGTCGCGATCGACGTCGTAGGCGCGCGAGGCGACTGATGCCCTGTCGTTGAACTTGGACGACATGGCGCCCATGGCATCGAACAGATCCGACATCGTCCAGTCGAGATCCTCATGACCGCCGGCGAAGACGATGTCCTGCTTCCCCCACTGGATCAGCTCGTAGCCATTGCCGATGCAATGCGCTGACGTCGAGCAGGCCGATGAGATCGAATAGTTGACGCCGTGGATCTTGAACCAAGTGGCAAGCGTCGCTGAAGCGGTCGACGACATCGCTTTTGGCACCGCGAACGGGCCGATCCGCTTGGGGCTGCCGTTTTTGATCGTCGTCTCGGCCGCTTCGACGATTGCACGGGTCGACGGTCCGCCGGAGCCCATTACGATGCCGGTGCGCTCGTTGGTGATGTCGGTCTCGTCGAGGCCGGCGTCTGCGATCGCCTGGTCCATCGCGACATGGTTCCAAGCAGCACCTTGCGACAGGAAGCGCATGGCGCGACGGTCGATCATTCCCGACGGATCCAGCGTCGGCGCTCCCCACACCCGGCAACGGAAGCCATGCTCGGCGAAAGAGTCGGAAAAGCTGATGCCGGACCTGGCATCATGCAAGGAGGCCTGCACCTCGTTGGCATTGTTGCCGATCGACGACACGATGCCGAGACCTGTGACTACGACCCGTCTCATTCGCAACTCCTTCCAGCACGGACCTCCGAAACCTGATTAAGTTTCCGGAACGGAACCATGCGCAAATTAAAGTGCTACAGCGTCCTTTAGATGTCCAAGACGTGGCACTGTTGGTCTTCGCTCAGCCGGCGGCCGATTGCTTGGACAGACCGACCTTCAGATCCGTTGCCGCATATATGGGCTCGCCATCTGCCTTCAGCCAGCCATCGGCGATGCCAAGCACAAGCCGACCGCGCATCACTCGCTTGAAGTCGACGCCATACTCCACCTTCTTGACCGAAGGCGTGACCATGCCTTTGAATCTCACCTCACCTGTCGACAGCGCCATTCCCTTGCCTGGTTCGCCGAGCCATCCAAGGTAGAAACCCGTCAACTGCCACATGGCGTCCAGGCCCAGGCATCCCGGCATGATCGGATTGCCGATGAAATGGCAGGCGAAAAACCACAAATCCGGCTGGATATCGAATTCTGCGCGGATGAAACCCTTGTCGAACGCACCGCCGGTTTCGCTGATCTCGGTGATGCGGTCGAACATCAGCATCGGCGGATAGGGCAGTTGCGCATTTCCCGGTCCGAACAGCTCGCCGCGGGCGCAGGCAAGCAATTCCTCGTAACCGTAGCTGGATTTCGAACCCGCCATCAATCTCGTCCCCGTGATCGTCCCGGGCGATAGGCGCCCATGCTGGTGGTTTCCTAACACAATCTGTTTCAGGCCGGAAACCGGCGTTTGCGCTTAACCTGCCCGTCTGCCCGGGTCAATGCGCGCTATTGATCGCATTCGGCCGACAGAATATATGTCAGGACACGTCCAATTTCGGCAGATGCTCTATTTCTGCCATTTTGGACGTGTCTGAGACGGAACTGTGGGCGCGACGGATAGATGGATCTGGGTTGCCGGAAGGATAATGTCGCTGTGGACAAGCGGGTTCGCGAAGCCGGTCTGAGGCCGACACGCCAGCGTATCGCGCTGGCCGATCTGCTTTTCGCCAAGGGCGACCGCCACCTTTCGGCCGAGGAACTGCACGAGGAAGCGCTTGCCGCCGGCGTGCCGGTGTCTCTGGCCACCGTCTACAATGCTCTGCACCAGTTCACCCAGGCTGGCCTTTTGCGCATCCTTGCCGTCGAGGGATCGAAGACCTATTTCGACACCAACACCTCCGATCACCATCATTTCTATATCGAGGGCGAAAACAGGATCTTCGATATCGACAGCGGCCCGGTGACGGTTTCCAACCTGCCGGAACCGCCGGAAGGCATGGAGATCGCCAATGTCGATATCGTGGTGAGACTGCGTCCGAAACGCTGCGACTGACCGGCGCCTTATGAATTTCCTGGATTTGACGCTCCGGCTCGAATGGGTCGCCGTCGCGGTGGCGGCTCTTGTCTTCTATGCAATGGCCGGTGCTTCCTGGTGGCTATTTGCAGTGCTCGTCCTGGCGCCCGACCTGTCGATCCTGGGTTACATGGCCGGGCCGCGCGTCGGGGCCGTCGCCTACAACACCTTGCACATACTGGTCTTGCCCGTTCTGCTGGCGCTTTTCGGCAGCGTCTTTGACAATGCATTGGCGACATCCGTTGCGCTGATCTGGATCGCCCACATCGCCATCGACCGCGCCCTGGGCTATGGCTTGAAGCTGTCGAGCAGTTTCCAGGATACCCATCTCGGCCGCATCGGCGGCTAGATCATCCCCGAATTGAAGAACAGCGAAACAAAATGCCGGATCCGGTGCTTGCAGCGCTGGCCTGACCTCCGGTTCGGAAGCGTCAGTTCTTGACCTTTTCGCCGGGATAGGCGCCCCAGACGAGCGACTGGGCGAGCCAGCCGGTATGGCCGTCGAAGGTCATTTCGCACCATTGGCCATCGCAGGACTTGATCGTGCCCATCACCCCCGGTTCGAGGATCGCGATGACGCTTGCATCTTTTGCCGGGTCGTCGAGGAGGTTGATGCGGGCGTCCTTGCCGCGCTGCCAGGGGGCGACGATCGCCGTGCGGCGGCCCGAAAGCAGCGACTGATTGATCCAGCCTTCCGAGCCGTCGGCATCGCGCACGCGGCGCCATGTATCGAACTCCTGGATGATCTCCATCGGCAGGCCTGGTTTCATGTACATCCAATCGACGGAATAGTTGACGCCCGGCCCGACGCGCGAGTTGACGCGGCCGGATTTCAGGCTGACGAAGCGCGGCAGCGGCAAGCCGCTTGGTCCGAGCGTGACGCTCTGGGCGGGGGCCGCGGCACTTTGCGCCATCACCAGTGGGCTATGGATGAGAGCGCCGAGGAATGCTGCACTGAGGGTCAGGCGGAGCGACGCGAAACCAGACACTTTCGTTCCTTTCGGCGCCGGCCCATCGGCCTTCGCGCCCCTTTTTCTTTGTCTTCGGCGGAACCACTTGTTACATGGATGACCGGTACCGCGATCGGCTCTCAGTTTCGCCGTTCTTGGTTAAAGAGGTCTCAACGAGATCGGGTTCGAGGAAACAATGGCAGGCAAAAAGAAGCCCCTCGTCGTCATCACGCGCAAGTTGCCCGACCCGGTCGAGACCCGCATGCGCGAGTTGTTCGACGCCCGGTTGAATGTCGAGGACAGGCCGATGACGCAGCCGGAACTGGTGGCGGCGGTCAAGGAGGCTGACGTGCTGGTGCCGACCGTGACCGATAATATCGACGCGGCGCTGATTGCCCAAGCCGGCGACAAGCTCAAGCTGATCGCCAATTTCGGCAATGGCGTCGACAAGATCGACGTTGCGGCAGCGGCCAAGAAAGGCATCACCGTCACCAATACGCCGAACGTGCTGACCGAAGATACGGCCGACATGACCATGGCGCTGATGCTGGCCGTGCCGCGACGGCTGGCCGAAGGCGCCAACGTGCTGACCGGGGACAAGAAATGGGCGGGCTGGTCGCCGACCTGGATGCTCGGCCGTCGCATCTGGGGCAAACGGCTCGGCATTGTCGGCATGGGTCGCATCGGCACCGCCGTCGCCAGGCGCGCCAAGGCCTTTGGCCTCTCGATCCACTACCACAACCGCCACCGCGTGCTGCCGGCAATCGAGGACGAGTTGGAAGCCACATATTGGGAAAGCCTCGACCAGATGCTTGCCCGTATGGACATTATCTCGGTCAATTGCCCATCGACACCGGCAACCTTCCACCTGCTTTCGGCGCGGCGGCTGGCGCTTCTGCAACCGTCCGCTTACATAGTCAACACCGCGCGCGGCGATATCATCGATGAGGAATCGCTGGTCAAGCTCATCCATGACGGCAAGATCGCCGGCGCCGGCCTCGACGTCTACGAGCACGAGCCGGCGCTGAACAGCAAGCTTCTGAAGCTCGCCCACAAAGGCAAGGTCGTGCTGTTGCCGCATATGGGCTCGGCGACGCTCGAAGGCCGCATCGACATGGGTGAGAAGGTGATCATCAACATCCGCGCCTTCTTCGATGGCCATCGTCCGCCCGACCGCGTGCTGCCGCTGCGGGCGTGACCTGCCATCATGCCGGCATGGCCTTGCCGCGGCAACCACGCGTTCGTCTTTGGATAGTGTTGGCTTACGAAAGCGCCTTGCGCATGGTGATTGAGGTCGGCCGGTCGTAGCCCTTGTGCGCTGTCCGTTCGGTTTCGCGAAAGCCGAGGCGGGCGAAGGCAGCGTGGTTTCCGGTCAGTTCGACCCGGGTCTGGAGCTCGATGGCGGCCCGGTTGTGGCTACGGGCAAGATCTTCGACAGCCTGCATCAGCCGCTTTCCGATGCCTTGTCCCTGAAGAGCCGGCACAACCGCGAGCTTTCCGACATAGAGGTCGTCTGCCCGCTCCAGGATGAAGACGCAACCGACGATCTCGCTTTCCTTCAGCGCCAGGAATCCTGTCTCCTCCAGCGCTTTAGCCCTAAGATTTTCGACAGTGAGCCGATGCGCCGAGGACGGCGGATCAATAACGTCTTCCATGAAGGCGAAGGCGCGCATGACCAGTGCCAAGACCTCGTCCCAACGATCGAAGTCGGCCGCAAACTGCACAATGGAAACGTCGGCAGGCAGGCTCACCGGCTAGTTCGCTTGTAGCGGATCGTGTCGAAGCGTGCCGCCAGTGCATCGTAGAGCAGCAGTCGCCCGACCAGCGGCTCGCCAATCCCGGTGATCAGCTTGATTGCCTCCATGGCTTGCAGCGTGCCGATGACCCCGCTCAGCGCGCCGACAATGCCGGCCACCGCGCAGGACGGCACCAGTCCCGGCGGCGGCGCTTCGGGAAAAAGATCGCGGTAGCTTGGGTTCAACGTGCCGTCCGGACCGGTTTCGAACGGCTTCAGCACCGTGACCGAGCCGTCGAAGCGGCCAACGGCGGCATGGACGAGCGGCCGGCTTTCGGCGGCGCAGGCGTCGGCCACGGCGTAGCGCGTCTCGAAATTGTCGGAGCCGTCAACGACGATGTCATAATCGGCGATGAGGGCAGGGGCGTTGTCCGCGGTCAGCCTGAAATTGTGCTCTTCCACGACGACGTTTGGATTGATGCGGATGATCGCCGCCTTGGCGCTGTCGGTTTTCGCCATGCCGACATCGCCCGTGGCGTGGATCACTTGTCGTTGCAGGTTGGAAAGCGAAACGATGTCGTCGTCGACGATACCGAGTGTGCCAATCCCTGCGGCGGCGAGATATTCGAGCACCGGCGCTCCCAACCCGCCGGCGCCGATGACCAGCACCCGCGCTCGCTTTAGCCGCTGCTGGCCGGCGCCGCCGATTTCGGGCAGCACGATGTGGCGGGCGTAGCGTTCGAGCTCTTCGTCGGTGAGGGCGGCTGTGATCATCGCCGGACCATATAACGGAGGAAAAAACTTGTCAGGCGTCAATGCATGCGGCTCAGAAATGCGTCATGGACGAAGTTCAGATGGTCGGCCTGACCTTGCCGTGATCGACGGTCAGGAACTCCGCGCGTCCCCTGAGGCTGTCAAACAACGCGGCATCGGTCCCGGTCATGAAAGCCTGGCAGTTCAGCTCCTCCAGGATCGAGAACAAGGCCGCGCGCCGGCCGCCGTCGAGATGGGCGGCGATCTCGTCGAGCAGCAGGATCGGCGTCATGCCCGACATCTCGCCGGTTAGCCGTGCATGCGACAAGACAATGCCGACCAGCAGCGCCTTCTGCTCGCCGGTCGAGCAGAGTTCGGCCGGCATTGCCTTGGGCCGGTGGCGCACCACGAGATCGGAACGGTGCGGGCCGTCGAGCGTGCGTCCGGCGGTGCGGTCACGGTCGCGCCCTTGGGCAAGCGCACGACGGAACCGTTCCTCGACGTCGACGGCCGGCGAAATGCCGACTTCGCCTTCCAGTTCCCCCGAGATGCCGATGTCGGCTTGCGGAAACGGTCCGTCGCCGGGCAGACGGTCGATCATGGCGGCGAGCAGGCGCACCAGTTCGGCACGCGCCGCGGCAATTGCCACGCCGGTCTCCGCCATTTGCATCTCGATGGCATCGAACCAGGCACCGTCGCGCGAACCGTCGGCGAGCAGCCTGTTGCGGCCGCGCATTGCCTTTTCGTAGTCAAGCGCGCGCTGGCCGTGGCCGGGGTCGATCGCCAGCACCAGTCGGTCGAGGAAGCGCCGACGGTCGGCGGCTGGCCCGGGGAACAGGCCGTCCATGGCCGGTGTCAGCCAGACCACGCGCAGCCATTCCAGCATGTCTTCGGCTGAGCGCGCCGCCGCGCCGTTGATCCGCACCCGCCTGCCGCCTTCGCTGTCGCTGCCTGCAATCCCGGTACCGATCTCGACCTGGCCGTCCGGCCCGTCAAGCCGGGCATGCAGCGCAAAGCCACCGTCGCCGCCTTCGCGCGCCACCTCGGCATAGGGTGCGCGGCGCAGGCCGCGGCCTGGCGTGAGCAGCGAGATCGCTTCAAGCAGATTGGTCTTGCCGGCGCCATTGTCGCCGGAGAAAACCACAGCGCCGGGATCAAGGTCGATTGCCAACGCCGCATAATTGCGGAAATTCGTAAGTGTAAGCTTACTTATGTAAGTCTGCCGCGGGTTTGCAAATCTGGTCACGACAGCAGATGGCCTCGTTCGGGCCCTACACCCGCATCGGCATCAACACGTAGAGCGCGGTCTCGTCGGCCATGTCGTGGATCAGTGTCGGGGATCCGGCATCCGCCAGCATGAACTTCGCCTCCGTGCCGGTCAGTTGCGCGGCAACGTCGAGCAGGTATTTGGCGTTGAAGCCGATTTCGATCGGATCGGACGAATAGTCGGCTGCCAGTTCTTCGGTGGCGCTGCCTGAATCCGGATTGTTGACTGCAAGCGTGACCTGGCCTTCGGCGATCGAAAGCTTTACAGCCCGGCCGCGTTCGGACGAAATGGTCGAAACGCGATCGACGGCAGCGGCGAAACTCTGACGATCGATGATCAGCTTCTTGTCGTTGCCGGTCGGAATGACGCGCTGGTAGTCCGGGAAAGTGCCGTCGATCAGCTTGGAGGTCAAGATGACGCTGCCGATGGTGAAACGGATCTTGGTGTCCGACAGCTCGGTGGTCACCGCAATGTCGGGGTCGTCGACCAGCTTCTGCAACTCGCTGACCGTCTTTCGCGGGATGATGACGCCAGGCATGCCCTCGGAGCCCGCTGGTGCGTCGATCTCGGCGCGCGCCAACCGATGGCCGTCGGTCGCGACCGAGCGCAGCTTCAGCTTGCCGCCAGCCTCGTGCGTGTGCAGATAGATGCCGTTCAGATAATAGCGCGTCTCCTCGGTCGAGATGGCGAACTGGGTCTTCTCGATGAGGCCCTTTAGCCCGAGGGAATCGAGCCGGAAAATATGCGAGAACGACCCGGCTGAAAGCTCGGGAAAGTCGGACTGCGGCAGGCACTGCAGGCGGAAGCTCGAGCGCCCCGACGTCACCGTCATGGCGTTGCCGTCTTCGTCGGTCTTCAGCGCCACCTCCGCGCCGTCGGCAAGCTTGCGCACGATGTCGTAGAGCAGATGCGCCGGAACCGTCGTCGCCCCGCCACGCTCGACCTTTGCCGGCGTTGCTTCGGTCACCTCCAGGTCGAGGTCGGTCGCCTTCATTTCAAGGCTGGCCCCCTCGGCGCTGAGCAGCACGTTCGACAGGATCGGAATGGTGTTGCGCCGCTCGACCACGCGGTGAACATGGTTGAGCGACTTCAGGAGATTTGACCGTTCCAGGATAACACGCATGACGAAACAGGCTCGCTTGAATGAATGAACGGGTCTCCGGCAAGCGGCGCCCCGCGAAAGGTCTGAACAGGCTCAGAATCTGCGTAAACTGACAGGAAAAACCCGGCAAACGCAAGCCCGCGCCACCGGTTCGGGCCGGCTGCACGGGCTTTCTGGGGATAAAAAGGCCGAAGTCCGCGAGCCGGCGTTTTTCGCGCCGTCAGGCCTGGTCGTTGATCAGCCTTCTCAGCAATTCGAGTTCCTGCGCCAGTGTGTTGTCGACGCCTGAAAGATCCTCGATCTTGCGCACGGCATGCAGCACCGTCGTATGGTCACGGCCGCCGAAACGCCGCCCGATCTCCGGCAGCGAGCGCGGCGTCATCACCTTCGACAGGTACATGGCGACCTGCCGTGGCTTGACGATGGTGCGTGTGCGCCGGTTGGACAGAAGTTCAGTCTTCGACACGTTGTAATGGCGTGCGACGATGCGCTGAATGTCCTCGATACGCACCCGCTTCGGCTCGCCGGAACGATAGATGTGGCCAAGGATCTCGTCGATGCGGTCGATGGTGATCTGCGGTTCGAAGGATTGGCGAAACAAAAGCTGGTTGAAGGCACCTTCGAGCTCGCGCCCGCTGCCGGTCACCGTGCGGGCAACGTGATTGAGGATCTCTTCGGAAATATCGAGCGACACATCGTCGAGCTTGGCGGTGGCAAGCCTGAGCTTGAGCATACCGATGCGCATGGCGAAATCCGGGGCCGACATTTCCAGCGCGACGCCGCCGTTGAGGCGCGAGCGGACGCGCGGCTCCAGCGACTCCAATTCCGACGGCGGCCGGTCGGCAGCGACCACCACTTGCTTGGCGCTGTCGAGCAGCATGTTGATCAAATGGCAGAATTCATGCTGGATCGACTTGCCCTGCAGGAACTGCATGTCGTCGATGATGAGAAGGTCGATGTCGCGAAGCTGTTCTTTCAGCGTCAGTGCGTTGTTGTCGCGAATCGCGGTGGCGAACCGCCACATGAAATATTCAGCCGTCAGATAGACGACCCGCGATTTCGGGTTCTGCTTCAGCGATTCTGCGGCGATCGCCTGCAACAGATGCGTCTTGCCCAGCCCAACCGTCGCGTGAAGAAAGAGCGGATTGAAGCGCACCGCGCTCGACTGTGATTCCGCGACCGCCTTGGCAGCGGCAAAAGCCACTCGGTTCGATGGTCCCTCGATGAAGGAGGTGAAAGTGTAGCGTGGATCGAGCGGCGAACCGAGCACATTGTGCCGGAACTCTGTCTCTGCCGGCATTCCTGGGCGGGGTGCCGGGACCCGCTCGACCCTGCTGGGGCTCGCCGTGCCCGCAGAGAGAGCGGTTTGCGTCTGCCTGGTCATCTTGCGTGCCGGGGCCACTTCCGGCTCGACGCTGTTGCGGCCCTGGCGTGTGGCGGTGCGAACGACGATCTCGATCTTGAGGATCTCCGGATCCTCGTGCTTCCACAACTCGGCGATGAGATCGAGATAGTGGCCGTTGATCCATGAACGCAGGAATGCGGTTGGCACCGAGATGCGGACAATGCCCTTGGAGGATTCAGCGACCTTCATGCGCCCGAACCAGCTCGAATAGACCTCGGTTCCCAGACGCGCCTTCAGCTGGGCCTTGACCCGATCGAACTTCTGTTCAGCTTCATTGGAAGCCGCCATGTCGTTCCTTCCGATTAACGTTCCAGGAAATGGGAGGTCGCCCGTAAGCTCCCTTTCGATGCCGCCGCTCTGCATGATCGAGTTCCTTGTCTCTTGTACCTGTTTTCCGCCGGGGATGCGCCTCCTGCATCCATGTTTCCGGCGACCGTGTCTTCGCTGCGACACCATCGCCACCGCCGGCTGATGAATCGCCTCGTTATCGGTCCGGCGCCGAAGTGCCGATCCGCCTTGGTCATGTCAGGGCAATAAAATGCCGTCCGGCGAAAAACGCCGGCGCACCGTCGACCTGCCATGTACAATTACGCCAGTCCCCTACCGTATCAAAAAGACAAACCAACCCCGTCCGCGGAGTTGAATCCGCGTTGTAAACTCTGCCAATTTGAGCTGGCCGGTTTCAGGCTGGTCAAGGGCCAAGGGCCCGTCCCTTCGATGGACAGACATTACCGAAATCGCTGTGGATAGGGCAAGGCCACCCCTAACGGATTTTTAAGGAATCTGACTAGCAAGGGACGGTTCGGACGCCATGCCGCAACAGTTGATTTTGACAAAGCCATTGTGATTCAAACCCTTTTCCGGCGAATATGAAAAAGGCCACACAACGCGAAATTTTCTGAAATAATTCACTTGACAGCCAATTGTCGCCTATCGACCGCAGCCGATGTGAACAAGCTGTGGATCACCATCTGTAAACTGCTGAAAAGAAACGGTAATCTGTGACGCTCGGAAATTTTCGCATTGGCGGTTTCGAAGGCTGCGAATATCAGCGGGCATGTATATGCCGGCAAAGCATTTCGAACTTTGAAATGTACGCGGAGCGCCGTTTTGCGGGCTTTCTTTTAAGTACTTGCCGGCAAACGAAAAAACCCGGCGCGATCGGCCGGGTTTGAAGAAGCGCAGTGCAGGAAAAGGTATATTAGGCCGACAGCACCTTGACCCGTTGGGCCAGCCGCGACACCTTGCGCGATGCCGTGTTCTTGTGCACGACACCCTTGGTCGCGGCCCGCATCAATTCCGGCTCGGCCACCTTGAAGGCAGCCTGTGCGGCCGCCTTGTCGCCGGCCGCGAGCGCCTCTTCGACCTGGCGGATGTAGGTCCGGACGCGGGAGCGACGGTTCTTGTTGATCGCTGCGCGACGGGCGATCTTGCGCGTTGCCTTTTTGGCCGAGGAGGTATTGGCCATGGTGCCTCTCTTCTGATCTGGTGGGCGCTTGCGGGATACCGCGGGGCGCAAAAAACAAACGGGCAGCCACAGGGCCGCCTCGGTAGGTGCGGCTTATAGTTCAGCTTTTCCGGCGCGTCAACGCTGCGGCGCGTTCTTTTTGGCCGGTGCCTTCGTCATCTCATCGGTTCGTGAAATTCGGCTTCCGCTTGCCGGTGAAGGCCGCCATGCCTTCCTTCTGGTCGTCCAGCGCAAACAGCGAATGAAACAGCCGGCGCTCGAACCGCAGGCCCTCGGTGAGCGTCGTCTCATAGGCGCGGTTGACGGCCTCCTTCGCCATCATCACCGATGGCAGGGAAAAACCGGCGATCTTGGCCGCTGCCTTAAGCGCTTCCTCGATCAACTCGCCGGCTGGCACGACGCGCGAGACCAGGCCGGAACGCTCGGCCTCGGCTGCGTCCATCATTCGCCCCGTCAGGCACATATCCATCGCCTTCGACTTGCCGACGAAGCGGGTCAGGCGCTGCGATCCGCCCATGCCGGGCATGACACCCAGCGTGATCTCGGGTTGGCCAAACTTGGCGGTATCGGCGGCGATGATGAAATCGCACATCATCGCCAGTTCGCAGCCGCCGCCCAGAGCGTAGCCCGCCACCGCCGCGATGATCGGCTTTCGTGCCCGCGTAAATTCTTCCCAGCCGACGAAGAAATCCTGCAGATAGGCATCCACATAGGAGATCGACTGCATTTCCTTGATATCGGCACCTGCGGCGAAAGCCTTTTCCGAACCAGTGATGACCATAGCGCCGATGTCGGCATTTGCGCCCATGCTGTTCACCGACGCAACCAGTTCCGCCAGCACTTGTGAATTCAGCGCATTGAGCGCTTGCGGCCGGTTCAGCGTAATCAGCCCGACCTTGCCGCGGGTCTCGACGATGATGGTTTCATAGCCCATGCTTGCTCCTCCTCGCTTGTGTTTCAAGCCTGACAGGTCCGGCAGTGGAAGGTTGAGCGACCGCTTTGCACGATACGCTCGATGTGCCCGCCACAACCAGGCTTGGAGCAGGCCTCGCCCTCGCGATCATAAACCGCGAAGGAATGCTGGAAGTAGCCCAGCGATCCATCGGTCTGCATATAATCGCGCAACGACGAGCCGCCGGCGGCGATCGCGTCGGCGACGACCGAGCGGATTGCTTCGGCCAGGCGTTCGCTCTGTTCTCTGGCTTTCTTGCCGGCTCTCGCGAGCGTGCCCGCTTTGCGCAGCGGTGACAGGCCGGCCCGCCAAAGCGCTTCCGAGACGTAGATATTGCCTAGCCCGGCGATCAGCCGTTGGTCGAGAAGTGCCGCCTTCAGCGGTGACTTGCGACCTTTCAGCAGCGAAGCGAGCAGAGCGCCGTCCAGTGCATTGCCTGTAGGCTCGACACCTAATCCCGCCAGCATCGGATGCATGTCTGGCTCGTCTTCCGAAAACAGCATGAACCCGAAGCGGCGCGGGTCGTTGAAGATCACGCGAGAGCGGACGCCGGCAGGTGATGTGATGTCGAAGACGACGTGATCGTGAGCGGTGTTTTTCGAACGTTCATAGTGGAACGCGCCGGGTGTTGCACTCTCGTCGGCCGTTTCGACGCGAAACGAACCCGACATGCCGAGATGGCAGATCAGCACCGGGCCGTTGTCCAGGTGCATCGTCAGATATTTGGCGCGGCGGCCGAGCGCTGCAATCGTCTTGCCGGTCAGCCGCTCCGAAAATCTCTCGGGGAATGGAAACCGCAAATCGGGCCGGCGTGCCTCGACACCGACGATGCGGGCACCTTCAAGGACCGGCTGCAGACCGCGCCTGACTGTCTCGACCTCCGGCAGCTCAGGCATGGCCGCTTATCGTGGCATGGAAGGAGGTGCCGTATGGGCCGGGCGCCAGCCCGAGATGTTCGGCCACGGTTTCGCCGATGTCGGCAAATGTCGTCCTCAGTCCAATGTCCGCGCCTTTGAAACCCGGCCGTGTGCCGATAACCGGAATACGCTCGCGTGTGTGGTCGGTGCCGCGCCACGTCGGATCGTTGCCGTGATCGGCGGTCAAAATGAGCAGATCGCCTGGCCTCAGCCGCGCGAATGCCTCCGGCAGGCGCCGGTCGAAAGCTTCGAGTGCGGCGGCATACCCCGCGACGTCGCGCCGATGTCCGAACTCGGTATCAAAGTCGACAAAGTTCGCGAAGACGAAGTCGCCGTCGCGGGCATCTTCCATGGCGCCAAGCGCTTTGTCGAACATCGCCATGTTGCCGGCAGCCTTGCGGACTTCCGAGATCCCCCGATGGGCGAAGATGTCGCCGATCTTGCCGATTGCGATAACCCGGCTGCCGCGCGCCGTCAGCCGGTCGAGCAGCGTCGGTTCCGGCGGCGGTACGGCATAGTCGCGACGATTATGCGTTCGCGCGAACGTGGCGGCGGTTTCACCGATAAACGGTCGTGCGATGACGCGCCCGATATTCAGCGGATCGACCAGCCCGCGCACTATCTTGCAGAAGTCGTAAAGCCGTTCCAGGCCGAAATGAACCTCATGCGCGGCGATCTGCAGGACGGAGTCGACCGAGGTGTAGCAAATCGGCTTGCCGGTGCGGATATGGTCTTCGCCGAACCGTTCGATGATCTCGGTGCCGGGGGCATGACAATTGCCGAGAATGCCGGGCACCTTCCCTTCACGCACCATTGCTTCGGTCAACTCGGCTGGAAAGGCGGGAATCGTGTCGGGGAAGTAACCCCAGTCGAAACGGACCGGCAGGCCGGCTATTTCCCAATGGCCCGATGGCGTGTCCTTGCCGCTCGAAACCTCCTGTGCCGCGCCGTGAAAGGCGGCGGCAAACTCGACGCTGCCGCCATTCTCGAACCTGAAACCCGTCGCCGTTGCCGCGGCATGGCCGAGGCCGAGCGATAGCATGTTTGGTACAAGAAGCGGTCCGCCACGCAGGCCTTCGCGATTGGCGCGGCCTTCCGCGCAGGCCTGCGCGATGTGTGCGAACGTGTTGGAGCCAGTGTCGCCATAGCGTTCGGCGTCGGCCGCGCCGCCGATGCCGAAGGAGTCAAGGACAAAAAGGGAGGCGCGTGCCATCAAAGGTTCATCATTGCCTGGGTGTTGACTCAGACATAGGGTTCCGCGCTGCCGTTGGCAATTCGGAAACCCGAACGGCACGGCTTGGCGTGCTGGTCCGGGAGGAACGAATCGCGGCATGGTCGATCTGCCGATCGAAATGCGCGGCATGGAACTCGCATGAGGCCTGCCCTGAAAGCATTCGCTGCCGTACTGGCCTTGCTGCTGGATGCATCTTGCGCGAACCTGGCGCGTGCCGATTGGCGCGATGATATCGGAACGTTCCGTATCGGTATCGTCGCCGAGCCTGGCGCCGGCAACACCGTTCCAGGTCTGGCGCTGCTGACCGACGCCTATACCAAAGCGCTCGGCATGAAGGTGGAGTTTGTCGTTGCCCGCGACTATACGTCGTTGATCGAGGCGCAGGCCAATGCGCGGATCGAATATGCAATCTATTCGGCAACCGCCTACGCCGCCGCCTCCGAACGGTGCGGATGTGTCGAACCTCTCGCGGCGCCGCTCGATTCCGGCGGCGCCATCGGCATCCGCTCCGTACTGCTGACGCGCGACGGGAGGGTTCCCGATCTGATGGCCATGGCAGTCCATCGGGTCGTCATGGCGCCTTTCGACAGCGTCGGTGGTGCTTTGTTGCCGCTTGCCGGGCTGGCTGCAGACGGGGTCAACGTGGCGGAAGATGCGCCGTTTTTGACCCACGCCAATTCGGCTGCCGCAGCTGAAGCAATGCTGGTCGAGGGCGAGGCCGATGCCATATTCGGCTGGATCCCGGCTGTGGCAGAGGGACGGCCAAATCCTCCTGGCGGCACGGTGGCGAGGCTCGAGGCCGCAGGGCTCTCGAAATCGTCGCTTCAGGTCGTATGGACCTCAGGCCTGCTGAGGTATGGTCCGCACGCCGTCCGCAGCGATCTGGACCCCGAAGCCAAGCGCCGGCTCACCGTCTTTCTCACCAATCTCAGATCAGCCGCGCCGGACATTTACGATCTTCTGGAGCCGAGACACTCCGGCGGGTTCGCCGTTGCCGGTCCGAGGGATTATGTGCTGGCTGCGGCCATCGTGCACCTGGTCTCGGCCCGCGGCCGCACGCAATAGCTACAGCCCGGTTAGCGGGCTTCAGGCGTCAGCAATCGCTGCACGGAATGGTCGGGCTCCTTCGCGGCCGTAGATAATAAGTTTCCGCCATCGATATCGAATTGAAGGCCGAGCTCAACCCGAACCGGCTTTGGCCATCCGCCGACCAGGTGATGATTGGCTTGTAGGCGAGATCGCTTTCGACCCGAATGAGGAAAGTGCCTTTGATCTTGAGCGCGCTCGGGACCGTTGTGGCGGAATCCTTGATGGCGTCGACGCTAGAGACACCATCGACTACTTTGCGCGACCACACGACCAAGACTTTCGGCGTCGTCTCGTCCGTGACCTGTATCGCCGTAATGATGATCTTCGGTTTCGAACGATTATAGGGCTGAAGCGTGGAACTGCCGATCGCGATGATGGCATCGAGATCGGCCGCCTTGATGGTCTGCTGCTGCGTGACAAGGTCCGCTACCATGCTGCCGATGCGGCTGACCTTCTTGCTGGTCTCGATGGCTTGCGAGGCTTCCATGGTCATAAAGTACATGATCAACAGGACAGGCACGATGAGGGCAAACTCGACAGCCGCAATACCGCGGCGGTCCGAGCAAAGCCGGACTGCTCTTGTACAAATCTCTGCGATGCCCAGCTGTGCCCCCGCACGAATCATGGCTTTGCCCTTTTCAAGCGACTAGGTGGTTCAGTTGTCGAACGGCTCGTTCTGCCAAGTGATCGAAGCGAAATGCAGCGTTTTGCCGTCCTTCAGATTGGCCATCGACTTGGCCATGAAGTCGGTCATCACCGGCCATTTGTAAAAAACCCGCAGCATGTTTCTCGACTCTGCCAGGCCTGGTGCGACGGTGAAGGTCTGTGTGCTCGTGCCCTTGGTCAACACGACGTCGCCATCCTGGATCTTGAAACCGGCCAGCGCCGCATCGGCGAAGGTCGGATATTCGCGCAAATCCACCAGCAATCCGGGACAGGTCTTGGCGACCATGATCTCCAACTTGGTGCAGATCATATCCCGCAGCTTGGTCCCGGACACATCGGCCGGTCTTAATTGGCCGGTACGCAGTTGGCGCGCGATGTCGTCTGTGGCGTTTGCCATCACTTCTTGTGCGGCAAATGAAATACAGCTCTCCAGGATGGCGAAGACAAGAAGCGCGAATGGAATTGCAAGCATGGCGAATTCGATCGCCGTGCTTCCGCGTCGGTCGCCCAAAAACCTTCCGGGAAAACCTGCTCGTCCTGCCTTGCTCATGTCCTCTACCCGCCGATTCCAGTTCTGCATCGGATCCCACCATTAGTCGGAACCGATTGAAGTCCGGTTGGAATGACCGTTAAATTCGGCGGAAAGGCCTTAACCAGGCAATAACCGAAGCGTTCCCGCAAAGGTGGAGAAGTCGGCTAGCTAATGCCCGGCGCTCATCTCGGCCTCAGAGGCCTTCTCGGCATCGCTCTTGTACGAGCTTTCGCAATATGGCGCGCAGGACATGGTCTGTACTTCGGCACGCCGATAGATGCGCACCGACGACGCTGCCTGGCGCACGACCGTTATTTGCTCATCGACGATCGGGTTGCCCTCCTGATCGAGGACGACAAGATTGGTGACGCCAAATCCCTTGCCGGTCAGTACGATCGTCGATGCGTCCTGCACGGAGGCGTCAGCGATCGCCGGATTGCCGACGACAATCGTATCGGCGGCGCGCGACAATTTGACGATCTTTGCCTGGTTCATCGTGACCTCGATGCCGGCGCCTGCCTTGGCTGGAACGGCGAAAGCCGCTGCGGCAAGAACCACGGCAATTGGAAATGACGATCTCGGCCCGGCCATTGAGGCGCTCCCCGGCAACAAACTGTTCAACAGAACATGAACGAGATTGGTGAACCAACCGTTAAGCGGCTGGAGTTCAGGATTAAGCCGGAACCGGCATTGGGCTAGCAGGCACGGCTCAAACCTCTTTGCCGAATTGCGCCTTTTGCGCCCTTTGTTAGCCTGTGGACCCAGTGGCCGGTATTTTAGTCCTGGGTTAACTACGCAATGTCATCGAAGCGGGAAAGGAATCGGTAAGCCTGTTTATTAAGCCGATCGAAACAGCTTCCGCTTACATTCGCAGCATCCGATCAGCCATCAAGAGAAGTTGACGGAAGTGCTGTAACAATTGGAGTAGGAGCTCGAATGTCTAACCTCATCGCACGTTTTGTGAAGGACGAATCCGGCGCGACCGCTATCGAATACGGTCTGATCGCCGCCCTCATCGCGCTCGCCATCATGGTTGGCGCCGGCTCGCTCGGCAACGCGCTGAACGCCAAGTTCGACAAGATCGCCAGCAAGGTCAACGGCGTCAATTAAGCTACGCGGCCAGTCACTTTTCAAGAACAGGGGCCGCTCCGTTGCGGCCCCTGTTGCATTATAGTAACAAAACACTTTGAAGTCTCATCAGTCGTTAATAGAATGTGCCTAGGTTAGGCCAGGTACAATTTGACCACAGGCGTTCGTCCATGCTTGAAGCCGTGATCTTCGTCGTCTTTCCGTTCTGCATGCTTTTTGCCGCGATCTCCGACATGCTGTCGATGACGATCGCCAATCGCGTGCCTGTGCTGCTTGTGGTTGTCTTCGCCTTGGTAGCGCCTTTGACCGGCATGGATTGGGCCACCTATGGCTGGCATTTCGCCGCCGCCGGCTTGGTTCTCGCGGTGACGTTCGGCCTGTTCGCGCTTGGCGGCATGGGCGGCGGCGACGCGAAGCTCCTGGCCGCCACTGCCATGTGGATGGGACTGAATGTCCATCTCATCGAATATCTCGTCGCCTCGACATTCATAGGCGGCTTGCTGACGCTTGCCATTCTCGCCTATCGAAAATCGCTGCTTGCCGCCGTCACAAGCCACAATCCGTTCCTGCGCCATTTCGCCGATGACGCGACCGGTGTTCCGTACGGCATTGCGCTTGGCATTGGCGGTCTGCTTACCTATCCGGACTCGCCGTTAATGGCCTGGGCTCTCGCCAGGCTGGCGGGCTGATTTGCGTTACTCCATTTGCGCCGGGCCTGGCGAGTTGGCGACGTCTTTCCTTCGGGCCGCGCTTGGTCGCTCTAATTTATGTAAACGTTAAATTAATCACGATCGTAAGTATAACATTAACCTTGTTTTGACGATTGCCGCTGCAAAGTCCGGCTTGGCCAGGTGGTTTGCCAAGGGCGAGGTTCGGACAGATGCCAGCATCCCGATTGATTATTCTAGGCGTGGCGATAGCCGCGGCCGGAGGTGCAGGCTATGTCGCGAAGAACATGGTCGCGCCTCCGCCGCCTCCGGTTGTCGATTCCGGCCCCCAAGCGCCGGCGATCGCGCTGCAGGACGTGCTTGTCCTTTCCGGCGATGTTCCGATGGGCAGTCCGCTAGAGAACAACATTTCCTGGGAGTCATGGCCGTCCGCCGGCATCAACGCAAATTTCATCACCCGCGCCGCCGAGCCTGAAGCGCTGGATAAGCTGAAGGGCGGCGTCGCGCGCGTGGCGCTGTATGCCGGCGAGCCGTTGCGGCGCTCGAAGTTGATCGGTGAGGGGCAAAGCTTCATGTCGTCGATCCTGCCCTCCGGCATGCGGGCTGTCGCCACAAGCATCTCGGCCGACACTTCGGCCGGTGGCTTTATTCTTCCCAACGATTTCGTCGACGTCATCATGACCCGCAGAGCCGATACCGCCAATGGCGGTAGTCCGGGCTTCACGACCGAGACTATCCTCAAGAACATTCGCGTCCTGGCGATCGACCAGACCATTCAGGAGGATGAGGAAGGCAAGAAGACCAGGGTCGGCCAGACCGCCACCCTGGAACTGACGCCGCAGCAGTCCGAGATCATCACCGTCGCTCAGCAGATGGCGGATCGCCTGACATTGGCACTGCGCTCAATCAAGGACAGCCAGGACAAGAATGTGGGGGAGGCCGACTACCTGGTTTCCGGCAATGGTCGGCGCGGAACGGTGCGGTTGATCAAGTCGGGCGAAGTTTCCGAAGTGGGGGCGAGGAAATGAAGCTAAAAACCAAACTGCCGGTCACCTTGGCTGCGGCGATCGGCCTGTTTCTCCTTGGAACGAATGCGTATGGCACTCTCGATGCCCATGCGGCGAACAATGCCAGGGTCACAGCCTCGACGGCCACCCAGCGAGTGAAGCTCGGGCTTAACAAATCGGTGGTCATCGACCTGCCGAGCGATGCCTACGATATTCTCGTTGCCAACCCCGCGGTAGCCGATGCGGTGACCCGCACCGCCAGGCGCATCTATCTATTCGGAAAGGCGGTCGGCGAGACCAACATCTTCGTCTTTGGCCCGAATGGCGAACAGATCGTCAGCCTTGATCTGGCGGTCGAACGCGATGTTGCCGGGCTGGAGGACTATATCAAGCGCTTCATCCCGTCATCGGAGATCAAGGTCGAGTTGCTGAACGACAATGTCGTTCTGACCGGAACCGTTGACACTCCGCTGGACGCCAAGCGTGCGCAAGACCTGGCGGAGATCTTCGTCTCAGGCGGCGAAGCGACCACGGGTCAATATTCGCAGACCGCTGCCGGCGGCTCCGCCGATGCCGGCGTCGACATCAACAATCCGGACACCGAGCGCCGCGTCAGCAAGATCGTCAACCTGCTGCAGATTATCGGCGACGACCAGGTGACGCTCAAGGTGACGGTTGCCGAAGTCAGCCGCTCGGTGATGAAGCAGCTCGGCGTCAACATGATCGGCAGCGGCAGCAGCAACGGCATCAGCTGGAGCGCGTTAAGCGACAATTTCACCGGTTTAGGCAAGTCGCTGTCGAACTCGGGCCTCTCTATCAGCAGCTCGACGCTGCAGGCCTATATCAACGCCATGGAACAGTCCGGCGTCATGAAGACTCTCGCCGAGCCAACATTGACGGCCGTATCCGGCGAGAAGGCGACCTTCAAGGTCGGCGGTGAATATAACATGGTGACCGGCGTTTCCGAAGCCGTCTCCAACGATAACCAGACAGGTCTGAAAACCTATTCAGTCGAGAAGATCGAATATGGTATTGGCCTGGAATTTCAGCCGGTGGTGCTGTCTCCCGGCCGCATCAGCCTGAAAGTCAGGACGTCGGTCTCCGAGCCGACAACGGAAGGGTCAGTATCTTATTCCGAAGGCGTAAAAAGCCTTGGCATGAACGCCTTGTCGCTTCGCAAACGCTTGGCCGACACGACGGTGGAACTGCCTTCGGGCGGCTCGATGATGATTGCCGGGCTCGTCCGCGACGATGTCAGGCAAGCCGTCAACGGCTTGCCTGGCCTGACAAAGATTCCAGTGCTCGGCGCGCTCTTCCGCAGCAGGGATTTCGTTCGCAACGAGACCGAGCTCGTCATCATCATCACGCCCTATCTGGTGAAGCCGGTGGCGCGCAACGACCTTGCCAAGCCTGACGACAATTTCAACGCCGCCAGCGACGGGGCCGCCATGTTCCTTGGACGCGTCAACCGCGTCTACGGCACCATGCAGACCGACAAGCCCAACGGCCGTTATCACGGCGTTGTCGGCTTCATCTACAAGTAAGCGGGGAAGCGGACATGTCTCAGTCAGCATCGAAGACAAAGGCGATCACCGCGATGCGGTCGGTCCATTTGCGAATCTGGCGGCCCGCCGTTCCCATCATGGCGGTCGTGATGGCGGCATCACTGGCCGGCTGCGCCAATCGCGACAGCGTCACGGTCGGTGCCATACCGGACGACTATCGCACCACCCATCCGATCGTCATCGCCGAGAAGATCCAGAAGATCGACCTTCCGGTCGGCGCCGGCGACCGTGGCATGACCAGATTCCAGCGCGACACGCTCCTGGGCTTTCTGGACGGATACGACAGGAGCGCGGCTCCGGTGCTGACGATTGAGGTCCCGAGCGGCTCGGCTAACGAAATCGCAGCGGCCGCGGCCGGCCGCGATTTCGCCAGGCTTGCCATAGCCAGCGGCATCAGCCGGAAGCGGATCGCCGTGCGGTCCTATCAATCCGTTTCGGCCGAAGCGTCCGCCCCGGTCCGTGTCGCCTACGTCTCGGTGAAGGCTCAGACGGACAAATGCGGGCGCTGGCCGGAAGACCTTCTGGAGACTTCGGAAAACAAGCATTATGCCGATTTCGGCTGTTCGTACCAAAACAACCTTGCCGCCCAGATGGCCAATCCGGCCGATCTGATCGGGCCGCGCAAACAGACTCCCATCGACGCGGCAAATCGGAGCGCGGTGATCGACGTCTATCGCGACAGAGGAATTTCGGACGAACTCCTCGGCAATTCGGAAGTCGAATATTAACGAGTGTTGAGGCTCAACAGACCTAAGCCGCGCAAGTCACTGAAAGAGATGACAATGAGCAATCTTGCCTATGACACAGAGGTAGCAGGCGGCGAAACCTCGGAGCAGGATATTGCCGCGATGCAGGCGTTGCGGCCGATCCCGCGCATTTCGATCCAGGCGTTCTGCGAGACCGAAGGCGTAGCCAATCCGGTCGAGCGCGCTGGCGAGGATCGCCGTATGGCCAAGGCCCATCTGAAGGTGCATATGGGGGGCATCCCCACCGCTATCGAATTCTACCAGTCTGCGCCGACACCGAACCTGATCCTGCTTGAATCGCGCAGCGAGCCGAAGCTGTTGCTGGAACAACTCGCCCAGCTCTCCGAGCACTGCGATCCGACCTCCAAGGTGGTGGTTGTCGGCCATTACAACGATGTCGGCCTGTATCGCGAACTCATCCGTTCGGGCATTTCCGAATATGTCATCGCCCCGGTATCGATGGCCGACATCGTCAGCGTGGTGTCCTCGATCTTCGTTGATCCGGAAGCTGAGCCGATCGGCCGCTCGATTGCCTTCATCGGCGCCAAGGGCGGCGTCGGCTCCTCGACAATAGCCCATAATGTGGCTTGGGCCATGTCGTCCCTTTTCAAGTCCGAAGTGGTTGTCGCCGATCTCGACCTCGCCTTCGGAACGGCCAACATCAATTTCGACCAGGACCCGGCGCAGGGCATTGCCGAGGCGGTCTTCTCGCCGGAACGCGTCGACGAGGTCTATCTCGACCGGCTGCTCGCCCAATGCGCCGAGCACCTGTCGCTGCTTGCGGCACCTTCGACCCTGGAGCGGGTCTACGATTTCGAGCCCGACGCCTTCACCCAGCTTATCGACATAGCCCAGCGTAGCGCGCCGCTCCTCGTGCTCGATGTCCCCCATGTGTGGGCCGGCTGGACCAAGAACACGCTGGTCAAGGCCGACGAGATCGTTATCACGGCGACGCCCGAACTGGCCAATCTGCGAAACACAAAGAACCTGGTCGACATGCTGAAGCGGCTTCGTCCAAACGATCCTGCGCCAAAGCTTGTGATCAACCAGGCCGGTGTGCCGAAACGTCCCGAGATTACGCCGTCCGATTTCTCCGAATCGCTCGGCCTTTCGCCGATGTCGGTCATCCCGTTCGAGCCGCTTTTGTTCGGAAATGCCGCCAACAACGGACGTATGCTCGGTGAGATGGATGCCAAGAGCCCCGTCGTCGCCACGATCAACGAGATTGCCCATGTGCTGACGGGGCGCAGCGAAATCAAGGTGAAGAAAAAGGCTGGCCTCGGCAACCTGCTCGGCAAGCTTTCGCGCAACAAGAAGTGATGCCGCAGCGGTGGAATTGGTAAGCGATCATGTTTGGTAAAAGAGGCAGCGACGACGGCAACCGGACCATCCCGGAATTCCGTCAGCCAGCACCCGCACCTGCCGCGCCGGCGGCCGCGAACCCTGTGGAAGCGGCGGTAGCTGCCAGGCCCGGGGCGCTGCCGCCATCCGGCGCGCCTGCAGGGCCGGCGGTTCGCCGTGCGGTCGAGCCGCCGCCATTGGCGCCGGAGCCGAAAAGGATTCAGCGTGAGCGCAGCGAGAGCTATTACGACACCAAAAGCCAGGTCTTCTCCGCACTCATCGACACGATCGATCTGTCGCAGCTCGCCAAGCTCGATCCCGAAAGCGCGCGCGAGGAAATCCGCGACATCGTCAACGACATCATCGCGATCAAGAACTTCGCGATGTCCATCGCCGAGCAGGAAGAGCTTCTCGAGGATATCTGCAACGACGTCTTGGGCTACGGGCCGCTGGAGCCACTGCTTGCCCGCGACGATATTGCCGACATCATGGTCAATGGCTCCAAGAACGTCTACATCGAGGTCAACGGCAAGGTCGAGCAGACCGGCATCCGTTTCCGCGACAACCAGCAGCTCCTCAACATCTGCCAGCGTATCGTCAGCCAGGTTGGCCGCCGCGTCGATGAATCAAGCCCAATCTGCGATGCGCGTCTTCCTGATGGCTCCCGTGTCAACGTCATCGCACCGCCCCTGGCCATCGACGGCACCGCCCTTACCATCCGCAAGTTCAAGAAGGACAAGCTGACGCTCGACCAACTGGTCAAGTTCGGCTCGATTTCGCCGCAAGGCGCCGAGATTCTCAAGATCATCGGCCGCGTCCGTTGCAACATTGTCATTTCGGGCGGTACCGGCTCCGGCAAGACGACGCTGCTCAATTGCCTGACCAACTATATCGACCGCGAGGAACGCGTTATTACGTGCGAGGACTCGGCTGAGCTGCAATTGCAGCAGCCACATGTGGTGCGTCTCGAAACACGTCCGCCCAACCTTGAAGGTGAGGGCGAAGTGACCATGCGCGACCTGGTCAAGAACTGTCTGCGCATGCGGCCCGAGCGCATCATCGTCGGCGAGGTGCGTGGACCCGAAGTGTTCGACCTGTTGCAGGCGATGAACACCGGCCATGACGGCTCGATGGGAACGATCCACTCGAATAGCCCGCGCGAATGCCTCAACCGTATAGAGTCAATGATCGCCATGGGCGGCTACACGCTGCCGCAAAAAACCGTACGCGAAATTGTCGTCGGCTCCGTCGACGTGATCATACAGGCTGCACGCCTGCGCGACGGATCGCGGCGCATCACCCACATCACCGAGGTGATCGGCATGGAAGGCGACGTCATCATCACCCAGGACATCGTTCTCTATAACATCAAGGGCGAGGATGCGAACGGCAGGTTGCTGGGCGAGCACGTGTCGACCGGCATCGGCCGTCCGCATTTCTGGGAGCGCGCCCGCTACTATGGCGAGGAGCAGCGCCTAGCCGTTGCACTCGAGGCGATGGAGAAACGCGCTGACTGATCCGTCTGGAAGCGTGGGGGCCAGGGTCGATGTTCGGGATTGACAGCACCGTATTGGCATTCGTCGTGCTCGCCGGCTTCAGCGCCGGCGCAGTGGCCTATGCTTTCCTGTTCAATCGGATCAGCACCGAGAAGCAGGTCGGCAAGCGGCTTGAATCGATCAAGACCGCCGAGACGGATCGTTCCGTCGTCAAGGCTTCGCGCGATCGCGTGGCGGAAGCGGCCAAGCGTCGCAAATCCGTCCAGGATTCGCTGAAGGATCTCGACCAAAAGCAAAAGTCCAACCAGAGCCTGGTCAAGAAACCACCGCTGAAGATCCAAATCCGCCAGGCCGGCATGAAGGTCTCGATTGAGCGCTTCTATGTCTATTCGGCGGTCTGCGGCGTCGTCTTGACGGCTTTGGTCTATTTCATCGGCGCACCGCTGCTGGTCTTGCCGGCTGCGCTGCTGGTCGGTGTCTTGGGTCTGCCGCGCTGGTTCGTCTCGTTTCGCCGCGCACGCCGCGTCAAGGCGTTTCTCAACGAATTTCCGAACGCGCTCGACATCATCGTGCGTGCAGTAAAATCTGGCCTGCCGCTGAACGACGCCGTGCGCCTGATCGCCAATGAATCCCCCGAGCCGGTCAAGACCGAGTTCCGCCGCATCGTCGATTCGCAGCAAATGGGTTTGTCGATCCCCGACGCGGCCATGCGCATGCCCGAAACGATGCCGTGCACCGAGGCGAGCTTCTTCGGCATCGTCATCCAGATCCAGTCTCAGGCTGGCGGCAATCTTTCCGAAGCGCTGGGCAATCTTTCGCGCGTGCTTCGCGACCGCAAGAAAATGAAGGCCAAGGTCCAGGCGTTGTCTATGGAAGCCAAGGCATCCGCCGTGATCATCGGCGCGCTGCCTTTCGTCGTCGCCTTTCTCGTCTATCTGACGAGCCCGAACTACATCATGCCCCTCTTTACCACCAGCACCGGCCATCTGATCCTCGGTTGTTCCGGCGTCTGGATGTCGATGGGTATCCTGGTAATGCGCAAGATGATGAACTTCGAAGTCTAGGATTCGCGCGTATGACCGATCACGTCATCAGAACTGTCACCGACCCGTCCCTGCTGATCGCACTGCTGGTCGGCATCGCGGTGTTTGCGACGGTCTTCACGCTGCTGCCCGCCTTTGGCGGGAACCAGCTCAAGGCGCGCATGAAATCCGTGGCGCTGGAGCGCGATGAGCTGCGCGCCAAACAGCGCGCGCGGCTGGCAGTCGAAGCCGACCGCCGCCGCAAGGGCCTGCGCGAAGAGCAGTCGGTCGGCATGCGCAATATTGTCGATCGCCTGGATCTCAGGCGTGCGCTGGCGGACGAAGGTACCTTGCAGAAATTGAAAGTGGCGGGTTTTCGCGGCCAAAATCCGCTGACGCGCTTCCTTTTTTTCCGCCTCGTCCTGCCCTTCATCGGCTTTGCATTGGCGGCCATATATCTGTTCGTGCTTGGAGGACTGCCCGAGCAGCCGCTTTTCGTGAAGCTGTTCGTCTGCATCGTGGTTGCCTATGCCGGGTTCTACGCGCCGGTGCTCTACGTCAACAACCGTGCGACCAAGCGCAAGCAGTCGATTCAGATGGCGTGGCCGGACGCGCTCGACCTGTTGCTGATATGCGTCGAGTCCGGCATGTCGGTGGAAGCAGCGCTTCGCAAGGTCGCCGATGAGATCGGCGCGCAATCGGTGGCATTGGCGGAAGAATTCATCCTGACCAATGCCGAACTTTCCTATCTGCAGGAGCGCAAGCAGGCGTACGAGAACCTTGCAAGCCGCACTGGCCTCGAATCCGTCAGGTCGGTGTCCCAGGCGTTGGTTCAGGCCGAGCGCTACGGTACGCCCGTGGCGCATGCGCTGCGCGTGCTTGCCGCTGAGAGCCGCGACATGCGCATGAATGCCGCCGAGAAGAAGGCGGCCGCGCTGCCGCCGAAGCTTACCGTGCCGATGATCCTGTTCTTCCTGCCGGTGCTGTTCGCCATCATTCTGGGTCCCGCCGGCATCCAGGTGAGTCAGCGCGGCATCTTTGGCGACCAGCCGAAATCGAGCAGCCAGTAGCCCAAGCGGCGTCGCCACAAACGCTGCTACGATTCAAAGCCGCGCTGCCGGTGTCGCGCGGTTCCTTGCGTTTGACATGTTGCGGAATTCTCGCGCCGGTTCGGCGCTCGAAGCGGTCAGTTGGTGGCAGGCTTTGCCTTGTCCTGCTCCTTGAGCTGGCTCCAGGCATTCTGCTGCGCCAGCATCTGGCGAAGGTAAGCGACGTTGGCCTGCGCCTGTTCCGGCGACAGCTCTTGTGAGGCGATCTTCTCGGCCTCGTCGAAACGTCCTTGCAGACCGACGACCAGCGCTAGGTTCTGGCGGACGCGACTGTCGGCATTCGGCTGCTGGGCGGCCGAGCGCATATAGGTTTCGGCCGTGCGCAAATCGCCTTCCAGCACGTACGACATGCCGAGATTGGAAAGGATCGACGGTTCGTTCGGCTTGAGGTCCAGCGCCTTGCGATAGTCTTGACGCGCCTCGTCCTTTTGGCCGAGCTGGTCGAGAATGGCAGCTTCCGCCGATACAAGTTTCCAGTCAGGATATTCGGGCGTCTGCGCGCGGCGCACGGCATCGAGAGCTGGCTCGAACTGTCCGTTGGCGGCAAGCGCCTTGCCATAGGCGGCGAGCACGTCGCGGTCCTTCGGCAAGGCAATCGCCAGCTTGCGCATCACCGCAAGCGACTGGTCGGCGTCACCGTCCATCTGCAGCGCCGCGGCATAGTTTGTCGCGATCCGCTTGTCGTTGGGGCTTTTCGAGTAGGACTGCCCGAGCGCCATCGTGGCGTTGTGCAGTTCGCCCGCCGACATTGTTTCCAGCGGCTTGCCGCTTGGGCGAGAAATCGAGCCAGTCGTCAATTTGCTGGTTCCGCAGCCAGCGACGCTTGCGGCAAGCACCATCATCAACGCCGTGGTGATCAGCCTATTTGCGCTGGCGTTCATCCTGCGGTCGGTCGGCATCGGCACCAGGGCTCCGTTCATGCGCGTGACCATTTGCGTGGTCATCTTCCCTCCCGCAGAAATATTCTGTTAACCCTAACGGAGAGTTAAGAAATGCCGACTCAGAAGCCGGAGACCAGCGAATGCCTGTTGAACTCGTCGAGAAAAAATTGAGCAATGCGCTGCCGGTCCATTTGGTGGCGAAGGATGCGCAGGCGGCGGCGGGCCTTGAGCCATCCTCAGTCGCCTGGGCCAAGGCCAACGGCTTTTCCGGCGAGGCCGGCAGGACGCTGGTTGTGCCTGGCGACAACGGTGCGATTGCCGGAGCCCTGTTCGGCACCGGCGACGACGAGGGTGCAATGGCCGTCGGGGCACTGGCGAGAGCCTTGCCCGAAGGCGAGTGGCGTCTTGCGTCCGCACCGGCCAAGCCGGAGCTTACGGCACTCGCGCTGGCACTCGGCGGCTATGTCTTCACCCGCTATGGCAAGAAGCCCGGCAGGACGCTTCGCTTCGCGCTGCCGTCCGGCGCCGACGCCGCTCGCGTCAGACGCATCGCCGATGGCGTTTTCCTGGCACGCGACCTGGTCAACACGCCGACCAGCGATATGGGTCCCGGCCAGCTGGAGAATGCCGCCCGGACCTTGGCCGCGACGCACAAGGCTGAAATATCGGTGACCAAGGGCGACGATCTTCTCGCCGCCAACTTTCCGATGATTCATGCCGTCGGTCGCGCTTCGGCCGACGCGCCGCGCCTGATCGACATGATTTGGGGGCCGAAGAATGCCCCCAAGATAACGCTGGTCGGCAAGGGCGTCTGCTTCGACACAGGCGGCCTCGACATCAAGCCGTCCTCGGGCATGCTTTTGATGAAGAAGGACATGGGCGGCGCTGCCAACGTGCTGGGCCTCGCTTCCATGATCATGGCCGCCAGGCTGAAGGTCCGGCTGCGCGTGCTCATCCCCGCTGTCGAGAATTCGATAGCCGGCAACGCCTTCCGTCCAGGCGATGTGCTGGTGAGCCGCAAAGGCATCACCGTCGAAATCGGCAACACCGACGCTGAAGGGCGGCTGGTCCTCGCCGACGCCTTAGCCTTGGCCGACGACGAGGAGCCGCAGATGCTGGTCGATATGGCAACACTGACAGGCGCTGCCCGTGTTGCGCTCGGCCCCGACCTGCCGCCCTTCTACACCGGTGACGAGGCGCTTGCATCCGAGCTGGCGGACGCCTCCGTTGCGGTCGAGGATCCGCTATGGCGCATGCCGTTGTGGAAGCCCTATGACGCCAAGCTGGCGTCGAAAATTGCCGATATCAACAACGTCACGTCGGATGGTCTCGCCGGCTCGATCACCGCGGCGCTATTCCTGAAGCGCTTCGTCCAAAAGACCGCCAGCTGGGCGCATTTCGACATCTTCGCCTGGAACCCGTCGGACCGCCCGCACGGCCTTGCCGGCGGCGAGGCGCAAGGCATCCGGGCGCTGGAGCGTGTCATTTCGAACCGCTTCGGCGGATGATGTCTCGGCATAGCCGACGAAGGTGTTGACTGAAACGGAACCGAAACAATTTTCCGTCATGCTGGACGGATGTCGATTATCATGCGTCCAAGTCAGGCCTTGCGACTGTGGCAGCAGGTGGTGCTGTCGCAGGTGCGCGACGACGCACCCGATCTCACCATGCGCCAGACGGCGATCCTGTTCACCATCTATCTCGATCCGCCGCCGCACACGGTGCGCGGTCTGGCTGCCCGCCTCAATGTCACCAAGCCGGTGATCACCCGTGCGCTCGACACGATGGGGGCGCTGAAGTTGGTGTCGCGCCACCGCGACGAGCTCGACAAGCGCAACGTGCTGGTCAGGCGCACAGTCGAAGGTGCGCTCTTTGTCGAACGCTTCGGCGATGTTATCATTGCCAGAGCCCAAGAGCTGCCGATTTGACCAAATTGTCCATTTGAACGAGTTGCCGATTTGACCGCCAGGGATGCCCGCCTCCATGCCTTCCGCTCCGATCTCGCCGATGCCAGGCTGAGAGGCGAGGTCGCCGCCGACCGGTTCGTCGCCGGCCGGCCGGCTCGCATCACCGCTTCCGTGGCCGACATCCGCAAGGCGCCACGGCCGAATGCCGGTGTCAACACACAGCTTCTGTTCGGCGATGACATTCTCGTCTTCGAGGACGCAGAAGGCTGGGCCTGGATCCAGGGCGAATGCGACGGCTATGTCGGCTATGTCGCCGACACGGCGTTGGGCGCTCGGGACCATGCGCCGACCCATATCGTTTCGGTGCCGCGCACCTTTCTCTATCCAGGACCCGACTTGCGCTTTCCGGTGAGCGGGCAATTGTCGATGGGATCATTGGTGACGGTGACGGGCTCAGCCGAAACACGCGGCACGCATTATGCGCTGTTGCCGTCCGGTCAAGCGGTCATCTCGGGTCATCTCAGGCCTGTCGCCGAGGCGGCCGCCGACTACGTTGCTGTTGCCGAGAGCTTTCTCGGCACGCCTTATTTGTGGGGCGGCGCCTCGGGCTTCGGCATCGACTGTTCCGGTCTCGTGCAATTGGCGATGGGCATGGCCGGCAGGCAGGTGCTGCGCGATTCCGACATGCAGGCGGCAACCATCGGCGAGCCGCTCGTTCCGGGGCCGGACTTTTCCGGGCTTCAGCGCGGCGACCTGGTGTTCTGGAAAGGCCACGTCGCTATCATGACCGACGCCGAGACGATAATCCACGCCAATGGCCACACCATGCTGGTATCGCGTGAAGGACTGAGCGAAGCGATCGCCCGTATCGGCTATCTCTATGGCGGTCCGACGGGGTTTCGCCGGCCGTAACGCGAATCGATCACCTTTTGTTCTGATTCTGCTTGGCGATCGCGCGCCGCCGCGCTACCTCTGACGCGTGACAGAGCAGCTGCGCCTTGCCGAACAGAAAGCCGCCGTCGTCCTGCCCGAGCCATTCGTCAAATGGTTTGCGGAAAAAGGCTGGTCGCCGCGCGCCCATCAGATCGAATTGCTGGCCAAGGCTCAGGGCGGGCAGTCGGTATTGCTGATCGCCCCGACCGGCGCCGGCAAGACGCTGGCCGGGTTCTTGCCATCGCTGACCGAACTGGCCGGCCGGCCAAGGAGAAGGCCAGGGCAGGCGCATCGCGGCATCCACACGCTGTACATCTCGCCGTTGAAGGCGCTGGCCGTCGACATCGAGCGCAATCTCGGCAAACCCGTCGAAGAGATCGGGCTGCCGGTTACTGTCGAGACGCGCACCGGCGATACGCCCGCACACAAGCGCCAGCGGCAGAAGCTGGCGCCGCCCGACATTCTGCTGACCACGCCCGAGCAATTGGCGCTGCTGATTGCCGCGGCCGACGCCAGGCGCTTCTTCGAGGACCTGCGCTATGTCGTACTCGACGAACTGCATTCGCTGGTGACCTCGAAGCGTGGGCACCTCCTGTCGCTTGGCCTGGCCCGGCTGCGCTCGTTTGTGCCCGCCCTGCAGATGATCGGCCTGTCGGCGACGGTCGCCGAGCCCGACGAATTGCGGCGCTGGCTGGTCAGCCAGAATCCACCGGGGCCGATGGCCGAACTGATCGTCGTCATTGGCGGCGCCAAGCCCGAGATCTCCATTCTCGATTCGGAGGAGCGCGTGCCGTGGGCGGGACATTCGGCCCGCTACGCAACGCCGGAGATCTACAACGAGATCAAGCGCCACAAGACAACCCTGCTGTTCGTCAACACGCGCAGCCAGGCGGAGCTGCTGTTCCAAGAGTTGTGGCGGGTCAACGAGGACACCTTGCCGATCGCGCTACACCATGGCTCGCTCGACGTCGCCCAGCGCCGGCGCGTCGAGAAAGCGATGGGCGAGAACGCCTTGCGTGCCATCGTCGCCACCTCGACGCTCGACCTCGGCATCGACTGGGGCGACGTCGACCTGGTCGTCCATGTCGGCGCGCCGAAAGGTGCCAGCCGGCTGGCACAGCGCATCGGTCGGGCCAACCACCGTATGGACGAGCCGTCGAAGGCGATCCTGATCCCGGCCAATCGCTTCGAGGTGCTGGAATGCAGGGCGGCGCTCGACGCCAATTATCTGGGCGCCCAGGATACGCCGCCGCTGGTCAATGGCGGGCTCGACGTGCTGGCGCAGCACGTGCTGGGCTGCGCCTGCGGTGCGCCGTTCCAGGCCGATGCGCTGTTCGAGGAAGTGCGAACGGCAGCACCCTATGCCGATCTCGACCGGCCGACATTCGATCGCGTCATCGATTTCGTCGCCACCGGCGGCTATGCGCTGAAGAACTACGAACGCTACGCCCGTATTCGTCTCAACAAGGACGGGCTGTGGCGGGTGTCCAATCCTCGCGTCGCTCAGCAATACCGGCTGAATGTCGGCACCATCATTGAAGTGCCGGCGCTCAACGTGCGCTACGTCCAGGCCGGCAGCAGAGGCGCGGCTTCGCGTGGCGGTCGGGTTCTTGGCAAGATCGAGGAGGCGTTCCTCGAAACGCTGACGCACGGCGACACCTTCATGTTCGCCGGCAAGGTGCTGCGCTTCGAGGGCATCCGTGAGAGTGAGTGCTTCGTCTCGAACGCGCCGGGCAGCGACGCCAAGGTGCCGTACTATGGCGGCGGCAAATTCCCACTTTCGACGTACCTAGCCGAACAGGTGCGCGCCATGCTGGACGATCCGCAGCGCTGGAAGAAGCTGCCGGAGCAGGTCGCCGACTGGCTACGTTTCCAGGCCGACAAGTCGGTGCTGCCGAAACGCGACGATCTGCTGATCGAGACCTTTCCGCGCGGCAACCGCTACTACCTGGTGGCCTATCCGTTCGAGGGCAGGCTGGCGCACCAGACGCTGGGCATGCTGCTGACCCGCCGCCTCGACAGGGCGGGAGCCAGGCCGCTCGGCTTCGTCGCCACCGATTATGCGCTTGCCATATGGTCGCTGGCCGATATGGGTCACATGTTCAGGGCGAAGAAACCGTCGCTGGCTGCGCTCTTCGATCAAGATATGCTGGGCGACGACCTCGAAGCCTGGCTCGCCGGCAGCTGGCTGTTGAAGCGCACCTTTCGCAATTGCGCGCTGATCTCGGGATTGATCGAGAAACGCCACCCGGGCCAGGAGAAGAGCGGCCGCCAGGTGACCGTGTCGACCGACCTCATCTACGACGTGCTGCGCAGCCATGAGCCCGACCACATCCTTTTGCAGGCGACGCGGGCCGATGCCGCGACCGGTCTGCTGGATGTCAGCAGACTTGCCGAGATGCTCTCGCGCGTCCAGGGTCGAATCATGCATAAGAATCTCGAGCAGATATCGCCGCTCGCCGTGCCGATCATGCTTGAGATCGGCAAGATGCCGGTGCACGGCGAGGCCGATGAGACGCTGCTGATGGATGCAGCCACGCTGGTCGAGGAGGCCATGGGGACGAAATGACTGTGGCGCTGGCAATGGCTGCGACTCTGGCGGATACGGGCGCCGTCCGTATCGCTGGCGAACGCGCGATCTGCGACCGCCGCGGCGTGCTCTATTTTCCCGAATTCCGGCTTCTGGCCGTATCCGACCTGCATCTGGAAAAAGGCTCCTCACTGGCCAGGCGCGGCACGCTGGTTCCGCCTTACGATACCGGCGCCACGCTGCTCCGGCTGCAGACGGTGATTGCCGATTATCAGCCTGCGATAGTCATCAGCCTGGGCGACAGTTTTCACGATGGCGGCGGCGCCGCGCGCATGCACGCAAGCTTTCGCGAAAGGCTGGAAGGGCTGATGGTTGGGCGCGACTGGTTCTGGGTCGCCGGCAATCATGACCCGGAAGCACCGGCTGACCTGCCGGGCGACACCGTGCGCGAGCTGGCCATCGGCTCTCTGCTCTTCCGGCACGAGCCTTCGGCGGTAAGGGTGGAGGGCGAGATATCAGGCCATCTGCATCCTTGCGCCCGCATCGTCCAGCAAGGCCGTTCGGTGCGGCGGCGCTGCTTTGCCGGCGATGGCGGCCGCATGATCATGCCGGCCTTCGGCGCCTACACCGGTTCGCTCAATCTCCTTGACCGCGCCTATGCCGGGCTGTTCCGCCGCGAAACGCTGATGGCCTATATGCTTGGCACTGAGCGCATCTTCGCGATTTCCCACTCGATGCTCAGGCCGGGCTGAGCTGCCCTATCGTCCGTAATAGAGGGTAACAGTGTGCTTGGCCTCGGCGAAGAACAGCCAGCGCTCCACCAGCATGCCGGCGAGTTGGGCGATTGCGGAGAGTATCGACGAAGCCGCCGCAAAGGGCCACGGCAAGGCAAACGCCGCAATCAGCAGCAAAGCGGGCAAGGCAAAGGCCAGAGCCTGGGTGATCAGCCGCAGCTTTGCGCTGTGCTTGCGTGCGATGCGAAAGCCCATTTCCTTGAGCAGATAGTTTTCCTCGGTATGCGGCCATTCCATCGACCGCACCGTGCCGCCGGAAAGCCCGGTTGCGGTGTTGGCATTGGTCGGGATCTCCAGCCTATCATTGTATCGCCAGGTCGCCAGCTTCAAACCCCAGCCAAGCGCGGTCAGCAACAGGGCAGCCGCCAGAAGCATATTCGAGCCTGCCGCAAATCCCTGCAGCAGGGCGTTGAGCAGTACGCTGCCGGTCATCGCCGAAAAGATCAGATAGCCGGGCAGGGTGAAGCGGCTGTGCCATTGGGCGATCGGCTTCAACGACGCGTAGATCATGCCGGTGGTGCAGACGGTTGCGACCGCGCCGATGGCAGCGAGCAGCCCGGCGACAGCCACCCAGCCGCTCGTACGGCCGAGGACCACCCAGCCAATACCGAACAGTCCCGCCGGCACGAAGGTGGCGACCGAGGCAACGCCTTCGCGCGACAGCCATGAGCTACGCCATTGCGAGAAGGCACGCCAGGCGCGTTCGGGCCGGCCGAGATGGCCGGCCGAGGACAGCAGGCCTGCCGAGATCAGGCCGAGCGACAGCCCCATGCCGGTGAGGCCAAGCCAGAAATCGGGCGGGATAAAGCCCTGTCCGGCCAACACGCCAAGCAGCGCGAGCAGGCCGTAACCGGCGCCCGTGGCGGTGGTGAAAAAGACGACGGAGAAGGCTGGATGCATGAAGGCGCGGGTCAGTTCGAAAGCATGCGGTCGACCCAGCCAAGGAAACCGCCTTCGGCTCGCATCGGCTGGAGCGCCTGTGCCGGCACCGATGCGGCGCGATTGGTGTGGGCGCGTGGCGGCAGATATTTGTTGGTCGGCCTGTAGCCCATCTCCGGCATCAGGTCGACACCGCCGCGCTCCGCCACCAGTTGCGAGATAGCCGATGCCGGATCGCCCAGATCGCCGAAATGCCGCGCGCTGGTCGGGCAGGCGGCAACGCAGGCCGGCACGCGGTCTTCCTCCGCCAGATTGTCGTTATAGATGCGGTCGACGCACAGCGTACATTTCTTCATCACGCCGACATCCGTGTCGAATTCGCGCGCGCCGTAGGGGCAGGCCCAGCTGCACAATTTACAGCCGATGCATTTGTCCTCGTCGACCAGCACGATGCCATCCGACGCCCGTTTGTAGGAGGCGCCGGTCGGGCAGACCGTGACGCACGCCGGTGTCTCGCAGTGCAGGCAGGAGCGCGGGAAATTGACCGTGCGCCCACCCATCTCGGTCATGTGCTCATAACTGTGCACGCGGTTGAACCAGACGCCGTCGACATTGCCGCCATAGGGGTCGATGTCGGTTAGCGGCGCCATATGGCCGCCGGTGTTCCATTCCTTGCAGGCGGTGACGCAGGCCTGGCAACCAACGCAGGTGTCGAGGTCGATGACCAGGCCGAGCTTTTTGTCGGTGTGGGCGGGAAGGCAAGTCATTCGGCAGCTTCTCTCTCCCGACGGAATTCGGCGCCGAAACTGAGCTTGTCGGGCGAGGGCTCGAAGTGTGGCGGCTGCCGGAACCGCTCGAATTGCGGCTCGGTGAAGCCAGCTTCCTCGGCCGCGCATTTGACGATGCGCACGCGCAGGTCGAACCATGCCGCCTGGCCGGTGACAGGATCGGAATTCGAATAGCGTTTGCCATTCGCATCGGCAGAGGTCTGGTCGCCGATGATGTGGTTGAGCAGGAAGCCGCGATTGGATTCGGCCGCGTCATCCTTGAGCCCCCAGCTGCCGCGCCGTTTGCCGATCGCGTTCCAGGTCCACACCGTATCGGCGTTGACGCCGTCGATCAGGCTGATCTGCCCCTTGACCTTGCCGTTGATGCTCTCGATCCACACCCAGTCGTCATCGACAAGCCCGAGGCTGGCGGCGGTCCGATTGTGCACGAACAGCCGGTTCTGGCTGGTGATCTGCCTTAGCCACGCATTCTGCGCGCCCCAGGAATGGTACATGTGCATCGGCCGCTGCGTCAGCGCGTGGAGCGGATAGGCTTGGCTATCGACTGCAGCCTCTTCGAAGGGCGCGTACCAGAACGGCAGCGGATCCATATAGGTCTCGATACGGCTGCGCTCCGCCTCCGGCGGCAGCACCCCGCCATGGCCGCGCGCCGCAAGGCGAAAGCGCTGCATCGGCTCGGAATAGAGTTGGAAGACGATCGGCTCGGCCTTCGGGATGAAGCCCATGCTCTCGGCGAATTCGAGATAGGAGCGGTTGGCCATCTTGTAGTAGCGCTGATCGGCGGCGAAATCCTGGTGCCAGAAGCCGCCATTATCGATGTAGCGCTGCAACTGGTCGGGATTGACGTCGCCCTTGCCGACCGAGGCCCCGTCCTTGCCGCGCCAGCCGGCGAGCGGACCGACACCTGGCGTGCGCTCGTGATTGACGATGTAGTCGGGATAGTCGCGGTATTTGGCGGAACCATCGTCGTCGACGAAGCCGGGCAGGCTGAGCCGCGCGCCGAGTTCGATCAGCACCGTCTGGAACGGCCTGACGTCGCGATCCGGCTCGACGACGGGATGGCGGATGGCGTCGCCCGGCCCGTCGGCGTGGCTGATCGGCCGATCGAGCAAACTGATACAGTCATGACGCTCGAGATAGGTCGTGTCCGGCAGCACCAGATCGGCAAAAGGTACGGTCTCGGAATAATAAGCGTCGGAATAGATGATGAACGGGATCGTGTACTCACCCGACGCATCAATATCGGTCAGCATGGCCATCGTCTCGACGGTATTCATCGACGAGTTCCAAGCCATGTTGGACATGTACATGAACAGAGTGTCGATCGTGTAGGGATCGCCGGCCCAGGCGTTACGGATAACCGTGTGCATGAGCCCGTGTGCGGCCAGCGGCGCATCCCAGGAGTAGGCCTTGTCGATACGGATCGGTTTGCCGCCTTCGTCGATCAGCAGGTCCCCCGGTCCGCAGACAAAACCGAGCGGCATGCCCTCGAGCGGCGTCATCGGCTTCACATTCTTGCCGGCTGGCTTCGGACCCGGCGGTGCAGACCGTGGATAAGGCGGTTTGAAGCGAAAGCCGCCCGGCACGTCCACCGTGCCGAGAAGCACCTGAAGCAGATGAATGGCGCGGCAAGAGTGAAAACCGTTCGAATGGGCCGAGATGCCGCGCATCGCATGCATCGACACCGGTCGGCCCTTGATGGTCTCGTGCCGGCGGCCGGCCCAGTCCGTCCACGCCACCGGCAATTCGATTTGCTGTTCGAAGGCGACATGAGCGAGTTCGGCGGCGATCCTGCGGATGGTATCGGCGGAGATGCCGCACCGGTCAGTGACCGCCTCGGGTGAATAGCTCTCATCCAGATAGCGGTCGGCGACGAGTTGGAAGACCGGCACGCAACGGCGGCCGTCGACGAGAAAGCTGCCGGTCAGTGCGGGCTTCGCGTCGGCGTCACTGGCATTGACTGGCATCTTCGCCACCCTGTCCCAAGCCAGCGGATTGCCGTCGCCGTCGCGCATGAACAGCCCATCATCGGCAGCACCAGGCTCTTGAATGACGAGAAGATGGGCGTTGGTGTAGCGCAAGAGGTAGTCGAGATCGACACGGCCGGCCTTAAGCAATTCGTGGACGAGCGCAAACACGAACAGGCCGTCGGTACCGGGCCGGATGCCGATCCAGTCGTCGGCAATCGCGTTGTAGCCGGTGCGGCAGGGATTGATCGAGACCACCTTGGCGCCGCGTGCCTTGAGCTTGCCGAGACCGATCTTGATCGGATTGGAATCATGATCCTCGGCAACCCCGAACAGCATGAAGTATTTGGTGTTGTCCCAGTCGGGCTCGCCGAACTCCCAGAACGAGCCGCCGATCGTGTAGAGGCCGCCGGCCGCCATATTGACCGAGCAGAAGCCGCCATGGGCGGCAAAGTTCGGTGTGCCGAACTGGCTCGCCCACCAGCCGGTCAGCGATTGCGACTGGTCGCGCCCGGTGAACAAGGCGAGTTTCTTCGGATCGGTTCGGCGGATATTCGAAAGCCGCTTCGTCGCGATCGACAAAGCTTCCTCCCACTCGATCTCGCGGAACTCACCCGAGCCGCGCGGGCCGGTGCGCAGCAGCGGCTTTTTCAGCCGAGCCGGGCTGTAGTGCTGCATGATGCCGGCGCTGCCCTTGCCGCACAGCACGCCACGGTTGACCGGATGGTCCTTGTTGCCGTTGATGTAGCGGACTTTGCCGTCCTTGATGTGGACGTCGATGCCGCAGCGGCAGGCGCACATATAGCAGGTGGTCTTGGCGATGCTGTCGGAGACATCAGGCGAAGTATCGACGCCGTCGCCTTCGGCGGGCGCGCGCGTATCGGCAAGCGGCCGTTGGGATGGTGCTGAGTTGGCGCCGCGCAGCGGTTTGTTGGTCATGATCCGGCGATGTTGTTGCGTTCCGCGGCCTTGGCTCTCGTCTTCGGGCCTGGGCCGCGCATGTAATGCTGTTCCGGCCGATAGCGTTCACCGACGAGCCGCCACCGCAGGCTGCGGGTCCAGTGCGTAAACACGGATTTGAACAGCCTCACCAATTTCTACCCTCGACTGTTCTGGCGCGACTTTTTTCCAATTTCGGGCTAAAATTTAGAACAAAGCAATCAATCTGTCTAACAACTTGCTCTTGTAATTCCAATCGGATTTGCTTCTTAATGCTGGCATGACTCTGGACCAATTGCGGATCTTCGTCGCCGTCGCCGAACGGGCGCACATGACCAAAGCGGCCGACTTGTTAGGCATTTCACAGTCGGCCGCGTCCGCCGCCATCCGCTCGCTCGAACAGCAGCACGGCGTGCAGTTGTTCAACCGAGTGGGCCGCAATATCGAGCTCGCCGAGACCGGACGCCGGTTCCTGCCGGAGGCCAAGGCGGTTCTCGAGCGGGCGGCGGCCGCCCACAACGTGCTGGAGCATGTCTCGCAGACGATATCAGGCAGTCTCTCGATCGCTGCCAGCCAGACCATCGCCAGCTATTGGCTGCCGCGCCGGCTCGCTTCTTTCCACGAAGCCTATCCTGCCGTCAGGCTGAGCGTGAGCATTGGCAACACCAGGCAGGTCGAGACCAATGTACTTGATGGCGCAGCCGATTTTGGCCTGGTCGAGGGGCGCACCGAATCCGACATTTTGCGGCGTGCCAAGGTCGATATCGATCGCATGATGCTGGTCGTGGCGCGCTCGCACCCTGAGATCGCGGAAGTTTCGCCTGGGCATCCCGACCTTGGCGGGCTTCGCTGGATCATTCGCGAAGGCGGGTCGGGCACGCGCGAGGCGCTGGAGGACCTTGCCCGACGCGACGGGATTTCGTTCGCGGACCTACAGATATTCCTGGTATTGCCGAGCAATGAGGCTATTCGCCAGGCGGTCGAGGCCGGCGCCGGCGCCAGCATCATTTCGGAACTCGTCGTCGCGCGCGCGGTCGCCGAAGGCAGTCTGCGTTCCGTGCCGATCGATCTGCCGAAGCGCGAATTTGCCATGATCACGCATCGCGACCGGCAGCCAAGCCTGGCCCAGATGGCGCTCAAGGCGCATCTCGGCGGCAAAGCTGAGAGAGCCGCGCCGCTTTAAGCCGATCAGGCGAACTTCCGCTGTGCGTCGAGCGCCAGCCCAAGCCCGACTGAGCCGAACACATCGCCTTCGATAACCGACGCCTGCGGCACCAGAGCCAGGATCTGCTGCCTGGCCAGCGGGATCGCGGTCGATCCGCCGGTCAGGAACACCGCCGTGATGTCGGAGGGCTTCACCTGCGCGTCGCGGACGGTCTGCTCGACGGTACCTGCAACGCGCTCAATATCCCGAGCGATAGTGGCTTCGAGACCTTCGCGCGTGATCTCTGCCGTGAACCTCACCTCCGGTAGCGCGACCTCGATACCGGCCGACGATCGATCCGTCAGCTCGATCTTGGCCCTTTCGACCAGCGCCGCCAGCGCGTGGCCGTAACGATGCTCGACGATGTGGATGAAGCGGTCGACCAGGTCTGCGCGCTCTGCCTCGTAGCGGATCTGGCGAAGATGCGTCATCGCCCTTGCGGTATAGACCAGGTTGATGCGCTGCCATGTCGCCAGGTCGATGAAGTAGCTCGCCGGCAGATTGCGCTTGCCATCCTTAGTCGACGTCAGATAGCCGAGCTGAGGCATCACATGGGCGATGCTCAGCAGCCGATCGAAGTCGGTGCCGCCGATGTGGATGCCGCGGCTGGCCAGGATGTCGTCCTTGCGGTCGAGCGAGCGGGCGCGCTCGGGCGAGACCCGCACGATCGAGAAATCGGACGTGCCGCCGCCCATGTCGATGATCAGCGCCAGTTCCTCGCGCGTCACCTTCTGTTCGTAGTCGAGTGCCGCCGCGATCGGCTCGAATTGGAAGGCGATGTGCTTGAAGCCCTGAGCGCGAGCGGCATTTTCGAGTTCGTGCTCGGCCTCGGCGTCGGCCCCGGCGTCGTCGTCGACGAACTGTACCGGCCGCCCGATTACGACGCTTTCGACTGTGTCGAGGGCGTTTTCTTCGAGCTTCTTTTTCAGGTGGCCGACAAATAGGCTGACAATTTCCATGAAGCCGATCGAGCGCGCCTTGATGCGCGTCTTTTCGTGAGCGAGCGAGCTGCCGAGAACGCTCTTCAGCGAGCGCATCAGGCGGCCTTCGATACTGTCCGTATAGTTGGCGACGGCGCGTCGCCCGAAATAGGTGCGGTTGTCCTCGAAATTGAAGAACACCGCACTGGGCAGAGTGACTTGGCCGTCTTCCAAGGCCACCAGCCGCGGCTGCCCGTTCCTGACCACGCTCACGGTGGAATTCGAAGTGCCGAAGTCGATACCGGCAAATGCTGGTCGCATCGTGCGTTCCTATATTCTGATTTGGGGAGCAGCAGCTCGTGCCCGGTCGGACCGGGGATCGCGGTCTAGCCCATACCCTCGGAAAGGGAAACCACTTTTACGAGAGTTCAGTCTTTCCTGAAGACCAGTCTTCCGAGCCAGCCTGTCAGCATGGCCAGCGATACGGCAAAGACACCGTAGAGGAAGGAGTAGTCGTGGGCGACGCGGAAGATCGACTGTTCGAAACCGGACTTGCGGATTTCGAGCTGGGCGGAGCTTTCCTTGATGAACAGGCCGCTCTTGAACAGGAAGGCGCGCGCCTTGTGGGTGCCGACCGGAACGTTGGGAGCGAGCCTGACGGTGGCGCGGAACAGGTTCTGCGACAGGAACTGCACACCGCCGACATTCTCGCTGTAGAGGCCTGTTGCCGCCTTGCGCTCGCGCAGCGCGGCGGTGAACTCCTCGATTGTCGCCGGGCTGTCCTCGGCGTCGGCCGGCTGCAAATAGAGGTTGGAGGCGCCAAGCGACAGCTGCTTGTAGCTGTTCGGATCGGTGACGTCCTGCAGCGGCCGCGTCGTCGCCACAGAATAGGAGACAGGTACGTTTTCGAAGGTCTCCGACTCCAGATTGACCCAGACGCCGAGCACCCGGTCCTTGCGGCGCACGACGACCGGTCGGGCCGGGCCTTCCAGCACAACGATCACGTCGTAGCGCCCTTGCCGTGCGACAAGCGGATCGGCATTTTCCAGCGATCCGAAGATGGTCAGGTCGGCGCCGGAAAAGCCGGCGGTAATCGAGACATTGTCGGTGGAAAGGCCGATCTGGATGTTTTCGGTTAGTGGCGTCTGTGCCTTCGCCGCTGACGCCGCGGCCAGCAGCGACAGCAAGGCGGCGGCCGCGAGCGTCCTCAAGCCAGCCATCAGCTCAGGCCCACGCCGGACAGCGAATAGAGATTGGGAGGCGTGACGAAAAGATCGATGGCGAGCCGGATGGCGACCGCCAGCACAAGCAGCGCCAGCAGCGCCCTGAGTTGTTCGCCCCGCAGCCTCTGACCGGCCTTGGCGCCATATTGTGCGCCGGCGACGCCGCCTGCCATCAACAGGAAGGCGAGCATGACGTCGACCGTCTGGTTGGTGGTGGCGTGGACCAGCGTGGTGTAAGCCGAGGTGAAGATGATCTGGAACAGCGAGGTGCCGATGACGACGTTGGTCGGCACTTTCAAAAGGTAGATCAGGGCCGGCACCATGATGAAGCCGCCGCCGACGCCCATGATCGACGATAGGAAGCCAATCGCCGCGCCCAGCCCAAGCACCGGAATGACGCTGACGAAGAGCTTCGAGGCCCTGAACCGCATCTTCAGCGGCAGGCGGTGGATCCAGTTGTGCTGGCCGGATTTCTTCAACACCGGTGCGGCGCCGCTGCGGGTGACGCGCAGCGCATTGATACTCTCGACCAGCATCAGCCCGCCGACAGTGCCGAGCAGCACGACGTAGAGCAGCGAGATGAACAGATCGAGCTGGCCGAGTCGGCGCAGGAACGCAAAGACATAGATACCGCCGGTCGAGCCGACGATGCCGCCGGCCAAAAGCACGCCGCCGAGCTTGAAGTCGAGCGTGCCGCGCTTCATGTGCGACAGGGCGCCGGAGAAGGAGGAAGCGATGACCTGGTTGGCGCCGGTGGCGACCGCAATCGCGGGCGGTATGTTGTAGAAGATCAGCAGCGGCGTGATGAGAAAGCCGCCGCCCACGCCGAACATGCCCGACAGGAAACCCACCGCTGCGCCCATGGCCAGCAGCACGAAGACGTTAACGGAAATTTCCGCGATCGGGAGATAGATGCCCACCCGTCAGTCTCGATCAGTTTGCCTCCTGGCGAATGCAACCGTTGCGGGCATTTTGCGCCAGAAGGCTATCTCGTTCTTGCGCCGGCCGGGCGGTGAAGTCAAACTTCGTCGCACCGCCGAAACAAAAAACAACTCAATCAGTTAACAGGCAAATCTGTGGCAAGGGCGTCGCGGAAACGACGCATCCGCCGTTATTTGCGCGCGAGCAACGCCTTGACCAGCTTTTCGTCGATCGCGCCGGTTGCCTTCATGTCGTTGTCGGTCTGGAAGGCCATGATCGCGTTCTTGGTTTTCCGGCCCATCATGCCGTCGGGATTGCCGGCCTCGTAGCCGTTCTTGTTGAGGATGCGCTGGATGTTCTGGACCGCTTTCTTCATGTCGATGCCGGCCGTCGTCTGCGGTGTGCCGTCCTGCCACGATTCAGGAATGTCGGCCGAATTGGCGGCTGGATCGAGCGGCTTGGCCTTCCACAGCTCGGCCGCGGCACGCGTACGCTCCAGCTGCTCGGGTCTCAGGGCTTTGGCGATCTCGTCGCGCTTGGCCGCCGCATCCTTGTCGCCGGTCTTGGCGACGAGCGCGAACCATTTGTAGCTCTCCTCGAGGTTCTGCTTCATGCCGACGCCCTTCGCCGCAAGGATGCCGAGATTGAACTGGCTGTCCTTGACGCCGAGGTCCGCCGCCGCCTGGAACCAGCGCGCTGCCGATTCATTGTCGGTCACGCCATCCGCCGCCATCGCAAACAGCACGGCCAGATTGTGCATGGCGCTGGCGTTGCCCTGCTCTGCGGCAAGCTGGTACCAGGTCTTCGCTTTTTTGATGTCGCGTGCGACGCCGATGCCCTTCTCGTAGAAATTGCCGATGCGGTATTCTGCCGGTGCGAAACCGAGATCGGCAGCTTTCTCGTACCATTTGGCCGCCGCTGCCATGTCTTCCTTGACGCCGCGCGACTCGGCGTAGCGCGAGCCGATCTCGAACAGTGCCTTGGCGTCGCCGCCGGCCGCTGCATCGCGCAGGGCGGCCGGACCGACACCGGCCGGAACCTCGATCTTGGCAACGCTTGCCGCGGCAGCATCTGCCGGCGGCACCGTGCCCGTCGTGTCCTGCGTCGCAGCTGTGGTGGTAGCAGGCGCGGCAGCCATTGGCTCGGCGTCGCTGGCCGTCGCCGCTGCCGGTGCGGGCACTGCGGCCGTGGCGTCTGGCGCCGCCATGTCAGGGGCTGCCGCGGGGGCTGTCGATGCCTCGGTTGCCGGTGTGGCGGGGCCGGTTTGCGCCGCCGTGTCGTCCTTGGTCGTCGCTGCGGACGGCTCTGCCTGCCTGACGATGGAGGACGGCGCGCTATCCTGCGCTGCCGTCTGCGCGTCCGCCTTCGGTTCGCTGGCAACGCTGGCCAATGCAGTCTCCACCGGCTGTGCGGCCACAGCCGGCGCCGCGTCATTGTTGGCGACTTCGACCGGATCGGAGAAGAAGGCTTTGCCCAGTTGCAGGCCGGCAAGCGCCAGCATGATGGCAATTGCCCCCATCAGGATCGGCTTGCGCCGCGCCTTGAGCAGGTCGCCTATCCTGAGCGCCTTGACCGGGCCTTTCATCGTCGACTGGCGCTTAAGGGCGTCCGCCTCGGCGGCCGCCGCTTGCGCAGCCCGTCTGGCTGCCGCGATGAAGTCCGATTTCGCCGCTTCGGCGCCGCCTTCGCGGGCCGGCTGCCCGCGCTCGTCGCGCACACGTTTCATGATGGCGCTGAGGTCGGGGGCGCCGGAGCCGGGTTCCAATGGCCGATTGGCGACCTTGGGGTCGAGCGGCTCGTCCAGATCGACGCTCGGTATTTCGACGCTCGACGCCGAGCCGGCAAGCGGCGGCATCTCGGCCTCCTTCTTGCCCTTCAAGGCGCGCGCCAGCCCGCCTAACATCGATTTCCTGCCGCCGCCGTGCTCGGTTTTTTCATGCGTCGTGTCTGAACCGAGGGCCGCCAGGGCGGCTGCCGCGGCCGCCGCGGCCGGCGTACGCGGACCTGGCTCGTCGCGCACGAGCGCCGCGGTGCGACCGTCCAGATCGGCCATGTTGCCCGTTAACGGCAGCGGCTGGTCGATGTCCATCGACGGTGCGTCCTGCACCGAGATCTTGGATGCCCGGCCGAAGCGTTTGCTCAACTCTGCGCTTGCCGGTTCGCCGGTCTCCAGTGAACCTAGCCTGTCAACAATCTTGAGCAGCGTGTCGTGGATAGCCTCGAACGTCCTTGAATTGCGCTCGTCCGAACGGCGCGTCAGCGCCTCGAGCGTCTTCAGGTCCTGGGCGAGGCCGGTAACGGCCGCCGTGTTGGCGCTTGATCCGGCCAGCGAGCGGACGGCGCTCTCGGCCGCCTCGCGCGCCGCGCCGAGGATGGAATCGCGGGTTCCGGCCAGCGACTTCTCGATCTCGTTGAGGCGCGGGCTGATGTCGTCGAATTCCGGCAGCGGCGTGCCGGGCTTGGAAAGATGCGCCGTCAGGCCCGCGACCTGCGCTTCGAGGCTGCGGATCAACGCCGGGTCGATGCTGGCGACCTGTGCCGCGGACGAATCCAGCCGGCTTGAAATGTCTTCGAGCCGGCTCTCCAGGCCGCGGATCGCCGCCTCGCTGGCGGGATCTGGAACGCGCGTCTCCATCCGCTTGGCCAGCGCGGTGAAGCGGGCGTCGATGGCATCCATGACGCCGGCGCTGTCGACCTGCGGCATGCGCTGATCCAGCCTGTCGGCGACTTCGTCCAACCGGCGCTCAAGGTCGCGAAACAGCATGTTGCCTTGTTCGATGGCGTCGCCCTGGCGACGTTCCATCATGCTGGACAGCACATCGAAGCGCTGCTCGAGCCCCTGGAAGATGTAGTCGGCGTCGGGCATGGCAGGTGCATGGTCGATCTTGTCGGCGATAAGCGCGACTTGCCTGGCAAGGCGCTCCATAGCTTGTTCCGGCAGATTGGCTCGGCCGGCCAGCTCATCCACGCGGCTCGACAATGTGTTGAGACGGTCGATGACCTCCCGGCCCGGACGATCCTGCGACACTTCTTCGATTTGCTGGGCCAGTGAATCGATCCGCTTCTCGATGCGTTCGAAGGGCTCGGGGTCGAACGAATTGGCTTGCGCGGCAACCGTCGAGGCGACGATCGCGCGGGAAATCTCGTCGAGCCGCTCGTCGATCTGACTGAATGTGTCGCTGCCGCGATTGTCCTGCTGGCGGGCGAAATGGTCGACCGCTCCGGCAAGCATGCGGACCTTTTCCTCCAGCGAGCGCAGCGACAGCGATTCCGGCAGATTGCTGACGGCATTGCTGATCTGTTCGAGTCGCTCGGTCAGCGCCGACAGGCCGGGCGCGTCGGAGCGCTTGCGCTGATCGGCGTCGACGCGGTCCTCGAAGGCGCTCCAGCGGCGGTCGAAATCGTCCCAGCGGCGGCCCACTGCCTGCACGCTCTCGTCGCGCGCCAGCGTATCGAGAGCTGCCTTGACCTGCTCAAGCTCGAGCCGCAACATATTGACGCTTCTGTCGTCGCTTTTTTCGGCCAGCGTCTGGATGGCGCCGGAAAGCCGCTCGAATTCGACGCCGAGTTCGGCGCTGCCCTTGCCGCCGCCATTTGACTGGTAGGCTCGCTCGATATTCTTGCGCAGTGCGTCGAACTCGCGTTGCAGGCCGGAGGTCATCTGCTGGCGAAGCTCTTCGCGCAGGCCGCGCAATTCGCCAGCGATCTTGCCGGCTAGGGCGACGCCGTCCTCCTGGCCGCGCACCCGGTCGATATCGCGGGCGATCGCCTGGTAGTTCTGGTCGACGGCCGCCGCTGGACCTTTCGGCCGCTGCGCGTCGCGTGGGTCCTCGTACCGGCGCTGCTGGCCATAGGGTTGGGCACTAGGATAGCGCGGTTCTGCCGCTGGTCGGCGTGGACCGGGATGGCTTGCAGTCTCCTCGCGCGTCCGCTCCAGTCGCTGCTCCAGCGTTTCCAGGGAACGGTTGAGCTCTTCAAGCGTCGTGTGCGGCCTGCGCTGCCTGCCGGCGTTGAGTGTATCGAGGTAGGACCGCTTGCTGTTCATCAATGCGCCCGTTTCAGAATTGCTGGCTTTCACCAGGTTCCCAAAGTCCTGCCGGGACGAACGCGACTGCTTGGCTTGTTGCAGTGGAAGACGAGCTTCCCGGGTCTTACCCGCGCTCCGAAAAACCGTGAAAAATTCAATACAGGATAAACACGGGTAACCGACATGCGCACATTTCGCCCCAACGTGGTAAACAACGCGTTAACCAAGCTTAAGAAGTTGCAACTTTGTCGACTGGCTGCGGACGGCGCCGGGTGTCTTTTTGGACGCACAAAAGACGCTGTAGAATTTTGATCAGCCGCATGATCGCTCCCGAAATCGGCCACGACTTTTAGGTTATCCACCGGCGCTGCGGCATAAAGTTCCAAGCCCAGAACGCTCTTGCGTCGTAAGGCGGCTATCGATATAGCATTGACGTAAACGTAAACGAGCGGATTACGCCGTTTGTGATTTGTTTGTTGAAACCACGAGTGGAAGCACGCCCCCGCTTTCACTCAGGCGACGCAAGGTCCGCGACCGCGACGCCACCAGACGGGGAAAGCCAGTGACCATGAAACTTATTTCGCCCGGCCAAGCCGCGGCCAATACCAACGATATGTCGAGCGAAGCCGGTGAAGAGCTTGTCCGCATCGGCGAAATGGCCAAGAAATACGGAGTGACGCTGCGCACGCTGCGTTTCTATGAGGACAAGGGTCTACTCAACCCGCAGCGTGACGGCTCAACCCGTCTCTATACACGCCGCGACAGGGCCCGGCTGAAACTGATCTTGCTCGGCCGCAAGGTCGGGTTCTCGCTGCGTGACGTCAAGCAGATGATGGACCTCTACGATCCGAACGGCTCCAACACCAAGCAGTTGCGGTTGGCGCTCGACAAGTCGGAGAAGCAGCTTGCCCGCCTGCAGAAGCAGCGGGCGTTGATCGATGACGCTATCAGCGAACTGAGTGCCTCGATGTCGACCGTCCGGCAAATGCTGATCGAGCGCTCGGCGCCGCAGGCCAGCGTGGCGAGCTAAACTAAACCTGCCGATTTCTGACGAATGAGAACCGCGCGGCTTTCGCCGCGCGGTTCTTCGTCGTTACCGTCCTTCGCCGTTTGCCGTCTTGGCGCGCGGGAGAAAATTTGCCCCATCGCAGAATTGACGTTTACGCAAACGTCAATATTTGTTATCTCGACCGCAACGTTGGTCCGTCTGCCATCCTCATATGCTGAGGCTGATTTCGGGGCCAAGACCGCATGGTGGAGGAAACGCATGCCGATCTACAGAGCGCCGATCCGGGACACGCTGTTCGTGCTGAACGAGGTGCTGGGCTATCAGCGCTATTCCAATCTTCCCGGATTTTCCGACGCGACGCCGGATGTGCTCGAGGCCATCCTTGCCGAGGGCGCGAAGCTCGCCGAAAACGTCATGCAGCCGCTCAACCGTGTCGGCGACGTGGAAGGTTGTGTGCGCCATGTCGACGGGTCGGTGACGACGCCAAAAGGCTTCAAGGAAGCCTTCGACCAGTATCGCGAAGGTGGCTGGATGGGGCTCGCCGCACCTGTCGAGTTTGGCGGGCAAGGCTTGCCCTATGCAGTGCATACTGCGGTTGCCGAATATATGGTGTCGGCCAATATGTCGCTGATGATGTATGCCGGACTGACGCAAGGTGCGATCGCTGCGATCATCACCCATGGCACCAAAGAGCAGAAGGCGACATGGTTGCCGAAGCTGGTCGAGGGCGCCTGGACCGGCACCATGAACCTGACCGAGCCGCACTGCGGAACCGATCTCGGCTTGCTGCGCACCAAGGCCGTTCCAAATGGCGACGGCACCTACAGGATCTCCGGCCAGAAGATATTCATCTCGGCCGGCGAGCATGACATGTCGGGAAACATCGTCCACCTCGTGCTGGCCCGTATCGAGGGCGCGCCGGATGGCGTGAAGGGCATCTCGCTGTTCATCGTGCCGAAGCTCAAGCTCGATGCATCAGGCAATCCGGGCGAGAAGAACACCGTCTCCTGTGGCTCGATCGAGGAGAAGATGGGTATCCATGGCAATTCGACCTGCGTCATGAATTATGACGACGCTGAAGGCACACTGCTCGGCGAGGCCAATGGCGGGCTGAAAGCCATGTTCACCATGATGAATGAGGCGCGGCTTGGCGTCGGCCTGCAGGGCCTCTCACTGTCGGAGGTTGCCTATCAGAATGCGGTTTCCTACGCCAAGGATCGTCTGCAGGGCCGCTCGCTGTCAGGGCTGAAGGCGCCGGACAGAAAGGCCGATCCGATCATCGTCCATCCGGACATCCGCCGCAGCCTGATGACCATGAAGGCTTTCAACGAGGCCGGCCGCGCGCTGGCGCTGTGGACGGCGATCAAGTCCGACATCGCTCACCGCTCCGGTGACGACAAGGATCGCCAGGCAGCCGATGACTATACCGGCCTGATGACGCCGGTGGTCAAGGGCGTGCTCACCGACAAGGGTTTCGATCATGCGGTAATGGCGCAGCAGGTGTTCGGAGGCCACGGCTATATAGAAGAGCACGGCATGAGCCAGTTCGTCCGCGATGCCCGCATCGCCATGATCTATGAGGGTGCCAACGGCATCCAGGCACTCGACCTCGTCGGCCGCAAGCTGGCCTTGAATGGCGGTCGCGCGGTGCAGGCGTTCTTTAGGGAAGTCGGCGAGTTCTGCGAGGAGAACCGCACCGACGAGAAGATGGCGCCCTTCACCAAGGCGCTGAAGAAGAGCCTCAACGATCTGCAGGCGGCGACGATGTGGCTGATGCAGAACGGCATGGCCAAGCCCGACAATGCCGGTGCCGCCTCGACCGACTACATGCATCTCTTCGGCCTGGTGGCGCTGGGCTATATGTGGGCGCAGATGGCCAGGGTGGCCGCAGCGAAATTGGCGAATGGCGCCGACGGCGCTTCGTCTTTCTACGACAACAAGCTGGTGACGGCGCGCTTCTTCGTGGAGCGGATCATGCCGGAGACGGCGGCGCACCTTGCCCGCATCTCCAGCGGCGCCGACACATTGATGGCGCTGCCGGCCGAAGCGTTCTAGGCTCCCCTCTTCCTCGCGAGGAGGGTGGCCGCGAAGCGGCCGGGAGAGGGCGCCACGGCAGCGCGCCAGCCTCAATTCTGGCGGCGTGCTTGGAAGGAGGATCAGAGAATAAACATGACCAGTCCCGCCGAAATCCTTGGCCTTCCAAAACCCGCCTGGGCGGCGGACGAGGTCGGCATGCTTTATGACATGGCGCACCGCTTCATGTCGGAAGAGATCGCGCCGCGTTACGACGAGTTCGAGAAGAACGAGATGGTCGACCGCGAAAGCTGGCTGAAGGCGGGTGCGGCCGGCCTGCTCTGCGCCTCGATGCCGGAGGAATATGGCGGCTCGGGCGGCAGCTTCGCGCATGAGAGCGCCATCATCGAGGCGATCGCCCATGTCGGCGTCGACGGGTTCGGCATTGGCCTGCACAATTCGATCGTCGCCCCCTACATCCTCCATTACGGCTCGGACGAGCAGAAGAAGAAATGGCTGCCGAGGCTGGCGACCGGCGAACTGATCGGCGCCATCGCCATGACCGAGCCGGGTGCGGGCTCCGACCTGCAGGGCGTCAAGACGCGCGCCGAAAAGGACGGCAACCAGTACAAGCTCAACGGCTCGAAGACCTTTATCACCAACGGCCAGCTCGCTAACTTCATCATCGTCGTCACCAAGACCGATCCGCAGAAAGGTGCCAAGGGCATCTCGCTGATCGTCGTCGAGACCGACGAGGTGGAGGGCTTCGAGCGCGGCCGCAACCTCGACAAGATCGGCCTCAAGGCCAACGACACGTCGGAACTGTTCTTCAACGACGTGCGTGTGCCGACCTCGAACCTGCTTGGCAACGAGGAAGGCCAGGGCTTCGTCCAGCTGATGCAGCAATTGCCGCAGGAGCGGCTGCAGATCGGCACCACTGCTATCGCCATGGTCGAGCGGGCGCTGGCTCTTACCATCGACTACGTCAAGGAGCGCAAGGCCTTCGGCAAGGCCATCATCGAATTCCAGAACACCCAGTTCAAGCTGGCCGAATTGAAGACCGAGGCGACCATTGGGCGCGTCTTCTATAATGACTGCGTTGCCCGCCACATTAACGGCGGCCTCGACCCGGTGACGGCCTCGATGGCCAAATACTGGCTGTCAGACCTGCAGGGAAAAGTCGTCGACGAATGCCTTCAATTGCATGGCGGCTATGGCTACATGAATGAATATCCGATTGCGCGCATGTTCCGCGACGCCCGCGTCCAGCGCATCTACGGCGGAACCAACGAGATCATGAAATTGCTGATCGGGCGCTCTCTCTGAGCGACTTTCAGCAAACCCAAGGAGCAGGAAAATGGCCGAAGCTTACGTCTATGATGCCGTGCGCACGCCGCGCGGCAGGGGCAAGAAGGATGGCTCGCTGCACGAAGTGCCGGCGGTGCGGCTCGGCGCCAAGGTGCTCGAGGCGATCCGCGACCGCAACGGGCTGGACACCGGCACCGTCGACGACATCATCTTCGGCTGTGTCGATCCGGTTGGCGAGGCGGGTGCAGTCATTCCACGTGCCGCTGCTTTCGAGGCCGGCTACGACACCAAGGCGCCTGGCATGCAGATATCGCGCTTCTGCGCCTCGGGCCTCGACGCCATCAATTTCGGCGCCGCCAAGATCGCGCAAGGCGCCGACGAGATCGTGATTGCCGGTGGCGTCGAATCGATGTCGCGGGTCGGCATGGGCGCCTCCGGCGGCGCCTGGTTCATGGATCCTTCGGTCGGCCTGCCCGGCTGGTTCGTGCCGCAAGGCATATCGGCCGACCTGATCGCCACCAAATACGGGTTTTCGCGCGACGACGTCGATGCCTACGCGGTCGAAAGCCAGAAGCGTGCCGCCAAGGCGTGGGGCGAGGGCCGCTTCAAGAATTCAGTGATCTCGGTCAAGGACCAGAACGGCCTGACCATTCTCGACCACGACGAGCACATGCGGCCTTCGACCGACATGCAGTCGCTGGCCGCTCTCAATCCGTCCTTTGTGATGCCCGGCGAAATGGGCGGCTTCGACGCCGTCGCCGTGCAGAAGCATCCCGAGGTGGAAGAGGTCAACCACGTCCACCATGCCGGCAATTCGTCCGGCATCGTCGACGGCGCGGCGGCCGTGCTGCTCGGCTCGAAAAAGGCCGGAAAGACGCTCGGCCTCAAGCCGCGCGCGCGTATCCGCGCCTTTGCCAACATCGGCTCCGAACCGGTGCTGATGCTGACCGGCCCGGTCGACGTCACCGAAAAGCTGTTGAAGCGGGCGAAGATGAAGCTGTCGGACATCGACCTGTTCGAGCTCAACGAGGCCTTCGCTTCGGTGGTGCTGCGCTACATGCAGAATTTCGAGATTCCGCATGACCGGATCAACGTCAATGGCGGCGCCATCGCCATGGGCCATCCGCTCGGCGCCACCGGTGCGATGATCTTCGGTACGGTGCTGGACGAATTGGAACGCCGCGACCTGAACACCGCGCTGGTGACGCTTTGCATCGGCGCCGGCATGGGCACCGCAACGATCATCGAACGCGTCTGACGGAGAGAGATGATGAGCTACAGCAATTTCACCCTCGACATCGACGCCGACGGCATTGCGCTGGTCACCTGGGACATGCCGGACCGTTCGATGAACGTCTTCACCCAAGAGGTGATGCTCGAACTGAACGCCATCGTCGACAAGGTGGCGAACGACGCTGCGATCAAGGGGGCGGTGATCACTTCTGGCAAGGATACGTTCTCGGGCGGCGCCGACATCACCATGCTGCACAAGATGCTGGCGACCTTCGCCGCCGACAAGGCAAAGGACCCAGAGAAGGCGACCAAGGCGCTGTTCGACAATGCGGGCTATATGAACGGCCTGTTCCGTAAGCTGGAAACCTCGGGTAAGCCGTGGGTTTCGGCGATCAACGGCACCTGCATGGGCGGCGCGTTCGAATTGTCGCTCGCCTGCCATGGCCGTGTCGCGGCCGATTCCGACAAAGTGAGGATGGCACTTCCCGAAGTGAAGATCGGCATTTTCCCCGGCGCCGGCGGAACCCAGCGCGTGCCGCGGCTGACCGACCAGCAGCAGGCGCTGCAAATGCTGACCTCCGGCCAGACGCTGTCGCCGCAGAAGGCCAAGTCGATGGGCCTGATCCATGAGATTGCCGAGCCGGACAAGCTGGTCGAAACCGCCAAGGCGATGATCAGGAACGGCTTGAAACCGGTGGCGCCGTGGGACGAAAAAGGCTTCAAGCTGCCCGGCGCTCCGATCTATTCGGTGGCCGGTGCCAATCTGTGGCCGCCGGCCATCGCCATCCTGCGCCGCGAGACCTATGGCAACTATCCCGCCGCTGCCGCCATCCTGAAATGCGTTTACGAGGGCTTGCTGGTGCCGTTCGACACCGCCTTGCGGATCGAGCAGCGCTACTTCACCGAGATCATGCAGACCAGGGAAGCGGCAGCGATGATCCGCTCGTTGTTCGTGTCGCTCCAGGAACTGAACAAGGGCGCGCGCCGCCCGGCCGGTGTGCCGGAAACGAGGTTTAAGAAGATCGGCGTGCTCGGCGCCGGCTTCATGGGCGCCGGCATTGCCTATGTGACGGCCAAGGCGGGCATTCCGGTGGTGCTGCTCGACCGTGACATGGAGTCTGCCGCCAAGGGCAAGGCGCATTCCGACAACCTTATCTCGGATCAGGTGAAGAAGGGCCGTGCCAAGCCACAGGACAAGGACCAGTTGCTGACGCTGATCACGCCGACGGCCGATTACGCCGATCTCGCCGGCTGCGATCTTGTCGTCGAGGCGGTATTCGAGGATTCGGCCGTAAAGAAGGGCGCCACCGAACAGGCCGAGGCTGTGCTCAAGCCTTCGGCGACCTTCGCCTCGAATACGTCCACCATACCGATTACATCGCTGGCCAGGAATTCGGCGCGGCCAAAGAATTTCATCGGCATCCACTTCTTCTCGCCGGTCGACAAGATGATGCTGGTCGAGATCATCCTCGGCAAGAAGACCGGCGACAAAGCGCTGGCCACCGCGATCGACTTTGTCCGCGCCATCAAGAAAACCCCGATTGTCGTCAACGATTCGCGCGGTTTCTATGTCAATCGCTGCGTACTGCGCTACATGTCGGAAGCCTACAAGATGCTGATCGAAGGTGTTCCGGCGCCGATGATCGAGAATGCGGCCAAAGCCGCCGGCATGCCGGTCGGTCCTCTGGCGTTGACCGACGAGACCGCGATCGACCTTGCCCAGAAGATCATGAAGCAGACGATGCGCGATCTCGGCGACAAGGCGGTCGACCCGAAGCAGATGGCGCTGATCAGCACGATGGTCGACACACACGGTCGCTTGGGTCGCAAGAACAGCAAGGGCTTCTACGACTATCCGGCAAAACCTGCCAAGAAGAAGCTGTGGCCAGGCCTCAGGGACCTCTACCCGCAACTGGCGCCGGAGAGGGTCGATTATGAGGAGCTGAAGCAGCGGCTGCTGGTCACCATCGCGCTTGAGGCGGCACGGGTGATGGAGGAGGGCATCGTTACCGATCCACGCGAGGCCGATGTCGGCTCGATCCTGGCCTTCGGCTTCGCGCCCTACACAGGCGGTGCACTGTCCTACATCGACGGCATCGGCGCGAAGAAATTCGTCAAGATCGCCAAGCGCCTGCAGAAGAAATACGGCGCCGAGTTCAGGGCGCCGAAGCTGCTGCTCGACATGGCCGAGAAGGGCGAGACCTTCTATGAGCGTTTCGATCCCTATGACAGGAACGAGGCCAAGGAGGCAGCGTGACGCCGTCTTCGGTGGTGGACAAGATGGCGGCCAAGAGGTAGAACAGGGAAGGTATTTTTTCCTGTTTCGAAGGAGAGCAAGGTGCTCTCGCATGACCGCGTTTGGGCCGCCATCGACGCTCTCGCCGAGCGTTATTCGCTTTCGGCCTCCGGGCTGGCCAGGCGCGCTGGCCTCGACTCGACGGCCTTCAACAAATCGAAGCGGCTGTCCTCGGATGGGCGGCCGCGCTGGCCGTCGACCGAATCGCTGGCCAAGATCATCGAGGCGACCGGCGCCTCGCTGGATGAATTTGCGGGGCTGGTCGAAGGCCGGGGTAATTCCGGCGCACTGCCCGTGCAGAAATCGTCGGTGCCGCTGCTCGGCTTCGCCCAGGCGGGCGCCGGTGGCTTCTTCGACGACGCCGGGTTTCCGGCGGGGCAGGGATGGGACCTGATCGAGCTGCCGGCACGGGCAACCGAAACCTCCTATGCGTTGAAGGTCCAGGGCGATTCCATGCTGCCGCTTTACCGCAATGGCGATGTCCTGATCGTCGAGCCGGGGGCTATCATACGAAAGGGCGATCGCGTCGTCGTCAAGACCAATGCCGGCGAGGTGATGGCCAAGGTGCTCGACCGTCAGACACCGAAGTCGATCGCGCTGGTCTCCCTCAATCCCGATCATCCGGACCGCGACATCCCCATGCGTGATGTCGAATGGGTGGCGCGGATTGTCTGGGCAAGCCAGTAGGCGCGGGGCCGGTGCGTCTGCCTCACCTTGCCTTGGCCGTTCTGGCGATTCCGGCGATGGCCACGGCAATTGTCGCTGGCGGCCGCGCCGTCCAGAACCAAAGCGGCGGCCCTGGCGAGCAAATTCAGGTCAGCGCTGAACCCCAGCCCGCCGCGCCGGCTACGTCGGCCATCTCGAAACCAGAGGCGGCCAAGCAGGCTACGCATTCAAGGGCAATCGATCCGGAAATCGTGGTGCCGCCGCAGCTCGGTTCCGACGAGCTTGAACGGATTGAGCCGCGCGCACCGTTGAGCGATCTGGCATTGGCCGGACTGCCCAGGCCGCCAAAAACGAAAATGCCTGACGACTGGAAAGGCACGAAACTGTTCCAGCCGGTCGCGCCGGCCGCCGGGGTCATCGAGGCAAAGGGCTATTCGATTGCGGTTTCCGGCATCGACATCGTCAAGCAGGACGAGACTTGCACCGACGGCGGCAAGTCTTGGAGTTGCGGCATCCGGGCGCGAACTGCCTTCCGCGCTTTTCTGCGCGGTCGTGCGGTGGTCTGTGCCGTGCCGCCCGAAGGCGGCCGTGACCTGATCGCCGCCGAGTGCCGGATCGGCAATCAGGATATCGGCCAATGGTTGGTCGAAAACGGCTGGGCGCGCGCCGCCAAGGGCGGCGCTTACATAGAAGCCGGCGAGAAGGCGCGTGCAGCGAAAAAGGGCGTCTTCGGGCCGGCGCCGAGGGTCTCAGGCCTGCCGCCGCTCCCGGCTGCGTCGCGATCCGCGCCTGTGGCGCCGGGCTCGATCCTGGAGGAGCAGGACGGCGTCCTCAAGCCGCCAGCTGACCAGCAAGCGCCCGTCGAATGAGCTCACGCGTTTCGGCAATGCCGTAGAGTGCGGCGAAGGAACCGAAGCGCGGCCCGCGTTCCTGACCTATCAGCACCTGATAAATCATCTGGAAGAAGGCGACGGAGACGCCGGGTCCACCCTCAGGGCTCTGCTTGGAACGATCCTGGTAGCGCTCGATCTTGCGCGCGACATTGAGGGCGGCGTTCTGGATCGCCTCGCCGGCGGCGTCAGCGGGCAGCGCGGCGAGCGCTTCCGAAAGTTTGGTCAGCGCCTCGCGCTCGACCGCGTCGGCGGCACGGTACACCTTAGCCGGCTTCACGAAATCGTCGAAATAGCGGATCGCATATTCGGTCAGCCGGTCGAGTTCGGGGTGAGTTGCCGGCGTCACACCCGGTGCGTGGCGCGAAATGAAGCCCCACAGCACGTCCCTGTTCTGCGCATTCGAGGCGCTGACCAGGTTGAGCAGCAGCGCGAACGACACCGGCAGGTCGATGATAGGCGGATTGCCGTCATGCATGTGCCAGACCGGATTGCCCAGCCGTTCTTTCCAATCCTGCTTCTGATAAGCAGAGAGGAACGTGTAATATTCGTCTACCGCCTTCGGGATGACGTCGAAATAAAGCTTCTTCGCGGTTCGCGGGCGCTGGAACATATAAAGGCTAAGGCTCTCGGTCGGCGCATAAGTCAGCCACTCGTCGATGGTTAGCCCATTGCCCTTCGACTTCGAGATCTTCTGGCCCTGCTCGTCGAGGAACAGCTCATAATTGAAGCCCTCCGGCGCTGGAGCATCGAGCGCACGGCAAATCTGCCCGGCGAGCTTGACGGAATCGATCAGATCCTTGCCGGACATCTCGTAATCGACGCCGAGTGCTGCCCAGCGCATCGCCCAGTCTGGCTTCCATTGCAGCTTGGCATGACCGCCGGTCACCGGCGTCTCGAAGCGCTCGCCGGTGTCCGGGTCGCGCCACACGATGGTGCCGGCGTCGAGCTTGCGCTCATCGATCGCGACTTGCATGACGATGCCGGTCTTGGGATGGATCGGCAGGAAGGGCGAATAGCTCTGCGCCCGCTCTTCACGCAGCGACGGCAGCATAATTGCCATCACCTTATCGAAGCGCTCGAGCATCTTGAGCAGCGTCGCGTCGAAGCGGCCGGAAGTATAATAGTCGGTCGAGGAAGCGAATTCGTAATCGAAGCCGAAACGGTCGAGGAAGGCGCGCAACCGTGCGTTATTGGCGGCGCCGAAGGACGAATACTCATTGGAGAAAGGGTCCGGTATCCTGGTCAGCGGCTTGCCGAGATACGCGCGCAGCATGTCCTTGTTAGGCACATTGTCCGGCACCTTGCGCAATCCGTCCATGTCATCGGAGAAGCACAGCAGCCGCGTCTTGACCTTGTCTTCGGTCAGCACTCGGAAGGCGTGGCGCACCATAGATGTGCGCGCCACCTCGCCGAAAGTGCCGATATGCGGCAGCCCCGACGGGCCGTAGCCGGTCTCGAACAGCACCGTTTCCGGGTAGCCGCTGCTCGCGTAGCGGGCGACGATCTTTTTCGCTTCCTCGAACGGCCACGCCTTGCTTTCGGCGGCGGCGGTGAGGACTTCCGGGCTGAGATCGATCGGCTGTTGTCCGGCCATGATGCTATTTCCTGCAGCTTTGCCGGCATCCGTGCCGGCAGCCGCATGCTCTAGACTATGATCCCGAAAAGTGGAACCCGGTTTCCGGGCAGGACCGTGATCAGGCAAGAAGATATGAGCCCCGTCCCATTTAGTCGGTATGGATCAGGCTTCAGGGCCTGACCGGAGCGTCAACGATCGCGGCTCTTTTTCCTTGCGGCGCCGGTCCCTCGTTCCTAACTTCGGGACCCGTCTCAAGGAGTTGTAAATGCCATTGTCGCCACACGAAGCCATGATCTACCTGATGGTCATCACCTCGGCGTCAGACCGCGACATGACCGATGTCGAACTGGCGCGGATCGGCGACGTCGTTCGATCCTGGCCGGTGTTTGAGGATTTCAATCAGGAGCGGCTGGTCGAGGTCGCCCAGGCCTGCCAGAAAATGCTGCAAGAAAAGGACGGGCTGGAGGGCGTCCTGGCGCGCGTCGCCGAGGCGCTGCCCGACCGCCTGCGTGACACCGCCTATGCCGCTGCCTTCGAGGTCGCGGCCGTCGATCTCGAAATGCGACTGGAGGAGGTGCGCGTGCTGCAGCTCGTCCGCCGGGAACTCGACCTCGATGCGCTGACGGTCGCCGCCATCGCGCGTGCCGCCAAGGCCCGCCTTCGCACGCTGACCTGAGCCAGCAGCCAAGCTCAGAAAAAGCTGACCGGAAAATAGCGCAGATAGAACTCGGCGAACGTGCCTTTCACCGAAATTTCCTGCAGCGCATAGTCGAAAGCGGCGGCCAGGGCCGGATCGTCGGCCCTGGTGGCGATCGCCATGCCCGAGCCGAGATATTCGGGCGCCAGATAGGGGCCGCCGGCAAAGCGGCAGCAGCCCGCCGCATCCGAACCGCCGAGCCAGAACGCAAAACGCATGCCATCGCCGAAGGCGGCGTCGATCTTGCCGGCTTTCAGCTCGCCATAAAGCTCCTCCGGCTTTGCGAAGGGGACGATTTGGACGTCGCCGAAATAATCGCGCAACATCCGCTCATGCCCGGAGCCGGCGATCACGCCGACACGCTTGCTGCGCAGCTTGTCGAACATTGGTTCCGTCAGCGCCTGTGTCTTCGGCACGACGAAGCGTGCCGGAAATCGCAGGTAGGAGCGTGAAAACGCGTATTTCGACCGCGATTCCGGCGTGGCGGCGATTCCGGCAATGATCGCTTCGCCTTCGCCTTTCCGCAGCGCGCCTTCGAGCTCGGCCCAGGGCAGCGCCTGGATCTGGCATTTTTCGGCAATGCCGAGCTCGGCGCAGATGGCGCGCGCCAGGTCCACATGGAAGCCGGACAGTCGGCCTGCCCCGTCGAGAAAGTTGAAGGGCGGGAAATCGGTGGTGGTCAGGAATCGCAGCCGCGGCAGCATCGAAAGGTCCGGCTTTGGCAGCCGCACCTTGGCGTCCCAAAACACCGGCACCTGCGGCTCCGCAGCGCGCGCAGCACCCGCAAGCGATTGCACTCCGATCAGCATCGAGATCAATGAAATGGATATGCACCGAAACGCCACGCGACGACTCCGTCCAGTCTTGCCCCGGCTTTCGTACGAAATAACACAGGTTCTTGTACGAAAATAACTCAGGCACAACGGTTTTTGGTTTCATCATGGCAATTTAGGGATATTGTTTAGTGAGTTTGCAAGTGACTGTATGATGCCGGCTCAAGAGGAGCGGTGGGGCATACAGAGGGAGCAGCTTTGCAGTCCGGGGTTGATGGCGTAGTGCGGGTTGATCACTGCCATTGGTCTCAAGTGCGGAAGGCAACATGGGGTAGATGTTGCGATGGGTCATTTCGATCGTACCCTGGAGTTGATAGATCAGTTGCAGCACGCCGGCACAGCGGCCGCCGTCTGCGAAAAGCTGCTGGGGGTAACAAGCGGGTTCGGGCTGACGGCGCTGATGGCCGGGACGGTTCCGCAACCTGGAACGCCGAGAAATCAGCAAAAGAATCATGTGCTGCTTTGCGACTGGCCGGCTGAATGGCTTGAGCGCTACGTCGCGCGCAACTACGTCGATCACGATCCCGTCGTCAGCCACATGAAGCAGCTTCAGGCGCCGTTCCAGTGGCGGGAAGCGTCTCAGGGCATCCGCATCGGCAAGAGCGGCGGCGAGGTGATGGGCGACGCCGGTGAATTCAAGCTGCGCGACGGGTTGGCCTTCCCGCTGATCACGCTCGATGGCCAGATCGTCATGGTGTCGCTGGGCGGCGAGGCTGTCGAATTGTCGGGCGCCGAGTTCGGGTTGGTCTCGTTGGTCTCGACTTATGCGATTGGCCGCGCCATGCAGCTCCACACCATGGCGGGCAAAACCATCGACCATGTCGAATTGACGCCGCGTGAGCGCGAATGCCTGCAATGGGCCGCCGTTGGCAAGTCCGAATGGGAGATTTCCCAAATTCTCGGCATTTCGGAACACACGTCAGAGAAACACCTTCTTAACGCCAAAAGCAAACTCGGTGCCGTCAACCGGGTCCAAGCCGTCGCGGAAGCGATAAGGCGCGGCTATATTAACTAGGTCGGCCGCGCCGGCCTAGAAATTCTTGCCTACGTGATCGCGTAATTTTCTCGGGGGAGCACGGCCGTATTTTCCTATTGAACCTAGGAGACGGCAAATGCTTTTTTCCCTCACCACCCAGGAATTGATGGAACGCCCAGGCCTTTGGGAGGCAGTTCATCGCTTGCGTTACAAGATTTTCGTCGAGGAGATGGGATGGACCGATCTGCAGCGCCCCGATGGCCTCGAGATCGATCAATTCGACCACGACGAGGCAGTGCACCAGATCGTCATCCGCAATGGCGAGCTCGCCGGTTACCAGCGTATGTTGCCGACGACCCGGGCACATCTTCTAACCGATGTGCTGGCGGACCTTTATGAGGGAACCCCACCGTCGGGGCCGAATGTCTATGAACTGACCCGCTATGCGGTTGCGCCGGGATTCCGCGACGGCCGGCGCGGCGTGTCGACGGTGGGCACCGAACTGATCGCCGGCTTCGTCGAGTGGGGTCTGAAGCGCAACGTCAACCAGGTGATCATCGAATTCGAGCCGATGTGGGTGCTTCGCGCGCTGCAACTGCATTTCCTGGCAACGCCGCTCGGCTATCAGCGGACCTATGGCAACCAGCAGGTCGTTGCCACACTGCTCACCTTCAACGAGCACACGCTCGACGTGGTGCGATCGCGCCGCAATCACTTTGCGCCGGTGCTGGCCAGAGGGTACCCGGACATGCTCGGACAGAGACGCGCCTCGTAAGATTGGAGAGGGCCATGAACGTTCACTCAAAAACAGAATTCCGCAATCACACGCTGATCGTCACCGTATCGTCGGGTGACGGCCGCCCGGTGCTGGACAGGCGGGCCTACGAAAGCCTGGCCAGGACATTCCATGAAGCCGCTGTCGATGACGACGTCCGCGTCGTGGTCCTGCGCGGCCTGGCCGGGTGCTTTTGCCTCGGTGCCGATTTCTCCGAATTTCTCGATGCCACCAAACATCGGCGATTGATCGCCGCCGTCACCGATATGTTCCGCACGCTGGCGACGTTCCCGAAACCGGTGCTTGCCTGTGTCGACGGCGACGCCGTCGGCGTCGGCTGCACCATCCTGTTCCACTGCGACATGGTGATCGCCTCGAGCAAGAGCACGTTCCGGGTGCCGTTCGTCGATTTCGGCCTGGTGCCGGACGCGGCGACCAGCATCCTGGCGCCGCAGAAGCTCGGCTATGCCGGTGCGTTCCGCTTCTTCTGCCTCGGCGACACGCTCGCCGCCGAAGATGCCAGGCAGCTCGGCCTTGTCGGCGAGATCGTGACGGACGTCAGTGTCGAGGAAGCCACGTTGGCCAGAGCCAGGCAGCTCGCCAAGAAGCCAGTCGCGGCACTGCTGCAGACGCGCGACCTGCTTAGGGGGGACACCGGCGCGCTCTGCGACCGCATCGACCAGGAGATCTCGCTTTTCCAGCAGGCGTTGCAGGACGACACCACGCTGAAGCGGCTGCAGCGGATTGCCCGGATGGCGGCATGAGAGCCGTTAATCGATGAGGTGAGCTTATTTTTCGAGGAAAGTCGGCCCTTCGCCGATGATCTTCTTGTCCTCCTTGCCGATGACGTCGAGGTCACGGCCGTCATAGGGAAGTGACAGGAGAATGCGCTGCATGACCGCCAGCCGTGCGCGCCGTTTGTCGTTCGCCCGCACAATGATCCAGGGCGCGAACTCCTTGTGCGTGCGTTCGACCATCAGGTCGCGCGCCTTGGTGTAGTCGTCCCATTTGGTGATGCCGGCGATGTCGATCGGCGAAAACTTCCAGCTCTTCAGCGGGCTCCAGCGACGGTCATGGAATCGCTCAAGCTGCGTTTCCCTGCCGATGTTCAGCCAGAATTTGAAGAAATAGATGCCCTCGTTGCGGATCATCCGCTCGAAATGCGGAACCTCGTCCAGAAATTGCTCGTGCTGCGCGGGCGTGCAGAATCCCATCACCGGTTCAACGCCGGCGCGGTTGTACCAGGAGCGGTCAAAGGTGACGAATTCGCCCGACGTCGGGAAGTGGTCGACGTAGCGCTGGAAGTACCATTGTCCAAGCTCAGTGGCTGTTGGCTTGGTCAGCGCCACGTTGCGCGCCGTCCGAGGGTTCAGATACTGGCGCAAAACGAAGATCGTGCCGCCCTTGCCGGCGGCGTCGCGTCCCTCGAACAGCGACATCACCCGCTTGCCCGTCGACTGTAGCCACGCCTGCGCCTTGACCAGCTCGATCTGCAGCTGCTCGAGCCTCTCGTCATACCCCTCGCTCTTCATCTTCTTGTCGTAGGGATAGCCGCCGGCGGTCAGCTTGCGGTCCTCGACCCAGTCCGGAAGAGTGGGGGCCTCGATGTCGAACTCCCGCTCCTTGCCGTCGATCATGATCTTCAACGGCCCCGACGAACCTGTAGCGGGGCCTTCCTTGGCGTTTTTCATCGAGACGAACCTTTCCAGCTTCCGGACTCATGCTATTGGGAGCCTCCATGCCGGTCCAGCAGGAAGTTCTTGAGGTGGCCGCAGACGGAGCGCAGGCGACGGAGCGCAAATGGCCGACATCGGCACAGAGCGGAAAGGCAGGGCGCAAGCCGTCGCCATGCGGCTGTGGAACAGCCGCTGGCTGCTGGCGGCCGGCTTCGTTGCAGTTCTGATGGTCTATGGTTTTGCCGGCATATCCGGCTATGTGGTGCTGCTGGCAGGCGCCGTGCTGGTTGCCGCTGCGATGCTGCCGGCCGGCGTCGCGCATCAATCGACCGAAAATGCCGCGGCCATCGAGGCGAGCGGCCTGCAACGGCTTTCCGGCGAATATCTCGCGGCGGCGGTTGCCGATCCGCTGATCATTTTCGATCGCTCCGCCGCCGTCGTCCATGCCAACGCCGCCGCCTTTGCAGCCTTTGGTGGGATTGCCCCCGGCGTATCGCTGTCGCTGAAATTCCGCGCGCCGGAAATGCAGGCCTTGCTGGATAATATCTTGTCGGGCAACGTCGCTTCGGACAGCGTCGACTACATCGAGAAGCTGCCGGTCGAACGAGCTTATCGGGTGAGCGCGTCTTCTGTCGGCCACGCCACGGATCTCTACGTGCTGGTGTTCAAGGACCAGAGCGAGGCGCGCCGGATCGACAGAATGCGCGCCGACTTCATTGCCAATGCCAGCCACGAGTTGCGCACGCCTCTCGCCTCGATCGCTGGCTTCATCGAGACGCTGCGCGGGCCGGCCCGCAACGACCCCGCGGCACGCGAGCAGTTCCTGCAGATCATGCAGAACCAGACCAGCCGCATGGCGCGCCTCATCGACGACCTTCTGTCGCTGTCACGCCTGGAGATGAAGCCCTATCTCAAGCCGGGAACCGAGGTCGATCTGCGCCAGGCCATCGACAGCGTCATCGATTCGCTTGGGCCGCTGGCCAAGGAAAACGGCGTCGTCATCGAGCGGGATTTCGCGCAAGGGCCGCTCGACGTGCCCGGCGATCGCGACGAGCTTTTCCAGGTTTTTGAAAACCTGCTAGAAAACGCCTGCAAATACGGTCAGTCCGGTGGACGCGTCGTGGTGTCGATTACGCGCGGCGACAGCGATCCCGAGCCGGGCATCGACGTCACCATCAGGGATTTCGGCCCCGGCATCCCCGAAGAACATATCCCGCGCATCACCGAGCGCTTCTACCGCGTCGATGTCGAGAACAGCCGGACCCAAAAGGGCACCGGCCTTGGCCTGTCCATCGTCAAGCATATCCTAACCCGCCACAACGCCAGACTCTCCATCAGGTCGGAGGTCGGCAAGGGCGCGGCGTTCACGGTCCATTTGCCGGCTCGCTGACGCCGTACTATCTACCACATGATGGGCCGTTTCTTTTTTCTGTCATCCGGCTAGCGTATCAGCGGGGATTCGAGCGAACGACTCAACCAGAAGATCCGGGAAGGCATTCGTCCATGCAGTCCGTGCACATCGTCAGCGCCTATGACGAGGAGCTGAAATATCTGTCGAAGCGCATCGCGGCGATGGGCGGGCATGCCGAGCGCATGGTCGAGCAGGCAGTAGCGGCGCTGGTCAATGCGAATCCGGGGCTCGCCCAGAAAGTCATTCGAGACGACCTGGTTCTGGATGAGGGGCAGCGTGAGATCGACGACAAGGCGATCATCATCATCGCCAAGCGCCAGCCGATGGCGACGGATCTGCGCGAGATCGTCGGCGCGATCCGCATCTCGGCGGACCTCGAACGGGTGGGCGACCTCGGCAAGAACATCGCCAAGCGGGTGGTTGCCGTCGCCGACGGGCGCCAGCCGAACAGCCTGTTCCGCGGCCTCGAGGCTTTGGCCAATCTGGCACTGACCCAGCTCAAGGAAGTGCTCGACGTCTACGCGTCGCGGTCGGTGGAGAAAATCGGTTTCGTGCGCGACCGCGACGACCAGATCGATGCCATGTACACCTCGCTGTTTCGCGAGTTGTTGACCTACATGATGGAAGACCCACGCAACATCACGCCCTGCACGCATCTCCTGTTTTGCGCCAAGAACATCGAGCGCATCGGCGACCACGCCACCAACATCGCCGAGACGATCTACTATATCGTCACCGGCGATCAGATGCCGGCCGATCGCCCGAAGGGCGACAAGACGGATAAGATAATTCTTCCCGCAACGCTGCCTGCGAAGTGAGTTCTCGAAACAAAACGTGGTGGCCGCTAGAGTTGCCACTTGGTGGAGTGGCTCTCAAATCCGAAAAGCAGCTCCCCTGCTGCTCGACACTAATGCGAATTTCGGATTCGCCACCTGAGAGCAAATTGCGCTAAGCTTTCGACGCGCCGACTTCTCAGTTCCGCGATGAAAGCCTGCCTTCAGGAGGCTGGGATGGAATATGTCCGCGAGTTTGCTCCCGCGCCGCCGATGTCGGGCATAATCGCTTGCGGCGTCTATACGGCTGGGCGGCGCATCGCCGACATACCGATCGAGGAAGCCGGCGAATGGGCCGGGAAGCCGGGCCATGTCGTCTGGATCGGACTGCTGGAGCCCGACCGCAATTTATTGCTGCGCGTCCAGGCGCAATTCCATCTGCACGAGTTGGCGATCGAGGACGCCGAGCATCCGCACCAACGGCCGAAGATCGAGCAATATGGTGATGCCCTGTTCATCGTTGCCCGCACGGCGCAGCTGATCGACAGCCGTGTCACCTTCGGCGAGACGCATCTGTTCGTCGGCGCTGGCTACATTGTCAGCGTCAGGCATGGCCCGTCGACCTCCTACGCCGCCGTTCGCCAGCACTGGGAAAGCTGTCCGCATTCCCTCGCCAAGGGCGAGGATTTCGTCCTCTACGCCATTCTCGATTTCATCGTCGACAACTACATGCCGGTGCTCGAGCAGATCGAAAACGAGGTCGAGGCGATCGAGGACAAGGTTCTGCTGAAGCCGATGACCGGCTCCGACATCGAGCGGCTTTACATGCTGCGCCGCGATCTCTTGCGCCTGCGTAATGCGGCCCTGCCGCTGGTGGAGGTCTGCCGGCGGCTGACCAGCGCCGATCTGCCGCAAATCCATACAGCCATGCACCCGCTGTTTCGCGACGTCACCGACCACATCCGCACGGTCCAGGAAAAGATCGACAGCCTGCGTGAGGTTCTCGCCTTCGCCTTCGAGGCGAGCCTTCTGGTCGGCCAGAGTCAGGAGACGGCGATCTCCAAGAAGCTTGCCTCATGGGCCGCCATCTTGGCCGTGCCGACAGCATTCGCCGGCATCTACGGCATGAATTTCAGCGACATGCCGGAACTGAGGATGGAATATGGCTACCCGGCCGTACTGGCGGCAATCGCCCTGATCTGCACGTTTCTTTACTGGCGGTTTCGCAAGAATGGGTGGCTTTGAAGAGAGGTGAATAGTGAATAGGGCTAAATGGGAGCCTTGCTTCTTACGCCAGGCTCAAGCCGCCACCATTCACCTGCTCCGCCGCCGCTCCGACGCCGGCTGGAACGCCACCCGGGCGTGGTACTTGCAGTAGGGTCCGGTTTCGGCGGCGTCGTTGCCGCAGAAATGGAAGTCTTCCGAAAGCGGATCGCCATTCGGCCACTTGCAGGTGCGCTCGTTCAGCTCGACGAGTTGCAGATGCCGGGAGATCGGCACGACGACGTTTTCGACCGGGCGGATATAGTGGCGCGACACCGGTTCGGCATCGAACTGCGCCTTGAGCGCGGTCGCACCGATCGACATCGACGTGGTGGCATGGCGCGTGGCGCTTGCTGCCCGCGACACCGATTTCTGGATCGTCGATCCCTGTACCGTCTTCTTCTGGCGTGCCGGTGATGCGGTTGTGCGTCCGCGGCCGGACAGTTTCAGCCGGTGCACTTTGCCGATGACCGCATTGCGGCTGACCCCACCAAGCTGTGCGGCGATCTGGCTGGCGCTGAGACCCTCCGACCACAATTTTCTGAGAAGTTCGACTCGCTCGTCAGTCCAGTTCATGAGACCGCGCTCCTGCTGAAAAGTGCGGCAATCGGAATCCATTCCCGACCCGGCTTCTGCCGGGCAGACACCACATATATCGGGTGATTAGGTCCGCCGCACGAAATCTAGTTATTTCTCTACTACAATTACCTTATGCGCTGACTCGGTGACAAGAGTCCCAAGGCCAACACGAATCGGTTTTTTCGGTTTTCCCCAACTTGCCCGGTCGCTTATGAGCCGGCATTGTGCTGGGGGGCTTGCCGCACGTCCTTGCGCGACCTTTTCGTTGACTTCACGGCCGAAAAACACGATAAGCCACAAGGGCCGCCGCTTTGGCGGCTTTTTGATTTTCCGGTTCCGGAGACGCATATAATGAGCGGTTCGGCGCTTTTCGAGACCTTTGTTCGCGCACCCCTGGCTTTCGACCACGGTGAAGGCACCTGGCTGGTCACCGACAAGGGCGAGCGATATCTCGATTTCGCAGGCGGCATCGCCGTGAATTCATTGGGCTACAGCCATCCGCATCTGGTCGCGGCCCTCACTGAACAGGCCGCCAAGCTCTGGCACGTCTCCAATCTGTACGAGATTCCGGGACAGAGCCGGCTCGGCGAGCGGCTGGCCGACGCCAGCTTCGCCGACAAGGTGTTCTTCACCAATTCCGGCGCAGAGGCGCTTGAATGCGCCATCAAGACGGCGCGGCGCTATCACTTCGTCAAGGGCCATCCCGAGCGCTTCCGCACCATCAGCTTCGAAGGCGCCTTCCATGGCCGCACCCTGGCGACCATCGCCGCCGGCGGCCAGTACAAATATCTGGAAGGTTTCGGCCCCAAGGTCGACGGCTTCGACCAAGTCGGCTTCGACGACATCGACGCCGCCGAAAAGGCGATCACGCCTGAAACCGCGGCGATCCTGATCGAGCCGGTGCAAGGTGAGGGCGGCATCAGGCAAGTGCCGTCGCAATCGCTGAAGCGGCTCAGGCAGCTCTGCGATCAGCACGGACTGCTCTTGATTTTCGACGAGGTCCAATGCGGCGTCGGCCGCACCGGAAAGCTGTTCGCGCATGAGTGGGCGGGTGTCACACCCGACCTCATGGCGGTGGCCAAGGGCATCGGCGGCGGCTTCCCGATGGGCGCCTGCCTCGCCACCGACGAGGCAGCGGCCGGCATGACCGCCGGCGTGCACGGCACCACCTTCGGCGGCAATCCGCTGGCCATGGCGGTCGGCAACGCCGTGCTCGACGTGGTGCTGGAAGACGGCTTTCTCGATGACGTCCGGCGCAAGGCGCTGCTCTTGAAACAGGGGCTGGCCGGTGTCGCCGACGAATTTCCGGACGTTATCGAAAGCATCAGGGGCACCGGCCTGATGCTCGGCCTTAAATGCGCGATGCCCAACACCAAGGTTACGGTGGCACTGCGCGACCAGCATCTCTTGACGGTTCCGGCCGGCGACAACGTTATCCGTCTGTTGCCGCCTCTCACCGTCACCGATGCCGAGATCCACGAGGGGCTCGAGCGCATTCGTGCCGGCGCCAAGAGCCTGGCGGATGCCATCGTCGCTGCCGCCGCGAAGTAATCCTGGAATTCCTGATGTCCCTTCGCCACTTCACCGATCTATCCGCCGTTTCCGAAGGCGATCTGCGCTTCATGCTCGACGACGCAGCTGTGCGAAAGGCGAGGCTCAAGGCCGGCGAACGCACCAAGCCGCTCGAAGGCAAGGTGCTGGCGATGATCTTCGACAAGCCCTCGACGCGCACGCGCGTGTCGTTCGACGTCGGCATGCGGCAGTTGGGTGGCGAGACGATCATGCTGACTGGCACCGAGATGCAACTTGGCCGTTCCGAGACTATTGCAGACACGGCCAAGGTGCTGTCGCGCTATGTCGATGCCATCATGATCCGCACCACCTCGCATGACCGGCTGCTGGAACTGACGGAAAACGCTACGGTGCCCGTCATCAACGGGCTGACCGACGAAACCCATCCCTGCCAGTTGATGGCCGACATCATGACCTTCGAAGAGCACCGCGGTCCGGTGGCCGGCAAGACGATCGCCTGGACCGGCGACGGCAATAATGTCCTGCATTCTTTACTGGAGGCCTCTGCGCGGTTCCGCTTCAAGCTGAACGTCGCCGTGCCCGAAGGCAGCGAACCGGCTCAGAGGCATGTCGACTGGTCGAAGGCCAATGGCGGCAAGCTGAAATTCACTCGTTCGCCCGAGGAGGCCGTTCACGAGGCCGACTGCATCGTCACCGACTGCTGGGTCTCGATGGGTCAGGAGCACCGTGCGCGCGGCCACAATGTCTTCTTGCCCTATCAGGTCAACGCGGCCCTGATGGCGAAAGCCAAGCCGGACGCGCTGTTCATGCACTGTCTGCCGGCGCATCGCGGTGAGGAGGTTACCGACGAGGTCATCGATGGGCCGCATTCGGTGGTGTTCGACGAGGCCGAGAACCGGCTCCACGCCCAGAAGGCGGTTTTGGCCTGGTGCCTGGGCGCTTGATCCGGGCCGCCTTGATCCGGGAGTTCGTGGTGCCTATCTCAGGCGCATCACGCAAATCGAGCGCGTCTCGTCGCATGCGCCCCGGAGGGCGGCATCGCCGCGCCCCGGAGCTTTGTCATGTTGGAAACTCGTCAATTGGCTGAACATCAACCCAAGCTCGGCGAGTTCGGCTACGCCGGCGACGACCATGTCGTGCCGTTTGAGGTCGGCCCGCTCGACGTGCGCGGCCGTACCGTCCAGCTCGGGCCGATGCTCGACGCTATTCTCAGCCGCCACGAGTATCCCGAGCCGGTGGCACGACTACTGGCCGAAGCCTGTGTGCTGACCGTCCTGCTCGGAACTTCGTTGAAGTTCGAGGGCAAGTTCATTCTGCAGACCCGCACCGACGGGCCGGTCGATATGCTGGTCGCGGATTTCTCCACGCCGCACGCGCTGCGCGCCTATGCCCGCTTCGATGCCGACCGGCTGGAGGCTTTGACGGCTGCCGGCGAGACGTCGCCGCAGACGCTGCTCGGCAGCGGCGTCCTGGCGCTGACAATCGACCAGGGCGCCCACACGCAACGCTACCAGGGCATCGTCCAGCTCGACGGCGTCACGCTGGAAGAAGCCGCACGCACCTATTTCCGCCAATCGGAGCAGATTCCGACCGACCTACGGCTTTCGGTGGCCAAGCTTCTGACGCCCGGCGTCGGCGGTGCCCGCGAGCAATGGCGCGCCGGTGGCCTGCTGGCACAATTCCTGCCGCAGTCGCCGGAACGCATGCGCGTACCCGACCTTCCCGGGGGCGACGGCGATCCGCGTGAGGAAATCCACGACCCGACCGACAATTCCTGGCAGGAACTGCTGGCGCTGCTTGGTACTATTGAACCGACCGAGCTGATCGATCCGACTATCGGCGCCGAGCGGCTGCTTTACCGGCTGTTCCACGAGCATGGTGTCCGCGTCTTCGGCGGCGTGCCGGTCGCCGACCAGTGCTCATGCTCGAGGGAGAAGATCCGCGGCATCCTCGAGGGTTTTTCCGCCGAGGAGATCAGAGACAGCACCGAGGATGGTAGCATTCACGTCGCCTGCGAATTCTGCTCGAAGCAATATGACTTCGACCCGGCGGAATTTGCAGCGGCTCAATAACGAGCGTCAGTGCGGCTGCCTTCGCAGAACTTGGGTTCCTCGCCCCGCAAGGCGGGAAGAGGAATCAAAGTGAACGTCAATTGACGGTGCGCCGCGTGCCTGGCAAATCGAGTGAGAAGGCGGGGATGGCGACGTCGAAGGTCTCGCCCCGCTTGTTGCGCATTGTGTAGTGCCCGACCATGATGCCGGACGGGGTCGAGAGCGGGCATCCAGACGTATACTGATAGCTGTCGCCGGGGTTGAGTCCGGGTTGCTCGCCGACGACCCCGGGGCCGCGCACTTCCTCGACCTTGCCGGTGCCGTCGGTAATGTGCCAGTAGCGCGACAGAAGCTGCACGAACTCGTCCGACCGATTGTCGATGGTCACCTGGTAGCCCCAGACATAGCGGTTTTGCGGCGGGTCGGAATGATCCTCCAGATAGAACGGCCTGACCTGCACTTCGATGTTGCGGGTGACGGCGCTGTACATGAACTGCTCCAAAGCAATGTAGACGGAACTTTCGACGCTCAGCGCAGTTTGATCAACGATGCGCGTCATCTCCTTGCCCGACTCAAGCGCAGGTGCCGAAAAACAATGTCATTTAAGTGACACATGACAATGATGGTGTGCAGGCTTGTGCCGGGCGACTCGGTGTTCTGTCGAATTGTTGAAAACGGCCGTCATGCGGCCAGCATTTCTGGAGTGACCAGATCTCGATGGAACCGACATTCGCAGCCGCCCTCTTTTCCATAGCTCTCCTTCTTTCAAATCTCGCCAGCATCCTGTTAGCTTCGCTGAAGCTGAAGCGAGCAGCTAGGATCGCATCGCCGGCCGCCACCGTGCCACCGGTATCGATCGTCGTCCCGGCGCGCGGCGTCGAGCCGTTTACCGAGGAGACGCTGGAGCGCGCCTTCTCACTCGACTGGCCGCGCTACGAACTCATCTTCTGCGTCGCCCATGCCGACGACCCCGTGGTCAAGTCGATCACCACTGCAATGGCGCGTTTTCCGGCTATACGCGCCCGGCTGCTCGTCGGCGACGACCGCATCAGCGGCAATCCGAAACTCAACAATTGCGTGAAGGGTTGGGAACCGGCGCTTTATCGCTGGGTCATCCTTGCCGATTCCAACGTGCTTATGCCGAGCGATTATGTCCAGCAGCTGATGGCGGCATGGCGGCCCGACACCGGCCTCGTCTGCTCGACGCCGATCGGCTCGCGGCCTGAAGGGTTTTGGGGGGAGGTCGAATGCGCCTTTCTCAACACACTGCAGGCACGCTGGCAGTACGCTGGAGAGGCGCTCGGCCTTGGCTTCGCCCAGGGCAAGAGCATGTTGTGGAACAAGCCGATGCTTGACGCCAATGGCGGCATCCGCGCACTGGCCGCCGAGATCGCCGAGGACGCCGCCGCGACCAAGCTGGTCAACCGGCTCGGACTTCGCGTCAATCTTGTCGCTTCGCCCTTCGAACAGCCGCTCGGCCGGCGCACGCTTGGCGAGATCTGGTCTCGGCAGGCGCGTTGGGCGCGGCTGCGCCGCGTCACCTTCGCGCTGTTCTTCGCCCCCGAGATCCTGATCGGCGCGGCGCCGCCGCTGCTGCTTGCGCTGATCGCGGCGGCTGACGCCGGCGTCAGCCTGCCGGCAACCGCCATCGCCGTGCTGGTCGCGGCCTACCTGCCGGAATGTGCCTTGGCCTGGGTCAAAGGATGGCACCTGTCGCTGCGCACCATCCTGGCGATGATGGTTCGCGACTGCATGCTGCCGGCGATATGGGCGCGCGGCTGGCTGAGCGGCGCCGTCGACTGGCGCGGCAACGTTATGACCATCCAGACCAAGGCCGTCGCGGAGCTGGAAGAGACCCCGTCCGGCGCCTGATCGGCGCCCCCCGCTCACCTCTGTTCGGTCAGCCCTATCCGGCGGCTCTCAGCGCTTGCTCGATATCTTCGAGCAGATCGTCGGTATCTTCCAGGCCGACGGAAAGCCTGAGCGTGCCCGGCCCGATGCCGAGCTCGGCGCGGGCCTCATCGGTCAAGTTCTTGTGTGTGGTCGTCGCCGGATGGGTGATCAGGCTCTTGGCGTCGCCGAGATTGTTGGAAATCAGCACGATGTCGAGCGCGTTCTGGAAAGCAAAGGCCGCCTGCTTGCCGCCCTTCACATCCAGGCAGATCAGCGTTGAGCCGCCCGACATCTGCTTCTTGACCACGGCCGCTTGCGGGTGGTCGGCACGGCCGGGATAGATGACACGGGCGATTTGCGGGCGCTCGGCGAGGAAATCCGCTATGCGGCCGGCACTTTCCGTCTGCTGGCGGACGCGTAGCGGCAGCGTCTCCAGGCCTTTCAGCAGGGTCCAGGCATTGAAGGGCGAGAGGCTGGGGCCGGTGTGGCGGAAATAGTCATGCAGGTTCTCGTCGATCCATTTTTTGTCCGACAAGATAACGCCTCCAAGGCAGCGCCCTTGGCCGTCAATATGCTTCGTTGCCGAATAGACGACGATGTGGGCGCCGAGCTGCAAGGGTTTTTGCTGCAAGGGCGTGGCGAAGACATTGTCAACGATCAGCCTGGCGCCGATCGAGTTGGCAAGTGCCGCGACGGCGGCGATGTCTACCACCTCCAGCGTCGGATTGGTCGGGCTTTCCAGGAAGAACAGTTTGGTGTTCGGCTTGACCGCCTGTTCCCAGTTGGCGACGTCGGTGCCGTCGACCAGCGTTGCCCCGATGCCGTATTTCGGCGCCAGCGTCTCGACCACCCAGCGGCAGGAGCCGAACAGTGCGCGCGCCGCCACGATATGGTCGCCCGCCCTGGCGCTGCACAGCAGCGCTGCCGTCACCGCCGCCATGCCGGACGCCGTAGCGCGCGCGTCCTCGGCGCCTTCCAGCGCGCACATACGCTTTTCGAACATGTCGACCGTCGGATTGGCATAGCGCGAATAGATGAAGCCCGGCTCCTCCCCCTTGAAGCGGGCTTCCGCCGCTTGCGCCGTCTCGTAGACATAGCCTTGGGTGAGATACATCGCCTCGGAGGTCTCGCCGAAGCCGGAACGCAGCGTCCCGGCATGCACGAGTGCGGTCTGAGGCTTCCAGTCGCGCTTCTTGGTCATCATTCTATCCAAACACCAAAAATGGTCCAAACAACAAAAAACCGGTCGCGAAAGTCGCAACCGGTCCATATGGCCTTGCGGCCCGACGGTCCTTTAGCGACTTGTTTAACGTGGCTGCAAGCCGACCGGCCAAATCACCACGGGATAACGAGCTTTAGACCCGCACCACGCTTGCGTCAATTGCCGGCATGATTAAGACGGTTGTACCAAGCAGGTGCCAAAGGCGTCCACGGTTTGTGGCAAGGACCTGTGACGAAACAAGACCTCGCCCGGTGTTCGAACGGAGCCAGACCCTTGCGGCAGACAGGCATTCTTCCCGATCGGGATATTTCCGCGCTGTTCCAGACGGGCGCGCTGAAATCGCCGCGCGCGCTCGATGCCGACCAGATCCAGCCGGCCAGCCTTGACCTCAGGCTCGGCGACAAGGCCTGGCGCGTGCGTGCTTCCTTCTTGCCCGGCCCCGACCACAGAGTTGTCGACAAGCTCGACCGGCTGAAGTTGCACGAGATCAACCTCGCCGAAGGTGCCGTGCTCGAAACCGGCTGCGTCTACATCGTGCCACTGCTCGAAAGCCTGGCGCTGCCCGCGCATATTTCGGCTTCGGCCAACCCGAAGAGCTCGACCGGGCGGCTCGACATCTTCACTCGGGTAATGACCGACCGCGGCCACGAGTTCGACAAGATCGCCGCCGGCTATGAAGGCCCGCTCTATCTGGAGGTCAGCCCGCGCACCTTCCCGATCGTCGTGCGCACCGGCTCGCGGCTGTCGCAGATCAGGTTCCGCACCGGCAATGCGCTTTTGTCGGAAAGCGAACTGCACGACCTGCATCGCGCCGAGATGCTGGTCGCCACCGAGCCGCCCAACATCTCAGGCGGCGGCATCGCGTTGTCGATCGACCTCGACGGTGACAAGGACGGGCTGGTCGGCTATCGCGGCAAGCACCACACCGGCCTGGTCGACGTCGACAAGCGCGCCGCGCAGGATGTCGTCCATTTCTGGGAGCCGCTCTACAAGAGCGGTGCCGGCGAGCTGGTGCTCGATCCGGACGAATTCTATATCCTGGTGTCACGCGAGGCGGTGCATGTGCCGCCGCTCTACGCCGCCGAAATGACGCCCTTCGATCCGTTGGTCGGCGAGTTTCGCGTCCATTATGCCGGTTTCTTCGACCCCGGTTTCGGCCATTCGGCGTCGGGCGGCACCGGCAGCCGGGCGGTGCTCGAGGTGCGTAGCCACGAAGTGCCGTTCATTCTCGACCATGGCCAGATCGTCGGGCGGCTGGTCTACGAGCACATGCTGAAACGGCCGCAGGCACTCTACGGCACCGATCTCGGCTCCAACTATCAGGCGCAGGGCCTAAAACTGTCCAAGCATTTCCGCGCGGCGCGCTGAGCTTCCCCTTACTTGCGGCTATGCCGGCTCAAAGCGCCTTCACCGCCACCTTCACCGGCTGCTCGATTTCGAGCGGGTTGCGCAGCGGCAGGCCGAAATCCTGCGCCTCGATTTCGAACACGTCGCCGGCCTCCGTCCTGATGCCGTCGGCGAAGGACAGCGTCGCCGTGCCGAACATGTGCACATGCACGTCGCCCGGCTGGCGGAAGGCCGAGTATTTGAAGTGGTGATGCTCGAGATTGCCAATGGTGTGCGACATGTTCGCCTCGCCCGACAGGAACGGCTTTTCCCAAAGCAGCTTGCCGTGGCGCAGGATGCGTGAAGCGCCGCGAATGTCGGACGGCAGGTCGCCGATCAGGATCTCCGGCCCGAACGAGGCGTTGCGCAGTTTCGAATGGGCGAGGAAGAGATAATTCACGCGCTCGGTGACGTGGTCGGAAAACTCGTTCGACAGCGTGAAGCCGACGCGGAACGGGGCGCCGTCGTCGCCGATCACATAGATTCCGGCGATTTCCGGCTCCTCGCCGGCATCCTGGGCGAAGGCGGGCGACATGAGCGCCGCGCCGGGCGCCACTGCCATGGTACCGTTGCCCTTGTAGAACCATTCGGGCTGCACGCCGATCTGGCCCTTCGCCGGCTTGCCGCCCTCCAGCCCCATGCGGAACATCTTCATGGAATCGGTCAGCTGTTCCTCGCCGCCATCGCTGAGCTTCTTGTGCATGGAATCGCGGGTCGCGGCGGAGCCGAGATGCGTCAGCCCGGTGCCGGTGAGATGGAGATGCGCCGGATCGGGATGGTTGATCGGCGACAGCAGCCGTCCCTTCTTGTAGGCTGCGTCGAGATCGACGGTTTCGCCGAAGCCCTTGCGCTCGATCAGGGCGACAAGCCCGGTGCCGGTGCGCGCGGCTTCCATCGCCAGCGAATAGACGCTGCGAGCGCCGTTGATGACGCGGGTCTTGCCGCCGTTGCGGGCAACGACGCGGATCGTCTCGGCGTCGTCGAGGATCTGTGAGATCAGCATGGTAACCCTCTCTGAATTGCGGCCTGCCTTCTTGGCAAACCCTGCCCGGCGCGGCTCGGACCCTGTCCACGCCGCGGTTGAAATTCTTCGTCCGGATTGCGCTCGCGGGTCAGGTCCCTCGGGGGACTTCTTCGCGCCGCCCGGCAGCGCCGCGATGTGACCTGTATGCCTCCTGGTTGCCTCTCAAGCCTTGTTCTTGTTGTAGACGTCGAAGACGACGGCGCCGAGCAGCACCAGGCCTTTGACCACCTGCTGCCAATCGACATTGACGCCCATGATCGACATGCCGTTGTTCATGACGCCCATGATGAAACCGCCGACCACCGCGCCGATGACCTGGCCGACGCCGCCCATCGCCGAAGCGCCACCAATGAACACCGCGGCGATGACGTCGAGTTCGCTGCCGAGGCCCGCCGCAGGCACCGCCTGCCCCAGGCGCGCCGCGATAATCAGGCCGCCGAGTGCCGACAGCACGCCCATGTTGATGAACACCATCAACGTCAGCCGTTCGGTCTTGATGCCCGATAGCTGGGCTGCCTTGGCATTGCCGCCCATCGCATAGATGCGGCGTCCGATCGTCATGCGTTTGGTAACGAAGACGAACAACGCTATCAGCACGCCCATCACCATGAGAACGATGGGCAGGCCCCTATAGGTGGCGAATTGGTAGACCAGAAACAGTGCCAGCCCGCTGATCACCAGGGTCTTGACGACGAACAGCGAGAAAGGCTCGGCTTCGTAGCCATGCCGCTCGCGGGTGCGCCGCGCCCTGAGCCCGAAATAGGCATAGGCGAGCACGGCGGCGAGGCCGATCACGATAGTCGTCAGGTGCAGCGTCAGGCCGCTGCCGACAATGGTTTTGCCGGCGGCGTTCACGGTCGGTGGTATCAGCGTCAATGGGCCGATCAGGTCCGGAATGAAGCCGGAACTCAGCGCCTTGAAGCCGACTGGAAGCGGCCCCACGGAAGACCCGCCACCCAGCAGCGCCTGACAGATGCCGCGGAAGATCAGCATGCCCGCCAACGTGACGATAAAGCTCGGTATTCGGTGATAGGCAATCCAGTAGCCTTGTGCCGCGCCGATCGCGCCACCCACGATCAGGCAGATGATCGACACCACCAGCGGATTGCTCAATGGGCCAAGCGGCCAGATAACCATCATCATCGCCGCCAGTGCGCCGATGAAGCCGGCGACTGAGCCGACGCTGAGATCGATATGGCCCGAAACGATCACCAGAAGCATGCCCAGCGCCATCACGATGATGAAGCTGTTCTGCTGCACGAGATTGCTGAGGTTCACCGGCTTGAACAGCGTTCCGGACGTGGTGAACTGGAAGAACACCATGATTGCGATCAACGCCAGCACCAACCCGTATTCGCGCAGATTGGTGACCAGCGCCGAGACGGCAATGCGAGGTGCCTGTTGTATATCCTGGGCGACGCCGGTTTGCGGCCCGGGAGCGCTTTCGGTGCTCATGATGCTTTCCCTTCTCCACGGACGATGGCGCGCATGATCTTTTCCTGGCTGGCGTCGCTCGCCGCCATTTCGCCGACGATGCGTCCTTCGTTCATGACGTAGATGCGGTCGGTGATGCCGAGCAGTTCGGGCATTTCCGACGAGATGACGATGATTGCCTTACCCTCGGAGGCGAGACGCGCGATGATCGTATAGATTTCATATTTGGCGCCGACATCGATACCGCGTGTCGGCTCGTCGAGGATCAGCACTTCCGGATTGGCGAACAGCCATTTCGACAGCACCACCTTCTGCTGATTGCCGCCAGAAAGGTTGCCGGTCATCTGGTAGACGCTTGAGGCGCGGATATTGGTCCTGCCGCGATAATCGTTGGCGACGGAAAGCTCGCGCAAATCGTCGATAACGCCATGGCGCGAGACGCCGGGCAGGTTGGCCAGCGTGATGTTATGCTTGATATGGTCGATCAAGTTGAGACCGTAGGTCTTGCGGTCCTCCGTAACATAGGCGATGCCGTGTTCCACCGCCTTGCTCACCGAAGAGACATCGATCGGCTTGCCGTTAAGGAACACCTCGCCCGTGATGCGACGGCCATAGGACCGGCCGAACAGGCTCATGGCAAACTCGGTCCGGCCGGCGCCCATCAGCCCGGCAATGCCGACCACCTCGCCCTTGCGGGCGTTGAGGTTGATGCCCTTGATGACCTGCCGCTCGGCATGGATGGGATGGTAGACCGACCAGTTTTTCACTTCGAGAACGGTCTCACCGATCTTCGGCTCTCGCGGCGGGTAGCGGTCGTCGAGCGAACGGCCGACCATCGAGGTGATGATGCGGTCCTCCGAGATGTCCTTCTTGGCCAACGTCTCGATGGTCCGGCCGTCACGGATGATCGTGACCTTGTCGGCGACCCGGTTCACCTCGTTGAGCTTGTGGGAGATCAGGATCGAAGTGATGCCCTGCCGCTTGAATTCGAGCAGCAGATCGAGCAGCGCCTGGCTGTCCTTTTCGGACAGGCTCGCCGTCGGCTCGTCCAGAATGAGCAGCTTCACTTCTTTGCTGAGCGCCTTGGCGATCTCGACCAGCTGCTGCTTGCCGACGCCGATATTGGTGATCAGCGTGTTGGGGTCTTCCTTGAGGCCGACCTTCTTGAGCAGGGCGCTGGTGCGCGTCTCGTTGGCATTCCAGTCGATGACGCCGTATTTGGCCTGCTCGTTGCCGAGAAATATGTTTTCGGCGATAGACAGCATCGGCACCAGCGCAAGCTCCTGGTGGATGATGACGATGCCCTTGCGCTCGCTGTCATGGATGCCTTTGAAATGGCACTCATCGCCGCGATAGATGATCTGGCCGTCATAGGTGCCGGACGGATACACACCCGACAGCACCTTCATCAGCGTCGACTTGCCGGCGCCGTTCTCGCCGACCACGGCATGGATCTCGCCTTCCTCGACCATGAGCTTGACGTTCGACAGCGCCTTGACGCCGGGAAACGTCTTGGTGATGTCGCGCATCTCCAAAATCGTCGATGCCATTGAGAATACCACTCCTGCGAGGTCCGCAAACAATACCGGGCTGGCTCGCCAACGAAAAGGGGCCCTGCCTGCGCAGGACCCCAGGCTTTGTAACCGCGATTACTTCAGTTCTTCGGCCTTGATGTAGCCGGAGTCGACCACCAGCGCCTGGTAGTTCGACTTGTCGACGTCATGCGGCGTCAACAGGATCGAGGGAACGACCTTGACGTCGTTGTTGTAGGTCGTGGTGTCGAGGCCTTCCGGCTTGCCGCCCGAGAGCACCTTGTCGACGAGTTCGACCGTCGCCTTGGCGAGTTCGCGGGTGTCCTTGAACACGGTCGAATACTGCTCGCCGGCGATGATCGCCTTGACCGAAGCGGTCTCGGCGTCCTGTCCGGTGACGATCGGCCATGGCTGATCGGCAGTGCCGTAGCCTACGGCGCGCAGCGAAGCGATGATGCCGCGCGACAGGCCGTCATAGGGCGAGAGCACGCCATCGACGCGGCTGCCGTCCGAGTAGTTGGCGGAGAGCAGATTGTCCATGCGGGCCTGGGCGGTTGCCGCCAGCCAGCGCAGCGTGCCGACCTTGTCCATGCCCATCTGGCCGGACTTCACGACGAGGGTCTTGTCGTCGATCAGCGGCTGAAGAACCGACATGGCGCCGTTATAGAAGAAGAACGCATTGTTGTCGTCCGGCGAACCGCCGAACAGCTCGATGTTGAACGGGCCTTTCTTCTCGGGATAGCCGAGGCCCTTGAGCAGCGATTTGGCCTGGATGACGCCGACGCCGAAATTGTCGAAGGTGGTGTAGTAGTCGACATTTGGCGTCTTCTTGATCAGGCGGTCGTAAGCGACGACGACGACGCCGGCGTCATTCGCCTTCTGCAGCGCATCCCCCATCGTGGTGCCGTCGATCGAAGCGATGATCAGCGCCTTCGGGCCTTTGGTGATTTCGTTTTCCAGCTGGCTGAGCTGGTTCGGAATGTCGTCCTGCGCGTATTGCAGGTCGACAGTGTAGCCCAGAGCCTCGAGCTGGGACTTGACGGCGTCGCCGTCGTTGATCCAGCGCTGCGAGGTCTTGGTGGGCATCAGCACGCCGACCAGGCCTTCGCCCGCTTGCGCCGGCAGCGTCATAGCCGCGATGCCTAGGGCCGCGACGGCGGCCAGTGTCTTGATAATCTTCACATTAACTCTCCCTGGTTGATGGACGCGTACCCTTGGGTTTCGTGGGCCGCGCAATCGTGCAGGAGCGCCAAACGCGCCGCTGCCGTCAATCGATCTCCGGTATCCTCCCAATCGGCCCCGAAACTCTGGTTCAATCGATACGAGTTTTCCCTCGTCACCGACCGTCAAGTCTCAGGACGCGCGAAGGGTGTGTCGCTTTGCCATAACTGTCAAATGCGATCTTTGATGGTTGCTATATCGAGACTGATATGGCTTAGGCTAGTGACGACGCTGCCGGATCCAGCTGGCGCGCCGGGCGTAGGAGTAGGGAAAAATCATGGCGGCGCTGCGAAATCCTGGTGGAATATCAGCCGGTTACGATGAGATTCCGCGCGATGGCGGAACCCTGCTGCGCAGCGGCTTGAGCCTGCGTCACATGCGTATGATCGCAGCCCTCGACGAGCACGGCCGGGTGAGTGCCGCGGCCCAGGTCATGAACATCTCGCAGCCGGCGGCTTCGCGCATGATCGCCGAGATGGAGGCGGTGCTCGACGTCAAGCTCTGCGAAAGGCTGCCGCGTGGCATCACGCTGACGCCCTATGGCAAGGCGTTGGCACGGCGCGCGCGGTCGATCCTGCTCGAGATGCGCGAGGTCGACCGCGAGATCTTCGAGCTCAAGGCGGGCAAGGGCGGCTCGGTGTTCCTGGGCGCGGTCACGGCACCGGCGATCGAGCTGGCGGTGCCGGCGATCCGCGAGATCCGGCGCCTCTATCCGCGCATCGAGATCACCATGCAGGTCGAGACCTCGAACGTGCTGGCGCGCGAGCTGATCGCCTCTCGGCACGATTTCATCATCGCCCGCATCCCCGACGACCTCAATCCGCGGCTGTTCGAGGCCCGCGTCATCGGCGTCGAGAAGGCCTGCCTGATCGTGCGCCGCGGCCACCTGCTGACCAAGGGCAAGGCAGTGCGGTTGGAAGACACCGCCGCCTATGACTGGGTTTTCCAGTCGGGCGGCTCGCCGCTGCGCCAAGCCATGGAAAGCAACTTTTTGAACCGCAACATCGCGCTGCCGGATCGCATCCTCAACACCAGCTCGCTGTTACTGACTCTGGTCATGGTCGCGCAATCCGACGCGATCGCGCCGGTGTCGATCCAGGTCGCGAAGTTCATTCAGAACCCCGAAGGGCTCGACGGCGCCATCGACGTCGTCCAGACCGAGTTCGACATCGAGGTCAGGCCCTACAGCCTGATCACGGTAAAGAACCGCGCGCTGTCGCCGGCGGCCAAGATGCTGCACGATTTTATTTTGCGGGAGGTGGGCTGAGGATTGGAGCGGGTAGCGGGGCGCATCCCGTGGCCGGCCAGACGACCAGACAGGCCCACCAGCAGCGGCGCCGATGCACGTCGGCCACAACTGCTGCGTGATGCTCAAAAAAAGCCCGCCAGCAGAAGCCAGCGGGCCAAGGGTAGACATTCCGGTTGGGGTCATTCGAGGCCCCGCCGACCCTCAATGTGAGATATTCGACGAACTGGCACATCGGCCAAACAGATGAAGGACGGCCAGCAGCTGTAAAACTGCCTGTAAAGCCGCAAGTTTTCAACATCGCCAACTCAGGCGCAACCCGTGTGGCAAAAGCTGGAGCGGGTAGCGGGAATCGAACCCGCGCGTTCAGCTTGGGAAGCTGACAAGCTACCATTACATCATACCCGCGCTGGTTCCTCCGATATCATGGCCCGGCGCCGATGCGCAATCCGGTTTGAGGGCTCGGCTTGATGCCGGGCGGTCAACTGCGTATTTCTGGGCATGTGCCCGAATCGCGGCACCCGACTGTGGAGACAGGCCTTGTCCGCACTGAACCGCTTTCTCGGCGATACGCCGCTCCGGGTGATCTTGAAGCTGCTTGTGGTGTCGTTCCTCGTCGGCCTGGTCATGAATGCCTTCGGCTGGTCGCCGATGGACGTGCTCTACGGCATCCGCAAATTCTTCATCGACCTGTGGAATTTGGGCTTCCACGCCATCGACCGCTTCCTCGGCTACATCCTGCTCGGCGCCGCGATCGTCGTGCCGGCCTTCATCCTGCTCAGGATTGCCAACTACCGGAAGTGACTTTTCAGGCGTAGGCAGCAGCCACCTCGAACAGGATGGCGTGGCGTGCGGCAAGTGCTGCGACATCCGTTGAATAGCCGCCGCCGATAACCCCGCACACCGGGACGCCTAGCGTGCGGAAATGGCGGATCACCATATCGTCGCGGGCGCGCAGCCCGTCATCCGTGAGCGACAGTCTGCCGAGCCGGTCCTCGGCATGGACGTCGACGCCGGCATTGTAGAAGACGAGATTCCAGCGCGCTCGCGCCGACAGCTCCGGCAGGATGGCGCCCAGCCGCTCCAGATAGGCTGCATCGCCGGTGCCGTCGGGCAGGGCGACGTCGAGGTTGGAGGCGATCTTGCGCGCGGGGTAGTTGCGGTCGCCATGCATGGAGAAGGTGAACACGCGCGGCTCGTCGTTCAGGATATCCGCCGTGCCGTCGCCCTGATGCACGTCGAGGTCGACGACCAGGATGTTTTGGGCGGCACCTTCGGCGAGCAGCACCAGCGCGGCAACGGCCACGTCGTTGAAGGTGCAGAAGCCGGCGCCTTGCGCGCGCCGCGCGTGATGACTGCCGCCGGCCGTGTTGCAAGCGATTCCGTTCAGCAAAGCCAGCCGCGCCGCCAGCACCGTGCCGGCCGTGGCGAGCTGCGCCCTCAGCGAAACCCGCGGTCCCACGGGAAAGCCGATCTCGCGCTCGATCCTCACCGGCACGTCGCAGGCAAGCACCTGGTCGACATAGTCTGCAGCGTGGGCAAGCTTCAGCCATGATGGCCGCGCCGCCGCTGGCATGTTGAGCGCTTCGGGCCGCGCCAGGCCGCGTGTCCGCAAGGCTTCCATTAGCAGCGGATATTTGCTCATCGGGAAGCGATGGTTGACGGCGAAGCCGGCGTCGTAGTCGGGATGATGAACGATCTGCAAGGGCGTGGGACGGCCGGTGCGCCAGAGGCGGGTTTCGGTTGACCATACCGGGATGGATGGTTGCGCGAGGTCCGCAAATTGGGGCACATCGGCTAGCCGATCAAGCCGCAACAGGAAGCGACACGCGTTTGGAGCAGGCTTTACCCACCGAAGCCCACGTCACCGAAGCCAGGGCTTTCGTGGTCACCAACCGTTCGGTGCTCGCCATCGCCGTGCCGATGACGCTTGCCTATCTGACGACGCCGTTGCTCGGAATTGTCGACACGGCGGTGGTCGGACAGTTCGGCGACGCCGCCCTTCTCGGCGGCCTGGCGGCCGGCGCCCTGATCTTCGACGTCGTCTTCACCACCTTCAACTTCCTGCGCTCCGGCACCACCGGCCTCGTCGCCCAGGCCTTCGGGCGCGGCGATGCGCTGGAGGAGCAGGCGGTGTTCTGGCGCGCCGTGCTGATCGCGGTCGTCGCCGGCATCGTGTTTGCCGCACTTGCGCCCCTGGTTTCGGCTGCCGGGCAATGGTTCATCGGCGCCGAGCCGCGCGTCGGCGCGGCGATGGACGTCTATATCCGCATCAGGATGCTCGCAGCACCGTTCTCGCTTATCAATTACGCCATCCTTGGTTATGTGCTGGGGCGCGGCGAGGGCGGGCTAGGGCTGATGCTGCAATTGATACTGAACGGCATTAACATCGCCCTCTGCTTCCTGCTTGGCCTGGAGCTTGGCTGGGGTGTTGCCGGCGTCGCCTGGGCGACGCTCACCGGCGAATTCGTCGCCATGCTGCTTGGTCTCGCCATCGTCGGCCGGCGCTTCTGGGCCGCACCCAGGCTGCCACGCCATCGCGTGCTCGATCTGGCGGCATTCCTGCGCATGATGTCGCTCAATCGCGATATCATGATCCGCTCCTTCTCACTGCTCGCCGCCTTCGCGCTGTTCACCCGCCAGGGCGCGCAGTTCGGCACTCTGACGCTGGCCGCCAATGCCGTGCTGATGAACCTCTTCCTGGTTGCCGGCTATTTCCTCGATGGATTCGCCACCGCCGCCGAACAGCTCGCCGGGCGCGCCATCGGCGCCCGTGCCGCCACGGCGTTTGACCAGGCGGTGCGGCTGACGCTGTTCTGGGGGCTCGGTCTGGCCGGCGCTGCGACGCTCTTCTTGTTGCTGGAGGGCACGGATCTGATCGCCCTGATCACGACCTCGACAGACGTCCGCGCCATTGCCGACATCTACCTGCCGTGGGCGGCGTTCGCTGCGCTCAGCGGCGCGCTGGCCTTCGAGATGGACGGGGTGTTCATCGGCGCGACATGGTCGCGCGACATGCGCAACATGATGCTGTTGTCGTTCCTGGCGTTCAGCGCCGCGTTGGTGATCCTGGCACCGGCGTTCGGCAATCACGGCCTGTGGGCCGCGCTGCACGTGTTCCTGCTGGTGCGCGGCTTTAGCCTGCTCGCTATATTGCGGCTGCGGGTGCGCACGGCCTTTAACTGATCGCTAAAGCGGTTTCGTCGCCCAGTGATCGAGGCGGCTGTCGCGAAGCTCGCGCAGCGATTTCAGCCCTTGACTGTCCATGAAACGGACCATGCCGGAAAGAATGCGCCCCGGCAGCGCCGGCCCGGCATAGATCATGCCGGTATAGAGCTGGACGAGATCGGCGCCGGCACGGATCTTTTCCAGCGCCGTCTCGGCGGAATCGACGCCACCGACGCCGATGATGGCGGAATCCGGGCCAAGCAGTTTTCGCATCCTTGCCAGCACGATGGTCGAGCGCTCGAACAAGGGTTTTCCCGAAAGCCCGCCGGTCTCGCCGGCAATGCCGGCGTTGCGCAGGCCGGGTCGCGCGATCGTGGTGTTGGAGATGATGACGCCGTCTATTTGCTTGTCGGTGATCTCGGCGGCGATGTCCTCCAGTTCGGCCTCGACCAGGTCCGGCGCGATCTTGAGAAAGACGGGCGGCTTTGCCGGTGCCGCCGCACGCGCGGCCATGACCCGCGACAGGAGTTCACCAAGCTGTTCGCGCGCCTGCATGTTGCGCAGGCCCGGCGTGTTTGGCGAGGAGATGTTGATCGTCAGATAGCCGGCGTATCGCGCAAACCTGATCACGCCGCGCTCATAGTCGCCGATGCGGTCGGCGCTGTCCTTGTTGGCGCCGATGTTGACGCCGACGACGCCGGCGCGGCCCTTGCGGGCAGCAAGACGCTTTTCCGCGGCGGCGTGGCCTTCATTGTTGAAGCCCAGCCGGTTGATCACTGCCCCGTCCGAAGGCAGCCGGAAGATGCGCGGCTTCGGATTGCCCGTCTGCGGCAGCGGCGTGATCGTGCCGACCTCGGCGAAGCCGAAGCCGAGGCCGAGCAGCGCGTCCGGCACTTCGGCATTCTTGTCGTAACCCGCGGCCATGCCGAGCGGGTTCGGAAAATCGAGCCCGCAGATGCGTGTCTTCAACCTGTCGTCTCGCAAAGGGCGCCCGGCGACCGGCAGGCCGCATCTCAGCGCGGCAATCGACAGCCCATGCGCGGTTTCCGGATCGAGCGTGAACAGCAGTTTTTGGCCGATCCGGTCGAACGCGCTCATTCGGCCTCCAGCGCCGGGAATTCATGCCGGCCGTGGGCGCCGAGCGGCAATGCCTGCACAGAAACGACCGCATTGAGGCCGAGCCCGCCGTAGAGATGAGGGAACAAGGCGCCGCCGCGCGAGACCTCATATTTCAGCGCGTCGCCGAGGCGCGCGCTGTCGACGGCGACCAGCAGCAACCCGCTTTGGCCGGTGAAATGTCTGGCCGCCGTTTCCCGAACCTGCCCGGCGGTGGAAAAATGGATGAAGCCGTCGGCGACGTCGATCGGCGCGCCGGTGAAGCGGCCTTCTCTTTCAGCCTCGCGCCACAGCGCCTCGGGAACTATCTTGTAGATGATCTCGGACATCATTGCGCTATAGTCCGAACAGATCATGCGGGGAAGGGCAGGCCCGCGTTCTTCCCCATTTCAGGTTCTTCCCCAATTCCGGCGCAAACTGTGATAGATTGCGCCGACTGGCTCATGGAGGAAAACATGCGTCTGAAACACGTCTTGATCCCCGCAGCACTGGTCTCGCTTGTCGCAGCTTCGGCCTTTTCCGAGGAAGCCGATCGCTACCGGCTGGAAAAATCGGCCAATGGCTATGTGCGCATGGATACGCAGACCGGCGCCATGTCGCTCTGCGTGGAGCGTTCCGGTCAGCTCTTCTGCAAGACAGCGGCCGACGAACGTGCCGCCTTCCAGGATCAGGTCGACCGGCTGCAAAATTCGGTGAAGGCGCTCGACGAACGCGTCGCCAAGCTCGAAAATTCGCTAGCCGCCCGTTTCGAATCGACTTTGCCCAGCGAGGAGGATTTCAACAAGACGATGGGCTACATGGAGCGCTTCCTGCGCAGCTTCATGGATATCGTCAAGGACATGGACAAGGACGAAGACGGCGCCAAGCCCAATTCGCAAAAGACCTAGGCAATTCGCAAAAAGACCTAGGGCGGGAATAGCAAGCCGGCCACGCCGAACAGCAGGCGTAGCGTTATGATCGTTCAGATCCTGCAAGGCGGAAAATCGCCAACGGGATTCGGGGAGGGATATAACCGTTGGGCTACACATTCGTCATTGCCGACGATCATCCGCTTTTTCGCGGTGCATTGAGGGAGGCACTCGCCGGCATCGGAGATGTTGCCGCCATTCACGAGGCCGGCGATTTCGAAAGCGCCAAGGCGCTGGTCCTGGCCAATGAGGATGTCGATCTGGTCCTGCTCGACCTCTCGATGCCGGGCGCAAGCGGCCTTTCCGGCCTGATCTCGTTGCGCGGCATCCATCCGGCGGTGCCGATGATGGTGGTCTCGGCGCATGACGATCCGGTGACGATCCGGCGCGCGCTCGACCTGGGCGCCTCGGGGTTCATCTCCAAATCGGCCAGCATGGAAGAGATCCGCAATGCGGTGCAGTCGGTGCTCGCAGGCGACATCGCGGCACCCGCCGGGGTCGATCTCGGCGTCGAGCGCGATCCCGAGATTTCCGACCTGATCAAGCGGCTGCAGGCGCTGACGCCACAGCAGACGCGCGTGCTCGGCATGCTGGCGGAGGGACTGCTCAACAAGCAGATAGCCTATGAGCTCGGCGTCTCCGAAGCGACGATCAAGGCGCATGTCTCGGCCATCCTGCAGAAGCTCGGCGTCGACAGCCGCACCCAGGCGGTCATCCTTTTGTCCAAGATCGGCAGCGACCCGGTTCAGGCGGCTGGCTGATTCTCATTCGGCCGCCGGCGCCAGCGGCCTGACCCTGGCCATCATCGAGCGCAGCATCGCCGGTTTCAGCGGTTTGCTGATCACCGGCACGTCGAGCCTGCCAGCAGCGGCGCGAACCTCGCTGGAGCGGTCGGCGGTGACCAGCACGGCCGGCAGGTCCTCGCCATGGATCGCACGCAACTGGGCGATCAGTTCGAGGCCGGTCTTGTCGTCGAGATGATAGTCGGCAAGCACAATGTCCGGCCGATGCATGGCGGACCTGTCGAGATCCTCCGCGCCGGAAAGCGTGTCGACGCTGCAGCCCCAGCCCTCGAGCAGCAGCCGCATGCCGTCGAGGATGCGGCCGTCATTGTCGATGCAGAGCACATGCAGCCCGGCAAGCGAGGTCGTAGCGCGGGCAGGCGGCTTCGCCTCGGCCTCGCGCCGCGGTGCCTGCACGGCCGCCACCGGCAGCAGCACGGAAAAGCGCGTGCCCTTGCCGGGATTGGAGAAGATCCGGATTTCAAGGCGCAGGACGCGGGCGATGCGGTCGACGATGGAGAGCCCCAGGCCGAGGCCTTCCGCCTCGCGCATGCCCTCGTCGAGCCGGGTGAATTCGCGGAACACGGTGTTGAGCTTGTCGCCGGCAATGCCGATGCCGGTGTCGATAACCTGGATCTCGGCCAGTTCGCCGCGCCGCCGCACGCCGACCAGGATGCGGCCATGGCGCGTATATTTGATGGCGTTGGAGACCAGGTTCTGGATCAGCCGGCGCAGCAGATTTCGATCCGTCATGACGCTGAGCGACGACGGCATGATCGAGAGTTCGAGCTTCTTTTCGGCGGCAAGCGGCCGGAAGTCGTTGCCGATCTGGCGCAGCAGCCCGTCGAGGCCGAAGCTCGTATCGTCCGGCTTCATCGCGCCGGCATCGAGGCGCGAAATGTCGAGCACCGCGCCGAGGATGGTCTCGACCGATTCCAGCGACGATTCGATATTCATCGCCGCCTTACCGGCAGGCCCCTTGCCGGTCTTCTCGATCAGCGACGAGCAATAGAGGCGGGCGGCGTTCAGCGGCTGCAGGATGTCGTGGCCGGCGGCAGCGAGGAAGCGCGTCTTGCCGAGATTGGCCTCCTCGGCCAGCATCTGCGCCTGCGCCAGCTCCTCGTTGACGCGGGTGAGCTCGGCGGTGCGGCTCTTCACGCGCTGTTCCAGCGATTCATTGGCGCGCTTCAGCGCCAGATCCTGCTCGACGCGCCCTGAGATGTCGGCATAGGTGGCGACGATGCCGCCGTCCGGCATCGGATTGGAGCGCAATTCCAGGATGCGCCCGCTGGTCTTCAGCTCCATCTGCCATGGGCTGACGAACCTGGTCAGGCGGTTTAGCATGGTGACACGCTGGTCTGCCGGTATATCGCCGCGCTCGGCAAGGTGGCGCAGGATATGATCGAGCGAAACGCCGACCTGGCCCATCTCGTCTGGCAGGTCGAACAGCGCCCGGTACTGGCGGTTCCAGCAGATCAACCGCAAATCGCGGTCGAAGACGGTGATGCCTTGTTCCATCTGGTCGAGTGCGATCTGCAACAGGTCGCGATTGTGCTGTAGCGCCTCGGTGGCGTCGTCGAGCAGGCGGAAGGCGTCCTTGGATTCGCGGTCGTTGCGGCGCAGCAGCAGCGACAGGATCAGCCGCGCCGAGGAGGAGCCGACGGCACTGGCCAGAAGCTGCTCGGAGAAGCGGATGACATCCATGCTGGCCTGTTCGTTGCCGTGCAGTGAAGTGCCGCTGCTCTTCTCGAATGACTGGAAGGAGCGCTCGGTGCGTTCGACACCGAGATAGCGCGCGATCGTGTCCTTGAGGTCGTTGACGGTGATCGTGGTGCGGAAGCGGCGCAGGCTCGGCAGCGGCCCCGCCTCGCGCGGCACGAAGATCGACGCCTGGATGCGTTCCAGCGGCACCGACGCGCGTGACAGTGAGCCGAACACAAAAAACAGCGTGTTGATCGACAGGCTCCACAGCACGCCATGGTTCAGCGGCTCGGCGACGGTGCCGAACAGAGCCTGCGGCCGCAATGCATCGAAGCCGAACAGGCCGTGGACGAGGATGCCGGTGTCGGGCGCGGCGAGCGAGGGAAGCAGCAGCGTGTAGCTCCAGACGACGATGCCGGCCACCATGCCGAGTGCCGCACCCCTTCCGTTGGCGCCGCGCCAGACCAGGCCGCCGATCATTGCCGGCGCGAACTGCGCGATCGCGGCGAACGACATCAGGCCGATCGAGGATAGCCGCGCGCTGTTGGTGCTCTCGCGATAATAGAGGAAGGCGATGAACAGCATGATGAAGATCGCCGCCCGCCGCACATTGAGGATGAGCGTCGACCAGTCCTCGCTCTCTGAGGTCGTGGTCCGCAGCAGCCGGCGCACGAACAGCGGAATGATCAGGTCGTTGGAGATCATGATCGACAGCGCGACGCTTTCGACGATCACCATTGCCGTCGCCGCCGACAGGCCGCCGATAAAGGCGGCCATGGCCAGAACGTCGTGGCCGCTGAACAGCGGCAGTGACAGCACATAGAGGTCGCTGCTGGTCCTGGGGCCGACCAGTTCCAGGCCGGCCAGCGCGATCGGCAGCACGAACAGGTTGATTGCCACGAGATAGAGCGGAAACACCCATGTCGCGGTGCGCAGCTCGGCCTCGCTGCGGTTCTCGACGATGGTCACGTAGAACTGGCGCGGCAGCATGAGGATGGCAAAGCCGCTCAGGCATGTCAGTACCAGCCAGGTCGCGAGCGAGGTGTTGTAGCCCATCGCCTGGCGCACCTGCGTGTTTTCGGCGAGCCGGTCGAACATATCGCCTGGCCCGCCGAAGATCAGAAACGTGACCATCAGGCCTATCGCCAGGAAGGCGGCGAGTTTGACCACGGTTTCGACCGCCACCGCCAGCACCAGACCGTCCTGGTGTTCGGTGGCGTCGGCATGGCGCGTGCCGAACAGCACGGCAAACAGCGCCAGCAGCATGGCAACGACAAGCGAGATGTCGCTGACGAACGGATCGAACGACGGCGGCGAGCCGGTATAGTGCTCGACCATCAGGCTGACCGAGCCGGAGATCGCCTTCAATTGCAGCGCCATGTAAGGCACCGCGCCTATGGTTGCGATCAGCGTGGCGATCGCCGCGACAGCGAAGCTCTTGCCGTAGCGGGCGCCGAGAAAGTCGGCGATCGAGGTGATCTTCTCGGTCTTTGCCAGCCTGACGATGCGCTGCAGCAGCGGAAAGCCGAACACGAACACCAGAACCGGTCCGATATAGATGCCGAGGAATTCGAGGCCGCGCTCGGAGGAGAGCCCGACCGAGCCGAAGAAGGTCCAGGAGGTGCAGTAGATGGCGAGGCTGAGCGCATAGATAAAGGGCCGGGCGCGGCCAGGCCCGGATGAAGTCGAGCGCCGGTCGCCCAGGCTGGCGATAGCAAACAGCAACGTCACATAGGCGATCGCGATGATGACGATGAACCAGCCCTGCACGCCTCGAACTTCCTCCCTGCGCCGGCTTTTTCATCCGGCCTTGCAGACGCAATCACAGCTTGGCCACCGAGTCCATCGCGGCTTTCGGCGCATTATGGCCGCGGCTTCGCGCAATCCAGGCCGGGGAAACACGTCTTTGCTCCTGTCGCAACCGCAGGTTTTTGCTATTCTGCCTGCCGGTCGATGCCGAGGGCGTGGACGGCAGCACGGCCGGTCAGGAAAAGGAGGGTCGAATGCTGAAAGAGTTTCAGGAATTCATTTCCAGGGGCAATGTGATGGACCTGGCCGTCGCCGTCATCATCGGCGCTGCCTTCGGCAAGATCGTCACCTCGCTGGTCGACGACATCATCATGCCGGTCATCGGGGCGATTTTGGGCGGATTAGACTTCAACAACTACTTTCTGCCCTTGTCCTCGGCCGTTAACGCCACATCGCTGGCGGATGCCAAGAAACAGGGCGCGGTCTTCGCCTATGGCAGCTTCATCACCGTGGCGTTGAACTTCCTTATTCTCGCCTTCATTATCTTCCTGATGGTCAAGGCGGTGAACAATCTGCGCCAGCGGCTGGAGCGCGAGAAACCGGCTACCCCGGCCGCTCCGCCACCAGCCGACGTCGCGCTGCTCACCGAAATTCGCGATCTCCTCGCCAGAAAGTAGCGCCTGCGGCAACTTTCTGGACCAAAACCCCGGTCGCTTGCGGCCGGGGTTTTCTGTTTTCGTCCGCCCTGAAACACGCTAGCAGTCGAGCAAACGAAAACGGACCCATCCATGACCCTGATCGATACTCTGCGCGCCGAAGCGCGGGCGGCGCCCGAAAGCGGCATTGTCGCCGTCATGAATCGTGGCCGCGGCCGCGACGGTATGATCCCGCTTTGGGCCGGCGAGGGCGACCTGCCGACGCCTGCCTTCATCACCGATGCCGCCGCCAAGGCGCTGGCCGCGGGCGAGACCTTCTACACCTGGCAGCGGGGCATTCCCGAACTCAGGCAGGCGCTCGCCCGCTACTACACCAGGCATTTCGGCAAGACTTTCGCCAACGAAGAATTCATCGTCACCGGCTCCGGCATGCATGCCATCCAGATGGCCATCGACGCGGTGGCCGGCAAGGGCGACGAACTTGTCTACCTGTCGCCGGCATGGCCGAATTTCGCCGCCGCCGCCGGCGTGGCCGGCGCCGTTCCGGTTGCAGTCACCCTTGATCAGTCCGGCAATGGCTGGTCCTGCGATATCGACAAGATCGCAGCGGCGATCACGCCACGGACCAAGGCGCTGTTCGTCAACACGCCGTCCAACCCGACCGGCTGGACCGCCGACAAGGAGACGCTGCAGGCAATCCTCGATCTCGCCCGCGAAAGGGGCCTGTGGATCATTGCCGACGAGATCTATTCGCTGTTCCACTACGGCCATGGCCGCGCGGCGTCGTTCATCGACATCATGGCCGATGAGGACCGCATCCTGTTCGTCAATTCCTTTTCCAAGAACTGGGCGATGACCGGCTGGCGCATCGGCTGGATCAAGATCCATCCCGCCTTGCAGCAGGTGTTCGAGAACCTGGTCCAGTATTCGACTTCCGGCGTTGCGCAGTTCATGCAGCGCGGCGCCGTCGTCGCCCTCGACGAGGGCGATGCCTTCATCGTCGAACAGGTGGAGCGGGCGAGGGCGGCGCGCGACCTCGTCTGCGGCATTCTCGCCGAAACCGGCAGGGCGCGGTTCACCGTGCCGCAGGGCGCGTTCTATCTGTTCTTCGCCGTCGACGGCATCACCGATTCCCGCGCTGCCGCTTTCGACATGGTCGACCGCGCCAATGTCGGCCTGGCCCCCGGCACCGCCTTCGGCCCCGGCGGCGAAGCTTTCCTCAGGCTATGCTTCCACCGCCGCCTCGACCAGCTCGAAGAAGCCGCGCACCGGCTGGCGAAATGGATGAAGACTGTGTGAGGTGTGTTGAGCTTCGCGCCAGGCATCGCAGCACTGAAAAATGAGGCGGCACCGATAGGCGGCTTCCGCAATGGTGCCCGTAGCGGCGGAGGTTACCCGCCCGACTTCGGCACCAGCAACGGAATGACGCGGTCGCTCTTGGCCACTGAAGGCCGGCCGGCCGAACCGTAGGGAATCCCCAACGCATCCCATGTCTCGACTAGCGCGTCCTGTAAGGAGGCAATCAGCGCGTCAGAATGGAACGGTGTCGGCGTGATGCGCAGCCGTTCGGTGCCGCGCGGCACTGTCGGGTAATTGATCGGCTGGATATAGATGCCGTGCACGCCGAGCAGGCGGTCGCTGGCCATCTTGCAGAGCTCGGGATCGCCGACCAGCAGCGGCACGATGTGGGTAGGTGACTCCATTACCGGCAGGCCGGCCGCGGCAAGCACTTCCTTGGTCCGCGTCGCCTGACGCAGCTGCGCGTCGCGCTCGGCCTGCGAGCGCTTGAGATGGCGGATCGAGGTGGTTGCCGCGGCAGCGATCGCCGGCGGCAGCGCCGTGGTGAAGATGAAGCCCGGCGCATAGGAGCGCACGGCGTCGATCACGGCGCTGGTACCGGTGATGTAGCCGCCAAGCGTGCCGAACGCCTTGGCCAGTGTGCCCTCGATGATGTCGATGCGGTCGGCCAGCCCTTCGCGCTCGGTGATGCCGCCGCCGCGCGGCCCGTACATGCCGACGGCATGGACCTCGTCTATATAAGTCATCGCATTGTAACGCTCGGCGAGGTCGACGATCTGCTTGATCGGCGCGATGTCGCCATCCATCGAATAGACGCTCTCGAAGACGATCAGCTTGGCACGCTCGCGGCCGGCCGCCTGCAGCAGGCTTTCGAGATGCGCGACGTCGTTATGGCGGAAGATCTTCTTCTCGGCGCCCGAGCGCCGCACACCCTCGATCATCGAAGCGTGGTTAAGCTCGTCCGAGATGATCAGGCAATTGGGAAGCAGCTTTGCAATGGTCGAGATCGACGCTTCGTTTGAAACGAAGCCGGAGGTGAAAACCAGTGCCGCTTCCTTGTCGTGCAGGTCGGCAAGCTCCAGTTCGAGCTCGACCAGCGGGTTGCTGGTGCCCGAAATGTTGCGGGTGCCGCCGGCCCCCGATCCCATTTTGCCTGCCGCCTTCTGGAACGCGGCGATGACGTCGGGATGCTGGCCCATGCCGAGATAATCGTTGGAGCACCAGACGGTGATTTCCTCGGCGCGGCCATTGGCACGCCAGATGGCGCGCGGGAATTTTCCCACGATACGCTCAAGGTCGGCGAAGACGCGATAGCGACGCTCTGCATGGAGCTGGTCGATCGCTTCCTCGAAGAACCGCTGGTAATTCATGTCGCCTTCCCAATTTTGCGCGGGATCATAGTCATTGGCCTATTCGCCGTCCACCGCACCGTTTTGGTCAAAATGCCACGCCCCAGGCCTGTTCCTAACGACCACGGAACGTGGCCTATTCCCTTGATGTGGATCAATCTTGTTTCAGGACAATGCCACCCGCCGATGAGACTGGTTACCGCAGATTGTAATGGCCTGGCGGCAGGTTTTCCAGTACGGCGACGATTGAGACAGTTCCGATAAATCATGAATAGCGAGGATGCGGATGACGGTTTTGGTGACAGGCGGTGCCGGCTATATCGGCAGCCATATGGTCTGGGAGTTGCTGGACACGGGCGACAGCGTCGTCGTCCTCGACCGGCTTTCGACCGGCTTTGAATGGGCGGTGGCTCCGGAAGCAAAGCTCGTCGTCGGCGATGTCGCCGACAAGGAATTGGTCGCCTCGATCATCCGCGACAACAAGGTCGACGCGATCATCCATTTCGCCGGCTCGATTGTCGTGCCCGAATCGGTGGCCGACCCGCTTGCCTATTACGAGAATAACACCTGCAAGACACGCACCCTGATCGAGACCGCGGTGCGCGAAGGCGTGCCCAATTTCATCTTTTCCTCGACCGCCGCCGTCTATGGCGGCGCCGGCCTGGAGCCGGTGCGCGAGGACGCCAGGCTTGCGCCGGAATCGCCCTACGGCCTGTCCAAGCTGATGAGCGAATGGATGCTCCGCGACGCGGCTATTGCCTATGGGCTGCGCTATACGGCGCTGCGCTATTTCAACGTCGCTGGCGCCGACCCGAAGGGCCGCACCGGCCAGTCGACGCCCGGCGCCACGCATCTGATCAAGGTCGCCTGCGAGACGGCGCTCGGCAAGCGCCCCTTCATGCAGGTGTTCGGCACCGACTATCCGACGCCGGACGGCACCTGCATGCGCGACTATATCCATGTCAGCGACCTGGCGGCGGCGCATCGGCTGGCCCTGCAGCGGCTGCGTGCCGGCGGATCGAGCCTGGTCGCCAATTGCGGCTACAGCCACGGCTATTCGGTGCTCGAGGTCATCGACAGCGTACGCCGCGTCTTCGGCCATGATTTCGAGGTGCGGATGGGCGAGCGCCGCCCCGGTGACGCCGCCGCGGTTGTCGCCAATTCGGAGCTGGCCCGCGGCGAACTCGGCTGGACCCCGCAGCGTGACAACCTCGACCAGATCGTCTCCGATGCGCTTGCCTGGGAGCGCATCCTGACCAGCAAGAATTCGGCTCTGGGCTAAGCGCGGGCTCTCCGCAAGGGCTCGTCGGCAGGAGGCAGAGGCGCTATTGAAGGGCCTCACGGCTGAGCGTGCAGGCGTTCGGCTGCGTTCGACTTGGGGGCGGCATGAAAATATCGGTGCTTGGAGCCGGCGTCGTTGGCACGGCGGCGGCCTATTGTCTGGCCAGCGACGGCCATGAAGTCACGGTGATCGAGCGCCATCCGGCGGCGGCGCGCGGCACCAGCCAGTCGAATGCCGGCCTGGTATCTCCCGGCGATGCCACCGCCTGGGCTTCGCCCGCCGCGCTTAAAACGTTCCTGCGAGCCCTCTACAACCACGATCTCGGCATCAAGGTGCGGCTGCGCTTCGATCCGTATTTTGTCGCCTGGAGCCTGCGCTTCCTGCGCCAGTGCACGCACAAGCGCATGCGCGCCAACACCGAGATCAAGCTGCGGCTGGCGCTCTATTCGCGCAACTGCATCAACGCCATCTCCGCCGACACCGGCATCCACTATGACGAGCGCAAGAAAGGCATTCTGTATTTCTTCCGCTCGCAGCAGAGCTTTGATACCGGGATCGACAATTACCGCTATCTCGGCGAACACGGCCTGCCGATCGAGATCGTCGGCCGCGACCGGCTGGTCGAGCTCGAGCCAGGCCTCGCCGGCGCCAAGGACAAGATTGCCGGCGGCGTCTATTCGCCGATCGACCAGACCGGCGATTCCAGTCAATTCACGCAGCGCCTCGCTGCCTATGCCGCCGAAAAACTCGGCGTCCAATTCCTCTACGGCACGACGGTCGAAGGCCTCGACATCGACGGCGACCGGGTGCGCGCGGTGATGAGCTCGGCCGGTCCGGTGGCTGGCGATGCGGTGGTCATCTCGATGGGGCCGGAGAGCGGTCTGCTCGGCCGCCGCTACGGCATCGACCTGCCGGTCTATCCGGTGAAGGGCTATACCGCGACCATCCCGCTGGAGGATGAGGGCAAGGGGCCGACCATGGGCGGCGCCGACGAGGACCAGCTGATCGCCTATTCCAGGCTCGGCAACCGGCTGCGGCTCACTTCCACCGCCGAATTCACCGGCTTCGACCGCACCCACCGGCCGAGCGACTTTGCTGCCATGTTCAAAACCGGCAAAGAGCTTTTTCCCGGCGCCTTCGACGAGAGCAAGGCCGTGCTCTGGGCCGGCTTGCGCCCGATGATGCCGAACTCCGTGCCGGTCATCGGCCGGGCGCGGTATGACAATCTATATCTCGATACCGGCCACGGCCATCTCGGCTGGACCATGGCCTGCGGTTCGGGAAAATTCCTTGCCGACGTGGTCGCCGGCCGCAAGCCGGAGATCGATCCACAAGGATTGCTCTACGCGGGCTAGCAACGGCCTGACCGCAGGGCGCCATGAGCTCGGCGGTTAGGCTCGTTCGTCGACTGCCGAACGCCAGGAGCGCACGTAACTTGTCCAGAGTGGATCGGCCGACGGTTCGGTCCTTTCGCCTCTGCCTTGCGGTGTCCCCTGGTCCGACGCCAGCAAGGCGGCGCCGATGCTGGTGCCTGTTGCGGCCTCGGAGGCAATCACGGCCCGCGCCGTCGCCGCCGCCAGCATGCGGGTGAACAGCCGGTTGCGGGCAAAGGGCCCCTCGACGATGGTGGGACCGTCGGCGCCGATCAGATCGAGGCTCGTCGCGGTCATCAGCGCCAGGTAGAACGAGATGGCGACAAAGCGCTGGCCATTGTTGATGCCGTCCGCGTTAAGCCATGATGCGGTATGATGCGGGAATGGCCCCGAGCCTTGTTGGGTCGAAGGCAGCAGTGATGCCTTGCGCGCCAGCACCGCGGCGACATCGTCTTCGGTCCAATCCTCCGATTGGCCTTCCGTCAGCACGGAGAACTCGCGGCCGCCCATGAAGCGCGCCGAAGGCACGGGATCGCCGAGCGCGTTGACATTGACCAGCGTGTCGCGGGCCGGATCGAGCGTGACCTTGCTGCCGCCAACCGCCATCGACACCACCCAGGTGCCGGTTGAGACGACGGAGAAAGGCGGCTTGTCGGACAGGAGATGCGGCAGCAGCGAGGCGTTGGAATCGTGCAGGCCGCAAAACACCGGCGTTTGCGGGTCGAGCCCGGTTTGCTGGGCAAGGGCGGGCAGGATCGGCCCGAGCCAATCCTTCGCCGGCCGCACGGGCGCCATCAGGCGCCGCCATTCCATTTTGTCGACCAATGACGAAAAATCGGCTCTCCACGGGTTCCACAGATCGGTGTGGCAGCCGAGCGAAGTTACCTCGCTGGCGGCGACGCCGGTCAGGCGCAAGGCCCAGTATTGCGGATACATCAGCATCGCGGCGGCCCTGGCGAAATCCGCTGGAAAGCGCTTCTGCTGCCAGAACAACTGCGCGCCGAGATTGAGGCCGGCCGGCAGTCGCGGCGAGCCGGTCTCGGAGAATGCCGGACGGATCGCGTCGTAGTCCTTGGCGAAGGCATCCGGACCGTCGAACTCGTAATCGAGCACCGGCAGCGCCAGTTCGCTTGATGCGTCGGCCAGCACCGCCGTTGCGCCATGGGTGGTGATCGATATCGCGTCGATGCGCTGCTCGCGATCGATCTCGGCCAGGCTGCCGAGGATGAACGCCCATAACCGCTCGACGTCGTGATGCGGATACGGGCGTTGCCGAACCGGCTCGTTCACCATCCTGCGCAGCGCCACTTCGCTTGCTGCGGCGAGATCGACCAGCGCCACCTTGGCGTTGGTCTTGCCGATATCGATGACGGCGACGTGGCGGGTCATTCCATATGGAACATTGTTTCCAGCGGCACCGCCACCGGCTCGTTGTTCGGCTTGGTTTCCACGATGTCTGCCATCTCGGCCCACCAGCGCTGCATCGCCGGATGCTTAGGCAATTCGTCCATGCCATGGTCGTCACGGCGCCACAGCACGCCGAACAAGGTGTTGGTCTCCTCGTCGAGATGGATCGAGTAATCGGAGATACCAGCCTGTTTTAGCAACGCGACGAGTGACGGCCAGATGTCGTCGTGGCGCCTCTTGTATTCGGCCTTCATGCCGGGATTGAGCTTCATCTTGAACGCATATTTTTCGGGCATCAGGCAAAGCGCTCCCGCCGTACGCGCCGCCACAGGATCGGCAGTGCGATGACGATGATCAGCAGCAGGCCGATGAAGATCGACATGACGATCCCCGGCACGTTGAGCAGGCCAAGGCCAAAAGTTACCAGCCCCATGATGAAGGCCGCCAGCACGACGCCCAGAATGCTGCCGGCGCCGCCGAGAATGCTGACGCCGCCGAGCACCACCATGGTGATGACTTCGAGCTCATAGCCCTGCGCGATCGACGGCCGGGTCGAGCCGAGCCGCGAGGTGATCAGCACCGAGGCGATGCCTGCCATCAGGCCGGTCAGGCAAAACAGGATGAATTTGATACGGCCGACACGCACGCCGGAAAACTGCGCCGCAACCGGGTTGTTGCCGATGGCAAAGACCCGGCGGCCGAAGCTCGTCCGGTGCAGAAGGAACCAGTAGACGACGGCCGCGACGAGGAAGAGCGTCAGTTCGAACGACACCACCCACCAGACATAACCTTGGCCGAAGAAGGCGAAGCTCGCGGGATAGCCCTTGTAGGCCTGGTCGCCGAGGATGATGAAGGCAACGCCGCGAAACAGGCTCATCGTGCCGATGGTGACGACGATCGACGGCAGCCCCAGCCTGGTGACGAGCAGCCCGTTGAAGGCGCCGCAGCCGAGCCCGACGACGATGCCGATCGCCACAAGGGCAGGCGTCCCGGCGCCAGCCTGCACCGCCATGCCCATCATCGTCGAGGCCAGCGCGATGATCGCCGCGACCGACAGGTCGATCTCGCCGGAGATGATCAGCAGCGCCATGGCCAGCGCGATCAGCGCCTTTTCCGTGAAGTTGAACGTCAGGTCCGACAACGACCACGCGTCGAGGAAATAGGGCGAGGCAAAACTGTTGATGGCAAAGATAGCGACCGCCACGACGACCAGCAGCGCCTCCCAGGAGAAGATCGCCGAAGTGAACGGCTTGTCGAGTCGGTTCGGAATATGGCGCGGGGCAGGGGTATCGGTCATGCCGCTTCCGCTTTCTTGAGGATGATGCGGCCTTGCCGGCGCTCGCCGCGCGCGTTGAGCACCACGGCCAGGATAATGGCGCTGCCCGAAATCGCCATTTGCCAGAAGGGCGAGATGTTGATGACCGGCAGCGCGTTGGAGATGATACCGAGGAACAGCGCGCCGAGCACCGCGCCGCCGACCGAGCCGATGCCGCCGGCGATCGAGATGCCGCCAATGACGCAGGCGGCGATGATGTTGAGCTCGTAGCCATTGGCGACCTCGACCGAGGCGATGACGTAGCGCGAAATCCAGAGATAGCCGCAGAGGCCGCCGATCATCCCCGAAATGCAGAAGACGATGAATTTCGTCCGGCCGACGTCGATGCCGGCATAGACCGATGCCGTCGGGTTGACGCCGATGGCGTAGATCGAGCGGCCGAGCGCGGTGCGCGTCATCACAAGGAAGAACAAGGCGATGACCAGCAGGGCAATCCATGACAGCACCGGAATGCCGAGGAACGCCGCGCGCTGCAGGCCGATGAAATCGGGGCTCATCTGGTCGGCGTTGACCCAGGCGCCGCCTGAAATAACGAAGGTGGCGCCGCGGTAGATGGTGAGAGTGCCGAGCGTTACCACGATCGAGGGAATGTTCAGCCGCCACACCAACAGGCCACTGATGGCGCCGAGCACCAGGCCGACTAGAAGTGCGATGACGATCAGCAGCGGGATCGGGATTGCCGGATGCGCGGCGTTCAGCATCGCCACCACCATGCCGGTGAAGCAGAGATTGGCTGCCATCGACAGGTCGATCGAGCGGGTCAGGATAACCACCATCTGGCCGAGCGCCAGGATCATCAGGATCGACGTGTCGTTGAACACCTGGCGCACATTGCCGGGAGCGGCAAAGCCCGGAAAACGCATCGAGATCAGCCCGATCAGCACGGCGATTGCCGCCAGCAGCCAGACTTCGCGGTATTTGAGAAGAGCCTTCATGCCGCGATCCCCGCTGCCGTCCTGACCAGCGTTTCGGCGTCGAGCCCCTTATTGTCGTAGACCGCGGCAATGCGGCCCTCGCGCATAACGACGACACGGTCGGACATGCCGAGAATTTCCGGCAGTTCGGACGACACCATGATAACCGACAGGCCTTGCGCGACGAGCTCGGCCATGAAGCCGTGCACGGCGGCCTTCGAGCCGATGTCGATGCCCTTGGTCGGCTCGTCCAGTATGATCACCTTGGGCGCGGTCGCCAGCCATTTGGCGATGACGACCTTCTGCTGGTTGCNGCGCAGGTCGAGCCGCTCTGTGTAGGAGCGGGCTAGCGCAAACTCTTCCGCCACCCGCAATATGCCGGATTTGGAGGTTCGCTTGAGCGAAGGCAGCGAGACATTCTGGAAGATAGGCAGGCCGATCACCACGCCTTGCTTGCCGCGTTCCTCCGGCACATAGACGATGCCGGCATCGATCGAATCCGCCGCCGATTTCGGCGCGATCGCTTTGCCTTCCAGCGTGATCGTGCCGCCGCTGGTGCGGGTGATGCCTGATATCGCCTGCATCACCTCGCTGCGCCCGGCGCCGACAAGACCGTAGAAGCCGAGGATCTCGCCCCTGTGCAGCTCGAAGCCGATATCATCGAACTCGGTCGGATGCGACAGGCCGGAGACGGCCAGCACCGGCGCGCCGATCTCGGCCTTGCGCTGCGGAAAGATATGGTCGACCGCGCGGCCGACCATCATGCGCACGATCTGGCTCTGGCCGGCATCCTTGATCAGGCCTTCGCCAACCATCTCGCCGTCACGGAACACGGTATAGCGGTCGGCGATGCGGTAGATCTCATCGAATTTGTGGCTGATGAACAGGATCGCCTTGCCGTCGCTCTTGAGGAATTCGATCAGCAGGAAAAGCTCTTCGATCTCCTTCATCGAAAGTGCTGCCGTCGGCTCGTCCATGATGACGATCCGCGCGTCGATCGACATGGCGCGGGCAACGGCGACGAGATGCTTGTTGGCGATGCCGAGATCCTTCAGCCTGGCATCGGCGTCGATATGGCCGGCGCCCATCGTGTCCAGCACCTCGCGGGCATTCTTGCGCATGGTGCGCCAGTCGATGGTCTTGAAGCGGGTGCGCGGCGCATGGCCGAGGAAGATGTTTTCGGCCACCGTCAGATCGTCGAACAGCACGGTTTCCTGATGGATGGCGGTGATGCCATGCCCGAAGGCGGCATGGGCGCTGGGCAAAGCGACGGGCTGGCCGTCGATGTTGATTGTGCCTGAATCGGGCTGATAGATGCCGGTCATGATCTTGACCAGCGTCGACTTGCCGGCGCCGTTCTCGCCGATCAGCGCGGTCACCTGGCCGGGATAGAGCGACAGGCTGACATCGTGCAGCGCGCGCACGCCGGGAAAGCTTTTCGAGATGCCGGACAGCGTCAGCCGCGGCCCGGGAGACAAAGGCGCTTCCTTCGCCACTTCGTGTTGGGCTGTCGTGTCCATAATCGTATCAAGCCCTGAAACTAGGTCCGGTTGAGGCCGCGGCGGGGCCACGGTCCCGCCGCACCAGTTCGAAGGCTCCAGGATCAATAGATCTTGGAGAACTTTTCGATGTTCGACTTGTCGAACTGGAAGGGCGGAGCCATCGCAGCCGAGTTGGTGTCGTCGAGCGTGACCTTGCCGACGCGGCCGATCGACAGCGTAGCACCGGGCTTCGCCTCTTCCTTCTTCACCGCCAGGTCGTGGGCGAGGTAGACGGCCGAATAGCCGAGGTCGATCGGGTTCCACAGCGCAACCGCTTGGCTGGCGCCGTTGTCGATGAACTTCTTGAACTCCGACGGCAGCGCCAGGCCGGTGACGTTGACCTTGCCGATCAGGCCTTCATCGGTCACCACCTGCGCGGCGGCAACGACGCCGACCGTGGTCGGTGCGATGATCGCCTTGAGGTTCGGGTAGGACTTCAGCAAGCCCTTGGCCTCGTCCGTGCTCTTGGCCGAGTCGTCGTCGCCATAGACGGTGGCGACGAGCTTGATCTTGGGGAACTTCTCCGGCAGCACCTTCTTGGCCGCGTCGATCCAGGCGTTCTGGTTGGTCGCGGTGGACGAAGCCGACAGGATGGCGACATCGCCGCCTTCCGGCAGGTAGTCGGCGGCAAGCTTGATGATGGTCTCGCCGATCAGGTTGGTGTCGGAAGGGTTGAGGTGAAGCTGGCGGCCTTCCGGCGCGACGCCTGAATCCCACGAGATGACGGTGATGCCGCGTTCCATCGCCTTCTTCAGCGCCGGAACCAGCGCGTCGGCGTCATTGGCCGAAATGGCGATGGCGTTGACCTTCTGGGCGATCAGCGAATTGACCACTTCGATCTGCGCTTCGGCGGTCGCCTTGGTCGGGCCGGTGTAGATGATCTCGACGTCGCCGAGTTCCTTGGCCGCCTCTTCGGCGCCCTTGTTGGCGGCGTCGAAGAAGCCGTTGCCGAGCGACTTCACCACCAGCGCGATCTTGACGTTTTCGGCATAGGCGGCATTCACGAACATGGCGGCGGAAAACGCCGCCGTAACCATCAGTTTCTTCAGAAAGCTCATCGAATATCCTCCCTTGAGCGTTGCATTCCATCGCCGCTGCGGGCGTGAGTTTTCTCAGGCCTGCAGCGAAGATTCTTCCTTATTGCCTAGCGTTGTGCGGGCGACGATCAGCGTCACGCCGGCGGTCTCCAGCATCTTGGCTTCGCGATCCTCGATGCCGTCGTCGGTGATCACCGTGGCGATGCGCGACAGGCCGCACAGGATCAGGCTCGAGCGCTTGCGGAATTTCGAGGAGTCGACCAGCACCACCAATTCGTCCGCCTGGTCGATAAGCTTCTGCTCGGCCTGGATCAGCAGCGGGTCGCCTTCCATAAGACCCAGCGGCCCCAGTCCCTGCGCGCCCATGAACATGCGGCGCGCGTAGAAATTGCGCGTCACGTCATTGTCGAAGGGCGACAGGATGATGTTCTGCTCGCGGTAGATGGTGCCGCCCGACAGCATCACCGTGTTCTTGGAATGCCTGAGCAGGTGCTCGGCGATCGGAAAGGAATTGGTGAAGATCGGCATGCGGCGGCCGCTCAGGAAATGCACCATCTGGAACGTGGTGGTGCCGCCATTGATGATGATCGGCTCGCCGTCCTTGCAGAGTTCCACGGCCTCTCGTGCGATCGCCCGCTTCTGCGAAGCGTTGATCGTCTCGTTGACGGAAAACGGCCGGCCGGCAAGGCCGATGAACTGCGGAGGCGAGAGCGCCTCGGCGCCGCCGCGCACTCGGCGCAGCCGCTTTTGCACATGCAATGCCGCGATGTCGCGCCGGATCGTCGCCTCCGACGACTCCGTCAGGTCGACCATCTCCTGCACCGTCACCACAGGCTTTTCCTGGACGGCGGACAGAATGATCCTGTGGCGCTCTTTCTCGTGCATGGTTCCTCCCTGCTTGAGCATCTAGGCACCCAAAGCGCGCAGTGTCAATCATTTCCGATCAGATAATTTCATTGTGCAGTGCAATATGATTGATATTGATCGTTTGTGATTGACAAGACAGCCGCTTGCGTAGAAATTCGCACAAAAGGGACCCGCGCCGTTTGCGTGTCCCAAAGGGAGGATTACCTATGCTCGACAAGCGCTCCGGCACGCGCCTCGCCAATCTTTGGGATGACGCAAAAGCGCAAGCGATGAGCGAGCCCGAACGTCTGGTCTATCGCTCGAATGTTCTTGGCTCCGACAAGCGCGTCACCAATTATGGCGGCGGCAACACCTCCTCCAAGATCTGGCAAAACGATCCGCTCACTGGGCAGAGCGTGGAAGTGCTGTGGGTCAAGGGCTCGGGCGGCGACAGCGCCTCGATCAAACTCGACGGCTTCGCCACGCTCTACATGGACAAATTGCGCGCGCTGAAAGGTCTCTATCGTGGCCTCGAACATGAAGACGAGATGGTCGGCTATTTGCCCCACTGCACTTTCAACCTCAACCCGCGCGCGGCCTCGATCGACACACCGCTGCATGCCTTCGTGCCGAAGCCTTATGTCGACCACATGCACCCCGACGCCATCATCGCTATTGCCGCCGCCAAGGATTCGCAGGCGCTGACCAAGGAGATATTCGGCGACACGATCGGCTGGCTGCCATGGAAGCGCCCGGGCTTCGAACTCGGCCTGTGGCTGGAGAAATTCTGCCTCGAGAACCCCGAGGCCAAGGGTGTCGTGCTGGCAAGCCATGGCCTGTTCAGCTGGGGCGACACGCCGAAGGAATGCTACGAGACGACGATTTCGGTGATCAACCAGGCGATCGACTGGTTCGAGCGCAAGAGCCAGGGCAAGCCGATCTTCGGCGGCGAAATCGTCAAATCGCTCGATGCACCGGCGCGTCGCGCTGTGGCTGCAAAACTGATGCCGAGGATCCGCGGCCTGATCTCGGAGAAAAGCCACAAGCTCGGCCATTTCGACGATTCTCCTGCGGTGCTCGAATTCGTCAATTCCAGGGATTTGCGGCCGTTGGCGGCACTCGGCACATCCTGCCCGGACCACTTCCTGCGCACCAAGATCCGGCCGCTGGTCATCGAGTTCGATCCCAGGAATCCCGATGTCGATGCCGTCATTGCCCGTCTTGTCGACGATGTGGCGGAGTATCGCGTCGGCTATCAGGCCTATTATGACCGCTGCAAGCACGCGGATTCGCCACCGGTGCGCGATCCGAACGCCGTGGTCTATCTGATGCCCGGTGTCGGCATGTTCACCTTCGCCGGCGACAAGGCGACGGCGCGTATATCGGGCGAATTCTACGTCAACGCCATCAACGTCATGCGCGGCGCCTCGACGGTGTCGACCTATGTCGGGCTGCCCGACCAGGAAGCCTTCGATATCGAATACTGGCTGCTCGAAGAGGCAAAGCTGCAGCGCCTGCCGAAACCGAAAGCTCTTGCCGGCCAAATCGCGCTGGTCACCGGCGGCGCCGGCGGCATTGGCCGCGCCACCGCCAACCGGCTGCTGCGCGAAGGCGCCTGCGTCGTGCTGGCCGATATCGACGAGGCAGCCCTTGCCAGCGCCAATGACGAGCTTGCCAAGGCCTACGGCAAGGATTTCGTGCGGCCCGTCGTCATCAACGTCACGTCCGAGGATCAGGTGATCTCCGGCTTTGCCGAGACAGCGGTCGAGTTCGGCGGCATCGACATCCTGGTGTCCAACGCTGGCCTGGCCTCCTCGGCGCCGATCGAGGACACCACGCTGGCGCTGTGGAACAAGAACATGGACATCTTGTCGACGGGATATTTCCTGGTTTCGCGGGAGGCGTTCCGGCTGTTTCGGACGCAAAAGATCGGCGGCAACGTCGTCTTCGTCGCCTCTAAGAACGGCCTTGCCGCATCGCCAAACGCCGCCGCCTACTGCACGGCCAAGGCTGCCGAGATCCATCTGGCGCGCTGCCTGGCGCTGGAAGGCGCGGAAGCCCAGATCAGGGTCAATGTCGTCAATCCCGACGCCGTGCTGCGCGGCTCGAAGATCTGGACCGGCGAATGGAAGGAACAGCGCGCCGCCGCTTACAAGATGTCGACCGACGATCTCGAAGAGCATTACCGCTCGCGCTCGATGCTGAAGCGGTCGGTATTCCCCGAGGACATCGCCGAAGCGATCTATTTTTTCGCCTCCGACATGTCGGCAAAATCGACCGGCAACATCATCAACGTCGATGCCGGCAACGCGCAGAGTTTTACGCGATAAGCGACCGTCTTTGAGGATTGCGCTGCCCCTCATCCGCCTGCCGGCACCTTCTCCCCGTAATAGTGACGCCGAGAAGGGAAGCGCTCCAACGCCGGTGATCTCCCCGTTCTTTACGGGGAGAGGGGTAAGGGTGAGGGGCAGCGCCGACCAACGCAAATTGGGAGGAAACCACCATGTCCGAAACCATCATCTCCGCCGACCTCGTCGACAGGCACAATGCCGCGCGCAATGCCGACCTCAAGCGCGACTACGAGTCCCTCGGCGAGCGCCTCGACCGCCGCGGCATCGCCATCGATGCCATCCGCGACAAGGTCGAGAAATTCGCCGTCGCCATCCCGTCCTGGGGCGTCGGCACCGGCGGCACCCGCTTTGCCCGCTTTCCCGGCGCTGGCGAGCCGCGCGACATTTTCGACAAGATCGAGGACTGCGCCGTCATCCGCCAGCTGACGCAGGCGACGCCGACCGTCTCGCTGCATATTCCGTGGGACAAGGCCGATCCGAACCGGCTGAAGCAGGCGGCATCCCGCTTCGGCCTCGGCTTCGACGCCATCAACTCCAATACCTTCTCCGACGCCAGGGACCAAAAACTTTCGTATAAGTTCGGCTCGTTGTCGCATGCCGATGCCGCAACACGCCGGCAGGCGGTCGAGCATAATCTCGAATGCATCGAGATCGGCAGGACGCTGGGCTCGAAAGCGCTGACGGTGTGGATCGGCGACGGCTCGAATTTTCCCGGCCAGGTTAATTTCGCCAAGGCGTTCGAGCGTTATCTCGACGCGATGAAGGAGATTTATGCCGGACTGCCGGACGACTGGAAGCTGTTCACCGAGCACAAGATGTACGAGCCGGCCTTTTATTCGACCGTCGTGCAGGATTGGGGCACCAACTACATCATCGCCAAAGAGCTTGGCGACAAGGCGTTCTGCCTGGTCGACCTCGGCCATCACGCCCCCAACGTCAACATCGAGATGATCGTGTCGCGGCTGATCCAGTTCAAGAAGCTCGGCGGCTTCCATTTCAACGATTCGAAATATGGCGACGACGACCTCGACGCCGGCTCGATCGATCCCTACCGGCTGTTCCTGGTCTTCAACGAACTGGTCGATGCCGAGCTTTCCGGTGCCGAAGGGTTCGATCCGGCCCACATGCTCGACCAGAGCCACAACGTCACCGATCCGATCGAAAGCCTGATGCTGTCGGCGGTTGAAGTGCAGCGCGCCTATGCCCAGGCGCTGCTGGTCGATCGCAAGGCGCTCGAAGGCTTCCAGGACGCCAATGATGCGCTGATGGCAACGCAGACGCTGAAGATAGCCTATCGCACCGATGTCGAGCCGATCCTCGCCATGGCACGACTAAAGACCGGCGGCGCCATCGATCCGGTCGCAGCCTACCGCGCCGCCGGCTACCGGGCGAAGGTCGCAGCCGAACGGCCGGCGGTGGCGAGCGTCGGCGGCGGGATTGTTTGATGTCGGGGTGAAAAATGAAAAACCCGCCAGAGGCGGGTCGCGGTGCGATTCAGCACCATAGATAGATTAGTAGCATAGCTGCCGGCACAAAGCAAGAACAAAGTTGCTCGCCAGCGTTGAATGTTGGCGAAAACCAAAGGCGAAATCCGATCTCCCCCCTTGCGGGGGAGATGTCCGGCAGGACAGAGGGGGGTGGGAAGGATCTCCAACGTCGAACCGTGCAACCTGCAAAATAGCCAGAGGATGTGCCCGCGCATTGCTGGAGAGGTCCGAGGGACAGCACCCCCCTCCGGCCTGCCGGCCATCTCCCCGCAAGGGGGGAGATCGGCAGCTCAGCCGGAGGCGCGAAGCCTCGCCGTATCTTCCGATTATTGTCAGTAGACTCAACCGCGCCAAGCGCGTTTCCTAGGCTCACCCCAAGCCACGGAGAACGGCCATGCACCGCCGAACCCTAATCGCCGTCAGCCTTTCCCTCACCCTGACCTTCTTGCCGTTCCTCGCCTTCGCCGCTTCGCCACAGCCGGCGAAGGGCGAGCACGGCATGGTGGTGACCGCCCAGCATCTTGCGTCTGAAGTCGGCGTCGAGGTGCTGAAGAAGGGCGGCAATGCCGTCGATGCCGCGGTCGCCGTCGGCTATGCGCTGGCCGTGGTCTATCCGACCGCCGGCAATATCGGCGGTGGCGGCTTCATGACCATCCGCTTCAAGGACGGCCGCTCGACCTTCCTCGATTTCCGCGAGCGCGCGCCGCTCGCCGCAACCAAAACCATGTATCTCGACAAGGACGGCAAGCCGGTAAAGGGCGCCAGTCTCGACGGCTATCTGGCCGTCGGCGTGCCGGGTTCGGTCGCCGGCTTCGAGATGGCGCGGGAGAAATACGGCACGCTGACGCGGCAGGACTTGCTGGCGCCGGCCATCCGCTTTGCCAAAGAAGGCTTCGTACTGGAGCAGGGCGATGCGGCCTCGCTCCAGGGCGGTGCGGAGCGGTTGGCGAGGGACCGAGCGGCGGCGGTCGTTTTCCTCAAGCCGGACGGCAAGCCTTACACCGTCGGCGAGCGCCTCGTTCAGCCCGATCTCGCGGCTTCGCTTGCCGCCATTTCCGAACGCGGTGCGGATGCCTTCTACAAAGGCGCGATCGCCGACGCCATCGTCAAGGCGAGCGGCGAGAAGGGCGGCATTCTGGCCAAGGCGGATTTCGAAAACTACGCGGTGCGCGAGCTCAAGCCGGCGACCTGCAATTATCGCGGCTACGAGATCACGTCCTCGCCGCCGCCGAGCTCCGGCGGCGTCATCATCTGCGAGATCCTCAACGTGCTTGAGTTCTACCCGCTGTCCTATCTCGGCGCTGGTTCGGCCGAGACGGTTCACGTCATGGTCGAGGCGATGCGCCACGCCTATGTCGACCGGAATTCGGCGCTCGGCGATCCCGGCTTCGTCGACAATCCGGTGGCAAAACTGCTCGACAAGAATTACGCCAGGGAAATCCGCGAAAAGATCGATCCGTTCCGGGCCGGCGTGTCGCAGGAATTGATGCCGAAGGGCTTTGGCGAGAGCAACGAGACGACGCATTATTCGATCATCGACAATGACGGCAACGCCGTCGCGGTAACCTACACGCTGAACGGCTCTTTCGGCGCCGGCGTCGTCGCCGACGGCACCGGCATCCTGCTCAACAACGAGATGGACGACTTCACCCAGAAACCCGGCGTGCCCAATCTCTACGGCCTCGTCCAGGGCGAGGCGAATGCGATCGCGCCGAAAAAGACGCCGCTGTCGTCGATGAGCCCGACCATCCTCGCCAAAGACGGCAAGCCGTTCATGGTCATCGGCAGCCCTGGCGGTTCACGCATCATCACCATCACGCTGGAGGCGATCGTCAACGTCATCGATCACGGCATGAACATCCAGGAAGCGATCGACNAGACGTGTGCTCTTCCGATCTCGCATCATCACCATCACGCTGGAGGCGATCGTCAACGTCATCGATCACGGCATGAACATCCAGGAAGCGATCGACGCGCCGCGCATCCACCACCAATGGTTACCCGACACGGTCTATATCGAACCCTTCGGCCTGTCGCCGGATACCGAAAAGCTGCTTACCGGCATGGGCTACCGCCTCGATCTCGCCGAGGCGAATTGGGGCCAGGCGGCCGGCATCCTGGTCGGCGGCAAGAGTCTGGCGGAAATCGAGAAGGGCGGCGGCGCCCGCTACAACGGTGCTATCGACAGCCGCGCCGCATCCGGCGAGGCTATCGGGTATTAGACCATGGTCTCAAAAGGCGGAACCGGTTTTCGGATAAGGTCACGGTCAATAGGAAGATTCGCCTTGCTTCAGGTGACCAGCGCGATGGTCGACGCAATCAGCATCAACGCCGCGACGCCGACGAACAGGGCGTAGATGCGCGGCCGATCGAGCAGGAGCGCGTTGCCGGATATCCATGCCGCGGTGGCGCCGCCAAGCGCGAAAAAGAAGGTGCTGCGGCGCCCGAAGCTCAAGCCGGCGGCCATCAGGCCGCCGATGATCAGGGCGCCGAATACGATGATCACGGCTACCGCGTATTTTTCGAAATCGTTGCTGCCGGCGCTCGGGCCGATCGCGTTCAACCTCGACAGATCGTCCGGATCGAACGGGCTGGTCGACCCATATTCGTCTTGACCGACAGGCTCATGCATCATTCGTTCTCCGCAAACCGACAGCAAATCATCAAGCCTCGCCGAGCGCAACCGCTCGCCGAATGTGATCGGCACGGTGTTCAACACTTTCTGGCGGCGGCTTGCCAGAGATTTTTGGGTGCGTGCTTTGATCGCCCTGCTGCTCGGTCTGATCAAAGTGCTTTGCCCGAGCTTAATCTTCAAGCCGCCCTGGCCAAAGACTGCGTCGCCTGAACGGAAGCTCCAAGCACCGCCTGTGCGGTGTCGGCCTGTCTTTCATCGACATGCGCCAGCACCAGGATCACACCTTGTGCGGCATCCGGCTGGCCCGGCTGCTTGCCGATACGGGACAATGTCGCGCCGGCAACGCCGCCCAAGACTGCACCGACGAGGGCCGATGCCAGCCATCCCGCGCCGAGGGGATCGATGCCGGGCATATCAAAGGCGCCGAGGCCGGCCAACAAACCGGCTGCCGCGCCAAGGACGGCACCCGTACCTGGATCGCGCAAGACGGCGCCGATTTCATCATCGTAGGGTCCGATGACGCTGATCTCCTGGCGAGCAATTCCTGCTGCCTGAAGCGTTTCGACGGCACGGGCCGCCTGGTCATGGGAATCGAAAAGTCTGCTGATTGTTCGCATTGAAACTGCCTGTGAGGCCCCCCGGCCCTCGACGGTAAGGCGGGTCCCAGCTGAGCGCCGAGGAACCGCCTGACGCAAACGTCACCCGCCGCTCATTTCCGAGCGACGGGCGACGGCTGCCCGAGTTTTCACGTCACTCGATGACCTTGATGACCTTGCGCGTGCCTGGGTCGACGACAACGGTGCGGTTGTCAATGACGACATAACGATATTTAACGTTCGGGACCTCATGAAGCTCGACGGTGTCGGGGAGCGTCGAGCCGATGTTGAGCTCCACCCCAGGGATTTTCACCGAGGCCAGCGGCTGCTTTTTCACATACTCCCTGATGACGGTTTCCTGCTGCGGTTCGATGACAACGTCTTGCGCCGCAGCGGCGCCGACGCCTGCCAGCAGCAAAAGTCCCGCCGCCGCGGTGGAAAGATGCATTCTCATGGTCGTCTCCTTTGCGAACTCGGTCCGCTCTTCGCGCCAAGGCTCATTCGAACGGAAGCCAGCTGAAAACGTTCCGTCGACGGGGCTTCGGTCCCACCCGGCGGGGACCAATCGACGTGTTGCCGCAGGACCTAAGTCTGATCCTCGCGGGCAAAGGGTAGGTTTGTCGCGAAGCCCGGAACCGCCGCCGCTCAAACTCGTTGCTGGCTGCACGTTCCGGGAGGATTCTTTGGAAAATGTCGACGGTTGCTCGCACCGATCTTGGCTGTTTCCATTCCGATCGAACCTGGCATCTGCGCAGCCCTGTCCCTTCCTGCGCCGATAGGGTTCGCGCGTCATTTTTGTGGCGGGCGAACCCTCAATTGCAGCGTGCTTCTGACCAAAGTTGACCCTGAGGCGAGGAGAAGAGACGAGGAGAAGAGAAATGGCCGATGACAAGAGCAAGCGAGACTTCAGCGACCGCAACCGCGTGTCGGCGGATGAGTATTATGAGGTCGAATATTTCGCGCGGGAAAATGGTGTCTCGCCCAGCCAGGTGAGCAAGCTGATCAAAAGGACCGGTGGCGACCGGATGATCCTCTCGCAAGCGGTGAAAGCATTGCGCGAGCGCAAGTGAGACGGCGGCGGAGCCGGCGGTTGGAAAGGCACTGATCACGATCTGCCGAGAATTCCGGTCAGCTATCGACAACGTGCCCGGATGCCGCTGCTTCGGCCAAGCCAATGCCCCTTTATTTCTTCGATTCCGATGAAGACGAAATCGTCTATTCCGACGATCAGGGAACGTTATGTGACGATTTCCCGCTGGTCAGGAAAGAAGCCCTTCGCAAATTGGGCGAGATGGCCAGGGATGGCCTTCCTCACCGTAGGATCACAGTCAAGGTCCGGAACGACCATGACGGTCTGGTGCTTGAAGTGGCTTTGACCTTTGCCGTCGAAACGCGGCATTTCGACGAACGGATTTTCCAGATCAACATGCGCATGAGTTGACGGCCCGATCGTTGTCGTGCCGACCATGAGATTTCTGGAGCAGCCGGCATCTTCCCCAAGGGAACATTAGAAGTCTCTAATTGTTATCTTAAGCAGCGGGAACCTCCTGGGTTTCTGCTGCAGATCGGGGTGCAACCCGGTCGGCCCGCGCCCTCCGCCAGAGGCGCGGGCTTCGTTTGTTTAGCCGATGCGCAACGCCATGCGGTGGCAGCATATTGGAAACCTGCGGGAGCATAAGTAGCAGAAGTCGCTACCGCGGCGCCCTGGCGCGCAGGCAACGGAGCCCGTCGTCCGACAGGGCGGCGGGCTTTTTGATGCGGGCCGGGTCATCGCGCAACCGGTGGAAATCCAATGCATGTCGCGCAAAAGTGTGAAGCGGTTTTGCGATAACGACATGCATCAAGATGCAGCGCCGGCCAAGCGGAAATCAGGTCCGCCGCAGCCAGATAGTAGCTGCGTTGACGCGGCGGGTAATTGCGTGATCGCGGAAGCCACACCATTGCAGACCACTTGCCACGAGCCCGGCCTGTGCAGCGGCTGACCCGAAGCATTCATTCATTCTGACGATGCACCGGACGCCCGGACGGCGGAAATTGGACGCCGCGTTCGCTCTCGATTCAGCGGCCAGCGGTGTTCCCTGCAGATTTCGGACGAAAGGCCATTTCACCCTTGTTGCGCCTGGATTCTTATCAGATCGTGGCAAGGATTGCTTTTCCCGCCGCGTTTGCCGGCGTTCTGCTGTTTGCCCTTTTGCCGGAGCAGCTCCTGCAGGGTCTTGGCCTGGCTTTCACGTTTGGTCACGACAAGCTCAATCACGCCGCCGCCTTCGTCGTGCTGGCGGCTCTCGGAAGTCTCGGCTGGCCGGAACACAAGGCGAAGCTGATCGTCCTCCTCGTGCTCACGGGCGCGGCGATCGAGGGCCTTCAGGCCGTGCAGCTGATAGGGCGCCACCCGGATCTATTCGACTGGGTGGCCGACTGCGCCGGAATGGCCTTCGGGCTGACAATTGCAGGCTGGACAAAGCGGCTCGCCGGCGGATTGCCATAGCTCGAAAGCGCATAACGGAATCGGCGCGCCCGTGCTGCAATATGGGGAAAATGGCCGGCGTCACTTGGGGGGGCGCGTTGGGGTAAGTTGCCTGACGGACGCCGGCCAGGCGGAAAAATCAGGTCCGCCGCAAAGTAATGTAGCAGCAATGGCAAAGCGCGGCAGTAGCGTGATCGCGGAAGGTCCGCCTTCTCGCCTCCGGTGCGGTGACCCGTTTTGGGTCAATGATTCTGGCACCTGAATTGCACTGTAGGCAATGCCGGGGAACACTCCGGCGATCGTCCCCGAATATGGGGCCTCGCCGCTTCGCAAATGGAGCGGCGGGCCTTTTTGCCGGACGTTGAAAGCGGCCGATCAGCGGCTTAGCTGATGACGGTGTGCTTGCCCCATTTTCCCCCCAAGTGTTTATTCTCACAAGAGAAATTCTAACGCGCACAAGCTTCGGTGCTTGACACAGGTCGCGACAACTGGATAAGTGGATACACAGATACGCTCTGATTGGACCAAGGACATGGCAGCAGACGCAATCGAGCCGCTGGGCATCACGACCGCCGAGGAGGAGGCTTATCGCCACATTCAGCGTGCCTTGAGGATGGGGCGCTACCGCGCCGGGGACCGGCTTATCCCGGAAGAGATCGCGACGGAAATCGGCATGAGCCGCATGCCGGTTCGCGAAGCGTTCCGCCAGCTGGCCGCGGAAGGTCTTGTGGTCATTCGCCCGAACCGTGGCTGCATCGTCGCCGGGCTTACCCTCGATGAGATTTACGAAACCTTTGAAATGCGCTCGGTGCTCGAAGGGTTGGCGGTGAGGCTTGCCATGCCGCACATCGATGTCGAAGTGCTTGAAGAACTGGAACGCCAGCTCGACCGCATGGAGCGCGCCAGCCAGACCGGCAGCAGCGACTGGGTCGTGCGCCATCAGGCCTTCCATTTGCAGATTTGCCAACTGAGCAACCGACCCAAGCTGGTCCGGCAGATTGCCAGCCTGCACGTCGTGATCGAACCCTACCTGCGCATCTGGTTCGACTATGTCGACAAGCCCGCCAGCGCGCGCGCCGAGCACGAGATCCTGATTGAGGTGTTGCGGTCAGGTGATGCCGGCAAGGCAGAGATCGTCATGCGGGATCATATCGTCGAGACAGCGCCCCTTCTGGCCAACTTCGCAAGTCCCGGCCGCCGCTAGAAAACGCCATCTAACTCGTTGAAGCCGGAAGATAATCCGGCACGACGAAAGGGAACTGCCATACCGGCAAAAAAGAGGAGAATGACATGAAAATTAGCCGCATCGCAGCCATTGCGTCGGTCCTGTTCGGCCTGGTCCAGGCCGCCGTCGCACAAGAAACACCAAAGGCAATTACCATTGCCACCGAAGGAGCCTACGCGCCCTGGAATTTCACAACAGCCGACGGCAAACTGGACGGCTTCGAAGTCGATCTCGCCAATGATTTGTGCGGGCGAATGAAGATCGAGTGCAAGATCGTCGCACAGGACTGGGACGGCATGATCCCCGCGCTGACCGTCGGCAAGTTCGACGTGATCATGGCGAGCATGTTCATCACTGAAAAACGTCTGAAGATCATTGACTTTACCCAGCCATATGCGGTGGATCCCTCAGGTTTCGCGGTCGCAAAGGATAGCGAACTGGGCAAGGTCGGCATTTCCAACGAGCGGTTCAAGCTGGAGAATGAAGCCTCTGCGCAGGCGGCAATCGACAAGCTCAAGCCATTGCTGAAGGGAAAGATCATTGGAGTTCAGGCCGCAACGGCGAACCTGGAATTTGTGAAAAAATACTTCTCGGACGTCGCTGAGATTCGCGAATACAAGACCACCGAGCAACACGATCTCGATCTTGCCGCGGGTCGCATCGACGCGCTCTTCGCACAGCAGACAGCGCTGGCCGCCACGCTGGGCAAACCGGAGTTCAGCGACTATACGCTTGCCGGGCCGGGATTTGTCGGGGGGCTCTTCGGTCTTGGCTCCGGTGCCGGTATCCGCAAAGAGGACATCAAGCTGAAAGATATGCTCAACGGGGCCATCGACGCCGCGATCGCCGATGGCACGATCAAAACCCTGTCGCTTAAATGGCTCAAGAGCGACGTCACTCCAGTCAAGTAGGCGCTTGTCGGCGAACGGCCATTCCTGACCCGTTCCGGAGCTGAGCCGTTCGCCCTGCCGGGGGTATCGATGGTTGACGCATTCCGGCTACTTGGTTTCCAGCACGGAGGTTGGGGGGCTGCTCTTCTCATGGCGGCCTCGGTTACAGTGCTTCTGTCTGTGCTGGGCTTTGCGCTTGGCGCTGTATTCGGTGGGCTGGCAGCGGCCGGCCGTCTCCGCAACTCCAAGGTATTGAGGTTCTTGGCCCTTGGCTATTGCACGGTTTTCCGAGGCGTGCCCGACCTTCTGACCATTTATCTGCTTTACTATGGAGGAAGTGTCGCCCTGACCTCGCTTGGTCATAGCCTGGGCGGGTCCGGATTCGTCGGCGTTCCGGCCTTTGCCACTGGAACCTTGGCCATCGCAATCATCTCGGGCGCCTATCAAGCCGAGGTCTATCGAGGGGCCTACCTCGCCATCGACCAAGGACAGCACGATGCCGCTTGCGCGCTTGGTCTCAACCGGCTGCAGCGGCTGCGACAGGTTATTTTTCCCCAGCTCCTGAGCTACGCGCTGCCAGGTCTCGGCAACGTGTGGCAGTTGGTTCTGAAGGACTCGTCGCTGATATCGGTAATCGGCCTCGTTGAACTGATGCGCCAGGCACAGATCGCTGCAGGTTCGACCCGTGAACCATTCATCTTCTACATTGCTGCAGCCTTGCTCTATCTGGCTATCGCTTCCGTCACGGGCCATGCCTTTTACCGTCTGGAACGAAAGGCGCCGTGGCGCGTCCGGTCGGCATGATAGATTTCAGTTTTTTCCTCGAAATCCTGCCGAAGCTCCTCGCCGGCCTGCCGCTTACGATAGAATTGGCCCTGACTTCCATTGTTGCCGGCTTCGTCCTTGCCGTCACATTGGCGCTTGCCCAGCAATCGGAATCGCCCTTCGTCGTTTTGCCGATCCGTGGCTTCGTTGCCGTGTTCAGGGGCACGCCCCTGCTGGTGCAGATTTTTCTGACATATTATGGCCTTGGTCAGTTCCGGCACCAACTGTCGGCAATTGGATTATGGGCCGTTTTCCGCGAACCCTACTGGTGCGCAATCATCGCGCTGACACTCAACACCACCGCCTATGGCAGTGAAATCCTCCGCGGCGCGATTCAATCGGTGCCGCGCGGCCTTGTCGAGGCGGCCCGGTCTGTCGGCCTGTCCACCTGTCTGACCTATCGGCATGTTATCCTGCCGCTGGCCTTTCGCCAGGCTCTGCCGAGTTACGGCAATGAAATCATCCTGATGATCAAGGGCACGTCTCTGGCCTCCATCGTGACCTTGATGGAGGTGACTGGAATTGCCCAGGGATTGATCTCCCAGACTTACCGCGCCTTTGAAGTCTTCATCTGCGCGGGCGCCATTTATCTCACTTTGAATTTCGCGATCATCCGTGCCTTGGCGGCACTCGAATACTGGATGTCGCGGCATCTGCGGCACCGCCCCTCGACGAGGGACGCCGCCTCTTGAGCACGATCAGAAGGGCATAGCATGCGAAATTTTGAGAAACCAACGCGCTCGGTCGTCGTTTCACGCGAGGCCATGGCCGCCACCTCTCATCCGTCGGCGACCCTGACGGCGGTGGAGATCATGGCGACCGGCGGCAACGCCATGGATGCCGCCATCGCAGCCTGCGCGGTGCAATGTGTCGTCGAGCCAGCCTCGACCGGCATTGGAGGCGATTGCTTCGCTCTTCTGTCGCGAAACGGATCCGGCGAGGTCATCGCCTATAACGGATCGGGCAGGACACCCGCCGCCCTCACAATTGACTGGTTCCTCGAACGTGGCATGGCGGAGGTAGCCCGCAATTCTCCTGGCTCCGTCACCATCCCGGGAGCCATCGATGCCTGGACCAGGTTGCACGCTGATCACGGGCACATGCCCTTCGATCAAATCCTGGCCCCCGCTATACGTTTCGCCGAGGAAGGCTACGCCATTTCACCGCGGGTCCATCGTGACTGGGCGTTGGAGGAAGAACTTCTGGCCTCCGATGTGACCGCGAAACGGATTTTCCTGCCAAACGGCCGCGCGCCAGGCGTTGGCGAAGTGCATCGCCAGCCTGAGTTGGCTGCAACGCTGCGGCTGATCGCCGAGAAGGGACGAGAGGCCTTCTACACTGGCCCTGTGGCCGAAGACATGGTCGCCTATCTTCGTGGGCTCGGCGGATTGCACACAGTCGAAGATTTCGTCTCGGCAACAGGCGAGTACGTGACCCCGATCAGCACGGCGTTTCGAGGCTGCGATGTGTTCGAATGTCCGCCGAATGGCCAGGGTGTGATCGCATTGCTGATTCTAAACATCCTCTCGCGCTTCGAAGCCCACGGCGACCCGCAATCCGCGGACCGGCTTCACCTGGAAATCGAAGCGACACGCCTCGCTTACGCCGCGCGTGACGTGCTCGTCGCCGATCCTGATGCGTCCGAGGTCCCGGTGGCCGACATGTTGTCGAATGCTTGGGCCGATCGTCTGGCGGGCATGATTGACCTAAAGCGCGCCCGCGCGGACCTGCCGGCGTTCGATATGCCGCTGCACAGCGACACGGTCTATATTTCCGTTGTCGACAAGGATCGCAATGCGGTCAGTTTCATCAACTCGGTCTTCGACAGCTTTGGCTCGGGCCTGGTCTCGCCACGCTCCGGTGTCGTCTTGCACAATCGCGGGCAAAGCTTTTCGCTTGACCCCAGGCACTCCAATGCAGTGGCGCCGAACAAGCGACCTCTGCATACCATCATACCCGGGATGCTTGCGAGAGGCGGCCGGGCAGAGATGCCTTTCGGCGTTATGGGTGGCTACTACCAGGCAATGGGCCACGCGCACCTGCTGACGAAGGTGCTCGACTTCGGGATAGATCTGCAGGAGGCGATCGATCTGCCGCGGGTCGCCCCTGTCAGCGGCACGATGAAGGTCCAGGCCGAACACGGGCTCGCTCGCGAAACCGTAGCTGAACTTAGCCGGCGCGGTTTCGAAATCATTCCTGCCACGGACCCGATCGGCGGTGCGCAGGCCATCCGCATCGATTGGGCAAACGGGACGCTGCTGGGTGGTTCTGAACCGCGCAAGGACGGCTGCGCCCTCGGTCTTTAGAGCGGTTGTGGCCGGAGCGGAATCCAAGATGCTGAAGGCGTTCTTCATCGCCATTTGGCCGGCGAGCAGGAGCCTCTGGCGCCATGGTCCAGATAATTCTTGCACGCCCTCGACAATCCGCTCGGCGCGAGATTGTCACCCATGTCTAGGTATAAACTGTTACCTATGTCTCCGGGCCGTACAGGGAAAAAATGGTGCCCAGAGGCGGATTCGAACCACCGACACGCGGATTTTCAGTCCGCTGTCGGTGATTGATATTGTTCAGATTTTAGGCCGAATGTCGCGTTTGTGTCGCGTCAAGCCAAAACCGCCCGCTCGGCCTGAACTCGTTGCCCTGTTCAGCGCCCAAACGCGCGTGCCGTGGTGCCGACAGTCATTCAGATGGATGATGGTATGGTTCGGCACTCATAGTAAGCACTGATCCCCAGGCAATTTAGAGACTTTCTGAGGTCCATGTTCCCTATGGGCGCAAGCGGCGCGACGACGGAGGTGTTGGCGCAGGCGGCGGGGTCGGCGTCGTCGAGCCTCGCACGCCTGGAAGCCACGACGACCGACGTCGACCAACGGGCAACCGTGGGGTGCTCGATCGATCAGGAGATGGCACGGGCGACGAGCCAGTTCGACAGCGACAGGCGTGTCAACCAGCCGCAAGCGCAGGCGATCGAGAAGCAATTGCAAGTTCTCAAGTCAACCGGCAACGCTGTCGCGGCTCAACAGGCGGGACTGCACGCCATGGAAAGGCAGTCTTCCACCGCATCGCATCTCCTCCAAAGCTTTTTGCGGCGTCAGCAGGATGCCAGCGAGCGGGGTCAACTCGGCCAGGCGGATGCCAGAGTGTTTACGCTCGCCACACCGCCGGAGCGGGCGAGCTCGCTTCATCCGATCTTTCTGCTTCCTGTTCGGGAGATCCCTACATGATTATCGAGTTGTTCGGTCCGCCTGGTGCAGGCAAGACGACCCTTCTCCGCGCCCTTTGCCGTGAGCTGGCGAAACACGACATCCGTGTGAAGACAGTCAATGGCTATCGCCGGATTGATTTTGTGTCTGTCGGCAGCGAAGTCGATTCGGTCGAGGATGAAAGCCCGGAGACACGCCATGGTATCCAGCGTCTGGTGCACAAGCTCGCCACCGCGAGTCCGGTCTTGTTCTCGACCCCGCCGAGCGAGGGGGCCGCTGCGCGGCTTTTGGCATCGATCCCTCCAAAAAGCCGAATATGGGCGTTGCGTCTGAAGATCGACGTCGTTTTGCTCTTCGAAGCCTGGAATACGGCGAAGGCCTCAGAAGGGTACTTCATTTTCGAAGAGGGCATCGTTCAGGCGTTGTGTGCGCTCGTCCTGTTGGGACGAAATCCAAGTATCGACATGGTTCGTAATTGCCTGACGTTCCTGCCGCGACCGGATCTCCTCATTCAAGTCGACGCGCCCGGGGAAACGCTGCGCCACCGCCTCATTGAGCGGTATGCGCGGCAGCCGTACCTCGAGCGCCTTCTCGAAGTCGGAGTGGTCAGGGGCCTGAAGCAAGCGGATATCGCGAGGGAGATCGGCCAATGCCTGCAAGACAAATGGCCGCTGATGCGTGTCGACGGCCTCGACCCACGCAATTTCGAACAGGTCGTCGCGCGCATCGTGGGGCACGGATTGCCCGCGACGGCATGCGTCGGGCCAGACTAGAGGCGCGAGTTGCATGGTGTTCACGGTGAGATCGTTCGTTGGCATTCGCAGATTTCTGCGGGCGCAGCGGCGACCGTTCGGGAGCGTCCATGAGAACCGTGCACCCGCTCGTCGGGATTACCGAGCAAGCCACCAGACGGCTGGGTACGGTGCCCATTACTCCGACACGTACCGGTCCGGCTACTATGCAGCTCTGTGGTCGGGTATCGAAAAGCCTTTGGTCGAACGTATTCTCCTGCCTGTCGGCGGGCCGAACCGGAAATGCCTGGACTTCGCATGCGGCACAGGCCGCATAGCAAATATCGCAGCTCCATTTTTTGGTGAAGTCGTCGGCGTTGACATCTCCCAATCTATGCTGGCTAGCGCACGGGTTCCGAAGAACGTGAAATTGGTCCGCGCTGATCTTACGTTCTCTCCGCTTGCCGAAAGGTTCGACGTGGTCACGGCATTCAGATTCTTCCTCAATGCTGAAGATGAGCTCAGGAAGGATGCACTGTCGGCCATCAGCGCGCATTTGAACGAAGGTGGATTGCTAATCTCGAATATCCACATGAATGCGACCTCCCCAATAGGGCTGGTCTGCCGCATTCTGAACCGTTATGCAGGAGGGACAGTCCGCCACACTTTGAGCATTAAAGGATACGAGCAGACGCTCATTGCAAATGGCTTTATTGTCGAGCGGATAGTTGGGTACGGTTTTTTGCCGCGACCCGGGAAATTGCTGCCAAGACTGTGCGAAATATTGATGGTGCCGTTTGAAAGGACCTGCGCAAGTGCCAGGATTCCGGCGGAGCTTGCGCAGAATTTCCTGGTGGTTGCCAGAAAGCGGTAAAGCCGGCGGGCACATGAAATTTGAAACCGAGCATTTGCCATGAGGCTGGTCTTTGTTGAAGTTCATGTCGCGTGGAGTTGCCGACAGTCGCAGGAAACCCTTGAAACTCAACGGTAACAGTTCGCAACACGGCGCGACATGAAATGCCGTAAGTCGCCAAGCTGGCGACACCGCAAGCCATTGACTTTATACGAGGAAGTAGTGGTGCCCAGAGGCGGATTCGAACCACCGACACGCGGATTTTCAGTCCGCTGCTCTACCAACTGAGCTATCTGGGCCTGCTCCGGCGGGCGGCAATCTGCACACCGGGTTCATGAAAGCGCCGTCGGCACCCCTTGAAAGCGCGTGGGTTATAGCACGGGAATCCGGCCTGTCCAGCGCTTAGAGCATGATCCCGAAAAGTGGAATCCGGTTTTCGGAAAAGATCATGCTCAAACAAAAAGCATGATCCCGAAAAGTGGAATCCGGTTTTCGGAAAAGATCATGCTCAGGCAAAACGCCAGAACCTGTTCCATCCGACTCTACCCGGATGGAACAGCTTCTGGACATTGAGTTCAGGCGGGAAGCGACAGGCAGTCGGCAAGGCCGATCATCGGTCACAATCGCGGCCGCGAAACCGTCCCGAGCTTGTGGAAAACTGCAGGCGGACGGCGCTATTTCTGGTGGTCGTCGTCGTCCTCGTCGTCGCGGCCCGGGATGACGTAGACGCCCTTCAGCCAGCGGTTGAGGTCGATGTCCTTGCAGCGCTTCGAGCAGAACGGGTAGGTTTCGCGCGCCGATGGCTTGCCGCATTCGGGGCAGGGCCGCTTGGGTCGCAGCGGCGTGACCTTGTCGTCCGGGCTCATATCCGCGCACCCGCCAGCCAGTTGACGTGCACCTTGAAGCCTTCGCCGCTCAGCAGCGCCACCGTCTCGTAGAGCGGCAGGCCGACGACGTTGGTGTAGGAGCCGACGAGCTTGACGACGAAGGCGCCGGCAAGCCCCTGGACGGCATAGCCGCCGGCCTTGCCGCGCCATTCTCCCGACGCGATATAGGCGTCGATCTCCTCGCGCGGCAGCCGCTTGAAGCGCACCCTGGTCTCGACCAGCCGCAAGCGCTGCTTGCCGCCCGGCGTGATCAGGCAGATGCCGGAATAGACCCGGTGCGAACGGCCGGACAGCAGCCCGAGGCAGTTGGCGGCATCGTCGAGCGTCTCGGCCTTGGGCAGGATGCGCCGCCCGACGGCAACCACCGTGTCGGCGGCCAGCACGAAGCTCGGCAGGTAGTCCGTCTCGGTTTTCAGCGAGACCAGCGCCTTCTCGGCCTTCTGCGTCGCTAGCCGCTTGGCCAGCGACCGCGGATGCTCCGCGCGCAGCGGCGTCTCGTCGACATCGGCCGGCAGCACGCGATCCGGCTCGATGCCGGCCTGCTGCAACAGCTCGATCCGGCGCGGCGAACCCGAGGCAAGCACGAGCTTCTGCAAAATGCCCATCGCGATCCCGGCCGGGTCCTTGAACTTACTTGAAGCGGTAGGTGATGCGGCCCTTGGTCAGGTCGTAGGGCGTCATCTCGACCAGGACCTTGTCGCCGGTCAAAACGCGGATGCGATTCTTGCGCATGCGGCCGGCCGTATGGGCGATGATTTCATGTTCGTTTTCGAGCTTGACCCTGAACATCGCGTTGGGCAGCAATTCCGTCACGACACCCGGAAACTCGAGGACTTCTTCCTTCGGCATTCGATACCTTTGCTTGGATGGGTACTTCCAGCGCCCCGGCCGGAAAGTTGCGCGGAACCTATATGATAAACGTCCGCTTGTGAACACGCTTAATCCGCGGCGTTTTCAGCCTCGTTGCCGAGAAAACGGCGGCCGATCCGCGCCTTCAGCCGCTCGCGCACGTCGCGATAGGCAGCCATGATCTGTTCGCGCGTGCCGCTGACGCCGGTCGGGTCGGGCATCGGCCAATATTCGACTTCGACGGCCAGCGAGCGGGTGAGTTCGAGCGCGGTGTGGTGGGCTTCCGGCGCCAGCGTCACGATCAGATCGAAATAATCGTCTTCGAGGTCGTCCATCGTTCTCGGGTGCCGTTCGCCGAGCGACAGCCCCTCTTCGGCCAGCACGGCATCGACGAACGGATCGCGTTCGCCGCCGCGCACCCCGGCCGAGGCGACGAAAGTGGTAGGCGGGAGCACCTTGCGCGCCAGCAATTCGGCCATCGGCGAGCGCACGGCGTTCATGCCGCAAACAAACAGGATCGAGCGGGGCAGGATCGAGCGGGGCAGCGGGGCGGCCAGTTTAACCTCGCCAGTGCAGCACGCAAACCAGCGTGAACAGCCGGCGCGCCGTGTCGAAATCGATGTCGATCTTGCCGGCAAGCCGGTCCATCAGCGTCTGCGAGCCTTCATTGTGCAGGCCGCGCCGGCCCATGTCGATCGCCTCGATATGGCTGGGCGTCGCGGTGCGGATGGCGTCGTAATAGCTTTCACAGATCATGTAGTAATCCTTGACGATGCGCCTAAGCGGCGTCAGCGACAGGATATGGGTGACCACGGCTGCGCCGTCCTCGCGCGCCACCGCGAACACCAGCCGGGATTCGGCCAGCGACAGTTTCAGTCGGTATGGCCCGGCACCGTCGTCATTGACCGGCTGGAAACGGTTCTCCTCGATCAGGTCGAAGATCGCCACCGCCCGCTCATGCTCGACATCGGGCGTCGATCGGCCGATCGTCTCGTCGAGCTCGACATCGATCAGCCTGGCGCGGGTTTCGTCGTAGTCGGACATTTCTACATGTTCAGCCGGATGGCGACGGAGCGTCCATGCGCATCGAGTCCTTCCGCCTTGGCCAGCGTGATCGCCGCCGGCGCCAGCGCCCGCAACTGTTCCGGCCCGAGCTTCAGGATCGAGGTACGCTTGACGAAATCGAGCACCGAAAGCCCGGACGAAAAGCGCGCCGAGCGCGCCGTCGGCAGCACGTGGTTGGAGCCGGCGACATAGTCGCCGATGGCCTCCGGCGTATGCCGGCCGAGAAACACCGCACCGGCATTGCGCATCCGCGCCAGGAAAGGCTCTGGGTCGTCGATGGCAAGCTCGACATGTTCGGCCGCGATGCGGTCGACCAGCGGCAGTGCTGCCTCGATCGTCGGCACCAGGACTATGGCGCCGAAATCGCGCCAACTCGCCGCCGCCGTCGCGGCGCGCGGCAGGTTCTGCAATTGGCGTTCAACCGCCTGTTCGACCGCGTCGCCGAAGGCAGGGTCGTTGGTGATCAGGATCGATTGCGACGACACGTCGTGCTCGGCCTGGGCCAGCAGGTCGGCTGCGATCCAGTCGGGGTCGTTGCTGCCGTCGGCGACGACCAGCACTTCCGAAGGCCCGGCGATCATGTCGATGCCGACCGTGCCGAACACCTGGCGTTTGGCCGCCGCGACATAGGCATTGCCGGGGCCGACGATCTTGGCGACGGGCTTTATCGTCTCGGTGCCATAGGCAAGGGCTGCGATCGCCTGGGCGCCGCCGACGCGGTAGATTTCGGAAACGCCGGCAAGGTCGGCCGCGACCAGCACCAGCGGCGGCACGTCGCCGCCGGAGGCTGGCACCACCATGGCAATGCGCTCGACGCCGGCGACCTTGGCCGGCACGGCGTTCATCAGCACCGAGCTCGGATAGCTCGCCGTGCCGCCCGGCACATAGAGCCCGACGGCCTCGATCGCCGTCCAGCGCGAGCCGAGCTCGACGCCGGCGGCGTCGGTATAGCGATCGTCTTTAGGCAGCTGCCGCTGGTGATGGGAGCGGATGCGCTCGCGGGCGAATTTCAGCGCCTCGACCGTCTGCGGATCGGCTGCATCGTAAGCCTTGGCAATGTCATCCTTGGACACCGCAATGCCGAGCCTTGTCAGGTCGCCGCCGCCGAATTTCTGCGTGTAGGCGACGAGCGCCGCGTCGCCGTCGGCGCGCACCTTGGCGATGATCTCGCGCACCACGGCGTCGACGTCGGCCGAGACTTCCCGCTTGGTCAGCAGGAACGCGGCAAAGCGCTGCTCGAAATCGGCGTCGGACTGGCGAAGCGTGATGGCCATCGGCTCAGGCCCTGTGGACCGGGCGCGAGGTCGCTTCCCAGGCACCGCCGACATCGGCAAGCCGCGCCTCGATGCATTCGACATCGAGCATGATGGCGCCGCCTCCCGCAAAGATCAGCTCGACGATGCCGGCCGGCTTGTCTAGCGCGAGAAAGCTGATCGCCAGCAGCGACAGCACCTCGTCCGGTTTGTCGCGGGCAATGCCGCTGGTCTTGGCGGCGAGCACCCGGTCGAAATGCAGCACCGCTTGCCGCCGCTCATTGTGCTGGCGCAAGAAGCCCGATTTCGCCTCCCAGACGAAGCGGTTCATGGTCAGCACGAAGCGCTTGACCGAAGGCAGGTATTCGAGATCGCTGACCTTCATCACGGCATCCTGGACATGCGCCGAGATGATGCTCAGATCCTGATCGTCGAGCGCGACAAGCTTAAGGCCATTCATGCGGAATTCGCACCTGCGAGTTGACTATTCGACCTTCTGTTAGGCGGTCTTTCCGGCTCGTGCAACCGCACCGGAGGTCTTGGCCAGGCAATCGCCCCGGTCAGCGCCGCCCCTCGTCTGCCTGCCGGCATCTTCTCCCCGTATAGGGACGGGAGAAGAGGCTGGCCGCAACCTCGGCACCCTCTCCGCAACGCTGGAGATTGGCGAAATCCTTCGCCAGACGGTCCTTCTCCCGTCCCTATACGGGGAGAAGATGCCGGCAGGCAGATGAGGGGCGGCGCTGACCTGAGCCTGCTATCGTTACCCCGAAATGCGCTCGATCTCCGCGCCGCAGCCGGACAGCTTTTCTTCCAGCCGCTCGAAGCCGCGGTCGAGATGATAGACGCGGTTGACCGTGGTCTCGCCTTCTGCCGCAAGGCCGGCGATGACCAGCGACACCGAGGCGCGAAGGTCGGTTGCCATGACAGGCGCGCCCTTCAGCTTCGCCACGCCGTCGACGATCGCCGTCTGGCCGGACAGCGTGATGTGGGCGCCGAGCCGGGCGAGCTCCTGGACGTGCATGAAGCGGTTTTCGAAGATCGTCTCGGTGATGCGCGACTTACCCTTGGCCATCGTCATCAGGCCCATGAACTGCGCCTGCAGATCGGTCGGGAACGCCGGGAACGGCGCCGTCGTCACGTCGACCGGCGAAATGCCGGCGCCGTTGCGCCTGACGCGGATGCCGGAATTGGTCTGCGTGATCTCAGCACCGGTCTGCGAAATGATGTCCAGCGCCGTCTGCAACAAGTCGGGCCGCGCGCCTTCCAGCACGACGTCGCCGCCGGTCATCGCCACCGCCATCGCATAGGTGCCGGTCTCGATACGGTCGGGGATCACCCTGACGCGGGCGCCCGACAGCGCCTCGACGCCGTCGATGGTGATGGTCGCGGTGCCAGCGCCGGAGATCTTCGCACCCATGGCGTTGAGGCAGTCGGCAAGGTTGACGATCTCGGGCTCGCGGGCTGCGTTTTCGAGCACCGTCTCGCCCTTGGCCAGCGAGGCCGCCATCATCAGCACATGGGTGGCGCCGACCGAGACTTTCGGGAACACGTAGCGGTTGCCGACCAGCCGGCCGTTCCTGGTCTTGGCGATGACATAGCCGGTGTCGACGTCGATATCGGCGCCCAGCGCCTGCAGGCCTTCCAGGAAGAGGTCGACCGGCCGCGTGCCGATGGCGCAGCCGCCGGGCAGCGACACCTTGGCCTCGCCCATGCGGGCCAGCAGAGGGCCGATCACCCAGAACGACGCCCGCATCTTCGACACCAGCTCGTAAGGCGCCGTCGTGTCGACGATGTTGCGGGCGGAGAAATTGATGGTGCGCGAATAGCCCTCATGCTGCTTTTCGCGGCGGCCATTGACCGAATAGTCGACGCCGTGATTGCCGAGGATGCGGATCAGCTGCTCGACGTCGGCCAGATGCGGCACGTTTTCCAGCGTCAGCGTGTCGTCGGTCAAAAGCGCGGCGATCATCAGCGGCAGCGCGGCGTTTTTCGCGCCCGAGATCGGGATGCTTCCGGCAAGCTTGTTGCCGCCGACAATTCTGATGCGATCCATGAAGAGCGTCCCCTCGGCCGAAAAGCCGGTTTAAATCGGTTGAGTCAGTTGCGGCCCATCTAGACCATTGGCCGGCTTGGTTCAAGAAACAGGCTATTTCCCCGCGTTGGCCCACGATACCTTGGCCAAAATACCGGCGACCAACATAGCCGATTCGCGTTAATCCTTCTGCTTTGCCGCCTGCAGCCCGTCCGGCCGCTGGTCGGCCCCGCCGGTTCGCCGTGAGCGCGATTGCGCCTTGCGCTTCTGCAGATTGGCACGCAACTGCTCGGCCAGCCGGTCCTTCCGGCCAGCCTTTTTTGGTAGACCATCCTTGTTCGGAGAAATTGTCTTGTCGTTCATCGTCCCGTCCCCGGCCGGCGACCCGCCCGTGCGGATCAAGGGATAGCCAACATTGTGGCATGGCCATGTCCGGAACAATCGCCTGGTGCGGCCTTTCAACCCGTCTTTGTCTTGGCCTTGCGCTTGCCGGTTCGATATGGCAGAAGCCCCGCCATCGGCGGCTGCGGTAGCTCAGTGGTAGAGCACTCCCTTGGTAAGGGAGAGGTCGAGAGTTCAATCCTCTCTCGCAGCACCAGATCGTTTTCGCTAGCGCACCTTCCAAGGCCGCTTGACCTGCTCGATGATGATTGTGCACGGTTGGCGAGGTTGCCGAAAAATAGGCGCCCCGCGACCTGCCGAGTGCCACGCGCGCAGGCTTGTCAAAAATGATCGTCTTGCACGCTCACCTCCCGAGTCTCGAACGCGACTCAATCCTCTGTGATGTGATAGCTTACCGCCATGTCGGATCATATTCTGCCTGGCCAGAAGCAGCCCAAGCTGATCGTCGTCGTGGCGTTCGATCGTGGCGAGGACGGCGAACTGTTTCCCACCTTTGGTCCGGCTGATCAGCAAAGCGAGGAACGCGCCATCCGCACCGCTAAGACGCTCGCAGGGAAGCACGTTGGCGTAATCGCATGGAGCCGTGACGCGAACCCGGCGCTTGGTGACTACGGCCCGCCGACCGTGCTATTCACCAGCGGTGACGTGCCGGATATGGAGTAAATTCAGTCGGGGTCTATCTCACGGTGCTCGATGGGACGTGCTTTACAAGGACGATGAGCCTTTTTGCTCGATTCATCCTCGCCCTTTCAGTCTGCTTGATCTGTCTGCCTTTGGAATCCAAAGCGGCTCCAGGCTCCACAGCATCCCGCGATGTGCAGGAGGCCGAGGCGTGCAGTCCTCTAAACAAAGCCAACGAAAGAGTATTAAGGACGCCCGCCATTCAGGTTACGGACCACTTAATTAGGTATGGTGACCAACCTGGGTTTCTGCATCAAGAAGAGATCTACATAGGCGATATGGTATACTCACGACGCCAGCCTTTTGGGCGCTGGATCGCGACGGCACGTCCTCCGGGCAGCGACTTGAATCCGGACGGGACGCCGATAAACCGAACTTGCAGCCGCGTCGGTGAAGAGAAGTTGGACGGCATAAATACCGTGGTCATCAGATATGATAAAATGATCAACGACCAACACCAGTCGTACCGCTGCACCACTTGGCTTGAAACTCCAAAATACAGACCCCTAAAGATGGTGTGTAAAGGACCCTTTGAGTGGACAAGATATTGGTTCTACCGGACCGACATTAAGCCGCCGATGCCACCACCGAAGTGAGCGCCTCTCGCCGTTTCACCTCTCAAGTTCCGTTCATGCCGCATCATCGCATCCGCGATGACCTCGCGGTGGCGTGTATAGATGCCGGGGCTCGACACAATTGATGCAGGCGTGCCGAAGACGCACGGTTGATCGTTCCAAGCGATTGTGGCGGGACGGTCCATGTGCCAATTAATTGCGGTACACTGACGTGCCCGATTTGGAGAGCCTCATTTGAAATGCGCCGGCAAATTGATCGTCGCAACAGCACTGCTGATTGCTGGCTGTCAAAGCGATGGTAGAACCCAGTTTGAAGCAGGCAGAGCGAAACTGCAGAGTCCGGAACAGAGGCGCGCTGCAATTCAGCACTGCCTCAAAGGCGTAACATCGAAAAAGAGATGGGTTCGAGGACGACCTCCTCCCGGAGGCGTGAAGTGGTGCACCGACTTTGTCAATGCTTGGGCCACCGGCCGCTGGACCTATAACGACTATCGCAACGGAACTCCGAAGACCGGCTATGACTACAGAAGAGACAAGATCGTGAAACTTCCCGCCCCATGAAGGCCTGGACCGTCGTTGTCAGGCCTCGCTGGAAATATGAGCCCCGAGCGGGAAATGGACGGCTATGCAGGTCAGGCGAACCCAATCCGATGGCGTTGGGGTCAAAACCCACCACGCTGAACGACCCGAGTTCGACCCAGGGCAGACATTCACAGCTCGTTGACCGACTGTCTGCAACAGGTGGAGAGCGGAAGTACCACCCCGGGAAATGTCGCCTCAGTCGAGGCTGGCCGGCGACGAGAACGGCTGNAACAGGTGGAGAGCGGAAGTACCACCCCGGGAAATGTCGCCTCAGTCGAGGCTGGCCGGCGACGAGAACGGCTGCTTGGCGTCGACCACGAAGATGGCCAGCTCATCGAGATCGGTTGTGCCGGCGTTGAACACCTCCATCGGCGTGTTGGCCCCGTGTCCGATCATGGCCGTGCCAGCTTCAGCATAGGTCACTCCGTGGGGCGTTCTCTGGCCGACCTTGCCGACCAGCACATAGAAGGCCTCCGNTGCCAGCTTCAGCATAGGTCACTCCGTGGGGCGTTCTCTGGCCGACCTTGCCGACCAGCACATAGAAGGCCTCCGGTCCCGGATGCGTATGGATCTTCGTCTTGACGCCGGGCGCTCCACCGGCGCGGTTGACGCGCAGCAAATACTCGCTTGCACTGATCGGAGGGATCGGTCCGATCTCGATGACCTTGGTTCCGCCGGTTGTCGAGCCATCCTTCGGTCCAAGCGTGAACAGCCAGACCTTGCCTGCGATCTCCGCCGCAAGCGAGGTCGGGCCCGCCGCGCTTTGGGCCTGCGCCAGCGTTGGCAGATTATCCAGCCGCCAGTACAACGGTCCGGAGGGCAGTTCCGTCACCTTTTTCTCAACCACCGGCTCGACGGCGAATTTGCTGTCTGCGGGCATTGAGACTGACGTCATCAGCCCGAAAGCACACACCGAGAATATAAGCAGGCTAATACGGCGGGCGCTGAGGGAATGCGGCTTCATGGTTGGTCCTCCCTTTTCATGGTCGCCCCCTCGACCCAATATTAGCTATTAGCATATGTACCGCCTTACGGCGCGGACCAATTTCGGGCCACCCTAGTGCGCCTGCCGCCAAAGAAGACTGTTCATGATGCCAAACCGTCTCGGGAGAGTTTTCAAGTATTGGAACTAGGTCGTCGCGGTGGCATTGGCTGCGATGACGAGTGCCAGCAGCGAAACGCGTGGCTCCTCCGCGTCGTCAAATGGGTAGCCGGCCCCGTTTATGGTTTGAAGCGGTCTTGCCCCCAGGCTACTGTGTCTGACGTGAGTCCAACGGTCCAGCCGTCCAAAATCGGTCCGCGCATGGTAGCCAGAGCCGTTCAGGCGGGCGCTCGAAAATGTCTGAGATGCCAAGGTCGGCGCACAGCTCCGTTCGCATGCGCCATGATGCGTGCGGGGAAAGGCTTCTGGTCTGCCCCTGCTGCAGGCGGCTTAGCAAAGCTTGCAGCCGGGAACAACCACTCAACGACTCGCGTTTCTTGCCAGGGCCCGCTTCTTTTGCAACAGGGCGGCGGGCGTCGAAGGCTCGCAAATGTCGCGCCGGCGTTTCAATAGCACTCGCCTCAGCCCTCACGATTTGGCTATTTGTGAACGCGTGTTTGATCAGGTTTGCGCAGATGAACACATTGACCTTTTAAGCCTGGATGCCGAAGCCTTAGCGGTGATGATTGTCCCAATCTTCCGAAACTTGACTACCAATGAGCGCGAACTGCTGGAGGAAGTTAGGTCTCTTCGTCGCTCAAAGGGCACAGAGAAGGCGCACTAGCTTTGCGGCGTTCCGAGGTGAATTGGTCTAATCCCGCTTTGGCACAGCCGTTTGGCATCTGAATTGCCCATTGAGAATCGCCAGAGTGTAGCCACCGAGCTTGCGAAGGGGATGGAAATGGGCTTAGCCAAAGACTTATCGGATGTCGCGCTCACATTCGAATGTCCGGATTGCTCGCATCCGGCGGTAAGAAAGGGCTCTGCACTAAGAACAATCGCGCACTTCAAATGCGACGGGTGCAACGCAAAGGTGCGGATCACCTATCCGCAGAAGCTAGCGATCTTTGAAAAGCACAGGCTATTGGCCGCAGGCGACCGCCGCCAGCGAGGCCAGGAACACTACGGTGCCCGCAACATCGATCGGGCCGCCGATGCGGCCGAAGTGGCTTCGCGACCTCTGCCGCGTGCAGCGACGCGTGCTTAAGCCTTCCTCATCCGCGCGGCCTTCGCCCTTTTTACGCATGTTGACCGTGAGAATGCCGTCCATCGGAATAATTCGGGCGAAGGGCTCGTTAGTTCCTTAGACGATGCTAAAATATGACAAAGTGTGTCCGAATGTCACTTCATGAAGCCCGCCAGACAGGCTGCGGCTTGCTCTGGCCTAACCTCGAAGGGAACCAGGGATGAAAACGGCCGTTTCGACCTCTTTGACAAGACGAAGTGTTGTTGCCGCGCTGGCGCTGGCCGCCGCGTCGACGGCGGTATTGCCTGCCGACAACGCACTCGCCCAGGCCAAGAAAACCACAGCTGAAGAAAGTCTGTATGAGAGGCTGGGGGGTGTGTTCGCCATCGCAGCGGTGATCGATCATTTCAGCGACGCCGTCGTGAAGAACCCGATCGTCGGCAAGAAGTCGAAGAACCCACAATTGCGCAAATGGCACACCAAGAACCTTGAAAGGTTGCCCGGCCTCAAGTTCATGCGCACGCTGTGGGTCTGCGACGTTTCTGGTGGGCCCTTCAAGTTCGTCGCCACCAAGCCCGGCACGACGCCGCTCGGCCTCGAGGAGGCGCATCGCGACCTGCGGATTTCCCCGGCGGAATTCGATGAGGTCGCAGCGGAACTCGGGCGAACCCTGGATCATTTCAAAATTCCGAAGCCTGAGAAAACCGAAGTCTTGGAAGCTTTCGCCGCCCACAAAGACGAGGTCACCGCCGGCTACGTCAAGCGGGGCTGAAGCGCTTATATCGTGCGGGCATTCGTTCTGAGCATGGCGCGCGTCGCCGTGACTATGCGGCGCGGCCCTGACCTCGAGGTCAGAGGGGCCTCGGGACATCGTCGACCCACCTCTACGAACCTTGCAGCTCAAGGTGAGAACGCGGAATTTTCGACAGACGCCAGGGAAGGTTCGGCCTGGACCTCCTCCGTCACGACTTCGAAACGGGTAAGCCGCGAAAAACCGAAACTGGTTGAGATGGCGACGTCGGTCGCGTCGCGCCCGGTTGCCATCAATATCCGCCCGATGCGCGGGCGGTTGTGGCGAGGATCGAATGTGAACCAGGTGGCGGCGAGATAGGCCTGGAACCAGGCGCTGAAATCCATCGGATACGGCGCCGGCGGTACCCCGATGTCACCGAGATAGCCGGTGCAGTACCGCGCGGGAATATTCATGCAACGGCATAGCGCGATCGCCAAATGGGTAAAGTCACGACAAACGCCGGCCTGGTCGGTGAAGCTGTCGTGAGCCGTCCGCAGCGGGTCAGCTTTCTGGTAATCGAAGACGATGTGATTGTGAACGAAATCACAGATCGCCTGGACACGCGCGCATCCAGGCGCGGTATTGCCGAATTTCGCCCAGGCAAAATCTCCAAGACGATCGGTATCGCAGTAGCGGCTGCCGAGAAGAAAGACGAGCACCTCGTCCGGCAGGTCCTTGATCTTGTGCTGCACAGCCTGCTCGGCGACCGCATCGGGCTCGCCGCTATCGTAGATATCGAAGGTGGTTGAGATCGTCGTCTGGCCCGAGGGCGCCTCGATCCTCGTGCAGGCGTTGCCGAAACCGTCGACGTAGCCGCGTGCTTCGACGGGACGATCGAAATCGATGACCTGTTCCGTCAACAGATCGACCCGGCGCGATGGATGGATTTCGAGCGCCAACAGCATCGGCGTTGGCTGCGGACATTCGTAGGTGAGGGTGTAACCTGCGCGGATCCGCATCGACGCTCCGATTGTTGTCATTCAGCAACCGGGCAAACTCCGCGTCGGCCAAACAGTTCCGGGAAAACATCAGCGGATGCTAATTTTCCTACGCACCGATCTCCTTCGCCACATTCACCTCGACGGTCATTGCAAGAAAGCTCGACGCGCTTCCCGAATAACTCCCGGAAAGCGGAATGGCTTGACGAGGATGCCGGGCCACGGCCACCCTGATCAAATCCCGATTGCCGACAATGCCATTGGTGGGGTCGAACTCGACCCAGCCGGCACCCGGCAGATAGACCTGGCACCAGGCATGCGTCGACCCGCCGCCAAGAACCGTCGCGCTGTCGCGGCTCGGCACATAGACGTAACCAGTCACAAAACGGGCGGCAAAGCCGAGCGAACGAACCGCCTCCATCATGAACAGCGCAAAGTCCCGGCATGTGCCGCGACGCAGGTGCAACGTCATCAGCGGCGGCTGCGTCCCTGGCTCGCTTCGACGGGAATACACAAAGCTCTCGTGGAGGGCATAGCAAAGCGTCATCAACAGATTGCCGGTCCCGGTGTGCCCTGCGGCACTGAGGAACTGTCGTGCCCACTTGCCAACCTCGTCACTGTCATCCTCGTATTGACGTTCCATCGTCTGGGAGAGATCGGCGGCTTCGTCGGGATCGTAGGAAAACGGATAGTGAAGCGCAGCTTCGTCGATACGGAAATCGGGCGCATGCTGCGGCGTGTGGTCCAGCCGAATGTCTGTCGCAAAGCGCAGCTCTTTCGCGGGGTTCTCGAAATCGATCACCGCCACGCAGTTTCCGAAAACGTCATGGATCCAGCGAACCTCTTTCGGCTCGGGATCGACAGACAAGGCGTGGTCCAGGAGTCTTTGATCGAAGCTGTCGCGCGGTCTGAACATCAGCCGATGCTCGCCGAACCTCACCGGCCGGCTATAGCGATAGACCGTCGTATGCTGGACTGAGAAGATCGGCATCAGTTTTGGTCGACAAGTTTACCTGCGATGTTGGCGCAATCATATAATCTTTTCCACGCTCTTCCGATGGTTCCTACTCGGAACCTGCGCGAACTGTTTCCGCTCTGAGCGACCCTTCCGGCAGCGGCCGCATGAGTTCAGCCTCGGACTTCCTCAGATGGATCCATGCCGCCCAGTCCGATGGCCGCAGCACAACCACTTGCCGATTGTGATACGGCGCGACATCCGGGCTTGGATCGGTCGTCAGCATCGTGAACGTCGGCGGCTTGTTGCCGACAGCCTCGCGCCAAAGCCCGGCAATCGCCATGAACGGATGGCCATTCAGCGTGAACCTGTGCTTGGCTTTCGGATATTTCGTTCCCGTGAATTCGAAGAATGCCGACGCCGGGACAAGGCAGCGTTTGCTGTTGCCGAACTGTCGTCCCTCCGAGCGAAAGTTGAATACAGGTCCGCCTTTTGGTCCGGCCGGAGGAAAGCCGAACGTCATCGACGCCAGTTCGATTGTGTTGCCGGCAGCCCGCATTACAGGCGCGGGGTCGTTGATGTGGATGTCATCCGCCTGCGGCAGATCCAGTTCGGTTTGATGGCTGGGAATATTGAGCGTCAGCAAAGCCATCATCCGGCAATACTCGGCCCAGGCGATGTGCTGCTCGTAGTCATTGCACATTAATATGGCTCCGGACGCTCGATCGAGATCAGTTTCAATATAGCGTTATCGGTTCGCGCCGATTGCTGCCGGATTTGCCCTATTTGGGCCGGCGTGCGGCGGCGATGGCCTGCAACAGATTGATGCTGTTCATGTCGGGTTCGCTGGATGCGGCAACGGCAAGTGCGGCGGCCTCGGCTATTTTCGCGACGTCGTCGCTGCTGATTGTTCCGCGCTTTTCCAGCAGATTTATAAGTTCGACAACGAGAAGAAAGGCGTTCACGCCATATCGTTCGGCTTTGAGCTCGAACTCGCCTCGAGCCAATCTCTCCGCGTCTCCTTCAGCCCGTTTGTCCATCTCGGCGTCCTCTCCTATGGCGACAAGCTGTGAACGCTTAGCACGAATGGTTTAATCCTTCGAACTGGCCGCACCTTTCGCCAGTTGCCGATTGCCGGAGCTTGGCACCGTGTCGCCGGCGGCAAGGGCACGGCTTCAGCCAAGGATGAGACCTGCCAATAAAACCGTAAGGATAAGGGACAGCACGACGGCAAGCAGCCCGCATGCCTCCAAGGTGTTGGTTTGCCAAACTTTCGTCGCGCGCCTCCGGTTTGAATTCCCATTTCGCGAAACAAACTTCATCGGGCACCAGATTGGACGCGGAGCCGGCTTGAATTTGTGTAAGCGCTCGTCTTCATCTGTCCGGAACGGCAGATGCGCCGCGGCATCTCCACGGAACTCCGAAGCACTGCCTGCGCGGCGCCGGCCTGCTTTTCATCGACGCGGGCCATCACCAGAACGACACCCTCTGCGATCTTCGGCTTGCCCGGCTTCTGGGCAAAATTGGCGAAGGTTCCAAGAAGCCCGCCGCCAAAGCCGCCCCACGCCGCACCGACCAGAGCCATGCCGGTCATCCCCGCGGGATCAATGCCCTGAGCTCCAAAAGCGCTAAAACCGGCCAGCAGACCAGCCGTCGCGCCAAGTGCGGCGCCTGCGCCCGCACCTCGCCAGAGAGCGCTCATCTCATCGTTGTAATATCCAGCAACGCTGATCGGTTCATCGTTGTCATTGTAAGATCCGACCACGCTGATCTGCCGGCGACGAATCCCGCCGGCCTGAAGCCTGGCAACAGCACGTGCTGCCTGGGCATGGGAATCGAATAGTCGGCTGATCGTTTGCATTTGCGTCCAAACCCGACGCTCGTTCGGAGCGTCGGGCTTCTCCTCTCTGGCTTGAACTCTTCCGCCCAGACGCATCTTGGTCGCGCCAAAGCTCACTACAACGTGAGCCAGCCGGCTACGTTCCTCAGCCGGGGCTTCGGTCCTTCCTGGAGCGTCTTGCTTGGGACCTAAGTCTGACCAGCTTGGGTGTGCTGAGGCCATGCCGACCGGGCCGCCGGCTCGAAGAGAGGGCTCAGATGCTATCGCAGACCCAAAAAGCTCAAAATAGCGATTACGATCACGATGGCGCCGACCAGCCAGATAATGTTGTTCATGATTGCACTCCTTCGCCTCCGGGCTGGGCGCACGCCGGGGCGAAGCCCGCCACGCAAGTAGAACATTAGATACGGCTAAAGGTTCCTCGCGGGCCTCGCTGTCGAAAGAGCCCACCGCACCAGTCGGCACGGCGGGCGACGCAGAGTTCACCCCGGTGGTGGGCAGCAGACGGCGTTGCGTCCAAGGCTCAGCTGATGCTTCTGGACCAGTTATCTACCTGGCGCTCTGCCTCTTCCTTGGCGATGCCATATCGCTCCTGGATACGCCCCAAGAGCTGGTCTCGGTTGCCCTCGATCCGATCAAGATCATCGTCGGTGAGGTCACCCCACTGCTCCTTCGCCTTGCCCTTGAACTGCGTCCATTTTCCCTTGATTTGATCCCAGTTCATATGTTCCTCCTTTGCTTCCTGGGCCCGCACTGAAGCGGAGCGCGGACCGATCGGCATTTCAATGTCGGTGACGAATGAAGATCAGCGGCCGCTAAAAGTTCCGGTGCCGGCGCAAAAAGCCCGCCGTGCCCGTGCCGGACTGCGAACTGATGTTGATGATGCCCGGAGCTTGATGCTCTCTCGCAGCGCCAACCTATCCCGTTGAAGTCGCCGAGCTTCTCGCTGGTTGGCTTTGGCTGGCGAGCCTCGAAAGGCTGCCCAGCAGCATTGTTCTGTCCTTGCCGATCATCAGCACGCCGCTGTCGGGCGCCAACAGTGCCGAGAACGGCAGCATCGCCGCGCCGATCGGCGAGGCCTCGGGGCCGAATTGTCCAGATACGATTTCCGGCGCCACGATGCCGATGGCGCTGATCCTGTTGAACTGGGTCTGCACCTTTGCCAACAGCTCGAGATGGATCGGCCGCGGCAGGATGCTGTCGAGGACGATCGCCTCGATGTCGATGACGGAGGTGATGGCGATAATCGCCTCGACCAGCGCATTGGCACAATCGTCGATCCATTCGGACAGCGGCTCGCGCGCACCCGGCGGCAAGGGATCGAGTTCGCGCACACGGTTGATTTCGATGCCGCGCGATTTGAGATGATTGACCAGCACATAGATCGAAGCGCGATGCAGCAGGCTCTGGTAGCGCGCCGGCTTGGCCGCCACCGAATCGAGGCTTGAAGGCGAGACCGGCAAAGGACCGAGCGCGGCACTGTTGCCGTGCGGCCCGGTGTGGACCTTGCCGCCTTGCACCAGTCCGCCGCCGACAAAGGTGTCGATCGAAATATGCATGAAGTCGCGGAACCGCGCGCCAGTCCCCTGGATGAGCTCGGCCAGTGCGGCCGATGACGCGTCGTTTTCCACGAAGACCGGGGTCTTCGGCTTTGTGGCGAAGAAAGTCGTCAGATCGATTGCTTCCCACCGGCTACCGAGGTCGTCGGGAAAGCCGAGCTCCTCGCTCCAGCCGCCGAGGAAATATGGCGACGCGATGCCGACGCCGACGATGCTGGCATCGCCAAGCCCCTCGACCAGTTTGTCGAAATTGGCCAGCGACATGTTGCCGGCCTTGAGCACCATGTCGGGATCCGGGAAGCGATATTCGTGCGACTCGCGCGAGCGGACCTCGCCGGCGAAGTCGACGAGCACGGCCTCCAGCGCGCGCCGGCCGATCTTGATGCCGGCGCTGTAGATGCGCTCCGGTGTAAGCCGGTAGAGGGTGGACGGCGATCCGCGTTGCCCGAACCTTTTTCCCACTTGCTTTACGAATCCGGACGACTCCAGCCCGTCGACAATGGTGGCGACCGCGGCCGGCGTCAGATTTGCGGCGCGCGCCAGATCGGACTTGGATGCCTCCTTCAGACGGCGGATGGCATCAAGCACGAAGCGCTCGTTGTAATGCCGAACCTTGACCGAATTGCTGCCTTTTCCGGACAAAACCGGCGCCTCCCCATTCATTCTCGCGGAGCCACTCTGGCCGCCTGCAGCTTTTAGGCTGCTGGGTCGAGCACTCCAGCTGCACCCGTGCGCGACGCGACAGTGCCCTTCGGGGTCATGGAAGTCAATTTTCCAGTTGCGGCGTCAAACCATTTAATATAGCAAATTGAAAAAACAGGACCAGGGAGGAAGGGTGCTGCACTTGGGCGCATTAGGCGAAGCCGATGCCGTGGTGAAGAGCGACGTGGCTGTCCCCGTTGCCCTGGTTCAGGCGACAAAGGCCTTCGGCGGCACGATTGCCCTCAAGGACGCGTCCTTCGAATTGCGCTCAGGCGAGGTGCTGGCTCTGCTTGGCGAAAACGGTGCCGGCAAGAGCACCTGCGTGAAGCTGCTGGCCGGCGTGTACCTCCCTACCGGCGGCCATATCGAAGTCGACGGCAAGCCTGTGGTCTTCCATTCGCCGCACGATGCCCAGGCTGCCGGCATCTCGGTCATGCACCAGCACCCCGGTCTTTTCCCGGATCTTTCGGTGGCGGAAAACATCTATCTCGGCCATATGCCGCGCGATCGCTTCGGCGGCATCGACAACGCTGCCGTGCTTGCCGGCGCGCGCAAGGTGCTGGCGACAGTCGGCCTCGACGTGCCGGCCGAAACCCGGCTCGGAACGTTGCGCACCTCCGAACAGCAACTGGTCGAGATCGCCCGCGCCCTGTCGCTCGACGCGCGGGTGCTGATCATGGACGAGCCGACGGCCGCCCTGTCGCAGCGCGAGGTCGAGCGGCTGTTCACCGTCGTCGCCGACCTGCGGCTGCATGGCGTGGCGATGATGTTCGTCGGCCATCGCATGGACGAGATCTTCCGCATCGCCGACCGCATCGCGGTGCTGCGCGACGGCCGCCTCATTGGCATCAAGCCGAAGGCCGAGCTTGGTCGCGCCGCCGCCATCGGCATGATGGTCGGCCGCGAAGTGACCGACCTCTATCCGGAACGAAACCACGCCACCGGCGCGCTGGTGCTGGAGGCGAGGGGGCTTTCGCATGCCGGCGGCTTTTCCAACATCGACCTCAAGCTCCACGCCGGAGAGGTGCTCGGGCTCGGCGGCCTGGTCGGCAGCGGCCGGACCGAGATCGCGCGCGTGCTGTTCGGCATCGACCAGCCGGATGCCGGCGAAATCCTGATCGACGGCGAGGCCGTGCACTTTGCATCGGCACGCGACGCCATGGATGCGCGCATCGCCTATGTCTCGGAAGATCGCATGGGCCAGAGCCTGGTGATGGACTTTTCGATCCTCGACAACGCGGTGCTGCCCGTGCTCGACAAGGCAGCTCGCTCCGGCTTCTACGGCACGGACCGCGCGATCGATCTGGTTTCGGACTGGCTGAAGCGGATGAAGCTTCGCTTTTCCGGCTACGGGCAGCCGGTAAAGGAACTGTCCGGCGGCAACCAGCAGAAGGTGGTGTTGGCCAAATGGCTGCGCACCGAGCCGCGCGTCCTCATCCTCGACGAGCCGACGCAAGGCATCGATGTCGGCACCAAGGCGGAAGTGCATGCGATGATCGCCGACCTTGCCGCACAGGGCATGGCTATCATCCTGATCTCCTCGGAAATGCCCGAGCTCATCGGCATGTGCGACCGCATCATCGTCCTGCGCGAAGGCCATCGGACGGCCGAATTTGCCAGGGGCGAAGCCACCCAGGAAAAGGTGCTGGAAGCCGCGATGAAGGCCGACAAACGCGCCGACCCGGCAGCGCAGGCCGCCAGCGAAGAGAAAAGAAAAGGACCGCTCGACATACTGAAGCGGCGGGAGTTCGGCCTGCTCGCCGCGATGCTGGCGGTCGCCATCCCGGTCACCATTATCAATCCGCGCATGGTGAGTGCGGCAAACCTGACCGCCGTGTCGATGGATGCAGCCCTGCTGGTAGTTGCAGCACTCGCTCAGATGCTGGTGCTGATCACCCGCAACATCGACCTTTCGATCGCCGCGGTGATCGGCTTGTCGGCTTACATGGCGGCGAGCATGGTCCAGGCCTATCCAGGGCTCGACATCGGCATTGGCCTGATGACCGCATGCGCGGTCGGTGGTGTCGCTGGCCTGATCAACGGCCTTGTCGTTACCAGGGGAAAGATCCCGGCGATCGTCGTCACGCTGGCCTCGATGTCGATCTTCCGCGGCTTCAACTCGATCTGGGCAGCCGGCGACCAGATCAGCGCCGACGAAGTCACGCAAGCCTGGCTCGACATGACCGGCCTGAAGATCGCCGGCGTGCCGCTGATCGTCATTATCGCGATCGTCATCCTGTGCCTGGGTTATGTGCTGCTCTATCGCACCGCCATCGGGCGCGAACTGTTTGCCGCCGGCTCCAATCCCGACGGCGCGCGTCTTATCGGCATCCCCGTCGACCGGCGGATTCTGCTGGCCTTTGGCATGGCCGGCCTGCTCGGCGGCCTGTGCGGTGCGCTGTGGGCATCCCGCTATGCGACCATCGATGCCCGCGTCGCGCTCGGTTTCGAACTCACCGTGATCGCGTCGGCGGTGGTCGGCGGCGTCGCCATCCGCGGTGGTTCGGGCACGCTGCTCGGCATCATCCTCGGCGCGCTCACGCTGCTCGTCATCAAGAACGGGCTGACGCTGGTGCGCGTCGACCCGCTATGGCTGCAGGGCGTCTACGGCCTGGTGATCCTGGTCGCCATCGGCATCGACACGTTCATCGTGCGGCGTGCCGAGCAGGCAAGACAGGCGAGGGCGCGGTGAGAAAGTTCCTCCGTTCGATCGACTTCTGGGATCTGCTGCTGGCGACCTCCTGCGTGGCCATCTTCCTCTACGCGGCGATCTTCGTGCCGAATTTCGTTTCCGGCTTCAATCTCTCGCAACTGGCCGCCAGCGCCTCGGAAAAGGCATTGCTGATCCTGCCGATGACGCTGCTCATCATCACCCGCGAAATCGACCTGTCGATCGCCTCGGTGCTGGCGCTGACGTCCGTCGTCTTTGGCTTGCTGGTCCAGGCCGGCGTGCCGACGCTTGCCGCAATCCCGCTGACGCTCGTCGCCGGCGGCCTGCTCGGCGCTTTCAACGGCTACCTGGTCTCGGGCCTTGGACTGCAGTCGCTGGTGGTGACGCTCGGCACGATGGCGCTCTATCGAGGTATTGGCTACATCCTGCTCGGCACCGGTTCGGTCAACATCCTGCCGCCCGCGGTCGTGGATTTCGGCATCAACAATCTGCCGGGCACCGAGATACCGTGGACCATCGTCCCCTTCCTGGCGCTGGCGCCGGTGTTTGCGGTCGTGCTGCAGAAGACGCCGACCGGCAAGCGCATCTACGCGCTCGGCGGCAGCCCCGAGGTGGCGCGCTATTCCGGCATAAACACGCGCCGGATGGTGCTGAACCTGTTCGTCGTCTCGGGCGTCGTCGCGGCGATAGCCGGCATCGTCTATACCGCGCGCCTGTCCAATGCCCGCGCCAACAATGCGCTCGGCATGGAGCTCGACGTCATCACCATCGTGCTGCTCGGCGGCGTCAGCGTCTTTGGCGGCAAGGGCCGCCTGACCGGCGTCATGCTGGCGTTGGTCCTGATCGCCATCATCCGTAACGTGCTGGCGCTGAACCAGATCGGCGGCGACGCGCAGGGCATGATCATTGGCCTGCTTCTGATCGGCTCGCTGCTGGTCGGCAATTACTGGCGCTCCACACAGGAGCTGCTCAGCAGATCCCGCGCAATGCGCGAGACAAAGGGGTGATCTCGGGCCCCTTCCTTTAAGCCCGAATTTTGACGGAGGAGTCACAATGAAAGCGTTTAGATTAGCCCTGCTCGCATCCGCGGTTCTGCTCGCGCCAACCTCGCTGGCCTTCAGCCAGGAATGCGCCAAGGAACCCGTAACGGTCGGTTTCCTGCCCAAGCTCGACACAGACCCCTACTTCAAAGTGGCTTTTGGAGGTGCACAAGAGGCAGCCAAGGAAATTGGCGGCACCGCTACCCAGGTCGCCCCATCGCAGGCGACCGCCGAGGCGCAAATCGAATTCATCAACAGCCTCGTGTCGCAGAAGGTCGGGGTCATCGCAATTGCCGGCAACGACGCCAATGCCGTCGCGCCGGCGCTGAAGCGCGCCGTTCAGCAGGGCGTCAGGGTGATTTCCTATGACTCCGATGTGGCCGCCGATGCTCGCGCGGCATTTGTCAATCAGGTCAAGGGCGACAGTCTCGCCGAGATGATGCTGGAAAGTGCATTCGCCCTCAGCGGCGGTGAAGGCGAATTCGCGATCCTGTCGTCGACGCCGACGGCGACCAACCAGAACGCCTGGATCGACTTCATGAAGGCGAAGATAGCTGCCGAGCCGAAGTTCTCCAAAATGAAGCTGGTGCAGGTGGCCTATGGCGAAGAAAGCGAACAAATCAACCAGCAGCAGGCGCTGGCGCTGGTCCAGGCGTTTCCCGATCTCAAGGTGATCATCGTCCCGGCAGGCATCGGCCTTCCGGCGGCCGCGCGTGCGCTCGAGGAGGCGGGCATGATCGGCAAGGTCAAGCTGACCGGCCTCGCGCCGGCTACTCTGATCTCGAAATACATCAAGGACGGGGCGGCCCAGGATATCTGGTGGAACGTCACCGATCTTGGCTATCTTACCTACCAGACGGCCCAGGCGCTTGCGCAGTGCAAGATCACCGGAAAGGAGGGTGAGAAGTTCACGGCAGGCAGGCTCGGCGAATACACGATTGGCGCCGGCGGCGAACTGATCCTTGGTCCAGCCAAGATCGTGACCCCCGAAAATCTGGCCGAGTTCAAGTTCTGATCCTTTGGAGTTCGAACTCCGCGGGGCGCCGGTCCAACCGGCGCCCTCCTAAACCTCTCGAATGAAAACAGTGCGGGGGCGGCAATGAAGATATTGCTTGCGGGCGAAACCTTTGCGGCGACGACGTCGGTCGCCGTCGGTAGCGATGTGCTTACAAGTGCGACCTCGACAAATGGCGCGACGGCCTTCAATGCCGCGCTGGCCACTGAGGGCATCGCCGTCACGCAGATCGGCGGTGAGCGTTGCAGCGCGGAGTTTCCCTATGACCTCGATGGGCTCGCCCAATATCAGGCGGTGGTGATCTCCGACGTCGGCGCCCTGACATTGCTGGTGACGCCGGATGCCCGCGCCGGGCGTGTCGGCGTCAACCGCCTCGATCTGCTCAAAGCCTATGTCGAAGGTGGCGGCGGGCTGATGCTAGCCGGCGGCTATATGGGCTTTCAGGGCATGTTCGGGACGGCGCGGTTCCACGACACCCCGGTCGAGGACGTTCTGCCGGTCCGTTGCCTACCCTACTGCGACGGCATGGAGGTGCCGCAAGGCCTGCAGGCCTCCATCCTGCAGCCGTCACATCCGATTTTTTCCGGGGTGGAGGGGCCTTTGCCGCCGATCCTCGGCATGAACAAGCTGGAATTCAGGCGCGACGGTTCATCCCGGCTTCTGGCGACCTGCCACCACCGCGGCACCGACTGGACGCTCCTTGCCGTCGGCAGCCACGGCCGCGGCCGCACGATTGCCTGGGCAACCGATATCGGCCCGCATTGGCTCTCGCAGGATTTTCTCGCATGGCCGTTCTACGGAAAACTGACGGCGAACATGGTCCGTTGGCTCGCCGGCAATGAATGAGAAAGCCGGACACCAGGTTTGACCACTGCAGTCCGCCTGCCGCTGCCTCCGATGCCGCGCGAGGCGCCGGTGACCAGCACCACCTTGCCGGCCAGGTCGAATTTCGGCGTGAACTCATTTGTCATGCAATTCCACCTTGTTCTTCAAATCGGACCGGCTGCCGTGTCGAACCGAATAGGCTCGCGTGAATTCGGCGCCCAGCAGAAATATCTCGGCCGAATAATAGACCCACAACAGCACGACGAGCAGGGCGCCGGCCGCGCCGTACGACGATGCGAAAGCGCTGGTTCCGATATACCAGCCAATCAGCGACTTGCCGATGGTGAACAGAAACCCGGTGACGACGGCGCCAAGGCCGACATCGCGCCATTGCAGACTGCGGTCGGGCAGCACCTTGTAGATCGCGGCAAACAGCAGCGCGATCAGGGCAAACGAGACAATCCCGTTGACCGCGCTCAGGATGATGGTGCCGAACGGCAGATAGGCGTTGATGACGTCTCCGAGCGCCGAAATCGCGGCGCTTACAACCAAGGACACCAGGAGCAGGAAACCGAGAGCGGCGACCAGGCCCAGGCTTGCAATGCGTGCCCGCACCAGCCGTGAGATCGTTGCTGCCCTCGGTTTGACTTTCCAGATTTCGTTCAGCGCCAGCTGCATTTCGCCGAACACGCCGGATGCGGCGACGAACAGCGTGACCAGCCCCAGAATGCTGGCAAGGGTTCCCGCTTCCTTCTGCGAAGCGTTTTCGATCGTCGCCTGCAGCAGCTCGGCACTTTGCGGTCCCATCAGGCCGGCGATCTGTGCCGAAAGGGCGAGTTGTGCCGCCTCGTGCCCGAAGGCCATGCCGGCGATAGCGACGACGATCAGCAGGATCGGCGCAAGCGAGGTCGTGGCATAAAAAGCTATCGCCGCCCCATGGCTCAGCGCATTGTCATCGATGAAGCCGAGGACGCTCTGCTTGAGGAGCCTCCAGCTCTCTGCTGCCAAATTCCACATGTGGGCCTCGCATGCTGTCAACAAACAAGTAGCGGCGGCGCAGCGCTGGGCGAGGGAGGGGCGCGAAGATCGCAACGGAGCGGCACGACAGGCCACGACAAGAACACCTCTTGCCCGAACACTTGCCAAGCGCCGGCCATCATGATGCCATGGCGCTGTGGAAGATTGCACGCTGGGTTGGGGTGGGCGATGTTGTTTCCAGGTGCAACAGGGCGCATAGGCGTGGCGTTTGCCGCGCTGCTTTTGTGCGCGCTGGTTCCTGCTCGGGGCGAGGAGCCGAAGGCGCTAAAAGGCGTCGCGCTCGTCATCGGGCAGTCCGACTATGAGCATGTCGGCAAGCTGCCCAATCCGGAAAACGACGCCCGCGCCATCGAGGAGATGTTCGACAGGCTCGGCTTCGAAACCGATGTCGCGACCAATCGCGACGCACGCAAATTGCGGCGCGACCTCGAAGGCTTCGTCGACGATGCCGAGGGTGCCGACGTCGCCATTATCTACTATTCCGGCCATGGCATCGAAGCCGGTGGCGAGAATTTCCTGGTGCCCGTCGATGCCGACATTGCGGCGCTCGAGGATGCCGGCGAGAAGCTGGTCCCGCTGTCGTCGATCGTGGCCGAACTGAAGGCCAAGGTGCCGGTCACCATCGTGCTGCTCGATGCCTGCCGCAACGACCCGTTTCCGCCGGGCACGCTTTTGAAACTCAAGCGGGTGAAGCCGGCAAGCCGATCGGCGCCGGCGGCCTCGGCGAAACCCGCAGCGTTGTGGCGTTAAAAGACAGCGCGCCGGCCAAGGGTTCGGCCGACGACAGCGGTTCTGGCAACGACAGCTTGGGCCAAGTCATCGGCTTTGCCGCCGAGCCCGGCAAGGTGGCGCTCGACGGTCCCGCCGACGGCAACAGCCCCTACGCGGCAGCCATATTGCGTCACATCGACACGATGGGCGGCGAGGAATTCGGCACTGTGCTGCGCATGGTCGGCGAGGAGGTCTATCTCAAGACCGGCGGCCGGCAGCGGCCCTGGGTCAATGAGAGCCTGCGCCGGCTGCTCTATTTCGGCACGCCCGCCGAGGTGCCGAAAGGCGAGGAGGGCGAGATCCTCACAGAGCGCCGCCGGCTGCTGCTGACGATCTCGACGCTGCCCGACCCGCAACGCCGCCAGATCGAGACGATCGCCCGCGACGGCGGCGTACCGATGGACGCGCTCTACGCCATGCTGAAGACGCTGGGCACCGAGACACCCAGGGATGCAGCCGAACTCGACACATTGCTGCGCGGCCAGACCGAGCGGCTGAAACAGGTACTGGCCGAGCAGGCGACGCTGAAGAGCCAGGATCCGGAAATCGTCCGGCTTTCAAAACTGGCCGAACAAGCGGTGCAGGAAGGCGCGCTGGAAGCAGCGCAGAAAATCCATGAACAGGCCAAGGCCCGCGTTGGCGAACTGTCGAAGACCGTCGACCGGGCTGAAGCCGACCTCAAGGCGCGTCGTTTCGAGTTTGCCGAGGTTTTCGGCGACAGCGCCAAAACCTACGAAATCTCCTTCAGCTATCAGGCGGCAGCCCAGGACTATGCCAAGGCCTATGAGCAGGTCGAGAAATGGGACGACCATGAAGCCTGGTTCTACAAGGCAGCCGAGGCCCAGGCGCTCTCCGCGCATGGTTCTTTCTCGGGCGACAACGCCTTTCTGGTGCAGGCGGTCGCTGCCTATGAAAAGGCGCTGACCTATGTGTCGCGCGAAAACAGCCCGCGGCAATGGGCGGCCACGCAAAACAATCTCGCCACCACACTGTCGACGCTGGGCGAGCGCGAGGCCGGTCGCGAAGACCTCGACAAAGCGGCAGCCGCCTTCGATCAGGCGCTGAGCGTCTACACGCGCGACGCCAATCCGGACGACTGGGCCTCGACGCTAGGCAATCTCGGCACCGTCTATTGGCGGCTCGGCCAGCGCGAGAACGGCACGACGTTGCTCGACAATGCCGTTGCCTCGTTCCGCGCGGCGCTCGAGGTGCAAGTGTCGAAAAAGCTGCCGCTCGAATGGGCGGCGACTGAGAATAATCTCGGCATCGTGCTCTCCGAACTGGGTGAGCGCCAAGCCACCAGCGACAGCTTTCGCGCCGCCATCGAAGCGCATCGCGCCGCGCTGACCGAATACCGCAGGGAGCGCGTGCCGCTCGACTGGGCGTTGAGCCAGGTCAATCTCGGCGCGGCCTTGTTCCTCCTCGGGGAGCGTGAACAAGACGTACCGACGCTTGAGCAGGCCGTTGCCGCCTATCAGGCGGCGACGGAGGAAATGACGCGCGAGCGCGCGCCGGCGCAATGGGCGACGATCCAGAACAATTTGAGTTCGGCGCTGGAATCGATCGGCCAGATCAATGGCGACATTGCTACGCTTCAGCGTGCTCGGGAGGCGGCAGAGGCCGCACTGACGGTGTGGACGCGCGACCATGCGCCGGCCAGCTGGGCAAACGGCCAGTTGACGCTTGGCAATGCCTTGCAGCGTCTCGGCGCCAGGCAGGCCGGCAATGACGCGCTGCTCAAGGCGGTCGCTGCCTATGAGGCCGCACTTTCTGAATATCCGCGCGAAAAGCTGCCGCTCGACTGGGCTTCGTTGAACCAGAATCTGGGCTCGGTCTATGCGACGCTTGGTGATCGGGACACCGGCATCGACTATCTCCGGAAGTCGGCGTCCGCCTATCGCGAGGCCTCGCAGGTCTATACCGTCGCCGCCGCGCCGCTCGAATTCGCCTCAATAGAGCACAGTCTCGGCAACACGCTGTCGACCTGGGGCGACCGTGCTCGCGACAAAGCGATCCTTGAAGAAGCGGTCGCCGCCTATGATGCAGCGCTCACCGTGCGAACCAAGGAGAGTGCCCCGAAGGACTGGGCGAAGACGCAGTACCGGCTGGGCGCAGCACTTTCCATGCTCGGCAAGGCCGATGGCGGTTCGGACGAGGCGCTCCAGCGCTCGGCGGTGGCCTATCGCGCGGCGCTCGAAGTGCAGAGCCGTGACAGCGACCCCGACGCTTGGGCGGCAACGCAATGGGGTCTCGGCCATGTGCTCCTGGTTCTGGGCGACCGCACGCAGGACGGCGAAGCGTTCAACCAGTCGGCGACGGCGCTTGAAGCGGCGCTGCCCTTCTACGACCTCGCCACGGTGCCGGAAGATCACGCCCAGCTGCAGAACGAACTCGGCAGCGCCTATTACTACCTTGCCGGCAGCGCCAATGACCCGTCGCTCTACCAGAAGGCGGCGGCCGCGCATGAAAAGGCACTGGCCGTCTATGCCACGCTGCCCGACCGCTCGCTCTGGGCTTCGGTCGAAGGCGACCTCGGCAATGCCCGCATGATGCAGGCAAACGCCAGTTCCGACCCGGACGCCATGGCCAAGTCTGTCCAGGCCTATGAGGCGGCACTGACGGTGATAAGCCGCGACAGGGATGCCGACGAATGGCTGCGCAACCAGACCAATCTGGCCAGCGCGCTTTCGACGCTGGGCTACTGGCGCGACGACGTTGCCCTGCTGAAGCGTTCGGCCGGCATCTATCGTTCGATCCAGAGCGTGCGCTCGCGCGACCGCGCCCCCGAACGTTGGGCCAGCACGCAGGCAAGCCTGGCCAATGTGCTTGGCATGATCGGCGCGAAAGAGCCTTCGCCGGCTTTGTTCCACGAGGCGGTCGCCGTCTACCGAGCATTGGCAGACCAGGTCGACCGCGACCGCGACCCCGAGCGCTGGGCGAGCATGCAAAACGAGATCGGCTATCAGCTGACGCTCGCCGGCCGCGCCGGAAACAACGTCGCCAAATTCGAGGAGGCGGTGCCGATCCTGCGCGAGGCCATCGCCGTGCAGAAGAAGATCGGTTCGGTGCCGGGCATCGCTTTCACCGAGGACAGCCTGTGCGACGTGCTTACCGATCTGGGTGCTGCTCGCAAGCAGAAGGCAATGGCCGAGGAAGCGATAGCCGCCTGCCAGCATGCGCTCGTCATCTTTCGGGATGGCAAGATGGACGACCTTGCCGCCGGCTCCGCAAAGAACCTTGCCGAGGCACAAGCCTTGCTGGCCGAATTGCAATAGCGCACAGGAAAAGGTGGCCGCGGCCGGTTTCGATTGGCAAAGGGTTGCCGTTCCCTGCTATTCCCGCTTCAAATCAAAAAAGCAGTGGACGTTTCCAGCATGACCAATGTCGCCTTGACCGGGCTTGCCCGGGATCTTGCCAAGCGCGCGGCGGAAGGCCGCCCGGTGCGCATCGGTGTCATCGGGTCGGGCGAGATGGGCACCGACCTGGTGACACAAGGCATGCTGATGCCGGGCATTTCGGTTTGCGCGATTTCGACCCGCCGGCCGCATACAGCGCGTGACGCCATCCGCATCGCCTATGGCGACGAGGCAATGGCAGCCGAAGCGGACAGCGCTTCGAAGGTCAGCCAAGCGATCGAGAGCGGCAAGATCGCANGGCGACGAGGCAATGGCAGCCGAAGCGGACAGCGCTTCGAAGGTCAGCCAAGCGATCGAGAGCGGCAAGATCGCAATCACCTCGAACGAGATGCTGGTCACCAATCCGCTCATCGATGTTGTCATCGATGCCACCGGCAAGCCCGGCGTCGCCGCCGATTTCGACCTGATGGCGATGCAGCACGGCAAGCATCTGGTGATGATGAATGTCGAGGCCGACGTCACTATTGGCTGCTACCTCAAGCAGCAGGCCGACCGGCTCGGCGTCGTCTATTCGGTCGGTGCCGGCGACGAACCGTCGAGCTGCATGGAGCTGATCGAGTTCGCCTCGGCGCTCGGCTACACCATCGTCTCCGCCGGCAAGGGCAAGAACAACCCTCTCAACCACGGCGCCGTTCCCGACGACTACCGGGAGGAAGCGCTGCGCCGCAACATGAATCCGCGCATGCTGGTCGAGTTCGTCGACGGCTCGAAAACCATGGTCGAGATGTGCGCCATCGCCAACGCCACTGGGCTGGTACCCGACGTTCCCGGCATGCACGGCCCCAAGGCCGACCGTGACGAGTTGGTCAAGGTGCTGATCCCGCGCGAGCAGGGCGGCATCCTGGCGAAGAAGGGCGTTGTCGACTATACCGTCGGCAAGGGCGTGGCGCCCGGTGTCTTCGTCATCGTCGAGGCGACTCATCCGCGGATCATCGAGCGCATGGACGATCTGCATATCGGCCACGGCCCCTATTACAGCTTCTTCAGGCCCTACCATCTGACCTCGCTGGAAGTGCCGCTGACGGCCGCCCGTATCGCGCTTTACGGCAAGCCCGACATGGTGCCGCTGCCGAGGCCGGTGGCCGAGGTCTGCGCCGTGGCCAAGCGCGATCTGGCGGCAGGCGAGACGTTCGACGCGATCGGCGAGACCTGCTACCGCTCCTGGACCATGACCGTCGAGGAGGCTCGCGCCCACCACGCCGTGCCCGTCGGCCTGCTCGAAGGCGGCAAGGTGCTGAAACCGGTGAGGAAAGGCGAATTGCTCACCGCCGACAATGCCGCGCCCGACCCGACGACCAGGCTATTCGCCTTGCGCCGGCTGCAGGACGAGATGCTGTATGGGGCGGGTTAGGTGCGGTGCAGAAACTTTGACGTCGGCGGGACAGCGCCCCTCTCTGTCCTGCCGGACATCTCCCCCACATGGGGGGAGATCGGACGTCACGCCGGCTTTCGCCAATCTCCAACATCGCAGTTCGTGAGCGGAGCGCCCAAACTGCCAATCTCCCCCCTTGTGGGGGAGATGTCCGGCAGGACAGAGGGGGGCGCGAAGGATCGCTACAGAGCGTTTGCTATTGCCCCTGAAACGCACGGCCGACCCACGCCTCGACAGCTGTTACTTCCCCAGCTCTACCGACCGCAGCCGCGCCGCTTCCACCGCCTCGGTGAGCAGGCGTGTCAGCCGGTCCTCGCCCATCAGTACTGCAAGGGCCGCAGCCGTGGTGCCGTTGGGGCTGGTCACCTGCTGCCTGAGCACGCCGGGCTCCTCGCCGCTTTCGGCGGCCAGCGATGCGGCGCCGTAGACCGTCTGCATTGCCAAGAGCTTGGCAGTCCCGGCCGGCAGGCCAGCCTTCTCGGCGGCCACCGTCAGCGCTTCGATGAAATGGAAGATATAAGCTGGACCGGATCCGGAGACTGCCGTCACCGCGTCCATCAGGCCCTCGTCGTCAATGTCGGCCACTTGCCCGCTCGCCGAAAGCAGACCGGCGACAAGGTGTTTGGTGTCCTCGGAAACCAGCCTGTTGGAAAACACCACCATCATGCCCTTGCCGATTGCCGCCGGCGTGTTGGGCATGCAGCGCACGATCGGCGCGCGGTCGCCGAGAATGCCTTCGAACGTGGCGACCGGTGTCCCGGCGGCGATGCTGAGGAAAGTGGTTCGGCCATCGTTGAAGCGGATGTAGCCAGCCGTCACGTCGCGGATCACCTGCGGCTTGACCGCCATGACGACGAGGGCCGGCACGGCGTTGGCCGGTATGGCGCCGACATCCGCGGCAGCACCGCAGCCCAGTGCTTCGGCACGCTTGCGCAACTCGGCATTGGGCTCGACCACGAACACCGCAGCCGGAGCGAGCTTGCCGGCTTTCAGCCAGCCGGAGAGCATGGCGTAGCCCATATTGCCGCAACCGGCGAGAACAAGCCTGATCGTCATCGAAGCTCTCCATTCGAAATGGTTGGCTTTGCCATAGACGTTCGTGGACGGACGGGGAAGCCCCTCTCGGACCTTGATCAGGGGCCGGGTTATGTCGCCGCTTTCGCCGCCTGATCGGGCTCGGTCAGTCCTGACCCGATCACTCTGGACGGCCAGGTTCGGCCCATCCCAGACTAAAAACAGGGATTGCAGACGAGGTGGGAGCGATAGCCTGGATTCTCCAACAGCGCACCAAAGCCGACAAGAAATCCTCCCCAACCAAGCACAACTGCCACGGCCACGACGCCGACTCCCATAGCCATCTTGCAAGCCGCCACGGCCCCTGAAGAAAAGCGCCATCGGCGTATCAAAGCAAGGATTGCGGTCCCTGCCAGCAGACTAAGCACCGGAACTCCGAAGAGCACAGCGTGCATCTCCAGCATCAGCGCAAACGGAGTGTCTGGCGTTATCATACGGATAGCCTCCCCCGAATTCTGACGGTGTTCAAGAGGGCGACTTCATGAACCCTTAACCGACATCCCGCCATTTTTCGAGTGATCGACCAATCGTGGGCGACGAACTCGATGGCATTGTCTTAAGGCGGGAAACGAGGTCTCTCAGCCGACCAAATTAACCTTTTATTTCCTATGCCTGTTTAGCATCGCTTAACCAGTGGACGGTCGCTACGTCCCAGCCCTAGGGGAAAGCTCCAGGAACCATGGCTTACAGGGATAATCGTCAACACTGGAGGAACGAGCGGTCTTTGCTGTCGCTCGTCGAGGCAGTGCGCGACGAGGACGAAGCATCGCTGGTTTCGCCAGAGGACCGTGCAGGCCCGTCATGGCGCGAGGATGCCGCCACACGCCATCGTCTCGCCCGGTCGCGCCGCGAGGCGCGTGCCAGTCCGATCCTGTTGGCAGCCGCCGGTACAAGCCAGCTCCGTCCTGATGGGCCGGAGGCCGGCACCATACTGACGGAAGAGCCTGCAGCTGCCGATGTATTGTTCGACCCCGCTGGCTCCCTTGGCGGCCGCGATGCCGGTCCCGCTGAGGACAAAGCGTACCGGGCAGCGCGTCGGCGTCCGATCGGTACCGTGTTGTCGGCGCTGCGCAGGCTCATGCCCGGCAGAGCGCCGGAGGAGATGGCGTCCGGCGAGACTTCCGCCGCGACAAATTCCGGCGCAGCGATGCCGCCTGCCTTCGATCTACAGCCGCTCTATGCCGGACAGCCACCTTATCCGCAGCAACCCACGCCGCAGCATTCGGCCTATACTCAGGCCTGGTCGAAGGAGGCAAATCAGGTTTCGGAAGCCGCCGATCAGCAAAGCCAGATCGAGGAAATCCGTGCCAGCCTGCGTGAATTCCGCGAAGCGGTTCGCGAGCTCACCGAAAACCGCACGCGCCGCTATTTCTAAGCGTCGAATAAAACATGCCGGTTTCGAGTTAGCGGCATGGGACGGCGCATTGACGGGATTGCCCGGCTCGATTTTCGTGAAAATGCCGCGCTGCATGTCCGCCCGGCTGCGCATGGTTCTGGGCAACGACATGCATAAAAGGTATCTGGAGTACGCCGCGGGGATGCTTTAACGCGGCAGGCTTAGGCGATCGGCGTCGAGGGTGGTTCATGGCTGAGTTGATTGACGGAAAAAGCGTCGCCGAAGACGTGGTGCGGCGGGTCAAGGCCCTGGTCGCCGAACTGGCGGAAAAGGGCGGACGGCAGCCCGGCCTCGCGGTGGTCATCGTCGGCGAGGATCCGGCGAGCCAGGTCTATGTCGCCTCCAAATCCCGCACCGCCAAGGAATGCGGCTTCTATTCGGTTCAGCACACGCTGCCGGCCGAGACCTCCGAGCCGGACCTGTTGAAGATCATCGGCCAGCTCAACGCCGATCCGGCCATCAACGGCATCCTGGTGCAGCTTCCGCTTCCCGGCCATATCGATGCCGGCAAAGTCATCCAGACCATCGCGCCGGAGAAGGATGTCGACGGCTTCCACTTCATCAATGTCGGCAAGCTCGGCACCGGTGAACTCGATACCGCCTTTGTTCCCTGCACGCCCGCCGGCNTCATCCAGACCATCGCGCCGGAGAAGGATGTCGACGGCTTCCACTTCATCAATGTCGGCAAGCTCGGCACCGGCGAGCTCGAGACCGCCTTCGTGCCTTGCACGCCGGCCGGCTCGATGCTGCTGATCGAACGGGTGCGCGGCAAGGATCTGTCCGGCCTCAATGCGGTCGTCGTCGGGCGCTCGAACATCGTCGGCAAACCGATGGCGAATCTACTGCTTGCCGCCAACTGCACGGTCACCATCGCACACAGCCGCACCAGGGACCTGCCGGCGCTTGCCCGCACCGCCGATATTCTGGTCGCAGCCGTCGGCCGGCCTGAAATGGTCCGCGGCGACTGGGTCAAGCCTGGCGCCACCGTCATCGACGTCGGCATTAACCGCATCGCCGCACCTGAAAAGGGTGAAGGCAAGACCCGCCTCGTCGGCGATGTCGAGTTTGCCGAAGCAGCGAAGGCGGCCGGCGCCATCACGCCGGTGCCTGGCGGCGTCGGGCCGATGACCATTGCCATGCTGATGGCCAACACGCTAGCTTCCGCCTACCTCGCAGCCGGGTTGAAACGGCCTTCCTTCTGACCAGAGAGCAGCGTCCTTGCCGAACCTCACTGTTCCCTTAGAACGGCCGGTCACCAATGATCCCGTTCAGGGCGGCCGGCAGTTCGGGTTTCTGCTGGTCGACAAGTTCTCCATGTTCTCGCTGGCCGCGGCAATCGACACGTTCCGGTCGGCGAACCGGCTGCTCGGCCGCGATTTCTATGGCTGGACGACGGTGTCGGCCGACGGCGATGCCGTCATGGCTTCCAACGGCCTGCCGCTCAAGATCGACTACGCCGTTGTCGATCTGCCGCCGGTCGATATCCTTTTCGTCTCGGTCGGGCTGACGACGGAATTTCCCGGCAAGAGCAAGGTGCTGGCGGCGCTGCGCAGCTGGGGCCGGCGCGGCAATGCGCTCGGCGCGCTTTCGGTCGGCTCCTATTTGCTTGCCGAAGCAGGCCAGCTCGATGGCTATCGCTGCACCATCCATTGGGAAAACCGCGCCGGGTTCCTCGAACGCTTTCCGGACATCAACTGCACCGGCAACGTCTTCGAGATCGACCGCAAGCGCTACACCTGCGCCGGCGGCACCACCTCGATCGACCTGATGCTGGAAATCGTGCGCGGCGATTTCGGCTCGAGTCTTGCCAATGGCGTCGCCAACCAGTTCCAGCATGAGCGCATCCGCTCGGCCGGGGACCGCCAGCGCGTCGGCCCGGAACGCGACCTGACCGGCAAGTCGGAGAAGCTGCGCCGCATCGTCGAGCTGATGGCCGACCATCTCGACGAGCCGCTGTCGGCGGTGCAGCTCGCCAAGTCGGCGGGCCTGTCGGTGCGCCAGGTCGAGCGCCTGTTCCTGCGCCATCTCAGTGTGACGCCCGGGCGCTATTACATGCGGCTCAGGCTCGAGCGGGCGCGCGAATTGCTGCGCCAGACCAACATGCCGATCCTCGACGTGGCAATCGCCACCGGCTTCACCTCGCATTCCTATTTTGCCCAGAGCTACCGGCTGCAATTCGGCCGGCCGCCTTCCGAGGAACGCCGCACGACCTATTGAGGGTTTGGCAGAGAGGCGACGCAGCTTCGTACTCCGTCCGGGCTTGTGTCGCGACGCGGCGTCAAATAGCGTTCCGGCGCCGAGCGGCGGCGACTGACGGGGGAGATTTTTGATGGCGGGATTTGTGCGGAGCGTCGCTGCGGCGGCCCTGTTGCTCTGGACGACGGGGTTCGGTTTCGCCGCCGATCGCGTCATCGTCATTCTCGATGCCTCCGGCTCGATGTGGGCGCAGATCGACGGCAAGCCCAAGCTCGAAATCGCCCGTCAATTGCTGCGGAACGTGCTGCAATCGGTCCCGGCCGATGAGGAAATCGGCCTCATGGCCTATGGCCATCGCGAGAAGGCCAGTTGCGACGACATCGAACTCATCGTGCCGCCGCAGGCAGGCTCGGCAAGTGCGATCTCAGCCGCGGCCGACAGCTTGAAATTTCAGGGCAAGACGCCGCTGACCGCCGCTGTCAAGCAAGCGGCGGAAGCATTGAAATACACCGAGGACAAGGCGACGGTCGTTCTCATCACCGATGGCATCGAGACATGCAGCGGCGATCCCTGTGCGCTCGGCAAGGAGCTTGAGGCTGCCGGCATCGACTTCACCGTCGATGTCGTCGGCTTTGGCCTGACGGCTGCCGAAGGCAAGCAGGTCGCCTGCCTGGCCGATAACACCGGCGGCAAATATATCGAAGCATCGGATGAAAAGGCATTGCAGGATGCCCTCGTCGAGACCGTTGCGCCGCCGCCATTCGCTCCTGAACCGGCTGCCGCCCCGCAGCCTGCTCCCCAGCCGGCGCCTGCCCAGCCGGCGGAGTCCAATTTCGTGCCCACCGTCGTGCTTGCCGAAGGTGGCGATCCCGTCACCGACGGCAATGCCTGGGAGATCTATAAGGCGAATTCCGACGGCACGCGCGGCGATCCCGTCGCCACCGAATACGGCGCCTACAAGGGCAATCTGGAGGCGGGCAGATCGGAAGAGCACACGTCTGNTCAGACGTGTGCTCTTCCGATCTACTATGGCGACACGAAAGTCGTGCTGCCGGCCGGCGACGAGAAGGTGACCGTCACGATCGGCCAGGGCGTGGTTACCGAGACGGTCCCGCTTGCCGCCGGCAGGGTCATCGACAAGGATATCATCGTCGGCGTCGGGCATGTCGTCGCCAACGCCTACTATGCTGCCGGTGGCGACAAGGCCGAGGGTTCTGGCGTCGGCTTCAAGGTGTTCCAGGCGAAAAAGGACATCGGCGGGACCAGGCAGGAGGTGACCTATGCCTACGGCCCCGACAGCAAGTTCGATCTGCCGCCCGACGATTATGTAATGGTCGCGACCGTCGATCTCGCGGTGGCCGAGCAGCCGTTCAGTGTCAAAATTGGCGAACATCAGGATCTGAAGATCGCCATGAACGCCGGCGTGCTGGCGATCACCGCGCCAGGGGCCTCGAAGATCGAGATATTCGAGGCCAAGAAGAACATCGATGGAACCCGCAAGTCGGTCGGCTACGCCTATGACCAGAAGTATCAGGCCACCTTGTCGGTTGGCGACTACGCGCTGGTTTCGGAGAAGTCGGACAGCAGCTCGAAGGAAGGCGCGGTAACGGTCAGGGCCGGCGCGCGAGCCGAGCTGACGGTTCAATAGATCCAAGGGAGAGCGGCCACCAGCCGCTCTTCCTCATGGCCGAAAAAGTCACGCCACGCCGAAGGCGCTCGCGCCATGGTCGGCGCGGCCCACCATCTGCCGGAACCCGGCGAAGAGCTCCCGGCCGAAGCCGAATTCATTGCCTATGAGGTCGCTGTCCGCGGGCCGGCGCAGTGCGAAATCGCCGGCCGGCACCAGCACCTCGAGCGTTCCGGCCTCGGCGTCGAGCCTGATAATATCGCCGTCATGAATCCTGGCGATCGGCCCGTCCTCCGCCGCTTCCGGCGTCACGTGGATCGCCGCCGGCACCTTGCCGGAGGCACCCGACATGCGCCCGTCGGTAACCAGCGCCACATGCTGGCCGCGGTCCTGCAGGATGCCGAGCACGGTGGTCAGCCGGTGCAATTCCGGCATGCCGTTGGCCTTCGGGCCCTGGAACCGAATGACGGCGATGAAGTCGCCGGTCAGCGACCCCGCCTTGAACGCCTCGTTCAGCCCTTGCTGGCTGTCGAACACCTTGGCCGGTGCCTCGATGATGCGCCGCTCCGGCTTGACCGCCGATGTCTTGATGACGGCGTGGCCGAGATTGCCTGAAAGCACTTTCAGCCCGCCGCTCGGCTGGAACGCCTTCTTGAACGGCGCCAGCACCTTCTCGTCGCCGCTCTGGCGCGGCGAGGCCTCGCGCACGACGCCGCCATCGGCGCCGAGCTTGGCCTCGACCGCGTAGGGGCGCAGCCCTTCGCCCCACACCGTCTGCACATCCTCATGTAAAATGCCTGCGTCGAGCAGTTCGCGGGTCAGGAAGCCGAGCCCGCCGGCGGCGTGGAAGTGGTTCACATCGGCAAGGCCGTTCGGATAGACCCGCGCCAGCAGCGGCACCGCTTCCGAGATGTCGGAAATATCCTGCCAGGTAATGGCGATGCCGGCCGCCGCCGCCATGGCGATCAAATGGATGGTGTGGTTGGTCGAACCGCCGGTGGCGTGCAGGCCGACGATACCGTTGACGATCGAGCGCTCATCGATCATCCGCCCGGCTGGCGTGTAGGCGTTGCCGAGCGCTGTGATCGCCAGCGCCCGCTTGGTCGCTTCCCTGGTCAGCGCGTCGCGCAGCGGCGTGCCCGGATTGACGAACGAGGCGCCAGGCGTGTGCAGGCCCATGATCTCCATCAGCATCTGGTTGGAATTGGCGGTGCCGTAGAAAGTGCAGGTTCCCGGCCCGTGATAGGATTTGGATTCGGCTTCGAGCAGTTCGGCCCGCCCCGCCTTGCCCTCGGCATAGAGCTGGCGGATCTTGGCCTTTTCGTCGTTCGGAATGCCGGTCGTCATCGGCCCGGCCGGGATGAAGACCGCCGGCAGATGACCAAAGGTCAGCGCCGCGATCACCAGCCCCGGCACGATCTTGTCGCAGACGCCGAGATAGACGGCGGCATCGAACATGTTGTGCGACAGGCCGATCGCCGCGGCCATGGCGATCACGTCGCGCGAGAACAGCGACAGCTCCATTCCGGGCTGGCCCTGGGTTACGCCGTCGCACATCGCGGGCACGCCGCCGGCCACCTGGGCGATGCCGCCGGCCTCGCGGGCCGCGTCCTTGATCAGTGCCGGAAACGTCTCGAAAGGCTGATGCGCCGACAGCATGTCGTTATAGGAGGTGATAATGCCGAGGTTCGGCACCCGGTCGCCGCCAAGCGCCACCTTTTCGGAAGGACTGCACACGGCAAAGCCATGGGCCAGGTTGCCGCAGGACAGCACGGCCCGGTTGGCGGTGCGGTTCGAGGCTTCGCCGATGCGGCCGAGATAAGCCTCGCGACCGGGCCTGGAGCGCTCACGGATGCGCTGGGTGATGGCTTCGATGTCGCGTCTTGCGGTCATGGCGGTCGGTCCTTTCAGGCGAGGTCCCGCAAACACCTTCCGGCTGTTGCCGGGACCTGCAGCCAAGTTGAGATCAGGGTGCCCAGAAAACCTCTACGGGCTTTTGAGTTGCATCGAGCACGGCGCGAATGGGCTTTCGTGTTCCAACTCCAAGCGCGGCCTCGAATGCGGTGCGTTTTTCCGCGCCCTCGATATGCAGCGCGATGAAGGCGGCATTGATGATCCGCGCCAGTGACAGCGTCAGCCGCGGCTCGCCGGCGCTTGCCGCGTGAACCGGAAGCACGATCCTTTGCGACGACGGATCGAGCAATCTTGCCAGGTTGTCGGCATCCGGAAAGAACGAGGCGGTGTGGCCATCAGTTCCCATGCCGAGCACAACAACATCGAGGGGCCAGGGCAGCACTTGCAGCGCCTCACTGTCGGAGACCGCTGCGCCCGCGATAGTTGCCGCAGCGTGGTAGAGCGGCACGAAATTCGCGGCGGCGGCCGCGTTCTGCAGCAGGTTAGCGGCAACCAGACCGGCATTGGAGCGCGGCGACGAGGGCGGCACGAAGCGCTCGTCGACCAATGTTATCGTCACCTTTTCCCAGACGATAGGAACGGTCGAAAGCGCCGCGAAGAATTTCGCCGGCGTCGTGCCGCCCGAGACTGCAAGCAGTGCCGTGCCGCGCTCGGCGATCGCCTTTGACAGGCGGCCGGCGACGTGGCCGGCAAGCGCTGTCGCCAACTCCTGGCGTCCGGCAAATTCGTGCCAGTTGTAGGCGCCGCCTAATTGCTCTCGTGCCATGTCCGCCCATCGCGTTCGATCAGCGCAATCGAGGCCGAGGGGCCCCATGTGCCTGCGGTGTAGCCTTGCGCCTCTTGCCTTCCGCTTTCCCAGGCGTCCTGGATCGGGTCGATCCATTTCCACGCAGCCTCGACCTCGTCGCGGCGCATGAACAGCGTCTGGTTGCCACGGATGACGTCCATGATCAGCCGCTCATAGGCATCGGGCGCGCGGCCGTCGAAGGATTGCGCAAAACTCATGTCGAGCGGGATCTGGCGCAGCCGCATGCCGCCCGGGCCCGGATCCTTGATCATGATGAACTGCTTGACGCCTTCGTCGGGCTGCAGCCTGATGACCAGTTGGTTGGCGGAGACCGGCCCGGCGCTCTCGCCGAAGATCGAATGCGGGATTGGCTTGAATTCGATAACGATCTCCGAAACGCGGGTCGCCAGCCGCTTGCCGGTGCGGAGGTAGAACGGCACGCTGGCCCAGCGCCAGTTGCCGATCTCGGCCTTGAGCGCAACGAAGGTCTCGGTGTTGCTGTTCTTGCCGAGTTCCTCGACATAGCCCTTCACCGGCCCGCCGGCCGAGGCGCCGGCACGGTATTGCCCACGCACCGTGTGCTTGGGCGCTTCGTTGCCGTTGATGCGTTTCAGCGCCCGCAGCACTTTCAGTTTTTCGTCACGGACGGCATCGGCGTCCATCGACGACGGCGCCTCCATGGCGACGAGGCAGAGCAGCTGCAGCATGTGGTTCTGTACCATGTCGCGCAACGCGCCAGCCTTGTCGTAATAGGTGACGCGGTCTTCCAGGCCGACCGTCTCGGCCACGGTGATCTGCACATGATCGACATTGGCGGAATTCCACAACGGCTCGTAGAGCGCGTTGGCGAAGCGCAGCGCCATCAAATTCTGCACCGTCTCCTTGCCGAGATAGTGGTCGATGCGGAAAATCTGGCTTTCATGGAAGTCGTCGCCGACCAGGTCGTTGAGCGCGCGCGCCGAAGCGAGATCGCGGCCGATCGGCTTTTCCAGCACGATCCGCGAATTCGGCGTGATCAGCCCGTGCTCCTTCAGCTTGTGCGAGATGTCGCCGAATAGCGCCGGCGCCACCGCCAGATAGAAAGCGCGGATGTGTTCGCTGTCGCCGATCGCCTTCTTCAGCCTGTCGAAGCCGGCACCTGTGGTTGCGTCGGCCGGGACATAGGAGAGCCGTGCGAGGAACGTTTTCAGTTCCGTGGCGTCGATATCTTCCGGTTTCACATGATCGGCAATCGCCTGCCTGGCGAAAGACTGGAATTCCTCATCGGTCATCTTCGAACGTGATGTGCCGATTATGCGCGTCGGCTCGGAAAACTGGTGGTCGCGCTGCCGGTGGTACAGTGACGGCAGAAGCTTGCGTTCCGACAGATCGCCGGTGCCGCCGAAAATGATAAAGTCGAAAGGGTCGACGGGGATGATCTGGCTGGTCATGGTCTGTCCGCTCTGACGCCGGTCGCGATAACGCGGCTGATATAATCTAATCGATTTAAACTTGCCAGTGTCATTGCGTCACATCCGCGTGTGCTCTTGACACCGGCTCTGGCCGGAGGCTTGTCGGCAAGCGATGCTTCCGGGAGCGTTCGCAGGTGCAGCATAGAGCGGGATCAAGGCGAAAGCCAAAGGAGAAATCGGCAATGGACACACATCTTTCGATGGCCATGGCCAAACGCGTCGTCGATCGTCTTCAACGATGAGTGAGAAAGGCATGCGCCTCCAAAACAAGGTCGCCATCATCACCGGCGCTGCCTCGGGCTTTGGCGAGGGCATGGCCAGGCGCTTTGCCGAGGAGGGCGCGCGGGTCGTTGTCGCCGATCTGAACGCCAAGGACGCAGAGCGCGTCGCCGGCGAGATCGGCGAAAAGGCGATCTGGACCCAGACCGACGTCTCGCTGCGGTCCGAATTCGACGACATGGTCCATGCTGCAATGAGCGCCTTCGGTCGCATCGACATCATGGTCAACAATGCCGGTTACACCCATCGCAACGGTGACATGCTGGAAGTCGACGAAGCGACCTTCGACCTGATCACGTCAGTCAACATGAAGGCAATCTACAACGCAGCACTTGCCGTGGTGCCGGCCATGGAGCGGCAAGGCGGCGGCGTCATCCTGACGACGGCTTCCACGGCCGGTATCAGGCCGCGGCCTGGTCTCACCTGGTACAACGCATCGAAGGGCTGGGCGATCACCGCGACCAAATCGATGGCGGTGGAACTCGCGCCAAAGAACATCCGTGTCAACTGCCTGTGCCCGGTCGCCGGCGAGACCGGCATGCTTGAGAAATTCATGGGCGCCGACACACCCGAGATCCGCGAGAAGTTCCGCGCATCGATCCCGCTCGGCCGGCTTTCGACGCCGCTTGACGTGGCCAATGCCGCGCTTTGGCTCGCATCGGATGAAGCAGCTTTCATCACCGGCGTGGCGCTGGAAGTCGACGGCGGCCGTTGCATTTGAACCCCTAGGCCATCCGGCGACAGGCGGCTGATGGCGAGCGATCCGAGCCGCGATCGCTCTGTCTGTCCTACGCCCCGGTTTTGACGTAGCTCTTGTAGACCCAGCCGCGCTTGCCGTTGTAGACGATCTGGCACCACTGCTTGCAACTCATCACTTGCACCGAGGTCTTGGCCGGCACGGTGAGAATGGCGGCCGCATTCTTCTTTGGGCCGGTGCGCATGGTGACGGATCTCAGGATGCGTCCGGTACCGGCAGTATTGGTTTTTCCGGATTTTGCCTTGGTGCTGTTGTCGTCTTCGCTCGCGGACTGCGTCGGCAGTTGCGGCTTGGGTGTGGGGATGGCAGCGGTCTGCGCACCGTCGGGCCCTGTGTTTTTCGTCGAGCTGCCGGGAGCCGCCACCTTGGCAAACAATGCCGCAGCGTCGGGTTTCGCTGCCGGATCGGCGAATGCCACCGAAGCAGACGATTTATCGGCCGCCTGATCGGTCTGGCTTGCCAGTTGGTCGGATGCTGCTGTGGCGGCGGCCGATGCCGTCTTTGGTCCCGTCCAGCGGGGATCGTTGGGAGCCAGCGCCGGTATGTCGGCTTCCGCCGCGGCCACCGCCGGGGAAACCGCGTCGGCCTTGCCCGTCGTCCGCGGCGCCGCAGCGACCTTGGAAGGCATGATCTTCGTCGTCTTGACCGGAATGGTCGGAACGGTCTGCTCAGGGCTCGCCGCCGCCTGTCGTTCATTGGCCGGCAAGGCCAGCCACAGCGCCACTGCGGCAACGCCGAGCAGTGCTGCCGTGCCAAGCGCAGCGATCACGAGATGCGCGTTCGACCGGACCCCGTGCCAGAACGTCGGCCGCATATCGTAACCGAATTGCATCGCAAGGCGCCGTCGTTCCGGCGCACCGAAACTGAAGGGCTCTCTCACACTTGCCACCTCCATTTGCGGGCCGATGTTCTGACGACCGATGCCGGAGAGCCGGCATTTCGATCGGCATCGTTCCCAAACCAAAAGCGGGCAGGCCCGCAAAAATTCCCCGTTCAGCTGCCCACGAGCATCATCTTTCGCCCGCGATTGTGGCATCACTGCGCCCTTGGCGGGGATTCTGCGCCCTGGTTAAGGATTCTGCAACGCCTGGTTAAATCCTGTCCCGCAACGCGTACCAGTTGAGCGCAAGAAAGAGCAGTGGCGCGCGGAAACGCCGGCCGCCGGGGAAAGGCGGAATCTTCAGATCCTCGATCAGCTTCAGCCGGTCGCGGTTGCCGGCGACCGTCTCGGCATAAAGCTTGCCGAAAAAATTGGACAGCATGACGCCGTGGCCGGAATAACCACCGACCGAGATCACATTGGGCATGACTTCGCGCACGAACGGCTTTCTCGGTACGGTGATGCCGACATAGCCGCCCCAGCCATGGGTGATCTCAATGTCCTTCAGTGCCGGATAGATCTCGGCGATCTGCCGGCGGATGTGGATGTGAATGTCCTTGGGATCGTTGACTGCGTAGATCTCGCGCCCGCCAAACAGCAGCCGCCCATCCTTCGATTTGCGGAAATAGCGCACGACGAAGCGCGAATCGTCGACCGCCTCGCCACCCGGCAACACTTTGGAATTGGCGCCCAGCGGTACCGTTGCGCCGATGAATGAGCCGATCGGCATGATATGCGAAGCACTCACCGGCTCGAGCGTGCCGCCATAGGCGTTGACCCCGATCAAGCACTTCCCGGCGATGATCGTGCCCTTCGGCGTCGTCACCCTCACTTTGCCGCCGCCGGAGGTGATGCCGGTCGACGGTGTCTGCTCGAAAAGCTTTGCGCCGGCCTGTGCCGCGACTTTTGCGGTGCCGATCACCAGCTTCAGCGGATGGATGTGGCCGGTGCCCGTGTCGCGGGTGCCGCCGAAATAATGCGTCGAGCCGAGCCGCTCGGCTGTCTCCGCGGCATCCATGAATGAGATGTGCGGATAGCCGAACCGGCTTGCCATGATCTCGGCATGCGCCTTGTAGTCGTCGACATAGCGCTTTTTGTGCGCCACCGACATTTGGCCGGGCATATAGTCGATCTCGATCTGGTGCACCGCGGCGAAGTCGAGGAGATGCGCCTTGGCCTCTTCGGCCAGGTCGAACAGCGCCTTGGCGCAGGAAAAGCCGTATTCCGCTTCCAGCTCCTCTGCCCAGGCCCGCTGTCCGGTGCCGAGCTGGCCGCCATTGCGGCCCGATGCGCCGTCACCGAAACGATGCGTTTCGATAAGCACGACATCCGCGCCTGACTTGGCGAGATGAGCCGCAGCCGACAGGCCGGTAAAGCCGCCGCCGACGATCACCACGTCGCATGTCCGGTCGCCGTCGAGCGCCGGATATTCGGGCCTTGGTCCGGCCGTGTCCTCGTACCAGGAGCGGCCGGGGGAGATTGGGGATTGGTAAGTCATGATGCTCGGCTAGGGGAGTAGGGGAGTAGGGCAGTAGGGCAGTAGGGCAGTAGGTGTCTATTCAGCCGACAGCTTGCGGATGAGAAGCCGCAAGAGCTTTCCTACGCTCTCGCTGTGAGGCATCAATGATTCGACTGCCTCGCGAGAGGTAATTCCAACCCGTTGCGCGATTAGAAGGTGTGTCTCCAGTTCCTTGAGTGATCCCTGGGCGATCCTGAGAAACTGCTGGTAGGAAGCTCGGCTTTCTCGGCCGTAACCCTCGGCGATGTTGGCTGGCACAGACGTTGCTGCCCGACGCACCTGACCCGTCAGCCCGTAGAGCTCGTCCTTCGGCCAGGTCCTTGTGACTTGGGAGATTGCAACCGTTAGGTCCATGGCTTGCTGCCAGACGATCAGATCCCTGTACGATGCGATCTTGTCCGTCATCCTTGCCCTACTGCCCTACTGCCCTAACTGCCCTACTGCCATATTGCCCTACTCTCCTACTACACATTCAGCAGCAAATACTCCCGCTCCCATGGGCTGATCACTTCCATGAAGGTCTCGAATTCCGCCCGCTTGATCGCCGCATAAGTCGCTGCGAAGGATTTGCCGAGTAGGGCGCAGAGTTCCTCGTCGGCCTCGAACAGGTCGACGGCTTCGAGCAGGCCGCGCGGCAGGTCGATCTCATCCTCATTGGCGGTCGTCAGTACCGGCGGATCGGCCTTGATCTTATTGGTCATGCCGATCAGCCCGCAGGCGAGCGATGCGGCCAGCGCCAGATAGGGATTGGCGTCGGAGGAAGGAATGCGGTTTTCGACGCGCCGCGCTGCCGGGTCGGAGCGTGGCACGCGAAAGGCCGTGGTGCGGTTGTCGTAGCCCCATTTGTTGTTGACCGGCGCCGAGGCCGCCTGCGTCAGCCGCCGGTAGGAATTGACGTAGGGCGCAAACATCACCAGCGCGTTCGGCACATGTTTCTGCATGCCGCCGATGAAGTGGAAGAAGGCCTCGGTCTCCGAGCCGTCCTCCGCGGAAAAGACGTTCTTGCCGGTCTTCTTGTCGATGATTGACTGATGGATATGCATGGCCGAACCGGGCTGCCCCTGGATCGGCTTGGCCATGAACGTGGCATAGATCTCGTGCTTCAGCGCCGCCTCGCGGATGGTTCGCTTGAACATGAACACCTGGTCGGCGAGCTCGATTGGATCGCCGTGACGCAGATTGATTTCGAGTTGGCCGGCGCCCTCTTCGTGGATCAGCGTGTCGATCTCCAGGCCCTGGCTTTCGGAGAAATGATAGATGTCGTCGATCAGTTCGTCGAATTCGTTGACCCCGGCGATCGAATAGCCGGCGCCGCCGCCGATCGGCCGTCCGGAGCGCCCGACTGGCGGGGTCAGCGGGTAGTCCGGATCGGGGTTCTTGCGCACCAGGTAGAACTCGATCTCGGGCGCCACCACAGGTCTCAGCCCGCGTCTGTCATAGGCGGCAAGCACGCGCTTCAGAACGTTGCGCGGTGTGAACTCGACCGAGCGGCCGTCCTGGTGGACGAGGTCGCAGATGACCGCCGCCGTCGGGTCCTCCTCCCACGGCACCACCGTCAGCGTCGAGAGGTCAGGCATCAGCTTGAGGTCGCCATCGTCCTCCGGATAGTGGAAGCCGTTGCCGTCCTCCGGATAACCACCCGAGATCGTCGTCATGAACACCGCCGAAGGCAGGGCAAGCGAGGTGTTGGAGGTGAACTTCTTCGACGGCATCATTTTGCCGCGCGCAACCCCGGCCTGGTCGGGCGTGATGCATTCGATGTCTTCGATGCCGCGCCATTCCAGCCAGGCGCTGACTTCCTTCCAGTTCTTGACGCCACGTTGGTTTTTCACGAAGGCAGGCGTGCGGGCGCGTCCTCCGCGGCTCGACGGACGGACTTCCTTTTTTGCAGGCGGCATCAATCACCAGATTTGTTGCAGATTGTGGAGTATAGCCGTTGCCGGCGACCAAAGGGAAGGGGAGCCGGCTGGCGTGCGCCTCGATTACCGGGGGAACACAACGACTTCCGGATAAAAACATCCTGGTCTAGGGTCGGCGTCCCGCAACGCCGCAATTGAAGACGCCGAATGCAACACAGCTGCAAACTGACGACGATCGGCTTCGACGCCGACGACACGCTGTGGCAGAACGAACAGTTCTTCCGCATGACCGAGAAGCGCTTTGCCGCGCTGCTCGCCGACCACGCCGAGGAGGACTGGATTTCGGCAAGATTGCTGGAGGTCGAGAAGCGCAACCTCGCGGTCTACGGCTTCGGCATCAAGGGATTTACGCTGTCAATGATCGAGACGGCGATCGAGGTCACCGAAGGCCACGTGCCTGCCTCAACCATTGCCGAAATTCTCGCCGCGGGCCGCGAGATGCTCAGCCATCCGATCGAGCCGCTTCCCTATGCGCGCGAGACCGTGGAAAAGCTGGCCGGCGCCTACCGCCTGGTGCTGATCACCAAGGGCGACCTCTTCGACCAGGAACGCAAGCTCGCGCAATCCGGACTGGGCGAGCTGTTCCATGCGGTCGAAATCGTCAGCGACAAGAGCGCTGCCACCTATAGCCGGATCTTCAGCCGCTACGGCGATGGCCCGGAAAAGGGCATGATGGTCGGCAACTCGCTCAAATCGGACGTCGTGCCGGCAATCGAAGCCGGCAGTTGGGGCATCCACGTGCCGCATGAACTGACCTGGGTGCTGGAGCATGTCGAGCCGCCGGTCTCAGCACCGCGCTTTCGCCAGATAGCCAATCTCGGTGAACTGCCGGGCCTGATCGAGCGTATCGGCGAGATTGATTGATCAGGTCTGCAGTCGACGCGTCGCGGTAGAGGTCAGTTGCGGCCGAGCCCGACCAGCCGGTCGATCACCGGCTGCAGCCGTTCGGTGGTGATCGGCTTGACGACCACCGCATCGATGACGCTCGACAGGCCCAGGGTCTCCGGAGTGCCGGTCTTGACTGAGAGCAGGATCACCAACGGAAGCGATTTGCCTGACGCCCTTCGCAGCGCATCGATGCCCGACAGCAAGGCGTCGCAGTCACCGTTCTCCGCTCCGCCGTCGAGAACGACAGTGCCGGGAATCAGCGCGTGCAAGGCCTTTGCCGCGGTTTCGGGAGTTTCCGAGATCGGTTTGAGGCCGGACCGCTCAACGATCTTTGAAACCACGACCCGGTTGATCGGTGATTTTCCGACCACCAGCACCCGCGAGAAATCTGGGAGCATCCGCGTCTCCACGCCCCGGCTAACGAACGCCGCCTGCTTTGCAGTCTCGATTTCGCGATTCGCTGGGCACATGGCGGGGCAGGCCGTTGTTCAGTGTTTCAATGCAGGGTTGAAACTTGAGAGGTAATTGGCGTGAGATCGCTGCTCATGTCAAGCTGAAATGGCATATCAGGAGAATATCGCAAGAAACATTAAAATTAAAATTAAGTGCTTTTCTTTGCCGCCGCTCGAAAGGAGAAGTCGCCATTACAACTGGGCAGGCTTCAGCGAAGTTTGGCTGTGCAGCGCGAACGCATCAACTCGCAGCCGTAGCCGGATTGAAGCAGGTTGGATGAAGGCGAGGCAAGTCTGTCGCGAGCTTGTCGCATCGCCTCGCTGGACTATCCTTCCTCGTTGGCTAAGCACGTCTCTTTGAGCGACGGGAGATGACAATGGAACTCGTGACTCATAAGAAATTTAAAAACGGCCGGTTGATGCCATGGGGAAAGGGTACGGTCGTTACCGGCGCAAAGGGGTTTGTCTACCTTTCCGGAAATACCGCGACGGCCGAGGACTACGATCCGATCGGCAAAAGCGGCGGCGGCGCCATTGGCGACGCGGCAGCACAGTGGCGCGCAGTTCTCACCAACATCAAATCAGATCTGGAGGAGCTTGGCAGCGCGCTCGAGCATCTCATCCGGCTGACCTTCTTTGTTAAGGGGCCATTTCCCGATGGCGGCGTTCTGAGCTCCCCCAATTTCCGCTTGGACGTCTTGGACGAATTCTTTGCGGTGCACTGCCCGAAGCACTGCAGCTACAACAACCCGCCGCCCTCGGAAGTTATTGGAGTTGCAGCGCTTGCTCAGTCTGATCTTGTCATTGAAATCGTTGCATTAGCAGCTCTGCCGGACTAGGCAGAGCCGCAGCCTGCGAGGTGCGATAGCATGCGTTCAAAAAGGCGCGGTGCGGTAGAATTCATTAGTCGTGGCTCCGCTGTGTGACGATGACCGGGATCAGCAGATCGCCCCAGTTGCCATCGCCGCCATGGTGACGTGCCGAGCGCACCAGTTCGACCGAGACGCCGGCCTCGACCGCCTTCATCACCGACTGATTGAGCCTGTGCAGATCGTTCGCCAACATGCGAATGGTCGCCTGCTGGTCGACATTCATGCTGGTGGCTTGCTCTTCGGCCCGTTCCTTGACGCGGCTTATCGATGCCATTGGTCTTCTCCTTGTGTTGTCATGCCCGTTTGGGCGTTCCCTCTGTTTGTCTGCTATTCCGCTATTCCGCTGCCGGCCTGAATTGGGCGTGCTCGGTCGATCCATGCATGGCCGTGGTCGAAGACTGGCCACCGGTGATCGCCATCGAGACGGCGTCGAAATAGCCGGTGCCGACCTCGCGTTGGTGCTTGGTGGCAGTGTAGCCATTGGCTTCCGCGGCGAATTCCGCCTGCTGCAGTTCCGAATAGGCAGCCATCTGCCGCTCCTTGTAGCCGCGGGCGAGCTCGAACATGCCGAAGTTGAGCTGGTGGAAACCGGCCAGCGTAATGAACTGGAACTTGTAACCCATGGCGCCGAGTTCCTTCTGGAACTTCGCAATCGTCGCGTCGTCGAGATTCTTCTTCCAGTTGAAAGACGGCGAGCAATTATAGGCAAGCAGCTTGCCGGGATGGTGCTTGCGCACACCCTCGGCAAACGTCCTGGCCTGCGCCAGATCGGGCTTGGAAGTCTCGCACCAGATCAGGTCCGCATAGGGCGCGTAGGCGACGGCGCGGGCGATGCAGGGCTCGATGCCATTGCTGACACGATAGAAGCCCTCCGCGGTGCGGCCGGCGCCATAATCGACGAAGGGCTGGTCGCGCTCATCGATGTCGGAGGTCAAGAGCTGTGCCGCTTCCGCATCGGTGCGGGCCACGACCAGCGTCGGCGTGCCCATGACGTCGGCGGCAAGCCGCGCAGCGTTGAGGTTGCGGATGTGTGCAGCGGTCGGGATCAGCACCTTGCCGCCGAGGTGGCCGCATTTCTTCTCCGAAGCCAGCTGGTCCTCGTAATGGACGCCGGCCGCACCCGCCTCGATGAATGCCTTCATGATCTCGAAGGCGTTGAGCGGCCCGCCGAAGCCGGCTTCGGCATCGGCGACGATCGGCGCGAACCAGGTGTCGACCGACAGCCCCTTGCCTTCGGAAGTCTCGATCTGGTCGGCGCGCTGCAAGGTGCGGTTTATGCGCTTGACCAGTTCGGGCGCCGCATTTGCGGGATAAAGCGACTGGTCCGGGTACATGGCGGAAGCGGTGTTGGCATCGGCGGCGACCTGCCATCCCGACAGATAGATCGCTTTCAGCCCGGCCCGCACCTGCTGCATTGCCTGGTTGCCCGACATGGCACCGAGCGCGTTGACGAAATCCTCTTCATGGATGAGCTGCCACAGCCGGTTTGCCCCCATTTCGGCGAGGCTCTGCCGAATCTGCACCGAGCCGCGCAGCCGTCTCACGTCCTCTGGCGAATACGGCCGTTCGATGCCATCGAAGCGCCCTTGGGGCGCCGACGGGACAAGGTTGTAAAAATCGGTCATTGGTCACTCCAGGCTGGCTTTAATGCCGGTTTCGGAAACGCCGTACAGAAGGAATATGTGCGCCGTGTGCGTGACATCATTTACATGTCGGCACTAGGCAAGCGAGACAAACTCCGAAATTGGCCATAAAATAAGAGAAAACCTGTGTTGTGTTTGACTGATGAGAGCTGTAAATTTGTCATGATTGTAAACGCCGCCACGCCATCAGCGGATGTAAATTCTTGTCAAGGACAGTCGATTGGCCGACCATAAAATCTTTGCCGGGCCGCGCATTCGTCGCATCCGCAACGCCAAGGGCCTGACCCAGACGGCGATGGCCGAAGGGCTCGGCATCTCGCCGTCCTATCTCAATCTCATCGAGCGCAACCAACGGCCGTTGACGGTGCAACTGATCCTGAGACTGGCGTCCGTCTACAAGGTCGACCCACATGAATTGCAGGGCGAGGCGAGGGGTTCGGTCGCCGATTTGAAGGAAGTGTTTTCAGATCCGTTGCTGGCCGGCGAACTGCCAGGCGACCAGGAACTCATCGAGCTTGCCGAGGCGGCGCCCAACGCTTCCGCCGCTGTGATAAAGCTGTTTCGCGCCTATCGCGAGCAGGCCGCGCGGCTATCCGATCTCAACGAGCTGCTCGCGCGTGAGGGCAAAGCCACCGCACTCTCCGGCGCCCGGCTGCCGATCGACGAGGTGCATGAGATTTTCGAACGCCGGCCGAACCATTTTACCGCGCTCGAAGAGGAAGCCGAGGCATTCACGTCGGTGCTCGATCCCGGCGACGATCTGTTCAGTGCGTTGAAGGCTTGGCTGCGGCGTGAATTCGGCGTCGTCGTCAAAGTACTGCCGGTCGCCACCATGCCCAACTGGCGCCGTCGCTATGACCGTCACTCGCAGCGCCTGTTCCTGTCCGAGCGCCTGTCGCCATTCGATCAGCTGCGCGAGGTGGCTATGGAGGCCTGCCTGATCCGCATGAGCGTTGCTGTCGCTGTCGAGATCCAGGCGCTGAAGCTGGCCACGGACGAAGCCCGCCGGCTCGCCCGTTTCGAGCTCGGCCGCTATGCCGCGCACGCGCTGATGATGCCCTATCAGCCTTTTCACGCCGCTGCGGTCCGCGCCCGCTATGACATCGACATGTTGCGGTCGCGCTTCGGCGTTTCCTTCGAGCAAGCGGCGAACCGGCTGACCACGCTGCAGCGGCCGGGTGCGTCGGGCGTGCCATTCTTCATGCTCGAGGTCGACAGTGCCGGCAATCGCTTCCGCAAGGCGGGCAGCCACGGCTTTCCGCAAAGCCGCTTCGGCGGCGGCTGTCCGAAGCTGCCGGTCCATACCACCTTCGGCCAACCCGGCCAGATCCTGGTCGAGGCCGTGGAAATGCCAGATGGTGCGGCGTTCCTCTGCATCGCCCGCACGCTCGAAGGCCCGCAGGGCTCGTTTGCCGAGCGACCGCGCCGCACAGCGCTGCTGCTCGGCTGCGACATCGGTTTTCGCGATGAGATCGTCTATGGAGCAGCGTTGCCGGGGCCGGCCGCCATCGGCAAGGCCGGACAGAACGCCGCTGTGTCGGCTACGCCGGTCGGCGCTGCCTGCCGGCTGTGTGAACGCATCGGCTGCCTCGCCCGCGCCGAGCCACCGGTGACACGCCCGCTCGGCCTCGACGAAATGGTGACGGGACTGTCGGCGTTCGATTTTCAGTGACGGCAAACAGAGTTGCCGGGGATCGTGCCGCGGGCGCATTCTTCTATCGGCTACCGCTGCCTATCAGAACGTCCATTTCAATCGTCAGCGGCTCTCCAGGGCTCGGCGAAGCTAGCCCGCGCCAGACCTCCTCGCGCACGATGTGCTTCATATCCGGAGGAAGCTGGACATACTCCTGACCGCTCAATGTTGCGCCCTTGGCGATGCCGCTGAAATAGTCGTCGAAGGACGAGAACTTGATGGGCCACGTTTCGAGCTGGACGTCAATCTTTCGAAACCCGGCGCGATGGAGCAAGCTGTGCAAGCACGTCGCGTCAGGGATGGAAAAGAAGCGATTTAGCTTTTCAGCTTTCTCAGGGGCATAGCGGGCGATTACCGCACCTATTCTGGCGAACAAAGAACGCTCTGGCGTCGTCGTCACGCTAACTGCAGTCCAGCCGTTGGGGCGCAGAACCCGGCGAAATTCCGAAAGCGCTCCAAGCTGGTCCGAGAAGAACATGAGCCCAAGCTAACAGGTCACTGCGTCGAACCGACGGTCCTCATAAGGAAGCGCGTGAGCGTCGAACGTAGCGAGGGTGATTGGCTGGTCTTTCAAATTGCGTTTGGCGGATTCGAGCATGGCCGGCGAGATGTCGCCGCCAATCACGGCGCCGGAAGGGCCTACAATGATGGCAGCGGCTTGCGCTGCCGCTCCGGTGCCCGTTGCGACGTCGAGCACGCGATGGCCAGGCGCAATCCGTGCTGCCTTCAGCAAGGACGGGATAAACGAGTTCGTCGCACGGGCGAACAACTCGTCATAGCCAATCGCCGCCGTTTTGTAGAATGGCTCATCCATGGGGGCGCCCTATACATTTGCACCGTACGTCGAGCATGGGGCGTCTGTCGATGATCGGGCATCTCTGTGCACCTGTCGGTGCGCCAAATGGAACACGATGCTGGATCACTCCCCATCCCCGTCTTTGCGTTACGCGATTAAGGCACGTTTCTGTCGTCCGCTGTGCATCGTGCCGCCTCGAAATCGCCGACAGTCCGACTCATGACCGACATATCATCACCGCAGATCGCTGTTTCGCCTCCGCGAAATGAGGAGCGTATCGGTTTCCTGCTGGTGTTCCTGTCGGCGCTGATGTGGAGCCTCGGCGGTACCATTGCCCGTTTCATCGATGCCGGCGACAGCTGGACGGTGGTGTTCTGGCGCTCGGTCTGGGCCGCCGCCTTCCTGCTCTGCTTCATGGTCTGGCGCGACGGCTGGCGTGGCACGCTGAAGCTGTTTCGCGGCATGGGCCTGGCCGGCCTTGCGGTGGCGTTTTGTTTCGCCACGGCGTCGACCTCTTTCGTCGTGGCGCTTGCCTATACCACCGTCGCCAACATCCTGTTGATGCAGGCCGGTGTGCCGCTTCTGGCGGCGTTGTTTGCCTGGGCGCTGTTTCGCGAGCGGGTGGCCGTGGCGACCTGGCTGGCGATCGCCGCCGTCATTGCTGGCGTCGCCATCATGGTCTCGGAATCGCTCGATGGCGCCGTATCGCCGATCGGCGACGGGCTGGCGCTGCTCATTGCCGTCATGTTCTCGATCGCCACCGTCATCACGCGCCGCTTTGCCCATGTGCGTATGACCCCGGCGACCTGCCTCGGCACGATGCTGGCGGCCGCCTTTGCGGCATCGCAGGCGTCGGCACTGGGCGTTTCCAGCCACGACATGGGCTTCCTTTTTGCCTTCGGCGTGGTCAATCTGGGGCTCGGCCTCGCCTTCTTCGCCACCGGCGCCCGGCTTGTTCCGGCCGCCGTGGCGGCGCTACTCGGCACGTTCGAGCCGATCCTAGGCCCGATCTGGGTTTGGCTCATTCATTCCGAGGTGCCGTCGGCGCGCACCATCGTCGGCGGTGCGGTCGTCATCACGGCGCTCCTCGTCCATATCGGGCTCGAATTCAAGCGCCAGACGCGGCCGCAGCGGGCGGGCGTCACCGGTGTGCCTTCGCCTAATTGATGCAGCGCGCGCGCCAAAGCGAGATGGACCATTGACAATGTCGCAGCCGCGCGGGCAGGCTGCGATCACGGCAACAACAAGACAGGCGTATCTTGCCAAGTCTCCATGCCGGCTGCATCGAGGCCGGACAACATCGTCGTCTCCCTGCGCGCGCCGTAGCGAAAGCTTCTGACGGCGCCGCAACACCACCAGCGCCACGCCAAGTCTTCACTGTCGCCTCGTCGCCGAACCATAATGGCGCCGGCAATTCGCGCTTGTCGCCTGCCTGCAAGCTCAATACCCTGAAGCAAATGCCCAGCCGGGCGCACGCCGCGACGAGCTGGCGACGGAACACTCATCAAAGGAGAATAGCATGACCCGCAAAGCGCTCTGGCTTTCGGCGACTTCGGCGTTTCTGGCAGTTTTTACCTTGGGCGCGCATGCCGAGGACCGTGTCGTCAATGTCTTCAACTGGTCGGACTATATCGACAGTTCGATCATCGACGACTTCACCAAGGAAACCGGCATCAAGGTCGTCTACGACACCTATGATTCCAACGAAATTCTCGAAACCAAGCTGCTTGCCGGTGGTAGCGGCTACGATGTCGTGGTGCCGACGGCAAGCCCGTTCCTGGCCCGTCAAATCCAGGCCGGGGTATATCAGAAGCTGGACAAGTCGAAGCTGCCCAACCTTTCCAATATGTGGAACGTGGTGATGGAGCGGGTTGCGAAGTTCGACCCCGGCAACGAATACTCGGTCAACTACATGTGGGGGACCACAGGCATTGGCTACAACACCGAGAAAGTGAAGGAAGCCCTCGGCGTCGACAAGATCGACAGCTGGGATGCGGTCCTGAAGCCGGAGAATATCGCCAAGCTCGCCAATTGTGGCGTGTACTTCCTGGATTCGCCTACAGACATTTTTCCGACTGTGCTGAACTATCTTGGCCTCAAGCCTGACTCGACCTCTCCTGACGACCTTGCCAAGGCCACAGAACTCATGCTGAGCATCCGGCCTTCTATCCGCAAATTCCATTCGTCGGAATACATCAACGCGCTCGCCAATGGCGACATCTGCGTGGCTGTCGGATTTTCGGGGGATCTCTTCCAGGCCCGCGACCGTGCGGCGGAAGCGAAAAAGGGGGTCGACATCGCCTACACGATTCCAAAGGAAGGTGCGGAAATGTGGTTCGACGAAATGGCGATCCCGGCCGATGCACCGCATGTCGCCGAGGCACACGAATTTCTGAACTACATGATGAGACCAGAAGTTATTGCCAAATCCACCAACTTTGTCTTCTACGCCAATGGCAACAAGGCCTCTCAGCCGCTCGTCAGCAAGGAGATCCTTGATGACCCGGGCATTTATCCGGATGACTCGACGCTGGCCAAGCTGTTCACTGTCGGTCCATATGACCCCAAGACGCAACGTCTCGTCACCAGATCGTGGACCAAGGTCATCACGGGACAATAGTGATCTGACGCGACCCCGGTGGCTGACTGCCGGGGTCGTTTTTCAGGGGCAGAATCAGGCACGGAGTGGGACATGAAATCGCTTGGCAGCATCCGCAGGGATTTCGCGCCATGGAACGATCCGAATGCCAAGCCATACATCCAGTTCGACAACGTCACCAAGAAGTTCGGCGACTTCACTGCCGTCAACAATCTGTCGCTGACCATCTTCGAACGCGAATTCTTTGCCCTGCTCGGGGCCTCGGGCTGCGGGAAATCGACGCTGCTCAGGATGCTTGCCGGCTTTGAGGAACCGACCGCCGGCCGTATCCTGCTCGATGGCCAGGATCTGCGCGGCATCCCGCCATATCGGCGGCCGGTCAACATGATGTTCCAGTCCTACGCCTTGTTTCCGCACATGACGGTCGAGAACAACATCGCGTTCGGCCTCAAGCAGGAAGGCATGGCCAAGGCCGATATCGACAAGCGCGTCGCCGACATGCTGAAGCTGGTCAAGCTCGAGCAGTTCGCCAAACGCAAGCCGCACCAATTGTCGGGCGGCCAGCGCCAGCGTGTCGCACTGGCCCGCTCGGTGGCCAAGCGGCCGAAAGTCCTGCTGCTCGATGAGCCGCTTGGCGCGCTGGACAAGAAGCTGCGCGAGGAAACGCAGTTCGAGCTGATGGACCTGCAGCAGAACCTTGGCCTCACCTTCGTCGTCGTCACCCATGACCAGGAAGAGGCGATGACGATGGCCGACCGCATCGCCATCATCGACAAGGGCGAGGTGATGCAGGTGGCGACGCCGGCCGAGGTCTACGAGGCGCCGGGTTCCCGCTTCGTCGCCGGCTTCGTCGGCAATGTGAATATGTTCGACGGCAAGATCGCGGCTGGCGAGGCCGGCAGCGCAAGCATCGACGCCGGCAACGGCATCACCATCCGCACCGAAAATGCCGGCCGTGCCGCCGCCGGAACGTCCGTTACCTTTGCTATCAGGCCGGAGAAGATCAAGGTTTCCTCCACGAAACCGGCTGGTGCCGTCAACGCCATCGAGGGCGAGGTCTACGACATCGCCTATCTCGGTGACATGACCATCTATCACGTCAGGCTGGATGACGGTCAGGTGGTGCGGGCGAGTACCATGAACGCGGCACGCATCACCGAGGATCCGCTGACCTGGAACGACCGCGCCTGGGTTTCCTTCCGACCCGACGCCGGCGTCGTGCTGACACGGTAGGGACTGATCATGTCCGCTGTCACCGCCGCAACAAGCTCCTCGGCAAGCGCTGCCGGCAAATCCGCCTTGGCCAGGCTGGGAGCGGCTTTGGTTAGCCGTCTCGTCATCATCATCCCCTACCTTTGGCTGCTGTTCTTCTTTCTCGTCCCCTTTATCATCGTCTTTAAGATTTCGCTGTCGCAGACCGCGATAGCCATGCCGCCCTACACGCCGGTGCTCGATTTCCGCGACGGCGTTTCCGGGGTTGTCGCGTGGTTTGGCGCGCTCAATTTTGACAACTACATCTGGCTGACGCAGGACGCGCTCTACTTCAACGCCTATGTGACGAGCGTCATCGTCGCCGCCATCTCGACGGTCCTGACGTTGGTGATCGGCTATCCCATCGCCTATGGCATGGCACGCGCTCCGGCGACGATCCGCCCGACCTTGCTGATGCTGGTGATCCTGCCGTTCTGGACCTCGTTCCTGATCCGTGTCTACGCCTGGATAGGCATTCTCAAGCCCGAGGGCCTGCTCAACGAGTTGCTGCTCGCCACTGGCATCATCAGCCATCGGCTGATCATCCTCAACACCTACACGGCGATCTTCATTGGCATCGTCTACTCCTATCTGCCGTTCATGGTCCTGCCGCTCTATTCGGCATTGGAGAAGATGGACAATTCGCTGATCGAGGCCGCCAAGGATCTCGGCTGCCCGCCGACCAGCGCCTTCTGGAAGATCACCTTCCCGCTGTCGCTGCCCGGCGTCATCGCCGGCTGCCTGCTGGTGTTCATTCCCGCCGTCGGCGAGTTCGTCATCCCCGATCTGCTCGGCGGCTCGCAGACACTGATGATCGGCAGGACGCTGTGGAGCGAATTCTTCGGCAACCGCGACTGGCCGGTGTCGTCTGCCGTTGCCGTCATCTTGCTGCTGCTGCTGATCGTGCCGATCATGCTCTTCCAGCGAGCCCAGGCGCGTGCCCAGGAGCAGGACCTATGAACGCTACCTGGAGCCGCTTCAACATCGTTTCGATCGTGCTCGGCTTTGCCTTTCTCTACCTGCCGATCGTCCTGCTCGTCGTGTTCTCTTTCAACGAGTCGAAGCTGGTCACCGTCTGGGGCGGCTTCTCGACGAAATGGTACGTGTCGCTGTTCCACAATCAGGGTCTGATGGACGCCACCTGGGTGACGGCGCGCGTCGGCGTCATCTCGGCCACCGTGGCGACCGTGCTCGGCACTCTGGCGGCGCTCACCCTGACGCGCTACACGCGCTTTCGCGGCCGGCTGCTGTTTTCCGGCATGGTGTTTGCGCCGCTGGTCATGCCGGAAGTCATCACCGGCCTGTCGCTATTGCTGCTCTTCGTCGCTGTCGGCTTCGACCGCGGCTTTCTCACGGTGACGCTTGCCCACACCACGCTGACCATGTGCTTCGTCGCTGTGGTGGTCCAATCGCGCCTGATCACGTTCGATCGTTCGCTGGAAGAAGCCGCGATGGATCTCGGTGCGCCGCCGGTAAGGACCTTCTTCCAGATCACGCTGCCGGTCATCATGCCGGCGATCGTCTCTGGCTGGATGCTGGCCTTCACGCTCTCGCTCGACGACCTGGTTATTGCCAGCTTCACCTCGGGGCCCGGCGCCACGACGCTGCCGATGAAGATCTACAGCCAGGTCCGCCTTGGCGTGACGCCGGAAATCAACGCGGCGTGCACCATTCTGATCGCGATCGTCGCAGTTGGCGTGATCATCGCTTCGCTCGCAAACAAACGCCGCGAGGTGCAGCGCCAGCGCGACGAGCAGGCGGCGCAGCGAGGTTGAGTTCCTGCTGCTTACTCGCCTGAAACACCGCGACTTATCGGCGAGATGAACGGCGTGCTCCAGGTGCCGCCGACGAAGAACGACGACTGCTTGGGCGCTTGGCCGTTCGTCTGCGTGGCAGCCTGGCTCGGCTGGACGATGCCGCCGGACAGCGCCAGCCCGCGTCCGGCATAGGATGCGATGCCGGAAAGCCAGATCTTGTATTGCGCGGAATTCACCTCGGCCTTGTCGATGCGCGCCACGCCGTTCGAAACGCTCGCCTTGAGCTCGGCCCCGTCGATCGGCAGCGTTCCGTCCGAGACGTCGTCAAGCGCAAAGAATCCACCCTGTTCGGTGTGCTTGAGGAACGCCGGCAGGTTAAGCCGGCTCAGCGCACCCGCGCCGAAGGTCGCGGACAGCGAGCCATTGGCGTTTTCGAAAATGGAGTCCCAGGTTCTGCCCGGCCCCTTGAGGATGACCGAAACGGTTCCGGTGCCGATCGGCACCAGCCGCGTCATCCCGGCCGCGGTGCCGAAAGCGCCGCCGTCGATGTCGGAAGCAAGCAGCCGGATCTCGACTTCCGTGCCGGCGGGCTTGCGGTCGAAACGGACGCTGCTTTGGACGTTGCCGCCAAAGGCGGACGCATCGGAGATGTCGAAGACGGCGAGGCCGTTCTTGACCTGGGCGGTGGCGGCGACGTCGGCAAGCTGGATTGCACCTGCCGTGGCATGCGCGGCGGACAGCCTGAGATCGAGATTGATCCGGTCGGCGAAGCTTGTGTCGATCTCGCCCGGGCCGGCGGCGCCGGCGGATGGTACGGGGGTAAAGGCGGAGAGAAACGATCTGAGGTCGAGCGTATCGAAGGCAAGTGTGCCGGAGATCACCGGCAGTGCCTCGCCGTAGGTGAAGTCCAGCGCGCCCATTCCGGGGTTGTTGTCGAGGGTCAGGGCCGTATTTTCGAATTTGATGCGCCCGGCCGTCGCCGTGATCTTGCTTGAAACCGAGATCGAGCCGATTGCCGCACCGGGCGCGATGCCGGCCTGCGACCATTCGAGCACGCGTCGCAGCGAAGGTGCGGCAAATTTTGCCTGGCCGTCGAAATAGCCGTTCTCCGACATGCTGGCCAGCCCGTCGAAGGAAAAGCTGGCCGGCGCCGCCTTGAAGGAAAGCGTGACCGGTGCTGCGCCGCCGCCAAACAGCACAAGCGGGTTCGGCGATGCGGCGTCGACGGAAACGCTTTCGCCGCGCCATATCCCGGTCGCCGACAGCGTCGCATTGCTGTTCATCGCGGCCCAATTCGCCTGGCCGCTCAGGCTGCTCAATATCTCCTGGTCCTTGCCGCCGATGGCGGCGACCACGCGGCCATCCCTGAACTCGACTGTGCCGAACGGATCTGCCGGCAGCTTGCCGAGATCCGGCTTGGCGGGATTTGTGTTGATCACCGCGCGGGCAGCATCGATCGAACGCGTAATGCGCCCGCCGCTCGGAATCGCAGGCAGGAAAAACCCGCTCGCGGTACGCTGAACCCTGATCGTCGGTCGCACCAGCCGCGCCGTCGAAAACACCACGTCGCCACGCAGCGCCGCCATGGCCGAGAGGTCGACCTCGACCCGTTCGGCCTCGATCACAGGCGGTGCATCCGTCTCTGTCCATTGCGACAGCGTCACGTCGCTCAGGATCGCCCGGAAATTCGGCCAGACCTCGATGCGCGGCGCGCCGTCGATGGTGACCCTGAAACCGCTCCAGGCGCTCATTTCCCACGCGATGCGGTCACGCACGATACGGGTCGAGGCGATCAACGGCAAGGCTGCAACGACCAGCGCGACGACGGTGACGGCTGCGCCGATCGCCCATATTCCGCGTCGGATCAAAGGTGATGGCATATCGCCCCGTATGCTTCCATTCCGACAAAATCGCCCGACGGGTGTAACCGACGGCTGACGCATTTCAAGTCTTTATGGCCCGGCGATGGCATTTGCGCACACCCTGACCGGCGCGGTCCAACAAAATCTTGCTCTGCTGCATCGCGATATGCATAAGCGATGCAGCCTGCGGAGGAACAATGATGGCCGACGACGCACCGCTCTGGATGCCGACGCAAGAGCAGATCGACGCAGCGCCGATGACCGCCTTCATGAACGCCGCGGCGAGCAGGGCCGGCAAGGCTTTCTCCTCCTATGCCGACCTGCATCGCTGGTCGATCGATGACCGCGAGACCTTCTGGAGCCTGGTCTGGGACTTTTGCGGCATCGTCGGCGACAAGGGCGAACGCGTGCTGGTCGATGGCGACAAGATGCCCGGCGCGACCTTCTTCCCTGACGCGAAGCTGAACTTCGCCGAGAATCTTCTGAAGAAAACCGGGCTTGGCGACGCAGTCGTCTTTCGCGGCGAGGACAAGGTCGAGCGGCGGCTGTCCTGGAACGAGCTGCATGCGCTGACCTCGCGCCTGCAACAGCTCTTCCTGTCGCTCAAGGTGAAGAAGGGCGACCGCATCGCCGCGATGATGCCGAACATGCCGGAGACCGTTGCGGCGATGCTGGCTGCCGCCTCGATCGGCGCCGTCTGGTCGTCCTGCTCCCCAGATTTCGGCGAGCAGGGTGTTCTCGACCGGTTCGGCCAGATCGAGCCTGTCGTCTTCATCGCGCCGGACGGCTACTGGTACAATGGCAAGGCGATCGAAGTCGCCGACAAGATCGCGGCTGTGGTGGCGAAGCTCGCCACCGTGCGCAAAGTCCTGATCGTCGATTATCTCGGCACGTCGACCGACGTCGCGGCAACCATCGGCAAGGCGGCTGCGCTGGAGGAGGCGCTGTCACCCTTTGCCGCCAGGCCTGTCAGTTACGAAAGGCTGCCGTTTTCGCATCCGCTCTACATCCTGTTTTCGTCAGGCACGACCGGCATCCCCAAATGCATCGTCCATTCAGCCGGCGGAACGCTGATCCAGCACGTCAAGGAAGAGCGGCTGCATGCCGGCCTGCTCGACGGCGATCGCTTCTTCTATTTCACCACCTGCGGCTGGATGATGTGGAACTGGCTGGTGTCGGGCCTGGCGTCGGGCGCCACCTTGCTGCTCTATGACGGCTCGCCTTTCTACCCGGACGGCAATGCGCTGTTCGACTTCGCCGATGCCGAGAAGATGACCTATTTCGGCACCTCGGCCAAATTCATCGATTCCGTGCGCAAGGCCGGCCTCAAGCCGATCCACACGCATGATCTTTCCAGTGTGCGCACCATCTCCTCGACCGGCTCGCCGCTGTCGCCGGAAGATTTCCGTTTCGTCTATGAAGGCATCAAGAAGGACGTGCATCTCGCCTCGATCTCCGGCGGCACCGATATCGTCTCCTGCTTCGTGCTCGGCGTGCCGATCGAACCGGTATGGCCCGGCGAGATCCAGGGACCCGGCCTCGGCCTTGCCGTCGACGTCTGGGACGATGATGGCCGTCCGCTTCGCAAGGAGAAGGGGGAGCTCGTCTGCACCAAGCCGTTTCCGGCAATGCCGATCGGCTTCTGGAACGACCCTGACGGCAAGAAATACGAGGCCGCCTATTTCGAGCGCTTCGACAATGTCTGGTGCCACGGCGATTTCGCCGAATGGACCGCCCATGGCGGGCTGATCATCCATGGCCGTTCCGACGCCACGCTCAATCCGGGCGGTGTTAGGATCGGCACGGCGGAAATCTACAATCAGGTCGAGCAGATGCCGGAAATCCTCGAAGCGCTATGCATCGGCCAGGATTTCGACAATGACGTGCGTGTCGTGCTGTTCGTGCGGCTGGCTGCCGGCGTCGAGCTCGATGCCGAGCTGGAAAAACGCATCCGCGCGAAAATCCGCACCGGGGCGAGCCCGCGCCATGTGCCGGCCAAGATCGTCGCCGTCAGCGATATTCCGCGCACCAAATCGGGCAAGATCACCGAGCTCGCGGTCCGCGACATGGTGCATGGCCGCGCCATCAAGAACAAGGAAGCGCTCGCCAATCCCGAAGCGCTCGAGCTGTTCCGCAATCTGCCGCAGCTTGCCGACTGAGCATGAAGCCCGGGCTGGAACCGGGTCATGGTTAACGAAATGTCTCCGCGGAATTTACCTAGATTTCATGAGTGGTACACATTGGTAAATTTTCCGGCGTGCCGGTAAGGATTTGTTAAGGCCCGGCATCGATAGTCGTGCGTAACTTGAGGGAGAAATCCCGTTCCTCTTAGCCCCCAGAGGATCTGATTCGCTCAAGCCCCCGTTGTGACAGCAATTCTATCATTCAAGGCGTCCCATTGGACGCCTTTTTTCTTTGCGCAGCCATAGACCTAACCGGCCAGCACGCGGGTCGAGGGGAAGGCGACTTCGACCAGGGTTCCCTCGCCGGGCGTCGAGTTGATGGTGAACCGGGCACGGTTCGCTTCGACCATCGCCTTCGTCAGCGGCAGCCCGAGACCGGTGCCGTCGCCGCGGCCGCGCTTCAGCGCGTTGATCTGCTTGAACGGCTTCAGCGCCTGCTCGATCTCGGACTGGCTCATGCCGATGCCGGTATCGCGCACGCGCATGACGACGTCGCCGGAGAGCTCATAGGCGGTCGACACGATCACCTGGCCGCCGGCCTGCGTGTAGCGGACGGCGTTCGACAAGATGTTGAGCGCGATCTGCCGCACGCTGCGCAGATCGGCCACCACTTCCGGCAGTCGCGAGGCGAAGCTGGAGCGGATGATGACGCGTTCCCGGTTGGCTTGCGGCTGCATCATCGCCACGGTCTCGGCCAGCGTGTCGTTCAGCGACACCGCCTCATAAGCCATCTCCTGCTGACCGGCCTCGATTTTCGAAATGTCGAGCAGGTCGTTGACCAGATCGAGCACGTGGTTGCCCGAACGGTTGATGTCGCGCAGATAGTCGCGATAGCGGTCATTGGCCACCGGCCCGAATTTCTCGTCCACCATCAGCTCGGAAAAGCCGATGATGGCGTTGAGCGGCGTGCGGATCTCGTGGCTGATGCGGGCCAGGAAATCCGTCTTCTGCGACGAGGCGCGTTCGGCGACCGCGCGCGCCTGGGTCAGGTCCTCTTCGGCGCGCTTCCACTGGGTAATGTCGCGCACCACCGCGCAGAAGCCGCTGTCGTTGGGCAGTCTGCCGATGGTCATGAACAGTGGGATGAAGCGCCCCTGCGCCTCGCGTCCGATCACCTCGCGGCCATCGTTCATCACGCTTGCAACGCCAGGCTCCGACAGCCCCTCGAGATAGTCACGCGCCGCGCGCTGGCTTTCGATCGCAAACAGCGAGATGAACGGTTTGCCGGTCACCTCGTCGCTGTCGAAGCCGAAGAGCGCTTCCGCCGGACGGCTAATTGAACGGATCGTTCCGTTACGGCCGATCAGCACGACGCCGTCGGTGGCGGTATCGATGATGGTGCGCATTTCGGCGATGCGCGCCTTGAGCTCGGAAACATCCGGCCGCGTTTGATCGTCGGCGGCGCCATGTGGAATGGCTGTTGCTTCGTCGTCGCCGGAACGGCGTACGACCAGCATCAGCGTCTTGCCGTTCCCCCAGGGGACGGAGCGTAAAATCGCGTCGATCGGAAATTCCTGACCGTCGCGCGTCTTCAGCCGCAATGCACGATCGCTGCCGTCCGAACTGCCGTCGTCGGCGTAAGGATCGGCAAACAGCGCGCCGAGCCCGCCGGCCTCGTCCAGCGCGTCGAGCGTCGCATAACCGGTCAGGCCGAGGAATTCCTCGTTCGCGTAGTGCAGCTGGTCGCCGGAATGGATAAGCACCGGCACTGGCAGCTTGCCGAGGATCGAGGTGTCCGGACCCTTGTTGCCCTCTCCGGCAAACGCCGACGGCACGAAGCCGTTTAGTTTGAGCGGTGGTGCCTGCGGCCGCCCGATGGGCGGCGCCGAGCCGGCATCGCCGGCTGCGGCTTCGCTGTCATCGGACCAATCTTCGCTGTCCTCGGCGTCGCGGAAATCCTCCGCTGTCATGCTGTCGTCGTCTTCGCCATCCCGCGGCGCTTCGGCGCCGATCGTTCGACGGTTCGTGCTGGGCTCGATGCCTTCCTGGGCTTCGTCGCTGGGTTCGCGGTCGGCATAGTCGAGCAGCGACCCGGAGGCAGGGCGTGCGACGGGTTCGCCGGCTTGCGTCTCTTCTGCCGTCTCGTCGCGCTGCTCGCCGTCGAGCCGGGCGAGGTCCTTCTGGTCCTCGGCATCGGCCTCGGGCGGTTCGGCCGCCTCGCTTTCCGGACCTGGCGCCGGCATTTCACCCTTGTCCGTCGGACCGGCTTTTTTCAGCTTTGGCTCGCCGGCCTTGCCGGCTGCGTCGACTTTGGTCGCGGTCTCCGCAGCCGGCTTCGGCTTTCCGACGCTGGGCTGTTCGTCTACCGGCTTTTCGACCGGGGTGCTGTCCTTCTTGAGACGCTCGCCAATCTCGCGAAACGCGCTGCGTTCCAGCGTCGACAGGCCCTTGTCGTTGGCCGGCTGCCGGTGCTCGGCCAGCCGGATCACCTTGTCGGCAAAGCGCCGCTCGGGCTTTGGCACGATGGTCAACGCCGGCACTTCGCCCCGGAACGGATCGGCGGCTTTCGGTGTCTCGGGGGCAGGTTCAACGGCTTCGGGCCCGACCGCGGCAGGCTTCTCCTCGGCGACAAGGGCCATGCCGGCCGCGTCCGGATCGACCACCGCATCGCCGCCGCGGGCGACGCCGAAACCGCGAAAACCTTCGAAAACGCGGCTGCGGCTGTAGACCGGGAGTGCCGCCAGATCGACGGGTATCTTCAGATCGGTGCCGGCGACCGGCCACAGCACGGAGCGGCCGGACCAGGTGTCGCGCCGTTCGAGCAGGCCGGCGATCTCGCCTGAAGCATCGAGGCCGTAGGCGGCCGAAACGTCGCCGAAGCGGCGGCCGATCACGTCGGCGGCGGGCTTGCCGACGAGTTCGGCAAATTCCGGCGACAGGGCACTGAACCGGCCCTCTGCGTCGGTACGCCAGACGAAACGCATGGGCGCGGCCGTACGATCGATCACGCGGCCGCGGCCCTGGGGCGGGGAAGCGGCTTTGATCGCTTGTGTGGCGCTTTCCTGCGGGGCGTCCAGACCGGCCGGCGAAGCGGCGGGGCTGGCTGGTGTCTCGACTTCGCCGGGCACACCTGCCCCGGGCGGGACCTGCGTGTCATCGCCCGCATTGAAGTACCAATGGTCATGCTGCGTCGGCGTTTCGCCAGCCGTGTGCTGATTGTCGGCCCCCGAAACCTGCTTGGCTGTGTCGGCAGGCTCGTGCTCCGTCGATGCGGAGCTGCCTTCGATCGCGGCAAGGTCGATCTCCGCCGCGCCGGTGTTGGTGATTGGCGGCTCGGCGATTGGCTGCTTGTTGTCCTGGTCCGTTGGCTGGGGAAGACCGCTCGGCGCCGCTGCTGCCTCGCTGCCGGGTTCCGCGACGGCGCGCTCGCCAACAGGGGCCCCGCCGTCAAGCCGGTCCTCGTCGATCACCACCAGCAGGTGCCGCTCGTCTGTCAGACGGGCAAGGCCTGCCGGATAGGAGCTGGATCCGCCCGGAACCAGGCGCTTGACGATGCGGTCGCTGTCGTTCGCCACGTCGGCGACAAGCGCGGCCAGCGTCTCAGGCCGGATGCCGAGCGACGAAAAGCCGTCCGACGCGGCGTCGATATTGCCCTTGGCATCGACAAAGGCGATGTAGTGGCCGTCTTCGGTAAAGCCGCTGATGGCGCGATCGGCGATCTCGGCCGCGCTGCGCGAGCCGGTCTGCGCCGCCGGCAGCGCCAGCATGACTGCTTCCTCGCCATCGGGCATGGTCACCGCGCTGGCCAGGAAACCGACCGCGCGGCTGGTCAGCCCGGTCGCCAGCCGGACCGTGATGGCACGGTCGCGGCCGATCTGCGGAAAACCGCTGGTTGCCATGATCTGGCGCCTGGCGATCAGCGGCAATCCTGCCGAAGCGCCGATGATGGCTCCGATGTCCGGATAGCCGAATACCGCTGCGCCGGGACCGTTGGCCCATATCACCTGCTCGAGATCCGCCGACAGAATGGCGATCGCGTCGCCGGCGGCGAAGCGCAGGCGGACCGCGTCGAGCACGGCAACATCGAGGAAGGAGTAGTTTTCAGCCGGCATGCGCTTGGCGACCCTCACAGAGCGGGCAATTTGCGGTTAACGCTTTGTTAATAAAAGCCGACGGCGCGAAGGTCCACAAGTCATAGCGTGCAACCAGCGGAATCTCTAGGCGCGTGGTTAACGTCGCGAAACAAATAATCAATGGTGCGATGCAACAAACATGTTGCAATGCACAAAATTTGCCTTTATATTGCCACGATAGATGAACGAGACGGCTTTCTGTCAAAGCCGCTGCCGCTGAAAAGGATGGAAAATGTCCAGGACCAAGACCGCCGACACGATCGAAAACGTTGAATTCCCGAGCTTCGACGCTTCCAAGGCCACCGATCAGATCCGCGCCTTCGCCGAAAAGGGCGTCGAGCAGTCGAAAGAGGCCTATGCCAAGCTGAAGACCGGCGCCGAGGAGACCCAGAAGGCTCTGGAGTCGACCTACGAGACCGCCAAGACCGTTTCCAGCGACCTGTCGCTCAAGACCATCGCCGCCCTGCGCGCCAATGCCGAGGCCGGCTTCTCGCATTTCGAAGCCCTGATTGGCGCCAAGTCGCTGTCGGAAGTCGTCGAGCTGCAGACTGCGTTCCTGCGCAAGCGCGTCGAAATGACCGTTGAGCAGGCCAAGGACTTCCAGGCGGTTGCTGCCAAGGCGGCTGAGGACGTATCCAAGCCGATCAAGAGCGCCTTCGAGAAGGCCGTGAAAGAAATTAAGATCGCCTAATATTTGCACACAGTTTGACGATGCATCAAAAGGTCGCATTTCGTCAGACAAATAGATGTGCGATATAGTGGTTTAAGCGAATACCCGGCGGGTGGAACCTCCTCCCTCTGCTCACCGGGATAACCAGCCAGCACCTCCTCCCGCTGGCTCGTAACAGGAAAAGGCCGGCACCTCCTCCCGCCGGCCTTTTCTTTGTCCGGCGAAAAATGACGCTATGCCGGAGCGATCTTTTGCTTTGCCAAAAGCCTTGAATTAAACTCCGATAGCCCGTATGGACGCATCGCCGAACGACAGAGCGGGTCCCGGAGAATGAACGTTCCGTCTGGATATCGCTCGGGCAAGCGTGCCGTTGTAGCTCAGATGGTTAGAGCGCCGGATTGTGGATCCGGAGGTCGCTGGTTCGATCCCAGCCAACGGTACCATTCAGCTTTCAGCCAGGTTTCTGACCAATAGCGCCAAGCGATCTCTACGACCCTGGCACGGTCACCTGCGATCCCGCCTGACGCGCACCGCGCAGGTGATCCACAAGGGCTCTCAGCTTCGGCGCGATATTCCGTCGGCTGGGAAAATAAAGATAGAAGCCCGCAAACGGCGGAAAATAGTCGTCGAGGATTGGCACAAGCTCGCCGCGGTCGATCCAGGGGCGGAATGTGTCCGCCATGCCGAACGTGATTCCGGCGCCTGCAACGGCCAGCCGGATCATCAGCCACATGTCGTTAGTGGTGATCTCGGGCGCAACCGCCACGTCGAACTCGCGCCCGTCCTCGCCAAACTCCCACCGATAGGGCGAAACTCCCGGCGCCGGCCGCCAGCCGATACAACGATGAGCCACAAGCTCGCGCGGATGGGCGGGTGCTCCGAACTTTTCGAGATAGCGCGGGGCGCAGACGGCCATCTGTCGCTGATCGCCCGATACCGGCACGGCAATCATGTCCTGCTCGATCACTTCGCCGAGCCTCACGCCCGCATCATAACCTTCGGCAACGATGTCGAATTCCTCGTCGGTGACCACGATATCCAGATGCACCTCGGGAAATCTTTCTGCAAAGGACGCCAGCAACGGCCCTGACAGAAACGTCTCCGCGATCGACGAAACCGCGATCCGCAGCCGGCCGCGTGGGCGGTCCAGAAACTCCGTGGTGGCTTCGATTGCCGCGTTCACGTCGGCGATCGCCGGTGCGACGCTCGCCAGCAGGCGCTCGCCCGCCTCGGTCAGATTTACGCTGCGTGTCGTGCGCTGCAGCAATGCGATGCCAAGGCGCTGTTCAAGCCTGAGGACGCTCTGGCTGACCGCCGAGCGCGTCACGCCCAGCCGGTCTGCCGCAGCGCGGAAATTGCGTTCCTCGGCCACTGTGACGAAGACGGCAATTGCATTGAGATCGATGTCCATTAGTTAGCTAAACTTACCATCGAGGTTACCAGCGGGCGGGTTATCGCGACAATGCCATGGCTCTATCTCTGTCGCAATGGCAAGAAAGGCTTGATCCTCCCGATCAAGCCGATGCCGGATGACCAAGGAGATAACCCATGACATCACTGCCTTCCTCCTGGAACCTGGATGGAAAAGTCGCCCTCGTGACGGGCGCGGCACGCGGCATCGGCCGCTGCACGGCGGAGCTGCTGCGTGCCAGGGGTGCCCGGATCGTGGCAAGCGATCTCAGCGACACTGTACGTGAATTGGAAGCCGAGGATGTGGCAACCCTGGTCGGTGATGTCGCTGACGAGGCTCTGGCCAGACGCTCGGTCGAACTCGCGGCGAAGCGCTTCGGACGACTGGACATCGTCGTGAACAATGCCGGTCGCACGCTCAACAAACGCCTGACGGAGACCTCGGTCGACGACTATGACCGCATCCTGCAGATCAATGCGCGCGGCAGTTTTGTCACCGCCCGGGCTGCGGTGGAGTTGATGGCCGCCGGCGGTGGTGGCGCGATCGTCAATGTCTCGTCGATCTCGGCCGTCGCGGCCTTCGAGACGCAGGCGGCCTATGCATCCTCCAAGGCGGCAGTCGCACAGCTGACCAAGGTGATAGCGATCGAATACGGGCGCATGGGCATTCGCTGCAACGCCGTTGCCCCTGGCGTGATCGAAACCGACATCATGGAAGGCGTGGTGGAGAATGGCCGGGAGATGCTGCGCAGCTTCGGCGATGCGCATCCAATCGGCCGGATCGGCCAGCCGCAAGAAGTTGCCGAGGCCATCGCCTTTCTTGCCTCGCCGGCGTCCAGCTTCATCACCGGGGCCCTGCTTCTGGTCGATGGCGGCTACACCGCCCAGTGACCCCCAATAAAGCTAGCGCACTGCGGGAGCTCACCCGCACGCCATACTTCACATCGTGAAAATAATCACAGAACCAAAAGGATTATCTCGATGGCCATGAACAAAGTTGTTCTGATCACCGGTGCCTCCAGCGGCATCGGTGCTGGCATCGCCCGCGAACTTGGCGCGGCAGGTGCAAAGCTGATGCTTGGCGCACGGCGCACCGACCGCCTTGAAGTCCTCGCAGCCGAAATCGAGGCAGCTGGTGGAATCGTTCGCGTACGAGCGCTCGACGTCACCAAAAGGGCGGATGTCGCAGCATTCGCCGATGCTGCGCGGGCCGAATGGGGCCAGGTCGACGTCATCGTCAACAATGCGGGCATCATGCCGCTCTCGGCCATGGCAGCCATGAAGGTCGACGAGTGGGAGCTGATGGTGGACGTCAACATCAAAGGTGTTCTGTACGGCGTCGCGGCGGTGCTGCCGGAGATGACGGCACGCGGCTCCGGGCATATCATCAGTATCGGTTCCATCGGCGCACTGGCCGTCTCGCCCACGGCTGCCGTTTATTGCGCAACGAAATACGCTGTCCGCGCGATTTCCGATGGGCTCCGCCAGGAGAGTGACGATATCCGCGTAACCTGCATTCATCCTGGCGTGGTGGAAAGCGAGCTGGCCAACACGATCTCCGACGAAGCCGCTGCCGCCGCCATGAAAACCTGGCGTGCTATTGCCCTGCAACCCGATTCCATCGCCAGGGCAGTGCGCTACGCAATCGAACAGCCCGACGATGTCGATGTCAACGAGATCGTCGTGCGTCCGACGAAGGCGGCGCATTGATGCGATCCACTTTGGCCGCAGTGCTTACGGGTATTGCCGTTGCTGTAGCCCCAACCGGCCTGACCCTTCCTTCAACTCCAATCCTTGCGGAGGAATCAATGACGCGCCAAGATCACCCCTATGTCGGAATGTGGGTCACCGAGGATCGCCATATCAGGCACGAACTCCTGCCGAACGGCCGTTATGACGAAGCGCGCGGTGACCGCGAGAGCGCCTATCGGGGACGCTATGAAGTGCAGGGCAACCACATAGAATACTGGGACGATACGGGCTTCACCGCGGACGGAGAGTTCGTCGAAGGCGTTCTCTATCATGCCGGCATGATCCTTTATCGCCAGCGGTAGAGAGCCACCCTGAGACAAGCAATTCAGGGTTCCACAAGACGCTATTGCATGCCTTGCATGAGGCGCTCGGCAGTTTGCACCACAAGGCCCGCCACACCACATATCTCCCAGCAAGCGCGGCGGAAAGAAGCAGGATCGCGGGCAGAGTCGACATTGCAAATGGTTGTCACTATATAGCGGCGGCTTTGACGGCTCGCCTTTTACGTGGTGCCGGCGAGTGCGCGGTAAATGTGCTAGCTATTGTGTTATCTATTGTGATCTAAAACGGCTTGAAAACCGAAAAAAAGCAAATAGAAACAATAGCGCGGGTCGAACGAGTTTCGTCGAGAGAATCAGTCCTCAAGAACCAGAACGTGCTCCTTGAACCCACCATTCCCTTCAGCTCTGTGGACCTCGGACAAGTTCGGCTTGCCGGGCGAAGCCGACTCGGCTCGAATGGCAGCACGCATCTTTTCGAAGATGCCGACGTTTATGATTACCAATCGGCATAGCCGCTAGGGAAACAGCAGTATGAGTGAACACGCGATCGAGTTCTTGCGCGGGTGGATTGGCGAAAAAGTCCATTGCCAGCCCTCGCCAGCCAGAATCGAGAAGCAGGCCGAGACCCTCGCCAGGGAATGTGCGGCCAAAGCTGCCGAAGCCGGCATACCCCTGGAGGATATCCAGGAAGAGGTCGGCGACATTCAGGAGCTCATTGCTTCGAGGCTCGAAGAGGCGGCCGAGGCCGATCAGGACGAGCAGAATTCCAACAAGCCTGCCGGCTGACGGATCGCCCCCGGCAAAACCTGCCGGGCGATTATTGCCTGTCTGATGCAGTTGCGCGGTCTTATCGCCGCGCAGCCTTGCCAAATCTCTCCTCGAGCCATGCTTTCGGCAACGCCGGCACGAAATTGCCGTCGCGCCCGGTCATGTCATCATTGGCGACCAGCGCGTTGAGGATGGCTTCCTCCACGCTCTGAACGACGGCGTCGAAGAACGGGTTGATGTCGGCATCCGGTATGTAGCCGGCGCTGACCAGCTTGCCGGCGGCGCCGCGCGCCGCATCGGCATTGGCCGTGCTGACGGCGAGAAAAATATCGCCGGATGAATTGTATCCATAGCCGCCGGTCAGCGCGACGCCGAGCGGCACGCGTTTCGCCAGTCTTTTCAACTGATGCGGCATGAATGGCGCATCGGTGGCGACGATCGCGATGATCGAGCTCTTTTCCGCTCGCGGCGTGTTGTCCCGGATCGCCGGTTCGGCGAGTTCCGCTCCGGCCCTGACGCCACGCACGACAAGGTTCCGCCGCGCACCGAAATTCGACTGGACGAAGCAGCCGATCGTGAAACGCTCTCCGTTCCAGTCGACGCTGCGCGAGGATGTGCCCGATCCCGCCTTGAAGCCAAAGGTGATCATGCCGGTGCCGCCGCCGACGCTGCCCTCTTCGATCGGCCCGCTTTCAGCCGTCTCGAGCGCCGAAAATACATGCTCGAAGCTCACATGGTGGCCGTTGATGTCGTTTAGAAAGCCGTCATAAGTCTCGCCCGCTACCGGCAGTGCCCAGGCGCTGTCGAGCGATTGCGGCAGCACCTTCTGCATCCAGCGCAGCGTTGCGTCGCGGCTGACGCCGCAGGAATGCGTGTTGGTGATGGTGATGGGAAGATTGAACGCTCCGAGTTCCTCTATCAGATGCGAGCCGGTCAGTTCGCCATTGCCATTGGCGCTGAACACGCCGGCGAACGCCGGTACGGCCAGTTCGCCCCTGGGCCGTGGCAGGATCGCGGTCACGCCGGTGCGTACTGGACCCTTGCCGACAACGAGCGGCCCGTCCCCTGAGATCAGCGTGGTATAGCCGACCGTCACGCCAGGCACATCGGTGATGGCGTTGAAGCGGCCCGGCGTGCCATCGAATGGGATCGCGAAGGCGCGGGCGCGCGGTTTGCCCGAGGGCGTCGCAAGATGAGGGTCGGTCATTTCTTCCTCAGAAAAGCGAACCTTGGCCGCCCGGCGCCTTGAGCTTGGCCGCGGGCTTGGCAACCGTCTTCGGCCGCGCCGTGCCACTGATGGCGACTGCATCCGCGGTGCCGTCGGCGAACTCCAGCGAAAGCGCCATTCCCGACACCACGTCCGCCGCATGCTTGACCACCGCGCCGTCCACATCCTTGACCAGTGCGAAGCCCCGCGCCAGCACGGCCTTGTGCGAGAGCGTCGCCAGCAACCGATCGGCCTGCGTCAGTTTTCCACGCAGACGGTCCAGTCGTCTCGAAATCGCGTGGTCCTGCCGTCGCGTCAGGGCCAGCAGGGCATCGCCTTGCAGTTTCTGCCGCCTCGCGATCGGCGCCGGTGACAGTCTGGCCGCCGTGCGCGAAAACCGCGCCCGACGCTCGCGCACGATGGCAAGGAACGCCGCTTGCGCACGGGCGAGGTCGCGGCGGATCAGCGTGCGGGCTTCGTTCATGCGCCGCGACAAGGTGGCCGGCGTCAGCCGCTGCCCCAGAAGCCTGGCCCGCTTGCGCTCGACGCTGACCGACAGCGCCCGGCCAAGCCGGCTCGTCGCCTCGTCGAA
>NZ_AYVY01000009.1 GCF_000503055.1 Mesorhizobium sp. LSHC420B00 | reverse complement strand
CTGCGCGGCGGACACGCCGACGTCACAGCTACTGCCACGCCATTTTTGCAGAACTTGACGCACACAACTCCTCCGCCGCCAGGCACCGGCGGCAAGCATGCGGCGGACCTGCCGTTTCGCCTCCCACGAAGACGGTCCGCAACGAAACGGCGCCCGGATGATCCGGGCGCCGTTTCCTTGTGTTCTGGCCGCAAGCTGTTGTTTCAGGCGGCCTTGCCGTTGGCGTTCAGCGCTTCGTCGGCCAGCCGGCCAGTGAGTTCGGCCATGTGGTCGAAGACGGCCCGGTAGCTGGCGACACCCGCAGTGGCAGAGCGCAGCTCGATGATGAGGTCGCCGATCTCGGCCTGCGGCATGGTCGCCTCGACAACGTCCCATCCCGGCCAATCAGGCCGCGCGTCGTAGCCGAGGATCTGGCCGCGCCGCTGCGGGATCAGCGCGATGATCTTCGACGTCGCATCCGACGGCGTGACGATCTCGACCTTCATCACCGGTTCGAGCAGCACCGGCGAGCACGCGGCCATACCTTCCTTCATCGCCAGCTTCGCCGCCATCTGGAAGGCCATATCGGAGGAATCGACGGCATGGTAGGAGCCGTCGGAAAGGTTGACGGCAACATCGACGACCGGGAAGCCGAGCGGCCCGGATTTCAGGTAATCGCGCACGCCGGTCTCGACCGACTGGATGTAGGTCTTCGGCACGACGCCGCCGGTGATCGTATCGGTGAACTGGAAGCCTGACCCGCGCGGCAGCGGTTTGATCTCGATCACCACGTCACCGAACTGGCCGTGGCCACCCGATTGCTTCTTGTGGCGGCCGCGCTGCTGCGTCGCTTTGCGGATCGTCTCGCGGTAGGGCACGGCCGGCACATGGCCTTCGACCGGGATCTGGTTCTTGCCTTCCAGCCGCTCGCGCACGACGCGCAGATGCATCTCGCCATGGCCAGACAGCACGGTTTCGGCCGAATCCTGGTTGTGATGCAGGTTGAGCGAGGGATCTTCCTCGGCCAGGCGCTGGATGGCCGCCGACATCTTGACCTCGTCCTTGCGCTCTTTCGGCCGCAGAGCGAAGGCGAAGACCGGTTGGGGCGGCGCCAGCGTGACCAGCGGCTTGATGCCGCCCTTGGTCGAGCTCAGCGTCTGGCCCGTCCTGACGGCGTCGAGCTTGCCGAGCGCGACCGTGTCGCCGGCCTTGGCCGAAGTCAGCTTGATCTGGTCCTTGCCGAGCATCTTGTAGATGCCGGAGACCTTTGCCGTTTCGCCATTGGAAAGGAACAGCTCGGCGGCGTCGGCGACCTGGCCGGACAGGATGCGCGACACCGATAGCTTGCCGCCATGCGCGGTGTGGACGGTCTTCATCACCTGGACCACGGTGGCGTTGCCATCGGGCGCGCCGAGACGCTGGCGCGTCGCCTCGATGTCGGGTGCGTCGTGACGGATTGTCTTCAACAGGCGCAGCACGCCATTGCCCTTCTCGGCGGTGCCGATCAGCACCGGCGTCACTATGCCGTCGCGCAGGTCGGCGGCAAGATCGTCGAAGATGGCATCCTTTGGCGGTTCGATCTCGTCCAGCAATTGCTCCATCAGCCGGTCGTCATTGTCGGCGAGCGTCTCCAGCATGGAAAAGCGCGCCTCGAGCTCGCGCGCCTTGTCGTCGCTCGGGATCTGCGCGACCTCGCTCTCGGCATATTCGCGGTAGATGTAGGCTCGCTCCAGAGCAAGATCGATCGAGCCGATGACGACACCGTCCTTGCGCAGCGGGATCTGGCGCAGCAGCAGAGGCACCGAGCTTGCAGGCTGCAGCATCTTCAGCGTGTCGCGCACGCCTGCTATCGCCTTGTCGACCTTGTTCAGGAAAAGGATGCGCGGCACGCCGAGATCATCGAGCTTGCGCATGATCAGCTGCAGGGCAGGGATCTTCTTCTCGTCGGCTTCGGCGACGACCACGGCGACGTCGCAGGCGGCCAGCACCGGCTCGGCTTCGAAGGAGAATTCGATGGAACCGGGACAATCGACGAAGGTGAACGGCTCGCCCATGAATTCGGTGGTAGCGAAGGTCGCCTCGACGCTCATCGCATGGGCACGCGCCTCGGGCGAATGATCGGAAACGGTATTTCCCGACGAAACGGGATTCTGGCGGGGAATGGCGCCTGTACGGGCGAGTATGGCTTCGAGAAGTGTCGTCTTACCGCTTGCGAAGGGACCGACTATGGCAATGCATTTCGGTCCCGTGCGTCGTCCTCCGGCGCGAGTACCCATGGCTGACCTCCACTCAGGCGTTTCCCTGTGAGCGGCGGCCGGCCTGTCGGCCGTCGCGGGCGAGGCTTTTTTCAATTTGCCACCTACCCAAAGGGCATCGTCCCACGGGCAGGCCGGGAGGGCAAGGGATTTGAAGTTGAAGGGATTGGAAGTTGACGTTCAGCCGGTGCCGGCTAGGCGCGACGCCAGCGGGGTTGCGTCCACGCGCTGCACTGCCACCGTCTCGGCAAAGCGCGCGAGCAGCGGATTGAACAGGTCCGCACGTTCCCAGAAAGGCGCATGCCCGGCGCCGGGGACGATTTGGCAATGCTCCCACAGCGAGCCGTAGGCGAGCGTCTCAAAATAGCCGAGCCGGACGAACGGATCGTTCTCGCCATTGACTATGGCGACCGGAAATGCGGCTTGCTCGACCACCTGTCGCTGGTCGGCGCCCTTGCCTGTGAGCATGCCGCGCGTCACCGCGGCGCGCAGCCGGCCGTCGGTGCGCAGGATGGTTTTGCGGAAGGACGGGTCGGCGGTGTCGCCGAAGCAGAGCGTTTCGAAGCGCTCGGCATCGCGTTCGGAATACGTCTTTTTGGACGCCAGCAGCATGTCCCAATGCGCATGGAAGCCGCGCAGCATGCCGAAAGGGCCCTTGGATACCGGCGGCGCGCCGGTTAGCATCAGCCCGCCGACGGCGCGGTGGAAACTCGCGAGCTCGATTGCCACGTGCCCGCCAAGCGACCAGCCGAAGACGACGGCGCGGCCGATCCCCAAGGCATCGAGGAGCTGAGCCGCCGACTGGGCAAGGCCGGCGATGGTGTAGTCCGTCGCCGGATCGCGGGCGTCAGACGATTCGCCATGGCCGGGCAGGTCGAAAGCAATCAATCGATGGGCAGCGGCCAACGGGCTGTCGAACTGGCGGGCGAATACGGCGCGCGAACTGCCCGAGCCGTGGATCAGGACAAGCGGGATGCCTGGTCCCGACGACTGGCTGAGGCGCAAATCCGCTTGCGGCGTGCGGATCGTGCGGTGGGAAACGGCCATAGCTGGTTGGACCTTCGGATTGTCTCGAGGTCAACATCGCATGCCGAGGTCACCATGTTGTTTAGAACGGTGGTTAAGAAATGATTTCTCGGTTTCTGCCGAGTATGATGCAGCGAATCCACCACAGCTAACCCCGGGACCCTGATGATGGAATCCACACTCGACCTTCTCCTCTCGATCAGCAGCATCGCCACGCTCGGCCAATATGCCTGGTCGATGCGCGCGCATTTCCAGTCATCGAGCATGTCTCAAGGCGCCATGATCATTTCGGCCGTCGTGGTCGGCACGGCGCTGTTCTTTCTTGCACTGCTGTGGATCGAGCGGCAGCCGGTTGCAGCGAAGATCGTCGGGCTCGCCATCGAACTGGCAAGCTCGGCGCTTTTCTGGTGGGCGATCTCGGTCTCACGCAAGGCGCGGCTGCGTTTCGCGTTCGATCCGGACAATCCCGACAGCCTGGTGACCGAAGGCCCTTATCTCCATGTCCGCCATCCGTTCTACACGTCCTACATCATCTTCTGGATCGGATGGGGCATCGCGACCTGGTCGGTGTGGGCGGTGGTGCCGGTCGCCGGCATCGTTACGATCTATGTGATCGCGGCCTTGGACGAAGAGCGAAAATTTTCGCGGACAAGGCTGGCCGATGCCTACAACGCCTACCGCACGCGCACCGGCCTGTTCTGGCCTCGCCTTGCCCGTAGCCGGGCAGGACATGCAGCCGGCATCGGACGAAAGTGGTAGGGTCTAAGTCCGCACACCGAGGAATCAAATCGAGGATTGCGACGATGAAGATCATTGCCTGCGGCAGCGTGCCGACGATCGTTGCGCCGGAGACATATTTCACCGGCCGGGTTTTGCAGACGCCGATCATCGAGAAAGAGGCGCCGGCGCGGCTCAGGGCCACGCTGGTCAGCTTCGAGCCCGGCGCCCGCACCCACTGGCACACGCATCCGCTCGGCCAGACGCTCTATGTCACGTCCGGTGCCGGCCTCGCGCAAAGCTGGGGCGGGCCGATCCAGGAGATCAGGGCCGGCGACGTCGTCTCCTTTGCGGCCGGCGAAAAGCACTGGCACGGCGCCGCGGCCAAATCGGCGATGACCCACATCGCCATGCAGGAGGCGCTCGACGGCTTGCATGTCGACTGGCTGGAGAAGGTCAGCGACGAGCAGTATGGCGGCTGAAACGTCTCAGGCCAGCGAGGCAGTAAAGCGCTGGATGCGCGTGCAGGCCTCTTCGAGCAGTGTCTCCGATGTGGCGTAGGAGATGCGGAAGTTCGGGCCGAGGCCAAAGGCCGAGCCGAAAACAACCGCCACGCCCTCGGCCTCGAGCAGTTCCGAGCAGAAGGTTTCGTCGCTGTCGATCACCTTGCCGCTCTTGGTCTTCTTGCCGATCAGCTGGGCACAGGAGGGATAGACGTAGAAAGCACCCTCCGGCGACGGGCAGGTGATGCCGCGCGCCTGGTTGAGCATCGAGACGACGAGATCGCGCCGGCCCTGGAAGATCGCCTTGTTCTTCGGGATGAAATCCTGCGGGCCGTTCAGCGCTTCGACCGCCGCCCATTGGGCGATGGTGCAGGCGCCGGAGGTCTGCTGGCCCTGGATCATGTCCATCGCCTTGATCAGCGGCACCGGGCCTGCCGCATAGCCGATGCGCCAGCCGGTCATGGCATAGGCCTTCGACACGCCGTTCATGGTCAGCGTGCGCTCATAAAGCTTAGGCTCGACCTCGGCGATCGTCTTGAAGACGAAGTCGCCATAGGTCAGATGCTCGTACATGTCGTCGGTCAGCACCCAGACATGCGGGTGCTTCAACAGCACGTCGGCCAGGCTCTTGAGCTCCGCTTCGGTATAGGCGGCGCCCGAGGGGTTGGACGGCGAGTTCATCAACAGCCATTTGGTGCGCGGCGTGATCGCCTTCTCCAGCACGGCCGCCGTCAGCTTGAAGCCGTTGTCGATCGAGGTCTCGACAAAGGCCGAGGTGCCGCCGCAGATCGCTACCATTTCGGGATAGCTCACCCAATAGGGCCGCGGGATGATCACCTCGTCGCCGGGGTTCAGTGTCGCCATGAAGGCGTTGAACAGGATCTGCTTGCCGCCGGTGCCGACGATGGTCTGCTCCGTCCGGTAGTCGAGATTGTTCTCACGCTTGAACTTTTTCGCGATTGCTTCGCGCAGCGGCACGATGCCGGAGACCGGCGGGTACTTCGTCTCGCCGCGGCGGATCGCCTCGATTGCGGCGTTCTTGATGTTGTCGGGGGTGTCGAAGTCCGGTTCGCCGGCGCCCAGCCCGATCACGTCCCGGCCGGCGTTTTTCAGCTCGCGCGCTTTCTGCGTCACCGCGATGGTCGCGGAAGGCTTTACGCGGGAAAGGGCGTCGGCAAGAAAGGCCATGAGAGATATCTCCAGAAAGCACCGGCGCGGCGAAGGCGCCGCGGCGCCTCTCATGTCGCATCATCTGGTCAAGCGCAAGCCCCGGCGCAAGCCCAGCGCAGGCATTGTCGAATGAGCCAACGCGCAATGCTGGCAACAATAAATTCATCAACGATCGGTAAAAGCTTGAACGGCAGGACCGTGGCCGGTCTGCCAGTCTCGTACAGCGAGGAACCGTGACGCGCAGCATCGAGCTTGCCCATATCATCCGCCATGATGACGGCACCGCCAGCGGTGTCTGGGGGCTCTATACGCTGCAAAGCGCTTTCCAGCCGATCTTCGCCTTCAACAAGGGCAAGCTTTCCGTCGTCGCCTTCGAAGGGCTGATCCGGCCGTTCCGCGACGGCGAGCCGCAGCAGCCGATGAGTTTCTTCAACAGCTGTCCGGCGGTCGACCGCCTGCATATCGAGGCGCTGACACGGACGCTGCACCTTCTGAACGCCGGCGCCTGCCTGCCGCGAGACGCCTCGATCTTCATCAATTTCGATCCGTCGGTGTTCACCGACCGCGGCATCGCCGACAAGGCGCTGCGCGACATGCGGCTGGTGCTGCACGAGGCCGACATCGATCCGCGCCGCGTCGTCTGCGAGGTCACCGAGCAGAAATCGGCGTCGCAGGAAACGCTCTACAATTTCGTCGAGGCGCTCAGGGGCAACGGTTTGCGCATTGCAGTCGACGATTACGGCGCCGACGAATCCGACATCAATCGTATCAAGGAACTCAGACCCGACATCGTCAAGTTCGATGCCGACTGGATCATGACGCTGATGGAATCCGGTGCCGGCTTCGCCTTGCTGACCGCCATGGTGACCAGCTTCGAAGAGCAAGGCATCCGTACGGTATTCGAGGGCATCGAGACGGGCTGGCAGCTCGAGCTTGCCGAAAAGTCGGGCGCCTCGATGGTGCAGGGCTACGTGCTGGCGCGCCCTGAGCTCGCGCCGACCAGCTTCCGCGTCTTCGACACGAGCGGGCAGGCGGCCGCGGTGTCGGCCGATGCGGAGAAGGTGCCTGCGGCGGTTCCGCCATCGCGACGGCCGATGCGGCCCTTTGGCCGCAGGGTGGCATCGTGACCGGGCAAGCCGACATGCGGCGCAAGGTCGGAGAGGCGATCTTTGCCGACGAGGTCGGCATCGAATATGGCGTCTACGGCGCATTCCGGCTGAGGAGCGCCTACCAGCCGGTCTTCGCGTCGCGCGGCAGATTTCTCGCCGCCGTCGCGGTCGAGGGACTGATCGAGCCGCATCGTGCCGGCAGGCCGGTGGCGCCGCAAATGTTCTTCGAAGGCGTGCCGGCAGCGGATCGGCTATTTGTCGAAACCATATGTCGGGTGCTGCATTTGCGCAACTTCCGCAACATCGGCGTCGACGGGCTCGACCTGTTCTTCAACTACAATCCGCTGATCAACGATGACCCCGCACGGGCGCTGGCCGAAATCAGGCTGATGACCAGGCATCTGGCGGATTTCGGCCTGCATCCCGGCATGCTGGTCTGCGAGATCACCGAGCAGGCTGCCGGCGACAAGGTGCTTGTCAGCCTGGCGCGCGAGATGCGGCGCGACGGCGTCCGTATCGCCATCGACGATTTCGGCACCGGGCATTCGACGGAAGAAAGGGTCGCGCTGGTGCAGCCCGACATCGTCAAGATCGACGGCACCTGGTTCGCCGAATTCTGCCGCCATGCCGCCGCCGAGCGGTTTTTCCGGCCGTTGGTTTCGACGCTGCACGACCGTGGCGCCAAGGTGCTGGTCGAAGGCATCGAGAACGCCACGCATCTGCGCGTCGCGCTGGATGGCGGGGTCGACCTGCTGCAGGGTTTTTACCTCGCCCGACCGGCGCTGGCCGGCACGCTGTTCGACGAGGAGCCGCTGTCGATCGACGGGCTGCTTGGCAGGGATAGCAACGTCATTCCCTTGTTCGGCTAGGATATGTCGAGATTCAAGTGATGCCGGCCTGCGAACGGCGGTTTCCTGCGCTTCCGGTGCTCACGTACCCAAAGTACGCTCCGCTCCGGTTCTCGGAACCCACCAGTCTGGTCGCTTCGCGCCCGTCTTCGACTCCGGCTCGGCCTGACTTGAATCTCGATATATCCTGAAATGCATCAGCGGCGCTGATGGTTACGCCAAAACAAATCACTGGATGAAGCCGCCGCTGCCGCGATAGAGGCTGGATCAAGCCCGGAGACGGGTGGTTGCGAGCAAGGGGGAGCACCGATGATACTCTATGGAATGATCGACAGCGGCAATTGCTACAAGCCGCGCCTGTTGATGGCCAAGCTCGGCATCGCTTTCACCAATGTCGAGGTCAGCTCGCACACCGGCGACACGCGCAAACCCGACTATGTCGCGAAAAACCCGAACGCCATGGTGCCGCTGCTCGAACTCGACGACGGCCGCCGGCTGGCCGAATCCAATGCCATCCTGCTCTACCTCGCCGAAGGCACGCGGTTCCTGCCGGCGGACAGATACGAACGCGCGCTGGCCTATCAGTGGCTGTTCTTCGAGCAATACAGCCACGAGCCCTATATCGCCGTGCGCAGAGCGCTGCTGACCTTCCCTGAAAGAGCCAAGGACGCGACGCCCGAGCGGCTGGCGCTGACGCTGGAGCGCGGCAACAAGGCGCTCGGCGTCATGGATAAGCACCTAGCCGGGAGCAGCTTCTTCGCCGGCAGTGCGCTCAGCGTCGCCGACATTGCGCTCTATGCCTATACGCATACGACCGAGACGGGCGGCTTTCAGCTCGACGCCTATCCGGCGGTCGCCGCCTGGCTGCAACGGGTCGAGGCCGACCCGGGGCATGTGCCGCTGGAGTGGTTGCCTTAGTTCTGTGCTCACGCTTGTCGCCGCTTCGCGGCTCGCTCCGGACGTCGCGCTTGTGGCTTCGGCCCGTGGCGTGAATGGTCGCGCGGCTATTTCAGCAGGCGATCATATTCGGAATGGGTGCCTATCCAGAACCAGACCACGTCATCGTGGTCGCGAACAGCTACGGCGCGGTAATTGACATCAACCCGCGCCGACCAACAGCGCCCGACCTGTTTGAAAAGCAACGACGGGTGGAACGGCCCAGAATTCAGTTTGGCGAAACGTCTGTTCGCCTTTGCTTTGATCAACGAGGGCAGTTTTGCGTAAGCCTCCCAAAACGAGGGAGTGGCAAAATGCTTCACAGCGGCCGAGTCCGGCCGGCCCGATGATCAGCCAAGGCCTGCTCGGCAAGCCTGTCCAGCCTGCCGGCCTTGGCGTCGGCTTCGAACTGACGGTCCCACATGTCGGCCTGCAGCGCCTCGAACCATGCGGCAAACGCCTTGAGCTCTTCGGGGTTTAGTTCGGCGACGGATTTCTCAATCTGTTCAAGCTTGCTCATGGGTTGATGATACCATGACCGGGGTAAAAACACCACAAAGTGGTCCCATAGGACCAAGGCGGTGGTTCATCGGAATCCAGACAGCAAAAAGGCGGGACAAAATCCCGCCTTCCCATGCTTGGTAGCCTGATCGGGAGCGTTTTGGCCGGGCCGGCAGCAATCTGCTGCGTCGACTTGTCGGGGTCTTTCGCTCCGGCGCGCTTCTCGCGCGACCGCCAGTACATCCGTGACTTGCCGCGCGCCCCGGGCTATCGCCCGGCGCGCACCATTCGCAAAATCAGGCTGCCTTGCTCAGAGATCCAGCGGACGACTTGCCAGTGCGGCGGTCCTGCTCGATCTCGAAGTTGATCTTCTGGCCTTCGACCAGGGTCGACAGTCCAGCGCGCTCGACTGCGGAGATGTGAACGAAAACGTCCGCGCCGCCGCTGTCAGGCTGGATGAAGCCAAAACCCTTGGTGGAATTAAACCACTTGACCGTACCTGTTGCCATTTCGATAGTCCTTTACGTTTGCTTTAGTTTGACTGGACCGAAACCCAGCCGGTTTGTATCGAGATTTTGGAGATAGAACGTCAGCAAACGCGAATATCGCGAGGCCCGGATCGATCGGCCGAAATATCAATGGACCGCATATAATATGCTTCCGCACAAAAAACAAGACGGGGCGGAAAATGGCGCCGCGGCAACGCTGCCCAACGGCCGCCCCAATCGCGTGAGAGCGTCGTCGTTGCGCGCCTGACGCGAGAGGATCGCGCCGGCTTCAGGCGCGACCGGGTTTGGGGAGAGGGCCATGAAAATCGTTCTACTTGCCGCTTGCCTGACGCTGGTGGCCGCCGAGGCGCAGGCGGTCTCGCGCTACGACCCGACCCGCATGAGCTGCGGCAAGGTGCAGGCGACGATCGCGCGCGAGGGTGCGGTTATCCTGCGCTACAGATCGGCGCGCGTGCCGGGGCTGGCGCTCTACGACCGCTATGTGCGGAGCCAGCAATTTTGCGACATCGGCGAGGTCAGGGCGCGGGCCTCGGTGCCGAGTGCCGACACGAATTCCTGCACCGTCTACAAATGCAAGCGGGTGGAGATCGATCGGCGCTTCCGCCGGCGCCTGCTTCCGGATTAGGGGCGGTTGGCGTGCAGGGTGTCGGCCTCACCTGAATATCGACATACCTAAAACCCGAACGACACCTGCGCGGGCGGCGGCGGGCCAACCCGCACGCCTTCCATGGCCAACATCTTTTCCTTGGTGGCCGAGCCGCCGGGCGCGGAAAATCCGCCGATCTTGCCACCGGCGGCAAGGATGCGATGGCAAGGGATGACCAGCGGCACCGGGTTGGCGCCGAGCGCCGCGCCCGTCTCACGCGCGAGCCCGGCATGGCCAGCGCGTTTGGCCAGTTCGCCATAGGTGGTGGTTTCGCCGAAGGCGAGCTTTCGCGCCGCGTCATAAATCGCCAGGCGGAACTCGTCGACGCCGCTGAGATCGACCGGCACGCCGGAGAAATCGATATCCTCGCCGGCGGCATAGGCCTTGATCGAGGCGATCAGCTCCGTAACCCATTGCGGCTCGGGCTTGGCTGCCTGGTCGGCGGCGGCATGGCGCAGCAGCCGGCGCTCCACCGCGTCGCGATTGCGCTGCGGCAGGCAGAGCCGGGTCAGCCCTGCATCGCTCCAGGCTATGCCCATGAAGCCGAGCACGGTTTCGAAGACCGCGTGGCCGGCGGTGGCATGAGATGCATTCATGGCGTGCTCCTTCCGGAATCCCTCGAAGTACAAATCCAGAACAATATCGCATTTCCCGGCCCGGCTCGCCACCCGAAAACCACCGTCTCCCGCGGATTGCCGGGGGAAAGATGCTGGTGTAAGGACTTCTTAACACCCGACGAACCGGACCCGAGCGCCGCTTGCCAGCAAAATTCCTCTTTCCCGTCCTTGCGGCGGTGTTGGCCGTGGCCGCTCTCAGCGGTTGCACCTCGACTTCGCCGGTGACCTCGGCGCCCGCCTTCACGGAAAACTCTGCCAACACCGATGCCGGCTTCACGCTGGCGCTGCCCGACACGGTTTCGGTCCTGCCGGAACCGTCCGGCCTCACCCAGACGGCAGCGCTGCCGGTCGAGCCGGCCGCCGCCTTTGCCGGGCCGCCGCCGCTGGCGGCTTCTGCGCCAGCCGTCATGACGGCCGATGCCCAGCCAGCCATCGCAACGGCCGCTGTCGCCATGCCGGTCACCGAACAGACCGCCGCCATGCCCGGCGTTCAGCCGGTTTCGTACACCGTGCCGCAGAACCCGGCCGCTCTGGCCGCGACCGACCTGGCAGAGGGCCAGTCGAACGCCGGCGGCCGCAGCGAGATCGAGCGGCTGATCGAGAAATATTCCGCGCTTTACCAGGTGCCGGTCGATCTGGTGCGCAGCGTCGTCAACCGCGAGAGCACCTTCAACCCGAAAGCCTACAATCGCGGCCATTGGGGGCTGATGCAGATCAAGCACGCGACGGCGCGCGGCATGGGCTATAACGGGCCGGCGAGCGGCCTGTTCGACGCCGAGACCAATCTTAAATATGCGGTGAAATATCTGCGCGGCGCCTGGCTGGTCTCAGGCGGCAACCCCAAGCGCGCCGACCGGCTCTACCAGAGCGGCTATTATTACGACGCCAAACGCAGGGGGATGCTGGGCGAAACCGGCCTCGGCAGCGACCGCCTGCGCCGCCGCATGCAGCCCGATGCCTGAGCCGCGTCCGCCGGCGCCAAACGAAATAAGACTGCGCAAGGTCCTCGACGACACGCTTCTGGCGCCGCGCTGGCCAGAAGGTTTTTTCATGCGCGGCTTCGAAGCCGCCGATGCGCTTGCTCTGCATGCGCTGTTGACCGCGGTGTTCGACGACGGCGCCGACGGGCCGTTCGACGAATGGTGGCCGCGCATTTCGGGCGACGCCGAATTCGATCCCGCTTTGTGTTTCCTGGTCATCGACCGCAAGGGCCGGCTGGCGGGCGCGGCACTCTGCTGGACGCGGGCTTTCGTCAAGGACCTTGCCGTCCATCCCGAGGCGCGCGGCAAGGGCATCGCCGAGGCGCTGATGCGGCACGCCTTTGCGGTGTTTCAGGCAAGGGGCGCGGTGCATGTCGACCTCAAGACCAACACGGTCGAGAACGCCGCCGCCGTCAGGCTCTATCAGCGGCTGGGGATGGTCGAGGTGGATTGGGCGGGGTGAGAGGTCGGGGCAAGCGCCTCGGTAAGTGCGGCGATGCTCAGCAGAGGCTCCGACGCTCGAAGGTAACGGCATGGATCCTAGGGTCTCCGCGACGTCGCTTCGCTCCTGCTCCGCCCTAGGATGACGAAGGTACAGTGCATAAGGCCAATCGCGGACGTTGGAGATTGGCTGGAAACCTCCCCTCGCTTCGTCATCCTAGGGCGGAGCGAACGCGAAGCGGAGCGCAGACCCTAGGATCCATGCCGTTACCATGGCTGTGGAGCGCAGCGCCCCAAAAGGCCCTCATGTGATTTGACGCTGCCGCGCGCTGACCTACCCTCTAATGCCGGAACCGAGGAGACGAGCGATGCAGTCACCTTTCAACCGGAGCGTCGCGCTGGCCGCGGCGGTGATCTTGGCCGCCGCCACCGCAGCCTATGCCCATCATGGCTGGTCGTGGACGCAGGACGGGTTTTTCGAACTCAAGGGCCGGATCACGGCCATCTATATCGGCAATCCGCACGCCACGCTGGATGTCGACGCCGAGGGAGCGGTCTGGCGGGTGGAGATGGCTCCGCCCTCCCGCACCATTGCCGCCGGCTTCACGGAAGGTGTTGCCAAGGTCGGCGACGAGGTGACCGCGATCGGCCACCGCTCGCGCGACGAGAGCGAAAAGCGCATGAAGGCAGTCCGCATCATCGTCGGCGGCAAGACCTATGATGTCTATCCCGACCGCGTGCCGCCGGCCTGAATGGACGGGTTTTTCGCCGGCATCGAGCAACTCGCGCTTGTGCGGGGACTGAAGGCCTCCTTCGTCGCCTACCCCATTGTCAACGCGCTGCACATCATGTCGATCGGCGCGCTGCTGACCAGCGTCTGGCTGATGGACCTCAGGATCCTGGGCGCCTTCCGCTCACTGCCGCAGCCGGCGTTCGTGGCGCTGCTGCGCCGCACCGCATTGGGCGCGTTCGGCGGTGCGCTGGTCACGGGCTCGCTGCTGTTTTCAGTCAGGGCGAGCGAATATGCGGCGATGCCGATCTTCCTCGCCAAGATGACACTCATCCTCCTCGCCGGCGCCAATTTCCTCGTCTTCATGCGCCGCGCAAAAGGCGGTGACGAGCCGGCTGGTGGGGTCGCCATCGTCCTGGCGGCGCTTTCGCTGGTGTTGTGGACGTCCGTGCTGTTTGCGGGGCGGTTTATTGGTTTTCTCGGCTAGTCCAACTGATCGGGGTGGGACAGCAGGCGGCTGAGCTGTTTTTATTTACGCGCTGGGATCATATGGTGCCTAGAGAAAAGCGGCAATTTCTGCTTGTGTTTCAAGTGAATTCCTCCTCAGATCTCGCCCGGGGATACGGAGGGTGAGTCATTGAGCAAATTGCCGAAGAGATTTGTCCTTTTGCGCTTGCTTGGATTGGCGGTGTTTGCCTTGCTGGCGACAATTGCACCCCGCCTTGCCGTCGCGGAATCATCCGACATCCCTATGGCGGTGGTCGGGCCGATGACCGGAGATTGGGCCGTCTATGGCGAGGAGATGCGGCGTGGTGCCCAACTGGCAGCGGACGATATCAACGGTGAGGGCGGCATCGGTGGGCGGAAGATAACACTCACATTTCTTGATGACGAGGGCAGGCCGGACGCGGCAATTTCCGTCGCTAGGAAGCTGGCAAAAGGCGGTGTTCGCTTCGTCATTGGCCACTACAATTCCGGCGCTTCAATCCCGGCTTCGATCATCTACGCGAAGAACAACACGTTGATGGTGAGTCCGGCATCGACGAATCCTGCACTCACCGACGCCAAGCTATGGAACACCATCCGTACGGCGGGACGAGACGATGTGCAGGGCACATTTGCTGGCGAGTATATGGCAGGACACTTTTCCGCAAGAAATCTGGCGATTGTGAGCGACGGCACACCTTATGGCGATGGCTTAGCCGCAAAAGCGAGAAAGGCATTGTTGGCCAAGCGCCGACCCGAAAAGCTGTTCAGTAGGATTGAGCCTGGACAAGCCAACTTCTCCAGACTCGTCGCCAAGATCGAGGCCGCAAAGATCGGAGCGGTCTTTTTCGCGGGGCTCGCCGATGATTTCGGGCGGCTTATTCGGGAAACCAGCGAGGCCGGATTGAAAGTCCAGTTCATTTCCGGGGACGGGGCTATGGTCAAAGATCTGTCGGCAATAGCGGGGCCGGCAGTTGAAGGCACCCTGATCATGTTTTCATTCGAGGACCGTGATAACCCAGCCGCACAGGACGTCGTCAGGCGCTTTCGATCGCAAGGTTTCGAGCCGGAAGCCTATACGTTGAAGACTTACGCGGCTGTTCAAGTGATCGCCAATGGTATCAAAATGGCTGGAGTCCAGGCACCAAGGGCTGTTGCTGCTTCCATAAGATCAGGCCAGCCGATCCCTACCGTGGTTGGCGATCTGACGTTCGATGCAAAAGGCGATCGGCGTGAGCGTGACGTGAGGATGTATGTTTGGAGGAAGCAAGCCGACCGCCGTTTCATGCTGGATGCGGCGGATTAATCGTTTGTCGGTATCAGCGCTGAGCGGATAGTGGCAGGTTCACAAGCGCCGGCGGGACAGCGCCCCCCTCTGGCCTGCCGGCCATCTCCCCCACAAGGAGGGAGATTGGCTAATCGCCCTAGGCAAAATACTCCTGCAGCGGTCTCACCTCGAGGCTTCCCGCCCGCAGCGCCGCAATCGCCTCAGCCACCGCAGCCGCGCCCGACAGCGTCGTGTAATACGGCACCTTCTGCATCAGCGTGGCGCGGCGGAGCGACTTCGAGTCCGAGACCGCCTTCTGGCCGTCCGTGGTGTTGAAGACGATCTGCACCTGGCGGTTGCGGATGGCGTCCTCGATGTGCGGGCGGCCTTCCAGCACCTTGTTGATTTTCTCGGCGGCGACGCCGTTTTCGGCGAGGAAGCGGGCGGTGCCTGACGTGGCGAGCACCTTGAAGCCCTGGCCGGCAAGGCGCTTGACCGCCGGCAGGATGCCCTTCTTGTCCTCATCGCGCACCGAGACGAACAGCGTGCCCGCGCGGGGGAGATCAACACCCGCGCCGAGCTGGCTCTTGGCGAAGGCAAGCGCGAAATCGCGGTCGAGGCCCATGACCTCGCCGGTCGAGCGCATTTCCGGGCCGAGCAAGATGTCGACGCCGGGGAAGCGGGCGAAGGGGAACACCGCTTCCTTGACCGCGATGTGGCCGGGATTGCGCGGGTCGGGCATGGCGCCGTAATGGGCGAAGGCGTCTTCCAGGCTTTCGCCGGCCATGATGCGGGCGGCAATTTTGGCGATCGGCCGCCCGATGGTCTTGGCGACGAACGGCACGGTGCGCGACGCGCGCGGGTTGACCTCCAGCACATAGACGGTGCCGTCCTTGATCGCATATTGCACGTTCATCAGGCCGCCGACATTGAGCGCGCGGGCAAGGGCTGCCGTCTGGCGCTCGAGCTCGTCGACCAGTTCCGAGGGCAGCGAGTGCACCGGCAGGGAGCAGGCACTGTCGCCGGAATGGATGCCGGCCTCCTCGATGTGCTCCAGGATGCCGGAGACGTAGGTCGACTTGCCGTCGCAGAGGCAATCGACATCGACCTCGATGGCGCCTGACAGATAGGTGTCGAACAGCAGCGGGTTCTTGCCGAGCAGCGTGTTGATCTGGCCGGTCTTGTCGTTGGGGTATTTCTGCTTGATGTCCTCCGGAACTAGGCCGGGCACGGTGTCGAGCAGATAGGATTGCAGCATGCTCTCGTCGTGGATGATCTGCATGGCACGGCCGCCGAGCACATAGGACGGGCGCACCACCAGCGGGAAGCCGAGTTCGCCGGCGACTAGGCGGGCCTGCTCGACCGAGTAGGCGATGCCGTTCTTCGGCTGGCTGAGGCCGAGCTTGTGCAAGAGCTTCTGGAAGCGGTCGCGGTCTTCGGCGAGGTCGATCATGTCGGGCGAAGTGCCGAGGATCGGGATGCCGGCCTTTTCCAGCGCATCCGCCAGCTTCAGCGGCGTCTGGCCGCCGAACTGGACGATGACGCCGACCAGCTCGCCCGACGCCTGTTCGGCGCGCAGGATCTCCAGCACGTCCTCCGGCGTCAGCGGCTCGAAATAGAGCCGGTCGGAGGTGTCGTAGTCGGTCGACACGGTCTCCGGGTTGCAGTTGATCATGATCGCCTCGAAGCCGGCGTCGCGCAGCGCGAAGGCGGCGTGGCAGCAGCAATAGTCGAACTCGATGCCCTGGCCGATGCGGTTGGGGCCGCCGCCGAGGATAACGACCTTTTTGCGCGACGATACCTGAGCCTCGTTGGCGAGCGCGCCGGCGAACGGCACCTCATAGGTCGAGTACATATAGGCGGTGGGCGAAGCGAACTCGGCGGCGCAAGTGTCGATGCGCTTGTAAACCGGATGAACGTCGAGTTTTTCGCGAATTTTTTGGATCTCTTCGACGTCCTTCCTCACCAGGGATGCGAGGCGGGCGTCGGAAAAACCCATCGCCTTCAGCATACGCAGATTGGCGGCGTCCTGCGGGATGCCGTGCTCGCGGATGCGCGCCTCCATGTCGAGGATGCCGGCGATCTGCTCGAGGAACCACGGGTCGATCTTGCACATTGCGTGCACGTCTTCCAGCGAGGTGCCCATGCGGATCGCCTGCGCCACCATGCGCAGCCGGTCGGGCGTTGGCGTGCCCAGAGCGGCGCGGATAGCGTTGCGGTCATCGACATGGCTGGCCGGCGCGTTCCCATGGCCGATGCCGGGGATCTCTATCTCGTCGAGGCCGGTGAGGCCGGTTTCCAGTCCACGCAATGCCTTCTGCAGCGATTCCTGGAAGGTGCGGCCGATGGCCATGACCTCGCCGACCGATTTCATCGAGGTGGTCAGCACCGGCTCGGCGCCGGGAAACTTCTCGAAGGCAAAGCGCGGGATCTTGGTCACGACATAATCGATGCTCGGCTCGAACGAGGCCGGCGTCGCGCCGCCGGTGATGTCGTTCTCCAGCTCGTCCAGCGTGTAGCCGACGGCGAGCTTGGCCGCGATCTTGGCGATCGGGAAGCCGGTCGCCTTGGAGGCCAGCGCAGACGAGCGCGAGACGCGCGGGTTCATCTCGATGACTACCAGGCGGCCGTCGGCCGGGTTGACGGCGAACTGGACGTTGGAGCCGCCGGTCTCGACGCCGATCTCGCGCAGCACCGCGATCGAGGCGTTGCGCATCATCTGGTATTCCTTATCGGTCAGCGTCAGCGCCGGGGCGACGGTGATCGAGTCTCCCGTATGCACGCCCATCGGGTCGATATTCTCGATCGAGCAGACGATGATGCAATTGTCGGCCTTGTCGCGGACGACCTCCATCTCATACTCCTTCCAGCCGAGCACGCTCTCCTCGATCAGCACTTCGGTGGTCGGCNTCGTAGAATTCGGCGCGGTTGTAGGCGATGCCGCCGCCGGTGCCGCCCATGGTGAAGGACGGGCGAATGATGGCGGGCAGGCCGACATGGTCGAGCGCTTGTGCTGCAATCGCCATGCCGTGGCTGATGTAGCGCTGCTTGCGGTCGCCTTCGCCGAGATTCCAGCTGGTCTCCAGCGCGTCGAGCGCGGCGTCGAGGTTTTCGGGCTTCTCGGCCTTCAGCGCGGCGCGCTCGGCCTCGTGCGTCTTGCGGTCGGCGTTCTTGACGTCGGTGGCGTTGGCCAGCATCGACTTCGGCGTTTCCAGGCCGATCTTGTTCATCGCCTCGCGAAACAAAGCGCGGTCCTCGGCCTTGTCGATGGCCGTGGCGTCGGCGCCGATCATCTCGACATTATAGCGGTCGAGCACGCCCATGCGGCGCAGCGACAGAGCGGTGTTGAGCGCGGTCTGGCCGCCCATGGTCGGCAGCAGCGCGTCCGGCCGCTCCTTGGCGATGATCTTGGCCACAACTTCCGGCGTGATCGGCTCGATATAGGTGGCGTCGGCCAGCTCCGGATCGGTCATGATGGTGGCCGGATTGGAGTTGACCAGGATGACGCGAAAACCCTCTTCCTTCAGCGCCTTGCAGGCCTGGGTGCCGGAATAGTCGAACTCGCAGGCCTGGCCGATAACGATGGGGCCGGCCCCGATGATCAGGATCGACTTGATGTCGGTGCGTCTTGGCATGTCGAGGGTCCGTTCGGCGGGCGGCTTGCACAAAAAGCCGGACGGGATGACCCGGCCGGTTGTGCTCGCGATTCTGGTATCAGGCTAGGAGGGCCTTATAGGGAAGAGTTTTGCCGGATGTAACCCCCTAAAATGCGAGTAGGGGAGTAGGGCAGTAGGGCAGTAGGGCAGTAGGGCAGTAGGGCAGTAGGTTCGAGCGCCCTTTAAACATATTGCCCTACTGCCCTACTGCCTTATTCCCTTACCACTATCCCCCAACGCCAAAGCATCCGTAATCTCGAAACGCTCGGAAGCACCGATGCGGATCATGTTCAGGCTGCCTTCGCGGGTGAAGCGGAATTCGCCGGGTGCGTCCGCACCGGCCGGCTTGCCGGCCCGGAAGCTGATGATGCGCGTGCCGCCATCGGGCCAGGTCACGGTCACGTCGATTTTGTCGCCGGTGCGCACGACCGCCGCCTTGCAACTGGTCATCGGCTGGCCGAGATAGCGCGCGCAGGGGATGGCGTTGCCGGTCCCAGGGACCGGTGTCCCCGGCGGCTGTAGCCGCGCAACGGTCTGTGCGTCGGGCGGAGGCGCCGCGTTGGCCGCGCCGAAATTCTGGACGGGGTCGGCAGCCGCGGGCGCCGATCCATCAACCTGTCCAGTCGAGGGGTTTCCAGCGGCCAGGGCCAGGCGGTAAGCATCCTCGATCGCCACCCTGCCGATTGCGTCAGCGGAGCTCAGCGCCGTTTCGGGAGCGGTCGCGCCGAGGCGCGTTGTCAGATCGGGTAGCGGTTGGGAGGCAGGGCTCTCCGTATTGGCCGTCGCCTGGGGTGTCACTTGCTGGGGATTGATAGGGTCGAGGTAGCGCGCGGGCGCCCATCCGCTCAGCTTGGGGTCGTCAATGTCTTCAACCTTGCACCACCGATGGCCGCTGACGTCGCCGCAGCCGAGATTTTTGACGCTCGAACCAATCGGCAGCCGCGCCTCGATCTTGCCCATCGCCGATGCCGTGGCGCGCACGTTCAGGAGATCACCCGGAGCGAGACCAGTCACAATCGAGATGATGGGCTCCGGCTCCTGGGCACTGGCCGGCGGGCCCGCCAACATCAGCGGAGCGGCAATCAGCGCAAGCAGCGGGGATCGGAGTGTTATTGTGCGCCTAATCATCTGCCATGGGCGGTAGGTTGCATTGCCGAAGGCGCGGCCAGGCACGGAAACGCCATCGCACGCCAGCCGGTTTTTATAGGCGACGAGGCGGCGCTGCGTAAGCCCGAAAATGAGTAAGGTGCCGCGTGTTGAATCGCGGAGCAAGCCACTTTCGTGAACTAAAAGCCGGCAAAATATTGCACATTTCATGTAAATATGCACTCTCTCAAGTAAGGTTGAGGAGGGCAATATGGTCGACCTTGAAATTTTTGCGCAGGTGGAAAACATAGTTCGCCAGCGTATCAAGAAAACGCGCGCGGAAATTGAGGCTTCACTTGGTCACATCGCCAACGGCAATCCGCTGGCCGCCGAACAGACCCTCTCCAGGCGACTCGACAGATTGCAGGTAAAAGCGTCGCTCAGCCGCACCGAAGCGGAGATGATATCGGCAGCAATCGACATGAGGTCTGCCGGGGAGAGAAAGGCCGCCGCCAAACAGCCAGGACCGGAGGCAATTCTCGGCCCAACGCTCGATTTCATCGGTGTCGCATTTCTGGAGCGTGGGCGCCGTGTGGCCGATGCGGTCGGCCGCGTTGCCTTTCTCAACGGCAATCCACAAGGATCGGGTTTTCTGGTCGGGCCAAGGCTGTTCCTCACAAACAACCATGTGATTTCGTCGCCGGCAGATTCCCGGCGCTTCCAGGTCCAGTTCGATTATGAGCAGGACGGTGCGAATGCCGTGCGCACGCCGACGACGTTCCTGCTCGATCCTGAATTCTGTTTCGTGACCGATAGCATAGAGGGTCTGGACTATACGCTGATCGGGGTCGGTGAGCGGCGTTCCGGCCCAAAGGAACTGGAGGAGTTCGGTTTTATCTCGCTGTCGGACGCGCGCGACAAGCATATGCTTGGCGAAATCGCCAACATCGTTCAGCACCCCGATGGCCGCTTCAAGGAACTGGTGCTGCGTGAAAACCGGCTGGTGGCCCGCGACGAAACGGTTCAAGTGCTGCACTATGTTGCCGATACCGAACAGGGTTCCTCCGGTTCACCGGTTTTCAACAATGAATGGGAGCCAATTGCCCTGCACCATTGGGCAGGGCCATTCCACGAGGTGACGGGCATAGGTGGCTATGCGCTGACGCGCGAGATCAACGAAGGCATAAGGATCAGCGCCATCGTTGACGATCTGGGCGCTAGAAAGTCCAGGCTGCCGGGCTCCTCGGCATCGGCGGTTTCGCAAGCTCTGGCGATTTGGGCCGGCACGCCGCGCATGATGGACGAGACAGTTCGGCTGAACGCCGACATTCGCGAAGATGTGCTGGACAAGTCGGTGCAGCGGCCGGAACCGGATGACAATCCACCGGCGACGAGACACAACGCCGATGGCTCGGTCACCTGGACTTTTCCCGTCGAGATAAATGTCCGGGCGCCCTTGATCGACCGCGACGGAGGCGATGCAAGACGAAACGACGGCAAAGGCCCGGCAAGCGAACCCGCGAAGGTGGCCATCGCCGAGGCCGCGGGTTGGAAAACGGAGGATTTCGACGATCGCGGAGGGTATGAACCCGGCTTCATAGCGGGCTTTGTCCTGCCAATGCCGACGGTTGCCAATTCACCCTACCGGTTGGCCAAAAACCTCCTTGCCAAACCGGGCGAGGACCCACACGAATTGCGCTATCATCATTTTTCGATCTTGATGAACGCCGATCGCAGGCTTGCCTTCGTCACAGCCTGCAATATCGATGGATCCCGCACCAAGGCGGTCAATCGTGAGGACAAGACCGTCATCGACAACCCGTCGCTTGTCGAATTGGGGGTAGAGTCGATTTCCGGTTCGGAAGCCAGCGACGCTTTCCGGCCCGACCGTCGCATCGACCCTGGCGAGCAGATGACCCAGGAATTCTATTCGAGCCAGAATGTGCCTGGATTTCCCGTCCCAAAATCCAAGGAACGAATAGCTCGAATGTTCCAGAAGGGCCATATTACGCTTCGCGGCGACCCTGCATGGGGAGTGGATCAGGAGGCGGTCGCGGCAGAACGGGACACGTTCTTCTATCCCAATGCTGCGCCGCAAGTCGGCTTTTTCAATCAGGGAAGCTCGCTTGACCATCCCGGCTCCAAGGGGAAACTGAGATGGCGCGCGGTGGAAACCTATGTGCTGCGCAACGCCTATACGACGCGAGGCCGTGTCACGGTGTTTGCAGGCCCAGTGTTCCGCGAGGACGATCCTCCTTACCGCTTCGACAGCCATATTCCGCTCAAGTTCTGGAAGATCGCGCTGTGGTCCGATCAAACTGGCCTGCGCGCCATCGCGCTGCTGGCGGACCAGAAGCCGGTTTTGGAAGTGATGCCCGAAGCGTTCGGTGGGCGTGCCGAGGCATTCGACGACCCGCTTGAAATTGCCAGGGTATCGGAGTTCCTTTCGACGGTGGCCGAGATTGAAGAACTGACCGGCCTGAACTTTGGCCAGCAGGTGCGCGACGCCGACATTCGGGCCGGATCCGAATCGGCTCCTGCACAGACTTTCAACCCAACGCAACTGGCGCCCAAGACCTCACGGCCAAAGGCTTCATCGGCCAAGACTTCGGCGGCCAAGACTTCGGCGGCCAGAACCCGACGTCCTGCCAGGCGATCGAAGCGATCCGCGTCCGACAAGTGAAGATTGGACCGGTCGCGGCCATCGAGGCTGCTTGCCTGCCGCTCGAAGGCGGTCATCCGTTCAGCCTGGCATGAGCAAGCTCAGCCCGGCATGAAGCCGGTGCGCAGCGCGTGAGCCCATTCGGGCCGTCCAGCCTGCTCGGCCCGACGCGCCGCCCCCTCGTGGTCATAGTCGACGGCGATGGCCTCGAAACGATCGGGATGCAGGTCGATGATGCCGTAGCGGGCGTGCGGCGAGCCTTGTTCGGAGACATGCGCCGGCGGCGTATCGTCGTGATAGGCCGGGCAACCGATGCTGCCTGGATTGAAAATGACCGGACCGCCGGGAATGCGGACCAGCTCGCTACGATGGCTGTGGCCGCAAAGCATGATGCGGCAGGCGGGATCGATCGCGCCGAGTCGCCGTTCGATGGCGGCCAGTGGGGCGCGCACCAGCCGGCCGTCGACTATCGCGTCAGCCAGGTATTTTTCATCGTGGTCGGGCCGGGCATGGAAGGCGAGCACGCCAGGCGCCACCTCCAGCGTGACGGGCAGCGCGAACAGCGCCTCGCGCTGGGCTGCCGTCAGCCGTTCATGCGCGTAGCGGTCGGAAGGCCACATGGTCTCGTCGGCGGTGTCGTAGGCAACGCGGCGGTCGTGGTTGCCGCGCACCGTCGGCAGGTCGAGTGCCTCGAGCCGCTCCATGGTCTCGCGCGGCCACAGCGGGCCGGAAACGCAATCGCCGAGATTGACGATGAGGTCGGCGCCGCCGCGTCGCCGCAGATCATCGAGCACGGCGTCGAGCGCCAGGACATTGCCGTGGATGTCGGCGAGGACGGCGATGCGCATGGCAGGCTCCGTTTGTTGGAATGGCTGGAGGACAATTATCTTCCTCACCTCGCGAAGCGGGCGAGAGCGGAATGCAGCTTCGGGGTCGCTCTAGGCGCGGACTTCGATCTCATGGCCGCCGACCGCCGGCAACGATGCATCGTCGCCGGCCGCGGCAATCACGCTGTCGAGCAGGCCCGGGAAGCGGCGGTCGAGATCGTCACGGCGCAGCGTGATCAGCCGGCTGGTGCCAACCGCCTCGGTGCGGGTAACGCCGGCCTCACGCAGCTTGGCCAAATGGTAGCTCAGATTGGTCTTCGAGCAGAGGTCGAGGAACCGGCTGCAATTCAGCGGCACGCCCTCCTTGCTCGCGAGATAGCGCACGATGGCCAGTCGCGTCGGGTCGCCGAGCACGGCAAGCACGTTCGGCAGGCTGATCTGGTCGGCGGTGGGATGGGGCAAGGTCATGACCAGGAATTAAGCACATTCGGGGCCGATTTCAACGCATCTGATCCTTCGCGGTTCTGGTGGTATTCGGGCCTGTCCTGACACAGGGCTGTCAGTAGGGTTCGATTAGTCTGCACAAGCTCATTGACATCATGCCCTGTTATGTCCAATTGTTCAATGACCTTTGAACTAAGGAAATTGCCATGGATAAGCGCCTCATCTGGCTTGCGCTCGGATCATTCACGATTTCGACCGAAGGTTTCGTCATCTCCAGCCTTTTGCCCGACATTGCAAAGGATGCCGCCATCTCCGTTCCGCTCGCCGGCACGCTGATCACGGCGTTTGCGCTCGCCTATGCGATCGGCACGCCGATCCTGGCAACGCTGACTGGCGAATGGGACCGGCGCCGCGTCATCCTGTGGACGCTGGTGTTCTTCGTGTTGGGCAACGTCGCCGCGGCGCTGAGTTCCTCCTTCGAATTGCTGTTGATCGCGCGCATCGTCATGGCGCTGTCGTCAGGCCTGTTCGCGGCGACCGCGCAGGGAACGGCCGTTGCGCTTGTCGACGATCATCACCGCGCCCGCGCCATTGCCGTGGTCGTCGGCGGCACCACGGTTGCGGTGGCGGTCGGCGCGCCGCTTGGCGCGCTTGTTGCGACGGTTGCCGGCTGGCGCGGCACCTTCTTTGCCATTGCCGGCCTTGGCGCGCTCGCCGGCGCGATCCTGTGGTACCGGCTGCCGCGCGGCATCGTCGGCACCAGGCTACCGCTCCGGATGCGGCTGGCAGCGGCACTCCGCCCCGGCGTCATGCCCATCCTGGTGACGACGATCCTGGCACTGATCGGCGCCTTCACTGTCTTTGCCTTTGTCGCGCCGCTCGCCATCGAAGGCGGCGGCCTGAGCCCGATCGCGCTACCCGGAATGCTGCTCGCCTTCGGCGTTGGCGCGGTCATCGGCAATATCGGCGGTGGGCAGGCCGCCGACCGTTTCGGCGCGACGCGCACCGTCTGCTGGTCACTGGCGCTGAGTGCCGCCATGCTGGTCACGTTTTCGCTGATCCCGACATTCCTGCCGCGCGAGATCGCCGGGCCGGCACTGATGGCCATGATGGTGCCGTGGGGCATCGTCGGCTGGGCATTCCCGCCGGCGCAAGCCAGCCGCATCATCAAGCTGGCGCCCGATGCCGCGCCCATCGTGCTGTCGCTGAACGCTTCGGCACTCTATCTCGGCGTCGCACTGGGTGCCGTGGTTGGCGCCGCGGTGCTGCGCTATGGCGCACCGGCCGACCTCGGCGTGGTCGCGGCGGCATTCCCGATCATTGGTTTGGGCGTGATGCTGGCGGGACACCTGGCCGCACGTCCGGTGGCGATGCCGGCCGAATAAGGCTTGTTAGCAAAGCTTGGCTGCCGGCCGCCGATAATTCAACTCGCGGCCGGCCCTGCGTCAAAATCCAACGCGGCGATTTCGTCCAGCGCCGCTCGCAGGCTTGCCGCCTGCTCTTTTCCAAACATCTCCTCGAAGCGCTGCTGGGCGACTTGCCACAGCTTCAGAGCTTCTTCGAGCTTGGTCCGGCCCTGCGGTGTCAGCCTGACGCGCCTGATGCGGCGGTCGGCAGGGTCGGCGAAGGCCTCGACATAACCGTCCCGGATCAGCGGCTTCAGCGTATGACCGAGGGCCGACAGGTCCATGACGAGGGCCGCGGCAATGGCACCCATCGTCGGTTCATTGCCGACGTGGATTTGATAGAGCAGGCCCTGCTGCGTGGCCTTAATGCCCGAGGGTGCGAGCACATCGTCATAGAACTGGCCGAGTTTCCGCGTCGCGCGGCGCAGCATGGCGTTGTTGCAAAACACCAGGCCGGGCAGGGTGGTTCGGGACATTGGCGGATTTCCGATGAGGGGACCGGAAGGGACCCTTGATGCGAACCAGAAATAGTCCTTACTCCGCGGATTGACAAGATGGTGGCATATGCCTACGTACGAATAGTGGCATATGCCTTTAATTAGCCTGCCGGTCGAAGCAAGGGTGTTGCCCTGCGGCACCGGCATTGGAATCGAACCAGAAGGAACAAGACAATGAGCGAACAGAACAAAGGCACGGCGGTCGTCACCGGTGCCTCGTCGGGCATCGGCGCGATCTATGCGGACCGGCTCGCCGGCCAAGGTTACGATCTGGTGCTGGTGGCGCGGCGCGCCGACCGGTTGGAGGAATTGGCGGAGAGGCTCCGCTACGCGTATGGCATCAAGGTCAGCGTCATCAGCGCCGACTTGGCCGACGACGCCGATCTGCGACGGGTCGAACAGGCGATATCAACCGACGACAGCGTGACGCTGCTGGTCAACAATGCCGGCCTTGGCGGCGCGCAGGTGGTGGCAACGGCCGACGCCGATGTCGCCGAGCGCATGATCAAGGTCAATGTGGTGGCGCTGACCCGGCTGACGCGCGCGGTGCTGCCGGGACTATTGGCGCGCAACCGCGGCGCCATCGTCAACATCGCCTCGGTGCTGGCCTTCGACACCTCGTTCGGCGGCATCTATAGCGGCACCAAGGCCTATGTCGTCAACTTCACCGAGGCCCTGCAGCGGGAAGTCGCCGACAGCAGTGTAGCCGTACAGGTCGTGCTGCCGGGGGCTACGCGGACCGAGTTCTGGGAAGTCGCCGGAAGCGATATTGCCAATGTGCCCCAAGAGATTGTCATGACTGCGGACGATCTGGTCGATGCCGCGCTTGCCGGCCTGGCCAAGGGTGAAGCGTTCACGGCACCGGGTCTTGCCGATGTTGCCGGGGTGGATGCCTTTCTTGGCGTCCGACAAGGCTTCTTCGGTAGCCTGCTGGCCGGCAAGCCGGCGGCACGCTACGCTGCCTGAAATAACTGGTCTTACGCTGTCCGCCACATCGGAATGATCGAGGCGGCCAGCAGCAAGCCAAGCACGGCGTTGAGGATGCGCCACTGCCGCTCGGTTCGCAGCAACCGGGCGAGCAGCGTGCCCGCCACGCACCACGCCGCCAGCGATAGCGCCGCGGCAAGGCCGAAGACCGTGCCGAGCAGCAAGGCGAGCTGCAGTGGCCCGCTGGCGAGCGCGGCAAAAGATGCCGCCGCTCCCAGCCCCATGGCCCAGCCCTTTGGGTTCATCCATTGCAGGCCGGCGCCGCCCAAAAAGCTGTTCGGCTTTGCCATGGTCACGTCCAGATTGGGCGGGCCGCTGCGGCCGATCTTGAGGGCAAGCCATACCAGATAGAGGGTACCGGCTATTTTCATTGCCAGTTGCAAAGAAGGGGCGGCGGCCAGCAGACCGGCGAGCCCGGCAGCACCTGCCGCAGCCACCGTGGCCAGGCCGGCCGCACTTCCGGCCATCAGCGGTATAGAGCGGCGAAAGCCGAACTGCGCGCCGGACGCCGTCGACAAGGTCGTGGCCATGCCGGGCGTTGAGGTTGAGACCAGCGCGAACAGCACGAGGGGAAGGATGGTTTCAAGCATGCTGCTTCCTTTGAAGCCTGCACGGTAGGTCTTTTGGCTCATCAGTAAATGCAATGTTTGCGATGGTCGCTATTAAGAAGCATAATAGTCAGATGGCTCGCAATCTCGATACCGCCTTGATCCGAACCTTCGTCACCGTTGCCGATAAGGCCAGCATGACGGCAGCAGCGAATGCGCTGCATTTGACGCAAGGTGCCGTCAGCCAGCAGATCAAGCGTTTGGAAGAGGTTCTCGGCTGCAGGCTGTTCGAGCGCGACCGGCGTGGATTGCGGTTGACCCGATCCGGCGAGCGATTATTCGGCAAGGGCAAGCGCCTGCTTTCCCTCAATGACGAGATCCTGGCGGAGATGGCGGGCGATGCGGTTGCCGGTCAGGTGCGGCTTGGCGTGCCGTATGACCTTGTCGGCACCTTGCTTGCGCCGGTGCTCAAGGCCTATGCCGAGGCGTATCCGCAGGTCGAGATTTCGCTGATCTGTGCTTCGTCGCCGGAGTTGGCTGCGGCCTTGGCGGCCGGCACGATAGAGCTCGCGGTGATCGAGGAGCCGATCGGTCGGTCGGCCGGCGAATGCCTTGTTGTCGACCGGCTGGTTTGGGTCGGCGCCAAAGGCGGCGGGGCTCGCAGCAAGCGCCCCTTGCCGGTTTCGATGGTGGCCGAGACCTGTGCGTTCCGCCCGGTGGTGCTGGAGGCGCTTAACGAGCACGGGCTGGAATGGCGCACCGTATTCGAAAACGGCAGCATCGACGCGACGACAGCGACGGTGCGTTCGGACTTGGCCGTCACCACCTGGTTGGCATCGACCGTGCCTGCCGACCTTGATATTTTGGCCAACGATCCGGAACTGCCGTCATTGCCGAATTTTTCGATCAATCTGCATTTGCCGAAGCACGGCCTTGCGCCGGCTGCACTGGCGTTCGCAGGCCACCTCCGCGATGGGTTGGCACGGCGACGGGAGGCGGCTTAGAAAACAGCAAAAAGGACGGCCAGTGTTCAGCCGTCCTTGATCGCCTCGGCAGCCTCTATTTCCAGTTCTTGCGCCGCTCGATCTCGGCTTCGGACGGCTGCTCCGTGGCAAAGGACCCGGTCTTGATCTCGCCGGAGCGTTCATAGCTCGCCATGATGACACCGGTGGTCGATGCCTGCGAGCGGGTCAGCTTGAAGGCGGCAGGTATTGTGCCGCTGCCGAACAGTTTTTTGCCCTTGCCCAGCACCAGCGGGAAAATCAGCAGGCTGATCTCGTCGATCAGGTCATTGGCGAGCAAGGTCTGGATCAGTTCGCTCGATCCCTGAATGAGCAGGTCCGGGCCGTCCTCCTGCTTCATCCGGCGCAATGTCGCCACGACGTCGCTGCCGAGCGGCTGGCTGTTTTGCCAGGACAGCGTATCTGGCCTGTGCGTCGCCACATATTTGGTGACGGCGTTGAAGCTGTCGGCGATCGGGTCATTCTTCTGATAAGGCCAGTGGGCGGCGAAGATGTCGTAGGTTTTGCGGCCGAGAAGCAGCGCGAACGGTTTTGAAAACGTCTCGCCCATGGAGGCGCCCATCACATCGTCCCAGTAGTGGAACGTCCAGCCGCCGAACTTGAAGCCGCCGACCGGGTCCTCGTGCGGGCCGCCGGGCGCTTGCATGACGCCGTCGAGGCTGACGAATGTTGCGGCAATGATCTTCCTCATTGGAGCTCCCTTTCCCTGATCCGTGCCGTCATGGCCGGACTTCGAGCCAAGGACGGGCGAACGGACATTTGTCCGACAGCGGCCGGCAAATTTCCAGGGCTGGAAGGGCGGATGACTGCCGACCTTAGTTGCGTCAGTTTGGAGCAGACGCTCAGCCCAGACCGACGACCGTATCGTAGAGCAGCTTGAAGTTGAGCACCAGGATGAGGGCGGCAACCACCCAGGCCAGCACGGCGACGGCGCGGGAAATGGCGAAATTGCCCATTTTGCGCTTGTCCGAGACGAACTGCACCAGCGGGACGACCGCGAAGGGAAGCTGCATCGACAGGATCACCTGGCTGAAGACCAGCAACTGGCCGGTGCCCTTCTCGCCATAGAGGGCGGTGACGACCACCACCGGGATGATGGCGATGCCGCGCGTCAGCAGGCGGCGCGCCCATTGCGGGATGCGCAGCCGCAAGAAGCCTTCCATCACGATCTGGCCGGCCAGCGTCGCCGTCACCGTCGAGTTCAGGCCGGAGGCAAGCAGCGCCACGGCAAACAGAATGGAAGCAATGCCGAGGCCGAGTAGCGGCGACAGCAGCTCGAAGGCCTGGCCGATCTCGGCGACGTCATGATGACCGGTGCCGTGGAACGCCACCGCCGACACGATCAGGATGGAAGCATTGACGAACAGCGCCAGTATCAGCGCGATGGTCGAGTCGGTCGTCGCCCATTTGATGGCGTCNACGATCGAGGAGTGCAGGTAGAGATTGTGCGGCATCACCGTGGCGCCGATGATGCCGATGGCAATGTAAAGCATCGCCGGATTGGTGACGATCTCGGACGACGGCACGAACATGGCGTGCAGGATGGAGCCGACCGGCGGCGCGGCGGCAAAGATCTGAATGGCGAAGCAGCCGAAGATGATAATCAAAAGCGCTATGATGAAGGCCTCGAGGAAACGGAAGCCCTTGTTCATCAGCAACAACAGCAGGAAGGCATCGAGCGCGGTGATGATGGCGCCGCCGATCAGCGGAATCCCGAACAGCAGTTGCAAGGCGATCGCCGTGCCAATGACCTCGGCCAGGTCGCACGCTATGATGGCCAGTTCGCAAGCGACCCACAGCATGAAATTGACCGGCCGCGGGTAATAGGCGCGGCACGCCTGCGCAAGGTCACGGCCGGTGGCGATGCCGAGCCGGGCGGCGAGCGCCTGCAGCAGGATCGCCATCAGGTTCGACAACATGATAATGAATAGCAGCGTGTAACCGAACTGGGCACCGCCGGCGAGGTCGGTCGCCCAATTGCCCGGATCCATGTAGCCGACCGAAACCATGTAGCCCGGCCCCACGAAGGCGAACAGCCGGCGAAGCCAGATCCCCGAGTGCGGCACCGCGATCGTTGCGTTGACTTCGCGAAGGCTGGGCTGCTCGTCGTCTTCCGGGCGGGCAAATCGCCACATGGATCGGGGGGCTGAGGTGGCTTCGGCTTCCGACATGAAATGGCTTTCCACTGGAACGATCGATGTTGTCTCCTTATCTATGCCACGGCTGAACATTATGCAATATGCTATATTTCATTGTTCATGCTTTTTCGTGTGCCCACTTGACGGTGCGACCGGAACGGCAGTGAACGCCGGTTGCGCCGGCCACCGAATGGAAATAAACGGCCAGAACCAATAGGGTTCCGTGTTATGACTGCAATGCCGATTCAAACTGCCGGGAGGAGCGCGTATTGGCGCTGAAGAAAAGACCGGTTCCTCGCGAAAAGCCGCTGCCTGACGCAGAAATCCACTCGGAAGGGTTCCGGCAGACGCGTGAAGCGCGCCGCAGCGCGCTGGTCGAGGATTATGTCGAGCTCATCGCCGACCTGATCGAGGACGGCAACGAGGCGCGCCAGGTCGACATCGCGGCACGGCTCGGCGTCGCCCAGCCGACGGTGGCGAAAATGCTGACGCGGCTGTGCGCAGACGGGCTGGTCTCCCGGAAACCCTATCGCGGCGTGTTCCTGACCGATGCCGGGCGGAAGGTTGCGGAAGAGAGCCGCATTCGCCACCAGACGGTCGAGGCTTTCCTGCGCTCGCTCGGCGTCAGCGCCGAGACGGCGCGCATCGACGCCGAAGGCATCGAGCACCATGTCAGCGCCGAGACGCTCGAAGCCTTTCGCAAGGCAATAATCGCCGCCCGCTGATTGATCGAAGCGATATGCAGTGCGACTGACCTGCTCACTCGTTCGTATCCTGCACCCAGTTGCGCGGGTGACCATCGACGCGAAACTGGAAGATGAAATAGGGTGGGATGCAAGTGCCCTTGCCGGGCTTTGCTTCCGGCAGATCGTCAAAACCGGCGGTGCAGATATAGTCCTCGCGGCAGGGATGGGCCTTGTCGCAAGCACGCAGGCCAGCGGTCTTGGTGAATTCCCTGGTGCAGAATTCGTGGTCCTTGCCGGAGCCTATGCAGTCGTTGAAGCCGGTCTTGGCGAGGCGGCCGCAGCTTGCCTCGTCGGGCAGCTTTTCGCAGGTCGCCTTGCGCAGCATGCCGCCGGGAAAGCCGCCAGTCTTCTGCTCGGGATTATCGTAACGCTGGCGCGCCGCGCCATAGCCGGCGAGCTTTATCGGCGGTTTTCTGTCCCTGGCCGGGTCGATGGCGCAGGCCTTCGCGGTTGCCGGTGACAGACGGCAATATTGGTCGTTGCCCCATTTCGACATCCTGATCTCGCCGAACTCCACCGGATCGCCGACTGCGGTGCCGGCCTCGCTGACGCAGGTACCAAAGCCCGGATGGATGGCGCTCTCGTGGACCCCGGCGCAACGCAGGCCTTCGTCGCAGGTCCAGTCCACGAAACTTGGGTCGGCGCCGCGATAGCAGATCGAGCCCCATCCATTGTAGAGATCGGTGCCTTTCAGCGCTTCGGCGTATTTTGCCTCCGGACGGCCGGCAAAGCCGCGGCTGAAATCCGGGTGTCTGCCAGCGGCGAACGACTCGACAATGGCGCGGCGGCGCGGCAGGTCGGCAAAAAACACAGCCGAGCCCGGCACGAACACCGCGTTGCGGCGCGGTTCGCTGGCCGGGTCGGCGCCGGTGTAATGGAACCCGGCGATGCCGTGCGTCTGGTGACAGCCGGTGCAGGTCATCTCGTTGAGGCGCAGATTGAAGCCGGCCACCGATTTGACGGTGCGAAGCGTATTGCCCTTTGCGACATAGTCCTTGAGCGCTTTGTCGATAGCATCGTCGTCGAGCAGCCCAAAAGCCAAATTGTTTTGCGACCGGCTCATACCGCCGGGTGCCACCGAAACCGCGGTGGTCGCGAGGAATTTTTCGTCGATCACCAGGCGGCCACGGTCGAGATCATAGATGTTGCGATCGGTGAGCAGCCATCTTTCGAAGGTTTGCCTGTCGGCCAGCACCAGCTTGCGGTCGATCTGGTTCTCCATTTTCGCTTCCTGGAAAATGGCTTTGGCCGGGTCCCACTTGAATATCTTCAACAGATACTCAGCGTGGCCGCCGAAATCGCGCCGGCTCGAAGCCGATAGGCGCACGACCTGCATGTTGAGCTCGAGCCGCATGATCTGCGAAGAATTCAACATCGCGCTGGAAAGCGGGCCTTCTTCCGAGCGCAGCCAGGCCGCCAGTTGATCCGGCTCCAGATTCTTCTGCCCGGCGACAAGCCAGCGCTTCGCCACGTCCGCGCAGGAACCGTTAGCCGAGCGCGGACGGTCCTTCGAGGCGCGAATCTGTGCCGAAGCCGGTATGGCGTTGAAGACCAGGCTCAGGGTCAGCGGCAGGCGCGACGAGATGCGTTGCCCAGGCTTCTCCTCGACCGAATAGTGGAAGCGGTAGATCAGCCTGATCTCGCCGCATTCGGTGTGGCCGAGATAGCCGCGATCCATGCGATTGACGATGCCGGTCAGGTCCAGCGTCGAACCGTCGTCGTCGATGTATTTCGGATTGAACTTCTGGGTGATGTCTTTCGAGTTTGCCAGAGCGGTTACATAGGAGTCGGGGCTGTTCCTTGGTTCGTCTACGATCTGCTGTTTGACGGCGTTGCGGACCGGGCTCAGCGCGCGCACCGAAAACAGCCCGCGATTGTCGACGTCGCGTGTCAGTCCGAGCGCTGGCCCAAGCAGACGGCTGATCGATAGCCCGCCGCGCTCGAGCGCCTGCAAGGTCTCGGGATCGGTGATTGCGACACTGGAATCGAGAGTGACGGCGCTGGCCGGCACGGGGCCTAGGCAAGACAATGCCGCAAACAGCAACAGAACCCGCCCGATCATCCGCAAGCGCCCCCTCGCTTCCACAGCCACGGTGGATGCTACAGACCTTGCGACGTCTAAGCCAGAGCAGACCCGCGTCAGCCGGCATTGCTTATTAGCGCGAAAAATACTGTGACTTGGCGTAACCATTGGGATAATTGTTTGCTGGGTTGGAACCGGCCAGGACATCGGCGGGTTGATTGCAAACATGCATCACGGGGGTTGCCATGCTCTGGAAGGGCCGTCGTCAGAGTGACAACGTCGAGGACGAGCGCGGCCAGAGCGGCGGGCTTGGCGGCGGGCCGGGGCAGTTTCGCATCCCGATCGGAGGTCGCGCCGGCGGCGGCGGCATGTCGGGCATCATCATCGTAGGATTGATTTTCCTGGCAGGGTGGTATTTCGGCTTCGACCCGAGTCAGATCCTCGATAACAGCGGCTTGCAGCCCGGCGGCGGCGGCCAGATCACCGACAATAGCGGCGAGCAAGGCGGCGGTACCGGTGCGCCGGCCTCCGACGAGATGAAGCAGTTCGTGTCGACCGTGCTGGCCGAGACCGAGGATACCTGGACTGGTATTTTCCAGTCCGAGGGCCTGACCTATCAAGATCCAAAACTGGTCCTGTTCAGCGGCCAGATTCGCTCCGCCTGCGGTTCGGCCTCGTCAGCGGCCGGACCATTCTACTGTCCCAACGATCGCAAGGTCTATCTCGATACCACCTTCTTCCAGCAACTCGATCAGCAGTTCGGTGCCTCGGGCGATTTCGCACAGGCCTATGTTATTGCGCATGAGGTCGGCCATCACGTGCAGAACCTCGTCGGCATCCTGCCCAAATTCAACCAGATGCGGCAGAATATGAGCGAGGCCGACGCCAACCACATGTCGGTGCAGGTCGAGCTGCAGGCCGACTGCTTTGCCGGCATCTGGGCACATTTCACCGGCCAGAAGGGCATTTTGGAACAGGGCGACATGGCGGAGGCATTGAACGCCGCAAAGCAGATCGGCGACGACACGCTGCAGAAGAAGATGCAGGGCTACGTCGTGCCGGAAAGCTTCAACCACGGCACGTCGCAGCAGCGGCAGGCCTGGCTGGCGCGAGGCTTCCAGAACGGCAAGCTTTCGGACTGCGACACGTTCAACAATCCGATCTGAGCCGACGGTTTTCTCGCGAATCCGAGAGACTGGATAGCAGTCAGGGGATGTCAGGATGAAAACACCCTGCCCGTTCCCTCATTGTTCCCAGCGATGTGTTCGCCTATAAGGTGCGTTCGCCTTCGCCCCGGGCGGCCCGAGGAGATACCATCATGATAGACCCCAAAACCGCCAGGCGGGGCCTTGCGCTTGTTTTCACCACCCTGCTGCTCGACATCATCGGCTTCGGCATCATCATGCCGGTGCTGCCGGCCTATCTCAGAGAATTGACCGGCGTCGGCATCAGTGAGGCGGCTATCGAGGGCGGCTGGCTGTTCTTCGCCTATGCGGCGATGCAGTTCATTTTCGCACCAGTGATGGGCGGGTTGAGCGACCGGTTCGGACGACGGCCGATTCTGCTCGCCTCCGTGCTGACGTTTTCCATCGACAATCTGATCTGTGCCATCGCCTGGTCCTATCCGATGCTGTTCATCGGGCGTGTGCTGGCCGGCATTTCCGGCGCCAGCTATTCCACGACATCGGCATTCATCGCCGATATCTCGACCGACGAGAACCGTGCGAAGAATTTCGGCCTGCTTGGCATCGCTTTCGGCGTCGGCTTCGTCATCGGGCCGGTTCTGGGCGGGTTGCTCGGCACGTTCGGGCCGCGCGTGCCGTTCTATTTCGCTGCCGGGCTTGCCTTCGTAAACTTTTTGATCGCGCTGTTTCTGTTGCCGGAAACGCTTGATAGCAAGCATCGTCGCCGCTTCGAGTGGAAACGCGCGAACCCGGTCGGCACGCTCGTCCAGATGCGCAACTACGAAGGCATCGGCTGGATCGGGCTTGTCTTCTTTCTGATGACGCTGGGGCACATGATGTATCCTGCGGTCTGGTCGTTCGTCTCCAGTTATCGCTATGGCTGGAGCGAACAACAGATCGGCTTCTCGCTCGGTGCCTTCGGCCTGTGCGGGGCTATCGTCATGGCGACGGTCCTGCCGCGCGTGATCCCCAAGCTCGGTGAGTGGAAGACGGCGGTAATCGGTCTGGCATTTACGGCACTCAGCGCCTTCGGCTACGCATTCGCGTCGCAAGGCTGGATGATCTATGCAGTGATCGTCGTCGGCTGCCTCGAGGCGTTGGCCGATCCGCCGCTCAGGAGCCTTGCCGCCGCCAAGGTGCCGCCTTCGGCACAAGGCGAACTCCAGGGCGCGATGACGTCGATCTTCTCGATCACCTCGATCATCACGCCGCTGCTTTATACGGCGATCTTTTCCTGGTTCACGGGGCCGAACGCGCCCGTGACCTTCGGCGGCGCACCCTACCTGCTCGGCGCGATTTTCCTGACGCTGGCGCTCATCGTCTTCGTCACGAAAGTAGCCAAGCCGGCGGCGCTCAGAAACGTCACGTCCGGCGTTGCTGAAGACGGAGCACAGATATGAGCCATGACGGCCGCATCGCCCTGACCAAGGACGGGCTGTGGAGACAGATCCGGCCAACGAAATGCCCGTCACACTGGTTCTTCGACCGGTTTTAATGGCTTCATTGAAAAAAGGCGATAGGAATGAGGGCAACAACGCAACTCCGGTAATCGCGCAGTCCGGCCTCGAGGCATTCGCGCCGCATTTTGTAACTCTGACCATTCGAACTCCCGCCCTAGTTTACGTCAGAAGCAACAAACGCGGGGCCTGGATCGAAGACGAGAGGAGAGCAACATGTTGAACCGGATACTTCATCGCGCGGCGCTCATGGCTGTGGCTGTCTGCGCGGTGCTCGTTGTAGTGGCGGCTCATGCGGCGCCTGCTGGACGGGCAGGTCAGGTGCCGCCCGGGTTCACCTCGGCCAAGCCGCGGTGAACGGCAGCAGCATGCACTACCTGCGTGGCGGGCACGGACCAGCCCTTATCCTGGTGCATGGATTTCCGGAAGATTGGAACGAATACCAGGCCGTCATGCCGAGACTGGCGCAACGCTTCACCGTCGTTGCCGTCGACCTGCCTGGCATAGGCCGCTCGGAGCCTGCCAGGGGCGGCTATGAAGCCGCCAATCTTGCGGCGCAGATCCATGGGCTTGCCGACGCTCTGCATCTGGAAAAACCCTATGTGGTGGGTCACGACCTTGGCGGCATCGTCACCTATGCCTATCTCAGGCGCTTTCCCGACACGCTGCGCGGTGCGATGATCCTCGATGTTCCGATGCCCGGCATCGACGGCTGGGACAAGGCGATATCAGGCACGTGGCATATCGGTTTCATCCAGGCGCCCGGCGGCCTCGCCGAAAAGGTGGTTCCCGGTCGGCAGGCCGCCGTGCTTGGCTGGTTCCTCGACTTCGGCAAATTCACCAGGCAGGAACGCAAATACTATTTTCGCATCTATCGAGCGCCTCAACTGCATGCCGCGTTCGAGATCTACCGCGCCTTCCCCAGCGATGCCGAATGGAACGCCGCCCAGACGGCGCCGAGCACCGTTCCGCTCGTCATCGCCTTCGGCCAGAAGTCCCCCTTTGTTGCGCTGCTGCCGACCTTCCTCGCCGGCTACCGCGCCAAGGGCATGAGCCATGTCGAGCGCGCCGAGATCCCCGATGCGAGCCACTATGTGCTGGCCGACAATCCTGATGCGGTTGCCGAACTGATCGAGAAGCGCGCCGGCGCCGGCGCGCCATGACCGGGATCAGCTAAAACCAAGGGAGAAGAAGCCGCAAACCAGTGTAGCATCACCTGGTGCTCAATCCATTCGCTTGGAATGTCGAGCGCCTTGACCAGCATTGCACCTGTCTGCGCCGATGGTTTGCGGCGATTGGACCCCAGGTGCGACAGAAAACCCTGGCTGACGCCGATCATGGCCGCCAAATCGGCTTGCGTCAGCCGCCGCCGGTTGCGCAGCGCCTTGAGCCGGCTGGAGCCCGCAAGATGTCCATGGTCACGTCCGCGGGCAGTGCCTTTTCCGCTCGGAGATCGGCCTTACGCTCGTCGTAGATCGCCGCATCGGCAGCGTCTTCCAGAGCTTCTTCGGCGGCACGCAAAAGGATCTCGTAGTCCCCTTGGGATAGCGACCAGCTCCTCACCGGTTGGGGTCTTGATGATTTGCGGGGCGTTCATGGTGTTCTGTCCTACTATGGCCGACGGGTAGGTTGTCGTTTCGCGTTTGCCGACATAGACCGCAAGGATCGTGGCGCGGTCTTCGTCAAACATGACTCGGTAGCGACCGATCCGAAGTCTGTAACCTTCCCTGCCGACGAGGCGCTTGGTATCTCCGCGACCGCCGACTGCGTAAGAAATCAGACTTTCTGAGACCTGCTCGCGGACGTCCGGAGGCAAGTTGTCCAGATCACGCGCCGCCGATATGTTATAGCTGATGCATCGGCTTGGTCAGCGCTCGGCCAGTGCCGGTTCGCCACGCTTTTCGCGGATCAGGTTGACGAAGCGGCGGAACAGATAGTGCGAATCCTGCGGGCCGGGCGAGGCTTCCGGATGATGCTGGACCGAGAAGACCGGCTTGCCGGTGAGCGCGATGCCGCAATTCGAACCGTCGAATAGCGAGACATGGGTTTCCTCGACGCCGCTCGGCAATGAGTCGGCGTCGACGGCAAAGCCGTGGTTCATCGAGACGATCTCGACTTTGCCGGTGGTGTGGTCCTTGACCGGATGATTAGCGCCGTGGTGGCCCTGATGCATTTTTGCGGTCTTGCCGCCCAGCGCCAGCGCCAGCATCTGGTGGCCGAGGCAGATGCCGAACAGCGGGATATCGGTCTTCAACAGATCCTGGATGACCGGAACGGCGTAGTGGCCGGTGGCTTCCGGATCGCCGGGGCCGTTGGATAGAAAGATGCCATCGGGCCGCATCGCCAGGATCTCCTCGGCGCCGGTCTTGGCCGGCACCACGGTGACCCTGGCGCCGAGGCCGGCAAGCAGGCGCAATATGTTGCGCTTGACGCCATAATCGATGGCAACGACGTGCATCGACGGGTCGGCCTGTTCGCCAAAGCCCTCGTTCCAGGCCCAGGGTGTCTCGCGCCAGACCGAGGATTGGCCGGAGGTGACCTCCTTGGCCAGATCAAGCCCGATAAGCCCCGACCATGCGGCGGCGCGGCGCTTGAGGTCTTCGATGTCGAAGATACCGTCTGGGGCGTGCGCGATAACGGCATTGGGCATGCCCTTTTCGCGGATCAGCGCGGTCAGCGCGCGCGTGTCGATGCCCGAAAGTGCAACGATGCCGCGCTTCTTCAGCCACTGGTCGAGACCGGTTCCGGCGCGGTAATTCGACGGGTTGGTGACATCGGCCTTGAACACGGCGCCGACGGCGCCGGCGCGGGCCAGCGGATTGAGATCCTCGATGTCTTCGTTATTGGTGCCGATATTGCCGATATGCGGAAAGGTGAAAGTGACGATCTGGCCGGCATAGGAGGGGTCGGTGAGGATCTCCTGATAGCCGGTCAGCGCGGTGTTGAAGCAGACCTCGGCAACGGCGGAGCCGGAAGCGCCCAGACCACGGCCCTCGATGACGGTGCCGTCGGCCAGCACCAGCAGGGCGGTCGGCTTCTCGGTGGCCCAAGGGGGGGTCGATGCGGCGGTCATCGTTGCCATGGCGGCACTCCTAAAGGCTGCGCTCCTCAATCGGCGCAACAAAAAGCGCGAAGCGGCAATCTCACAGCCTCGGCGCGCTGCATGTCGTTGCCCCAAAACCGCTACGCACTTTTGGGCGACGTGCACTAGAATTCAATTCATGCAAGGCACAGTACATAGGGGAAGGCGCCAAGGCGGTCAATGATGCCGCGCCGTACGTGCCTGGATTTATTTCGTCGAACAATATCAGGGATTTGCCGGACAGACTTGAATTTGCCTTGGGCTTTCGGCACGGCTATTGTCCGCCGCATTCGAAGGAGAAAGCACCATGCGAGGCAAAATCGCCGAATCCCTGAAGAGCGCGATGAAGGCACAGGACAAGCGCCGGCTGCCGACATTGCGGCTGATCCAGGCGGCCATTCATGATCGCGACATCGCCAATCGCGGCGCCGGCAAGGAGCCGGCCAGCGACGACGAGATCCTGCAGATCCTGGCCAAGATGGTGAAGCAGCGCGAGGAATCGGCCAAGGCGTTCGATGACGGCAAGCGGCCGGAACTTGCCGCGCAGGAGCGCGACGAGATGGCGATCATCCGCGACTTCCTGCCGACGCAACTGGGCCAGGCCGAGACAGAAAGCGCCGTCCGTTCCGCTATCGCCGAGACAGGTGCCAGCGGCGTCAAGGAGATGGGCAAGGTGATGGCGGCGCTCAAGGAGAAATATGCTGGCCAGATGGATTTCTCCAAGGCGAGCGGCATCGTCAAGAGCCTGCTTCAGTAGGGATTTTTCGCGCCTTAGCGGTGCTCATGAGACTCGAAGAGACCATCGCGAGGAGCCAGGCTAGGAGCGGGCGGAGCGGACGGCAGTTCGCACCGACATGTTCATCGCCACGGCCGCGCGAATGAACCTGTATGTTCGACGTCTGGCGTCTCACGACGGCATCGATGCGGCGAGCTTTTTGCTTGTTAGGCCTCGTGCCGATGCCGGGCGGCAACCTCTCAAGTCGAGGAGGAACCTTCCTCCCTCCGGACACGTTTGCGAGAAGATCATGCGAAAATGGAGCTTCGATTTGGCGGCGCGTTTGTTGAATATTGTCGGTGCGGCCACGAGTGCCGGCGCCTATTCGCCGGGTCAGGAACAGGCCCCCGCGGCCTTTCGGCGAAATGGGCTCGCAGAAGCGATCACGAACCGAGGCAGATCCATCAGGGATCGTGGCGATGTTGCATCGTTCCGATGGCGACCGGACCCTTCGCGGTCGCAGGCTATGAACCTGGAAGCAGTGCGCGACGCCTGTGAGTTGGTCGCAAGCCACGTAGCGACGGCGATCGCAGCGCAGGAAGACGTGCTTGTTTTAGGTGGCGATTGTACTGTGGAACTGGGGACGGTCGCCGGGGCGAATGCGGCCGGCGCGCGGATCGGACTCGTTTACATTGACTTCGACGCCGATCTCAACACACCTGACACGAGCGACGGCGCCTTGGACTGGACCGGCGTCGCCCATCTGCTCAATATCCATGGATGCGAGCCTTCGCTCGCGAGGCTCGGCCCGACCCGCCCGATGCTCGTGCCTCAGCAACTCCTCTATTTCGGCATCGAGAACATCACCCCGCCCGAAGCGGCCGTGATCGGAAATCACGCGATCAAGATCATATCGCGTGAGAAAGCTTTGAGTGACATCGAGGCGGCGTCGGCGCGCGCGGCCGAATGGGCGGCGCGCTTTGACTGCGTGCTTATCCACTTCGATGTCGATGTGCTCTCCTTTATCGATTTTCCGATTGCGGAGAATGTGCGCCGTTGCGACGGTCTCAAACTGGAGCAAGTCGCCTTTGTGCTAAAGCAACTGACAGCCCTGCCGCAATGGCGCGGCCTGACCATCACAGAAGTTAATCCGGCCCATGCGCCAGACGAGTCCGCAGCATTCGCACGCTTGAATGAGATGCTTGCAGACGCCCTTGGCTAGTTCGAGATCCATCTCACGGTCGTTCGCGGGCAATTGGCCGGCTTGCCTCATCCAAGCGGAGCCAGCCTTATGCGCCCGGTCGCAATCATTGCGCGACATGGGCGCAATGCGGAAAACTTGGGAATTACGGTCGATGGCGGGGCAGTTTTGTCGTAGTCGCTACAGCCGCAAGCCCGCCTTTGAGGGCCGACAGCCAAAAGCTCGCGCTCATGATCGAACTCGTCAAACCGGCGTTTGAACACCTGCCGTCCTACAAGGCGGCCCTCGAGCGCGGCTGGTCGCCGGACAATGTGCGGCTGCTCGACGCGACGCGCGAGCAGCTTGCGGCTATCGAAAAGGATCCAGCGACTTTCCTTGCCGATCTCGACGATCCTGATGGCAAGGGACCGCCGATCGTCTTGCCGGACGGTTCGACGGTGCCGCGGCTGCCTGGATTTCGGCGCTGGATCTGGGACGGGGAAGTCTCAGGCTCGATCGGCTTGCGCTGGCAGCCCGGAACCGCGGCGCTGCCATCGCACGTGCTCGGCCACATCGGCTATGCGGTGGTGCCGTGGAAACGGGGATGCGGCTATGCGACGGAGGCGCTGCGGCTCATGCTGGAGGAGGCGAGGGCGGTTGGCCTGCCCTTCGTCGAAATCACCTGCAAGCCTCACAATGTGCCCTCGCAGAAGGTCGTTCTGGCCAATGGCGGCGGGCTCGTCGGGCGTTTCTTCGAGGATGCTTCCTATGGCGGCGCGGAAAGCCTGCGTTACCGGATCGATCTGTAGCCCTATTCGGCGGCAGCCGGCAGCGGCGGCGCCGCCCGGCTCCGCCATTCCCAGACATGCGAGGCAAGCGCAACCGCGACCGCGACCAGCATGGCGATCGCGCCAACCACCGGCAAGCTGCGATAGCCATAGCCGGCATTGAGCATCGCCGCGCCGAGCGATGCGGCGAGCGCGATGCCGACATTGAAGCCTGACGGAATGAGCGACGAGGCGAGATTGGAGGCGTCCGCGGTCCAGGTCAGGATGCGGGTCTGGATCGGCGTGCCGATGGCGAAGTTGAGGCCGCCCCAGACGAAGATCGCCATCACCATCGGCAGTGGGTAAGGACTGACGGCGTAGATCGAGGCGAGCATCGCCGCCTGCAGGAATAGCATTGCGATGAGCGACGGCATCAGCTTCCAGTCGGCGAGGCGCCCGCCGACGAAGACGCCGATTGTAGCGCCGACACCGTTGAGCAGGAGCACCCAAGGTATCCATTTCTCGTCGAGGCCGGTGACCTCAAGCAGCGTCGGCGTGATGTAGGTGAACAGGCCGAACTGGCCGATCATCAGCATCAGCATCATGATGAGCGAGGTCCAGACCTGCTGGCGTGCGAGCACGCGTACCTCGCTGCCAAGGCTGACGGACGGGCTCGACGATCCTGTCTTGCGCGGCAGCAGGGCGCCGATGGCGGCGAAGGCCACCACGCCGAGAGCGCACATCACCCAGAATGTCGCACGCCATCCCCAGATGTTGCCGATTGCCGTGCCGGCCGGAACGCCGATGACATTCGATACGGTGAGGCCGGACAGGATCAGCGCCACCGCCATGCCGCGCTGGTCTTCGCGCACGAGGCCGACGGCCACCACCATGGCAACGCCGAAATAGGCGCCGTGTGCCACGGCCACCGCAATCCGCAACAGCAGCATCGAGGCGAAGTCGGGCGCCAGCGCGCAGGCCGCCTGGCCGATGGTAAAGGCTGCAGTCAGTCCAAGCAGCAGGGCCTTGCGGGAGAACCTTTTGGTGGCGAGCGCCAGCAGCGGGCCGCCGACTGCAATGCCGCCGGCATAGCCGGAAACGAGATAGCCGGCGGTCGGGATCGCGACGCCAAGGCCATCCGCCACCTGCGGCAGCACGCCGGCGATGACGAATTCGGTGGTGCCGAAGGCGAAGGCGGCAATGAACAGGGCAATGAGGGGAAGCATGGCGGGAAGGCGATCCTCGGATAAGGTGACCTCAAACCACGGATAAGGGCACCGGGCAATTCAGAAATTGGCGACGCCGCTTTAGATTTTCTTTGTCACCGGTCAGGTGCCGGCCGCGGCGGCAAGAGCTACGCGGCCGCCTTCCTTCCGTAAGGAATTTTCAGCCACGCCCGCTCATGAAGGTAGTAGAGCAGCGACTTGGTGACGACCTCGGTCAGGCCGATGGCCGCAGCGAGCTTGATGCTTCCCGTCACGACGAGCGAAATGATCATCGTGTCGATGGTACCGGTGACACGCCAGGAAAGCGCCTTGGCGAAGCTGCGAGAATGGGTGTCCATCTACTTTCCTTCCGGTAGATCTGGCGATCTTTAGCCGACAGACAGGAGGTGGCGCAAAGGTAATTTTGCGCATTGGCTCACAGCATAGGCGAGCTTCTGAAGCTACCGGCCTGTGGACGCAATCTATCCGGCCTTCAGCCGCGAACCGGTTAGCAGGCCGCGTTCCTCAAGCACGGGATAGGCCATCGAGGCGAGCAGCGAGTTGATCTGCTTGAGGTCGCGAATGGTGTCGAGATGGATGGAGCTGGTCTCGACGCTCTTGGCGGTGCCGTCGCGCAGCCGCACGAAATGGCTCTGGCTGGTTTCCTTCTCGCGGTCGCGCAGCCGGTCCTTTTCCAGCACCAACTGGCGAGCGGTCTCCGGATCGCGGGACACCAGGACGTTGAAGGCCAGCCTGGCATTGGCAAGCACCAAGGCGTGGAAGGCGCAAAGCTCGCGCCAGCCTTCCGGCGTGAACTCCAGTCCGCGCTCGAATTTCTTCTTCACATGGACCAGCATGTTGCGCACGATGATGTCGCCGACCTGCTCCAGCTTGACGCAGGCGCCGATCAACTCCTGGCAACGCAGGGCCTCGTCCTCGCTCAGCGGGTTCTTGGTGACCTTGGCGAGATAGAGCTTGATCGCCGCGTGCTTCCTGTCGACACGGTCGTCGAGCGCGGCCAGCGCACTGATCTTGTCGGCGTCGGCGCTCTCATAGAGTTCGATGATCCGTTTCAGCATGATCTCGACCGTCTCGCAGACCCGCACTACCTCGCGGGTGGCATTGGCGAGTGCTTGGCTCGGCACGTCGAGCGCACTTTCGTTGAGCGCCGAAAGCTCGATGACGTCGAGCGCGTTGGCGGGCTGGGGCCTGGTGCCCAGCGCCACGATCTTTTCCGAGGCACGATAGACCAGGCGCGCCAGCGGCAGGCCGGCGATCAGGATCAGGATGTTGAAGACGATGTGGGCATTGACGATCTGCTCGGGCACGGTGCTGCCCAAGAAGGCGACTGGCGGCTTGAACGTCAGGAACAGGATCAGCATGATCAGAGAGCCCATGCCGCGCATCAGGAGATTGCCGATCGGCACGATGCGAACGCCGGGTTCTGCGTTGCGGGTTAGAAGCGGCGCGATGATCGAAGAGCCGAGATTGACGCCGAGCACCAGCACGATGCCGAGTTCGGGCGGGATGAAACCGCGGCCGGCGAGCGTCACCATAAGCAGCACCGCGGCGATCGAGGAATGGAACAGCCAGGTGACCAACGCCGCCAGAAGGTAGGCGGTGACCGGATCGCCGGAGAAGTAATCGACGATGAGCGGCATCAGCGTGCTCTGGCGCAGCGGCTCCGACGCCTGGCCGATCATCTCCAGCGACAGAAGCAGCAGGCCGATGCCGACCAGGATGCGGCCGAACTGGCGCCAGTCGCGCCGCTCGGTGGCCATGAACATGACGGTGCCGGCGACCAGGCAGACCGGTACCAGCAGCGACAGATCGAAGGTAAGCAGCTTGACCACCAGCGCCGAGCCGATCTCGGCACCGCGCACCGCAAGCTGGCCCGACATGCCGCTGACAATGCCGGAGCCGGCGAATGAGCCGACCAGCAAGGTAACGGCGGTCGAGCTTTGCAGCGCGACCGCCAGGCCGCAGCCGGCCAGAACCGCCATGAAGGGATTGCGCATGGTGGCGCGCAGTTTGTGGCGCAGCACATCGCCATAGGCGCGCTCGACGCCGGTCTTCACCAAACGGGTGGCAAACAGCATCAGTGCGACCGCACCGGCAAGGTGCAGCAAAACGACCGAGCCGCTCATGCCCGACCCCGCAACCCGACCGGTATCAGCGACGCGGGCGCCGTGACGTCACGAGGGCAAAAGTGGGCGCGAATCGTGGACATTGCAGAGGTTGATATTACTCCGATTTATTTTAGCCGAATAATAAATTTTGCCCGGTTCGGACGAGTGTTGCCCCGCGACGGGGCGTGTCGGAAATGGATGGCCGGCAAAATGGTTGCATTGCCCGCGGAGTTACGGAGGGTCATGCGTCCGTGCTCGGACAGCCGCTTTAAAGGTAGTGCTGAATTAGGCGTGCTAAATGTAGGAAATCATTACGAAAACGTAATCTCTGCGTTCAGTTTCGGTTCATCCTTCCGGCTCTATTCCAGAGGCATCGACAACCAAGGAGTACCCGCTATGAAACGCATCGTTCTTTCCGCCATTGCCTTCTCGATGCTGGCTGCAACGGCCTTGCAGGGCCAGGCTGCACCATTGAACCCACCAAACGCACCGCAATCGAGTTATAGCCAGGTCGACTGGCAAAAGCCCGGCAGGCATGTCGACGTGAACAAGCATGTCGAGGTGAACAAGCGCGTCGTAGTGACGAAAAAGATCGTGGTGAAGCGCAGCCATTGGCGCAACGGCCAGAGATATTCCAGCTGGAAGCGTCACCAGCCGATCCGCGACTATCGCCACTACGGCTTGCGCCGTCCCGGTCCCGGCCAGGAGTGGATCCGGGTCGGCAACGACTATCTGCTGGTCAGCAACCTCTCGGGCCTGATCTTCGGCGCTATCGCCGCGCAGTAGGTGCGGAACGGCTGACCGGCGCTGCGCCGGATTAGATCGAGAAGGCGGCCCGCAGGCCGCCTTCTCTTTTTGGCCTGTGAAAACCGGGTATGGTTCCGCATTAGGAGTCGTCGGGCTTGGCCCGTGTGATTATATGGAGGCCAAACGAGCTGTCCCTCATGCGCTTTCCGCCTGCTTTCCTCGACGAGATCCGCGACCGCGTGCCGATTTCTTCGGTGATCGGCCAGCGCGTCGCGTGGGACAGGAAAAAGACAAACGCGCCGCGCGGTGATTATTGGGCGTGCTGTCCGTTCCATGGCGAGAAGAGCCCGTCCTTCCATTGCGAGGACAAGAAGGGCCGCTATCACTGTTTCGGCTGCTCGGTTTCGGGCGACCATTTCAAGTTCTTGACCGAACTCGACGGGATGAGCTTTCCCGAGGCCGTCGAGAAGATCGCCGACATGGCCGGCGTGCCGATGCCGGTTCGCGACGCCGATGAGGAACGGCGCGAAAAGGAACGCGCCAGCCTGACCGATGTCATGGAGATGGCGACGGTGTTCTTCCAGGAACGGCTGCAGGGACCGGAAGGCGCAAAGGCCCGCGCCTATCTGCGCGACCGGGGACTGACACCGGCGACGCAGCAGTCCTTCCGCCTCGGCTATGCGCCCGACAGCCGCAACGCGCTGAAGGAGCATCTTGCCGCCAAGGGCGTCCCCAAGGCCGACATCGAGGCGTGCGGGCTGGTGCGCCATGGCGACGACGTCCCGGTTTCCTACGATTGGTTCCGCGACCGCATTATGTTCCCGATCCCGGATTCCAGGGGCAAGATCATCGCCTTCGGCGGGCGGGCGCTAGCGCCGGATGCGCTGGCCAAATATATGAACTCGCCCGATACGGAGCTCTTCCACAAGGGCAACGTGCTCTACAATTTCGCTCGTGCACGCCAAGTGCTGGGAAAGGGGGCGCTGGCCAAGGGCGGCACGGTCATTGCCGTCGAAGGCTACATGGATGTGATCGCGCTGGCGCAGGCCGGCTTCGAAAACGTGGTGGCGCCGCTCGGCACCGCATTGACTGAAAACCAGCTCGAACTTCTATGGCGCATGGCCGGCGAGCCGGTGCTGTGCTTCGACGGCGACCACGCCGGGTTGAAGGCAGCATGGCGCGCCGCCGACATGGCGCTGCCGGCGGTCCAGGCGGGCCGCTCGGTTCGCTTCGCCCTGCTGCCGGAGGGCAAGGATCCCGACGATCTGGTCAAGGGTGACGGACCGGATGCGTTCCGCGCCGTGCTTTCCGAGGCGCGGCCGCTGGCCGACCTCTTGTGGATGCGCGAGACGGCCGGCGGCATCTTCGACACGCCGGAACGGCGAGCCGAGCTCGAAAAGACGCTGCGCGAACTGACCAGCCGTATCCGCGACGAGAGCCTTCGCTATCACTACCAACAGGAAATGCGCGAGCGGGTGCAGAGCTTCTTCGGTGCCCAGCGCGGACGCCAGGGGCGTCAGGACGGACGGCCCGGCGAACGTTTCCAGGGCAAGGGTTCAGCACCCGGCGGACAGTTTGCGCGCGGCGGCAATGCCGGTGGGCGCACCGCGATCACCGAAAGCCTCGGTCGCTCGGCGTTGGTCAAGCGCGGCGGCGAGGGCATGTCGGTACGCGAGGCGACGATCATTGCCGCCCTCGTCAACCATCCCGTGCTGATCGACGAGAATTTCGCCCATGTCGAGTTCCTCGATCTCGCCAACTCCGATCTGAAGCGGCTGCATGCGGCGATCCTCGACGCCATGGCGCATGATATGGCCAATGACCGCGACGCGGTGATCGCGACGATCGAGCGGGCCGGCTGCGGCGAGATCTGGCAGCGTGCGGTGGCGCTGATCAAACGTGCGCGGCAATGGCCGGCGCTGGAAACGGCGGCACTCGACGATGCCCGCGATGCGTTCAGCCAGGCCCTCCACTTGCAGCGCAGCGCGCGCACCTTACATAAGGAGCTGAAGCAGGCGGAAGCAGCGCTCGCCAGCGACCCCACGGACGAAAACTACCGGCACCTGGTCGAAATCCAGGCGCAATTTCGTGATGTGCAGGCAACGGAAGCGCTGATCGAAGGGTTTGGCGTATCGTCGGGCAGGGCTGGGCGCGTTTAGATCGAAGCCTCCAGAAGACTGAATGTAAGGACGTGCTTGCGCGTCGAATCAAGCGTGCGGCGCTCTAAGTCGGGTAATTGATTCGCTTTTTTCATGCGAATCATGCGAGAGGCGCTTGACCTTCCGGCAGAATGGCGGAATCAGGTCGATTCGAAACGTTAACCCGCCCCGGCATCGACGGGAATGCAGCGATGTAAGGTACTGATCACTGGACAGGCAGTCAGCTTGCCACAGATATCAGGGTTAATCTGGACTTAACGAGAGATGCAGTTACTGGCCCGGTAAAGCGCGTTCTGGAAAGAGCGCATCCAATTTGACCGGACCGGCAGCTTACGCGGCTTTGATACTCAGCCGCTTGGAGAAAATAAAGACTATGGCGACAAAAGAAAAGGAAGAAGTCGAGACCGAACGCGAGGCCGCGACCGATGGCCCTCTGCTCGACCTTTCCGACGATGCTGTCAAGAAGATGATCAAGGCCGCCAAGAAGCGCGGCTATGTCACCATGGACGAGCTGAATTCGGTGCTGCCCTCGGAGGAAGTGACCTCCGAGCAGATCGAGGACACGATGGCCATGCTTTCCGACATGGGCATCAACGTGGTCGAGGACGACGAGCAGGGCGAGGAGCCCGAAGCCGCCGATACCGCCGCTGACGCCGAGGAGGATGCCAACGAGCTGGCCGAGCAGACCGGCACCGCCGTCGCCGCCACCACGACCAAAAAAGAGCCGACCGACCGCACCGACGATCCGGTTCGCATGTATCTGCGCGAGATGGGCTCGGTGGAGCTTCTGTCGCGCGAGGGCGAAATCGCGATCGCCAAGCGCATCGAGGCCGGCCGCGAGACGATGATCGCGGGCCTCTGCGAAAGTCCGCTGACCTTCCAGGCCATCATCATCTGGCGCGACGAGCTCAACGAATCGAAGATCCTGCTGCGCGAGATCATCGACCTCGAGGCGACCTATGCCGGGCCGGAGGCCAAGCAGGCGCCGGTGGTCGAGCGTATCGAGGAAGCCAAGACCGAGGAAAAGCCGCGCCGTTCGCGCGAGGACGAGGACGACATCACCAATGTCGGCGGCGACACCCGTGGCCTGGTGGACGACGACGAGGAGGACGATGACGAGGCGAGCCTGTCGCTGGCGGCGATGGAAGCGGAACTGCGCCCGCAGGTGATGGAGACGCTCGACGTCATTGCCGACACCTATAAGAAGCTGCGCAAGCTGCAGGACCAGCAGGTCGAGAACCGGCTGGCCGCCGCCGGCACGCTGTCGCCAAGCCAGGACCGTCGGCTCAAGGAGCTGAAGGACCAGCTGATCAAGGCGGTGAAGTCGCTGTCCTTGAACACGGCGCGCATCGAGGCGCTGGTCGAGCAGCTCTACGACATCAACAAGCGCCTGGTGCAGAACGAGGGCAAGCTGTTGCGGCTGGCCGAAAGCTATGGCGTGCGCCGCGAGGAGTTCCTCAAGGAATATCAGGGCTCGGAGCTCGATCCGAACTGGACGCGTTCGATCGGCAATCTGACCTCGCGCGGCTGGAAGGAGTTCACCAAGAACGAGAAGGACGCCATCCGCGACCTGCGCGCCGAGATCCAGAACCTCGCCACCGAGACGGCGATTTCGATCCAGGAATTCCGCAAGATCGTCAACCAGGTGCAGAAGGGCGAGCGCGAAGCCGCGATCGCCAAGAAGGAAATGGTCGAGGCCAATCTGCGTCTCGTCATCTCCATCGCCAAGAAATACACCAATCGCGGCCTGCAGTTCCTCGACCTGATCCAGGAAGGCAATATCGGCCTGATGAAGGCGGTCGACAAATTCGAATACCGCCGCGGCTACAAGTTCTCGACCTACGCGACATGGTGGATCCGGCAGGCGATCACCCGTTCGATCGCCGACCAGGCGCGCACCATCCGCATTCCGGTGCACATGATCGAAACGATCAACAAGATCGTACGCACCTCGCGTCAGATGCTGCATGAGATCGGCCGTGAGCCGACGCCGGAAGAACTGGCGGAAAAGCTCGCAATGCCGCTGGAAAAAGTGCGCAAGGTGCTGAAGATCGCCAAGGAGCCGATCTCGCTCGAAACGCCGGTCGGCGACGAGGAGGATTCGCATCTCGGCGATTTCATCGAGGACAAGATGGCGATCCTGCCGATCGACGCGGCGATCCAGGCCAATTTGCGCGAGACGACGACGCGCGTGCTGGCCTCGCTGACGCCGCGCGAAGAGCGCGTGCTCAGAATGCGCTTTGGCATCGGCATGAACACCGACCACACGCTTGAGGAGGTCGGCCAGCAGTTCTCGGTCACCCGCGAGCGCATCCGCCAGATCGAAGCCAAGGCGCTGCGCAAGCTCAAGCACCCGAGCCGGTCGCGCAAGCTCAGAAGCTTCCTCGACAGCTGAGTCTGGGTGACGGATAAGCAGTTTAAAGGGCGCCGGTGGCGTCCTTTTCCGTTTGGGCACAGGCGATCACGATTGGACGCGCCGCTCTTGCGGGTCGTGCCCTACGAGAGGATAATTCCGCGACGGATGCATTTTCTGGGCGACAAACCCGGATGCCCGCCCCGGCTGTGACGCCGTGCTCCGTGGCCCCGGAGGGAGGTGTGCCATGACAACTTACATCGTGCTGATCAACTGGACGGAGCAAGGCGCCAAAAACGTGCGCGAGTCGCCGAAGCGGCTCGATGCCGCCAAGAAGCTGTTGGGAGACATGGGCGGGTCCTTCAAGGCATTTTATCTCACCATGGGGGATTGCGACATGGTGGCGGTGGTCGAAGCCCCCGACGATGCCGTACTAGCTCGTTTCTCGCTGATGCTGGCGGCGGGCGGAAACGTCAGGACGCGGACACTCAAGGCTTTCCCGGAGGATGCCTATCGCGAGATCATTACCTCGCTCGGCTGAGTGCCGTGCCTGAAGCGCGTCGCGCTTGAACGGCCTCTTGCGACGCGCTTTACGCTCTTCTTTTTAAACAGGTCGGTATGGCAAACCGCCGCGCACCCTCGGGCCAGGCCCGAGGACATGTTTTTGGGGCGACGTGCATTAGCCGAAGCCGGGACATTCCGCGGTGTCGCGTCACGTTGCGGCGCAACGGCATTTGCTGGATAGTCGTCGCGCGTCCTCCGCTGGTGTTGCGAACCATGGCCAAGCCTCTGCTGACCGTCTGGTACAATACGCGCTGTCCGGTCTGCGATGCCGGCATCAGCCGGCAGAAGCGGCGGCTGATCGAGGCGGTCAAGGCGGGGCGGATCGAATTTCGCGACATCAATGCCGAACCGACGGCGCTGGCCCGCTACGGCATCGGGCTGGAGGATATCCGGCGCCGGCTGCATGCGACCGACGCCGGTGGCAAATTGCTGGTCGGCGCCGATGTTGCCGTTGCGGTTTGGCTGATAACGCCGGGCGAGGGCTGGTTGGCGACGCTGTTTGGCAATCCCGCCACGCTGCCGTTGACGCGCTATGCCTATGATCGCTTCGCCGATCTGCTCTATGCCTGGAACCGCCGCAAAGGCCGTTGGTGATAGTGTCCGTTCACTTCGCACTGAAAGACCCGTAAGTTGCTTCGGGCCCTTGGCGCAGCCTGCTATCGAGCCACGGGCTCGCAAAGCCAGCCAACGATGCGGCGCACCGCCGGCAGCAACAGCAGCAGCGTCGGAAAGGCCACCATCCAGGACAGGCCCCAAGCCGTCAGCCAGGTGGCCGGCAGGTCGGGCTGGAAGCCAAGGCTTTTCAGTGTCGAGATGAACGACACGATGAACGTCATCAGCAACGACAGCACCAGCGGGCCGAGGACGGCGGCATAGCGCGCAGGCAGCTTCCTGCGCGGGGTTTTCATGGTCATTTGGATTTTTCCCTGAAGCATCCGGTCCGTCGCATTGGCATCCATTCGCCGGTCTTCCGGCGTAATTGCCCGGAAACGACCGGGGTGGATGCGTTGCTTCACGTCAGACGCTTACGGAGGGGTCTTCGACCCTCACGCGCTTCCTAGCTGCCCTTGCCGGCGAAATCAATCCTGCTGGCGCATTTTCAGATACATCGTAAGATATATCTTGACTCGATCGTGGCGAGCACCTAATTGAGATATATCGTAAGACATAACTCAAGGAGCAGACAATGCACAAAGACAATCATTTCGGGCATCATCGTTTTGGCGAACACGCCGAGCGCGTTTTCATGCATATGGCCGGCAAGTTCGGCGGACGCGGCGGGTTCGGCCCGTTCGGGCATGGCATGAGAGGCGGCGGCGGACGCGGCGGACCAGGCGACATGTTCCGCGCCGGGCGTATGCTGGCTGACGGCGATCTCAAGCTGATCACGCTGTCGCTGCTGGCCGAGGCGCCGCGGCACGGCTACGACATCATCAAGGCGCTGGAGGAGCGCACCAGCGGCGTCTACAGCCCGAGCCCCGGCGTCGTCTATCCGACGCTGACCTTCCTGGAAGAGGCCGGCTATGCCGTTTCTGCGGCGGAAGGCAACAAGAAGGTGTTTTCGATCACCGAGGCAGGGCAGGCGCATCTCAACGAAAATCGCGAGATGATCGACCACGTGCTCGACCATCTCGAGCGCTTCGGCCGCAAGATGGCGAAGGCGCGCGAGTGGTTCGGCTGGAACGATGACGGCGACGGTGGCCGGCGCGGCCGCGGCCGCTCGGAAAAGCGCGACGAATTCCGCGCCGTGCGCCACCGGCTGCGCGCCGCGCTCGGCGAAATCGTAGATGCGCCTGAAGCAAAGCAGGCCGAGGCAATCAGCATATTGGAAGCTGCCGCAGAGGCCCTGGAAGCGCTGTCGCGCGACTGACCCCTGAGTGCCAAGCCAGCTGCGGCCCTTGCCCGCTCGGCCAAGGACCGGTACTGAAAATCATCCTGCACCACGCTATGTGGTGCAGGATGATTGCCGTTGGAGGATACCCCATGTCTTTTCTGAAGCGTCTTTTCGGCGGCGGCAACGAAGCCGCTGAGCCAAAGACAGCGGCGCCGGTAAAGCAAATCGAGCACAAGGGATTTTTGATCAGCGCCACGCCCTACAAGGCGGAGGGCCAGTACCAGACCTGCGGCGTGGTTTCGAAGGAGATCGACGGCGTGATGAAGGAGCACAAATTCATCCGCGCCGATCGCTTTGCCGGGCTTGATGACGCTGTCGACATCTCGATCAAGAAGGGCATCCAGCTGGTCGATGAGCAAGGCGAGAAGATCTTCGGGTAGATCGTTATTACAGCCTTGGGTCGATTGGCTCGCTTTCCAGCGCCAGCACGGCGAAGACACACTCGTGAACGCGGCGTAGCGGCTGCTTGGCGACAAATCGCGTCAGCGCCTCGTGACCGAGCGCGAACTCCCTGAGTGCCAGGCTGCGCTTGCCGCTCAGGCCGCGTTCTCGCAGGCGGATGAGATTGTCCGGCGCGTCATATTCGGGACCATAGATGATGCGCAAATATTCCGGGCCGCGGACCTTCAGCGCCGGCTGGATGAGTCCCTTCTTGCCACGGCTGACGAAGTCGCGTGGTTTGACCACCATGCCTTCGCCGCCGGAGCCAGTCAGCGCCTCCCACCAGGCAATAGCCTCCGCACACGCGCTGCCGTCGGCCAGATCAACCGTACGCCATCGGGTCGGCGTGACCACGCCAACATGGGCAGCCAGACGGTCCGCGAGCGACATGTGCCAGACATGATCCTGGTCAAACCAAACACGTCCCTCGCTGGCGAGCAGGTGGAAAGGCGCGACCTTAAGGTCGTCGACGCAGGAGACCGGCCACACGTAAGGCGCCCAGGCCGTGGCGTATTTAGCCGCACGGGCGGCCCGGTCTTCAAGGCGTGCGTTCAGGCCGGCCGCATCGACGCCGCGCGCCATCGCACGGGCTAGCGCCTCGCGGCTGACCTTGAAACCGGCGGCTGAGGATGTCGCCACCGGCGCATACTGGCTTTCGATCAGGCTGCCGGCCTTTGCCGACCAAGGCATTATCTCGGTGTCCAGCAGCAGCCAGTCGCTGTTCAATTCCGTCCACAGATCCGCCGCGTCGACCTCGACCCGGAGACGAGCGAGCAGGCCTTCCGTCATGGTGCCGTCGTTGAAAAAGGAACGTCCGGTGCGGGTCCAGATTGCGCCGGTCTCGTCGCCCGGGATCCCGGCTGCGCGCCGCCTGCGCGTTCCGGCACAGCGCGACCACCGCCCGCGAACCCATATGCTTTTCCTCGCACACGACCTGGGCGACGTCGCGTTCGCGGAAATAAGCGAAGGCATCTTCCGGACGTTCCAGCCAGCCGTGTTGGCTGCTGGTCTCGGACGGCGACATGGTCGGCGGCAGATAGATCAGCCATTGCGGCGACAGCGCGAAGCGGCTCATCACTTCCAGTGCCGCCGAGGCGTTCTCCTCGGCCACCACAATCCGGCCCCTCAGCCCGGTCTCGATCCAGCGGCGACCGGAGACATCCTGGTAATCGAGCACGCCGTCGGCGTCGGCCTGTGCCGATTTGCCCAGACAGGACCCGCCCAGCGGACGTATCGGCTCCGACCATGTCTGGATTGCCGGCACCTCTACCAGTTCGCGTTCCGGCCAGCGTAAGGCCGTCAGCTTGCCGCCGAACACGCATCCAGTGTCGATACACAGGGTGTTGTTGACCCACTCGGCCGACAGCGTTGGCGTATGTCCATAAATTACGGCTGTCTTGCCACGGTAGGCTGCGGCCCAGTCCGCGCGGACGGGCAGCCCGAACTCGTCAGTCTCGCCTGTGGTCTCGCCGTACAGAGCGAACTCGCGCACGGCGCCGGAGCCGCGTCCGATCATTTCCTCCTTGAGACCGGCGTGGGCGACGGCGAGGTGTCCGCCGTCCAGCCAGACGTGGCTGCGCAGGCCGTCGAGAAAGGCCGGCAGCGCCTCTCGCAGGCCGCGGTCCTGCGTGTTCAACTGGTCTATCGTCTGCTCGAGGCCGTGGGCGACCGTGACCTTGCGACCTTCCAGCCAGCGGCCGAGTTTGCGTTCATGGTTGCCCTGGACACAATAGGCGGTCCCGGCCGCGACCATGCTCATGGCGATGCGCAGTACGTCGGGCGAGTTGGGGCCGCGATCGACGAGGTCGCCGACAAAGACGATCTTGCGGCCCTGCGGCGGGATCACAGTGGCCGTTCGGTCGCCCTGATGTTCAGACCAGGCGACGCTGTAGCCCAGTCGAGCGAGCAGCATCTGAAGTTCATCCGAACAGCCGTGGATGTCGCCAATGATATCGAACGGGCCGTGGTCGTCGCGCTTGTCGGTCCATAGCGGCTGCCGCGACACCTCGGCCGCGTCGATGCTGGCCTCGCTGGTAAGCGTCCAGACCTGGCGGAAGCCCTCGCGTTGCAGGCCGCCAAGACCCTTGCGGATCTCGGTTGTCATGCGCTGGGCGACCCCGGCGCCGACCGGCCGGTCGGCTCGCACCGCATTGCGTGCGACGCACACCTCGACGCCTGGATCGAGGACCACGGCGACGGGCAAAGCGTGCCACTTGCGCGCCAGCTCAATCCAGGCCTTGCGGTCGGCGGCTCGCACGTTGGTGGCGTCGATGACGGCCAGCCTGCGGTGTTTAAGCCGCTTGCCGGCTATTTCGCGCACCAGATCGAAGGCATCTGCAGAGACGTCCTGGTCGGTCTCATCGTCGGAGACCAGCGCCCGGCACTGATCCGAGGAGATGATCTCGGTCGGCAGAAAATGCCTGGCCGCGAAAGTCGACTTGCCCGATCCGGTCGAGCCGATCAGCACGACGAGGGCAAAGTCAGGAATGGCGAGATCGGTCTTGTCCAGTTCTCTCATCGGGTGAACACCGCCATCTGCGTGGGCGCGCCGAGGGTAGAATCCTGGGCTCCGATACCGCTGAAGGTGGCTGCATAGCCATAGATCTCACCGATTTTGGCCGCCCAGGTTTCGAACTGAGCCCGGCTCCATTCGAAACGGTGATCGGGATGGCGAAATGCGCCAGGGGCCAATCTGGGAAACAGAGCGTTGTAGTCCGCGTTCGGAGTGGTCACGATGACGGATTTAGGCGCCGTCTCGCCGAAAACGATGCGTTCGACCAGGGGCAGCCTGTCCTCGTCGAGATGCTCGATGACCTCGACCAGCACGGCGACGTCGGCTGCCGCCCAGCGGCCGTCCCGGTATGTCAGAGATCCGTGCAGCAGCGTAACCCGGCCCCCCGGCGGCCCGCCAAACTCGTTCAGCTTGAGACGCTTTGCAGCCCATTCCAGTTCGCGTGCCGCTGGATCCAACCCGAACAGCTTATGGACCCATCGCTCGCGCACGAGCCGATAAAGTAGCTTGCCTTCGCCGCATCCCAGGTCCGCAACCGTGGTTGCACCCGTTGCCTGGATGGCTCGGACAACAGCTTCCATGCGCAGATCGTTGAGCCGGATCGGCGTCTCCAGCGCTTCCTCAGGTGTGACACGCAGTTCGGGCGGCAAAGTCTCCCTGGCCGTTTCAGGAACCAGTCGTTCCAGAGCGATGCGGGCCAAGGCACCGCGGTTGCGCAAGTATCGGCGAACTATCAGGTCCTTGGCGGGATGTTTTTCCAGCCAGCCCTCTCCCTTGGACAGCAGCTTGTCGACCTCTGCTTCGCCGACCCAATAATGCTTGGCATCGTCCATCACCGGGATCAGTACGTAGAGGTGGTTCAACAAGGCGCTGAGCCGGCCCGTGCCGGTCAGCTTCAGATGGCCGTACCGGGACTCGCCTGCACCAGACCCGATTCCCTCGATTGGCGTCAGATCGACTGTCCAGCCCAAGGGTTCGAACAGGCTTCGAACCAGAGCCTCACCGCCGCGCGCATCGGCAGTGGAGTCACGACTGCCTCCAGCGGCAGTTCGCCGCTAGCCAGTTCCTGGCGCTCCTTTGACATTCCGGTCATCGCCGTCCGCAGCATTTTGTTTAGCGCCACGGACAGGAAAGACGATGCCGCGTAAGGCCGGTCGTTCACATATTGGTCCAGCAAGCCTTCCGCCCGCCCCTTGCCGCGCACTAGCCCTATCGGGTCGACATCGAGCAGGAGTGCTGCCTCGCAACGCTCTTCGGTCGCTTCGGGATAGAATAGCCACCCTTTGCCAAAGGAGAGGTCGGTCTCGTGCAAACGATCGGGATGCTTGTGCAGCAGGAAACCGAGATCGGTGGCCGGACGGTGCGTTGTGGCAACGGACAGGAACATCCGCGACCGATAGCGCAGACAAGCGGAATAACCAATGGCAGTTGTTGGCCCACCACAATAGGTTGTCGCCAACGACAGCAAGGGCAGGCACCGAGCGCCTGCCCTTGTTCAATTCAAACGATGCTGGCTTTACGCCGCGGCGGCGACGCGCTCGGCGCTTCCGGTTGCAGCCACAATGGCGTCGACCTTGGTCGAGGCCTTGGCCAGCGCTGCTGCTACCGCATCGGCGCCCATGCCGACTCCTTCGATGCGGATGACCTCCACATCGGTCATGCCGAGAAAGCCGAGCACGCTGCGCAGGTAGGGAATGGCATGATCGAACTGCACGGCTGCACCTTCGGAATAGATGCCGCCCGAGGCCAGCACGATATAGACTTTCTTGCCGGTGACGAGGCCTTTCGGGCCAGCATCGCCATAAGCAAAGGTTTTGCCGGAGCGGGCGACGTGGTCGACCCAGGATTTCAGCGTCGACGAGATGTTGAAGTTGATGAAGCCAGTGGCGAGAATGACGGTGTCGGCCGCAAACAGCTCGTCCAGTACAGTATCGGAAACGCCGACGACCTCAGCCTGGCGCTGGGTGCGCGCTTCGGCCGGCGTATAGATGCCGGTCGAATAGTCGGGGTCGATATGCGGCAGCGGGTTGGCGACGAGGTCGCGGGCGACAAGCTTGGCCGAAGGATCGGCGGCAAGCAGTTTGTCGGCGAGTTCGTTGGCGACGCGGGTCGAGTGCGAGGCGGCGCCGCGTGGGCTGGATGTGACAAGAAGGATGGACATGGTGACTCTCCAGGGTTGGATTAAAATCTCCCGGCAAATATGTGTGCGCAGACCCATTTGAAAAACTGGTATATTTTGTATATGATCCATCTAAATTGTGGATTGAAAGATGCAGCCCAACCCGACGCTTGACCAACTGCAGATCCTGGTTGCGGTGGCCGACACCGGTTCCTTCTCGGCTGCCGGCCGTAAGCTCAACCGCGCGCAGTCGGTCATCAGCTACGCCATTGCCAACCTCGAAGCGCAGCTTGGGCTGAAGCTGTTTGAGCGTGAGGGCACGCGTGAGCCGCAACTGACCGATGTCGGCAAGGCGACGCTGGAAGATGCGCGGCGCATGGTCGGCGTGCTGCAACGCATCCGCTCGCGTATCGACGGATATCGGCAGGGATTGGAGGCGGAAGTTGCGCTGTCGGTCGACGTGACGCTACCGTCGCCGGTGCTGGTTCGGGTGCTAAAGGCATTCGAGGTGCAGTTTCCGGCCGTGACACTGCGTCTGCATATCGGCTCGCTTGGCCTTATCCTCGATCATGTTGTCCGCGGACAGGCCGATCTCGGCATCGGAGGGCTTCTGGGCGAGGCGGACGTGAATCTGCTGCGCATCGGTTTCTTCTCCCTGGTGCCGGCCGCAGCGCCTGATCACCCGCTGGCGCTGCTGCCCAGACCAGTGGCGCTGGAGGATGTCCGCGAACACATCCAACTGGTCGTCTCGGACCAGTCCGAGCGTACGCGCGGGCGCGACTATGGCGTCTTCGCCTACCGCACTTGGCGGCTGACGGATGTGCGCACCAAGCACGTGCTGATGCGCGAGGGGCTGGGCTGGGGCGGGCTGCCGCGATGGCTGATTGCCGATGATCTGGCGAACGGCCGGCTCGTCGAACTCGATCTCGAGCCTTACAGCGAAGTCCGCTCGCCGCTTTATGCCATGCACCGCGCCGATCGCAGCCCGAAACCGGCGGCCGCCTGGCTGATCGATCAGTTCAAGCGCCAGCTTGGTTGTTTCAACGAATTCGAGCCGGGTGAGGTGCCTAAGGAGGAGCCGGAGACAGACCGTCGATCAGCGCGATGAGAACGGCGCGATAGTCCTCGATCGATGCTCCAGCTTCAATGGCGAGCGCTGCGCGGTCGAAGGCAGCGGCGAGCAAAGCGGTCAGAGCTTCCACAGGCAATCTCGTCATAGAGTGCGAGCGCATCGCGGCAACAAGGCCCTCACGCAGCGAACGGTTGCCATGGCGATTGTCGATCGCATCCATGGCGGCGCGGCCGAGCACGGCGGGGCCATCAAGCAGCAAGAGCCGAGTTCGGCCGGGGGCGCGCATGGCAGCCAGATAGGCATCCGAGCCGGCAATCAGCGCATCGCGGGCAAATAGCGAAGGCGGCGACGCGCGTTCGATCTCTTCCGCCACGGCTTGCGCCTCCTGTTCGACCACAGCGGCAAACAGCGCCTGCTTGTCTGCAAAGTGATGATAAAGCGCGCCGCGCGTTACGCCGGCAGCGGCGACGATCTCGGGTGTGCTGGTCTCGGCATAGGATTTTTCGGTGAACAGTTTTCGCGCCGCGGCGATGAGCTCGGCGCGTGTCGCTTCGGTGCGATCACGGTTGGAGCGGCGAGCGGATCGCTGTTGCATACATTCAGCCTGTATGTTAGTTACATTTACATGCAGATTGTATGTTGTTCGCCGGGAGAAGGAAAGATGAGGACGACGAGCTATTATCCGGTGCTGATGACGGGCGATGTTGCCGGCACTGCAGCCTTTTATGTCGCGCATTTCGGCTTCAAGCCGCTGTTCGAGGCCGACTGGTACATCCATCTGCGCTCAGCCGAAGATCGCCGCGTCAACCTCGGCATCGTCCAGGGCGATCATGAGACGATCCCGGAGGAGGGGCGGGGCCGCGCGTCTGGCGTGCTGATCAATTTCGAGGTCAGGGACCCGGATGCCGTCTATGAGTGGATCACCGCCGCCGGCCTGCCGATCCTGCTAACGCTGCGCGACGAACCCTTCGGCCAGCGCCATTTCATCACCAAGGATCCCAACGGCGTGCTGATCGACGTGATCAGGCCGATCCCGCCGAGCCCGGAATTCCTGGCGCAATATGCGCAGGGTGCTGCAGCGAGCTAGCTTGCCCTCGCCAACGGCATCACCGTGACCTGGGCAATGCCGGAGCGGCGCACCACCGTGCACAGTGTCTCGCGGCCGATGCGCTCGGCGTCGAGCATGCGCACAAGATCGTCGACGCCGGTGACCGGGCGGCCGTCGATGGCGGCAATAATGTCGCCTTCCCTGAGGCCGGCCTTGTCCGCCGGGCTGTTCTTCTCGACGCTGCGCAGGCGCACCGCCGTGCTGCTCGACACTTGCGACAAGAGTGCTGCGCGGCGCGGCAGGTTGGTGGTGTCGGCGGAAACGCCGATGAAGGCGCGGCGCACGCGGCCGAAGCGGATGATCTCCGAGATGACGAAATTGGCGGTGTTGGAGGCAACCGCGAACGCGATGCCTTGCGCTCCGTGGATCATCGCGGTGTTGACGCCGATCACCTCGCCGGCCGAGGACACCAGCGGTCCGCCGGAATTGCCGGGGTTGAGCGCGGCGTCAGTCTGGATGACGTCGTCGATCAGCCGGCCGGTGGAGGCACGCATCGAGCGGCCGAGCGCCGAGACGACGCCGGTGGTGACGGTCCATTCGAAGCCGAGCGGGTTGCCGATGGCAATTGCAATCTGGCCGCGCCTCAAACGCTTGGAATCGCCAAGCGGCGCAACGTCGGCAAAGTTGCCGTCGGCGCGCACCAGCGCAATGTCGGTGTCGGGGTCGCGGCCGAGCACGCGGCCTTCCCTGGAGGCGCCGTCCGGCATCGACACGCGCACACTGCGCGCATCGCCGACGACGTGGAAGTTGGTGACGACCAGCCCGTCCGGCGCGATGACGAAGCCTGAGCCATGGCCGCCCGGGCCACCGACACGCTCGATGCGGCAGACGGCGGGCCCGATGCGGTCGACGGCATCGGCGACCGTCGCCGAATAGGCATCGAGAAGGGCATCGTCATATTGCAATTGCTGGGCGGGCAGGGCCATCTGCGGGGCTCCGTAGCTTTTGGAACAAGATGAACAATGCCTATATGTGCGGAGCGGCCGGACCGGCCGCGACCTGACCAGATGGCCAGTCAAACGCCCAACTAGCCGTCAGGCGAGTATCCGCCAACGCCCTGCCGGGCGATATCTGGGTCACGAGGAACCCAGGAGACAAGTCATGAGCGATTTCAATCTGAGCACATTTTCCGACGCCATTGCCGACATCGCCGCAGCCGCGGCTCCAGCGACGGCCAGCTTCGCGACGCACCACCACCGCACGTCTACCGCTTTCCACTGGCAGGACGGCTATTTCGTCACTGCCGAGGAGGCGGTCGAGGCCGGCGAGGAGATCGAGCTGACGTTTCCTTCGGGCGAAACCGTCAAGGCCGAGCTGGTCGGCCGCGACCCGTCCACCGGCACGGCCGTTTTGAAACCCACCGGCGCACCAAGCGTGCCGTCCCTGGTGAAGGCGGATGCAGTGCGGCCGGGCAATCTGGCGATCGTCGCGGGCAATAGCGACGGCACCTCGCTCGCTACCTTCGGCACGGTCGGCGAGGTCGGCCCGGCCTGGCGTTCAATGCGCGGCGGCACGATCGACCGGCGCATCAACCTTGCCGTCAATGCCGGCGGCCGTTTCGAGGGCGGCCCTGTGCTCGACGCCAAGGGCGGACTGATCGGCATGCTGCTGTTCGGGCCACGCCGGCGGGCGCTGGTCATGCCTTACGAAACGATCGAGCGGGCAGTCACGACGCTGCGCGAGAAGGGTCATGTGGCGAGGGGCTATCTTGGTGCCGGCCTGCATCCGGTCCGCAATGGTGATACACAGGGCGCCATGGTGATGAGCCTTGACGATAGCGGCCCGGCGAAAGCCGCCGGTCTCAGTCTCGGCGACATCATCGTATCGTGGAACGCAGAGACGGTGCATGGCCCGCGCGAGCTGATCCGCAAGCTCGGGCCGGACAGCGCCGGTGCCTTGGTGACACTCGGCGTGGTGCGCGGCGGCGAGAACCGTGAGGTCTCACTGACCATCGGTGAAAAACCACTGAGCTGAGGGATAGATGGTAAGCGGTGAGGTCGCTGGCAGACGGCTGACGGTGCTGATCGTGCTCCGTGACGTCGAGCGCGCGCGAAGTCTGTCCGCGGCTCTCGCTGCGACCGATGACCTGCAGCCTTTTCTGGCGGGCGAAGTCGACGGGCGTTGGGCGGCGGATGTCGCCATCGTCGATGATCATGGGGTGCAAGGCGGGCTCGTCGACGCCGCTATGCCTCGAGTGCTGCTATCGTCGCGAGCGGCCGGGGAGCGGCCGGCCGATACAGTGTTTGCCGTGCTGCCGGTGGCAGCGGACGACGTGCTGATCGCCGCTGCGGCGCGGCTGGCGGCGGCTGGCTACCGGATTTCGCGTGACAGCCACGCTCTGTCAGACGGGCACGATTTTACCTTTCATGACAGCGACCGGTTCGACGAGGAACCGAGTAACGAGCAAATCGTCCGGCCGACGCTTTCGCCGCGCGAAAGCGAGGTGCTGGCACTGCTCGCCGAAGGCGCGCCCAACAAGGTCATCGCGCGGCGGCTGAACATCTCCGTGCATACGGCGAAATTCCACGTCGCAGCGATCCTGACGAAGCTCGGTGCCGCCAACCGCACCGATGCGATCGCCATCGCCATGCGGCAGGGCCTGGTGCTGGTCTAGCCGTGGATCAAACAGCCGGTTCGATGTCGGTCAGCCGGAAATCGTCACCCTTGAACAGCAACGGCATGGCTTCGATACGTGCCGCAGCATAGGCAATGCAGTCGCCGAAGTTGAGGGCGGCCGGATGCCGGCCCTTGCCATAGCGCAGGAACGCCTGACGAGCGACCGCGGCGTGGTCGGCCGTGAAGGGGATCGTCTCGATCGAGGCGGTGCGCAAAAAAGTTTCGAAGCGATCGATAATCTGGTCCTGCCAGCGGCCGACGAGCACCATTGTCGTTTCAAGCAGTGTCGGTGCCGGAAGCAAACGTCTTTCAGCCTGGGTGATCGCCAAAACGAAGCGGTCGTAGCCCGGCTCCGTGCGTAAAATGGCGACCAGCGCCGAGGAATCGATGATCATCGCGTCGGGATACCCAGTTCGTCATAACCGAGAATTTCATCGTCGCTCATCGCGTCTTTGCGCTCCGGTATTCGTGCAGCTCGTTCCGCAATCGCCATCAGACGTTGAAAAAGGTCACCGGTCTCGTCGCGCGGCACAAGCCGCTCGCGCGCAACCTCGCGCTCGAGGCTTTGACGGATGGCCTCCGTCACCGATACCTGGCGCCGGCGGGCGAGCTCACGTGCCAGTTGCTCGACCGCCATATTCTTGATCGATAAGGCCATTTATATATTCTCCCTTTTCGTATAGAATATATACCAACTTGCCCGACAGATTCAACGCGCGCTCCCGCGAAATCCACGACCCTCCGTAGCGTCACACCACCGCTGCGGGTTAAGGGCGCTTGTATCCGCCGGCGGTGCAGGCAAGGATCGCAAGGAGAAAAGATGGTAGAAAAGAGAGTAGCACAGGGAGGGGCGAGGATGTCGCTCAAGGGAAAGACGCTGTTCATGTCTGGCGGGTCACGCGGCATCGGGCTGGCGATTGCGCTGCGCGCCGCGCGCGACGGCGCCAATGTGACGATCGCGGCCAAGACCGCCGAGCCGCATCCGAAGCTGCCGGGGACGATCTACACAGCGGCGCAAGAGATCGAGCGGGCCGGCGGCAAGGCGCTGCCGGCGCTGTGCGACATCCGCGATGAAGCGCAGGTCGCCGAAGCCATCGCCAAGACCGTGGAGACGTTCGGCGGCATCGATATCTGCATCAACAATGCCAGCGCCATCCAACTCACCGGCACGCTGGAGACCGACATGAAACGCTACGACCTGATGCACCAGATCAACACGCGCGGTACTTTTCTCGTCTCCAAAATGTGCATTCCACACTTGAGGTTGGCGGAAAATCCTCACATTTTGAATCTGGCGCCGCCGCTCGACATGAAGGCCAAGTGGTTCAAGAACCATGTCGCCTACACGATGGCGAAGTTCGGCATGTCGATGTGCACGCTGGGCATGAGCGCCGAGTTCGCCAGGGATGGCATTGCGGTCAATTCGCTCTGGCCGATCTCGACCATCGACACGGCGGCGGTGCGCAACCTCCTGGGCGGGGCGACGGTGGCGGCGATGAGCCGTTCGCCCGACATCATGGCCGATGCCGCACACGCCATCCTGGTCAGGCCGTCGCGCGGGGCAACCGGTAATTTCTACATCGACGAAGAAGTGCTGCGCGCCGAAGGCGTCAGCGATTTCTCAGCCTATGCGCCGGGCGCGACAGGCCCGCTCGCCGGCGACTTTTTTGTGCCGGACGAGGTGTTCGAGCGGACTGATACCAAAATCAAAGGTATTTACTGACGGAAAGCATCTAGCTGACAGGCGTATCTCTTAAAGACCGGCACAGACGCGTGCTCAGCCTTCGGCTTTCTTGGCTTTGCCAAGACCCATCAGCCGGTCGATATAGGCAAGCATCAGTGCCGACAGAACGAAGGCCAGATGAATGATGGTCAGCCACATCAGCTGGTCGGTCGTGTAGGAGACCGAGTTCAGGAAAACCTGCAAGAGGTGGATCGAGGAGATGGCGACGATTGTCGAGGCGACCTTGACCTTCAGCGAGCCGACATCGATCGTGCCCAGCCAATGCACCTTGCCGTCATTTTCATCGAAGCGGCTTACGAAGTTTTCGTAGCCCGAGATGATCACCATCACCACCAGTGAGGCGACCAGCGCGGCGTCGATGAGGCCGAGGATCTTCAGGATGGTATCGGTGTCGTCGAGCGTGAAGGCCACGGAGACGAACTCGAACAGCTTCTTGCCGAAGGACACGGCATAGATGGCAAGCGCCGCGCCCAGTCCGAGATAGAAGACGACCAGCAGCCAGCGCGAGGCGAGAATGATCGATTCGATGGCGAGTTCGAGGCGCTTCATGCGGCGATTCCGGGCTCCGTTGTCGGAGTGCCGTATTTCGGGCAGGCTGCGGCGGTTTGCAAGGTTCTAAAAAACGAAACCCCGCCGGGGAGGGGAACCGGCGGGGCTCGTGTGTCCCGCTGGAGTCGGGACGGGGCAGGGACGCCCTTTCCAAAATTTGGGATTGGTGACCTCGCGTTTCAAGATTGGTGACCGCGCGATTCAATGGTTGATCGGATCGCGCGGTTCACATTCCGCTTATTGGGCGCTGGCCACCGGCGCCACCAGCGAGGTGATGCGGCGGATGGCGACGCGGCGGTTCTCACGGTTGGGTCCCGACGTGTCTACCTTGAGATACTCCTCGCCATAGCCCTGTGTCGTCAGGTTCTCCGGCGGGATGCCGAAGGCATTGGTCAAGGCTTCGGCGACTGCCTCGGCGCGGCGGTCGGACAATGCAAGGTTCGCTTCCGGCTTGCCGACTGCATCCGTGTGGCCTTCGATCAGGAAGGTCTCGGCCGGGTTTTTCTTCAGCAGCTTGTCCATGGCGTTGGCAACACCCTCCAGCTTCTGGACCTCGGTGTCGGAAATCGAAGCCGAACCGAATTCGAAGTTGAGCGTATCGAGGTCGATGCGGCGGGCAATGTCGCGCACGCGGGCCGAGCGTTTGACCTCGTCGATCGAATAGAGGCGCTGGACCTTCTCCACCGGCGGTCGTTCGAGGAAGGTGTAGTAGTCGTCCGGATCCTCGACCTCTTCGGAATCCAGAATGTATTCCTCTTGCGGGATGGTAAGGCGCATCGGCGGCAGGTCGTCGCCCGGGTCGCGCCAGTCTGCATCATCGTCATAGTTCCGCTCGTCGACATAGCTCAGCACATATTCGCGTCCGTCAGGCGCGATGCGTGAACGCTGGATCACGTCGCCGTAGCGGTTGCGGATGGTGACGATCCGGAAACCGTTGTCACGCTCCACGATTTCCCGGGTGCGATCGCCCGACAGGTCCTCATAATAGACATTCCTGGCGCCGCGGTGCATACGCGGGGCGTCGCTGCTTTCGACGAACGTCTGGTTGTTGAACTGGAGGATGACGCGGTCGCCGAATTCCCTGAGGACATTGGTGCCTTGCGGGCGCCGACGACGACGAACATCCTCGAAATCGGCTGAGCGCTCGACGCGCTTGCCTTTTTCCTCGGTCACGGGAGCGATCTTTTCAGGTTTGATCTCCTGCTGCGCTGCCCGGTCGTCGGTCGGGGGCGGCCCCTGGTCGACCGGAGCCGGTTTCGAGACTTCCGCCTGGTTGCCGTTCTCCTCGACGGGCTGGTTGCCTTCCTGACCACCCGTTTTGCCGCCATTTTGGCGACCCGCGTTTTGGCCGCCTTGGTCCTTGCCGTGCCTGCGCCTGACATCCTTCTGACTGTCCAGTATGGGCGCCTCGTTCGGGTTGGCCGCGGCTTCGCCCGAAGCAGGGGGCCCACCCTCGGCGGGTGCTGCCTGTTCGCCGGTGGCGGGTTGCTCACCGGTTGCGGGCTGCTGTTCGCCTGTCACCGGCTCTTCCCCAACGGGCTTCTTGCCGCGTTTCTTCGCCTGGTCCTGGGGCTGTTCGGCTTGAGCAGGAGCGGCTTGCTTGTCGGTTGGAAGTGGCTCGGCCTGTGGGAGAGCCGGCGCCGCCTGCTGGTCCTGCTTATTCTTCCTCTTGCGCGGATTGCCCTGCTCGTTGTCGTTTGCAGGGGCAACCTGCTCGGCCGGCTGTTCAGCAGGTGCGGCTTCCTGCTGTTGCTGGTCGCGCTTCTTCCTGCGCGGCTTGAGCTGCTGCTGATCGTCGCTCGCGGGCGCAGCTTGCTCGGCCGGCTGTTCAGCAGGTGCGGCTTCCCGCTGTTGCTGGTCGCGCTTCTTCCTGCGCGGCTTGATCTGCTGATCGTCATTCACGGGTGCAGCCTGCTCGGCCGGCTGTTCGGCTTCGATCTGCTGTTGCTGCCTCTTTTTCCTGCGTTGATTGCCCTGCTCCTCTCCGCCCGAGGGCGCGAGTTGTTCGGCGGGCGCGGATTCGGTCTGTTGCTGCTCGCGCTTGTTCCGGCGCGGCTTTTGCTCGGACTCGCCCGATTGTTCGGCGGGTGCTTCGGTTCGCTCCTGCCGTTCGCGCCTCTTGCCGGGCTTCTGTTCCGGCTCCGCCTGCCCGCCTTGGGCACAGGCTTCGGCCGACTCGCCTTCGGCGCAATTCGACTGCGCCGGGATAAGCACTGCGCTGTTCCGAGCGGGGCCGAATGCGGCGCTGCCTTGCAGCGGGAACGCGCCTAACGGCGCGGACGCCATCAACAGGCCAAGCGCCGTGCCTGCCAGAATCCGTGGTTGGCGTTTCATCATAAACACTCCTTGTGGCGTCCCATCCCTGCCCAAACTTTCAGCAACCATGTTTGGTTCCTGTTTGTAGGTCTTAGCGGTGGCACAGGGCGATTGACCGGCGTTTTGAAGGCGACTTCATGTCATTCGTATGGTCTTGGCGTATGGTCCCGGCGTATTGTTCGGACGAGGGTGCATGGGTTGCTGCGCTTGACCTTGACGCCTCCGAGGTCCACATGCCGACGATGGAAAAGCCGTTCTGGAAAACCAAGACGCTGGAGGCGATGACCCCGGCCGAGTGGGAATCGCTCTGCGACGGCTGTGGCAAATGCTGCCTGTCCAAACTCGAAGACGAGGACACCGGAGATATCTACTGGACCAGCGTCGGCTGCCGGCTGTTCGACGCTGGAAGCTGCCGCTGCTCCGATTATACCAACCGGCTGGCGCGTGTTCCGGATTGCGTCGGGCTGACGCCGCAGAATGTGCGCACCATCAGCTGGCTGCCCAAGACCTGCGCTTACCGGTTGGTTGCCGAGGGCCGCGATCTCTATTGGTGGCACAGGCTGGTGTCGGGAAGCGACGAGACTGTGCACGAGGCCGGCATCTCGATGCGCGGCCGGGTCAGCGCCAGCGAGACGGAGCTTGCCGAGCCGGAGGATTATTTCGACCATATGCTTGCAGACGAGCCTTAGGATTTACTCCGGAATCTAGGACCCAGAACCGACAGCAAAACGGACGTTGCCTATCCGCCCATGCCGGTCCACCCTATGTAGGACCGCCGTCCATAGCACCGGTTCCGGAAGCGAGAGACTATCCCGGTTCTGCCGCATGAACCGGAGATGAACGGCCGGTTCGCAAAAAATTCAGACAGGCGGGTGCATTCTCCTCCCATCGGTTCGACGAAAACGGGTGGAAACCCTCAAACAAGGAGAGAAGACAATGTTCAACACCATCAAGACGGCGGCTCTTTCGGCTCTTGTCGGCCTTGGCACGCTTGCTGCCATCCCAGCCCATGCAGACAGTATCTATCTCGGCTTCGGCAACAACCAAGATCCGCGCGTCGGCGTCTATACCGGCGACGAAGATGATGGTTACTATCGCGAACACCGCCGTGAGCGCAACTGGCGCCGCTCCTGTTCGCCCGAGCGTGCCCTCGACAAGGCCGAACGTATGGGCCTGCGCCGCGCCCGCATCGTCGACATCAACCGCCGCACGGTCAAGGTCGCTGGCCGCCAGTACGGCGACCGCGTGGTGATCGTATTCGCCAACGAGCGCGGTTGTCCGATTATCTATCGCTAAGCCCGTCGAAGCTTTGCGGCCGGCGTCTTTCAGCCGGTAAAGTAGCGGAGCCTCTTTCCGCCAGGACGGAAAGGTGCGGCTCGAAAACCCCGGAGGATCGGTCCTCCGGGGTTTTTTATGCGCTGCGATCGACGATCACTTCAGTTCGAAAGTCACCGTCACCTGCGCGGTATAGGAATTCTCGCCGGCCTGCACGGGGACCGATGCGCCGGCCGCATCGAAAGCCTTGGCGTTGATTGGCATCGGCGGTGGTGCGAAATTCTGGTCGGTGATTTCCAGAACCCGGCCGATGCCGACGCCGGCCGCTTCGGCCAGCGTCTTGGCCTTGGCCATGGCATTGGCGACGGCCTTCTTGCGCGCTTCAGTGACGGCTGCCGCCGGATCGTCGTTGGAGAAGGAGATGCCGCCGCCCTGGTTGACGCCGAGCGACACCGCCTTGTCGAGAATGTCGCCGGTCTTGTCGATGTCGCGGATGCGCACCGAAAGCGTGTTGGTCACCTGATAGGCGACAAGTTCGGCCTCCTGGCTGCCGTCGGGCTTGTTGGTGTAGTTATAGCGCGGGTTGATCTGGATGCCCGCGGTCTGCAGGTCGCGCTCCTTGATGCCGGACGATTTCATTGCCGCGATCACCGCGGCCATGGCGTCGTTATTGGCATCGAGCGCGGCACGCGCCGTCTTGGCCTCGCGCATGACGCTGAGCGTCAGCAGAGCCAGATCGGGTGCTATCGCCGCCTCGCCTTCGCCGGTGACGACGATGCGCGGCGGCGGCGGCGAATCGGCGGCGCCGGCGATCGCCGGAAATGCGATTGCGGCGGCAATCGCCAGTGGCAAAATACGTCTGGTCATGAAATCTCCTCGATCTGCGATCCCAAGACTGCCGAGTGTCGAGCGGCTCCACTGGGGGACGTGCAATAGGTTATCAATATGGGCTGATTTGGGCGGTCTCGGCCAGCCCCCTCGGAAAGCCGCTCTGAAAGCCTTGTGCGGTTCAGGGAAAAACACTAATCCAACGCCGTGGGGCCTGTAGCTCAATGGTTAGAGCCGGCGGCTCATAACCGCTTGGTTGGGGGTTCGAGTCCCTCCGGGCCCACCATTGGCTTTTGTGGCCGTTGATTTAATTGGATTTTTTGGCCATTTTTGTCCCACCTCTTTCAACCCCCTCAGAAAGTGGGACAATTTTGTTCTCTTTTCGATCGATAACCAGCAGGTATTTCGCCGCTCTCGCTACCTTCCGGCGACGCGCTTTCTTGATGTAGTGGTCGGGCTGCTGGTACGTAGTCCACCCATATATCGCCTTCAGCTGCTCGTGCGTCGCGCCGTTCTCAGCGGCGATCGTCGCGCCGGCCTTCCGAATTCCATGAGCACTGCAGTGCGGCAGCTCAGCTTGATCACACCACTGGCGCATCTTGTTGCCCAGACCGTTCTCCGAGAACGGGCGACCATACTCATTGACCAGGAAGGTCATCTGGTCGGAAGGCGTGTGCTCAAGTTCCGCCTCTAGTTCGGGCAGAAGCGGGAGCTCCACCAACACCGCATCCTTGTTACGACTGGTCTTCCCAGGCTTAATTCTGATCCACTTCTCCCACTGCTCGGTCTCCTCGTTGTAGACGAGCGTGATGTGCTGTCGACCGAAGATCGCGACGTCGGACAACCGCAGGCCAGTAAACATGAAGATCGAGAGCGCACGTCTGGCTGCGGTACCCAGCGGATGCCGCTTCTCATATTGAACGATCTCCGACACGTCCCATGGGTGCCAGCCGTCGCCGCTCTTTAGCCGTCTGATGCCGCGGGCGGGATTGGAGTCGACGCCCGGAATCTCTGTGTCCTTTGCCCACTCAAACATCGCGCTGATGGCTTTTACGATATTGTTTGCCGCGCCCAGGGCGTCGAGCCTGGTGTCCCTGATCTCCTTAACATGAGACCGTTTCATACCGGCGAATGGCAGAGATCCCTTGGTGGGATACTGAGGATCCGGGTCACCTTCGAGGGGATGAGGTAATTCGCATACGCGCTCCAGAATTGCTCGTCGGCGCGCCATAGTGTCTTGGGTGATTTCCGTGCCGCCCCGACGGTAATACTCCTGGCAAAGCCACACTAACGTGCCTTTCTTCGCTGGCTCGGAAGGCTTGGGGAGGCGCCGGCAAATCTCGGGAAGAGTGCCGGGCCGAACATAAGAGACCTCGGCGCGTGCGCAGCGCAGTTCCTCGAGGAACTCGTCGCTGCCGGTCGGTTCACGGAGCCGGACCTTCTTCCGACCCGGTGCGCGAAAATAGTACCGATCATTGCCGTGGCGATCAGTGTCCTTCACTACGCCCTTAAGATCGATTTTCACGGGCTCATCCGTCATGTTCGTGGTTTTCGATCCCAAGGATTGTCTAGTGGCGGCGAATCTTCGTCAAGCTTTGGTGCTCCTCCGATTTGGCGGTGAGGGAGCTTTCGAAAGGCCAATACAAGTTCCTCGACGTCCCAAACAATGCGCCCCTTGCTCGGCATTCGTGGCTGCGGCATCCGGCCGTCCTGGACCATTTCATCAAAGGTCGTTGAGCTTACGCCGATGAACGTCGCAGCCTGCTCGCGATTGATTCCTACCGGCGGGAGCGAGGGCGGCAAGACGCTCGGGGTGCGTAGCATCGGTTTAGCGCGTTGAAAGCGCGTTTTTGACGCCTGCCTGTCTTCCTATGTACCTGTCCGAATATTGCAGACGCTCAATCATGTCCTGGCCCTGTGCTTGCAGGCTCACCCTAGGTCTCCAGACCTAGGATCGCTCAAGACACCGGACTCTTTTCCAGCCTTTGTGTACGATGATGGGTATCTTAATGCGCTCGAGGCCAAGAACTGAATGGTCGGCGACTTGGAAGGGCAAAATGACCGCGGAACCACGAATCTGAGTCAGAGGCGGAATCCAACTGAGGAAAGCATGGCTGTGTTTTCAGACGGTTATGACTCTCATGCATGCGTAACAACCAACAAGAATACAAACAAAATATTTCTGTGGATTACTTTCATTCCTCATGGAATGCGCGACTGATTTGGTCCGACAGCGGCTTCACAAAATAAGAAAGCGCCGTACGCTCGCCCGTCTGGATCATCGCTTCGGCCGGCATGCCGGGCACGAGCGTCAGGTCCTTGAGCTTCGTCAGTTCCGCATGCGGAACCGACAGACGCACCAGGTAATACGAAACGCCGTTTTTTTCGTCCGTCGCCAGATCGGCTGCGATCCGGCTGACATATCCGTTCAATACCGGCGTGGTCCTCAGATTGAAGGCTGACATCCGCAGCACGGCCTTGTGACCAAGCTGGATTTGGTCGATGTCCTTCGGGGTGATTCGTGCTTCAAGCGCAAGATCGTCGCCTTCCGGCACGATTAGCATAATCGGATCGGCGGGCGTGATCACTCCTCCGACCGTATGAACTGCGAGTTGTTGAATGGCGCCTGACTGCGGCGCGACAATATCGATCCGTCGCAGTTCCTGTTCAGCCGCCATCTTGCGCTCAACATACTCCCCAACCTGCGCCTGAACCTCTCTGAGCTCCTGGCCGACTTCCGTCTTGAAATCCGGATCGATCTGCAGGATCTGGAGGCGCGTTTCGGCTATGCGGGCTGCCGTCTGTGCCTGATGTGCAATCTTCTCACCGCGTTCGCCGCCGAAAGTGGCAACCTGCGTCTTCAGGCTGTTCAAGCGTTGGTCCGAGACAATGCCTTGGTCGCGCAGCCCACTCAGGGCAGCAATTTCCTTTTGGAGAATCTCGGTGCTTTTCTCAGAAGCGATTTCCTGCGCCTTGAGCCCCTCGATCTCGTGCTCATATTGAGTGATGCGTTCCGCTAGCTGCGCCTGCCTTCCGTCGCGGGATTGTCTGCGGAATTCGAACAGCCGCGTCTCGCCATGTACTGCCGAAGCTACGTCCGGAACATCTCTGCGGGCGAGCAGCCAGTCCGGGAAGGCGATCTCCGCCAGATCGTCACGCTCAGCTTCGAGTCGTGCCAGGTTGGCGGCCAGCTCATCGAGCCGCTTGGTGACTACAGCGAGAGTGGCGCGCGTCTGGGTGGCGTCGAGCCGCATGAGGATGTCGCCGGCTTTTACTTTATCACCTTCGCTCACCAGGATTTCTCCCACCACCCCGCCGGTCGGGTGCTGCACCTTCTTCACATAGGAATCGACGACAAAGTGTCCGGACGCGACAACCGCACCGGAGAGATTCGTGAAGGCCGCCCAGGCTCCGGCTCCTCCAACAAAGATCACGCTCGCCAGAAGGCCCGCCACCAGGTGCCGGCGAATGGAGCTGGAAACGTCATTATTCTGATGAATGCCGGCCACCGGGATCCTCCATGTCAGCGCGCTCTCCCACGTTATCCTGTGTAGACTCGATGGCCTTGACGCCAGCGCCTGGTGCCATCGCTGCCCTCTTCAAGACTTTGGAAAGCGCTTCATCACGCGCACCGAATGCTCGCTGCCGTCCACCTTCCATGACCAACACAAAATCCACGGCGCGCATGGCGCTCGGCCGATGGGCGACGACAACCGCAATGCCCTTGCGCCCGCGCACGGAGGCGATCGCCTTGACGACCGCAGCCTCACCTTCCGCATCGAGATTGGCATTGGGTTCATCCAGCACAACAAGGAAAGGGTCTCGATAAAGAGCACGGGCAAGACCGATACGCTGGCGCTGCCCGGCGGAAAGTGCCGATCCGGCCTCACCAATCGGAGTTTCGTAGCCGTGCTCAAATCGGAGGATCAGTTCGTGCGTGCCCGCTGCTTTCGCCGCGGTGACAATAGCCTCAGGGTCAGGATTATCTTCAAAACGAGCGATGTTTTCGGCAATGGTGCCGTCGAACAGTTCAACACCTTGCGGCAAATAGCCGATATGACGGCCTAGCGCTTCCGGGTCCCATTGATCGAGGCTTGCGCTGTCGATGCGAACCTTTCCGGCGACCGGCGTCCATGCGCCGACGATGGCGCGCGAGAGTGTCGACTTGCCCGAACCCGATGCACCGATGATCCCGAGTGCGCTTCCCGCCTGAACGGCAAACGCAAGGCCGGTCACGGTCGGCTTCCTTTCGCCGGGCGGAACGATTGTCACGCCTTCGACGCGGAGTTCGCGTTCAGGTGCAGGCATTGGCATAACAGGAGCGGTTTCAGGAACCTTTCCCAGGAGGTCCTCCAGCCGCGCCCAACCCTGGCGCGCCATGAGGAAGGGTTTCCAGCTTGAAATGGCCAGATCGACCGGAGCCAGCGCACGCCCCATCATGATCGAACTGGCAATCATGACCCCGGCCGTAGCCTCCTGCCTGATGACAAGGTACGCGCCGACGGCAAGAATGGCCGATTGCAGCAGCACGCGCAACGACTTTGCAATGCCACCCAGCCCACCTGCCACGTCCCCAGCTTTCCGGTTGGCGGCCAGATACTCGGCATTGGCCTTGTGCCATCGGGCAGCGATCCGCTTTGCGAGACCGAGAGCTTGCACGACCTCGGCATTGCGGCGCGCTGCTTCCAGTAGACCATTGCGTACCATGTTGTGGTCAATGGTATCGCGTATCGGCCGTTGCGAGAGAGTGTTGGTAAGAAGTGTCAGAGATGTGAGACCGATCGCCCCGATAAGTGCCGTCATGCCGATCCAGAAATGAAGGAGGAAGCAAATGGCAAGATAAAGCAGCATCCATGGCAGATCGAAGAACGCTGTCGGACCGTTTCCACCTAAGAATCCGCGAATATTGTCGAGGTCGCGAAGCGGCTGCAAGCCGTCGCCCGGCATGCGCGTTAAAAGCGGAAGGCGAACGATCGCATCGTGAACGCGTCCGGAAAACTGTTCATCGAAACGCTCGCCAATCCGCAGCAGCACGCGGGCGCGCAAAACGTCGAGCAGGCATTGGAACGCATAAAGCCCTGCAGCAAGCACGACGAGCCCCACTAGCGTCGATACGCTGCCACTTGCCAGAACGCGGTCGTAGACCTGAAGCATGAACAGCGGCGAGATCAGCGCAAGCACGTTGACCACGCCGCTGATCAACAGAATTCCCCAAATAGCGGAAGTCAGAGGGAAAGGTCTCAAAGCTGAATCCTTCAAGGAATGGTTACTCACGTAGGTCTCCGTGAGGATCTGGCGACCCAGCTCCCTATATTGCTCCCCGAGCGGCAACCGACTCGCTGATTCAGGATCAGTGCTCCCGCCGAATATGTTTGGCTTGGCATCTAATGGAGCGGGTCAACAACAACACCGTCCGGCTGAAGGCTTGGAAGGGCAACGTCATCGTGGCCGGCCGCAAGGGCCCGAACAGGCTTCCGCCTCCACGCGTTCAGGGAGATTTCGGTGTACGACCAGCGCGACGTGCAGGGCTTCGTCAAGCTGTACACGCTGCGACTGCTCCCGGGCGCCCCGGCCCATCGCAAGTAGCGGAAACGGAAGCGCCCGCCCCCGGGGGGCGGGGCGCTGTTCCGTATGGGTTTTCTGGATCAAACGAAGGTGAAGTCCGACGCGGTCAGGCCTAGGTCGGCCACGGTGACCACACCGCCCAGGTGGACGAATTCATGCGCGTTGTTGTCGGCGGTGACATAGGCCAGAGTTGCGACTCTGTCGGTGTAGCTGCTTTGGTAGACAATGATGTCGCCGGCGTGCTCGCCGGAGATCGCACTCGCGGCTTCAGAAGCAGAGTTGAAAGATTCGCCAGTGATTACCACGACGTGTTCGCCGTTCGCACCTGAGGCCGCACCACTGTAGAAGCTGCTCACCGGGTAGCCGGACTGTATGCTGGCGTTGTTGACGAAGTTCGCGCCAAAACCGTCATTGTAGAGGCCCACCGCATCGAAGGCGAACTTGTCCTCCGCCGGGTTGAAATCGGTGATAGTGGTAATGTCCGACTTCGACCCGACAACCCCAGGCACCGGATTGTGGAACTGGAACACGAACGTGTCACTGTCGGTGCCCCCGGTCAACGTATCCTGGCCGTCACCCACGTAGAGGACATCCTGGCCGGGACCGCCGCTGAGCCTGTCATTGTCCTCACCGGAGATGCGCGCGTTGAAGCGGCCGTTGTCGCCGGAGAGATCGTCCCAGCCATCTCCGCCGAAGATGCGGTCGTTACCCTTGCCGCCGATGAGTCGGTCACTGTCCGGGCCACCCGAGATCTCGTCGTTGCCGCCGCGACCGTCAATCCAGTCACCGCCCTGGAAACCCTCCATCCAATCGTCAAGCTCGGTGCCGATGAGTGTTTCGGCACCCGGGCCACCCTCGATAATCTTTGCCATCGAAAATACTCCTAATGATGCACCCTGCCTGACGCGTTCATATTGCTCATCGGATAATTAGAGAAATCGATTGCTTGGATAGACACACATTTACGAAATGGATGCATTCACGTTCACTTCGCCCTTCTGCTGAGCAGTTGCGGGCTCGCTGGCGGCGGGGACGCTGGTCGCCCAAGCAATCGATGAAGATTCGACACTCAAACCGGGACTAGGACGAACTTCGTAACGGGGCCGTCCTGGTTGGGCCCCAAACTTCTCTCTGTTTGCTCGACGCCGGCATACCCGCACCGTGAGCGCTGGACGAGGACAAGTTCCGCTGGCGGAGAACGGCGTGATCGGCTTGCCGCGCCGAAACTGATGGCGCTCGTCGAAGGCATGGACTGGACACGCGTTCGAGCCGAACGGCGACGGCGTCCGGCCGGAAGGCGGTGGCGAAGTGACTCAGGCGCAAAAGGCGGGCTTCAGGCCGTGCACAATAAGCTTCTGTCGGCGTCATGATGAGAAGCGCTTCGGCCCGTCCCCACGAAATCGATACGCTCAAGGCGATGTTCGTCGCCATGGCGGCGGAGAAGGCCGAACTGCAACAACTCCGGAGCGAAACACTCAAGGCCGAGATCGTCCGGATGGCGACACTCAACGAGCGTGCCCAGGTGAGGATCGCCGACCTTCATGGGATCGTCAAGCAGCTGGAGCGCGCCGCTTCGGTCGCAGCTCCGAGAAGCTCGAACGTGCCTAGCAGGCCTTCGCCTTCGAAATCCAGACCGGGCTCGGCGCGATTGAGTCCGAGCTCGAGGCCGCAAGACCGACAGGCGAGCCGCGACGTGCTGCGCGACCGCGCAAGGCGTTCCCGGCGCATCTGGAGCGGGTCGAGATCGTCATCCAGCCCGAGCCATGGGGGAAGAAGCGCTCCCGCAGCCAATCGTCCAGTCCGTCAAACGCGGTCGGCCGCACAGGCTTGCGAAACGGAACAGTCCCGCCCTCGCTTAGATACCGAGGCACCGTGTTGCGAGCGCACCCGAATTCGTTCGCCCGTCGGTTCCCCAGCCAAGCTCATGCAGCGGCAGCATCGCTGCCACCTCTTCAGGCTGAAGGATCTGCTCTCCCTGCATCGTTCTCGACAATGCAGGAATCGCCCAATCCCAATCGCCATCCATGCCTCCTCTCATAACGGAGGGGTCGTCGGCCGACAACTGAGACGTCCGGTGCTCTTAGGCGGGGTAATCATACGAGATGCCTCCTGCAACATCATTTCCCGCATCCATAGGCTTGCCGGATCATTATTGTGAAGCGCAGGCCATTGGACGGCCTCCGTGAATGCGGCAGGAAGTGGCGGCGGAAGTTCGACAATCCGCAGGGGTGTTAATTTTGCGAAATGCTGCGCCAGCCGTAAGGGCATTGTCCCAATGCGGTTGGTGCCTGATAGAAGGGGCGGGATCATGCTAAAGCCCTGTACGACGACCTCGATACGTCTCTCGAAACCGTTCTCGAGCAAATACCATTCCTCGATGGAGGGCTGCCGGGTGTCCCCGAATTTAAGCACAACCTGCCCCATCGACAAGTATCGGTCGAATGTAAGTGGCTCTGACAGCTGCTTGTTCGTGCCGCAGCCTACGCATACGAGCATATCTTCGAACAGGGCTGCGCGAGGATGTTTCGACATGAACACTTCCNTCGAATGTAAGTGGCTCTGACAGCTGCTTGTTCGTGCCGCAGCCTACGCATACGAGCATATCTTCGAACAGGGCTGCGCGAGGATGTTTCGACATGAACACTTCGGGCATAATCAGAAAATCAACGTCGCCGCGCCGGAGAAGCTCCTCGGGGTCGTCGGAAATAAGCAGACATTCGAAGCGGACGGCGGGAGCTTCCCGCGCAGCACGCTTTACGATCTTCTTAAAAAATACGAGCGTGAGGTAATCGGAAAGGATGATGCGGAAGCGACGATCCGATCGGGCCGGGTTAAAGGCGTCCCAGGAAATAATCGACAGCTGGATGTGCAGCAATGCGTCCCGGACTGCTGTGGCGAGCCCCTCCGCGCGCGGTGTCAAAATGAGTTCGCGGCCGTTCATCGTAAATAGCTCATCGCTGAAATAGGCGCGTAACCGACCGACGGCGGCGCTCATGGCCGGCTGACTCAGGTTAATACTGCGGGCCGCGGCGGTGACTTTACGCTCCCTGATCAAAGCGTCCAGCACAACCAGGAGATTTAGATCGAGTCCCTTAAAACGCATGTATTGACCTATCCGACGCGTGGATGGGTATCGCCCAAAGAATCAATTTTACGAATGGTGAGTAGCGTCAACGCATCAGCCGACGACGAAATAGAGCAACCGATAGGAAGAACGGCAAAACCGTGTATATGCAAAGCGCGCCGATATGCAGGCCCATGCTGCCGGCCGGACGGCCAAGCATCGCCGGACGAATGAGGTCAATTGCATGTGCGAGCGGCAACAAGGAGGCGACGTCCTGAAAAGCGCCGGGCAATTGGTTGACCGGAAACATCGCGCCGCAAAGGAACAGCATGGGTGTTATAACAAGCGTATTATAAAATATGAAATATTCATAACTGGGCGCAAGCGCCGTGACGACCATCGCTAGACTCGCGAAGGCGAGGCCACTGAGAGCGATTACTGGCAGCAAGCAGAGGATGGATGGCCACGATGTGTAGCCGAGCGTGGTGGCAACAACAGTGATTGCTGTGCCCGCCATCAGGGCCTTGGTGGCTGCCCACGCCAATTCGCCGAGTAAGATATCGCCAAGCGTCAGCTGAGTGCATAACATTCCTTCCCAGGTGCGCTGGTTGTCCATGCGGCCGAAACTCCCGTAAACCGTTTCAGCAGTCGCCGATGCCATCGCGCTTGTGGCAACCATGCCAGCCGCGAGAAACGCAATGTACGAAGTGCCCTCAACAGGACCTATCATTGTTCCGATGCCAAAGCCGAGACCGAACAGATAGATCATCGGATCGGCGAGGTTGCCGAGAACCGATGCAAGCCCGATTTTCTTCCATCCAAGATAGTTGCGGCGCCAAACCGCGACCCAATTCCACGCATTGGCGGGCATGGCCGCCGCATAACGTTCGCCCATTGTTCAGTCCTCCATCTCGCGCCCGGTTAGCCGCAAGAACACATCCTCGAGATTGGGGGGACGCTGCAGAAGGCGCAGACCCGCGCGCCCGCGTAGCTGCACCAGCACCTGCTCCGGATCGGGTGCATAGCAAAAAAGCGTCTCACCGCTCACCTCGATGCGCTGTGCGTACGGCCGGATCAGCGCACCCAGTTCATGCGGATTGCCGCCGTAGACCTCGACCACGTCACAGCCGATCTGCTCGTCAATGAGTGCGGACGGGCGGCCTTCGGCGATCTTGCGCCCCTCCTCCATAACGCACAGCCGATCGCACAGCCGCTCGGCCTCTTCCATGAAATGGGTAGTCAAAAGAATAGTCTTGCCCCGCGCCAGCAGCGATCGCAGCCGTTCCCAGATGAGGTGGCGGGCCTGCGGATCGAGGCCGGTGGTCGGCTCGTCCATCACCAGTAAGTGCGGGTCATTGATCAGCGCACGCGCGAGCGTCAGGCGCCGCTTCATGCCGCCGGACAGTTCGGCGACGCGCGCATCCGCTTTGTTCTCGAGGCGGGCGAACTCAAGCAGCGATGGTATGACCGCTTCGATCTGGCGTCTGCTCATCCGGAAGTAGCGCCCGAACACCAACAGGTTCTCGCGTACAGTGAACGCGGTATCAAGATTGTCGAACTGCGGGACCACGCCGATGCGCATACGTGCCAAACGCGCGCGCGCCGGCACTGGAGCGCCGAGCACAGTAATCTTCCCCGCATCAGGCGATGTCATGCCGAGGACCATACGCGCAATCGTGCTTTTGCCCGCACCGTTCGGTCCCAGGAGCCCGAAGCATTCCCCCGCCGCAACGCGGAACGACAGTCTGTCGACAACGAGCTTGTCATAAGTTTTGCTTACGTCAGTAAGATCGATCGCTACCATGGACATGGGTTCATTTTACCGAGAGGGACGCCAAGACTGGCGGTTGCTTGGTTGCCTGCCGGACCTGAAACTGTGACTCGTCTTCGCCATCCCAGCCGTCGATAACGAACTGATCGACATCACAAGGATTTAGCCCCTGTTCCGCCAAAGCGGCGACAATTGCGTCGAGATTATCGATGGTTTGATAACGCGGATTGTTGTGCCGCTTTTCCTGCTCAACGCAGAAGACGAGCCGTCCATCCTCGACAAGGGCGATCGCCCCATCATGGGTCAGCTTGGTACCACAGATGCGCATAGTGTCTCCACGTTAACGGCGATAGATTCGATTGATCAGGAAGCGGAAAGCGGGTTCCGGAAACGGACGAGCAAGCAGTCTTCGTTGACCGACTCGCCCCGACACTCAAGACGCTCTACCTCGATCAACGTTTCGTTCAGCATGGCGATGACCGGCTCAGCACCAGCGGCGTGACCCCAGCGACGGCAATTAGCATCCCTTGCCGATCCGAAGATCAGATGCCCGCCTGGCGCAAGCACCCGCACCAGGTTTTTGACGGCCGCGCGCATCTCGGCTATGTCTTCGAGGTAGTATAGGACCTCCGCCACAACGATCAGGTCAAACAACTCGTCGGTCGAAAACTGTTGAACATCGGAGACTATCCAGTTGATGCGCGACGGCTCCTTTATCCGTTGACGTGCTCGAGCAATCGCTTGCGCCACGACATCGATGACGGTGAGCCCTTGGCAGTTGGGAGCTAGTTTTTCCGTGAATGCGCCGGCAGCGCACCCGACTTCGAGGGCATTTGTAATGGAGCCTTGGGCAAGCGCCAGCTGGAGCATTTGCGTGTGGCGCTCCCGCTCGAACGGATTGCCGTCGAGGCGCCACGGATCGTCTGCGGCCAATTCCCGATCGAGCAACTGATGATTCATGTTCTGGGTCAAACTCGTCCACCTCTCGTCCACCTAGGTAATTAGCGATCACTCGTCGCCGCAGATGTTGCTCGACAGCGCTAATCCCGAAGAATCCGCGCAAGATTGAGCCTGCGAAGCGGAGCCGCATGCGGTGAGAATTCTGCCCTGCTTGATCCAGTGATCGGAGTTTGGGTGGGGGTCTGTTTTCCCCCAGTGTTCGATGTAGCGACAGCAGAGCTTCGCGACAGCCAATCGCTATTGCTCAATGTACACAGTGCGTAGGCCTTCAAGGGAAGTAAGAGAAAGATGTTGATGAACGTGTGCAGGGAAAAGCCCAGAAATCGAAACTGTCGAGCACGAAATGCTACCACGCTGCATCGGAGCATGGTCATGGACACAATCATCAGTCCTGTCCACCAAGGCACAGTGCCTGTCAGTGCGAAATGTGCGAGGCCCGTTAGTACCGATAGGGCGAGGAGTAGCGGCCCGAGATTCTGTCCGACCACGTCCAACGTGAGATAGCTATTGAGGCCGGGCAGCAAGCGCAGCCCAAGCAGCGTGTCCCGGAATGTGCTTCGTGCCCAACGGAGTTGTTGGCGCAGATACGGTCCGAGTCTGTTCGGAACGACTGTGGCCGCGATGGCGCCCGGAACGTACTCGGTTCGAAAGCCTGCTTTCAGCATGAGGATAGTGAGATGGCGATCCTCCCCGAAGTCGCTTGGCTTGCCCCGAAAAAATTGCGACTCGTACTGGTCCAGTAACAAAAGGAGCGCAGACCGGCGGTACATGGCACATGGGCCGCAACAGCACATAACGGCACCGAAGCGAGCCTGTGCCGCGCGCTCCTCGTTGCAAGCCAGCCAGTACTCCATGTCTATCAGCCTTGTCAGCCAGCTCTCGCTCCGGTTACTGGCAATCAACTGACCCATGACTGCGCCGACCGCTGGATCTCGCATCTTCGGTACAAGCTTGGTGATGACGTCGGACGCGAGTATCGTGTCTGAATCAACGTTAAGCACCAAATCCCCGGATGAGCGGCGTATCGCGGCGATCTGCGCCTTGCGCTTTCCAACATTCTCGGGAAGCAAAATGATGTCGAACCTAGGGTCGCGCGCGTAGGTTTCGTGGACAGTTCCTACGGCTTCGCGATTTCCAGAACCGTCATCAACCACATAGACCCGAAGTCTTCCGGCGTATTCTTGGTCTGCAATGGACGCCAGGCACTCTGAAAGCGTGCGCGGATCCTCGTTGAAGCAGGGGACGATGACATCCACGCTGGGCAGTTGATCGGAGCCGACGAGATCCTCCAACGCCGATGAGTCGTTTGTCGGCAGAGCATAAATCCCCTGCATGCTCTTATAAGCAGTCGAGAGCAGTGCATAAAGCGAAATGGCCACAGTGCTGGTTGTACCAAGAAGAGTCATGGGATCTCGTTTGTTCAGTGATGTTGAGGAAGTGAGCGGATTACAAATCCGCGCTCGTGAAGTGCTGGAATCAGCCGGGACAGCGCCGTGACCGTCTGGTCGCGCAGACCGGCGTGAGCGCCCTGGCTCAACTCGCCGGGAGGGCATCCGTCGTGCAAGAGTACGATTGCGCCCGGCCGGACAGAGGCGAGCACGGTATCGATAATCGCGTCGACCCCAGGGCGAGACCAATCTCGAGGGTCGACGGACCAATGGAGGGCCGTTAGCCCGGCGATCTGTGACGCTGTGAAGACTTCTTCGCTCCAGGCCCCGTAGGGCGCGCGAATATAGCGCACTGAGGCCTGAGGGCACGCCCTCATGATGGCGCCGTTCGCTTCAAAGATCTCACGTTGCACTTCGCCGAAGCCGCATTTGTACAGATCCGGATGAGTCATCGTGTGGTTGCCTAGCTCGTGCCCTTCTGCAAACATTCGTTGGATTAGATCCGGGTGCTCTAAGGCGTAGGCGCCGATGACGAAGAAAGTCGCCGGCACCCGCTGCTCTGCCAACACATCCAGAATCTCCGGTGTGACAAGTGGATTGGGACCGTCGTCAAACGTCAGATAAACGCTGCGACGGCCGGTGCCGTCAGAGCACTCACGGCGCACTTCGTACAAGCAATCGGGACGGCTCATAGCTCTGGTCCGTTCCGATCGATCATCGTGCCCGTGGGCCATTCGCTGATCGGCCGTCCAACTGCCAGAACAATGGTGAGTGCGTCATCGATGCGTGTGGGCGGCAGGTCGAGGCGCGCCTCTGGTCGGGTGGAGCGCACGCGAATTCCCGACAAAACGGCCAAAGGGCTGTATCGCCGCCCGAACCTCTCAACATGATTCCGCAGCGCGTCCCGGACGGTTCCGAAAGCGAATGGAACGCCAAGCTCCTGCAGTATTGGAAGCATGATATGGATTGAATGGGCGATTCCGAGACCCTCAAGATCCGGACGTACCCCGTACAGGCCCAGCTCAGCCACCAACAGATCGACCGCGTCAACCTTGATGAAACGGCGCAGTATGCCCATGTGAGCCGCTACACCGCTCGAATCATAGGCGATTGCGCGGAGTTCAGGCCTGGCTCCGGCCCAGCTTCGACTACCTTCGAACGGTTCTGCGTTGGACGCCCCAGTCGGCCCGTAGGTATTACGAAAGAACTGGGCGAGCTCGACGTGGTCCGAGAGCTGCAACTCGTTTTCCCAGCACAATTTCCACTGCACCTGAGGGCGCATTCAGGACCTCTCTTCAAAATAGTTTCTTGCGGGCCGCATTACCCGGCCAAAGCGGCGGCGTTGTTGGCTGCACTCAACCGTTGTCGTTAGCGAAGGTGAGCCAGCCGGTGGGGCTCGCCAGTGAGCTCTCTCGATGTTCCCGCCCGTGTCGCGGCGCCGTCGATTTGAGCTTGACGTCGGTCATTTACGTTCCTCTAATGCATGGTTCGTAAATTCGTAAAATTGATTGTTTAGATGATGCCCATCCACACGCTGGATAGATCAGGATATGCGGTTTAAGGGGCTGGATCTGAATCTCCTCGTTGTGCTGGACGCTCTGATCAGGGAGCGTAAAGTCACTGCCGCGGCCAACAGTATTAACCTGAGCCAGCCGGCCATGAGCGCCGCCGTCGCTCGGTTACGCGCCTACTTCAGCAATGAGCTATTTACGATGAACGGCCGCGAGCTCATTTTGACACCGCGCGCGGAGGGGCTTGCCCCAGCAGTCCGGGACGCATTGCTGCACATCCAGCTATCGATTATTTCCTCCGACGCCTTTAACCCAGCCCAATCGGATCGTCTCTTCCGAATCATGCTTTCCGATTACCTCACGCTCGTGCTTTTTAAGAGGATCGTAGAGCGTACTGCGCGGGAAGCTCCCGCCGTCCGCTTCGAATGTCTGCCTATTTGCGACGACCCCGAGGAGCTTCTCCGGCGCGGCGACGTTGATTTTCTGATTATGCCGGAAGTGTTCATGTCGAAACATCCTCGCGCAGCCCTGTTCGAAGATATGCTCGTATGCGTAGGCTGCGGCACGAACAAGCAGCTGTCAGAGCCACTTACATTCGAGCGATACTTGTCGATGGGGCATGTCGTGCTCAAATTCAGGCACACCCGGCAGCCCACCATGGAGGAGTGGTATTTGCTCGAGCACGGTTTCGAGAGACGTATCGAGGTCGTCGTACAGGGCTTTAGCCTGATCGCGCCCGTCCTATCAGGCACCAACCGCATCGGGACCATGCCCTTACGGCTGGCGCAGCATTTCGCAAAAACAACACCCCTGCGGATTGTCGGACTTCCGCCGCCACTTCCTCATCCCGCATTCACGGAGGCCATCCAATGGCCCGCGCTTCACAATACTGATCCGGCAAGCCTGTGGATGCGGGAAATGGTGTTGCAGGAGGCATCTCGCCTGGCGCCTTTGCTTGAAAGCTATTGAGCGTCTCGGGCTTCCTGGAGGCGGTCGCGATCGCGTAGGAGCGGTTGCCATTCGGGCGTCAGGCCTTTGGCTCGGCAGAGCGGCGCAGTTCCTTGCTGAGTACGAGGGCCAGGAACGAGCAGAACACATGCCCGGGTTGGTGCTGAGTTGACTGCCGCCTCCGATTTCGCGAGCGAAGTCCCAGAAGATGTTTAGCCCCACTCAAATGCCAACTTTGCCAGCCTTGCCGCGGCTTTTCACGCGCGGCCAGGCGAGGAGATGGCGGTCGACGAGGTCGATCCCAATGGACTGTGCCGGCCTCGCTCGGCTACTGGCGTGAGGCATCCTTGACGACACCGCCCTGCACCGACAACGTCGAGATGTTGGCAATGAAGCCGGTCGAGGTCGACGCTGCGGATGTAGGGAATTTACCTCGCGCTTCCGCCTGAACGCGCGGCCGATCCGTTCACTCAATCGGCGCTTTCATCCTGGGCCGCGGCTGAGGCCTGTGGGGTGCGGCTACCCCGCGTGGATCGGATCATCAATCAACTTTCTCTCATTTATGAAAGGAAACTCCCCGCTTACGATAGAATCCATCAGCTTCATATATTTTCCGGCAGATGGATGTCGAACGGCAGAAATGTCTGTCCTGGTGTTTCAGCAGTGCCGGTCTCGATAGCCCGCGTCATCAGCGTTATCAGCTCCTGGGAAAGCCGGCGCATTGGCGTGGCGACCGCCATCGTGATGATGTTATCTGCGAGTGCCGCCCGAGATTCCGGCGTGATTTCATTCACGATCGCGACGAGATCGCGACTTTTACCCTCTTCCCGGACCGCGGAGATGGCGCCCTCCATGCCGCCGCCGGCGACATAGAAGCCGACGAGCTCGGGTTCCCGCTGCATGAGATCAAGCGTTGCCTCGTAGGTGACCTGCCGTTTCTCCAGGTTCACAAGCGGATCGAGCACCTCGAACGTCGGCGCGTTCTCACGGCAATAGGAGCGAAAGCCGACGTCACGGAGCTCGTGCCCCTGGAAACGATGGCTGCCGACAAACACCGCCACCTTGCCGGGCCGTTTTGCGACCTTGGACACCATCCAAGCGGCCGTGCGCCCCACCTTGCGGTTGTTGAGGCCGATATAGCCCTGTCGCACGCCGGCGGCGAAGTCGGAAAGCAGCGAGAAAACCGGAATGCCTTTGGCCTTGAGGTCCTCAACCGCTGCTGTAATTTTCGGGTGGTCCGGTGCCACCATCGCGATCGCATGGCAGCGTGCGCCCAAATCCTTGAGCGGTGCGATTAGGTCGCTCGGCATATGTGACGGGGCGAATTGGATGAGCGGAATGCCGTGGAAGGACTGGGCCAAATTGACCGACGCTTCGACCTCGCGCGCAAAGTCTTGGTAGAAATGCTGGGCCGGTTTTCTCAAGATGAAGCCCAGACGGTAGCACGGTAGGTCTCGCCGCAAGCGCTGCTTGATGAGCCCGGCAGCATGATAGCCGATCGCGTGGGCGGCGTCGTGGACCCGCCGCGCGGTCTCCTCGCGCACCGGATGGCGGGCGTTCAGAACCCGATCGACCGTTGCTACGCTGACTCGGGCTTCGCGGGCGAGATCGGCAATTGTGGGGCGCTTGGTCATGGGTCCTATTCTGATTGGTTTTTGACGCAGGCTGGCTCTCTGTCACCTAGCGCGATTCGACAATGGTTTCGGGTGGGCAAAAGTGAAGACGCCCGCATACTGAATGATCGACAGCGTATTGGACTACTCCAGACCTAGACCGGCCGGGTATAACGGAAAGTTCATTCGCTTAGGGCGGCGATGATTTGCACTCACACATTTAGCGCTTCTGATACATGGTCCGTGAGGCGCCGTTTAGAGCCTGCGAGTCGACCGTTCAGGTCATGTGACCAGCTTGGCGAAACCGGTCGCGGTGCGTCGACCTTACTCGGCGGAGGATAGCCGGCTTGATGCCTCGGCAAGCTGATGACCGCAGAAGGCGGCTTTCATCTGCGCTTGGTCCAATTCTCCTTCCCAGCGTGCGACGACGAGGGATGCCACTGCGTTACCAACGCAATTCGTCAGCGCCCGGCATTCGGACATGAAGCGGTCTATGCCGAGGATCAGTGCCATCCCAGCAACGGGAACACTCGGAACTACGGCGAGCGTAGCAGCCAGGGTGATGAAGCCCGCACCTGTCACACCTGCAGCGCCCTTGGAGGAAAGCATCGCAACGAGCAGCAGCAGCACCTGATCGCCGATTGACAGATCCGTGTTCGTCGCCTGCGCGATGAAGAGGGCCGCCAGGGTCATGTAGATATTCGTGCCGTCCAGATTGAACGAATATCCGGCCGGGATGACGAGACCCACAACCGAACGCCTGGCGCCCGCCTTCTCCATCTTCTGCATGAGCGAGGGAAGCGCGGCCTCCGAGGAGGACGTTGCGAGGACAAGCAGTAGCTCTTCCTTGATGTAGCGAATGAGAGAAAAGATCGAAATGCCGTTGTAGCGGCAGACCGCACCGAGAACCCCGAACACGAAGAGAAAGGCGGTCAAATAGAACGTCGCGACCAGCATCGCGAGGTTGACGACCGAACCGATGCCATATTTGCCGATCGTGAAGGCCATTGCGCCGAAAGCGCCGATCGGGGCGGCCTTCATCAGAATGCCGACGAGCTTGAAGACAGGCGCGATGAGCGCCTGAAGGAAGCAAACGACAGGCTTGCCCGTCTCTCCGGCCATCGCGAGCGCCATGCCGAACAGAACCGAGAAGAACAGCACCTGCAGGATGTCGCCTTCCGCGAAGGCACCGACAATCGTTGGCGGGATGATGTTCATCAGGAAGCCGGTGACCGACTGCTCGTGGGCCTTTGCGGCATAGGTATTCACGGCCTGGACATCGAGCGAGGCCGGATCGATGTTGAGGCCGGCGCCAGGCTGGACGAGATTGGCGACGATGAGGCCGACGATCAGCGCGAGCGTCGAGAAGGTGAGGAAATAGACCATTGCCTTGCCGGCGACCCGGCCGACCTTGTGAAGATCGTTCATGCCGGCAATGCCGGTCGCAATTGTCAGGAAGATGACAGGCGCGATGATCATCTTGACCAGCTTGATGAAGGCATCACCCAGCGGCTTCAGGCTCTCGCCGGTCCCCGGATAGAAATAGCCAATTGCGACGCCGAGGGCGATGGCGGCAAGCACCTGCGCGTAAAGCTTGGCATAGAAGGGTTTGCGGGGCGCGGGACTCGCGCCGCGGACTTGTGCAGCTGACACTGTTCTCTCTCCCTGACCGGATCGAGGTGGCGTGACTTCTCCCGGGCTTCTCCCTATCGCGGCGCTCCGGTCGAACGCTGCACCAACGCCGCCGCAATACCCATGCCAAATGGATCCGCATGACCTGAACTGACGTTGGGCTCGCCAATGATCGGATGCGGTGGCACAAGACGGGAATGACAAGGCCGCCGTCCAGCACGCGCTTGATGTTCTCCGGCAGATTGCCGGTCGATCTCTCTGGCTTGCGGTTTTGCTGCACATCGTGGTGGGCTCCTCGGTTTGCCGACTTTGGGAAGGGCCGCATCGCTGGCACCAGAGCGGAGAATTGCCGTGTTCTTTGCCGCGCTCCCGCTGCAGCGACAGCTTGAAAGCGACGTCGAGACGTAGGGATTGACGCCGCTGGTGCTGACCGCGACGATGCGGTTCAGAAGTTCCGAGCACCGCCGAGAAAGCCGCGCTCGACCGCCAGCTTCGCGCCTTCACACGCGACGCCGCCGCCTTATCTGCGTCATCAATATCGAGGAAATGGCGGTTGCCGCGACCGACCAGTGTCGTCGGCAGTGATTATTGCTCCCGCCCCTGGTTCGCAGGCGCTGGTGAATGGCACGGCCCGGCAATTTATACTCGGCGCGGTCAGCCGCTCGGGCACCGCATCGCCGGCGCCGTATTTCTGTCGTTCAACATCCCGACAAAAATTAGAACTGATGAATTCTATCATAGGCAGCGAGGTTTCGTTTCACGAATGAAAGAAAGATCGATTGACTATCCCGCCTCGCTCCAGTCTTTTGAAAATCAACGTGTGGTTGCCCCCGTGCAAGCCGAGAACGTGGCCAAGCTTCGTGGAGGGAGAGCCAAGCGATGCGTCAGGGGTCGACCCGCTTTGCACTCGACCACACGGCGGTGGCACGAGTTCACGTCAGAGCATTTTCGCGCTTGCCCGCGACGTCGCGGGCGCACATGCCGCCGGCATGCATTTCATGGCGCGAGATCGAGGATCATATGCACCACAACATTCCCAAATCAGAACAAAATGCCAGCGAGTGCCGCATTTCGCTTCCGGATGCGAAAAGGGCTTACCCAAAGTCCGAGATGAACACCGCGGTCCCTTTTGTGCCATCGCATGAGCACGCGCTTACCGGCATCTTCGAAATATCGAAAGTACTCACCGACCCCGCCCGGCTCGAAGTCACGTTGGCCAAGGTCGTCGATCTCCTGCCCTCGTTTGTGCAGATGCGGCACGGCATCATCGCTCTCTTCGACGCTGAGGGCGTACTGGACATCACCGTAGTCACCGGCTGCGACGAGAACAGCGATGAGCGCTCCCGGATGCGCCTGCCGCGCAAGGCAATCGATCTGATTGTGACGACGGACACGCCGCTCGTCGCCGAGAACATAGCGGTGCATTCGGCCTTCACTGCCGCTGACGTAGAGGTGCTTGGGGCCTCCGACACCGTGTCCTTCATCGGCGTTCCCATTCGTATTGATGGGAACGCCGTAGGCACGCTGACTATCGACCGCGCCTTGGACAGCAGGTCAACGTATCGGCTCGATTATGATGTCCGGCTGCTCACCATGATAGCCAACATGGTGGGACAGACAGTCAAGTTGCACCGCTTCTCCGCGGGCGACCGCGAACGACCGACGGAGGTGGAAGATCGGCTGCAAACGCAATTCTCTGATGTCAAGCACCCTGCACCGCAGCGCAAGAAGGTTCACGTCAAGGGCATGATTGGCGATAGTCCGGCGCTAAGCGCGCTGCTCGAGAAGATCGCAGTGGTAGCTAAGGCAAAGACCACGGTTCTGTTGCGAGGCGAATCCGGTACCGGGAAGGAGCTGGTCGCCAAGGCAATTCACGAGTTGTCGCCGCGCGCCAAGCGGCCCTTCATCAAACTCAATTGTGCAGCGCTGCCAGAGACAGTCCTGGAATCCGAATTGTTCGGTCATGAGAAGGGTGCCTTCACAAGCGCGTTCAATTCCCGCAAGGGTCGCTTTGAGCTCGCCGACAAGGGGACGTTGTTTCTGGATGAGATCGGCGAGATCTCGGCCTCCTTCCAGGCAAAGCTACTGCGCGTGCTGCAGGAGCAGGAGTTTGAGCGCGTCGGCAGCAACCAGACCATCAAGGTCGACGTTCGCGTGATTGCCGCCACGAACAGGAACCTTGAAGAGGCGGTTGCAAGGAATGAGTTCCGCGCCGACCTATATTATCGCATCAACGTGGTTCCCTTGCTGGTGCCGGCATTACGCCAAAGGCGCAGCGATATTCCGCTCCTCGCAGCTGAGTTTCTCAAGAATTTCAACGATGAGAACGGCCGTACGCTGACCTTCGATCCGCGTGCGATTGAAGTACTGATGAAATGTGAATTTCCCGGCAACATTCGCGAGCTTGAAAATTGCGTGCACCGGACAGCGATCCTGGCGGAGGGACTATCAATCGGGAGAAACGACTTTGCGTGCTCCCACGACCAATGCTTTGCCGAGGCGCTGCGGAAGAGCAGATCGGGCAAGGCCGCGCTGCAACCAGCGCCAATCCTGCCAGACGCAGTGAATCCGGCCACGCCTCCGGATGCGGCCGCTCGTTCGGCCGCCACCACAGTCCCGCCTGCCGGAGCAACCCACTCATTGGGCGCGAGGACCACCGACGCCGAGCGCGTCATTGCTGCCATGGAAAGATGTGGCTGGGTGCAGGCAAAGGCGGCGCGCCTGCTTGGACTGACCCCGCGCCAGATTGGCTACGTGCTGAGGAAATACGGCATCGAGGTCAAGCGTCTGTGAAAGCATGACTCAGGCGGATTAGCTGAGACCGCTTAGCGGCTTGGCCCGCGCAGGGATGCAGATCCGCGTCCGCGTCAAGTCGATCCGACCGAGGACAGCCTGGCCGAATTCCCGTGGCAGCCGGCGTTGCGACCATCTTGTGAAAGGCGACGCTGCCATCGTCAATCCGTCCGCCATGTTGCTCTCGTTGCGAGCTCATATGGATGCCCCTGTGCGACTGAAACGGAGATAAAATATGTCCGATGCAAAACTGCAAGCTGTGCTTTCGTCTCTTCCGCAAGGGACGCGACAGTTAGATGCTCTGCCGTCCAACGGACCAGCGCCGGACAGAAGTTTTGTCAAGCTGAATACGAATGAGAACCCGTTTCCGTTGCCGCCAATCATAATGCAAAGTGCAGTGGCGGCCCTCCAGCGCCAGTATCTGTATCCGGACGACGATAACATCAGCTTGAGGGAAGCAGCGTCCAATACCTATGGCGTATCCACGGATCAGGTCATCGCAGGCAACGGGTCGTCTGAACTGCTCGGACTCATCTACAGAGCTTTCCTCGCCCCTGGCGACAAGGTGGCGATGATATCGCCAGGGTTTTCGTTCAACCGCAAACTTGCCATGTTGCATGGTGCTGAGTTTCTCGAGGTCGGATGTCAAACTCATTCGCTGCCAATGGAGCAATTGCTTTCCGGTCCGGCAAAAGACGCCAAGTTCATTCTGGTGGCCAATCCAAACAATCCGACCGGAACATTCCTCTCGATAAGCAATATCGAACGCCTCGTGTCACAATCGGATCGCCTGGTCGTCCTTGATGAGGCCTACGTCGACTTTGCACCCGATCACGGGCTGCGCCTCATCAACCGTTATTCGAACCTTCTGATCTTGAGAACATTTTCGAAGAGCTATGCCGCCGCCGGCATTCGCGTCGGTTTCGGTTTTGGTCACCCTGAGATTATTGGCAGGCTGCGCAACATCCAGAACGTCTTCAACATGAACGTGATCGGGCATGCGGTTGGTATCAGCGTGCTTGCGCATCGCGGCGCCTACGCAGAGAACCACAAGCACATCAGACATGAACGACAGCGAGTGACAGCCGCACTGTCGCAACTTGGATTTTCCGTAACGCCCTCCCACGCAAATTTCTTGCTAGCCCGTGTGCCAGCGGGACAGGACGGCTCATGGTGGCAAGCAGCCTTAGAAAGGCAAAAGATACTCGTTGCCTACTTTCCGGACAACGGTTTGGAACATTGCATCCGCGTCAGCATCGGCACAAAAGAGCAATTGGATGCATTTCTTGCTGCCGCTCGCGATATAGTAGGAAGCTTAAACATACCAAGCACCACGGGCAGGGGAGCGTCAGGCTCTGCTCGTTCGGTACGCTGACGCTAATCCGATATCACACATTGCTATGTTTAGACTTGCTTGGTCACCCAAGCACGACAACATTTTTCTTTAAAATCGGGGACAATATCGAGTGACAAACGTCTTTCCTTCAAACCTAGCCTTCGGCATCTTCGATCATCTGGACGAGGACGGCCTCGATATCGCCCGGCAGTACGAAGATCGCCTGATATTAGCAGAGGCGTGCGATCAGCTAGGGTTCTATGCCTATCATCTCGCAGAGCACCACTGTACCCCCCATGGGAGAGGTCCATCGCCGAATCTGTTCTTATCGAGCGTCGCCCAGCGCACCCGGCGCCTGCGTCTCGGACCCTTGGTGATGCTGCTTGCGCTTTATCATCCGCTGCGTGCGTTCGAAGAGATCTGTATGCTGGACCAGTTGAGCGGTGGCAGGCTCGAACTGGGCATAGGGCGCGGTGCTCTCCCGATCGAATTGGGTTACTTCGGGATTGGTGCGGACGCGGTGCCGGGCCGCTATGCGGAAGCCAGCGAAATTCTTGTTGAAATACTTGTTAATGCCATGAAGGTTGGCACGCTGTGCTATCAAGGCCGCCATTTTGAGCTCAATGACGTTCCTTTGACGCTAAGACCTCATCAGCGTCCACATCCGCCGACATGGGTCGCCGCCAATCGACCCGAGTCCGCAGCCTGGGCCGCTGCGAATGGAGCAAATATCGCGTGTGTAGGACCTTCCTCTTCTGTTCGCAAAACTACTGATGCGTTCCGCGCCTATCAAGAGGACAACACTGGCGCGGGCGATCGAGCGCCATTTATTGGATTGCTCCGCATGGTCGTGGTTGGGCGTTGTGACACACATGCCTATTCGCTCGCGGCACCTGCTTACGAACGATGGCTCAAGAGCTTCCAATTCCTTTACGAGCTTAACACTATCCCCACTCCACCCAACCTGCCGCTGACCTTCGATGCGGCAGTCGAGAGTGAATTGTGCGTGGTAGGATCAGCAGCGTCTGTGCGAGAAGCTCTGCTCAGTCAGTTGGAAGAGGCAGGTGCTAACTACCTTCTTTGTCAACTGGCATTTGGGAATCTGCCGCTAGATGCTTCCCTATACACCGCGACGACCATTCAATCCGAAATCATGGCTCGACTTGGCTGACCATGAAATTCGCGGTCTGATCCGAAGGTAAATCGTTGTAACAGCGCTCCCTCACATTGCTCGAGCGTGCACGTGGTGGGGATTGGGAAATCGTGAGGGAGGCCAAACTGACGACGAGCCGGCGGCACACATTACCAGGTTTGTGCGTTGGCCGGCATCTGGGCACGGTGTGAGACTGCACGATCCTAAGGAGATGATGGCCGAGCGCGTCACGATGCCGGCACGCATCTGCTCGTCGCGCTCGCGCTAGTCGTTGCCCATAGCCCGCCGCAAGAGGTTCTTCTCGACCGGGGCGGCGCCGGTGGCGGCTCCCGCATCCAGCTTCATCAGCGGCTCGGCGGTAGCAAAGCCGTCACTCGCTACGGCGCTGTTGAGGGCGCGCTCGCGAGCGGCTTTGCTACGCCGAGCGACACCACCTGGAGCGAGTTCGCCGATGTCGCGGCGTGCACCGCGGTCGGATAACGACGCTGGAGGAAATCGTTCGCAGCCGGTCTTCACGATCGGCGCGAGTGCTTTGCATGAATGCTGCCTGCTTCCTCGTCTGCGGCGGCCTGAGTGTCCGCCGGCACGCCCGAGGTCAATGTCAGTACCACAAGGCCGCCAAGACGTCAGGTCTGGGAGCCGGCTTGTACGGTCGTATCGTGTTCTGGAATATCGTCAAAGGAGGCGTAGTTGAGATTGTAGAGTTTGGAATAGAGGCCCCCCGTGGCTATTAGCTGATCGTGGTTGCCAGCCGCAATAACTTGGCCATTCTGAAGCACGATGATGCGGTCGGCACCCCGGATCGTGGCAAGACGGTGGGCGATCACGAGGCCAGTACGGCCTTCAAGCAGCTTTATCAGAGCCTTCTGAATCTGCATTTCCGTGTAGCTGTCGATCTTGGCGGTAGCTTCGTCGAGCACGAGGATCTTGGCGTCGGCGACGAGGGCGCGGGCGAAACTGATAAGCTGGCGCTGGCCGAGAGATAAGTTGTCGCCGCGTTCGCCAAGTTGGGTCTCATACCCATCGGCGAGGCTCATGATGAAGTCGTGGGCGCCGACCGCCTTGGCCGCCTCGATCACCTTGTCTCGCGTGGCCTCTGTCTTGTGGTATTGAATGTTCTCGAAGACCGTCCCGGTGAACAGGAATGGCTCCTGCAGCACCATGGCGACCTGGCGGCCGAGCGATTCCTGGGTGAGATCGCGCACATCATATCCGCCGACCAGCACTTGGCCCTGCTGAACATCATAGAAGCGGTGGACCAGGGCCATCGCACTCGATTTGCCAGAACCGCTCGGCCCGACCAGTGCGACCGTCTCGCCGGGATTGACCCGGAAGGAAACATTTTTCAGCACCGAACGGTTCGGATTGTAGCCGAAGGTGACGTCCCTGAACTCGACCGAGCCGTCCATTTCGGGCGAAAGCACCTTGGCATTGGGTTTGTCCTGAACATCGATCTTGACGTCGAGCACATCGGCCAGGCGCTTGCCTGAGGCCATGGCGCGCTGCATGACCGAATATTGCAGGGTGAGTGAGCGGATCGGGTCAAAGAAGCGCTGGATGTAAAATAGGTAGGCAACCAATACGCCCACATCTATGCGGCCATTCAGAACCATCGAGCCGCCGACCACAATAACGGCGGCCATGGCGAGGCCGGTGAGGCCATCGACGATAGGCACCATGACCAGTGCATATTTGGCAGCGATCAGGTGGGTCCTGAGGTTGGCATGGGCCTTGTCGTCAAAAAGGATGAAATTCACCTGCTGGCGGTCCATGGACTGGACGGTGCGCACGCCGTGAATGGCTTCGGCCTGCGCGCCGTTGACGACGGAATTAGTCTCGTGTGCAGCCATGAAGGCGGCGCGGGCACGCGGCAGCCAGACAATGCGGACGATCACCAGGACCGGCAGAACCGAGAGCGTCAGGAGGCCGAGGCGGAAGTCGAGCCACAGCATTAGGAAAACGATGCCGAAGAGAAGCGCAACATCGCCTATGGAATATACCGAGGTTTCGAGGAATTCCTGTATGGAGTTGACGTCGCCTTGCAGGCGCGACATGAGGCGTCCGACCTCGGTCTTGTCCATGAAGGAGAGCGAGACCTTCTGCAGATGGCCAAACATGGCGCGGCGGATGTCGAACAGGACAGTTTCGGCCACTTTCCCAACCACGGTTTCCTGCATGTAGCCGGCAGCGAAATTGACCAAAATCGCCAAAACGAACGCGCCGACGGCCGCAAGCTGGGCTGAGCGATCGTTCCTTGCCGGGTTCATGCCCGGGTCGATCGCGTAGCTGATGATCAACGGGATGAGAAGCTGCGTCCCGGTGAAGATCAGCATTGCTGCAATCGTGATGACTACCCTGGCCCGATAGGGACGGACGAAGGCCCAGATGCGCCGGAGGATGCTCTTGTCGAAAGCCCGGCCGAACATCTCCTCCTCGATGCGGTGCGAGCCGACAACCGCGCGCGGAGGGCGTCTGCCGTCGTCACGGTCGGCTTCGAGTTCGCCGGCGCGGCCCTGGGCCATCAGCGGGCGTCCCCATACTGGGTCATAATGTCATCACCCGGGCGCGTCTGGAGATCGTAAAGGGCCCTGTAGCGTCCCCGCTTCGCCAAAAGCTCTTGATGCGTGCCGCGTTCTACGATTTCGCCGTTATCGACAAAAAGGATCTGATCGGCATGCATAAGCGCACTCAGCCGGTGCGCGATGATGATCGTCACCCGATCCTTGGCGAAGCGCCGCATCGCCGCGCGGATGCGCTGCTCGGTGCCGGCATCGGTCGCGGCCGTTGAGTCGTCGAAAACGACGACGGAGGGGCGCAGCATCATGGTGCGAGCAATCGTGAGACGCTGGCGCTGGCCGCCAGAGAGAGAGACGCCGCGTTCGCCCACGACCGTCTCGTAGCCTGCTGGGAGCCCGAGGATGTAGTTGTGGAGCTGGGCGAATTCGCCAGCGCGTTCTATTCGCTGTCTCTTCGCCCAGGGATCGCCATAAGCGATGTTGTTCTCGATCGTGGTGGTGAATAGGAATGCATCCTGCTGTACGACGGCGACCGCCTTGCGAAGCGTCGCGAGGGTGACATTACGTATGTCCTGGCCGTCCAGCGTGATGGCGCCACCGGTCACGTCGTAAAAGCGGGGGACCAGATGAGCCATCGTCGATTTGCCCGAACCCGGCGGACCGACGATCGCGATCGTCTCGCCTCTACGGGCCTCAAAGCTGAGGTTCTTCAAAATGGCGCGGTTTTCGGCGCTGGGGTACGCAAATGAGACATTGTGGAAGCGCAGAGTGCCGTCGCTTATCTCGAGCGGTCTGGCCTCGAGAGCATCCCTGATTGTGATCTCCTGGTCGAGGAGACCGAAAAGCCGCGAACCGCAGCTAGAAGCGCGGGCAAAGGCATTGACCATGAGGCCGATCTGGCGGACTGGCATTTGGAGGATTGTCATGAAGGTCAGGAAGGTCGCCACCGTTCCGACGCTGATCTCGCCAGCGACGAGCCTGCTGCCACCGATCCAGAGCACCAATCCCATTGCGAAAAAGAAGGACAAGGTCATCGCCGACGTGCTGGGCACGTAGATGTCAACTCGGTCGTGGGCGAGGTCGAGCGCGTTCTTGGAAGCGCCGTCGAACTTCAGCATCTCATAGGCTTGAGACGCAAAAGCGCGGACCACGCGGATGCCTGCGAGATTTTCCTCCATCACGCGGCTTAGTACCGAAAGCCGCTCATGCAGGTCGAGCCAGGTGGCGCGCAGCCTAAGCTGTGTGGCCGATGAGCGCCAGGCGACAAAAGGCACGAAGCTCAGCGCGACCAGGCCGAGCATGGGATCGGTCGAGATCATCATGTAGGCGCCGATCCCGATCAGCATGGTGAGCAGGAGCACGCGAACGAGCGCGGTGGAAAAATACATCCGCACGCCTTGGAGATCGAGCATTCCGATGGTGATCAGATCGCCTGAATGGACCCGGTCGTGAAAGGAAAAGCTGAGACGCTGGATCTTGTCGTAGTAGGCGAGCCGCAGTTCGTACGCGACATGATGCCCGACTGCTTCGGCAAAATAGTTCTGCGCCATCGTGAAAAGGCCGCGTAGCGCGCTGACGGCGAGCAGCAGGAGAGCCGGGGTCCAGAGCGCTTGTCCTGCCGCGGTCCCCGCGACACCGCCCCCAATGGCTGTCTGGGTCTGGTCGACAGCCCGGCCGAGAAGCTGGGGAATGAGCAACTGGAGGATTGCCGCCATGATCGTCGAGCCCATAGCGAAGGCGACCTGCCAGGGATGCCGCAAATTCATACGCGTGATGCGCAACAGCGTACTCAAATCCCGGCCCCAGCGCGCCGCTTCCACATGGGTCAACGAATTCAGAGCGTTCGTTGCGCTGCCGATAGCATCACTGCTCACGGGTGTATTCCCGACTGCATTTTGCGCCTTCGAGGCAAGCCGAAGGACCAATCATCAAAGGGGCCCGCCATTGTTAATCCTGTCCACCACCTGCAGCAGTGCCCGTTCCTATAAGCCGAGCCGCGGTTTCACTTACTGGCATGTCGATCACCGTGATTCCGCTTGCCGCAAGGAAACGCGCTTCGTTTCTGGTCAGCGTTTCCGCGTCCATTACCGCGCAATGTGGACCTCGGGAGCGCTTCATGATCTGCCTGGCGTAGGTGCGCAGCATCTGACCGTTGAAGCGGCAGCCAACGAAGAAAAATCCACGGGTGATGCGCCGTTCCTTCACCACGTCTGGGATCGGTGTCTGGATATCGATTTCGGTCAGGACTTCGACATAGTCGGAATCTGCGACGAGAAAGTTTTGCGCCGGCCTAATACTCCCGTGAGGTGTATAGAGAACCGTCTTTGCCCCCGATCGGGGGTCGAGTTCCCTCCCGGACAGATCGTAGGTTTTCGTCCAAATGTCCCGGATTTCGTTCGCCCGCGTGACGCCTTGTATCTCGACGACGTCCGTTCGGCCGGTCTCTACGAGAGCCGTGCGCATCGCGCTGTCGTACCAGCTGTCGACGATGAGGGAGAGCGGCAGCCTTGCGAGCCAGGCGTGGAGGACGGTCGGCGCCACCGGTGCTGCGAATATGTCGGTCATCCAAGCTTGAAGCGTCCGGCGATGCCGGCGCTGTTCGATGAACTGCGCAACCGACCACATATTGGTGCGGATCTTGGAAGGGGCTGGCGCCCGCGCATTGAGTGCCGCGGCAACGACCTCCGGCGTATGCGGCACAGGCGGTTCCGCACAGTTGAACCCAAGAAGACCCGGACCGAGATAGGGGATCACCTCATCGGCGGCGAGCGCTTGCTTCGCCAGGTCAAGCAGCTTTTCGGCAAAACTGTCCCGCACGATGACGAGGTGGCCCGATGTCGGGATCGTGTTCATGCTGGTTTCCTCGCGACGCCCCTTATCAATGGGCAGCATCAGTCATCTTCGGAAATCTTCCTTGCCTCGACGGTGATCGGCAGACGCGTATCCCGCGGAAGATCGGGTAGGAGGAGCCGCCACCCGTTCCTGAGCGTCACAGTCCCGCCCCACAACTCTTCCTTCTCAAGCTTGATGATCGGCTCTTCGAGGTCCTTCTTGGGGACGTACGCCGATAAGCCAGCCTCGGTCCTGCGGATCATGACTTTCATCTGGCCGTCCCTTCATTGGTATTGCTTTCAGCACTGCCGGGATCCTCGGCTTTGTCGAGGCTCATCAGTTCACGCGCTCGCATGCCGACGACCGTGCCACGGTCGATCCATTCGACCGCATAGATGAAGAACTGCTGGAGAAAGGTGCCAATGTCGCGCACATATCCCTCGTCGCCCTTCCGCACGAGATTTTCGCCGATCTCCCTGCCAGGATAGGTACCGTCATTCTTTATGTGCCGAATGGCACGAACCCGCTCTCCCGGCATGAATCGTGGAGGCCTGCGGATTTCGACCTCCTCTTCGCGTCCGAGCCACATGTCGGTTCCCTGGTTTCTCTTGAAGCTGCAGGTTGGGAACAAGGCGCTCCAGGCGTGCTTTGGAGGCAGCCCCGACCATCTCGGCATCCCAATTGTCGGTCACGCAGGAACGCAGGTCTTCGGCACCGGACATACCGAGGCACATTGCTGCGTATCGAAGGCTCCCTCGCATTCGGTGCACTTTTGCGTGTCGACCACATAGCTCTCGCCTTTGAACTTGATCGCGCCGGAGGGACATTCGAATTCGCAGGCGCCGCATTGGGTGCATTGGGATGCGATGATCTTGAAAGCCATTTTAACTCCTGGTCCGAATGGATGAGACAGCTCAGGCCGTCGCCGCGAGTGCGGGGGTCCTAGACGCGGCGGCGTAAATCGCGCTGATTGCGGTCTCGATATAGTCATGGGCATATGCGTCGGTGGCTTGGATTCCAGCGTCGGCGAGCTGATCCTGCGGGCAGTTTCCGATCTTGGCGCACAGCACGATATCTATGCCTTCAAGCGCTGCGATGACGCCATCGAGAGCGGCTTCTCCGCCCCAGCCGCCGAGGCAATACTGTTCCACCTTGCGATGCCCGACAAAGCTGATCCCCCTCGACGAGGCTTGATAAACCTGGAATTCCTTCGCGTGGCCGAAATGTTCATTGACGCGGCCGCCGCCCTTACTCGCCACCGCGAAGAGAAGGGGCTTGCCGGGGCCCGCTGCCTTAACCATTCCGATCGCTTGGCTCCTGGCCGTCACGTGATCACGGCGCTCCTGCACGACCAACTCCCGATAGGCCTTGCGCTTGCTGGCATCGTAGGTGACCGCGCCGGGAATCCGGTCGGCCGTGAATTCCTGGCCACGATCCTCGCCAAGCAGGCCGACGGCATCTGCCCGGCACTGCCGGCAGTGGCGCATCAACTGGGCGCCGCCTTCGAGACGATCCTGAAGAGCCTTCATCTCCATTGCGTTTGGGCCGCGCTGCCCGCTCAGTCCGTAGTGCGTGCCGTGCGCCGGGTCCGAAATCAGCGGCATGACGTTGTGCAGGAACGCGCCTCGCTCCTTGACCCATCTATTCACCTCAATCAGATGCTCATCATTCACGCCGGGGATCATCACCGAATTGATTTTGGTGAGGATGCCGCGCGCACTCAGCATCTCCAGGCCCAACATCTGCCGCTCGTGCAGGATCCGGGCGGCTTCGATGCCGACGTAGCGGCGATGGTCGTAAAAGATCCAAGGATAGATCTTTGCACCGACCTCAGGGTCGACCATGTTGATGGTGATCGTCACGTGATCGACATTCATGTCGGCAAGCTCATCGACATGGTCCGGCAGCGCGAGCCCATTCGTGGAGATGCAAGACTTGATGTCTGGGATTTCCCTGGCGACTCGTTCGAACGTTGCCTTCGTCTTCTTCCAGTCGTAACAGGCATCGCCCGGTCCGGCGATGCCGAGCACGGAAAGCTGCGGCACCTCGTTGGCGACCGCAATCACCCTGCGTAGCGCCTGGTCGGGCGTCAGCTTTTCGGAGACCACCCCAGGCCGGCTTTCGTTGGCGCAGTCATATTTGCGATTGCAGTAGTTGCACTGGATATTGCAGCCGGGCGCGACCGCGACGTGTATGCGCGCGAAATAGTGGTGCGCCTCTTCTGAAAAGCAGGGGTGATCCTTGATCTTCTCCCAGATAGCCGGATCCGTGTCGTTCGGCTTTGTCGACGAGCCGCAGGACGAAGACGCGCAGCCACCAGCTTTCACGGTGGCAAGCAACTGGTCACCGAATGTCGTGCTGAGGCTCTCAAGCGAAATTGCCGGTGCGGACATCGAACGGCTCCGTTGCTGGGTGAATGTCGCAGTTCAAACCGCAAGAGCTATGCCAGCTCAAAGAGCGGTTTTGGTTCACGAATTGTGCTTTCGTGTCGGATTCCGTCGGATTGCTCCGACACACCTTTGTCGGGCTTCCGACAGTGGACAAGCAAATCGGGTCGCGAAGGTTACCAGCCTTGGGTGCGCAGAGTGTGAGGGAGACTACTCCGGGCTTACGTTTCACCAGCGGATGCCTAGAATTTCTTCACCTCGATACCATGCCGGCGCAGGGCGTAGCCGACTTGCCGCGGCGTGAGGCCGAGGATACGAGCCGCCCTGGCCTGAACCCAACCGGCCTTGTCCATCGCGTCGATCAGCCGGTCGCGTTCCGTCAGACGCGGGGGACAAGCGGGATCGTTCGGATCGCCGGCCGTAAGGGGAGATACCTTGCCCGCCGAGGCACCGATGCGACTGGCCGGCAGCTGCAATCCGACCGGCACTGCGTTGACCCGTGCGAGATCGTCGATGGCATTGCCGCCATTCGAGCGGTCGACTCCCTTCCAGAGGAGCCAGGAAAGGCACTGGCTCTTCTTACAGGCGAAATCGGATGGAGTGATCGTCCTTGAACGCGCAAGTGTGGCCGTCCTTTGGACGCAGTTCTCCAGTTCGCGGACGTTACCAGGGAAGTAGCATTGCGAGATCAGGTCAAGCGCCGACGGCGCGAAGGCGAGTGCGCGATCGTTCTCCTTGTTGAATCGGTCGAGGAAGGCGTTCGCAAGGCGTGGAATATCGCCGGGTCGCTCTCTGAGCGGAGGCAGGATGATCGGCACCACATTGATGCGGTAATAAAGGTCGGCCCGGAACTCCCCTTTTATGACGGCCGTCTCGAGGTCCTTGTTGGTGGCGCATATGAGGCGGACGTCGACCTGTAGCGTTTTGGTGCCGCCGACTCGCTCCAACTCGCCTTCCTGCAAGACACGCAACAGCTTGGCTTGAAAGGCCGGCGAAATCTCGCCGATTTCATCAAGTAGCAGCGTTCCCTCATTTGCCAATTCAAAACGACCGGCGCGCTGGGAGATAGCACCCGTGAAAGCGCCCTTTTCATGCCCAAACAGTTCTGACTCCAGAACGCTTTCAGACAGTGCGGCGCAGTTCAATTTGACGAAAGACTTCTTTCTCCGACGTGAGAGCTTATGGATGGCCCGCGCAAAGAATTCCTTGCCGGTGCCGCTTTCACCCCGCAGAAGCACGGTGGAATTAGTCCCTGCTACGACCGAGACGGTTTCGAGCACCTGCTTGAGTGCGGGGCTTTCCCCGACGATCCCGTCGATTTTGACGTCCGCCTGCCGGGCAGGGTGGCAGATCCTCCCCTCGTTGGGCGATTTCTCCGGTCTCCATTGCTCATGGACAGACCCCTGACGATCTGTACTCAGGATACGTGGAGACGGATGATCCGGCCGACAAGGTTGGCGACCATCGTCAGGAAGTATGTGTCCTCGTCATTGCGAAAGTCGGTGGCGCCGTCTCCGGCCCGGTCGATCGACAATGTCCCAAGTATCTTATGATCAGCCTTTAGCGGGATACCGATAAAGGCAATTGGGATGGTGCTGACCTTGCCCCTCTGATCTAATCCGGTTTGAAGTTCGTTCTGGCCCATCGAGAGGACCAGGACATGAAACGCAGCCGCTTCTCTGAAGAGCAGATCATCGGAATTTTGAAGGAACACGAGGCCGGGGTATCGGTTGCCGATCTGTGCCGCAAGCACGGGGTCAGCGACGCCTCGATCTACAACTGGAAGGCCCGCTTCGGCGGGATGGATATCTCCGAGGCTCGGCGACTGAAGGCGCTGGAGGACGAGAACACGCGGCTAAAGCGGCTTCTGGCCGACGCCATGCTCGACAATGCCGCGTTGAAGGATCTTGTGGGAAAGAAATGGTGACGCCCGCGGCCAAGCGGAAAGCTGTCGCTCGCCTGAAGGAAGGCTTCGGGATGAGCGAACGGCGGGCGTNGACGCCCGCGGCCAAGCGGAAAGCTGTCGCTCGCCTGAAGGAAGGCTTCGGGATGAGCGAACGGCGGGCGTATAAAGCCATCGGCTGTTGCCGCATGACGGTTCGCTACGAGACCAGCAGGCCGGACGACCGCGAGGTTCGCGAGCGGATGAAGGCAATCGCGCAGGAACGTCGTCGGTTCGGCTACCGGCGTCTTCTCGTGATGCTGAGGCGGGAGGGCCTGATCGTGAACCACAAGAAGCTGTTCCGGCTTTATCGGGAGGAGAAGCTCGCCGTTCGTCGCCGTGGCGNCTGAGGCCCGACGAGCGCTGGTCGCTCGACTTCGTATCGGACCAGCTCACCGACGGGCGCCGCTTCCGCATCCTGGCCGTCGTCGACGACTGCACGAGAGAGTGCCTGGCACTCATCGTTGATACATCTCTCTCGGGCATGCGGGTTGCCCGCGAATTGGACCGGCTCATCACCGAGCGCGGCCGGCCGAGAATGATCGTCAGCGACAATGGCAGCGAGTTCACCTCGAACGCCATCCTCGCCTGGGCGGATCAGAACCGCGTCGAATGGCATTACATTGCGCCCGGCAAGCCGATGCAGAATGGCTTCATCGAGAGCTTCAACGGCCGACTGCGCGATGAACTGCTCAACGAGACACTGTTTACCTCGCTGGCTCAGGCACGCGTAGCCATCGCCCTGTGGCACGCCGACTACANCCCGCCCAGCAGGGCACAACCCACGCCGGAAACGAACTCAAAACTGGATAGAAACTGGGGGCAACGTCAGGCCCACTCCAATTTATGGGCCACAATCTCAGGCTGACGCTGCATGTCCTGCAGCGCTCGACTTATGACGGCGGCACAGAAAATGCCGTGGTGTCAAAGATTGTTGGAAGTCGCACCGATATGCTGAAAATCGCCGCCGCCATTCTCAGTGCTTGCAACTCCCGGTCAACGCCAGCGGACAGAGCGGTGGAAAACTTCATGGAGTTCCTTGAAGGGCCCACTGGGCGCCACTGAACCGGCACCCAGACGGAACTGCTAAGCCCGCCGCCTCACGGTGGCGGGCTTTTTCCTTGCGTGTTCCTGTCGCTTTTGTCACTCCCCGCCTGCAGCAGCGTATTTTTTCGCCACTAAATCTCCGTCCTTAAGCTTCTTAACGGTAGTGGTAACATACCCGCTCTTTAGATCCGGCTTTGATCCATCATAGTGGACAGACCAAAGGTCATATATCCTTTTTCCAGAACGCCAAAATTTGTTGCAGTCCCTGTAGATTTTTGGATCACCCTTTGGCTTATTCTTGGCGCACATCTCATTACCACTTACGCTCCAAGTGCCCTTAAAAGTTGCCGTTACCTTAGGTTTGCCAAAGATTCCCTTGGTTGTGCCGTCAGATGCATAGTAAATGCTAGAGACGTCATAAATACCGGTCTTGCCTGAATATATCGCCTTGACCTCGGCTGCGGTTAATTCGACCGCGTCCTTCGGCAGCTTGCCGGCCCATGCGGACGCACACACAAAACTAGTCAAAGCGCCGCCTAACAGAAAAATTGCAAATGCACGCATAAAGACCTCCCTCTCTTTGCCCAAGCAATGACTAATTTAGCATTTCCTCAGAGGAGAATCGAGGCAGGAAATCGCCGACGTGAGGCACTTGCGCTGGCACACCCCGCTGCGCTGCGGCGCCTGCGGGTCGGGCATGTCGGTCAAGGACAGGATGGGTCGCCTGACGCGCATCATGTGCACGCGCGCCAAGGAATCGCGCTCATGCACCAATGTCAGGCCCTATGCGCTCGATCATATCGAAGCGACGGTCATCGACGGGTTGCGCGCCAGGTTGAACGACAAGGCGCTGATCGACCACTATGTCGCCGCCTACAATGACGAGCATCAAAAGCTCTATTCGGGGCAGGGCGCCTCGCGAAAAGGCCGCCCAGCGGCTCGACGCCGCCAGGCGCGAATACGACCGCGTGCTGAACGCCTATGTCAAAGGCATGATTTCGGAAGCCGAAGCCGAGCAGCGCTTGCCAGTGCTACGCGAGGAGCGCCAGCACCTCGAGGCCGAGCTCGCCGTGCTGCCGCAGCCGCCGAAGGTCGTGACGCTGAAGCCGGCGCTTGTCGCCCGCTACATCCGCGATCTGGAAGCGCTCGCCGCCGCGATCGGAGAGAATGGCTTCGTCTCTGAAGAAGCCAAGAAGATCGTCCGCGACGTCGTGTCGACCGTGACAGTCTACCCGCCGAAGGCAGGCGAGCAGCCATCGATCCTGATTGATGGATACCTGTCAAACATGGTCGACCAAGGCCTTGGCCACCTCGTCTCCGTTCGGGGGGAGCGATGGTAGCGGGAGAGCGCTACCGCCTTTCCCCAGACCCTATAATTTACCAGTTCAGGCTTCGTTGCTGCGGTTGAGTAGAGCCGTCTGCTGGGAATTAAATTCGGGGGTCAGCAGTCTAATCTCTTCGGTCGTGCCAGATATCTTAAACGAATCAAAATCCAGCGCTTTGGTCCGGTGTTGAAAGGCAGCTTCGCGCCTGATTTCGGTCATAGAGATCAGCTTCGCCGCGTCCTGAAAGCAGACATCGCAAGCGAGGACTCCGGAGGTCGCGGTTGTCGCGCAGATCGTGGCCGTTACCGCGCCGCCGATTTTCTGGAGTGATAAGCCGCGCCCGACGCGGCGAATTCGTAACCCTACTCGGCGGCCGTCTCCGATGGCGCCTCTGCCGGCCCCGAAGGCTCGGCCTCGGCACGGGGCTTGCGCCGTGAAAACAGCGACCTGAGCGTGACGTAGAACACCGGCGTCAGGAACAGGCCGACGAAGGTGACGCCGAGCATGCCGGAGAACACCGCGGTGCCCAGCGACTGGCGCATTTCTGCGCCCGGGCCCGTTGCGATCATCAGCGGCACGACGCCGAGGATGAACGAGAAAGCGGTCATCAGGATCGGCCGCAGCCTGAGCCGGCAGGCTTCGACGGCAGCCTCGGCGGCCGACAGGCCGCGTTCCTGCGCCTGGCGCGCGAATTCGACGATCAGGATCGCGTTCTTGGCGGCAAGCCCTATCAGCACGATGAGGCCGATCTGCACGAGGATGTTGTTGTCCAGCCCTCGGAAAGACACGCCGAGCAACGCCGCGAGCACGCCGAGCGGCACCACCAGCACAATGGCGAACGGCAGCACCCAGCTTTCATATTGCGCCGCCAGCGCCAGGAACACGAACAGCACCGACAGTCCGAAGATATAGACAGCGGCATTGCCGGTGTTGCGCTCCTGATAGGCGAGCTCGGTCCATTCATAGGAGGTACCGGCCGGCAGCGTCTTTGCCGTGATCCCTTCCATCAATGCCAGCGCGTCGCCCGTGGAAACGCCGGGCGCGGCGTTGCCCTGCAGCGGCACCGAGACGTACATGTTGTAGCGCTGGACCAGCGCCGGGCCGGTGACGTCGCGGATCTCGATCAACGTGCCGAGCGGAACCAGCGCGCCGGTCGCCGAGCGCACCTTCAGTTTCAAGATGTCGGCGCGATCGAGGCGGAACGCCTGGTCGGCCTGCGCCCGCACCTGGTAGACGCGCCCGAAAGCGTTGAAGTCGTTGACGTAGGCGGTGCCCAAATTGATCGACAGCGTCTCGAAGATGTTGGGGATCGGCACGTTCAGGATGCGCGCCTTGTCGCGATCGATCGCCAGGAAGAATTGCGGGCTCGACGCGGAGAACGTGGTGAACACGCCCGTCAGCCCCGGCGTCTTGGTGGCCATGCCGGCGATTTCGTTGGCAAGCGCCAGGATCTGCCGCATGTCGGCGCTGTTGCGCTCCTGGATCTGCAGCTTGAAGCCGCCGGCATTGCCGACGCCGCGGATCGGCGGCGGCGGCAGTGCGATAATGAAGGCTTCCTTGATGCTTTGCAGGCTGCCGAACAGATTGCCGATGACCTGGGTCGCCGACTGGCCGGCTTTCAGTCGCTCGTCAAACGGCTTGAACCTGGCGAAGATCACGCCCGCGTTGCTGGCGTTGGTGAAGGTCGCGCCGGAGAAGCCGGCGAAGGCGACTGCGTAGTCGACGCCTGGCGTTTTCTGGATGATCTGCGACGCCTGCTGGATGACCGCATCGGTCCTCGACAGCGAGGCGCCGTCCGGCAACTGGACGACGACGATCGCATAGCCCTGGTCGAGCGACGGAATGAAACCGCGCGGCACCGCCTGCACCATGTAGACCGTGGCGAAGATGAGGGCCGCGAAAACGGCCAGCATGGCGGCGATCGTTATCCACGACCCGACCAGCACGCGGATGATGCTCGAATACCAGTGGGCGACGCTGTCGAAGCCGCGATTGAAGCCGTCGGCGAGCGCCCGTCCGAACCGCGCCAAGAAAAAGCGCGGCGGCGCCGCCGCGGCGTGATGCGGCTTGAACAGCAGTGCGGCCAGCGCCGGCGAAAGCGTCAGCGAATTGAATGCCGAGATCGCCGTCGACACCGCGATGGTGATCGCAAACTGCAGGTAGAACTGCCCAGAAATGCCGGGGATGAAGGCTGTCGGTACGAACACGGCTATCAGCACCAGCGAGATCGCGATGACCGCCGTTCCGACTTCGTCCATGGTCAGGTGCGACGCCGGATTGGGCGCCAGCCCTCTGGCGATATTGCGCTCGACGTTCTCGACCACGACGATCGCATCGTCGACGACGATGCCAATCGCCAGAACGAGGCCGAACAGCGTCAGCATATTGAGCGAGAAGCCGGCGGCGTAAAGCACCGCCAGCGTGCCGATCAGCGACACGGGGATCGCCACGATCGGCACGATCGCCATGCGCCACGATTGCAGGAAGACGATGATGACGATGATGACCAGCAGCATCGCCTCGAGGATTGTCTTGTATACCTCCTGGATCGACTCGGCGACGAACTCGGTCGGATTGTAGACGATGTCGTAGCTCAACCCCTTCGGGAAGTCGCGGGAAAGCTCCTTCATCTTGTCCTGGATCTCCGCGGCTGCGGCGAGCGCATTGGTGCTCGGCCGCTGGAAGATGGCGAGCGCCACGGCCGGTTTGCCGTTGAGATAGGAGTTGGTGACGTAATCCTTGGCGCCGAGCTCGATGCGCGCCACGTCCTGCAGCGAGATCAGACGGCCGTCGTCGGTCGATTTGACGATCACGTATCGGAAGTCGCGTGCGTCGTTGAAGCGGCCTTGCGTGGTGACCGTGTACTGGAACGCCGTGCCGGTGCTGGTCGGCGGCGCGCCGATCGAGCCACCCGACACCTGGACGTTCTGGTCGCGCAGCGCCTGCACCACATCGCCCGAGGTCATCCCCAGGGCGGACAGTTTTTCCGGATCGAGCCAGATGCGCAGCGAATATTCGCGTTCGCCGAAGATGATGAGGTCGCCGACGCCGTCGAGTCTGAGCAGTATGTCGCGCACCCGCGAGCGGGCGTAGTTCGAGACGTAGAGCTGGTCGTAGGTATTGTCGGGCGACAGCATGTGCACGACCATCATCAGGTCGGGCGAGGTCTTGGTGGTGGTGATGCCGAGGCGGCGGACTTCTTCGGGCAGGCGCGGCTCGGCGACCGACACGCGGTTCTGCACCAGCACCTGCGCCTGGTCGAGATCGGTGCCCAGCTTGAAGGTGATGGTCAGCGCCATCGCCCCGTCGCCCGATGAATAGGACGACATGTAGAGCATGCCCTCGACGCCGTTGATCTCCTGCTCGATCGGCGTTGCCACCGTCGCTGCGACCGTCTCGGCGTCGGCGCCCGGATACTGCGCGCGAACGACGATGGTCGGCGGCGCGATCTCGGGATATTGCGCGACCGGGAGCTGGGTATAAGCAATCCCGCCGAGGATCAGCAGGACGATCGAAACGACCGATGCGAAGATCGGACGGTCGACGAAGAAATGTGCGAACCTCATTGCTGCAACTCGGCGGTCTCGGCCTTGGGCGGCAACGTCACCATCTCGACCTTCACCTTGGTGCCGGGCCTGGCGTGCATCAGCCCGTTGACGATGATCGTCTCGTCGCCGGTCAGGCCCGCGCGGATCACCCGGTAGCCGTCGAGAAGCGGGCCGGTGCGCACAGGCTTGGCCGACACCATCCCGGCCTCATCCACCAGGAACACGATGCGGCGATCCTGATCGGCGCCGATCGCCTTGTCGGGCACCAGCACGCCGCTATGCGGCAGCGACCCCGGCACGTTGATGCGCCCAAACATGCCTGGCTGGAGAATGCCGTCGGCGTTGGGAAAACTTGCACGCACCCGCATGGTGCCGGTCGCGTTGTCGATCCGGTTCTCGGCAAAATCGAGCTTGCCTTTGAGTACCGCCTCCGCGCGGTCGGCAACGCGAACCACCACCTCGAGCCCGCCGGCGCCTTCCTGCATGCTGCCGCCACGCTCCTTCGCGTCGCGGGCGTAGCTGAAATACAGGCGCTCATCGACGTCGAAATAGAAGTCGATCGGATCGCGCGTAACGATGGTCGTCAGCAAGGTGGAATCCGGCTGCACGAGGTTGCCGACCGACACCAGCCGGCGGTCGATGCGGCCGGACAAGGGCGCCTTGATCTCGGTGAATTCCATGTTCAGGCTGGCCGTCGTCAGCGCAGCCGTCGCGCCCTGCATCTGCGCCTGCGCCGAAAGGTATTCCCGCCGGCGGTCGTCGACCGTCGCGGTTGAGATATTGCCGGTCTTGGCGAGTTCGTCGGCGCGATCCAGCTGCATCTTGGAGAATTCGAGCAGACTCTTGGCGACGTCCACTTGCGATTTGGCGGCATCATAAGCCGCCTGGTACGGACGCTGGTCGATGGTGAAGAGCAGGTCGCCCTTGTTGACCAGTGCGCCGTCCTGGAAGCTGACCTTGTCCAGATAGCCGCTGACGCGCGAACGGATGGCGACCTGGTCGACGGCTTCGAAGCGCCCGACGAACTCGTCGTCCTCGACGATTTCACGGACCACCGGCTTGGCCGCCGTCACCACGGGAAGCTGCTGGTCCTGCGCAAACGCAGTGCTGCTGAAAGCCATGCCGAGCAGGAATGCCGTCGACATGGCGGCGCGGGCAAGCCAGCCGGCCGATCGACGGGGTCGCCCGCCCGCGTCGCGATGCAATTGCCCATTCTCTGGGGTGTCCATTTGCGTCCTCGCTCGCTGGACCGGAGGTCGGTTGATCCGCTTCTACGCTCACGCTTCTCGTCGAGATCAGAGCACTGCAGTGTTGTGCATGGCAACATGATCATTTTCCATGTGGGCTGAAATGTCCACCCTGTGGCTGCCCCGCCACCGGGCTAAAGTCAGTCGCGAATTAAGGGATTCAGGATTCCTTTGATGGACGGCTTATGATTCATATTGGTCGAAGGAGACCGATATGGGCATTACCACGCCGGCCGGATTCTAATGGACTGCAACACTTCGGCATCGAGCAGTGCGTTGACATATCCCTCCCGCTGCAGCCGTTGTTCCGTCTCGCTCGTTGAAGACGATACATCGACACAAAGAACCAGTTCGAGATCCACCGAGGAAACCTGCTCCGCCGTGGCCGACAGCGACGTTGTCAGCTCACCGCCACAGCGAATAGCACGCCTCGTGCCCGTTCGGGTTTTCTCCGACCAGCGAAGCGTGGAATGAAGGACATCATCTCGGCGCGTCCATCCGGTTGGTCAACGGGAGGATGCTGCGGTGGCAATTGCACTCGGCGTCAGCCGCGAAACCGCGCGCACCCAGCTCGGCGACGGAAATGAAAAACCCGCCAAGGGGCGGGTCTAAATTACGTTTATGGTAGCGAGAGCCCGTTTTGCTGCTTCCCCCCCGAATGTTCCAATACCATTCGGCTGCCAGGACTCGGTCAGGAAGTAAGACCTCCATGCGCCTTCAGAATCCTGGCTTCTTGCAGCAGCGATGCACGATCGGTGCCAACCATGTCGATCAGGTCTCGAGCAAATCAGTTATGTGCGCGGCCGTCTCAACATCGTGCCGATGCGGAGGCGGACATGAGCGTGGCCCTACTGATGCCGCGCGAGCCGGTCCATGGGTGCGTTTGCTTCGGCCAACCTAGCCAGCGCTTGCTCGACTTTTTGAGCCGAGGCGTCTGTGCGCTGGATATGCCTCACCATTTCCCGCCTCAGCTGCGCGAGCCTTGCTGCGCGAAATACGTCGCCGTATCTCGCAGTTTCAAGGTGGAGGGTCGCGAGCCTCATGGGCGACGATTCCAATTATCTCGCAGTAGAATTCGCGGAGCCGACTTTCGTTCCGATGTCCGACCTTACGCTCGCAAAGGGCTGGCCGGAAGGCCGGGACGAGATCGTCCGATGATGCTGCTCAGTCGACCTGCTCAATCTCCGGACCTGGTTCAGTCGGCAGACCTGCCCGCAAAAGGCAAAGACAAACCTTCCGACCAGTGGAAGACCGTGACGCGGGAACGTGTCGAGCGGCTCGTCAACGCCTATCGCTCGGCAGAAAAGTCAGGCAACTAGAAAGCGCGTTCTGGTCTGCGGTCCAAGTCGAGATGATCAGGCAGTCCTGTCGTGGCAGTCAGCCCGGAGGGACCGCTGCGTGACCCGTGCGAACTCTGTCAGCGCTGCAGGGATCGATCTTCGTCAGCCGCGATCTCGCCTCTACCACGCGCCGTTGCGCGGCCTGTATTCTTCTGCACATCGCGAGATTCTCGGCCAGCATTTCTTCAGTGCGTTGATGCGCGAGCTCGGTCCGGTGAATGCGCTGCCTGGCGTTGGCAACTTCTGACGTCAAAATATCGGCCGCCATCCCGTGGCCGTGGGGTTCCATAGTGTCCATTGATTTCTAATACATGGGGGCCGATATCGTTCCCTGATTTCGGGCGAAACGGCGGGCCGCAGACGGGCGGCGACACATTTTGAATCATTACCGTTAGGAGCCCGGAAGAAGAAAGTAGACGACGAAGTGATTGTTCGCCTCATTGATAGGTTGTCCGTTTAGCCCGCACTAGGCTGTGTCAGAGCGGGGCGGTTAGAATGCCGGCGTGACAGGCCAGTGAAAAGGCCATTCTGATCAACGACAGTTTCGATTGTTCGTCAGGCCGAATTCGCACGAAAATGGACAAAAGTTGAAACCAGAACCCCCAGGCCATGGTCTATCAAAGACCGAGGCCAGTGTTAGCGGCAATCAATCTTCGACCATCTCAAAATTGGAGCCGGAGATGTTGCGAACTCGCCAGTTGTGGCCTGCATTAGCCAATTCTGTGTTTAGCCACTTGGCAGGAGGAAGCTCTAGTCCTGCCATCATACGAGAAGTTATGCCGTCGTGGCTTAGGACGTACAGTCCGGCAAATTGCCGGACGATTTCAACGCGATTGGCGATTAGGTCCTTTTGAGCAGCATCCTTATCAACGGCCTTCGTCGTCGCGCTCAATCTCTCTTCAACTTCGGCCTGCAGTTTCGCGGGCACAGTAAGAAGTTTCGACACAAAGAAAATCGCCGCCAGCACCGTTGTCATACCTACGGCCGCCACAAGCTTTACTAGCGCTCCGGACATATCGCCAAGGAAATACCAAGTGGCAAAAAACACAGCGAAAAGCGGAGCCAGAGTAACTAGAATGCGCTCCCAATTGTTCCATCTGACCGATGCGAGACTTTCCCGCCAGGCGCGCTTTGCAATGGTCTTCCAGTAGGTCTTGGTCATTGCCGGTTCATAGCAGAATCGAGTTTCCAATTCAAACTGAGGGCAGATAGGCGTTCAGCTTGGGAAGCTAGCCCTTTCGACCCGATTCCAAGGACTTGCCTGTAAAACAGGCGGAAAGTCGCTTGTGTGATATCAACGGGTTACGGCGGGATTGTAAAACCGTCGCGGCATCAGCACCGGTACTTATCAGTCTCGGCGATGAAGCACGTGAACTCGCGCTCGACCTCGAAGGCCGCCTCGTCTCTTGTGGCGGCGGTTCCTCGTCTCTTGTGGCGGCGGTTCCTCGCTGCCCGCGGCGTTGGCGCGCCTCGTCGAGGCCCTTGCGCGTCAGGCGGCGCGCGACGCTTATGAGCGCCGCCAGGAGAACACCCATGAAACGAGCGGCACTCTATGCCCGCTATTCAAGCGACCTGCAGACCGACAGGTCGATTGAGGACCAGGTAGCGCTCTGCTCGGACTATGCCGCCAAGCAGCAGCTGACCGTCGCCACCGTCTTTCACGACCGCGCCCGCTCCGGCGCCTCGATCATGGGCCGCGACGGCGTGCTGTCGATGATGGACGCCGCGCGCGACGGCCTGTTCGACGTCCCCATCGTCGAGGCGCTTGACCGCCTGTCGCGCGACCAGGAAGACCTCGCCGGCATCTACAAGCGGCTCACCCATCTCGGCATCGAAATCCGCGCCGTGCATGACGGCCGGGCAGACATCGTGCAGATCGGCATCCGCGGCCTGGTCGGCGCGCTATATCTACAGGATCTTGCGCAGAAGGTGCGGCGCGGCATGGCCGGCGTGGTGCGCGACGGCCGCAGCGCCGGCGGCAAGGCCTGTGGCTATGCGCCGGTGCCGGGAAAGCTTGGCGAACTGTCGATCTTGCCGGAAGAAGCGGCGATCGTGCTGCGCATCTTCGAGGAGTATGCGGCCGGCCGAACGCCGCGCGACATCGCCGGCGGGTTGAACGATGACAACATTGCCCCGCCGCGCGGTCGCTACTGGTCGGGTGGGACTATCAACGGCAACCCAAAGCGAGGCTACGGCATTCTGCAGAATGCCATCTATGACAGCCGCATCGTCTGGAACCGTGTCCACATGGTCAAGGATCCGGATAGCGGCCGGCGCCAGTCGCGCGTCAATCCGAAGTCCGAGTGGCAGGAGCATGCCGCCGAGCATCTGCGCATCGTGCCGGCCGAGCTGTTCGCCGCGGTCAACAACCGCAAGCCGCGCAATCGTTGCGAGACGCCGCAGCGCAAGAACACGCGGCTGCTTTCAGGTCTGCTTCGCTGTGGCGCCTGCGGCTCGGGCATGTCGGTGAAGGACAAGATGGGACGGCTGACCCGCATCGTCTGCACGCGCGCCAAGGAATCGCGCTCGTGCACCAACACGCGGCCCTATGCCGTCGATCATATCGAGGCGACGGTGCTGGACGGTTTGCGCGCCAGGCTGAACGACAAGGCGCTGATCGACCACTATGTCGCCGCCTACAATGATGAGCATCAAAAGCTCTATTCGGGGCAGGGCGCCTCGCGCGAAAAGGCAGCGCAACGGCTTGACGCTGCCAAGCGCGAATATGACCGGGTGCTGAACGCCTACGTCAAAGGTATGATCTCCGAAGCCGAGGCCGAGCAGCGCCTGCCCGAGCTGCGCGCTGAGCGCCAGCGCCTCGAGGGCGAGCTCGCGGTGACGCCGCAGCCGCCCAAGGTCGTTACGCTGAAGCCGGCGCTGGTCACCCGCTATATCAGAGATCTCGAAGCGCTCGCCGCGGCGATCGGCGACAACGGTTTCGTCTCTGAAGAGGCCAAGAAGATCGTCCGCGACGTCGTGACCACAGTGACGGTCTACCCGCCAAAGGCGGGTGAGCAGCCGTCGATCCTGATCGATGGATATCTGTCCAACATGGTCGACCAGGGCCTGAGCCACCGCGTCTCCGTTCGGGGGGGAGCGATGGTAGCGGGAGAGGGACTTGAACCCCCGACCCCAGGATTATGATTCCCGTGCTCTAACCAACTGAGCTACCCCGCCAGGGCGGCGAAGGCCCGAAATCCAGCTTAAATCGGCAGGCATATCGGCGCGTTCGCCAAGGTCGCGCGGATATAAGGTTGCGAGGCCAAGCCTGTCAAGCATCGAAGTGGCTGCCGCGCCGGCATATTGCTGGCGCCTAAAGCTTTGCCGGGCAGACATTTGGGCGCACAGGCCGGGGTTGAGTTCGGCGAGGCACGTCGCTATGTCTCGCCCACGAAAGCCATGGTCAGAAATTGATGAAACCGCGCATTGCAGTCCTGGGTTGCGGATACTGGGGAAGCAACCACATCCGCACCCTCAAGGCGCTCGGCGCGCTGCACGCGGTTTCGGACGTCAACCCTGCGCGTGCGGAAGGTTTTGCCAGCGAGCAGGATTGCCTGGCGATCGAGCCGGAGGCGCTGTTTGCCCGCGACGATGTCGACGCCATTGTCATGGCGCTGCCGCCGCAGTTCCATGCCGACATGGCGGTGCGCGCCGTGCTCGGCGGCAAGGACGTGCTGGTGGAGAAGCCGATCGCGCTGACGGTGCCCGACGCCGAGCGCTCGGTGCAGGCTGCCGCCGACAATGGCCGTGTCTTCATGGTCGGCCATGTGCTGCGCTTCCATCCCGCATTCGAGACGCTGAAGGCGCTGATCGACAATGGCGAGCTCGGCGAGGTCCGCTACATCCATTCGCACCGGCTCGGCCTCGGCAAGTTCCACACCGAAAACGATGCGTTGTGGGATCTGGCGCCGCACGATCTGTCGATGATCCTGGCCATCACCGGCACCGAGCCGGTCGAGGTGCGCGGCGAAGGCGCTGCCCTTCTCGACAATCTCAGCGACTTTGCGCATCTGCACATGCGCTTTCCCAACGGCCTGCGCGGCCATCTGTTCGCCTCGCGGCTCAACCCTTACCGCGAACGGCGGCTGACCGTGGTCGGCACCAAGGCGATGGCGGTGTTCGACGATGTCGAGCCGTGGGAGCGCAAGCTTGCCGTCTACCGCCACGCGGTGTGGCAGGACAGCGGCCAATGGGCGTTCACCGCCAACGAGCCGTCCTATGTGGCGGTCGGCGAGGGCATGCCGCTGACGCGCGAGCTGGAGCATTTCATCCGCTGCATCGAGACGCGGGCCGAACCGCGCACCAGCGGCGAGGAAGCCATCCGAGTGCTGCGCATCCTGACCGCCGGCACCGTCGCCCACACCAGGCCCTAAGCGAAAAACGCCGTCTATTCGGCGGGAACCCGCGCCGGCTGGACGGCAAGCCGCGTCAGCATCGCCTCGGCTTCGGCGCCGCGCTCGGAGCGCTCGATGAAGCCGCCGCCGAACACGCGCGCCTCGTTGCCGTCGTCGGAATAGAGCACGCAGGCCTGACCGGGCGCGATGCCGGACTCGCCGTCGACCAGCTCCACCGAAGTGACGCCCGCGCGGTGATGCAGCACGGCCGGGCGCGGCGGCCGCGTCGAGCGCACCTTGGCGAAAAGCTCGAGCCCGGCCGCCAGGATCTCGGTCAGCGGGCCATCGCCCAGCCAGTTCATGTTGCGCAAGAAGATCTTGTGGGTTTCCAGCGCCTCGCGCGGGCCGACGACGACGCGGGCCCGGTCGGCGTCGAGATGGACGACGTAGAGCGGCTCGCCGGAGGCGATGCCGATGCCGCGGCGCTGACCGACGGTGTAGCGCAAAATGCCTTCGTGGCGGCCAAGCACGCGCCCGTCTATATGGACGATGTCGCCCGGATTGGCGGCAGCCGGCTTCAGCTTGGCGATGATGTCGGAATATTTGCCCTGCGGCACGAAACAGATGTCCTGGCTGTCCTGCTTGGCGGCGACCGTCAGTCCCATCTCCTCGGCGATGGCGCGAACCTCAGGCTTCGACAGGCCGCCGAGCGGAAAACGCAGATAGTCGATCTGCGCCTGGGTGGTGGCGAACAGGAAGTAGCTCTGGTCGCGGTCGGCGTCGACCGGCCGGTAAAGCGCGCGGTGGGCGCCATTGGCGCCGGAACGGATGTAGTGACCGGTGGCCAGCGCGTCGGCGCCGAGTTCCTTGGCGGTCGCGAGAAGATCGGCGAATTTCACCGTCTGATTGCAGGAGACGCAAGGGATCGGCGTTTCGCCGGCGACATAGCTCTCGGCGAACGGGTCAATCACCGCCTTGCGGAAGCGCTCCTCGTAATCGAGCACGTAATGCGGGATGGCGAGCGTCTCGGAGACGCGGCGGGCATCGTCGATGTCCTGGCCGGCGCAGCATGAGCCGGCCCGGTGCGTTGCCGCGCCGTGGTCGTAAAGCTGCAGCGTGACGCCGACGACGTCGTAGCCCTCGTGCTTTAAGAGACCGGCAACAACCGACGAATCGACACCGCCCGACATGGCGACGACGACACGGGTGTTTTCGGGGCGTCCGGGAAGATCGAGGCTGTTCATGGTTCTTTCGTTCTGCGCGGCGCTTCAATGCCAATGGCCGGAATATAGGTCAAGCGTCCCGGCCGCGCCAGCTTTGCAGGCCGGCTCATTTTTCCAGCCGGGTTCAATGCGCGTGCCGGCAGATATCTCAAATGCCGATGAAAAGACTAACGCGGCGTTCATGATCCTTACCTATCCATTAGGGTCTGCTTAGCCAAATTTTAAAGCTGTGGCGGTAATGTGGTGGGGATTGGGTCTTTGAGTTTTTTGTAGAGAGTACGATGACCGATCTAATTAGACCGCGAGTCAAATACGTTATCGGGCCTGACGGCAGCCCACTTACCATCGCCGATCTGCCGCCGACGAACACACGTCGCTGGGTTATCCGGCGCAAGGCGGAAGTGGTGGCGGCGGTGCGTGGCGGGCTTTTGAGCCTGGAAGAGGCGTGCCAGCGCTACAAGCTCACCACCGAGGAATTCCTGTCCTGGCAGGCGTCGATCGACGAATACGGCCTTGCCGGGCTGCGCACCACGCGCATCCAGCAATACCGGCATTAGTCCGATAAGGGCGCTGATCCGCGCCCTTAAAGTTTGCCGGAGCGACGATCTGGGATTTCAGACCGTCAGCACCACCTTGCCGATCGGCCTGGTGGCGAGAAAGGCATGGGCGGCACCGGCCTGTTCGAGCGGAAACGCCTTTGCCACGTGGACGGCCAGCTTTTTCGCGTCGATCAATTTGCCGAGTTCCACCAGAGCGGCACGGTCGGGCACCACGGACATGCGCTCGACGCGGATGCCTTGCGTCCTGGCCTTTGCCTTGGTGGCATCGCTGACATCGAGCAGCGACACCAGAACACCGCCGGCCTTGAGCACTTTTAGCGATTGCTCCGCATGCTCGCCGCCGAACGGCTCCAGAACGAGATCGATGTCGCGAGCCTTTCCGGTGAAATCATCCTCTGTGTAGTCGATCACCTCGTCGGCGCCGAGCGAGCGGACGAAATCAAGCTTTTCCGGGCTGGCGGTCGCGACGACGTAAGCACCGCGCGCCTTGGCGATCTGCACCGCCAGATGGCCGACGCCGCCGGCTCCGGCGTGGATCAGCACGCGCTGGCCAGGATTGAGCCGGCCATGGCGGACAAGGCCTTGCCAGGCCGTCAGGCCGGCCAGCGGCAGCGCGGCGGCTTGGGCGTGGTCTATGCCTTCAGGTTTCGGCGCAAGCTCATCAGCCGGGACAGTGGCGAGTTCGGCGTAAGCTGCCGCCTGTTTGGGAAAGCGCGACATGCCAAAGACGGCATCGCCGACCTTAAGGCCGGACAGGCCGGAGCCCAGCGCCTCGACAGTTCCCGAAACGTCCCAACCAAGGATGAAGGGCGGCTCGCCAAGCAGCGGATAGTGGCCGCCGCGCACTGCGCCGTCGACCGGATTGATGCCGGCCGCCTCGATGCGGACCAGCACTTCGCCGGCCTCGGGTGATGGCGCGGGACGATCGGCAATGACGAGGACGTTGGGTGCGCCGAAGGAATTCTGGATAATGGCACGCATGGGAGGCTCTCTCCTGCTGGTTTGATATGCCACTATCATTTGGATAGTAATATTCTCTTGTCTAGTATGTACCTTTTTGATATATACGCACCTCATGGATAGCGAAGATTGTTTCCCTTCCGGTTATGACGCGTTCCGACGGACGTGCCCCTCGCACGCGGTGCTTGAGACGCTCGCCAGCAAATGGGTCCACCTGGTGATTTGTGCGTTGCGCCGGGGCCGGCTCCGCAACGGCGAATTGGCGCGCAAGCTCGAAGGCATCACCCCGAAAATGCTGACGCAGACGCTGCGTATCCTGGAACGCGACGGCCTGGTGCGGCGCGAGGTGTTCCCGGTCATTCCCCCGCGGGTCGAATACGAGCTGACCGAACTTGGCCAGAACCTGGCAGGACTGCTCAATCAGATCAGGGCCTGGTCGGAGCAGCATGTGCCCGACATCAAGGACGCCCGCGCGCGGGCGGCCGAACAGCAAGAAGATCTGGATGCCTGAGGCCGGCACCGTTCGGTGCACAGCAATAGCGCTCAAGCGCGACGCGCGTTAAAGCCTTGTTTTCAGCCGATCATGGCGCTGCGGCCGCCGGCTTCCGTGTCGCGCGCCTTGGTGTCGCGCGATTCGAGCATCTCGGCCTTGGAAAGCTCCGCTTCGGCTTCGCTCAGCAATGATTCGGCGACATTTCGCTGCTGGGCGAGGTCGCTTTGCGAATTTCTGAGGTTGTCGCGGCGCAGGCGTGCCGCCTTGGCGAAGGTCGGATAGGCAAAATGATTGATGTCGGTGATGCCGGCCTTCTTCTCTTCGGCCGCGATCTGAAGTTCCAGCTCGACGGCCATGCGCTCGAACTCGGCGATCATCATGTCGAGCTGCAGCAGCTGCCGCCGCTTCTCGCTCACCTGAAATTGCTTCAGCCGAACGAGGTTTTCACGTGACTTCATGATTCGGTACTCCCGGAAACGCACACCTGCACATATCGTCCAATTCACCCGGCAAGGCCCAGGCTTCACCCGTTTCCACCGGCTTTCCCGGAACTATGGGAAACAAACTCCTAAAGTTTTTTGCCGGCGGTAACCATTCGTTTACGGGCATTGTTAATCATACGGCTCAGGACTTAAGGGCGGGTAAAAATTCTGCTACTCGTCGCGAAACCCGGCCAACGAGTCCGAAGAGTCACTTAGTCTGGCTTATTAATGTGCTGCATTAACGGTTTGGGTCTGTGATTCATTATTGGATTCAACAAGGTGTAGAAAGGGGTTAAAAAATCTGATACCGTCATGGACGGGGAATTAGGTTTTATTAACCATTCGATGGCAGCCTCTGCTCAGGCAATCACTGCTCCGGTCCTGGACGGGTCGTGAAATGGTCCGGCGGCAGAAAAGGGGAATGAAATGCGCGTTCTGCTGATAGAAGACGACAGTGCAACCGCACAAAGCATCGAGCTGATGCTGAAATCGGAAAGTTTCAATGTCTATACGACCGACCTTGGTGAAGAGGGTGTCGATCTAGGCAAGCTTTACGATTACGACATCATTCTCCTCGATCTCAATCTCCCCGACATGTCGGGTTATGAAGTTTTGAGGACACTTCGCCTGTCCAAGGTGAAGACGCCGATCCTCATCCTCTCCGGCATGGCCGGTATCGAGGACAAGGTGCGCGGCCTTGGCTTCGGCGCCGACGATTACATGACCAAGCCCTTCCACAAGGACGAACTGGTCGCCCGCATCCATGCCATCGTGCGGCGTTCCAAGGGCCATGCCCAGTCGGTCATCACCACCGGCGACCTGGTGGTCAATCTCGATGCCAAGACCGTTGAAGTCGGTGGCCAGCGCGTGCATCTGACCGGCAAGGAATATCAGATGCTGGAGCTGCTCTCGCTGCGCAAGGGTACCACGCTGACCAAGGAAATGTTCCTCAATCATCTCTATGGCGGCATGGACGAACCGGAGCTGAAGATCATCGACGTCTTCATCTGCAAGCTGCGCAAGAAGCTCGACGCCGCATCGGGCGGGCAGAATTACATCGAGACCGTCTGGGGCCGCGGCTATGTGCTGCGTGAGCCGGAAGATATCCGCGTCAGCGCCTGATCCCGAAAAGTGGATGCCGGTTTTCGGAAAAGAACACAGTAAAACAATAGGATAGAGCCTCATCCCGATTTCATCGGAATGGAACGACCCCTGATCAGGCGGCAATCTTCAAGGCGCGGAAGCACTCGAGCAATTGCGGCCGGTTGAACGGCTTCAGCAGGTAACCCTGGGCGCCGGCGCGTTTTGCCCGCATGATCGCCCCGACGTCGACCTCGACCAGCGAAATCAGAACTTGCGGCAATACCGGGCTTTCCATGGAGCGCACGCGGCGGATGAGGTCCTGCGCCTGCATGTCCGGCAAGGCGCCGTCGACGACGATGATGTCCGGCATGTCGGCAGTGCACATCTCGATCGCCTCATGGCCGCTGGCGGCTTCGATCACCATCATGCCGGAGCCGCCCAGGATACGCTTTGCAACCTTCCTGATGACGCTCGAATTGTCGACGAACATGCAGCGTTTCATTCCCGGACCCTCTTTGCCATGCGGCGAACCGGCAGCGTCGTGGCATCTGCCGGGGAACATAGGCCGATCTGGTAAAGAAGCCGAAAAGCCGTTAGGTAAAATTTTCCTGAAGGTGTTGTAAGCGAAATCTTCTTTCGCAATGCTTCATCCAATCAATCCGCAAGCCCGTCTCGCAGATGTTAAGACAGTGCCGCAAATATGACCTGGAGAAATACTTCGCGCTCTTTTGGAGAACTTCAGGCTACGGAAAGGACGATCTCGTCGGCGGTCGCATGGATCGATATCGTCATGTTGGCTTCGCGGGCCAAAAGCAGCGTGTAATAGGGTTGCACCGAATGCGCGTCGATCGGCTCTTCCGGTCTGTGGCCGGAATGCAATTCCAGGAATTTGGGCGGCACGCGCAGCATCGGGCCGCTCGCCGCGAGCGCAAAGCGCGGCTCGGTCTCGAGGTTCTCCAGCGTGACCACCAGCCTGCCGCCGCGCGGAATGGCGGCGTTGGCGACGAGGATGAGGTTGAGCAGCAGCTTGACCTTGTTCTTGGGCAATAGGGCGCGGGTTCCGTTCCAGACCAGTTCCGGCTTCTCGTTCTTCAGGAAGGCGATGGCCACGGCCTCGGCGTCCCCGGTGTCGATCAGCATGCCGGCCGAACCGGCGGCGCCGAAGGCGATGCGGGCGAATTGCAGGCGGGCGGAGGCGTTTTTGGCGCTTTGGCGGATCAGCTTCATGGCGTCTTCGTCGGCGCCGCCTTCGTCGAGCAGCTCAAGCCCGTTGTTTATGGCGCCGACCGGCGAAATGATGTCGTGGCAGACCCGACTGCACAGCAGCGCTGCCAGGTCGGGTGCGGAAAGGGTGAAAAGCTCGGCCATCGGCAAAAATCCCTGCAAATTTCACAACAAAATGACCGGGCGATCATGATCACGCCTGTCCACACGAATCACCCTCTCTCCCAAGCATTGTGAATACACAGCGCTTGTGCGTGCAGCAACAAATCCAAAATTATCATTGTCGAAAATGGTGTGTTCACGCAGCCTGGGTGCTGCGCGGGCATGCGAAAACAGCCTTCGAACCGCCATGTTCATGTGAGAGTTTAATGGTTGAAAAAGGATTACGGCATAGTTTGCCCCTAACAGTCATCCTTAACGGCCGCCAAAGAGCCGTACGGGTGCGAGGCGTCGGCGAAAGTGCTCCCTGACGGAGATTGGAAGCATGGTTTCCCGATTCTACGACCGGACTTTTTTCCGTGTCATCTCAATGACGATCGCGCTCATCGGCCTTGTCGCCTTTTCGACATCGGCCGCGCGGGCGCAAGAGTACACCGCCCAGGAGATCGTTGATTCCGGTCATAAATTCTTCGGCGCGACATCGGGTGGGCTGGCCACGGTCGTCGAGAAGATTTTCGCCACCTATGGCCTGCCGAACGGCTATCTGCTCGGCGAAGAGGGGTCCGGGGCGCTGATCGGTGGCCTGACCTATGGCGAAGGCACGCTCTACACCAAGAATGCCGGCGATCACAAAGTGTTCTGGCAAGGCCCGTCGCTCGGCTGGGATTTCGGCGGCGAGGGCTCGCGCGTGATGATGCTGGTCTACAATCTCGACGATGTGAGCAGCCTCTATAACCGCTTTGGCGGCGTCGCCGGCTCTGCCTATGTCATCGCCGGCGTCGGTTTCAACGTGCTGAAGAACAACAATGTGCTGCTCGTGCCGATCCGTACCGGCGTCGGCGCCCGTCTTGGCGTCAATCTCGGCTACCTCAAGCTCACCCAACGCGCGACCTGGAATCCGTTCTGACCTGCACGATGGCGCCACTGCGGTTGGCCCTGTGATCCCACGGTCTGAGCTTTGCCGCGGCAGACCCTTGCCGCGGCGCCGGATTTCCGTCATGCGAAGATGGCAAAGTCGAACTTTGACCATTGCCTGCCGCCCATAACGGCCGGCCATGCATAACGGATAGTCATCTTGGTCCAGTCGATCCTGTTCTTTGTCCTCGGCTTTCTCTGCGCGGGCTTTCTGGCGCTGATGATTGCCCCGGCCGTCTGGCGGCGGGCGGTGGCGCTGACGCGCAGGCGCGTCGAGGGTTCGATGCCGCTGACGCTGGCCGAGATCCAGGCGGACAAGGATCGCGTCCGCGCCGAGTTCGCCGTTTCGGCGCGCCGGCTCGAAATGACCATCAAGTCATTGCGCGAGAAAGCCGCCGAACAGCTGGTCGAGATCGGCCGCGACCGCGAAGCCCTGAAGGAATTGGCGGCCGAGCGGCAGGATAAGAACCGGGTCGTCGCCGACCTCACAACCAGGAGCGAGGAGCTTCGCAAGCGCGATGAGCAGCGGCAGCAGCTGTCGGAGAGGCTTGCGGAGACCGAGCGCGCGCTCGAAAAGCGCGGGCTCGAACTGCGAAAACTGGAGCACATGTATGACGACGCCAGTTTTTCGTCCAGCAGCCGGCAGATCGAGCTGGTGGCGCGCGAATCCGAGCTGCAGAAGCTGGCAAGCGACATTTCGCTGCTGCGCGGCCAGCGCAAGGAGGCGGACAGGCGCAGCCAGGAATTGACAGCCGAAAGCAAGGTTTTGCGGGACGCGCTGAAGGCCGAGAAGAAAAGAACCGGCGACTTGGAAAAGAAGGTCGAACGCCTGCTCGCCACGTTGGCCGATCGCGAGGACAGGCTGGAGCGCCGCGAAAAGGAACTGGTGCGCCTTCGCGAAAGGGCGAAAGGCGCTGAAAGCCCGCCTGCGGCGGCCCTTGCCGGCATGCCAGGAAGCCAGGTCAATGCGACCGCCAACGGCGACATCGAAAAGGCAAGCGCCAAGCTCGATGCCGACCGCGAGCGGCTGGAGGCCAGGCTGACATCGCTGGCACGCGAGAACAGGAGGCTGAAGACAGATCTTGCTGCCGTCGAAACATCGAAATCACACGCCGGAGACGATACCGGCAGCGCCAGCGCGGCATTGCGCGAAGAGATGAACGATCTGGCAGCGCAAGTCGTCGCCTTGACGGCCAAGCTCGACGGCCCGGATTCGCCGATCGCCCAGGCGCTTGCAGCGCCTGAGGATGCGCGGCCGGAGAGCGGCGGACGCAGCCTTGCCGATCGCGTGCGGGCGCTGCAGAAGGCCGCATCGACCAACTGAGACGCCGCAAGCGCAAGAGCGAGACGCCCGGCTCTAAAGCGCGTCGTGTTCGACCGGCCTCATGCGACGCGCTTTATGTTCTTGTTTTGATGCATGTCGTTACCGCAAAACCGCTGCACACTTTTGCGCGACATGCATCAGGCCCCGGAAAAATGATGAAGTGCGATGGCTGACGCCGCTGCGACATTCAGGCTGTCGAAATCCTGCGCCATACCGATCCGCAGCGTCTGCAGGCGAGCAAGCAGGCTTTCCGGCAGGCCTTCGCCCTCGGTGCCGAGATAGAGAGCCAGCCGCTCGTTTCTCTTGGCATCGCGAATGTCGATTTGCCCGTGCGGCGACAACGCGAATTGGCTGAAGCCTTGCTGGTCGAGTATGGCGATGCAGCCGGCGGCGTCGGCAAAGGAGGCGAAGGGGACTTTCAAGGCGGCGCCCACCGAGACGCGGATTGCCTTGCGGTACAGCGGATCGCAGCAGGTCGGATCGAGAAGCACGGCATCCGCGCCAAAGGCGGCGGCATTGCGGAAGATCGAGCCCATATTGTCATGATTGGCGATGCCGACCAGCACAACGATCAGCGCGCGGGCGGGCAGCGCGCCGAGCAAGGCCTCAGCGGAGATGGCCGCACCTTTGCGGCCGATCGCCAATATGCCGCGATGCATGTGGAATCCGGCGATCCTGTCCATGATTTCGCTGGATGCGACATAGATCGGGAGCCCGGCAGGCGCCTTGCGCAGGACGTCATCGAGGCCGGCCAGCCGGTTTTCGAGTACCAGCACCGATTCTGCCTCGAAGCGCCGGGCGGCGAGCAGCGTGTCGAGCACCACCTTGCCTTCGGCGACGAAACGGCCTTGCCGGCCGGCAAGATCTCGCTCCCGGATGTCGAGATAGGCGGCGACGCGGGGATCCTGCGGGTCGTCTATGCGGATCGGATTCATGGCTTCCTCGGCCGACCATGGCATCGGCCGCGAATCGGGATTCGGTTTCGGAAGGCATGATGCCGGATCCGAAGCTCGGACCGTATCTCAGCGTCCAAATGGATGCACGCCGTTCGAACGGTCAAGCCCAATCACTGGACGCCGGGCCGAGGCCCCCTGGCGACGAGAAATACTTGATTCCCGCGGCACGGCCCTTCGGCCAAGCCGCTTCAATTCAGAATTTCGATCGGGCGAAGGAACCACACAGGGCCATGCCGCGTCATAGAAGCGGGCTCCTGCTGCAGTCCTGGGAGGACATCGATGATCAGGCTCCTCCTCGTCTTCGCCGCCACGCTTGCCCTCGCATGCGGCGTGGCTCGCGCAGCCAAGCTCGATCCAGCCACCGTCAATCAGGCCCAATTCACTATCGGCGAACCGAAGGGTGTCGATCCGATGCTGCTGAAGGCGCAGATCCTTCTGGATCGCGCCCGCTTCTCGCCGGGCCTGATCGACGGTCGTCTTTCCCAGAACTTCGCCAAGGCCGTCGCCGCGTTTCAGGCGGCAAACGGACTTCCGCCCGACGGCAAGCTCGATCCACAGACCTGGAGCAAACTCATCGCAACCTCCGCCAGGCCGGTGCTGGTGACCTATGAGGTGATGCGCAAGGACGTGCGCGGACCTTTCACCAAGCGTATTCCGGCCCGCTTGGAGAGGATGGCCCGCTTGCGGCGGCTCGGTTACCGCAATGCGGTGGAGAAGTTGGCCGAGCGCTTCCATATCAGCGAACAATTGTTGAGAATGCTTAATCCTGGCACCAGTCTCAGGAAACCAGGCAGGACGTTGGTGGTGCCTGATGTCGGCAGGGGCGACCCTGCCGCCGGGGTTGCCGCCGTCGAGATCGACAAGGGCGCTCGCCTGGTGCGTGTGCTCGACCGTGCCGGCAAATGGCTGGCGGTCTACCCCGCCTCGATTGGGAGCGACGAGAAACCGGCGCCAAGCGGCACGGCAGAGGTCAAGCGCGTGGTGCACAACCCTACCTATCACTATGATCCGGACTTCGCTTTCAAGGGGGTCAAGACCAAGCGGCCCTTCACTATCGCTGCCGGGCCGAATAATCCGGTGGGATCGGTCTGGATCGATCTTTCCATCGAAAGCTACGGCATCCACGGCACGCCGGAACCGGGCAAGATCGGCACGACCTTTTCCCATGGCTGCATCCGGTTGACCAATTGGGATGCCGAAGACCTCGCCTCCATGGTGCAGCCTGGCACGAAGGTCGAGTTCAAGGACGAGATTGCGCAGGCCGCCGAAGAGCGCGCTCAGTAGCAGGCGGACTTGGCAGCAAAGCGGACTTGCCGGCCAAACGGACTTGCCGGCCAAACGGACTTGGCGACCAAACGGACTTGGCGGGGCGTTCTCCGCCCCGGCCAATCAGGTCCCGGCGCGACGCAGCCGGTGAGCCATCTGCGACAGTTCACCTTCGCCGAAAATGCCGTCCAGCATGTGCAGCAGTTCGCGTACCGCGCCGGATTTGCAGGAATAATAGATCATTTGCCGGTCGCGACGGGTCTCGACAAGGTCGGAAGCCCTGAGCTTGGCCAGATGCTGCGACAAAGCGGATTGGCTGAGCGACACTTTCTCGGCTATGGCGCCGACCGACATTTCGCCCTCGGCCAGATAGCTCATGATCAACAAACGTTTTTCGTTGCCCATCAGCGTCAGAAACGCGGCCGCGGCTCCGGCGTTGGCGACTAGCTTGTTCGAGACCATAGATCCCCCATGCCTTCCTGCTCATCCGCCGCTATGGGGGCAATAGCGTCGGATTCCATAGACTTTCCCTATAGATGCACGCCAGCGATTCAGCGTCACTCGCAAAGGTAGAACATTTCGCTCAAATCTCAAGGCTTGCTTTCCATGCAAGCCGATTAACTGTGCGGCTGTGATCAATTTGCCGATCGGGCAGCCTTTGCCATGTCGACCAGGACAGGCCTGAGGTCGCGTGCCGCCTGCAGCGGATTGGGAAAAAAGACCCGGCAGACATTGTCGCCGGATACGAGATCCATCCCGTCGGCGTCGAAGCCGGTGACGATCCAGCCGTCGCGCTCGGCCCCGCCGAAATGACTTGCGTAGAGGGCAATCGCATCGAGATGGTCGGCGTTCATGTGGTCGAGTGCCGATTGCTCGCCGGCGGCAAGCTCTTCAACGATTGCTCCCGTCGCGACCAGATCGGCGCGTTCGAGCAGATAGGCCTTGCCGAAGCCGCCGTTCAGGCTGGCGCGCTCCGGTTCGAGCCGGAAGATCGAGAAGTCGCCGAGCCCGGCATAGAGCTTCGCCTTGGGATTGCGGTTGAGGTAGCGCCGCTCGGCGCGGGCGTGTTCGTTCGATCCGCGTTCGAGCCGTACGGCGCGGCAGACGAGCGTCAATCGCGGATGCGCCAGCGGATCGCCCTTGCCGGGTTCGCCGACGAGCAGCGAGCAGCGCGGGTCGGCAAGGATAGCGCCGGTATGGGCGGACAGCATCGACACCAGGATCAATGGCGTGCCGTCGATGTCGGTGGCGACACCGACCCTGCTGGCCAGCGGCGAACCGGTTCCTGGCTCGAGCACTGCCAGCGCGCCGAAACGGGCGCTGCGGATCAGCGTCTTTGCCAGCCTGATCGCCTCGGCGTCGGTCGCGCGGATCACGTCTTTCCTGGGTTCGTCCAAAGCACCACCGTCGCGTTTACTTCGGCGCCATGCGGATGGCGCCATCGAGGCGAATGGTCTCGCCGTTGAGCATCTGGTTCTCGATGATGTGCAAGGCAAGTGCGGCATATTCCGAAGGCTCGCCCAAACGGGAAGGGAAGGGCACTGCCGCACCGAGCGAATCCTGCACCTCCTGCGGCATGCCGGCCATCATCGGCGTCCTGAAGATGCCGGGCGCGATGGTGCAGACGCGAATGCCGGAGCGGGCGAGATCGCGCGCCACCGGCAGCGTCATGCCGACGACGCCGCTTTTGGATGCCGAATAGGCCGCCTGGCCGATCTGGCCGTCATAGGCGGCGACCGATGCGGTGTTGACGATGACGCCGCGCTCGCCGCCCTGCAGCGGCTCGAGCTTCGCGGTCCGGTCGGCAACCAGGCGGATCATGTTGAAGGTGCCGATCAGATTGACCTCGATCACCTTGCGGTATTGGTCGAGCGGATGTGGTCCGTCCTTGCCGATCGTCTTCATGCCGATAACGATGCCGGCGCAATTGACCAGGATGCGCGGCTCGCCGAGCGTCTCAGCCACTTCCGCGACAGCAGCGGCACCGCTTTCCGCGTCGCTCACATCGCATCGGACGGCAATGCCGCCGATGTCGGCCGCCACCTTGGCCGCCCGCTCGACGCCGAGATCGAGGACGGCAACCCTGGCGCCGCCGGCGGCAAGAGCGCGCGCCGTCGCCTCGCCAAGGCCGGAGCCGCCACCGGTGACGATCGCAATCTGGCCGTTCGGGTTCATCTCGACGTCCTCCTCCGAGCCCAGACTATTCTGCCAAGCCACCGTGCGACAGCGCCGGCATGGTCACGCCATCGCCGCGATGTGCTCGCCAATCCTCGCCTGGTCGGCGTGGCAAACCTCGCCCACCAGCCTTGCCACTGCGCCCGGCACGATCTCGTGCGCCAAAAGCCGGTCGAGGTCGACCGGACGCGTCATCGAGATCTGCCCACGCGGCAGCCTCTTGAAACCGAGCGGACCGTAATAGGGTTCGTCGCCGACCAGCATCACGGCCGGCGCGCCGGCTTTGGCAGCGGCTTCGAGCGCGATTGCCACCAGCCGGCGGCCGATGCCGAGGTTCTTGAAGGCCGGCTGCACGGCGAGCGGCCCTAGCATCAGCGAGCGGCCGGCGCCCGCGGCGATGCGTGTCATCCGTACCGAGGCGACGACGGTTGCGCCGTCGACGGCCACGAAGGACAAAGCCCGTTCATGCGGGCCACCTTGGCGGATCCTGTAGGCAGCAAGCACGAAACGGCCCGGCCCGAAGGCTTCGTCATTGATGGCTTCGATTTCAGGATCATGCGCCGGAGTTTCCGGCAGGTATTTCACGTCGGCAAGGCTCATGGTCTTTGCGTTCCGGTATGCGAGGAAAGGTTTGCTGCAAGCGGCAGCGTTCGCCAGTCAGCGCTTCATCAAGCGCGGGCGCTCTTTCGTCGTCGGTCGAACCGGATCAGGGCAAAGTCGAACATGCGGATTGTCCGCTAGCACCAATTTTCAGCCGCCGCAATCGGCCGGTTGCGCTCGACGACGCAGCTGTTGACGATCTGTTCAGCGCTGGCGATTTCGGCAGGTCCATTTCATGCCCTACATCAGGCAGGAACGCGAAAGGACATTTCATGGGATTGCTAGTCGAAGGCCAATGGCAGGACCGCTGGTACGATACCGGGGAGAGCGGCGGCAAATTCGTGCGGGCGCAGTCGCAGTGGCGCGACTGGGTGACCCGCCACGGCTTCCCGGCCGAAGGGCGAAAACGTGGCTTCAAGGCCGAGCCCGGCCGCTATCACCTCTATGTCTCGCTCGCCTGCCCGTGGGCGCATCGGACGCTGATCTTTCGCGTGCTCAAAAAACTCGAGGACGTGATTTCCGTCTCGGTCGTCCATCATTTCATGGGCGCCGACGGCTGGACGTTCCTGGCCGAGGACGGCGCGACCGGCGACACGCTCTACGGCCTCGATTTCCTGCACCAGATCTACACCAGGGCCGATCCCGGCTATTCGGGCCGGGTCACCGTTCCCGTGCTGTGGGACAAACGCGAGCAGACCATCGTTTCCAACGAATCCTCCGAGATTATCCGCATGCTCAATTCGGCCTTCGACGAATGGGGCGATGCCAAGCTCGATTTCTATCCGCAACCGCTGCGCGGCGAGATCGATGCGGTCAATGCGCTGGTCTATCCCGCGGTCAACAACGGCGTTTATCGTGCCGGCTTCGCCACCACGCAGCCAGCCTACGAGGAGGCGTTCGGCGAATTGTTCTCCACGCTCGACATGCTGGAGGACCGTCTGTCAAGGCAGCGCTATCTCGTCGGCGGCCGCATCACCGAGGCGGATTGGCGGCTGTTCACGACACTGGTCCGCTTCGACCCGGTCTATGTCGGCCATTTCAAGTGCAATCTGCGCCGCATCGCCGACTATCCGAACCTGTCGAATTATCTGCGCGACCTCTACCAGGTGCCGGGCGTCGCCGGCACGGTGAATTTGCACCACATCAAGTCGCACTATTACGGCAGCCACGAGACCATCAACCCGACGCGCATCGTGCCGGTCGGGCCTGAGCTCGACTATGGCGCGCTGCACGACCGCAACAGGTTCAGGAAGGCGGCGTGAGACCGGCGCCCTAGCGGAAGGTTTCTGAGTCCATCTTTGCCCTTCTGACGAGATCAGCTTTCAATGTGGTATTTCCAAATCGATTGGAGTAGCCGAGCGACGTTGCCAGGAACGCCACGATGCCGCCGATCATGACGATCTGGACCGACATCTGGAGCGGGATTGCGCGAAACGATCCCGACAGCAGAAGCACGGCCATTCCCAAACCCATTTCTATCAGGCTTGAGAAGCCGACCATTTTCCAGAATTCAGTGCGAGTAAAAAGCCGAGCATGTCGCTTTATAAAAACGAAATATGTCACGAATGCCGCAAAAAGTTGTATTGCGAACTGGATGCCTCTTCCACTTTTTTCCAACCTGGATGGATCTATCCCAAGGACCATTGTCGAAATTAAGGCTGTAGCAAGAATTGTTGTCACAGTAATTACCGTGTAAAGTGAGATATATAGTACGATTCTAAGCCTGTCGTTTTGGCTATGTTTCATTTTTCTCTTATCGCCTAATATATATATGTCTCTCGGAGAACAATGGATGTTGCCGGCCTAAACCGAAGCAGCCAAAGCTGTTGGAGAGATGATCTACCAGTAAGGCGATGCCGAATTCCCCTCAAAAACTTCGGCAATCCGCCGCAGCGTCGCCGGTGTCGTGCCTTCCGGCAAGCGGTCGAGCGGAAAGAAGCCGGCTTCGGCGATCTCGCGGTCGGGCAGCTTGGGTGCTGGCTGATCGAACTCCTCGACCAGATAGAGACCGACATGATCGCGGCGGCTGGCGCGGCGGTTGAAATGCAGGGACTTCAGCACCGGCGGTCCGGTCAGCGCGATGTTGCCTTCCTCGAAGACTTCGCGTGTCAGCGCTTCGATCATCGTCTCGCCCAACTCGACGCCACCGCCGGGCAGGTGCCAGCCAGGGACATAGGTGTGGCGGATGAGGAAGATGGAATTGGAGGGGCGGTCGTGGATCAAGCCGCGCACGCCGAGCGTCATCGGCCGCCGCAGTACGAAGTACAGGTGAAACAGCCTTGCCCTGAAGCCTGGCCAGCCGGTCTGGCGCAGGGCTTGCTCCGGATCCGGCGTCATCGTCCGCGAAACCGTGAGTGGAAAGCCGCGCGCGCCTCGCCTATGAAGAAAAGATGTTCAGGCTCGCGCATATTTCCGATGTCCATCTGGGGCCGCTTCCCGATGTAACCTATCGCGATCTCGCCTCCAAGCGCGTGGTCGGTTACGTCAATTGGCAGCGTAACCGCCGCCGCCACATGCACGACGCCGTCATCGACACGATCGTCGCCGACATGAAGGCCAGCGGGCCGGACCATCTCGCCATCACCGGTGACCTGGTCAATCTGGCGCTCGACGGAGAGATCGAGATGGCCAAGCACTGGCTGGAGACGCTGGGCTCGCCGAATGACGTGTCGGTCGTGCCAGGAAATCATGATGCCTATGTGCCGGGCGCCTTCGACAAGACCTGCCGGTCCTGGGCAGCATGGATGACCGGCGACGGCGTCAATACGCCGGTCGACCGCAACACCTTTCCCTATCTGCGCGTGCGCGGCGATGCTGCGCTGATCGGCGTCTCCACGGCGCGCGCCACGGCTCCGTTCATGGCCAACGGCTTCTTTCTGGAAGGCCAGGCGGAAAGGCTGCGCGACATGCTCGACGCCACAGGCAAGCGCGGCCTGTTCCGGGTGATCATGATCCACCACCCGCCGGTGCGCGGCGCCGTTTCGCAGAACAAGCGGCTGTTTGGCATCTCGCGCTTCCACAAGGTTCTTCACCGGCACGGCGCCGAGCTTGTGCTGCACGGCCATTCGCATGTGCCGTCGCTCTTCTTCATCGGCGCCCGCAAGGCCAAAATCCCGGTGGTCGGGGTCGCCGCCGCCGGGCAGGCCCCCGGCAGTTCGCATGCACCGGCGCAATATAATCTGCTCGACATCGACGGTGAAAAGGACAATTGGCGGATCAGGCTGACGCGCCGCGGCCTGACCGGGCCGGCATTGCCGCCCAGCGACCTGCAGACAATGGAGCTTGGCGTCGAAGCCGAGGCGTCGATGGCTGGAGCAATTCCAGGAAAAGTGTGAAACGGTTTTCCGTCCGGAATTGCGTCAAAACAAAGAGATAGAGCGGTTCAGCGTTTCCGTGAAACGCTGAACGGCTCTAGAAGCTGATTTTCATTGCGACAATACGGTCCCAGAACAGCACGAGCGAAATCGCCAGGCCGACCAGGGCGCCGGCGGCGATCAGGCCCAGGCCCGAGAAGAAGGCCGACCAGCCGTTGCTGCGCGCAGGGACATGCAGCGGCGGCTCGGCTTCCACCACTAGGGCGCGTTTCAGGCCGGCGACGGCCTGCTCGATGCCGCCTTCCATCATCCTTTGGCGTTCGACGACGCGCTCGGCGACATAGCGCGTCACCTGATCGGCAACGACCTTCATCTCGGTCGACTCGGCGAGCACGACGCGGCCGATGCGCGTGTCCTTGAGAAAGCGGTAGGTGCGGCGGTCGCGTCCCATGGCGACATGGCTGACGGCGTCGATCCACAGCCTTGGCTGCAGGCCGGACGAGACGGCGAAGTCGAAACTGTCCATGTCGGTGGGTACGTCGCCGAACACCGGGGCGAGTTCGGCGGCAAGCAAATCGAGCCGCATGCGATGCGCTTCGCGCATGTCGACGACGACGTCGTCGCGGTCGGCGAAGGCGTTCTTGACGTCGCGAATGGCATCGGACAGTTTTCGCGACTGATCGATCTGGGTGATGTTCTCGCCTGCATCCTTCATCGGCGTTGCCTCGCGGGTTTGGTTAACACCGGATTAACACAGCCGCCGGCAAAATGCACTTGCGAGATCGATGGGTGGGCAAGGGTTCGCTGGAGCAGCACCAGCGCCGCCGCCGTGCCTGTGCGAAGACCGATCAGCTCGCCGCAGCGGCGAATCCCGGACGAAGCCGCCTGCTGCGGCGTCGCATATTGCGACGGATGGCCTCGGCGATCAGGCCGGGCGCTTCCTCGACCAGCATGTGGCCGGCTTCCAGCACGTGGTGCAGATGAAAACGCTTCGGCAGGCCGTCCGCTTGGCTGACGGGCAGCACCGCGTCGTCCGTCCCCCAAACCACCATCACCGGCATGTTCAGCGTTTCAAGCCGCTCGCTCGGGATGACACCTTGCCGATCATCCCTGGTCATGGCGGCTGCGAGCTCGACAAGTGTCCCCAACTGGCCGGGACGCTGGCGCATCTCGTTGAGGAGATCGACCCGGTGCTGCGGGGGCTGGCTTTGCGGTCCCGACATGGCGGCAAGGCAGGCGCGGATTTCGTCGGTGCCGGCAGCGGCGGCGTAGCGGCGCAGCAGCGGGCCATTGATCTCAGGACCAAGACCGCCCGGTGCCAGCAGCGTCAGCGAAGCCATTCTTTCGGGCTCGCTCAATGCCATCAGGGCGGCCACGGCGCCGCCCATCGAATGGCCGACGAGATGGGCCCGCTTTATCTCGCGTGCGGAAAGGTCCGCAAGGACGGCACTGGCTGCGATCCTGGCCGGACCGCCGCCCGGAAAATCGAACGACAAGCCATGACCCGGCAGATCATAGGCCAAGGTCCGCGCGCCCGGAGCCAGAGGCGCGACCACATCGCGCCAGTCGTCGTGGCAGCCACCGAAGCCATGCAGGAAGACAATCGTCGTCGGGCCGGTGCCCCGTTCGGCAGCGTAAAGGGATCGGGTCATGCAAACTTAATGGGTTTGTGCCGGGATCAGTCCGGATGCCGGGGGGATCAATCTTTGTGCCGCGATTGGTCTTTATGCCGCGATGGGTTTGGGGCGGTTCAATCGTGTCTGAATTGCGCTTTGGCCGTGCGGATGGCCAGTAAAATTTTCGCGATCAGCTGACGTCGTTCGCGCGCCGGAAGACGTCAGCTGGCACCGCCAAGCCCGGCGGCGCGCAGGGCCTCTACCAGCCGGTTGGTCAGATCGGCGGGATATCTGCGCTCGACGAACGTTGCACGCGGATCGGCTGCGAATTTCGGGAATTTTGTGGTCAATTCCTGCAGCAGCCTGCTTGCCAGCTTTTCGCGGCCGGCAGCGTTGGCACCGATCAGCCGCGCCGCCAGATAATGCGATTTCATTTCCGTCGTTCGCAAGCCGTCGCTGGCAAGCGTCGCCTTGTTCATGTCGCCCATCATGAACTCTCCTGCGAACAGCCCGTAATCCCACCATGTCGGATGGGCGCTGGCGATATCCACCGCGTGAGCAAGGATCGGGGTGCCCTCGCTGTACCTGCCGGCGAAAACGAGCCCGTAGCCATAGGCGGCGGCCATTGCGAGATCGTAAGGATTGAGTTCGTAGGCCTTGCGCATCCAGCGGATCGATTCCTCGGAATTGCCGATGCGCGAATTGAGATAACCAAGGGCGCGGTGCGCATAGGGGCTGGTGGGGCCCATCTGGATGGCGCGATGGGCAAACATCATCGCCTTTTCCATCGTCGCGTCGGCGGGGTAGGGATAATGGTCGGTGACCGCCTCCAGATGCAAGGACGCGAGTTCCGAATAGACGAGCGACGACTTCGCCTCCCGGTTGGCAAGATCTTCGAGGCAGCGGTAGGCGGCTTCGTGCGTCTGCGCGTTCTGGTCGAGATAATATTTGCCGTTGAGCACCAGACACGCCGTCAGCCCGGTCTGGATGCCGCTCTGCTCGATGTAATTGTAGATCGTGCCCGAGGCGGGAAGAGCCGAGCTCAAAATGCCGGAGATTTGGTCCTCGATAGCGGTGTTTGCGCTGTCGCCGGCGGTCAGGTTGCGTGACAGCAGCACGCGGCCGGTCGCCACGCTCTGCAGCTCGAGCATAATGTCGCCGCTGCGCGGCCCGGGCAGGACATCGAACACGAAGCTGGCGGCGTCGGTAAGTGGATCGGGCGGGCTGTCGGCATCACGACCGATGAAGTTGATGGTATCGAAGCCGCTAAGGCCGGCGCGCAGTGATGCAGCGACACGGCGAGCCACGTCGCTGTCGGCCTTGATGGCAATGTAAACCTGGGGGAGGGTTTCAACCGGAGGCGCCGCTATGCTGCCGGTCGCCACCGCGGTCTCGACCGCCGTGTCGCCGCCGGTCAGCAACACCACGCTGCCCTGGCGAAGGATCAGCACACCCAGCATGAGGATGACCAGCGCGATCGCCAGCCAGAAGAACTGCAAATGGCGCTGCAGCGACGGTGCAGCGGGGCTGAGCGCTGGAACGCTCAGCAATGCAGCCGGATGTGCCCGGTTGCGGGCATCCTCCGAGGATCCGGGCGGGGCGCTCGTCGCCGCCTCCTCTGTCGCCGGCTGCGGCTTGCTCTCTGCCTCGGCCTCCGCCGGCAAGCGAATGGCATTGAGTTCGTAGGATGGAACATAGCCGCCGCGCGGAATGGCGATGCGGACCGGTTCGGCAACGCCCTCGTTGGCGAAGTACTGCTGCAGCAGCTCGCGCAGCCTGCCGGCCTGCACCCGCACCACCGCATCGGTCGACGGATCGAAATCGCCGTCCTTGCCGAAGACGTCCATCGCTATAGAGAAGCCCTTGAGCCTATCGGCTTCGCCTGCCTGCTCGCGCTCGACCAGGTAGCGGAGCAGCTTGCGCGCGCGCTCGGATCGTCCGAACGTTTCGCTGGCAAGCAATCGCTCCAACGTTTCGCGCACTGCGGGGGCGGCAGGCGTGGTATGCTGCAAGTGTCGATCCCTTCGAATTCGGCACAGGTTGAGGTACGATCATATAGCGCTGGCGCCGCCTTACAAGCATGTGCTTATGGTGCGATAGCGTACCCACCGGATAAATATCCGGTGGGCTGATGGCGCGGGCCTGGCAGTTTCGGCTAGCCGCCCTTTCGGCCGACGATGCGGTTGGCGGCCGAAACCACGGCTTCGAGCGAGGCGGCGACGATATTGGTGTTGATGCCGGCGCCGAACAGCTTGCCGCCCGGATGTTCCATCTCGACATAGGAAATGGCCGAGGCATTCGAGCCGCGCTGCATGGAATGCTCGGAATAATCGAGCACCGACATCGGCACCCCGACATGGCGCGACAGAGCATCGACGAAGCCGTCGATCGGGCCAGTACCGGTGCCGGATATGGTCACCTCCTTGCCCCTGTCGAGGATCACCGCTTCGACCACGCGCCGGCCCTTGACCTCGGTGTCGGGGTAGGTGTGGTGGTCGAGGAACTTCAGCCGCGCGCCGGGCTGGTCGACATAGGTGTCGAGAAAACGCTCGTAGATGCGCTTGGCCGGCACCTCCTTGCCTTCGGCGTCGGTGATCGCCTGGATAGCCTGGCTGAACTCGATCTGCAGGTTGCGCGGCAGGTTGAGGCCGTAATCCGCATGCAGCACATAGGCGATACCGCCCTTGCCGGACTGCGAGTTGATGCGGATGATGGCTTCGTAGCTGCGGCCGACATCGGCCGGGTCGATCGGCAGGTAGGGCACCTCCCAGTGCGGCGTGTTGGCCTTGCGCAGCGCCTTCATGCCCTTGTTGATGGCGTCCTGGTGCGAGCCGGAAAAGGCGGTGTAGACGAGCTCGCCAACATAGGGATGGCGCTCGGGGATCTTCAGCTGGTTGGAGTATTCGTAGACGTCCTTCATGCGGTTGATGTCGGAGCAGTCGAGCCCGGGATCGACGCCTTGCGTGTACATGTTGAGCGCCAGCGTGACGATGTCGACATTGCCGGTGCGCTCGCCATTGCCGAACAACGTGCCTTCGACGCGGTCGGCGCCCGCCATCAGGCCGAGCTCGGTGGTGGCGATGCCGGTGCCGCGGTCATTGTGCGGATGCAGCGAGATCAACAGGTTCTCGCGGTTGTCGAGATTGCGGCACATCCATTCGATGCGGTCGGCATAGATGTTGGGCGTCGACATCTCGACCGTGGAGGGCAGGTTGATGATCAGCTTGTTTTCAGCCGTCGGCGTGACGATCTCGGTGACGGCGTTGCAGATCTCCAGCGCCACGTCGAGCTCGGTGCCGGTAAAGCTCTCCGGCGAATATTCGAAACGGTAGCCGCCGCCGGCCTTCGCCGCCATGTCGGTGATCATCTTGGCCGCATCGGTGGCGATGCGCTTGATGCCGGCGACGTCCTTCTCGAAGACGACGCGGCGCTGCAGCTCGCTGGTCGAGTTGTAGAAATGGACGATCGGGCTGGTGGCACCCTTGAGCGCCTCGAAAGTGCGGGTGATCAGTTCCGGCCGGCACTGCACCAGCACCTGCAGCGAGACGTCGGCGGGCACGTTGCCTTGTTCGATGCACCAGCGGGCGAAATCGAAGTCGGTCTGCGAGGCCGACGGGAAGCCGATCTCGATCTCCTTGAAGCCCATGTCGAGCAGCAGGGCGAACATGCGCGCCTTGCGTTCCTGGCCCATCGGATCGATCAGCGCCTGGTTGCCGTCGCGCAGGTCGACCGAGCACCAGATCGGCGCCTTGTCGATCACTCTCGAAGGCCAGGTGCGATCGGCAAGGCCGACGGTCGGATAGGGCTGGTATTTGCGGGCGGCGTCCGGCATGCCCTTTACCGCAGGCTTGCTGATTTCCTCTACATTCAGGCGGATATCTTCTCGTGCGTTCATCGTCGTTTCTCCCGGCGGCTCGCGGATCCAGCTTCAGGCGGATTGGTGGCGAGCGGCGCCTTTACCAGAATTTCGTTCGCTTGATGTGACGTGCCAATTTGTGACTGGCCAAGGAGCGTGCGCGTGAGCGGCAATTCGACCGCCGGGCGCTCCTTCAGCGAACCCGGCGATCGCCGATAAGGCCGAGAAGCAGCAGGGTGGAGGCAAGCGCGCGAACGGTCTGGCCGGCAATGCCGGTCGGGCGGGACGCAAAAGAGGTGGCGCGCGGGCTCATGGCGGATTTCATACAGGAGCGGGCAAAGCGAGGCAAGTGGGAGCCTCGCCGTCGCAGAAGCTGCCGATCTCCCCCCGCAAGGGGGAGATTGGATGTCGCCTTGGTTTTCGCCAACATTCAAAGTTGAGGGTGGGGCAACTTTGTTCTTGCTTTGTGCCGGCAGCTATGCTACTAATCTGGCTATGGTGCTGATTGGCGCCGAGGACCCGCCGTCGAGGCGGGTTTTTTATTTCCGGCACCTCCCAGGAGGAAACATGACCGCACCCGATCCGATCCGCCGCTTTGTCGAAGCCACCAATGCCGGCGATAGCGAAGCCTTCCTGGACAGTTTCACGCCCGACGCCTTCCTGAGCGACTGGGGCCGGTCGTTCCGGGGCCGCGAGCAGATTGCGCGCTGGAACCAGTCGGACAATATCGGCGTGCAATCCAGGCTCCGCATCGTTCGCGTTGCTCCGGCGGGCGAGAGCTATCACGTGCGCATTGCCGTCACAGGCAACGGCTTCAACGGCGAGGGCGACATGGCGTTCACCCTGGACGGCGAGCGCATCTCCAGCCTGGTGATCAGCTGACGCGCTGCCCGGCTGGTCTTTACTCCCGAAGGCTTCTCGCCACCAGCCGCGCCACGCTTGGGCCGACCAGAAGCACAATCAGGAAGCGTGCCGATTGCAGCGCCATGACGAAGGAGATGTCGACATGCTGCGCGGCGGCGGCGATGATAGCGACGCTGTCCATGCCGCCGGGGCTGGTCGCCAGATAGGCGGTCAGCGGATCGATGCCGAGCAGGCGGCTGATCAGGAAGGCGAGGCCGCCGCAAAAGACGATCAGGGCAATGATCGAGCCGACGATCTGCGGCAGCGCGCGGGCCGCGTGGCGCAAGATGGCCCTGGTGAAATTCAGGCCGATGCTCCAGCCGATTATCGTATAGCTCAAGGCGAGCAGCCAGGGCGGCAGCTGCATGGTCACGCCGAGCCCGAGATGGATCACGGTGCCGAAAATGAAGGTGCCGAGGAAAAACGGCGACGGCAGCCGGAAAAGCTTTCCCGCGAGGCCGCCGACCAGCGCCACGCCGAACGTCGCGGCCAAGCCTTGCGGATCGACCGGCGGGAACCAGACGATGGCCGGCACCTCGATGCCTGAGGTGTCGACCCAAAGCTTGGCCACCAGGGCTGCCGTCATCGAGACGCAGATGACGCGCAGATAGAGCATGAAGGCGACGAGGCGCTGGTCGGCCCCGAAGGCACCGGCCATCAGCACCATGGCGGTGGCGGCGCCCGGCGACGAGCCCCAGACGGCGGTGGTGCCGGGCAGGATGCGCCAGCGGCTGATCAGCCAGCCAAGCAGGCTGGATGCCGCGACCGTCGCCATCACGACGCCGAGGAACAGCGGCCATTCCTTGTAGAAGACGGGAAAGATATCGGCCGAGATGGAACTGGCGACCAGGCAGCCGACGACCGCCTGGGCGGAGCCGAACAGAACCCGCGGCACGCGCACCGTGGCGCCGTTGGTGCCGGCAGCGATGGCCGCCAGCATCGGTCCGATCAAGAGCGCGGCGGGAAGGGCGGCGAGTTCCAGCGCGCCGGCAAACAGCACCGAGACCACCACCAGGACCGGCCACTGCCAGCCCTTGTGGATCCGCGCCAGATGCTCGATGGCCGGCGGGTTCGGGGAAGAATCCATAGATCGGCTCTTAGACCGGTCGCGAAAAAATGCGAACCTTTTTGCGGGGGAAAAGGGCTTGGGTGGTAATGGCACCAGCCATCCGTAGCGATCCTTCGCGCCCCCCTCTGTCCTGCCGGACATCTCCCCCTCTAGTGGGGAGATTGGATGTCACGTCGGCCTTCGCCAATCTCCAAAAAGAGAGCTGTCGGCGAAGCTGCCAATCTCCCCACTTGAGGGGGAGATGGCCGGCAGGCCAGAGGGGGGGCGCTGTCCCGCCGGCCTCTCCTCTATCCCGCCTTCACCGCCGGCAACCCAAACCCACCAACCGGACGCGTTTCCACCTGGAACTCGAAGCCGGCGATGATCGGCCGTGCCTTGGCGATTGCCGCCTGGACTTCGGGCAGCTGCAGCGAAGCCTTGTGGCTTTCGGCGTCGGTCCACACTTCGGTCACCCAGATCGCGTCGGCGTCGACCGGGTCGGTGGCGATGATGTAGTTCAGGCAGCCGGGCATGGCGCCGGTGCTGGCGAGCAGGACCTCCATGACCGCGTCGCGCTGGCCGCGCGTCGCCCGCATCTTGCCGATCAGTCCGTACATTCGCTTTGCTCCGTTGAGATTACGCAACCAGGAGTATGCAGTTCGCCGTCTACGGCATCAACTGGCCGCCATTCACCTCGATCACCTGGCCGGTGATGTAGCCGCTCAACAGATCGGAGGAGAGGAACAGATAGGCGCCAACGCAGTCCTCGGCGGTGCCGGCGCGGCCCTGCGGGATGGTGGCGATCATGCCTTTCATCTGGTCGTCGGTCGAGTAGCGCTCGTGGAAAGGTGTCGCGATCGTGCCGGGCGCCACCGCGTTGACGCGGATGTTGAAACCGATCAGCTCCTTGGCCATGCCGCGCGTGACGTTGGAGACGAAGGCCTTGGCGGAGCCGTAAAGGCCGGCGCCGCCACCGGCGCCGTTGCGCGCGGCGATCGAGGAGGTGTTGACGATGAAGCCGCCCTGCCGCTTCAGCCATGGGATCGCCTTGCGCGAAGCTGTCAGCACGGAACGCGCGTTGAGGTCCATCACCGCGTCGTAATGCGCCTCGGTCTGCTCGGCATAGGGCACGCGGCCGAGCATGCCGCCGGCATTGTTGACGAGGCCGTCGAGCCGGCCGAAATGTTGCGCACTGTCCTCGACGACGCGCTCGACATCGGCGGGGATCGAGAAATCGCCCTGGGTCAGGAACACGTCGCCGCCACCGTTGCGAATGGTCGCCGCCAAGTTTTCGGCAGCCACCCGGCTCGAATTGTAGTGCAGTGCGACGCGACATTTCTGCGCGGCATAGGCAAGTGCAAGCGCCGCGCCGATGCCGGTCGAGGCGCCGGTGACCAGCACCGCCTTTCCGGCAAGGTCGGGGATGACCAGAGAGGGGCTGACAAGGGTGGTGGTGGCTGGCACGTCTATTCCTCCGGGGGACTCGGCCTGCTCTTCGTAGGCCCTCGCAGTCCTCGCGTTCAAGTCCGTAAAAGCCTATGGCCTGAGATAGGCGTAGCCCTGGCGCTGCAATTCGGCGAGCTTGACGACACCGCCTCTGTCGGCTGCATGGAAGCCGTCGAGCAGGTCGGCCAGGCCGATATCCATGCCGTGCATGGTATTGGCGCAGGCGTGCGGGCTGAGCCCGTCCTGGACAAGGCCGGCGAAACGCCCGGAAATGGCGGCGGATATGCCCTTCGACTTGAAGGCAGCAAGTGCTGGGCCGTGCACGACAAGCGCGATGTCGACCTTGCCGTCGGTACCTTCGAAGTGGTTCTTGATGTTGCCGAGCACGAAATTGACCTTGTCGAGATCGCTGAGGTGATAGGCGACCTTTTGCCTTTCCTCTTCGACGGGCTTGACTTCAATGGCTGCCGCCTTGGTGGGGCGCAGCCCGAAAAGCCCGGCGGCCCCGGCAAGACCGACGCGGAAAATATCGCGGCGTCGCATGGCTTCATCTCCCATTTAGCCGGCCCGCGCAAATTGCGTGGCCTCGGCCTCGATCCTAGCATAAATTGAAGCCACGTCTTGTCGGGGCAATGGAGGGGTAGCATGACGTCGAGGACCATAATGGGGACCATTGTGGGCGCCGGGCTTGGGGTTGCCTTGCTTGCCGCCGTCGCCGGCACTGCTTTCGCCGACGACACGCTCAAACTCACCGAGCTCAGCCCCGACGGCAAGGACGCCTGTTTCGGCCGCGTCTACGACGCCGCGCATCTCAAGTCGCATCCGCACCAGAAGGTGGCGCGCATCTTCTTCTATTACGGCCGCGATCCGGTCAGCCGGCCAAACGAGGAGCCAAGCACCGGCATCGATTCCTCCTACAATGGCTTCATGGCGACGACGGTACGCGGCGCCGAGGCGCCGGAATGGCTCGGCGGCTGGTGCAGTCATGAGTCGGAGGACGGCACGACCGGCCCGATCCGCTGCGGCATGGACTGCGATCGCACCATGGCTTCGCTGAAGGTCGACGACAAGGGCCGGCTGATCGTCTCGGACGTGCAGCCCGACCTCTATCTCGACGCCGGATCGGAAGACGAGCTCGGCAAGGCGGAGTACGAACGGCAGGCGCTGGGCAAGGACGACAACGGCTTCAGGCTCGATCCGATGCCGGCCGCGACCTGCAAGGCGGAGTTCGCCCGCATCGACCCGATCGATCCGGCACTTGGCCCGCCATTGCGCGAGCGGCTGAAGCCGGACCAGGCCTTCTGCTACGGGCGTGACTATGATGCCGCGCATCTCGGCTCGCATCCCGATCAGCTGACCCAGACGATCCGGGTTTTCCGCGGACCGGTCGAGCTGGCATCCTTCGCCAAGGGCGGCGACCTCGCCAATTGGCCGAGCGGCGCAGACATCGCCGTTTCGGTTACCACGCGGCAGAAATCGGCCAAGGTCACGCAGGTCTATAACTGCCAGGGCGAGGGCGACCAGTGGCGCTGCGCGGCGAGCGCGAAGACGGGTGGTGTCTCCTGCGATATCGCGCAAAAGGAGATTTTCCTCCGCCGCGGCGCCAACGGCACGATGATGCTGGCCAACCCAAACAGCGGCCTGCCGATCGTCGATCTGTGCTCGAAGGCGGCGGAAGGCGACACCAGCTCCGACGACAAGGTCTACCGGCTGGAGCCGATGCCGCAGGCCGCCTGCGGGCCTTGATCATGTGACGAGGAGGTGGATGCCATGCGCAAGACAAGGGTGTTTTGGTCCGGCCGCTCGCAGGCGGTGCGCTTGCCAAAGGAGTACCGTTTCGACACCAAAGAGGTTTTCATCAGCCGCCACGGCCAGAGCGTCATTATCGAGCCTCTTGCGCAGGATTGGGCTTGGCTGGACAGAGTGATCGGTCCGCTTGATGACGATTTCGCGGAGGCGGCTCTGGAAAGTCCGTCGGATCAGATCCTCGAATCCATGGCGCGCAGCGGCTCGGAATGAGGGCTACAGCGATCCTTCGCGCCCCCCTCTGTCCTGCCGGACATCTCCCCCACTTGGGGGGAGATCGGCAGCTTCCTCGCGTCACTCACTCCTGCGACTATGGCTATTGGCAAAAGCCGCGGTGACGGCCAATCTCCCCACTTGTGGGGGAGATGTCCGGCAGGACAGAGGGGGGCGCGAAGGATCACGACTGAGCGATTTTTCTGCGCGAATTGCTTCACGCGAACGGCACGGCCGTCGTGCCCTTGGGCAGTTTCGCTTCGTCGTCGGGCTCGACATGGATGATGACGCGAACCGAAGGAATCTCTGCCCGCAGCGCGTCCTCGATGCGGTCGCAGATGACGTGGCTGGCGCCGACCGACATGTCGGCGTCGACGACCAGATGGAACTCGATGAAGGTGGCGCGGCCGGCGATGCGCGTCTTCAGGTCGTGGACCTCGAGCGCGCCCTTGCAATTGGCAGAGATGATGTCGCGGATACGGATATGTTCCTGGGTGTCGACGGCGCGGTCCATCAGCCCGTTCATCGACGAGCCGATGACGTGCCAGCCCTGCCACAGGATGTTCAGCGCCACGATCACCGCAAGAGCCGGATCGAGAACCTGCCAGCCGGTCAGCACGGCGCCGACCAGGCCAATGAACACACCGACCGAGGTCGCTACGTCGGTCATGATATGCCTGCCGTCGGCAACCAGCGCCGGTGATTTTTCACTCCGTCCGGTGCGGATCAGCGTCAAGGCCCAGACGGCGTTGATGACGGTTGCGACGCCGTTGACGGCAAGGCCGGTCCATGGCTGTTCGAGCGGGGCCGGATGCTGCCACGACCACCAGACCTCGTTGAGGATGAGCAGGGCGGCAAGCACGATCAGCACGCCTTCCAGGACGGCCGAGAAATACTCGGCCTTGTGGTGGCCGAACGGATGGTCCTGGTCGGCTGGCTTGTAGCTGACCTGGATCGCCCAATAGGCGGCGGCCGAGGCAATGACGTTGACGATCGATTCCAGCGCGTCCGAATAAAGCGCAACTGAACCGGTGACGTACCAGGCCACCAGCTTGAGGCCGAGCACGACGAAGGCGACGACGATCGACCAGAAAGCGAGGCTGGCGACCTTCTGCCTGGCGGCTGCTTTGATTTCTGCCGCGGTCACTGGGGAAGAAATCCCAACACTGAGCCCTCGAATTAAGCGGCCTTTTCCTTGGCCTTGCGCGGCAGGTGCGCGACGATGTTCTCGATGATGCGCATGCCGGCATTGTGGCCGAGCGTCATGATCGATTCCGGGTGGAACTGCACAGCGGCGATCGGCTCCTTGCGGTGCTCGAAGGCCATGATGATGCCGTCCTCGGTCTCGGCGGTAACGACAAAACCATCGGGCAGCCGCACCGGATCGGCAAAGATCGAATGATAGCGGCCGACCGTCACCTCCTTGGGCAGGCCGGAGAAGATGATGCCCGGCTTCGACACGCGGATGCGCGACGGCTTGCCATGCATCGGGATGTGCAATTGCCGCAGCTCGCCGCCATAGGCCTCGGCCAGCGCCTGCAGCCCGAGGCAGACGCCGAAGATCGGCAGGTCGCGCGCACGGGCTCGCTTGATGGTGGCGGCGCAGTCGAAGTCCTTTGGCGTGCCGGGGCCGGGCGACAGCACGACCAGGTTTGGCTTCAGCCGGTCGAAGACCTCGTCCGGCACCGGCGTGCGCACCGTCGAGACATTGGCGCCGGTCTGGCGGAAATAGTTGGCCAGCGTATGGACGAAGGAGTCCTCGTGGTCGACCAGCAGGATGTTGACGCCATCGCCGACCCGCGCGGTGCTGCGTTCGGTGCTGGCGGCATTGCCTGACTTGGCGTCGCGGATGGCGGAGATCATGGCGGATGCCTTCAGTTCGGTTTCGGCTTCTTCTTCTTCGGGTATGCTGTCGAAGAGCAGCGTGGCGCCGGCGCGCACCTCGGCAATGCCGTCCTTGATGCGGATGGTGCGAAGCGTCAGGCCGGTGTTCATGTCACCGTTGAAATTGACCATGCCGATCGCCCCGCCATACCAGGCGCGCGGGCTCTTCTCGTTCTGCTCGATGAAGCGCATGGCCCATAATTTCGGCGCGCCGGTGACGGTGACGGCCCAGGCATGCGACAGGAAGGCGTCGAAGGCGTCCATGCCTTCGCGCAGCCGTCCCTCAATGTGGTCGACGGTGTGGATCAGGCGCGAATACATCTCGATCTGGCGACGGCCGATGACGCGCACCGAGCCCGGCTCGCAGACCCTCGACTTGTCGTTGCGGTCGACATCCGAGCACATGGTGAGTTCGGACTCGTCCTTCTTGGAATTGAGCAGCTTGAGGATCTGCTCGCTATCGGAAATGGCATCGTCGCCGCGCTTGATAGTGCCGGAGATCGGGCAGGTCTCGACGCGGCGGCCGTTGACGCGAACGAACATTTCCGGCGAGGCGCCGATCAGATATTCGCCCTCGCCGAGATTGATGAGGAAGGAATAGGGCGAGGGATTGATGCTCTTCAGCTTGCGGGAAATCTCGGAGGGCTGGGTTTCGCAGCGTTCGTAGAACATCTGCCCCGGCACCACTTCGAACAGGTCGCCGCGCTCAAAGCTCTTCATCGCCTTGCGCACCAGCTTGGCATATTCGCCGGGCTCGTGGTCGCCGCGCGGCGGGATCCGGTCGGCGGTCCTGAACGGCTCGACGATTTCGTCGCGCGGCAGGCCTTCGGTCGAAAAGCCGTCGCCGGAATAGTCGTAGCGGTCGGTCCAGGCCTTGGTGGAATAGTGGTCGACGACGAGGATCTCGTCGGGCAGGAACAGCACGAGATCGCGCTGGCTTGGCTTGCGCTCGAGCTTGTAGTCGACCGGATCGAACTGGAAGGCGAGGTCGTAGCCGAAGGCGCCATAGAGGCCGAGATTGGCGTCTTCCTCGGTCTTGAACAAAGCAGTGATGGCGCGCAGCACGGTGAACACGGAGGGAACGCGGCTGCGTTCCTCTTCGGTGAAGACACGGCCGGGCTTGGCGACCTCGAGGCGGATGAGTTTGTTCGACGTCTCGGCGATCGTGACATCGTCAAGGCCGGCAAGCACCGTACCGATCACCGGCAAAAGCACCTCGCCACGGCGGTTCAGCGCCTCGATGCGCATGGCGCGGCCGCGTGCCGAGATCACCAGCGGCGGATCGATGATGGCGGTATCCCAGCGCGTATAACGGCCGGGATATTCGTAATTCGAGGAAAACACGGCGCCGCGGCGCGAATTCAGGCCATCGACATAGCCGTCGATCGCGCCCTCATATGGCCGGTCATGGCGCTGGCGGGTAATCGCCACGCCACCCGCGGTGACGAAGCGCTCGGCGCCATTCTCCAGAATTTTCGTCGTCATTGCCGTCTCCATCAGCGTCTTTGGGGCAACGGACCCGGGAATGGCTTGAAAAAACAAATGGCCGCCCGGACATTCCGCTGCGGCCACCTTCTATTGTCACGCGAACGCGTTCGAACAGGCCGCTGTCAGCGAGCCCACCACCAAATGGTCTTGATCGAACGCATATTCATGGCGAAATCCATAGCCGCGAAAAGCGGTATGCGCAACAGGTTTGAAAGTCTGTGGGGTGGCTGCTGCTTTCGCAACCCATGGCACATGGCCAAGACCGGCAGTCCTGCCTAGACTCTGCATCAAACAGCAGGAAGACGGGAAAACATCGATGACCGAGCAGATCGACCGCGCACGGACGTTCCATTCCCTCCATGTCAAGGGCAACCCGATTGTCCTCTACAATGCCTGGGACCCAGGCTCCGCCAAGATCATCGCGCAAGCAGGGGCCAAGGCCATCGCCACCGGAAGCTGGCCGGTCGCGGCCGCTTTCGGATTCGCCGATGGCGAGAAAATCCCGTTGGAACTGGCGCTCGAAAACATCAAACGCATCGTTGCGGCGGTGGATCTGCCGGTAACCATGGACCTCGAGGGCGGTTACGGGGTCGCTCCGGAGGTTGTCGCCCGCAGCGTGGGGCTCGCCGTGCAGGCTGGAGCCGTCGGCTTTAATTTCGAGGATCAGATTGTCGGCGGCAGTGGGCTGCACGACATCGCCATACAGGTGAGGCGGATCGAAGCCGCCGCGGCGGCCGTGAAGACCTCGGGTATTCCGGCCTTCATCAACGCCCGAACCGACATTTTCCTGAAGGCGAAACCGGATGCGCACGACAAGGCTCTCCTCGATCAGGCGATCGAGCGGGCGCACGCCTACGAAAGGGCCGGAGCGCATGGCTTCTTTGCGCCGGGGCTTGCCGATGAAGGCCTGATCGAGGCGCTCTGCCAGGCAACGGCATTGCCGGTCAACATCATTGCACTGGCGCATGTGCCGCCGCGCCAGAGGCTTGCCGAACTCGGCGTCGCCCGCGTGAGCCATGGTCCGGTGCCTTACCGGCAGATGGCCGAATGGCTGGAGTCCAAGGCGCGACAGGCGATTTCGGGGTAGCCTGGCGGGTTGCGTCAGTCCTCCAGCGTCCCCGACCTTGCATCGGCACTCTTCCTGTCGCCGACCAGCTTCAAGAGGTCCTCGCCGGCGCGAATTATGCGGCGCGAGCGGCGTGTCAGGATGAGGCCGGCCTGGGGCGCCAACACTTCCGTGCGGCCGTCGGGCTCACCCGGCGCGTGGACGATGGTGGCAAGGCGCGCACCCTTGGTGACGCGGTCGCTCGGCTTCACGTGGTAGAGGATCGCGCCCGAACGGGGCGCCGGCATCATCTCGATATTTTCGATCGGCGCGACGAGTCCTCCGAAGCTGCCAGACGCGGGCAGCGTCTGATCCCGGATGACGCCGCGCGCCACCAGCAGCCGGTAGAGCCCTTCGGCGTCGGCGCTGGCGAGGGCGCCGTCGACGTCGAGTATGCCGCGATATTCGACGGTGGTGGCGACGCGCCGATCGAGGCGCGCGACGTCGGCGGGAACGTTCTGATACGGCATGATCGAGGCGCCTTCGAAGGTGCCGTCGGGATCTTCGTGCCACAGCATCACCGCATCGACGCCCATAGCCGCCGCACAATCCGCCATGGCCGGCCACAGGCTGGTGTGGACGTAGAGGTAGGCGAGGCCTTCATCGTCGCAGTGCAGGTCGAGCACGATGTCGTGGCCGATGGAGAGCTGCAGCAGCCGCGTCTTCAGCCGCTGATCGACCGTGCCGTGCGCCGGCAGGAGCGTGAGGTCGGGCGCGGCGAGCCGCGGAAAGCCGCGATTGAAATTGGTGCGCGTCCCCAGATGGAAGCGGCCCTGATGGTCGCCATAGAGATATTGCGCGCGGCCGATCGGATTGGCCCAGGGCACGATGGTCATATTGCCGCTGATGCGGCCTTCGGCTTCCGCCCTGCTGAGCATCGGCATCAGCGCATCGATGGCAACGACGCCCGGCAATTCGCCGGCATGAAGTGCCGCCTGCAGATAGGCCGAAGGCGCTGTCTTGTCCGTTCCGGTGAAGCGGAAGACGGGGAATTCGTAGGAAACGCCCTCGCTGTCGCCGGCGATGCGTTCGATGGATTTCTGCATGGACTGTCTCCAGGAAACGAGACCGAACACATGCCCTTTCGCCAATACACTGTCGATTGGTCCAGCTTTTCGCGCTATGGGCGCACGGCTCTATCCGGGCTTGGCGCTCAAAGGATCGCGAGATAACGCCTGCGCCCGGCCTATGCCAGCGGCTTCAATTCCTGGGCGATGGTCGGCAGAAGCTCCGAGACGTTCGGGTGGATGTGCACCGCGCGCGCCAGCGTACTGACTGGCGCCTTGGCATACATCAGATCGAGCACGCAGTGCACTGCCTCGTCGCCACCCGGGCCGAGCACCGAACAGCCGAGGATTTCCTTGGTGTCGGCATCGACCAGGATCTTCATGAAGCCTTGCGTCTCACCTTTTTCGACGGCACGGCTGACGCGGGTCATTGGCCGCTGGCCGACAAGGGCGCGGCGGCCGGATTTCCTTACCGCGGCTTCGGTCATGCCGCAGCGGCCGAGTGGTGGGTCGATATAGAGCGCATAGGCCTCGATGCGGTCGCTGACCTTGCGCGGATCGTTGTCGAGCAGGTTGGCGGCGACAATCTCGTAGTCATTGTACGAGGTGTGGGTGAAGGCGCCCTTGCCGTTGCAGTCGCCCATCGCCCAGATGCCGGGCACGCTGGTGCGCAGCTGGTCGTCGACGACGATGAAGCCGCGTTTGTCGACCTCGACGCCGGCTTTGTCGAGGCCGAGATCGTCGGTGTTTGGCGTGCGGCCCAGGGCCAGCAGCACATGCGAGCCGACCGCAGCCGCCTTGCCTGGCGAGAAGGTCACGGCGATTTCGTTGCCTCGCCTGGCGAAGCGGATATCGTCGGCGCCGAGATGGACGGCAATGGCTTCGTTTTCGAGGATCGACAAAATGGCGTCCGAGACGTCATCGTCCTCGCGGCCGATCAGGCGCGGGCTCTTTTCGATGACCGTGACTTCGGAACCGAAGCGGCGGAACATCTGCGCGAATTCGAGCGAGACATAGCTGCCGCCGACGACGATGAGATGGCGCGGCAGCACGTCGAGATCCATCATCGACGAATTGGTCAGGTAAGAAATGCCGTCGAGGCCGGGCAGGTCGGGCACCGAGGCGCGGCCGCCGGTGTTGAGGAAGATCTTTTCGGCGCTCAGCAGATCGTCGCCGACGCGCACCGTATTGGCGGTCACGAAGCGCGCATGGCCGCGATAGAGCGTGCATTTGTCCATGCCGGCAATCCAGTCTTCGAGATTGCCGCGGGCATCGTTCGAGACTTTGTCCTTGCGCGCCTTGATCGCCTTGTAGTTGACGCCGATGGGACCGGAGAGCGTCACACCGTAGTCCGCGGCGCAGCGGGCGAGATGCGCGGCATAGGCGCTTGCCACCATCGTTTTGGTCGGCGTGCAGCCGGTATTGACGCAAGTGCCGCCGACCAGCTTTCGCTCGATCAGCGCCACGCTCATGCCGCCCGCATTCAGCCGGCCGGCGAGCGGTGGGCCGGCCTGCCCGGCACCGACGATGATGGCGTCGAATGTCTTTGCCGTCATGCCACCGCCGCCACGATCAGAAGCCCGCCGACGATCGCCACCGCGTCCTCGATGAAGGCGGCGGGCGGGTCCTTGCCGAAGGCGGTGGCCAGGCGTTTACGCGCCTCGGCGCCGCCCAACGTGCCGATCACCGCGCCGACGGCGCCGGCGATCAGGCCGCCGATGATGGCGCCGCCGGTGGCGCCGATCACCGCGCCGGTGAAAGCGCCCAAGACGATGCGCGTGCCGAATTGCTGCGGCACCTTGCGGCTCGGCGCCGATGGCAGCTGGTCGGTGACCAGTTCGGCGATGGCCAGGATGGTGAAGATGCCGACGGCGATCCAGTGACCCATGAAACTCGCCCAGGTGCCGGTGACCGGCAACCAGCCTAGCCAGGCGCCCCAGGCGACCGCGGCGGGCGCAGTCATGGCGCGAAGCCCGGCAACGATGCCAATCAGGAGTGCAAGAATGTACAGCATGATTGATCCCTCGATGGCCGGCTTGGGACAGGTCCGAGAGAGCAAGCTACCATAGGTCCGGTATTTGACCAGAGGTGGTGTCGCCGCCGGCGCTTCCGTATTTTCACCAGTTGTGCTTGGCAAAGATTGAGACTGGAGTTGCGGCCATGACGGGGAGCGAACGCACGAAAATGGCGGCGGGCGAGTGGTATTGCTGCCTCGACCCGGAACTGGAGGCGCTGCGGATCACGGCACGCGACGCGGTGTTCGAGCACAACAGCCTGCCACCACGACAGCGCGGCGATATCGGGCCTGCCTTGCGGGCGCTGCTCGGCGCTGCAGGCGAGGGCGCCCGGATCGAAGCGCCGTCCCACTGCGCTTATGGCTTCAACATCTTTCTCGGCGACCGCGTCTTCCTCAATGCCGGCTGCACCATTCTCGATACGGCGCAAGTCCGCATCGGCAAGGGAACGCTGCTCGGCCCGAATGTGCAGATCTATTGCGCCGAGCACCACAAGCAGGCTGCCGGGCGGCGGGCAGGGCTGGAGATCGCCAGGCCGGTCGAGATCGGCGACAATGTCTGGATCGGCGGCAGTGCCATCATCCTCGGCGGGGTCAGGATCGGTGATGGCGCCATCGTCGGCGCCGGTGCCGTGGTGACGCGCGACGTGGCGGCGAACACCACGGTGGTCGGCAATCCGGCACGGGTAATCAGGAGCGGGTGAGCCGGATCAGCGTGAAGCGCCGCGTCTATCCAAATCGACACTCCTCGAGAATTCGCGCCGGTATTGCACGGGCGAGGTTCTGAGCCGCGCTGCGAAATGCTGGCGCAGCGAGGTGGCGCTGCCGAAGCCGGCCTCGAAGGCAACCGTATCCATCGATTTTTCCGTTGCTTCCAGCAGCCGCTGCGCCAGTTGCACACGCTGGTCGGTCAGCCAGTCGCCGAAACTGGTGCCGATCGTTTTCTGGAAACGGCGCGTGAACGTCCGGCGAGTGAGGCCGGCGAGACCGGCAACGCTGTCCAGACTGTGCGGATCACTCAGGGTTTTGCGCACCGTTTCGAGAGCCTGGGTGAAGCGGTCCGCATTGCCGGTCCTGGCGATGGGACGTTCGATGAATTGCGCCTGCCCGCCCTGCCTGTGCGGAGAAAGCACGATCTGCCGGGCAAGGCGAAGCGCTGCCTCCGCGCCGTAACGAGCCCGTACGACGTGCAGGCAGCAGTCGAGCCCGGCGGCGACGCCGGCGGATGTCACGACATCGCCATTGTCGATGTAGAGCACTTCCGGTTCGACGAGAATGTCGGGATAGAGTTCCTGCAGCTGATCCGCGTAGGCCCAGTGCGTCGCGGCTCGCCGCCCTGAAAGCAATCCGGTCGCCGCGACAGCGAACGTTCCCAAGCACAGTCCGACGATCAGCGCGCCGCGCTCGTGCGCGCCAAGCAACGCCTCGATCAGTGTCGTCGGCGGTGAGATCCCGAGATCGTTCCAACTCGGCACGATGACGATGTCGGCATCATCAAGCGCGGAAAGCCCGTGCGGGACGCTGATGGTCAGCCCGGCATCAGTGCGGATCGGCCCGTTCTCAATCGCGCAGACCCGGAAGTCGAAGCGCGGCAGGCCGAGCGTCGTGCGATCCGCGCCGAACACGAGACACGGCACGGAGAGATGAAACGGGCTGATGCCATCGAAGGCGATGGCGGCAACGACAGGATCGGCCATGGGAGCTCCAGCAAAGGGTGACACCGATTGTCCCAATTCTTTCGAACAATGTCAATCGGGACACTTTTTGCGATCCGGCGCCGCGCTTATCGTCCACCCATCAATGCCAAACGGGAAAGGAAAACCCCATGTCGGACCCAGCCAAAGGCAAAGCTCCACGCCGCGCCCTCATCGTCATCGATGTTCAGAACGACTATGACGGCGGCAACCTCGCCATCCAGCATCCGCCGTTCCGCGAGAGCGTCGTCAATGTGGCGCGAGCGNGCGATGGACGCGGCCACCGAGGCAGGCGTCAAGGTGGTGGTCATCAAGCAGTTGGCACCGGAAACCTCATCGGTCTTCGCCAAGGGCAGCCATGGCGCCGAGTTGCACCCGGAAATCGCCAGGCGAAACCGCGACCACTACATCGAAAAGAACTTGCCCAGCGCCTTCACCGGCACGGATTTAGAGGAGTGGCTGCGCGCCAACTCTATCGATACGATCACGGTCATCGGCTACATGACGCATAATTGCGATCTGTCCACGGTCATCCATGCCGTGCATATGGGTTTTGAGGTCGAGTTCCTGTCGGACGCGACGGGGTCGTTGCCCTACGCCAACAGCGCCGGCTACGCTTCGGGCGAGGAAATCCATCGCGTCGTGACGATCGTATTGCAGTCGCGCTTCGCGGCCGTTCTCAAAACCGCCGAATGGATCGATTGCCTGAAGACCGGCGTGGTACCCCAGCACGACACACCCTATGCCTCCAACCAGCGCGCGCTGGCGCGAAGCGCGGCGTAGGAGACTATTGCGAGCAGGCAGAGGGGCGCCGCAGCGTTGCGGCGCCCTTTGCCGTTCGAGCGTTGATATCCTTAGAACAGGCCCTCGATCTGGCCCATTTCGTTCAGGAAGATCTTTTCCGAGGATGGCGCTTTAGGCAGACCGGGCATGGTCATCACCTCGCCGCAGATGATGACGACGAAGCCGGCGCCGGCAGACAGCCTGACCTCGCGCACCGGCACGGTGTGGCCGGTCGGCGCGCCGCGCAGATTCGGATCGGTGGAGAAGGAATATTGCGTCTTGGCCATGCAGACCGGCAAATGACCGTAGCCGGCGTGCTCCCAGGCGTGGAGCTGGTCGCGCACCGATTTGTCGGCGATCGCTTCGGAACCGCGATAGATGCGCTGGACGATGGTGTTGATCTTCTCGAACAGCGGCATGGCGTCGGGATAGAGCGGGGCAAATTGCGACGCGCCGGATTCGGCCAACGCCACGACTCTTTTGGCCAGTTCCTCGATGCCGGCCGATCCCTGAGCCCAGTGCTTGCACAGGATCGCCTCTTCGCCCATCGAGGCGACATAATCCTTCATCGCCTGGATCTCTGCCTCGGTGTCGGAGTAGAAATGGTTGATGGCGACCACGGCCGGCACACCGAACTGGCGGATGTTCTCGATGTGGCGGCCGAGATTCGCACATCCCTTCTTGACCGCCTCGACGTTCTCCTTGCCGAGTTCCTCCTTCTTGACGCCGCCATTCATCTTCATGGCGCGAACCGTGGCGACGATGACCGCCGCTGCCGGCCTCAGGCCGGCCTTGCGGCATTTGATGTCGAAGAACTTTTCGGCACCGAGATCGGCGCCGAAACCGGCTTCGGTGACGACGTAATCGGCAAGCTTCAGCGCCGTCGTGGTGGCAACGACGGAGTTGCAGCCATGCGCGATGTTGGCGAAGGGGCCGCCATGGACGAAAGCCGGGTTGTTCTCCAGCGTCTGCACGAGATTGGGCTGCATGGCGTCCTTCAAGAGTACGGCCATCGCGCCGTCGGCCTTGAGGTCGCGTGCATAGACGGCCGACTTGTCGCGGCGATAGGCAACGATGATGTCGCCGAGGCGCTTTTCGAGGTCCTTCAGGTCGGTCGACAGGCACAGGATGGCCATGACTTCCGAGGCGACTGTGATGTCGAAACCGCCCTCGCGCGGGAAACCGTTGGCGACGCCGCCGAGCGAACAGATGATCTCGCGCAGCGACCGGTCGTTCATGTCCATGACGCGGCGCCAGACGACACGGCGGGTGTCGATGCCGAGCTCGTTGCCCCAATAGATATGGTTGTCGATCAGCGCCGACAGCAGATTATGGGCGGTGGTGATGGCATGGAAATCGCCCGTGAAGTGGAGGTTCATGTCCTCCATAGGCACGACCTGCGCGTAGCCGCCACCGGCGGCACCGCCCTTGACGCCGAAATTCGGTCCGAGCGAAGCCTCGCGGATGCAGACGATGGCCTTCTTGCCGATGCGGTTGAGGCCATCGCCCAAGCCCACCGTCGTCGTCGTCTTGCCTTCGCCGGCCGGTGTCGGGTTGATGGCGGTGACGAGGATCAGCTTGCCGTCCTTGTTGCCCTTCACCGACTTGATGAACTCGGCCGAGATCTTCGCCTTGTCGTGGCCGTAGGGCAGAAGATGTTCGCTCGGAATGCCGATCTTCTGGCCGATCTCCTGGATCTGCTTCTTCCTGGCGCCGCGCGCGATCTCGATGTCGGACTTCACTTCGGCCATGACGGCTTCCCTCTGAATTGAACGGATTCGATTACTGTGGTCGCAAGCCCGGCACTGCAGGCGCGGGCATGTTCTACCCCTGTCGCTGCCGCGGCGTCAACTTTCATGCAACTATGTTTCCTACGAAGAAAGTGCCTCTGCGGTCGGCTGCCCTGCTACAGGTTCTTTTTTCGCGCCGGTCGCCGCGCCGTATAGAAGCCAGAGCAGGCGCGGTTCCGCCGTCTCAAAACAGCCGCGTAATACGCGAAAAGCGACAGAAGCAACGGCGCAAATTCACCAGCGCCGGCTGCGCGGAACAATCCGCTACTGCGTCAGCACGTTGCTGATCTCGACCATGTTCGAGCGGACCCTGAGTATGTAAAACCCCATCGTCGTCAGATGTGTCGGCAACAGCCAGCCGTCCTCGCGGCCATTGGCGATGATGAAGGGCTGGATGCGCAGCGCCGAGACGAATTGCGCGTCCATCGTATCCCACAGGTTCTGCAGGTGCTTTTCCTTGATGACGTCCTCGAAGTCGGCCTGCGCGCCCTTCATCAGCCCGTAATAGGCATAAAGCTGGCCATAGGCGAACCAGAAGCGGTCGTCGGCACGGGTGTCGAACCAGCCATTGTTGTGGTTTTCGGCACGCTCCTTGAGGATCGCCGAGGTCGAGCCGATGTCGGACGAGATGCGGTCGATATACTGCTTGAGATTGTCGGCGCGGGCATCGAACGTGGCCTGGCAGGCTGCCAGACGGGCGTTGAAGGAACGCAGCTTGCGCACCGCGTCGCGATAATAGCTCGGCGTCGGCGTCTTGGGACCAAACGGGTTCAAGCCGAAGTACCAGGTTTCCTCATCGAACTGCAGATTGCCGCGGGCGTCCTGCAGGTCGGCGTCGATCTGCGAGGTGGTGCGGACGCGGCCGAGATTGTCGGCAAGCTCGGTCGCCGTGCGCCGCACCGCCTGGTTGATGCCGCGCTGGAACGAAGCCTTGTTGTCCATGAACGGCGTGTGGTCCCAGTCGATGCCGAACAGGCCGAGCTTGTAGAGGATCATCGACGACACCCAGGCATTCTGGTTGACGTTGAAGTCGGTCAGGTCGGCCGCAACCTGGGCAATGGCTGAATTTCCGCAGGTCTTGGCCGTGTCGGTGCCGGCGCCTGCAGAGACCTGTTCACCGGCGGAGCTGTTGCGCTTTTCGAACGTGTATTTGTCGACGTAATTCGGGTCGAAATTGTTCCACCACTGGGTGGCGTAGAAGAAATTAATGTAGAGGCCGATCAGCACGACGACAGCCAGGCCGAGCACCGCCTTCAGGATCCAGCCGCGTTGCGTGTACCAGCGCCCCGCCCACAGGAACGGCCACAGGATCGCGCCGATGAGCAAGCCGATGCCGCGGCCAATCCACTGGAAAATCCGGGTGAAGAAATTCACGATCGGATCAAGCATGGCGATGTCACCCCCTCAGTCAGTCAAGCCGTAGAGGCGTGTGCGAAACGCCACCTTGTCCTTCAAATATGTGGTTTTCAGAACGTCCACAACATGCGATCGCCAAGCGTCGCTGAAGCCGTCATAATCCCTGTAGAAGCCCGGCTTGTTGAAGACGTAACGCGAGACGAAGTCCTGCGGCACGAAGTCCGAGATCAGCTGGTTGGTCAGCCAGGCGTCTTGATGGTCCGGCTTGGCGCGGATCACCAGGAAGCGCTGCTGCGGGAACACATCCTCTATCTTGAGATGGCCAAGTTGGGCGATCTCGCGCTTGGCGGCGTTGAGGAAGGGAAAATTGCCGTCCCTGGTGATCAGATCGGCGTGGCCGTGGATCCAGGTCTGCAGCCAGACCTTATCGACGTCGGTCAGATTGCGGTCGGGCTCGGCGTCGCGGATCAGGGCGCGCACCACCATTTCGGCGCGATGCTCGAGATAGCCGGAGGTTTCGATCCATGAGGCGCGCGGCAGCTCGATGCGGCCGGTCGAAGCGAGGAACTTGAACACCTTGTCGGCGTCATGGATCGAGAGATAGCTCACCTGCCACGGCCGCGAGCGGCGGAAGCCGGGCGCTGCCGGGTCGCTGATCACCGTCGTCACGTCCGGATCGACGAACACATAGAGCCCGCCGAAATGGCTGGTCCAATAGGCGTTGTGGCGGAAGATCACCTGGTCCGGCACCAGCGCATTCTCGCGGATGTCGCCGCAGACCTTCGCCAGCTCGACCATGTGTGCAAGCATGGCATTGTCGCGCCAGGCATCCGGTTCCTGCTTCAGCCGGTCGACCAGCTTGCCGAGCTCGGCGGCCTTGCCCAGCACGTCCTCGGCCGACAGCACCTTGAACTCGACCTGATTGATCGACAGCAGATCCTCGATGTCGTCGACCTTGGGGACTGAATCCTCGATCTCGCCGTAGATGACGTCCTTGATTGTCAGCGCATCGATGGCGCGCTGGTTCTTCGACATGAACTCGTACATCAGCAGCGAGGTGTTGGAGAAAGCCGTGTGCACCACCGGCAGGTCGATCTGCGACGGCGTCAGGATGATGAAGCGGCGGTTGACCTCGTTCGGATCGAGGTAGCTGTAGTCGCCGCATTCCTCGGCGACCTGCGGCGAAAAGCCGGTACGGTCGATCTCGAAGCTTTTCAGCTTGGTCGGCTTCAGCCCGAAGGCGACCATCGCCTTGTTGTAGCGCTGGATCAGATGCGGCTCGTCGACCGTCAGCAGCCGGCCGTAGATCAGCTCGTTGTCGCGTAGCAGGTCGGGTTTCTTGGCGGGACTCATGCGCGTAGTCCCAACGGATCTTGCGCTGGATGACCGAGCTCCAACGCTGACGCCCCCCTCTCCCCGTTCTTCACGGGGAGAGGGTAAGGGTGAGGGGCAGCGCAAACGGTCAAGGACANACGCTGACGCCCCCCTCTCCCCGTTCTTCACGGGGAGAGGGTAAGGGTGAGGGGCAGCGCAAACGGTCAAGGACATGTCTCTCCATAGCCTTTGGCGGCGACAAATCGAAGATCACGCGTTTCGATATGGCGTTCGAGGCGCCCTTCGATCGCAGCCACCACTGTTTCAAGGACTGCTTCCCGCTCCTTCAATACGTCTACGTTCCAAAAGCGAAGGATAGACCAGCCATCGGAGACGATGAAGCGATCTCGGATTCGATCATATTGGCTGCCGACATGCTGACTGCCATCGACTTCGACGACGAGCTGGCAGTCTCTGCAGGCGAAATCGACGAAGTAAGAGCCTATCGGCAACTGCCGTACGAATTTATGGCCGTTCAGTCTGCGGTCGCGCAACTCCAGCCAGAGCGCGGTTTCTGCATCGTTGTCGGATTGACGCAGGCGCCTTGCGCGCTTGGTTGTGTCTATTTCTGGCCCACGCATGCGCTGCCCCTCACCCTTACCCTCTCCCCGTGAAGAACGGGGAGAGGGGGGCGTCAGCGTTTGAGCCACGTCTTTCAGCGTTGCTGTGGGAGCTTATGCATCGCACCGGAAACAGTGCTATCCGGTGAGAAGGAAGATCACGCATTCCACATTCCCTTCTTCTTCAACTCCTCGATCTCGCGGACGGCACGCTCCCGCAGACGGGTGTCGCGGATCATCTTGCTCACCGCCGCATCGTCCGACTTGTCGGAATAGCGGAATTCGGAATCCGCATAGCGGTTGATCTCCTGCATGACCATGTCCATCGAGAACGGCCCTCGCAGTTCCTCGATCATCGCCTTCTTGTCGTCGTAGCTTTTGTGCATGAAGGCTTCCGGCTTCTCGAACCACTCGTCGGGCAATTCGATGTCCATGGCGCGCATCTTGATCGCGTCGGTGACGTTCTTGATGGCGCGTCCGGTGAAACGCGGCTCGGCATCCTTGATCAAGTGCAGATAGGTGCCGATATCGGCCATCGACTTCGGCGCGCCGTTGTCCTTCATGTAGCGCTCATAGACCTTCATCAGCCCGTCTTCCTGCGGCTTCTCATGCTCCTCGTAAGCCTCCATCACCGCGCGCTGGATTTCCTGAGCGGCATAGAGCTTGTGGTCGCCGAGCGGGATCTTGTGGTTCTTGCCCGCGAGCAGGACGAAGATGTCGATGTAGTCGTCGCGGCTCTGCGGGCCGTCGACCAGCCAGCGGGCGCCGGCGCGCTGGCGCAATGCGTCGTCAACGTTTTCGGGATAGTTGGAAAACATGCCGAACGAGCAATTGCCGCGCACCACGGTTGCCGCACCGGCAAAAGCGTCCATCAGCACACCGGTGATTTCCTGCTGGCCGGCCGAGGCGCGGTCGTCTGAGCGGCGTGCGGCGACCTGGTCGATATCGTCGATGGTGCCGAAGCCGATGACGCGCGGGTTCAGCACATTGTTGATGAACTGGCGGCAGTTCTGGCCGGACTTGCCCTGGTAGGAGGAGATCTGGTCGACGCCGAAATTTTCGTAGGCGAAGGGATAGCCGGCGACTTGGCTGTAGCCGTTGAGAAGGCCGGCGATCATCTGGATCAGCGTCGTCTTGCCGGTGCCGGGCGCGCCGTCGCCGATAAACGTGAACAGGAAGCCGCCAAGCTCGACGAATGGGTTCAGCTCGCGCTCGAAGTCGTACGCCATCAGCATCTTGGCGAGCTTTACCGACTGGTACTTGGCGATGTGGTTGCCGACGACCTCTTCCGGTTTCTTGAAGGTCATCACCAGCGGTTTTGCCCGCTTGCCAGGGGCGACGTCGAAACCATCGAGGGTAAAATCGTCGACGTCGATGCGGATATGGGCGTTCTCGAACGGGCCGATGCCGTCGAAGCGGCCCTTTCGCGCCAACAGCCCGTCGATGGCTACGCGGGCAAAGGCGCGGGCGCGGGTCATCAGGTCGGCGTCGTCCTTCGAACCTGCTATCGCCCTGTCGAGCCCGGCCACGATCGACTTCACCGCATCCTGCGGGGTGTCGAACAGAAAGTCCGGCTCGGGCGTGTCGTTCGGCGCCTCGCCGTCGCTGTCGATCAGCTGGAACAAATAGGAGGCGAGGCTGAAGGCGGAGATGTAGGCAGAGGCCGACAGCAGCTTCTTGAAGGTGGCAGCTTCGTCGCCTTCGAGCGGCGCGCGGGCGTTTTTCGCCTGCAGGCTTTCGAGGTCCGAGCCTTCGGCGAAGACATCCGATATGGCTAGCGCTATTGCCGCCCCGCGCCGAGCGCGAAACAACAGCATGTGCTGCGGTATGGTCAGCAATTGGTCGTCGGGATGGACGGCGGCGACGGTTTTGGCGAGCTCGACCTCGCGCGTGCGGCGAACCGAGCCGACCGAGACGGTCGAGACGAAGCGGCGGTTGGTGCCGGCAAGCGCTGTGCCGGACTCGCGCGATGGGTCTTCCAGCACGACGATGCGGGTGATGAAACTTTGCGCAGTTGCGCGGTGCTTTTCAATTGCCGCTTCCGGGATGGTGGTCAGGCCGGTGTCCATGGAAGATGCTCCGCGATTTGACGGTCAGACGTCGCTGATGACCTGCCCTTTGGACAGGATGTGGACCTTGTAGCCCGAAAAGATCTTCTGCGCCTCGCCGGCGGCATAGAGCGCCTGATAGGCCTCGTGCGGGATCAGCGCATGGTTCTCATAGCTCGACACGCCCTGGCGCGCGGCCTCGAGATCGTCGGTATTGATGAAGAATTCCTGCGTCGTCTTTTCGCTCGAGAACAGCCCCTTGCGGCCTGGCTTCTCGGCCTTGGAAAAGACCTCCTGGATGGTCCAGGTCAGCAGCCAGGCGTTTTCCGGCTTGCGCACCTTGGCCAGCACTTCGCTTACCGTCGAATTGTTGTCGGTAATCCCTGCAGAATAGAACGGGCCGAGCACGACGCGACGCAGCTGCTTGGGATGCAGCGGTTCGAAATCCTTGTCGAGGTTGACCGCGATGGTCGCCGGCGACAGCGTGTAGGCGGAATTCTTCTCGGTGAAATCGTCGAAACGGTGGGCGAGCTCGGGATTGAGCAGGCCGTCGACCGGCAGCGGAATGTCGACCCTCTCATTAAGCTTGCCGCCGGAGTCGACCAGTTGCCGGATCATGTCATCCGAGGAATCCTCGACCGTCACCATATAGACCAGCGGCAGGTTGGCGCTGCCATCGAAGCAGGCCCAGTGGACCAGATAATAGGGCCGCAACGTCTTCGGATTGACCGAAACCTTGGCCGTCTGGGCCAGCGTGAACGGGCCAAAGGTGGTCTCGCTCTTGACGTCTTCGAGGTAGAGCCGCTCGGCCATCGATTTCTGCAGCGCTTCGGGAAATTCCTTGTGGCGCAGGATGAAGTCCGCCATTTCCTCGCGCAGCTCGCCGGCCAGCGGGAGGTTGGCGAGGCGCGCATCGGCCTGGAGGCGGTCGTTTTCCAGCTCGAGCAGGTTCTGAAAGACCGGAAAACCGCTTTCGGCGCGCGAGATGCGGAACGTCTCGGTGAAGCCCAGCCGGTTGCGCCAGCATGAGAACGACTTGTCGAGCCGCGCAATATATTCGGCGACGATCTTGGCGACGATGCCGTGCCGGTAGAGCGGCGAGCGATCGTCGCGCATGAACACTTCGAGGCCGCCAAGTGCCGCCGCGATCGCCGAGAAATAGCGCGCCGCCGCTTCGTTTTCGGGGGTCATGCTGCCAGCCCTTGGAGCAGTGCACGTGCAGCAATTACGACTGCACGTAATTTGCCGAATTGTGCTTCTTCATCACGTCGTCGAAGCGGCGGGCGAAGGCATCGTCGGCGAGCTTCTTGCGGCGCTGGATGTCGGCGGTGGCGACCATGTTCTTCTCGTGCATTTCAAGCAGATCGCCAATGTGCTTCTGCGAGGCAGCACCAATGCCGGCCATGGTCTCTTCGGCGGTGTTGTCGACCTGGCTGCCCAGCGTGTTGATCTTGTGGGCGACATCCTGTTGGGCGGCGGTCTTCAGCGAATCTTCCAGCGCCTTGTACAGCACGATGCGCTGCTCGGTATCGATGGTCAGCTTGTTGATCAGCGTCGATTGCGCCGCGATCTGGTTGTTGAGCGAATCGACGAAGGTCTGGAACATCGAGGTGTAGCGCTCCAGCGTCTGGCTTTCGGCCAGCAATTCTTGCTCCTTGGCCTGCTTCTCGTTGTATTCCGTGGCCAGTTTCGAACGCTCGCCTTCAAGCTGCGTGCGCCCCTTCTGGCTGGTCGAGGCGGCGATCTTGTTCTCGATGTCGAGCAGCATCGGGTTGAGCTCCTCGATGCGCTTCTGCACGGTCTCGAGATTGGACATCGTGGTCTTGCGGCGCTCGATCACCTGCGACAGGCTGGCGTCGGAGGTTTTGTAGCGCGTGTCGAGAACCTGCTTCTGCGCCTTGAGGATGCCGACGATGGTGTCGGACTTCGCCAGCAGTTCCTGCAAATTGCCGGCCAGCGACATGTTGCGGACGCGGTCGGTGCGCATGCGCTGCTTGCGCTGGCTGGAGAAGACGCCGACGAAACTTTCCCAGCCGGTGTAGTTCTTCATGCTCTCGAATTCGGCGCCGAAGACGTTGGTAGCGTCCTCGAGGCCGATGATCAGGTCGGCGATATTGCCTTCCATCACCTTCTGCTGCTTCAGCACATCCTCGATGCGGGCATTCTCGATGTCGAAATTGGCATCGCCGATCTTCTTGTCGGCGGTGGCGAGCGTGTCGAGCACGGCACCGGACTGCTCAATCTTGGTGCGCATGTCCTGCACGACCTGCTTGGTCTTGGCAATCTCGGCATCGAAATTCTGCAATGTCGCCATTGGGGCCTCCGCTTCGGCATCGGTTTCGTTTCGCAAACCGCCGCGAATATATGTGCCGGGTTTGGCGAATGAAAGACGGAAGACATGGGATTACAGGAAAACAAAGAATTTCAGGAGGCGACTGCAGGATAATCAAGCCATGATTACGCTGTAACTGCCGGCCGGTCAGGCACCGCTTCGACCTCGGCTGGATTTTTGCTCGGGAGCGACGCTCAAGGCTTGGGATCGGCTTTGAGGTAGGCGATGACGTTGGCGATGTCCTCGTCGCTGGTCAGGCCGGAGAAGGCCATTTTGTTGCCGGGGACCTTCTGCCGGGGCGCGCGCAGGTATTCGGCAAGGTTTGCTTCGTCCCAGACCAAACCGGCGGCGCCGGCATCCTTCATCGCCTGCGAGTAACGGCTGAGATAACTGTCCGCGGTGCCGGCGGTGCGGCCGACGACACCAAGCAGATGCGGGCCGACCTTGTCGCGGTCGCTCGTTGCCTCGTGACAGACCATGCATCTGTTGAAGACCTTCTTGCCGAGAGCAGCATCGCCGTCGGCATGCGCGGCAACGATGCCGGCAATGAGGAAAGCAGTTGCAGACGAAATTACTCGAAGCATGGGAACTCCCGACGGCTCTGGCAGTGGATCAAAATAGGCAGCACGCTCAACAAAGGCCGCAATGGCGCGATTGCGGAACGAATGTCAGCCGGGAGGTCGGATGAAAGCAATAGCGCTGGTTTAGGCTTTGGTGAAGCCGATGAAATCGTCTGGGGCGGCGCGGCCCATTTCCTCTTCCCAATGGCGGCGGCAGAGCGAGACATAGACGTCCTTGCCGATCGCCACTTGTTCGCCCTGTTTGGCCACCTTGCCGTCGGCGCCGAGGCGCACCACCATCGTCGCCTTGCGGCCGCAGCGGCAGATGGTGCGCACCTCGCGCAGGTCGTCGGCGATCGCCAGCAGGGCGCGCGAGCCGGAAAACAGCTTGCCTTGGAAATCGGTGCGCAGGCCGTAGCACATGACCGGGATGTTCAGCCGGTCGGCGATGCGGGCGAGTTGCCAGACCTGCTCCTCTTCGAGGAACTGCGCCTCATCGATAAAGACACAATGGACCGTGGCGTGGTCATGATGCTCGGCGACCCGGGCGAATAGGTCGTCGCCGTCGCGGAACATCTCGGCTTCCGTCTCCAGGCCGATACGCGACGAGATCAGCCCGGTATCGCCCTTGCGATAGTGGCCGGCGATGAACAGCATCGTCGTCATGCCGCGCTCGCGGTAATTATACGAGGCCTGCAACAACATCGTCGTCTTGCCGGCATTCATCGTTGCATAGTGGAAGTACAGCTTGGCCATGCCGTCCTTTTAAGCCGAGTTGCAACAAAGCGGGGAGGGGGAGCGCCTACATTCCACCGGGAAAAGACGACTTCCATCCGGAAAGCGGCGGGCGTGTCGTTGATCGACCAGCCTGCGCCGTTGATCGTGGTTGCCTTAGTGCTTGAAACCGCAGCAGAATGGTGTTTGGCTGACGGAACAAAGGTGGAGATAAAACCGCCACTTCGCTTCACCGAGAACTGAAATGGGAGAATTTTGATGTCGCGCATGAATTCATTCGTCGCCGGTCTCGGCCTGGCGGCTTTTCTATCCACGACTGCGGCCTTCGCCGGCGATCCGGAAAGCTGCAAGACGGTGCGCATGTCCGATGTCGGCTGGACCGACATCCAGGCGACAACCGGCATAGCCTCGGTGCTGCTCACCGCGCTCGGCTACGAGCCGCAGGTAATCCAGCTTTCGGTGCCGGTGACGATGGCGTCGCTGAAGAACAAGGACCTCGATGTCTTCCTCGGCAACTGGATGCCGTCGATGACCAACGACATCAAGGACTACACCGCAGAAGGCTCCATCGAGACCGTGAGCGAGAATTTGAGCGGTGCCGGCTACGGCATCGTCGTGCCGACCTATGTCGCCGACGCCGGCGTCAAGACGCTGACCGATCTCGGCAAGTTCAAGGACAAGTTCGACGGCAAGATCTACGGCATCGAGGCCGGCAATGACGGCAATCGTATCATCCTCGACATGATCAAGAATCCGGCCGACAATCTCGAAGGCTTCGAGCTGGTCGAATCGTCCGAAGCCGGCATGCTCACCCAGGCCGAGCAGTCGATCAAAAACAATGAATGGATCGCCTTCCTCGGCTGGACGCCGCATCCGGTGATGGGCGCCATGAAGATCACCTATCTCGACGGCATGGGCGACACTGGCTTCGGCGCCGCCACCGTGCATACGATCGTGCGCAAGGGCTATACGACCGAGTGCCCGAACGCCGGCAAGTTCATCACCAACCTGAAGTTCAACCTGGACATGGAAGGCGAGATGATGGACGCGATCCTGAAGGGCGGCGACGCCAATACGGTCGCGACCGACTGGCTGAAGAAGCACCCGGACGCGGTTGCTCCCTGGATCGCCGGCGTCACCACCTTCGACGGCGGCGACGCGGCGGCAGCGGTGAAAACAGCGCTCGGAAGCTGACCCGACCATCTGGCATGACGAGACAAGGGGCAGCCACGGTAGAAATGGCTGCCCTTTATCATATCCTGTGACAAGATGACCGTCCGGCAAAGGACGGCGCCGGCAGAAGAGGGGCTAGATGGATCCGATCTCCAAATTCCTGGTCAGCTACAAGATCCCCATAGGCGCGTGGGGGAAGGCGTTTTTCGGCTTTCTCACCGACAATTTCGACACCGTCTTCAGGGCTTTCTCCAACAGCCTCAACTTCCTGCTCGATGGCATCGTCGACGGGTTGCTGTTGCTGCCGCCGGTTCTGCTGATCGCCCTGATCGCTTTGCTCGCCTATTTCCTGCAGCGTTCGAAAGGCCTTGCTTTGGCGGTGTTCATCGGGTTGCTGTTCATCCTCAACCAGAACCTGTGGAAGCAGACAGTGGAGACGCTGGTGCTGGTCGTTGCCGCCGCCGCCGTCTCGATGGCCATTGGCGTGCCGCTCGGCATCTGGGCCGCGCACAAGCCGAAGATCTATCGCGTCATGCTGCCGGTGCTCGACCTGATGCAGACGCTGCCGACCTTCGTCTACCTGATCCCGGTGCTGACCCTGTTCGGCCTCGGCAACGCGCCCGGCCTGATCGTCACCATCATCTTCGTCATCCCGACCTCGGTTCGGCTCACCCATCTCGGCGTCACCTCGGTGCCGAAATCGATCGTCGAGGCGGGCGAAGCGTTCGGCGCCACCAAGCGCCAGCTGCTGTGGAAGGTCGAGCTGCCTTCGGCACTGCCGACCATCATGGCTGGGCTGACCCAATCGATCATGTTGTCGCTGTCGATGGTGGTGTTCGCCGCCCTGATCGGCGCCGGCGGCCTCGGCACAGAGATCAACCGGGCGCTCGGGTCGCGCCGGATCGACCTCGGGCTTGAGGCAGGTCTGGCCATCGTCGTGCTCGCCATCGTGCTTGATCGAATGACGCGCATCGGCGTGGGAGGCAAGAAATGACCGTCGCCGTCGATTTCAGGAATGTCGACATCGTCTTTGGCGCCGACCAGGCCGGTTCGCTGGCGCTGATCGACAGCGGCGCCACCCGTGCCGAGATCCTCGAACAGACCGGTAACGTGCTGGGCTGTGCCGGTGCCAGCCTCACCGTGCACGAGGGTGAGATTTCGGTGCTGATGGGCCTGTCCGGCTCCGGCAAATCGACGCTGCTCAGAGCCGTCAACCGGCTGAACGTCGTCTCGCGCGGCCAGGTGCTGGTCAAGGACGGCGATGGTACGGTCGACGTCGTCACCTGCGACGAGGCGACGCTTCGGCGGTTGCGGCAAAAGCAGGTGGCAATGGTGTTCCAGCAGTTCGGCCTGCTGCCTTGGCGCACAGTGGAGGAAAATGTCGGCCTTGGCCTCGAGCTCGCCGGCGTACCGGAAGCCGAGCGCAAGGAGCGGGTGAGCAAACAGCTGAAGCTGGTTCATCTCGACCAGTGGTCGAAGAAATACGCGCATGAGCTTTCCGGCGGCATGCAGCAGCGCGTCGGCCTGGCGCGCGCCTTCGCCACCGAGGCGCCGATCCTGCTGATGGACGAGCCGTTCTCGGCGCTCGATCCGCTGATCCGGACCAAGCTGCAGGACGAGCTGCTGCAGCTTCAGGCCGAACTGAAGAAGACCATCATCTTCGTCAGCCACGACCTCGAGGAGGCGCTGAAGATCGGCACCCACATCACTATCATGGAGGGCGGGCGCATCGTGCAGACCGGTGCGCCGGAAGACATCGTGCTGCGGCCCGCCAACGACTATGTCCGCGACTTCATCGCCAATGTGAACCCGCTGTCGGTGCTGACCGCGTGGAACGTCATGCGCGACCGCCGCGACCTCGAGCACGGCGAGAACGGCTGGGTGTGGCTCGACCGGCGCAAGACGACGCGCTTCAAGATCGACGAGCATGGGCTGGTGGCGGCGGCCGAGCGCGACGGCAAGCCGGCGGTCTGGGTGTCCTGCGCCGATGTCGAAGCCCAGCCGGAGGAGACGGCTCAGGTATTCTGGGCCAATCCCGGCACCTCGCTGAAGACCGTGATGCTGGCCATGCATCGCTCGCAGACCGCACCGGTGGCGCTGTTCGACGACCAGTCGCGCTTCGTCGGCGCCATCGGCGTCAGGGATGTGCTGAGCGCGGTATTGAGAAGGTAGATCTCGTTCAGTCTCCGGACATGTCCATGGTGTCGGCGCGCCGATGAAATTCGGAATGGGTGGCTTCGACTCGCCTACATGGCCGCACGCCGCACCGCCAGCGCAAACTAACGCGGCGGATAGGATAGGAATGTGGGCGATACGCCTATGAGTGACAGGAACTAAAGTACTTCACTCCTTAGCTTCCGGAGTCAGCCTTCGAGGGTTTTTCCACCTAACAATAAGTTTTCTTCCACCTAAGATTATATCGGCGCCGACAGCTTTCTGTTCGGTCGCAACATCATCAAATTCTACAAAAGCAAAACCTCTGCTTAACGCCCCAGTTTTCGGAATAATCACAGTTGCAGGCTGGTCATATTCTTTGAAGGCCATGATAATGTCACGCTCTGACGTATTTGGTGGGATATTGCCGATGTATAGGCCCTTCTCTTTGCTCTCCACAATTCTCTCTGGGGTAGCTTTGTAAATTTTATGGGACGGCTGGCGTCCCTGTGATGGCTCGCGTCGGTGGGCAGCGTCCTTTGCCGGTCTAACTTTAAATCTCGGAATATCACGAACCCCAACTCCCTTACGCTGCGAGAGTTGCTTAGCTTTCATCTTTGGGAGTGCAGTTTCAAATATCCCCTTTGTCTGGAGAGAATGAACAATCTGCCGGTAGTTTTCTGTGTCAACGATACCGATTGTCCGAATAATCTCATTCGGTGAAATCAAATCTCCTCGCCTACCCATCAGTATAACAGCCTTTTCGTCCGATGAAAGCTGAAGCCCTTCATATTGCTCTAGCCAAAGTGCTTCATCCTTATTGTACATCGGTCTATGGTGTAAAACCAAAGCAAACGAGCTCGCGTCCGTAGTTATTTCTGGAGGTGCTAGTTCATTGTTCTTCATAAGCTCAAATATACGCCGCATTCCTTCGCCTAATTCACGCATGACACCGATCTCGCGAAGCGCTCTGGCCACATACGAGTTACGTGATTGATGAACTCCGCGAAGCGAAGTAATGTCTGCGACGGATACTGAAGAGAGCAGACCTCCTGGGTTCTTTATTTCTATTCGATCGTCAAAGACATATATTTCGATTCCTCGCCCCTCCTCCGAGTAATCTCGGTGGGCGATTGCATTCACCAAGGCTTCTCGGCATGCTACCTCTGGGTAGATGTATGTAGCTCTAAATCTAGCGTCTTCCTGAAATCGTGTAGTAACCAAATGAAGCCTAAGGTTATCCCATGCTTCGTCAATTAGCCTAAATATATTTGTTTTTACAGTCGAGTCGCTTGTCACGTTATATGACGCGCCGGCGCCGAGATTTGTACCGCTTACCCTCAGTATGCGTACCTGAACACGTGGGTGCCATCGGTCTGACGACTTTGCAAAGAGTAACAATGCCGCTCTGCGAACTCGCAGGCCGCTGCCGGCATCATATTCGGCAAGCCCGAGATATTGTAGGCATTTGTCTATGCTGATGCCCTGCGAAACTTGCTCTGCTACTATCTTGAGCATTTCGGGTTCGAGATCGGCAACTGAGGCGCCATCTACGAACTCGCGATCATATTCACGAGAAGAGACTTCTCGCCGGTCGAACTGAATCTGCTCCGCAGGAACAGGCACGGACTCTAAATCATTTCGTTTTAGGCAGCGGCCGTCTGAAGTGAGATAGATGTGCTTTGTACCTTTTGGGATACGAAAATAGATTACTCTTTTTCCGTCGATCTGGGTATCTCGACAGAGGACTGATTGCAATTGTGTGTCTTTATGGACATGAGATTTGGGCGCATCTTTAATTCGAGCGATCTCTTCGGCGGTAAAATCATCGGTTCCAGTTAACGCTCCATCATCTTCGACTCCAATAAGCAACTCGCCTCCGTCCGCGTTCGCGAACGCGACCAGGGCTTCACCAACGTCTTTGCATATATCCCTGAGTACCCTTTTTGTTTTTTGTCCTGGCGGACCAGCGTAAGCGCTTTTGAATTCTCGAAACTGCCCTTCTGCTAGCGACACGGCTATGGAAATCTGTTCTTTGATATTCAACGGCTCTGACATTAGTCCCCCTGACGACATGGCGACTATCTTGTGATGACAGGTCGGCCAGACGATCATCCTATAGTAGTCGAGTTCGTCCCGAACGCGAAAGAGTGGGCACACAATAAACTCTAGGTTGGAGCGTCGGTCATGGCGATGAAAGGCCGTTAACGCTTATATCGCCAGCGGCAATCTCAGTTCCGTCAACAGGCCGCCATCGGGGTGATTGGACAGGCTGACCTCGCCGCCGGCGCTACGGGCGATGTTGCGGGCGATGGTCAGGCCGAGGCCGAGGCCGCCGGTCTGGCGGTTGCGCGACTGTTCCAGGCGCACGAACGAGCCGAACACGGCGTCGAGCTCGGCCTGCGGTATGCCCGGCCCCTCGTCGCGGATCGCCAGCGCGATGGTCCTGTCCGATTGGCGCAGGTTGAGATGCGCCTTCTTGCCATAGGTCACCGCGTTCTGGACGAGATTGGTGACGCAGCGCCGGAGCGCGACTGGGCGCGCTATGCAGATCAGGCCGCGCGAGCGCGCATCGTCATTGTCGAACGAGACCTCTTCGAAGCCGTCGGCGACCGATTCGACGAGCGACCAGAAATCGATCCTCTCGCTCTTCTCCTCGGTCACCTCGAAAGTGGCGAAGTCGATGACCGAGCTGGCAATGCCTTCGATGTCGGCCAGGTCGTGCCCCAGTGCGGCGCGAATGGTCGAATTCCTGAGCAGTTCGAGGCGCAGCCGCATCCTGGTCAGTGGCGTGCGCAGGTCGTGCGCGAGCGCCGCAGCGAGGTGCTCGCGGTCCTCGACATAGGCGCGCAGCCTTGCCTGCATGGCATTGACCGCCTTCGCCGCGGTACGCACCTCGCGGCTGCCGCTCTCGGCGATCGGCGGGCTCTTCAGGTCCTCGCCGATCCGCTTCACCGCGGTCTCCATCATCCGGTAGGGCGCCGTCAGCCGGCGCAGCGACCAGATCGAGGAAGCCACCACCAGCCCGGCGATCAAGGCATAGAGCGGCAGGCTATCGAAGCTCAGTATCGGCCCGGCCGGCGTGTTCGGTTCGGTGAAGTTCAGCCATTGGCCGTCGGCAAAGCGAAGCGAAGCGGTCAGCTTGTCGCTCTGGGCGAAATCGGCGGCCAGCACCAGCAGGTCGCGCTCGACCTGGCCAACATCGGGACCGGCGACCGTCCCACCGGGAGCGTCGGCTTCGTGCGTTGCCGGGTCGCGGCGGACCCGCGCGTCGGTGATGCCGAACTTCGATAGCCGGCCGACCAATATGTCCTCCAATTCGGCCAGCTCGTCGTCGCCGGCTATCGACGAAGTAACAGCGGGCGTGCCGGAGACGGTGAGCGCGTAAGTGGCGTTGAACAAGCCGGAGGCCGTCGCCTTGCGCTGTTCCGGGGTGGCATCATGCATCAGCTGTACCAGCGAGAAGGCGCGGTCGTTGAGCCGGTAGAGATCGACGACGTCATTGGCGGCGGCACGGTCGCGCGAAACGATGTAGAGGGTCGCGATCTGGCTGATCAGCAGGCCGGCGATGACGATGAGCAGCACCCAGGCCGGCAGCGTTTGCGGCAGAATGCGTCTCATTCGGAGGTCGTCTCAGGCAGGAACTGATAGCCGCCGCTGCGCACCGTCAGGATCAGCTTCGGCGTTTTCGGGTCGTCCTCCATCTTGCGCCGCAGCCGGCTGACCAGAATGTCGACGCTGCGGTCGAAGCTGTAGCCGCTGTCGCCGCCGGACAGCTCGATGAGCTGCTCGCGGCTCAGTACGCGCTGCGCGCTCTTGACGAAGGTCTGCAGCAGATTGAATTCGGCCATCGTCAGCTCGATCCTGACGTCGCCGGGCGCCATCAACCGGCGGCGCGAACAGTCCATCGTCCAGCCGGCGAAATGGTAGATCTGCCGCGAAGCGGCACGTCGTGGTTCGGCGGTGCCATTACGCCTCAAGACGGCACGAATGCGTGCGAGCAGCTCGCGCGGATCGAAGGGTTTCGGCACGTAGTCGTCGGCGCCCATCTCCAGGCCGACGACGCGGTCGGTGGTCTCGGTGACCGCGGTCAGCATGATGATCGGTGTCGAATAATTGGCGCGCAACTCGCGGCAGAGCTCCAGGCCGCTCTTGCCGGGCAGCATGACGTCCAGAACGATCAGGTCGACCTGGGCGCGGCGCAGCACGGTCTCCATCTCGGTGCCGTCGGCGGCGACCGATGTATGCAGCCCTCGCTTCTGGAAAAATTCCTGAAGCAGGTCGCGAATGCCCTTGTCGTCGTCGACGATCAGTATGTGGGGGTCGGATTTCACAGGAAACCTGTCATTTGTGGATCGCCCAAGCGGTGCTTCGGCCGTCAGCCAGACGATAGAATTCAGGCCATAAGTTGGCCAGTGGAGATCGGCGGCTTGATCCGGCCGCCCAGAAACAATCCAGAAACAAAATTCTACAATCCGGAAAAACTGCCGAAAAAAATCAAAGGCATAAGTGGTGCCGTGGCGGTCGGGTCATCGGCTGCGACACGCGTTACGGGATTACGGACAGACCAATGCAAAGGTTCTCGATCAGTCTGATGGGTGCGTTGCTTTCCATTTCGCTCGTCACGGCTGCGGTCGAACATGCCGATGCAAAGCTGGCCGATGCAAAGGCGGCCAATTCAAAGGCGGCCGATGCAAAGGTGGCGACCACCCGCAGCGAGCGTTGCATCGATCTGAACCGCCAGTTTGACGAAGCCCTCGAAACCCATGCCGCGGCAACGCAGGTCACCGCGGCGAAAGCACTTCAAAGAAAGGGAAACCGGTTCTGCGCCAACAAGAAACAGGCACAGGGAATCCGGATGCTCGCGAACGCTTTGAAGCTGCTTGGAGTGACACCGATCGATCCCGTTCAGTGACACTCAATCCGATCTGCACAAAAAGGAAGTGAAGCCATGAAAAAGTCCCTCCTCTCCGCCCTCGGTCTCGCCATCGCGCTGGCCCTCTCGATGCCGGTTCTCGGCGCCAGCAGCGCCAATGCCGCGACCACCACCCCGGCTGCGACGACAACAACGACCGCTGCGCCGGCCAAGGCCGTGAAGAAGGTCGCTGCCAAGAAGACCGTCAAGAAGCACAAGAAGCACGCGGTCAAGGCAGCTCCGAAGGCCTGATCAAGCGACATCTTCTGCCGTATGAGAAGACCGCTCCAGTTGCGATTTGCCTGGAGCGGTCATCTTTTGTTGGCGTGCAGACAGTACGGCCGGTCCCGGCCCACACCGCCGGTTGAACGCCAAACGGCAGTTCCCACATAGGCATGGATTTGTGAACTGCGCTCGCCGGGAAGCCGATCGCGCGCGGTTGAATGGACGACCGCTTTTGCCCATGTCAAAATGACCGCAAAGCTGTCGTACGCAATTGCCGGTCCAATGCCTGAAATCACGACAAAACCCCGTACCAGCACGAAGCCGAAGGTCGAACGGCCGAAGCTCTACAAGGTCATCCTGGTCAATGACGACTTCACGCCGCGCGAATTCGTCGTGACGGTGCTCAAGGCCGAGTTCAAGCTCAGTGAAGACCAGGCACATAGGGTTATGATCACCGCTCACCGGCGCGGCGTCTGTGTCGTCGCCGTCTTCACCAGGGATGTCGCCGAGACCAAGGCGGCGCGGGCAACCGATGCCGGCAAGGCTAAGGGCTACCCGCTGATGTTCACGACGGAGCCGGAGGAATAGAGCTCCTCCCTCGCCCCGTTTGCAGGGAGAGAGAAGGGAACTACCGTCCTTCGCGGTACCACATCGAGCCCATCGCCAGAAGCAGCAGGCCGAGGCCGAGGAAGCCGCCGAACAGCGGCACGCGCGAGACGGCCTTGAGCACGCTGTCGTCGGTGGTGCGCAGGCCGATCCAGTCGTTGCCGGAGGCAGCGCCCGAGGCACGAACCGGGACGATGGAGGGCAGCGTGACAGTGCTGGTGAGATTGCCAATCGCCGAGGCCGGCGCCAGCCGGCGAACGCTGCCGCCGGTTGCCTCAGCCGGCGGTTTCAGCCGGTTCTCGGTGGAGACGACGTCGGTGAATTCCGGCGCGTTGACAGGCCCGACATGGGCCAATGCCGTCAGGTCGCCATTGCCGACCTGATAGAGACCGATTTCGCTGGTCTCGACGCTGCCGAGGAAGACGCCTGGCTCGGATTTCTCGAGCCTGACGATCAGTGCCTTGCCGGACGGCGTGATGACCTGCGCCGGGCCGGGGTCGTCGCTCATCGTCTGGCGGCGAATTTCAAGCACCATGCCGCGGCCGTCGGCGGTCAGCCGCTCCTCCTCGAGTTCGGGCTCCTTCATCAGCCAGTGGGCGATGCGTCGGTAGAGCTGGACATGCGGGCCGCCGCCCTCGAAGCCGCGCGCCCATAGCCAGCCCTGATCGGACAAAAGCATGCCGACGCGGCCTTCGCCCTTGCGGTCGAGCAGCAGCAGCGGCCGGTTGTCGGCGCCCTTCATCACCACCTCGCCCTCGGGGTTCTCGACGCCGATGGTGCGGAACCAGCGGCTCCAGTGCGGCGGCTCGGTTGCGGAGCCGTCGAGCCCGCGCGTGACCGGATGGCGCTGGCCGGTATCGGTGAGACGTGGGTAGAAGGCCTTGTCGATGACCTCGCCGGTCGGCATTGCCGGCAGCGCCGACATCAGCGGCGTGCGGGCGATCGAGCTTTCGCCGGCATATTCGGGGCCTGCCGCGATTAGCAGCGCGCCGCCTTTTTCGACATATTCGGAAATGTAGTCGTAATAGAGGATCGGCAGCACGTCGCGGTGCTGATAGCGGTCGAAGATGATCAGGTCGAAATCCTTGATCTTCTCGACGAACAGCTCGCGTGTCGGGAAGGCGATCAGCGACAACTCGTTGATCGGCGTGCCGTCCTGCTTTTCCGGTGGGCGCAGGATGGTGAAGTGCACGAGGTCGACCGAAGCGTCGGATTTCAGCAAATTGCGCCAGGTGCGCTCGCCGGCATGTGGTTCGCCGGACACGAGCAGCACGCGCAGATTTTCGCGGATGCCGTCGATCAGCGCGATGGCGCGGTTGTTGGTATCGGTGAGTTCGCCCGGTTCGTGGTCGATGGCGAGTTCGACGATGTTGCGCCCGGCGCTGGGAATGGTCACCTGCAGCGGCATCGCCTGGCCGATGTTGGCGTGCTCGACCGATACCTGCTCGCCGTTGACCGATACGCGGACATCGACCGGGCCGGTTTCGTTGTTGGTGGCGATGACGCGATAGGTCATGTCGAGCGGCTTGCCGACGAGGCCGAAGCGCGGCGCATTCTCGAAGCGGATGCGACGGTCCTTTTCATGGTCGTTGCCGGTAATCAGCGCATGCAGAGGGGCATTGAAGTCGGGTGCGCCAAGCGGCGCGTCATGCACCTCGCCGTCGGTGATCATGATGGCGCCGCCAATGCGCGACGGCGGCACGTCTCGGAAAGCATTTTCGAGCGAGGAAAACAACCGCGTCTCGGTGCGCTCGTCGGCGGCTTCGGACTTGCCGGCTTCGACGACACGGACGTCGAACTGCTTGAAGCGGCCGAGACGCTGCTGAAGCCCGGCCAAGGCCGCGTCGGTCTGCTTGGTGCGGTCGCCTATATCCTGGCTCTGGCTGCGATCGACGACGACGGCGACGATACTTTTCAGCGGCTCGCGCTCTTCGTCGAGGAATACCGGATTGAGCAACGCCGCAGCCAGCGCAATCAGGGCTGCCAGGCGGAAGATCGCGCCGCGCTGGCGAAACCAAAGGCCGACCAGCGCCAGCAGCAGCAGCGGCAACAGAACCACGGCGAGCAGCGGCCAAGTGATGAGCGGTTCGAAGGCGAGCGACCAATTCATGGTCTATTGCCCCAGCCGTTCGAGCAGCACCGGGACGTGCACCTGGTCGGATTTGTAGTTGCCGGTCAGCATGTACATCATGATGTTGACGCCGGCGCGCAGCGCATAGATGCGCTGCATCGGATCCGACGGCACGGTCGGCAATAGCGGGTCGCCATTCTCGTCGACCGCCCAGGCGCCGGCGAAATCATTGGCGGTGATCATGATCGGGGAAACGCCGTCGCCGGTGCGCACCGGGCGGTGCTCGGTGTTGCTGGCTTCGAGCGATGCCTCGACCCAAAGCGGGCTGCCGGCAAAGCGGCCGGGAAACTCTGGAAGGATGTAGAAGGATTTGGTCAGCACGTGGTCCGAAGGCACCGGTTCCAGCGGTGGCACGTTGAGGTTGCCGAGGATGTCGCGCAGCCGCTCCGTTGCGGGGCTGGTCGAATCCGCACCAATGCCGTTGGCGAACTGGTCGCGGGTGTCGAACAAGACCGTTCCGCCCTGCTGCATATAGGCGTCGATACGGGCGATGGCGGCCTCGCTCGGCATCGGGGCGGCGGGATCGATCGGCCAGTAGATCAGCGGGTAGAAGGACAGTTCGTCCTTCGAGATGTCGACGCCGGCCGGTGCTCCGGGTTCGAGCGCGGTTTTTTCGATGAGAAAGCGGGTCAGGCCTTCGAGCCCGGCGCGGCTGATCGAGTCGACACCCGGCTCGCCGGTCAGCACATAGGCGATCCGGGTCTTTGAAATGTCCCCGATCGCCTCCGTATCTCCCGGTTTGGCGTCGTCGGCACGCGCGACGTCCGCGTGGCCAATCAAGGCGCCGAGCGCAATCAGCAGGACGGCTGCCGTCGCCGCAGCACCGGGACGGCGCGGGCGGCGCGACAACAGGCCGCCCATCCAGAATACGGCAAGCGTGTCGAGCACCATCAGCACCAGGGTGGCCGTGACAAGCGGACCTTTGAGGTTGCGCTGCTCGTCGAAGGCATACTGGACGGTGGTGACCGGCACGGTGATCTCAGGCCGGGCCAGCGGCGTGAATGCGCTGTCGCCACCGAGCAGATTGTGAGCGAATACCCCCGTCTCGGAGCCGTAGAGGCCGGGCGGGTTTTCCAGCGTCACCGGCAGCGGGCCGGCGCCGGGCACCAGCGGCCTGGCGTCCGGCGTCGGCGGCACCAGCGTGCCGTCGGCGGCGATCATGCGATAAGGTGCCAGCGACGTGGCGGCGGCTTCGGCATTGGCGACCGCCGCTCCCTGGTTGCGCGACAGTTGCACGATGCGCCGCAGCATCTCGACGAAGCTGCCGGAGATCGGCAGGTTGGACCATGTCGCCTCGGGGGTGACGTGGAACAGCACGAGCGTACCCTTGTCCTTCTTCATCCCGGTCACCAGCGGCGTACCGTCGGCAAGGGTGGCCCAGGTGCGCTCGACGATATCGGGCGTCGGTTCGGCCAGCACCTGCCTGGTGACGGTGACCTCGGTGGGCGGCGCGAGGTCGGCGAAGGGGCCGGTTTTCGGGAATTCGGTGACCGGCTGCGGCGCCGTCCATGACAGCGCGCCGCCCAGCGAGCGCTCGCCTGTGCGGAGCCGGACCGGCAGCAGGTCGTCGTCATTGCCGGCAGCGGCGAGCCGCGAACCGGCAAAACGCACCAGCGTGCCGCCCTTGTCGACCCAGTCGACCAGCCTTTCCCGGGCCTGTTCCGGAATGGTGCCGACATCGGCCATGACGATCATCGCCGGTTTCTGATCGAGCAGTTGCGGGATGGCATCGGCGAGATCGACGCTGGACGGCTCGACGAGATCGGCGAAGGGCTGCAGGGCGCGGCGGATGTAGTAGAGCGGCGACAGCAGCGGTTGCGCCTGGTCGGCCTCGGCCTGCGACAGCAGCCCGACGCGGCGGCGTTTCGAGCTCTCATCGAGCACGCGGACGGCACCGGCCTGGCGTTCGCCATCGAGCGCGATGTAGGCGAAGTCGTTGCGGAGTTCGAACGGCACCGCCATCGTGGCGGTGGCGGTGGTTATGCCCGGGGCAAAGGTCAGCGTCGCGTCGGCGATGCGGCGGCCCTTGTCGTCGAAGGCGCCGGCCGTCACCTGTGCAGGTGCCGGATCGCCCGGTGCGCGGATGGCGGTCAGGGCGAAGCCGTCGACCTGGTTATCGGCGCCGGTCAGGCCGGTCAGCGACAGTCGGTCGGAGACGGCCCAGACGACGCGTGCTGCGTTCTTCGACAACAGCGTGTTGAAGGCGGCTTCGTCGCCTTGCGCCGCCAGGCCATCGGCGAGCACGGCAACGCTGGTGCCCGGCAGCGACTCCAGGGCTGATGCGACGCGGGCATAGACGGCGGGGCGGTCGGTCGGGATCGGGCGCGGCTTTGCCGCGCGCAGCCGGTTGAGCGCGGCAGCGGCATCGAAGGGACCGATCTCGGCATTCGGCTTCTCGGCGGTGAAAGCGATGAGCACCGGCACACCGTTCGAATTGGCATCGGCGATCAGCCGCTCGGCGGTGGCGACGCGCTTACCCCAGTCGGCGGCACTTGCCCAGTCATTGTCGATCACCAGCGCCAGGGCAGCGCCCTCGGCCGGCAGCTTTTCGCGCGGGTTGAAGACGGGCTCGGCAAGTGCTGCCACGATAAGCGCGGCCATCAGCAGCCTGAGCAACGTCAGCCACCACGGGCTCTGCTGCGGCGTTTCTTCGCGCCTCAGCACGCGGGCGAGAATCCTGAGCGGCGGAAACACCTCGGTTTGCGGCCTGGGCGGGGTCAGCCGCAGAAGCCACCAGATCACCGGCAGCGCCAGCAGGCCCCACAGCACCATCGGCGCCCCGAAGGAGAGCGGCAGCCAACTCATGCGCGAGCCCTCCCGGCAAAGGCGCCCTCGGCGGTCATCGCCATGTGGATGCGCACCAGCGCCTCGGAGGCAAGGCGGTCGGTATGATTGACGGTAAAGCTCCAGCCAAGCCGTTTGCACCACGCGGCCAGTTCCTGGCGGCGGGCGGCATAAAGCAGGCGATATTCTTCGCCCAGCATTTCGGCGCGGCCGGCGGTCAGCTTGTCGCCGGTCTCAGGATCGGTGAATTCGGTGCGCCCCGCATAGGGGAAGCTTTCCTCGGCCGGATCGGCGACCTCGATCAGATGGGCGCGCACGCCGTGGCGGGCGAGCACGTCCAGCCAGGCTATGGTGTCCTCAACCGGGTCGAGGAAATCGCTGACGATGACGATGTCGCAGAAGCGGCGGATGCCGGACAGGTCGGGCTTTGCCGGCAGGTCGGCGGCGTGCATCAGTTGCGCCGCGATGCGCTCGGCGCCATTGCGGGCGGTGAACGGGTCGGTCAGGCCCGGCCAGGCAATGCGCTCGCCGCTGCGCGACAAAAGCTCGGCCATGGCCAGCGCCATCACCAGAGCGCGCGACTCCTTGGAAACGCTGGCTCCGGTCGATTTGTAGAGCATGGAAGGCGAGGGGTCGGCCCACAGCCACACCGTATGGGCGGCCTCCCATTCGCGGTCGCGGACATAGGTGTGGTCGTCGCGCGCCGAGCGGCGCCAGTCGATGCGCGAGGAATCGCCTTCGACATAGGGCCGGAACTGCCAAAAATTCTCGCCGATGCCGCGCTTGCGACGGCCATGCCAGCCGGCAATCACCGTGTTGACGATGCGGCGCGCCTCGACCAGCAGGTCCGGCACCAGGGAAGCCCGCAACCGGCCTCTGGCGAGCGCATCGCGCGTCGCTGTCGGTGCCTGCGCTTCACCGATGCGCGCCATCAAATCCCTTTCGCGAGCTTCGCCACGACGTCGCGTACCGTGGTGCCCTCGGCGCGGGCGGCGAAGGTCAGCGCCATGCGGTGCTGCAGCACCGGCTCGGCCAGTGCGCGGACATCGTCGACCGACGGCGCCAGCCGGCCGTCATAGAGGGCGCGGGCGCGGGCGCACAGCGTCAGCGCCTGACTGGCGCGCGGGCCCGGGCCCCAGGCGACGTGCTTGTCGGTATCGGCGTTGCCCTGGCCGGGACGCGCCGAGCGCACCAGCTTGAGGATCGCCTCGACGACGCTTTCAGGCACCGGCATGCGGCGGATGAGCGTCTGGATGTCCTTCAGCCGCGTCGGCTGCAGCACGTTTTCGGCCTTGGCATCCTCGATGCCGGTGGTTTCCAGCAGGATGCGGCGCTCCGCCTCGATCTCGGGGTAAAGGATGTCGACCTGCATCAGGAAGCGGTCGAGCTGAGCCTCGGGCAGCGGATAGGTGCCCTCCTGCTCCAGCGGGTTCTGCGTCGCCAGAACATGGAACGGCGCCGGCAGGTCATGGCGCACGCCGGCAATGGTGACGTGGTATTCCTGCATCGACTGCAGCAGCGCCGACTGGGTGCGCGGCGAGGCGCGGTTGATCTCGTCGGCCATCAGCAGTTGCGCGAAGATCGGTCCGGAAATGAAGCGGAACGAACGCTTGCCGAATTCATCCTGCTCCATCACCTCTGAGCCGAGAATGTCGGATGGCATCAGGTCGGGCGTGAACTGGATGCGGCGCGAATCGAGGCCGAGCACGATGCCCAGCGTTTCGACCAGCTTGGTCTTGGCAAGGCCGGGCACCCCGACCAGCAGTGCATGGCCGCCTGCCAGCAATGCGACGAGCGTGCGCTCGACGACGCTTTCCTGGCCGAAGATGACCCGGCCGACGCCGTCGCGGACCCTCGAAATGTCAGCCAGCGCCTTCTCGGCCTGCGCCACCATGTCCTTTTCGCTGATCGGGCTTTCCTTGATCATAACGCTCATGCAGCATCGATCCTTCTGGTTGGAAATACCGCTTGGCACCTTGGGGGCCGCAGAATGCCGCGATTCGGCCTCGCATGGCGCCTGCAAAGAACTTAAATCACAGACTTAGGCTGACAAGCGGAACAACAGTGACTATTTCGTGACCATGACAGAAGCCGCCGAGCATCGTGAAGAGAGCCTGACGGCCGCGACCGAGGCGCGTGGGCTAGAGGCGCTGGTCTCGCGCGCGACGCGCGCCGGCAAGGGGCCGGCGCCGGTGGAACGCTGGAATCCGGCATTTTGCGGCGATCTCGACATGGAGATCAAGCAGGACGGCACCTGGTTCTATCTGGGAACGCCGATCGGCCGGATGCCGCTGGTGCAGCTTTTCTCCTCGGTGCTGCGCAAGGACGACGACGGCAAGACCTATCTGGTGACGCCGGTGGAAAAGGTCGGCATCCGCGTCGCCGACGCGCCCTTCATCGCCGTCGAGATGGATGTGTCGGGCGCCGGCGACGGGCAAATCATCACCTTTCGTACCAATGTCGGCGATGTGGTCGAGGCTGGGGCGGAGCATCCGCTGCGATTCGTCGACGAGGACGAGACAGGTGGCCTGAAGCCCTATGTGCTGGTGCGCGGGCGGCTGGAAGCGCTGGTGGCGCGGCCAGTGATGTACGAGCTGGTCGAGCACGGCGAAGAGATCGACATCGGCGGCAAGACGATGTTTGCCGTCCGTTCCAAAGGCGAGGTCTATCCGATCATGCCGGCTGAGAAACTGAAACGGCTGAGCGCATGATGGACCGCCTATGATGGATCAGGTGACGCCGGTGCCATTTTCCGCCGCCGAGTTTCGCCAGCGCGTCGTGGCGCAGCCGCAGGCGCATGCCGGTGACGATTTTGGCGACCACCGCTTCAATCCGGGTCATCCCAGGCTGAAACTGGCCAAGGCGCTGCGCGATGCCGCCGTGCTGATCCCGGTGGTCGACCATGGCCACGAGGCCACGGTCCTTTTGACCCGGCGGGCGGAAAAGCTGCGCAACCATTCGGGGCAGGTGGCTTTCCCCGGCGGAACCATCGATCCAACCGATGTGAGCCCGGAAGCGGCGGCATTGCGCGAGACGTTCGAGGAGATCGGTCTCGATGGGGATCATATCGAGATCCTCGGCCGCATGCCGGACTACGTCTCCGGCAGCGGCTATCGCATCGCCCCGGTGCTCGGGATTGTGCGGCCCGGTTTCAGCCTGACGCTGAATTCCGACGAAGTCGATGCCGTCTTCGAGGTGCCGCTGGGCTTTCTGATGGACCCCGCCAACCACACCAGGGACAGCCGCATGTGGAACGACCTCGAATGGTTCTTTTACGAGATGCCCTATGGCGGCCAGCGCATCTGGGGCGTTACTGCGGGCATCATCCGAACGCTTTATGAAAGGCTCTATTCGTGAGCGATCCGGTGTCGATCGCGGGCAAGGCCGGCTGGCTCGACGAAAGCCACTTGCAGCGCCTCCTCGCCGCGCTGACCGACGGTGGCGAGGAGGCGCGTGTCGCCGGCGGTGCCGTGCGCAATGCGCTTATCGGACAGCCGGTTGCCGACATCGACATCGCCACCACCACAGTGCCCGAGGAAACCATCCGGCGCGCCGAGGCGGCAGGCTTCAAGACGGTGCCGACCGGCATCGAGCATGGCACCGTCACCGCGGTCGCCCACGGCAAGGCCTATGAAATCACCACGCTTCGTGCCGATATCGAAACCGACGGCCGCCGCGCCAAAGTGTCGTTCGGCCGCGACTGGAAAGCCGACGCGGAGCGGCGCGATTTCACCATCAATGCACTCTACGCCGAAGCTGACGGAACTGTCGTCGATCTGGTCGGCGGTATCGCCGATATCGAAGCGCGGCGGCTGCGCTTCATCGGCGATCCGGAAGCGCGCATCCGCGAGGATTATCTGCGCATCCTGCGTTTCTTCCGCTTTTTCGCCTGGTATGGGGACGGCAGGCCGGATGCCGAAGGGTTGAAGGCTTGCGCCCGGCTGAAGCAGGGGCTCGACCAGCTCTCGGTCGAGCGCGTCTGGTGGGAGTTGAAGAAATTGCTGTCAGCGCCAGATCCGTCGCGGGCGCTGCTGTGGATGCGCCAGGCCGGCGTTCTGACCGGCGTTTTGCCGGAAAGCGAGAGATGGGGCATTGATGCCATCCACGGGCTGACCAAGACCGAGAAGGATCTGGCCTGGGCGCCGGACCCGCTGCTCAGGCTGGAAGCCATCGTGCCGCCGGATGCCGCGCGCATGAAAACGCTTGCCGAGAGATTGAGGCTTTCCGTGAGCGAGGCAAGCCGCCTGCGGTACTGGGCGATGACCGCTGCCATCGATCCGAAAACAACCGAAGGAGAGTTGGCGAAAAAGCTCTATTCTGGCGACCGCCAAGGCTTTGTCGATCGGTTGCGGCTGTCGCTCGCTTCCGCTCGAGCCCGCGCGGTCGAAGACAATGACGCACTGCTCGAAGCCAGCGGCTTCTCGCGCCTGCTTGCCTTCGCCGCAAAATGGCAAAGCCCTGTTTTTCCGATCAAGGGCGCCGATCTGACGACACTTGGCGCCTCACCGGGGCCGAAGCTTGGTGCAACGTTGAAGAATCTTGAAAAGGAATGGGTCGAGTCCGGTTTTGCGCTTGATCGCGGCGCGCTGCTCAAGCGCGCCGCAGAGGCACTCCAATCCTAACCATCACGCTGCGTCGCGGACCTTTTCGATGCGCGAGCGGATCGCCTCGATCATCGTCTCGCGGATCACCGTCTCGCCATGCGTCTCGCGCAGATGCTCGACGGCACGACGCATGACCTCTGCCTCCTCCTCGGCGCGTGTGTGCCACTCGCAGCCGGGTACGAGCGACCCGCAATGGAATTCCTTCATCGGCTTCTCCTCATTTCCTCCTTGGAGCGCCGCGCAGCGCACTGACGCGGAAGCTCCAGACCTTTGATCTCGCGCATGATCTCGAAACCGGGTTCCGGCATTCGGGTTATACGCTGGCCAGCTAAGCATAACACGATCGAACGGTTTTGGTTGCCTTAGAGCGCCGCGCGTCCAAGCCGACAAGCGGCGTTCTAGTGTACGGGTTTGCGAAAAGGCGGAGCATCGCTGCTCCGCCCTCTACGCTACCTCCGAGGCAAGACGTTGTCTTGCTCCAGCGGGCAGGCCATCACTTCACGATCTTGACTGCCTCGGCAATTTTGTCCTTGCCGCTCATATCCCACGTGACGCGGACCTTTTCGCCGACCTTCAGGCCAGGATCCTTGAAGGTCTGGGGCAACGTAAAGGTGGCTCCGTTATCCAGAACTAGGCTCATCGCCGTTCCATCAAAGCTTTTGATCGTGCCGGTGGTGTGCTTGACCGCGGCGAATGCGGCGGTACCAGAGGCGAGAACGGCAGCAGCGGCTGCGGTCATAATAAGCTTGCGCATGGCATGCTCTCCTGGAAAATGCGGGCACCTGCTTGGGAGAGGTACCCCACTTAATCATGGGCCGTCCGGTCACGTCGGGTCGCAGCTCTCGGGGGGTAAGAACCGCCGGCGTTTCCCGGCCCGACGCGACAAATAGCCCAATATTTTCAATAGTATATTAGACGAAAAAGATATTTTCTGGCGCGCCTTGCGCCACATTCGCCGTCAAATTCTCGGGATTTGGACCCGATTGCGGCTCACGTCGCGCTCACCGAGATTTTACGGCCATTTCACCTCTGGCGGCAGGCTGGACAGGATCGAGGCGACATTGCCGCCGGTCTTCAGCCCGAAGATGGTGCCGCGATCGTGAAGCAAGTTGAATTCGACATAGCGGCCGCGGCGGATGAGCTGCTCGTCACGGTCGCCATCGGTCCAGTTGTCGTTGAAGTTGGCGCGCACCAGATGCCCGTAGACGACGAGAAAGGATCGCCCGACATCCTGGACGAAGTTGAAATCGGCGTCCCAGCCGCCTTTGTCCTCGCCCGAATGCAGCCAGTCGAAGAAGATACCGCCGGTGCCGCGTGGCTCGTCGCGGTGCGGCAGGTAAAAGTACTCGTCGCACCAGGCCTTGAATTTCGCGAAGTCGGCGATCGCCGCGTTCTTCTCGCAGGCAAATTGCATCGCCCTGTGGAAGGCGATCGTGTCGGGGTCGTCCTGGCTGCGGCGGCGATCGAGCACCGGTGTCAGGTCGGCGCCGCCGCCGAACCACAGGCGCGATGTGACGACCATGCGCGTGTTCATATGCACGGCCGGCACGTTGGGGTTCCACGGATGGGCGATCAGCGAAATGCCGCTCGCCCAGAAGGACGGGTCGTCGTCGGCGCCCGGCATCTGCTTCCTGAACTCGGGCGAGAATTCGCCATGAACGGTCGAGGTGTGGACGCCGACCTTTTCGAAGACGCGGCCATGCATCATCGACATGATACCGCCGCCACCGTTGCCGGCATCGCGTTGCCACGGCGTCTTTTCGAAGCGGCCGGGCGACCAGCTGGCCTGCGGCCCCTGCAGGTCCTGCTCGATCTGCTCGAAGCTGGCGCAGATGCGCTCGCGCAACGTCTCGAACCACAGCCGTGCCTTCGTCTTCTTCTGTTCGATGTCGGCTGGCAGCCCCGCCGGTATCTCGGGTCGTTGCAAATGCTGTCTCCGGTTGCGGGCGCGCCCGACAAATGACTCGTCTTTTCCGGCCGCGATCCCTAATCTCTTGGATGCAAGGGTCAAGTGTGAATGGAGTTCTTTCGTGCGCACCCCGGCAAGACCGCCGCTGGATGGCCTGAAGAAAAGGCTCGACCGTTCGCGCGCCGAGAACGGGCGCATGCCGCGCGACGGCTTCCTGCGCGAGACCTTCGTGCTGCCGCGCTCCGACGCGCGCCTCAAGGCGAAAGAGTGGTTCGAGCGTTTTCCCAAGCAGGCCTATTGGACAGAGATCGAAAGCTGGTTCGAGCGGCCGGGCGACGTCATCGAATTCACCATCAGGCGGCTGCCGGCGGCGGATTAACGCTCGATCAACAGCCGTCTCGCTCCCGGCCCCCGGGTGCTCAGCCGATCGCCCTTGTTCCGCAGCGGGCATTTGTCAATCGACATGCAGCCGCAGCCGATGCAGTCCGTCAGCCCGTCGCGCAGCTTCTTGAGCTGGGCAATCTTCTGGTCGAGTTCGTCGCGCCAAGCCGTCGACAGCAGATTCCAGTCCTCGCGCGTCGGCGTTCGGCCTTCAGGCAGTGATCGAAGTGCTGTGCCGATCTCGGCCAACGAAATGCCGACCTCCTGCGCCACCTTTATGATCGCCACACGCCTCAGCACGTCGCGGCCGTAGCGCCGCTGATTACCGGCGGTACGGTGGCTGCGGATCAGCCCGCGCGCTTCGTAGAAATGCAGCGCCGACACCGCGACGCCGCTGCGCATCGCCACCTGGCCGACTGTCAATTCCGTTGCCGCAGCCATCTCCGATTTTCCGCTTGACCTCAAGTTAAGTTGAGCTTGTAACGAAGAAATTCTGGATAGGCAAACCGCAGGAGAAGGCGATGTGCGCCTGGGTTAGAATGACAAGAGAGGGCGCAGTCGTCGACCAGAAAGCGGCCGTACTCGCCGCGCGCGCTGACGGTCTGCAAATCCTATCCAAGCTGCCGCATCGCCTCGCCAGCCACCATGGCGACGGAAAGCGCGACGTTGATGCTGCGCGCGGTGCCCTGCATCGGGATGGTCAGTCGCGCATCCGCCGCCTCGTGGACATGATCCGGAACGCCTGCGGATTCGCGGCCGAACAGAAGAACGTCGGCGCCGGTGAAGACGAAATCCGTATAGGCGCTCGCGGCTTTGGTCGACAGCAGCACCAGCCGCCGCGCTTCGCCTTTACGCCAGTCCTCGAAGGCGTGCCAGTCGACATGCCGGGTCAGCGCCGCCATTTCGAGATAGTCCATGCCGGCCCGTTTCAGCGCCCGGTCGGAGAGCGGGAAGCCGGTCGGTTCGATGATGTCGACCCCAAGGCCGAGGCAAGCGGCGAAGCGCAGGATAGTCCCGGTATTGCCGGCGATATCCGGCTGGTAGAGCGCAATGCGGAGACGGTCGTTCATTTCCGCGTCTTTCTAATAAGTGGCAGATCAGCCACAGAGCTCTCGCGGTTTTGGAAATTCCTGGACTGGCGGGTGGTCATTTTCTGCGAAGTCGGTTATACGGCCAGCATTGTCAACCCGAACCGATGAAGGGGTAATTCATGATGGCCATGCACATCCACCACCCCTCTCGTGGGCTTACCAGCCCGACGGCGGTTTCGGTACGACGATTCTCCTGAACTTCTAGACTTCAATCGCACCGATTCCCGCCGAAACCTTTTTCGGCCTTCGAAGGAATCCGGCGATGTTTTTTAAGCTGTCGAAGGGGCTGAACGCCCCACCTGAACGTGCTTCGACCGATATCACCCTTGCCGCGCGGCGCGTGCCCACGGTCCGGGTTGGTTCACCCTTCTATCTGCATCTTCAACTGGAGGACGGACCGATGTTCGATCCCTGTAGAATACCCGGCTCAAGAAGCCTGCACGACCGCAAAACCGCGACTTGGGCGCTTTTAATCGGCGAGACCTACTCGTCGGCGGTTCACGCCGAGACCCGCCAGCGTCCGCATCGCGGCATGCTGCCGGACGTCGATTTCTCGCATGCCGTTCCGGACTATAGCCGGCCGTCGCTGGTGCGCCGGATCATCAGGCTCATCCGGCCTGGTGCAAAAACCGGCGCGAAAATCCGGATCGTCAAAACGTCGTCAGCATCGTCAAACGAAACTGTCGGCGAAAGGCCCGCGACAACCTATATAGCGCGAAGCAGGACCGGCGAGGCGGACGATTCCGTATCGCCGGTCCTTGACGCCATGCGGTCTGGGCACGTCGTCCGTTCCCGTGCCGCGTGAGCGGAAAAAATATTGTGAGCATCACTATGTTTAGCTGGTTTGAAAAAAGGCTCGATCCGTTTCCGGCTGCGGAACCGGTCGAGCCGCCGAGGACGCTGATCGCCTTCTGCGTGCATTATACGCGCGGCGCGTGGCCCTACATCGCTCTCGATGCGGTGCTGGTGACGGCCATCGCGCTGGCTGAGGTGTGGATGTTCGGCTTCATGGGCCGGATCGTCGACTGGCTGTCGGCGCAGAATCGCGAGACGTTCCTGCAGACCGAAGGCTTGAAGCTGGCCGGCATGGCCTTCATCGTGGTTTTCGCGCTGCCGGCGACGGTCTGGTTCCATTCGCTCCTCAACCAGCAGACGCTGATGGGCAACTATCCGATGCGTATCCGCTGGCAGGTGCATCGCTATCTGCTCAAGCAGTCGATGAGCTTCTATCAGGACGAGTTCGCCGGACGCATCGCGACCAAGCTGATGCAGACTGCGCTCGCGGTGCGCGAATGCGTCATCAAGCTCATCGACGTGCTCAATTATATCGTCGTCTATTTTCTCGGCATGCTGTTCATCGTCGGCTCGGCAGACTGGCGGCTGGCGGCGCCGCTTGCCGTCTGGCTTGCCGGCTATGTCCTGCTCTTGCGCTATTTTATCCCGCGGCTGGGCAAGGTCGGTGAGGAGCAGGCCAATGCGCGCTCGACCATGACCGGCCGTGTCGTCGACAGCTACTCCAACATCCAGACGGTCAAGCTGTTCTCGCATGCGCGGCGCGAAGCGTCCTTCGCCCGGGAAGGCATGGCCGGCTTTCTCGATACCGTCTATCGGTCGATGCGGCTGGTGACGCAGCTCTACGGCCTGCTCTACATCCTGAATTCGCTGCTGTTGTTTTCGGTCACGGCGATCTCGCTGTGGCTGTGGCTCGGCCAGGCCGTGACGATCGGCGCCGTCGCCCTAGTCATCGGCCTCGTGCTTCGGCTGTGGGGCATGTCGCAATGGATCATGTGGGAGATGTCCACGCTGTTCGAGAATATCGGCACGGTGCAAGACGGCATCAGCTCGATCTCGCTGCCCCGCCTCGTCGAAGACAGGCCTGGGGCCAAGGATATTGCCGTGACCAAGGGCGAGATCCGTTTTGAGGACATCCGCTTCCACTACGGCAAGCAGAAGGGCGTGATCGAAAGCCTGTCGCTGACGGTGAAGCCGGGCGAGAAGGTCGGCATCGTCGGCCGTTCGGGTGCCGGCAAGTCGACGCTGGTCAATCTTCTGTTGCGCTTCTACGACCTTGAAAGCGGCAAGATCGTGATCGACGGCCAGGACATCGCGGCGGTGACGCAGGACTCGCTGCGCGCCCAGATCGGCATGGTCACGCAGGACACCTCGCTGCTGCATCGTTCGGTGCGCGAGAACATCCTCTATGGCCGGCCGGACGCCAGTGACGAGATGCTGGTCGAGGCGGCACGCCGCGCCGAAGCGCTTGATTTCATATCAGGGCTTTCGGACGCCGGTGGCCGCAAGAATTTCGACGCGCATGTCGGCGATCGCGGCGTCAAATTGTCCGGCGGCCAGCGGCAACGCATTGCCATTGCCCGCGTTATGCTGAAGGACGCGCCGATCCTCATTCTCGACGAGGCGACGTCCGCGCTCGATTCCGAGGCCGAGGCGGCCATCCAGGAGAACCTCTACAAACTGATGCAAGGCAAGACCGTCATCGCCATCGCGCACCGGCTGTCGACGATCGCCGCCATGGACCGGCTCGTCGTGATGGACAAGGGCCGCGTCATCGAAGAAGGTTCGCATGAGGAACTCGTTGCCAGCGGCGGGCTCTACGCCCAGCTCTGGCAGCGCCAGTCGGGCGGCTTCCTGCTCGACGACGGCCCCTCTGCCAACGATGCAGCCGCCAACGATGCACTCGCCAAGGGTGAAGCCGCCGAATGATGACTGCCATCTACCGCTGGTTCGAGAACTGGGTCTATCCGTTCCGGGAGCCCGCGGACCTTCGGCCACCTGCCGGCGTCAGGGGTTTCCTCTGGCACTATGTCGGGCAGGCGAAGATCGCTTTCTTCGCCATGCTGGTGATCGGCGGCATCGCGCCGTTGGTCGAGGCCGGACTGTTCTACTTCGTCGGGCGGCTGGTCGACATCCTCGACCAGCTTCCTGGCGAACGTAGCTGGCATGCCTTGTGGACTGCCGCCGGCCCCGAACTTGTCTTCATGATCGCCGTGGTGCTGGTCATCCGCACCATCGTCGTCGGCCTGTCGGCGCTGGTCGACGAGCAGACGATCACGCCGGGTTTCTATAATCTGGTGCGCTGGCAGGCGCATCGCCATGTGTCGCGCCAGTCCTACGCCTTCTTCCAGAACGATTTTGCCGGACGTATCGCGACCAAGGTCTGGCAGGCGGGGCAGGCGACCGGCGATCTGATGGAAAGCTTCATCGAGGTCGTCTGGTTCATGGCCGTCTATACGGTGACGACGCTGGCGCTGGTCGCCGGGCTCGATCTCAGGCTGGCGGTGCTGGTGGTGATCTGGATCTCAGCCTTCGGCCTGCTGGCCAGACGCTATTTGCCGGCGATCCGCAAGCATGCCGAGGCCACCGCCGAAGCCGGCTCGATGATCACCGGCCGCATCGTCGATTCCTATTCGAACGTGCAGACGCTGAAGCTGTTCTCGGCCGATGGCGACGACCGCTATATCAGGAACGGCTTCGACATCTATCTCGACGCGCTGCGCCCGTTCACCCGCCGGCTGACCGGCGTGCGCATGGCGCTGACCATGCTGTCGGGGATCATGATCACGGCGATCGCCTGCTTTGCCGTCTATCTCTGGGTCGAAGGCTCGATCACCGTCGGCGCCGTCGCCTTCACGCTGTCCTTGGTGCTGCGGCTGAACATGCTGCTCGGCCGGCTGATGATGCAGCTCAACAGTATTTTGCGGAACCTCGGCGTGCTGGAAAACTCGAAGGCGCTGATCTCGAAGCCGCTCGGCCTGACCGATGCGCCCGACGCGAAAGAGCTTCTCGTTGGCGGTGGGCGCATCGACGTCAGAAACGTCGAGTTCCATTACGGCAAGGGGTCCGGCGTGCTCAACGGCATCGACCTCGTGGTGCGGCCGGGTGAAAAGGTCGGACTGGTCGGGCCGTCCGGCGCAGGCAAGACGACGCTGGTCAACCTGATCCTGCGCCTCTACGACCTCGAGAGCGGCAAGATCACCATTGACGGGCAGGACGTCTCCAGGGTCACGCAGAATTCGCTGCGCGCTAATATCGGCGTCGTCAGCCAGGATACGGCACTTTTCCACCGTTCCTTGCGCGACAACATCAAGCTCGGCATGTCGGAAGCAACCGACGCCGAGGTGATCGCGGCAGCGGAGAAGGCCGAGGCGCAGGAGTTCATCCTCGGCCTGCGCGACAGTCGCGATCGTACTGGCTATGAAGCCTTTGTCGGCGAGCGCGGCGTCAAGCTCTCGGGCGGCCAGCGCCAGCGCGTGGCGATCGCCCGCGTCTTCCTCAAGGACGCACCGATCCTGGTGCTCGATGAGGCGACCTCGGCGCTCGATTCCGACATCGAGGCGGCAATCCAGGAGAATCTGGCAAGGCTGATGGAAGGCAAGACAGTCATCGCCATCGCGCACCGGCTGTCGACCATCGCGGCACTCGACCGGCTGGTGGTGCTCGACGAGGGCCGCATCGTCGAACAAGGCACGCATGACGAACTGGTTGCGCTCGACGGGCTCTATGCACGGCTGTGGAAACGGCAGTCCGGCGGCTTCCTGTTCAACGAAGAGAGCGCGTTGGCCGAGACCCGGCCGGCGGAGTAGTTTTCCATAAACCGGAGTGAGCCATGGCGGTGAGAATGCCATCGAATTTCGGACGGTCCGGCGCGCAGGAGAGCGCGTTGGATCTGCTTGNAGTGAGCCATGGCGGTGAGAATGCCATCGAATTTCGGACGGTCCGGCGCGCAGGAGAGCGCGTTGGATCTGCTTGGCCACGAAATCCTCGGCGAAAAGGCGGCAGCGCTCGGCCGCGCCGGCCGGCGCGTCGAGGAAACACTGACGAGGCTGCGCGAGAATGGCGACAGCGACGATCGAGCCCAGCTGCTCAAGGACGCAGCCGAAGCGGTGCACGGCTATTTCATCCAGCGCGAACTCTGCGGCCTGCGCAAGCACGACGCGGTGATCCGGGAATACAATATTCCCAAGGCCGTGCTGGCCAGGCTCGGCGCCAGCGTATGATCCGAACCGGAATCGGTTTGGGAGGCGTTATTCCAGCCACTCGGTGATGAAGCTGCCGTTCTCGTGTATGTCGGTGGTTTCCAGCGGGCCTGGCCCGAGATTGGTGAATTTGTGTGGCGTGTCCGGCGGTACGATCAGGATCTGGCCGGATGTGGCCTCGATCTGCCGGTCGCCGACGGTGAACAGGCCGGTCCCGGTCCGGATAATAAAAATCTCGCAATAGGGATGGCTGTGCAGCCTGGGGCCGCCGCCGATCTCAGGCAGGTAGTTGAAGATCAGGCAGCTGTTGGAGCCGTAGGCGCCGCACTGCAACTCGCCCTGCCAGTGGTCGGGCGCTTCGGCCCATTTGTCGCGGTCTATAACATGCGCCATAGGGCGAGGATAAACCGCGCCAGCGCCCGCTGTCGAGGCGAACGCAGTCGTTTGGTTTTCCTGCGATTTTCCAATCATTCCATCGGGCAAATTACGTCCCCGCGACAATCTGCCCTTGTGCCTTCACCCGTCTGGACAAAAACAGGCTTCACGCATAAACCCAAGTCCCAAATGCCGGAGGAATTCGCTAGCCTGTTCGCCATGCGCTGTCGGGCCGGCGCGATTGAGCGGGAACAAGGCTCGGCCGCCGGCATGGAAGAGGCGAAAGGATCAGGCACCCGTGAGCGCAACCGACACCCAGGATCCCAACCGTCGTGATTTTCTCTACGTCGCCACCGGCATGGCCGCGGTGGTCGGCGCGGGCGCCGTCGCTTGGCCGTTCATCGATCAGATGCGTCCGGATGCCTCGACGCTGGCCCTTGCCTCGGTTGAGGTCGACGTCTCTTCGCTGACGCCAGGAATGTCGCTCGTTGTGAAGTGGCGGGGCAAGCCGGTGGTCGTGCGCAACCGCACTGAGCAAGAGATGAAGGACGGCGAGGCGGTCAATCTCGCCGAGCTCAAGGATCCAATTGCCCGCAATGCCAATTTGCCGGCCGACGCGCCGGCGACCGACGCCAACCGCACCACGCCGGGCAAGGAAGCGTGGATGGTGATGGTCCAGGTCTGCACCCATCTCGGCTGCATCCCGCTCGGCCAGGAAGGCGATTTCGGCGGCTGGTTCTGCCCGTGCCACGGTTCCGTATACGACACCGCCGGCCGCATCCGGAAGGGGCCGGCACCCGAGAACATGGCGGTACCGGTGTTCCAGTTTATTTCCGACACCAAGATCCGTATCGGCTGAGGCAAGGGATATTTCGATGAGCGAGGGACACTCGACCTATACGCCCAAGACCGGCATCGGACGCTGGTTCGATTCGCGCATGCCCCTGCCGCGGCTGGTCTATGACAGCTTCATCGCCTATCCGGTGCCGCGCAATTTGAATTATGCCTGGACCTTCGGCGGCATCCTCGCGCTCATGCTGGCGGCGCAGATCCTGACGGGTATCGTGCTGGCCATGCACTACGCGGCCGACAGCACTCTCGCCTTCGATTCGGTCGAGAAGATCATGCGCGACGTGAATTCGGGCTGGCTGCTGCGCTACCTGCATTCGAACGGCGCGTCGTTCTTCTTCGTCGCCGTCTACATCCATATCTTCCGTGGCCTCTACTACGGCTCCTACAAGGCGCCGCGCGAGCTGCTGTGGATCCTCGGCTGCATCATCTACCTGCTGATGATGGCGACCGGGTTCATGGGCTATGTGCTGCCTTGGGGCCAGATGAGCTTCTGGGGCGCCACCGTCATCACCGGCTTCTTCACCGCCATACCGCTGGTTGGCGACTGGATCCAGCAGCTTCTCCTCGGCGGCTTCGCGGTCGACAATCCGACGTTGAACCGCTTCTTTGCGCTGCATTACCTGCTGCCGTTCATGATCGCCGGCGTCGTCGTGCTGCACATCTGGGCGCTTCACGTCGTCGGCCAGAACAATCCGACCGGCATCGAAGTCAAATCGAAGACCGACACGCTCGCCTTCACGCCTTACGCGACCATCAAGGACGGGTTCGGCATGATCGTGTTCCTGTTCGTCTTCGCCTATTTCGTGTTCTACCTGCCGAACTATCTCGGCCATCCGGACAATTACACCGTGGCCAACCCGCTGAAGACGCCGGCCCACATCGTGCCGGAATGGTACTTCCTGCCGTTCTACGCGATCCTGCGCGCCATCACCTTCAATATCGGGCCCATCAACTCCAAACTCGGCGGCGTGCTCTGCATGTTCGGCGCGATTGTAATGCTGTTCCTGGTGCCGTGGCTCGACACCTCGAAGGTGCGCTCGGCTGTCTACCGGCCCTGGTACAAGCTGTTCTTCTGGCTGTTCATGGCCGACGCCATCCTGCTCGGCTGGCTTGGCTCGCAGCCGGCCGAGGGCAGCTATGTGTTCATGGCGCAGATGGCGACGCTGTTCTACTTCGCCTTCTTCCTGGTAGCGCTGCCGGTGCTTGGGCTGATCGAGACGCCGCGGCGGCTGCCGAATTCGATCACCGAGGCGGTGCTCGAGAAGAACAAGGGTCGCGGTGGACATCCTGCCGGCGCCACGGCCGCGCCGGAAACCAAAGGCTGAGCATGATCCCGAAAAGTGGAAACCGGTTTTCGGACAAGATCATGCTCGGGACGATGACCGCGCGTCAGAGAATCTCAAGGGGATATGGCATGAAGAAGATTCTCGCCTCGTTGGCGCTGCTTGGCCTTGTGGCCGCGGGCATTGGGGCCACAGGCACTGGAGCGAGCGCCCAGGAAGAGGCGCACAATGAGGCGGCGCCGACGCATTTCCCGATTGACGAACCGAAGGAAATGGACTGGAGCTTCGCCGGGCCATTCGGCACCTACGACAAGGCCCAGCTGCAGCGCGGGCTCAAGGTCTACAAGGAAGTCTGCTCGGCCTGCCATTCGATGAATTTGGTGGCGTTCCGTACGCTGGAAGGCCTTGGCTATTCGGATGCGCAGATCAAGACGCTGGCGGCCGAATATACGATCCATGACGGCCCGAACGATGCCGGCGATATGTTCGATCGTCCCGGCAAGCCGTCCGACCATTTTCCGCCGCCGTTCCCCAACGAGGAAGCGGCGGCGGCGGCCAATGGCGGTGCAGCACCGCCCGACATGTCGCTGCTGGCCAAGGCGCGCGGCGTCGAGCGCGGCTTCCCGCGCTTCGTGTTCGACATCTTTACGCAATATGCCCAGGGCGGCCCCGACTACATCCACTCGCTGCTGACCGGCTACGACCAACAGCCGCCGGCGGGCATGGTCATACCAGAAGGCACGCACTACAATCCGTACTTCCTGTCCGGCGTGTCGCTGAAGATGCCGAAGCCGCTCTCCGACGGCCAGGTTACCTATGATGACGGGGCGCCGCAGACGGTCGACCAGTATTCTCGCGACGTGTCGGCCTTCCTGATGTGGGCGGCAGAACCGCACCTCGAGGACCGCAAGAAGACCGGCTTTCGCGTACTGGTCTTCCTGCTGCTGTTCGGCGCACTGGTCTACCTGACCAAGCGCAAGGTGTGGGCCGGCGTGGCGCACTGAGCCCTGCGATATAAGGGAATGCGAGGGCGTCGAAAGGCGCCCTTTTCATTGCAGGCATGTCGATTCATCGCAGCCGGCGCTGAACAAGGCCCTTTGCCGGACAATTTTCCGTCAGGCGTCACATGGCGGTAGCCGGACTTGGCTGCACCGGGTTACGATTGGCCAATTCCTTTCACGTCTTTAGCCGAATCTGAATGGCCCGGAGAGCCGCTTGATGAAGTCCTCGCTCGAAGAGACGCTGCTTGCCGCGATCCGCACCATTCCGGATTATCCCAAGCCGGGCATCCTGTTTCGCGACATCACCACGCTGCTCGGCAATGCGCGGGCCTTCCGCCGCGCGATCGACGAACTGGTGCATCCCTATGCCGGCCTGAAGATCGACAAGATCGCCGGCATCGAGGCGCGCGGCTTCATCCTCGGCGGCGCCATCGCCCACCAGCTCTCAGCCGGCTTCGTGCCGATCCGCAAGAAGGGCAAGTTGCCTTACGAGACGGTGCGCGTCGCCTACAGCCTGGAATACGGGCTGGACGAGATGGAGATGCACAAGGACGGTGTTTCTCCGGGCGAGAAGGTAATCCTCGTCGACGATTTGATCGCCACCGGCGGCACGGCGGAGGCGGCCGTCAAGCTATTGCGGCAGATCGGCGCCGACATTCTCGCCGCCTGCTTCGTCATCGACCTGCCGGACCTTGGCGGCCGCGAGAGGTTAGAGGGGCTCGGCGTGCCGGTGAGGACGCTGATCGGGTTTGAGGGGCATTGAGCGTTTCTTCCTTCTCCCCCGTGGCAGAAGGGAAGAATTCCGCTCACCCCACCTTCACCAGCACGGCACTTTCGAATTCGATCACCTTGTCGCCCGTCGAATCGAAGGCCTCTGAGCGGAGCGTCAGCAGCCGCCAGCCCGGTCGCGAGGCAATGGGGCGGTGGGCCAGCGCCGTGCGGGTGAAAGTCACGGTTTCCCCGGCATAGACAGGTTTGGGCCATTTGAGGTTCTTGAAGCCGGGCGAGGGGCCGAATTCCGGCACCGGCCCGGGGCCGGGCCAGCGGGCGACCTCTGCCTCTATGCCAGCCTGGAGGTTCAATTTCATCCAGGTGGCGGCGGTGTGCCAGCCCGAGGCGCAGAGCCCGCCGAATATGCTGTTCCTCGCCGCCTCTTCATCGATGTGGAAAACTTGCGGATCGTATTTGCGGGCGAACGCCTTGATCGCCTCCGGTTCGAATCGATGCGAACCGAGCGTGACGGTGATACCGATGCAGAAGAATTCGTCGAGGCTCACGCACTGCCCTCGCGGGTGAGGAACATGACGGCGTTTTCGAGCTCGAAAACACCTTCGCCGCGCTGGTTGAACAACTCGCTGCGCATGGTCACCAGGCCAAGCCGGGGCTTCGATCTAGACAGGCGCTTGGCAAGGACGGTGGTGCTGCCGCTCAACAGGTCGCCGGCCAGGACCGGCCGTTTCCATTTGACCTGGTCGACGCCTGGCGCGCCCTGGGAGGTCGAGTCGAGCAGGAAGGCATCGCACAGCATGCGCATGAACATGGCGCAGGTGTGCCAACCCGAAGCCGCCAGCCCGCCGAGGATGCTGGCCTTACCCGCAGCCTCGTCGAGATGCATCGCCTGGGCATCGAACTCGCCGGCGAATTCTATGATTTCGGCGGCGCTTACCAGCTTGGTGCCGAGGTCGAGCGAAGCGCCCTCGACAAAATCCTCATAAGCCCAGGTCTTTGCGGTCATGGTCTGGAAATCCTGTTCAGGATTGTACGATCGCTGCGGGTCGGGGTCCCGGATGCAGGCAGCGCGGCATTTGGTCAAGCAATTTCTAGTGCGCCAGCCTGCGGCGCCCAAGCCGCAGCGGAGGTATTGATGACCCTACAGCCAGCCGCGGCGGCGGAAATACCAGAAGGGCAGGATTGCCGAAAGCACCATCATGCCGATGGCGAAGGGATAACCAAAGTGCCATTTGAGCTCGGGGATGATGTCGAAATTCATGCCGTAGATTGAAGCGACAAGCGTCGGCGGCAGGAAGATGACAGCGGCGACGGAGAAGATCTTGATGATGGCGTTCTGCTCGATCGAGATCATGCCGAGCGTCGCGTCGAGCAGGAAGCTGATCTTCTGCGACAGGAACGTGGCGTGGTCGGCGAGCGACAGCACATCGCGCGACAAGGTCTTGATGCGGGCGCGGGTATCCTTGCTCATCCTGGTCTGCGTGGAGGCATGGGCGAGGAAGCCGGCAAGGCGCTGCAGCGAGATCAGGCTGTCGCGGACCGAGGAGGCGAGATCCTCCTTGCGGCCAATGCCTTTCAACAGCTCCTGGAAGTCGCGGTTGCGCTTGGAAACCTTGGTCGAGCGTGCCTCGAAGATGTCGCGCGAGATCGCCTCGACGTCGCGGCCGGCGCGCTCCAGAATGTCGGCGAGGCGGTCGACGATCGCCTCCAGTAGTCCGATCAGGATGGTGTCGCCGCTGGTGCAACCGGTCGCCACCTTCTCGGCGCGCTGCGGAAAGGTCTTAAACGCCTTCGGTTCGTGGTACCGCACGGTGATCAGCCTGCTGCCGGCGAGCACGAAGGTAACCGGCGACATCAACGGATCGTCCACCTCGGTCTGCGCAGGCAGAATGGCGGTCATGAAGTAGGCGCCGTCCTCGACGTAGAGACGGCTCGAGATCTCGATCTCTTCCATCTCTTCGCGGGTCGGAACGGCGATGCCGAGCCAGGTCTCAATTGTCGTCTCTTCTTCCTTTGTCGGGTTGAAGAGGTCGACCCAGACCACAGTGTCGCTGTTCTGCAGGAGATCGTCGACCAGGCGCAGGCGATCATTGTCGACGACGAAGGCCTTGATCATCGCCGGGTCTCCCTTGCTGTTGCCAAAGAGCGTTCGTTGGAGGGGCGCGTCAGTCAGATCGCACGGACACGGGCAGGTGAGGCGCGAGGCCGGTGCAAAGGCCCCTTAGACCCCGCACGACGGCCCGTCAAGCAGCGCAAGAGGCACTGCGACCCCTGCTTTGAAGTTTGGCATCGAGCGGCGGCAATGGTGGCCGCTGGGCTCCCTCGCCTGGTCAGGTGTTGAACTTGAACAGCATGATGTCGCCGTCCTGGACGACATACTCCTTGCCTTCGTCGCGCGCCTTGCCGGCCTCCTTAGCCGCCACTTCGCCGCCCAGCCTGACGAAGTCGTCATAGGCGATGGTCTGGGCGCGGATGAAGCCGCGCTCGAAATCGGTGTGGATAACGCCTGCCGCCTGCGGCGCCCTGGCGCCCTTGTTCACGGTCCAGGCGCGTGTCTCCTTCGGCCCGACGGTAAAGTAGGTGATGAGCTGCAGCAGCTCGTAGCCGGCGCGGATGACCTTGTTCAAGCCGGGTTCGTCCAGGCCGAGCGTTGCCAGGAATTCCATTTCCTCTTCGTCCGAGAGCTGGGCGACCTCGGCCTCGATCGCCGCCGAAATCACAACGGTGCGGGCACCTTGCGCGGCCGCCATCTGCTCGACCGCCCTGGTATGGGCGTTGCCGATGGCGGCATCGGCTTCGGCGACGTTGCACACGTAAAGCACCGGGTGCGACGTCAAAAGGTTCAGTCCCTGCAGGATGCGCAGATCCTCAGCCGAGATGCCGTTGAGCAGGATGCGGGCGGGCTTGCCGGCCTGCAGTAGTTCAAGCGCCGCTTCCATCATGGGAAGTACGGTCGCTGCCTCCTTGTCCTTGCCGGCGGCACGCTTGCGGATCTGCACGATGCGGCGCTCGAGGCTGTCGAGGTCGGCAAGCATCAATTCGGTTTCGACGGTCTCGGCATCGGCGACAGGATCGATGCGGCCCTCGACATGGGTGATGTCGTCATCCTCGAAACAGCGCAGCACATGGACGATGGCGTCGACCTCGCGGATGTTGGCGAGGAACTGGTTGCCCAGCCCTTCACCCTTCGAGGCGCCGCGCACCAGGCCGGCAATGTCGACGAAGGAGATGCGCGTCGGGATGATCTCCTTCGACTTGCCGATCGCGGCGATCTTCTGCAGGCGCGGGTCGGGCACCGCCACCTCGCCGGTGTTCGGCTCGATGGTGCAGAACGGATAATTGGCGGCCTGTGCCGCCGCCGTCCTGGTCAACGCATTGAAGAGCGTCGACTTGCCGACATTGGGCAAGCCAACGATGCCGCATTTGAAACCCATTTTTGTCTGGTCCTATCGGGAAATCGAAATTTGATCAGGGCTATGGGCGAAAGCGCCGACGATCGTCAAGGCGCAATTCAATTCAGACGCTGCGCGATGTCATCGGTGCCTATCGCCAACGCGTGAACGCCGGACCTGCTCAGTATTTGCAGAAGATGCCAGAACGCGTCGACATCCGCGGTTCCGAAATCGATCGTCAGTTGCCCCTCGAGCAATTGCGCACTGTGAATGATGCTTCCTAAGGTCTCCGATGTTTCACGCTCGCCATCGATATCGAACCAGCCGCGAAACCATTCGTCGAAGAGATCGCCGTCAAGCTCATTTACGGGGAATTTGAAATGAACCTCGTCCCACTTGAACGGTGAGATGAGGACATCCATTCCACCGATCCCGGCGTGAATATCCGGAGAGAATTTCACATAGGTATCGCTATTGATGAACTGCGGATTTGGCTGTCCGTCATTGCCGACGAAATCAACCGCGATGAGATTTCGATAGAAGGAATCGACGTTCGAAAACTTGACCTCGGTCGCATGCGATCCTTGGCCGTTGCGAGCAAGTTCGCCGGCAGCGGCGACGAAATAATCAACATACTTCTGCCTTACGCGGCGAACCAATTGCTGGACGTCATCCATATTCATGGCTCAGTCCTTGCCGCCAAAAAGCTTCTTCAGCATCGCCGCCATCGGGCCGGTTTTGGGCAGCTTGGCCGCCGGTTGCTGCGGCCGTGCCTGACGGACGTGGCTTTGTGCCTTTGGCGCCTTGGGTGGCGGGCGGTCGTCGTCGTCCGTCGGCGTGAGCTTGTCGCGCAGCGCCAGCGTCACGCGATTCATGAACGAATTGTCGTCGCCCTTGGCAAGCAATCCGGCACCATCGGCGATTGCGTCGAGCAGCACGTCCAGCCATTCGCGGTCGGCCTTGGCGAAATCGCCGAGCACATGGCCATGCACCATTTCCTTGACGCCGGGGTGGCCGACGCCGATGCGCACACGGCGAAAATCCTTGCCGACGTGCTGGTCGAGCGAGCGGATACCGTTGTGGCCGCCGGAGCCGCCACCGACCTTGACCCGCACCTTGCCGGCGGCAAGGTCGATCTCGTCATAAAAGACAGTCAGCGCCGAAGGGCCGAGCTTATAGAAGCGCAAGGCTTCGCCGACCGATTGGCCGGACAGGTTCATGAAGGTCTGCGGCTTGATCAGGATCACCTTGTCGCCGGCAAGCGTGCCTTCGGCGATCAGCCCCTGGAATTTCTTCGACCAGGGCGAAAAGGAATGGCGGCGGGCGATCGCGTCCGCCGCCATGAAGCCGACATTGTGCCGGTTGTTGGCGTATTTCGCGCCCGGATTGCCGAGGCCTGCAAAGACAAGCATCGTCGCCTCCGGGCGGGAAGGGGTTACTTCTCTTCGGCGGCAGGAGCCGCTTCGGGCGCAGCCGCTTCAGTCGTCTCTTCTACGGCCTCCGGCTTCATCGCCGAGGAGCCGGCAATGGTCGCGATGGTGAAGTCACGGTCGGAGATCACCGGCTTGACGCCGGCCGGCAAGGTGACGGCCGAAATGTGGATCGAATCGCCAATATCGGTGCCGGTGAGATCGATGGTGATGAAATCCGGGATCGCATTGGCCGGGCAGTGGAATTCGACCTCGTGGCGCACGATGTTGAGCACGCCGCCGCGCTTGATGCCGGGCGACTTGTCTTCATTGATGAAGTGCACGGGCACGTCGACATTGACTTCGGTGTCCTTGCCGATGCGCAGGAAATCGACATGGACCGGGAAATCCTTGACCGGGTCGAGCTGGAAGTCCTTGGGCAGAACCTGGATCTTGTTGCCGTCGACATCGATCGTGGCGACCGTGGTCAGAAACCCGCCGCCATGGATCTTGTAGTAGATGTCCTTATAGGTCAGCGCAATCGCCAGGGGAGGCTGCTTGTCGCCGTAAATCACTGCAGGCACTTTACCGTTGCGGCGAACTGCACGGGCGGACCCCTTACCGACCTGTTCGCGCGCTTCGGCCTTGAGCTCGTAAGTATCGTGGCTCATGGCATTTCCTTTCGCGTTGTTCTGGAGCGTTCGCGGCCGGCAACGTGCCGGGGCCGTAAACGTCGAAAGCCGACATAGCTAACGCATGACCTGGTCCGAAAACCGGAATCCACTTTTCGGGATCATGCGGGAAGGCGGCCTTCCGCCGCGTTGCCTCCAAGGGTGTCTACGCGGGTGGCGGCTCTATAGCGGAAGGCGGCGCGAGGTGCAAGCGGGGCGGAAGGTGCCCAGGGACGGACCGTGTCCCATCAATGTCAGGCCGGAAACGGCAGTGCCGAAAGCAATGCTGCAATGTACAGTCCGACGCCAAAGGACAGATGGGTCATAAGGCTGCGCAGGCGCGCAGTGCGCGGATTGGGAACTTTCGAAGCCGCGATGCCGATCCCAAAAGCCGGTTGCATCACGAAGAACGGGGCGACGATGGTGCAGACGCCGACCAACAGGGCCGGAAGCACTGTCGGGTGCCGTGCCCAGTCGAGGCTCCACACTCCAATCAGCGCCGCGGCAAATACGATGCCGGTCGCGTAATGTGCGCTCCATCCAATGGCGGTTTCGCCGCGAACGCGAGCAGCTTGCGCGATATTCGCGTGCGCGAAACGGCCACGCGGAAAGTGTCCGATCCAGCGGCCGACCCAGGCGTAATCAAGCGATGGAATCGCGAGCATTCGCTTCAGAAACCATCCCCAAAGGTCCATCAGGGCTGTCGCGCCGATACCAATGACGGCCGCACGGACAACGAACTCCAACATTTTTGCTCTCCTGTTTCACCCGTCAGACATTAACCAATTAGAATCAATCATTCAACATATTGATTGATTGATTGATTAATGCTAGCCAAGTCATATGAAAAGGACGGACGTTCACCACCCGATCTTCGACGAAGTAGCGGATCTCGCCCGCACCTTGGGGCATGCCCACCGGCTGGTTCTGTTGCGTCACATTGCCGATGGCGAACTGGCCGTCGAGCAGCTGACGCAGCTTTCGGGGATCGCATTGGCGAATACGTCGCAGCATCTTCAACATCTCAAGCGAGCGGGCCTGGTGCAGACCCGGCGAGACGGAAAACGCGTTCTGTACCGGCTTGCAGATGGCCCAATCGAAAACGTGTTCGCGGCGCTGCGAAGCCTTGCAAACCATAGACGCGAGCAGATCCGTGAGTTTATCAACGACAGCATTAGCCAGCCGGACAGGCTGGAAAACATCTCGCGCGAGGAACTCGTGCGCCGCATGCGAAACGACGAAGTCGTGCTGCTCGATGTCAGGCCGCAGAACGAATTCGCGACGGGGCATTTGCCGGGTGCGATCAACATTCCCGCTGATGAGCTGGAGCAGCGGCTTGCGGAGCTTCCACGAGAGAAGGTCGTTGTCGCCTATTGTCGTGGGGTCCAGTGCGTTCTGTCGGCCGACGCTTTGGCAATCCTGAGGGCACGAGGCTGGGCCTCGCGCCGGTTCGAAGGCGGCTTGCCCGAGTGGGCAGCTGCAGGCCTGGGTGTAGAGGGAACGAACTACGAAAGCGGCTGACGGCCGCCAAATCAGCGTCGCCGGGCCTGGCCCAAATAACCGCAGCGGGCGATGGCACGGCGGCTGGACGGGCGCGTCGGAAGAGGGGATTCGCTTAGAAACCGAACCCGGGCTTCATCCGACCGTGGTCACCTTCCTCGCTTCCTTCATGTTAGGCAGAAAAACCGTCAGCAGCCCGAGTAGCGGCAAATACGAGCAGACCTGGAAGACGAAATCGATGCCTTTCATGTCGGCGACGACGCCAAGCACGGCGGCCGCGATGCCGCCCATGCCGAAGGCGAAGCCGAAAAAGATGCCGGCGATCATGCCGACCCGGCCGGGCACGAGTTCCTGCGCGAAGACGACGATGTTCGAGAAGGCCGAGGACAGGATCAGGCCAATCAGCACGGTGAGAACCATCGTCCACTCGAAATTGGCATAGGGCAGGGCCAGGGTGAAGGGCAGCACGCCGACGATCGAGAACCAGATCATCGCCTTCTGCCCGTAGCGGTCGCCGAACGGGCCGCCGAGCAGGATGCCCAGGGCCGAGGCGCCGAGGAACAGGAACAGCATGACTTGCGACATCTGGACTGAAACGCCGAATTTATGGATGGAATAGAAGGTATAATAGCTGGCAAGGCTGGAAATATAGGCGTTCTTGGTCAGTACCAGCAGCGTCAGCACCAGCAGCGCTCCCATCACCTTGCGGCGCGGGAAGGGCGAGACGAAGCCTGCCGCCTTGCGGGTGCTCTGCGCGGCACGCAGGCGGCTGTACCAGCCGCCGACCTGCCACAGCACGATGATGCCGATCAGCGAGCCGCCGGCGAACCAGGCGATGCTGGTCTGGCCGAAGGGCACGACGATGAAGGCTGCCAGCAGCGGCCCCATGGCCTGGCCGAAATTGCCGCCGACCTGGAACAGCGACTGTGCCAGGCCGAACCTGCCACCAGAGGCGAAGCGCGCGATGCGCGAGGATTCCGGGTGGAAGATCGCCGAGCCAATGCCAATCAGCGAGGCGCCGATGAGGAGCAGCGAGTAATGTCCAGCATAGGCCAGCACGACCAGGCCGATCAACGAAGAGGCCATGCCGTAGGGCAGCGAATACGGCATCGGCCGCTTGTCGGTAATCATGCCGATCACCGGCTGCAGCAAGGATGCCGTCACCTGGAAGGTGAAAGTCAAAAGGCCGATCTGCCAGAAATCGAGACCGTAATTGTCCTTCAGCAGCGGATAGATCGCCGACAGCAGCGACTGCATGATGTCGTTGATGCAATGGCAGAAGCTCACCGCCAGGATGACGGTGAAGGCCGTCGCCTGAGCTGAAATGTGGCTGGTCGCTGCCGGCTTGGCGTCGGCGGTTGCTGTGGTATCGGTCAAGGCAGGCTCCGTGGTCTTTTTGGCGGGCGCTCCCGCAGGCGGTCTTATGGGCCGGCTGCCTTATACGTTGCTTGTCACGCGACTTCTTTCGTGGTTTGGTCCAATAGTTTCGCAAGTGGGCCATAGCTGATGCCGCATGGCAGGGAAATGTTCAGAGCGGGCGATACCGATCTTGGGCTGTTGCATGAGCGTCGCTGGCAATGGCTGGAGCAGGCCGTCGGGCCGGCGGTGGCGCTGCCGACCGAATATCCGGACGGCTATCACGTGCCGCGGCACCATCACAGCCGCAGCCAGTTGCTGCACGCGCTGGTCGGTGTCGTGCTGGTGACGACGCGGCATGGGCGCTGGATGGTGCCCCCCGACCACGCGATGTGGATCCCAGCCGGCACCGAACACTCGGTTGAGATGCTGGGCGACGTCAGCATGCGCTCCGTCTATGTGATGCCGGAGGCCATTCCCGGCCTGCCGGACGGGTTGCGCGTCGTCGGCATCACCGATCTGATGCACAGCCTGATCGTGGAATCGGAAAAGCTGCCGCAGGGCGCCGAGCTGGAGGGGCGGGGCGGGCTGATCATGAAGCTCCTGCTGCACGAAATCCCGAACCTGCCGCAACGGCCACTCGGACTGCCGTTCCCGTCCGACGCAAGGCTGGCAGCGCTGTGCCGGCGCTTCGTCTCGGCACCGTCACCGCACGCGACGATCGATGAATGGGCTGCTATCGTCGGCATGAGCCGCCGCTCTTTCACCCGCGCCTTTCATCGCCAGACCGGATTGTCGCTGTCGACTTGGCGCCAGCAGGCCTGTCTGTTCGCGGCGCTGCCACGGCTGGCCGACGGCGAGCCGATCACAAGGGTGGCGCTCGATCTCGGCTATGACAGCGTGCCGGCGTTCATCACCATGTTCAAGCGCATGCTGGGAGCCTCGCCACGCGGTTACATGCGCGGCGCCCGTGATGCTGGTGAAGGTGTGCGGCGAATAAGCGGTCCGGCTCGGCCTGAGTCGCAGCCCTAAAGCGCGTCGCGTTCGACCGGTCTCATGCGACGCGCTTTAGGGTCTTGTTTTATGCATGTCGTTGTCGCAAAACCGCTGCTCACTTTTGCGCGACATGTATTAATCGAACAGGCTCGACACCGATTCCTCGGTTGCCGTGCGGGAGATCGCCTCGCCCATCAGTTCGGCGATGGAGATGACGCGGATATTGGCGGCGTCCAGCACTGCCTGGGTCGGCTGGATGGAATCGGTGATGACCAGTTCCTGCAGTTTCGAGGCGCCGATGCGGGCGATGGCGCCGCCGGACAAAACGCCATGGGTAGTATAGGCGGTGACACTGGTGGCGCCGTCGGCAAGCAGCGCATCGGCCGCGTTGCATAGCGTGCCGCCCGAATCAATGATGTCGTCGATCAACAGGCAATCCTTGCCGCGCACGTCACCGATGACGTTCATGACTTCCGATTCGCCGGGGCGCTCGCGACGCTTGTCGACGATGGCCAACTGGGCATCGATGCGCTTGGCGAGGGCACGGGCGCGGACCACGCCGCCGACATCCGGCGACACCACCATGACATTGGCGAGCTGCTTGTATTTCGCCTTCACGTCACGCGCCATCACCGGCACGGAAAACAGATTGTCGGTCGGGATGTCGAAGAAGCCCTGAATTTGCCCGGCATGCAGATCCAGCGTCAGCACCCGGTTGACGCCCGCCCGCGTGATCATGTTGGCTACCAGCTTGGCCGAGATCGGTGTGCGGCCGGAGGCGCGGCGGTCCTGCCTGGCATAGCCGAAATAAGGAATAACCGCAGTGATACGCTTGGCCGAGGAGCGCATGAAGGCGTCGATCATGATGAGCAGTTCCATCAGATGATCGTTGGTCGGGAACGAGGTGGACTGCAGGATGAAGACGTCCTCGCCTCGCACGTTCTCCTGGATCTCGACGAAGATTTCCTGGTCAGCGAAGCGCCTGACGCTGGCCTTGCCCAGCGGAATGTTGAGGTAGCGGGCGACTGATTCGGCCAGCACCCTGTTGGAATTGCCCGCGAAGAGCTTCATGCACCGTTCCTGGCGAAGGATTGAGAGACTCCGATAGCACTCCAGCCTCTTAGTCGGGCTTTTAGCGGCCCGCGCCGGTATTGCAAGCGTCGTGAATGGGAATCCGCCGGCTAATCTCAATAATCGCTTACGGCTTGACGATGCGGCGATAGGTCTACTTCGATGCCGACAGAATCGGGATAGCTTCTATCTTTCAGTCTGAGCATGCTCTTTTCCGAAAACCGGATTCCACTTTTCGGAATCATGCTCCAGGTCAGCCGGCGCCGCCGCCAAGCCAGGTGACGAACTGGTCGATTGTCTGGTCGGCAATCGCCTGCATGGTCGCCGGCGCGACCGCCGCCCAGCCTTCGCCGCCACCCACGGAGGGCGCCTTCTGCTGGCCGTTGATGCGATGCAGCCGGTTGCCGGCCGGGTCATAGATGTCCCAGACATAGATGACGGTGGTGTCCTTGCCTTCCGTCATGGTCGAGAAATAGCCCTTGAGCACGTGCGTTGGGGTCTGGTCGGTGCTGCCGGCCAAGGTGATGCCACGCTGCCTGGCGCGTGTCTGAAGCTCGGCGGTCAGCGGTGTCGCGGCTTCTACCGAGGCGCCGACGATCGGCGCCACCTGCAGCCGGGTTCGCGCAATGGCAGCGGCGCTTTTGGCGGGCGGCACGGCTGCTGCCGCCGGAGGCTGCGCTGTATCTGCAGTTGGCGCGGTGCCGGAAGACGGCGCCGCAGTTGAGGGGGGCGTTGCGGCGCCGCCGGCTCCGGGCAGGGATTGGGTCGATTGCGGGGCGATGGCCGAGGGTTCGAGAACGTCCTTCGCATTGGTGCAAGCCGCCAGCGCCAGCGCCGCGAGCAATGACACGGTCGTCACATGCGATCGTCTCATTAGCCTGAAAACTCCTTGGCGACGAACGCCCCTCACACTTTTTCCATTATGGATTCACTGCACGATCAAGTCGAGATCATGGCGGGACAGCGGCTTCGGCTGGGATTCGGTCGTCAGGTAGGTGCGGCCAAGGGTCATCGCCGTTTCGGTTTCGGAGTCCATGATGATCATATGGGCGAACAGCGTCATGTTCGGCGCAATCGGTTCGGGATTACCCTGATAGAACATCGGCATATCCATCCAGGACGGGGTGAAGCGGGCGCCGAGCGAATAACCGCAGGCATTGAGCCGGTGCTTGGTCAAATTGTGGGCTTCGAGCGTGCGGGCATGGGCGTCGAACACGTCGCCGAACGTATTACCAGGTGTCATCGCCTTCTCGACTGCAAGTAGCGCGGCGCGGGCGGCATCGAACAATTCCTGGTGGCGTTTCGATACCTTGCCGGTCAACACCGTGCGCATCATTGCCGCATGGTAGTGGTGGAAGACACCGGCCCATTCGAGTGTCAGCTGGTCGTTCTTGGTGAGCTTGCGGCGACCGGCCTTGTAGCGGCAGAGCAGGGCGTCGACGCCCGAGCCGATGATGAACTCGTTGGCCGGATAATCGCCGCCGCCGGCAAAGATCGCGCCTTGCATGGCGGCGAGGATCAGCGCCTCATCGCCGCCCTGCTTGATCAGCGGCAGTGCTGCGTCCAGCGCGTCGTCGGCCAGATTTGCGGCTTTTTCCGCCTTGGCGATTTCGGCCGGGCTCTTGAACAGCCGCAGCCGGCTGACAATGCCAGAGGCATCTGCGATCTGCCCGAAGGTCTGCAACTGCTCGTCGAGGCGCCGGCCATTATATGCCGTCAGGCCGTGGGTGTCGTATTCGACGCCGATGCGGGCGCCGAGCAGGTCAAGCTCGTTGAGCAAATTGCGCAGGTCGACCGCCGGATTGGCGCCGTTGCGATCCGTCCACAAAACGATGTTGTCGATGATCGAGGTGTGGCGTGCCTGGCGCAAATCGGCCGAACGCGTCAGCAGTACCATCGAGCCGTCGGCCTTGACCACCAGGCACTGGAAAAAGCAGAAGCCGAACGTGTCGTAGCCGGTTAGCCAATACATGCTTTCCTGCGCAAACAGCAGGACGGCGTCGAGCTTCTTTTCGGCGATCTCGATCATCAGTCGATCGCGCCGCGCGTCGAATTCCGAGCGTTCGAAATGCAGCGCCATCAGTCAGTCTCCAAAACGATTGCCGAAACCTGCCGTCCGTAGTCGGGCTCGTTGCGATGCGTGCTGCGCCGATAGGAGTAGAAAAGCTCTTCCTCGGCATAGGTGCAGCGGCCGAGCCCTTCGGCATTGACGCCAGCCTTGGTCAGCCGGTCGACCGTGTAGCGGTTGAGATCGAACATCGCGTGTCCGGCATTTGCGGAGGGCGCGAAATAGCGGGCATTACCGGCATCGGCGTCGACGAAGCGGGCGACGAATTCCGGTCCGACTTCGTAATTCTGTGGGCCGATGGAAGGACCGAGCACTGCGACGATGCGGTCACGCCGGGCGCCGAGGCTTTCCATTGCCGCGATGGTGTTTTCCAGCACTCCCGTGAAAGCGCCTTTCCAGCCGGCATGGGCGGCTCCGATAATGCACGCCTCGGCGTCAGCGAAGAGGACCGGTCCGCAATCGGCGGTCGAGGCCCCGATGGCAATGCCCGGCCGGTCGGTGACGATGGCGTCGGCCTTGGGACGCTCGCCGGCAAAAGGTTCCCTGGCGATGACGACGTCCGGCGAATGAACCTGATGAGCAGTCAGCAGATGGCTTGCCGCCACGCCCATCCATTCGGCGACGCGGCGGCGATTCTCGCGCACCAGCGTCTGGTCGTCGCTCGATCCGGTGCCGATGTTGAGGCCCCGGTAGATGCCGCTGGAAATGCCGCCGACGCGTGTGAAGTAGCCGTGGCGGATGCCTTGCGCCGTTTCCAGCAAGGGCGACCGAACGGGATCCGGTTTGGTCTGATTCAGCATGGCGGCTTTGTTGTCCGTATGGGCGATTTCGTCAAGCGCGTTGAAGGCGGCGAGTTGAAGGTAGGCAAGTTGAAGGTAGGCGAGTTGAAGGCGGGCGCAGTTGAAGGCGAGTGCAGTTGATGTCGGGCGCAGCCGGAGAGGGGAGAGTGGTAGAGGCGACAGCGAAAAGTCAATCCGCGCTTGCGAACGGCGGAACGGCAATGCCGGGAGGAAGGATGGCAAGCACCTTGAAGAGCTCGCCCATCGCCTGCTGACCGGCGAGGCGCTCGACGTCGGCCGCGATCTTTTCACGAGCTGCCTCATCGGCATTGGCGCCGAGCCGGCCAGCTCGTTCGAGAAGCCCCATCTTGAGCAGGAATTCACCTTGCGTGGAGAGGTGGGCATCGAGGCTGTGTGCCCGAACGGTTGCAGCGAGGGCAGCGAAATCGACATGGGCGGTGAGGTCGGCCTCCCCCGGATTCGCCAGCACGTCCTCATGACCGTGCTTGCGCAAGGCCTGCAAGGTGTCGCCGATGCCGGGCTGGAGGTGACCGTAGTCGAGAAACAGGCCGGCGCCGCCAAATCCGGCAAGTCGCCCGGCGATGGCCGCCATCAGGGCGGCGCGGGCTGGCGCCACCTCGACGATCGCACCTTGCGGCGCATTCTCGGCATCCTCCGGCAGCAGCATCGGGTCGAGCGAGCCGGCGCCGACGAAAAAGCGAAGCTGGTTCGCATCGTCGAGACCGATCATCCGTTCGCGCCAGCCGGCTCCGGCGCGGACGAACTGGCGAATAGGCACCGCGTCAAACAGCTCGTTGCCAACAATCAGAAGCTGCCCCTGCGGTAGTGTGTCGATGGTTTCATTCCAGGCGATGGTGGCCGACGTCCCGGCAAGCGTCCGTTTCTGGACCTCGGTCAACCGCGGACTGGTCTCGATCAAGGCGAATGATGCGCTGGCGGTAAGCGTCGGATCGAGCCGCGAAAGCGTGCGCAGCATATCTCTCATCAGCGTGCCGCGGCCGGGGCCTATTTCGGCGATGGCGACCGGCGTCGGCCGGCCGATCGCCAGCCATGCCTGGTAGAGCCAGACGGCGACCAGCTCGCCAAACATCTGGCTGATCTCCGGCGCGGTGACGAAGTCGCCGGCGGCGCCGAACGGCTCGCGTGTCGTATAATAGCCGTCCTGCGGATCGAACAGGCAGAGCGCCATGTATTCGCTGATGGGGATCGGTCCCACCGCACCGATCAGCTCGGCGATGCGGGTCTTCAGCGGCGTCATGCGGGCTGCGGTTTTGTCACCGGCTTGGCTGTAGCCATCGCCCAGATGCCGGCCAGCACCATCGGCAGCGACAGCACCATGCCCATGGTGAGCCAGCTCGTGCCAAGGAGATAGCCGAGCTGCTGGTCGGGCTCGCGGAAGAATTCGACGAAGACGCGCGAGGCGCCATAGACGGCAATGAAGGCGCCGCCGACGAAGCGCGGCGTCTTCAGCTTGAGCCGCGAATGAGTGAGAAAGCGCAGGACAAGGAACAACACCAGCCCTTCGAGCAGCGCCTCGTAGATCTGGCTCGGATGGCGCGCAAATGGGCCGCCATTGGGGAATTCGAATGCCCATGGAACGTCGGTCGGTCGGCCCCATAGTTCGGAATTGATGAAGTTTGCCAGGCGAACGAGGCCAAGCCCCACCGGCACGCCGGCGGCAACAACGTCGAACAGCGACCATGTGCGGATACCACGCGACCGGGAAAACAGCGTCATGGCGAGAATGACGCCGAGCAGGCCGCCATGAAACGACATGCCGCCCTGCCAGACGGCGACGATATCGAGCGGATTGGCGATGTAACGCGGCAGGTCGTAGAACAACACGTAGCCGGTGCGTCCGCCGAGCACCACGCCGATGGCCGCCCAGACGATGAAGTCGTCGAGATCCACGGGCTTCATCGGCAGGGTGCCGTCGGGCCAGAGTTTCGGGTTGGTGACGAGGCGCTTGGCATACCACCAGGCGAACAGGATGCCGACGATGTAGCCGACGCCGTACCAATGCACCGCCAGCGGTCCGATCCGGACGATGACTGGATCGATGTTGGGGAAGGGCAGGGCAGCCAGCGGCAGCAAATATTCGCTCAACAGGGTCTCCCGGTTCCGGTCAGGTTCGGGCGCGGACCATGCGGCAGGGTTTTGGCAGGGTCAAGGCGAGCATATGCTTGCATTCCGCATCGTGCGCCACTACGTCAATTCGACCAAGCGAGGATTTGCCATGGCGACCGGACCGAACCGCATTCTCGATGAATTCGCCAAGCTGATGACCGACGCAGCCGGTGCCGCGCAAGGCGTGCGGCGCGAGGTGGAGACCGCCTTCAGGGGCCAGGCCGAGCGGATACTCAACTCTATGGACGTCGTGCAGCGCGAGGAATTCGAGGCCGCTCGCGACATGGCGGCGAAGGCCAGGGAAGAAAACACCCGCCTCGCTGCTCGCATCGAGGCGCTCGAGGCCAAGCTCGCCGAAATGACCGGGCAGGCGGCGCCTGCGGCTTCGGCAAAGCCGCGTGCAAAAAAATAATAAAAATATTCGTTAAACTTTTCCACAAAGCCGGATCGCAAAAAGCGCTTTGTCGTGAATCGCTTACCGGTACTGCGTGGATCTTTCCGACAGCGCCTTTCCACATGCGAATGACGCAGTGCGAAAAATTGGGCTGGTCACGCGACTCCCGATCAATAGACTGAATTTGTTGCATGATTCGGAGCAGGGTCATGCGCCGGGCGGTGGGGTCCGGTCCGGGGTCTTTGCGTTGACGAAGTCCTGGCCGTCCGAGTTCTAGACAGAATTGTTCGAGTGTGCCTCTCCCGCGGAGCGTGTGGTGGCGCTCCCAGAACGACAGGAAGCATTTCATGGAACTTCTCGAACTCGAATTCTCCCGCGAAATCCATCCGGTGGATGTTATCGAGCAGGTGGCCCACAACAACGACTGGTCCTTCGAGCGTGCCGGCGACGACGAGATCTCGATCTCGGTTGCCGGAAGCTGGACCGACTACCACGTTTCATTCTCCTGGATGGAGGACTACGAGGCGCTGCACCTGGCCTGCGCTTTCGACATCAAGGTGCCTGAGGCGCGCGCGCTCGAGGTGATGCGGCTGCTTTCGCTGATCAACGAGCAGATGCTGTTTGGCCATTTCGACCTCTGGGAGCAGGAAGGCGCCATCATGTTCCGCCAGTCGCTGCTGCTGGCCGGTGGGGTTGAGCCGTCGAGCCAGCAGGTCGAGGTGCTGCTGTCGTCGGCGCTGGAAGCCTGCGAATGCTATTTTCAGGCCTTCCAGTTCGTCGTCTGGTCGGGGACTTCGGCCAAGGACGCGCTCGCCGGCGTGCTGTTCGAAACCTACGGAAACGCCTGATCATCGATGAGTTCGAGCAACGCGAGAAAACCCGAGATCAGCTTCGCCGATTTCGACCGCGTCGACATCCGCGCCGGCACGATCGTCGAGGCCGAGCCTTTTCCCGAGGCGCGCAAGCCGGCGATCAAGTTGAAAATCGATTTCGGTCCCGTGATCGGGGTGAAGAAATCCTCGGCCCAGATCACGAAATACTATACACCTGAAAGCCTGATCGGCCGGCAGGTGTTCGCGGTGGTCAATTTCCCGCCGCGTCAAATCGGGCCATTCATGTCGGAAGTGCTGACGCTCGGTTTTCCCGATGAAGAGGGCGCCGTCGTCCTCGGCGCGATCGAGCGTAAGGTGCCGGACGGCGGCAGGTTATTCTAACTGCGGTTTGCTCAGGCGGCCAGTTTTCGCGTGGTACCCAGTGCTCCTTCGACCGTTTCCATGAACATTTCTGCACAGGCCTTCCAGCTGTAGCGCATAGCACGTTGCCGCGCCTCGGTGCGGTCGACGAGAAGCGCGGCGAGCGCTGCTTGCCTCAGCTCTTGCGAGACTGCGCCGCCTATGCCGTCGCCCACAATATCGATCGGCCCGGTGACGGGATAGGCTGCGACAGGCGTGCCGCTGGCCAACGACTCGATAATGACGTTGCCGAATGTGTCGGTGCGGCTGGGGAAGACGAAGACGTCGGCCGAGGCGTAGATCTCGGCCAGTTCGTCGTTCGGGCGATGGCCGAGAAAATGGGTATCGGGATATCTGGCCTTCAGCTTCGCCAATTCCGGCCCTTCGCCGACAACCACCTTGCTGCCGGGCAGGTCCAGGTCGAGGAAAGCCGGCAGGTTCTTCTCGATCGCGACGCGGCCGACGCAGAGGAAGATCGGTCCCGGAAGCCCCAGGTCCTTTCTTTTATCCGGCCGAAAATGATCGGTATCGACGCCACGCGTCCATGGCCGAAGCTTGGTGAAGCCGCGTGCCGCAAGATCGTCGGCAAGCGACTGGGTGGCGACCAGCGTGCCCTGTCCTGAATTATGGAAATCGCGCAGCCAGCGATAGGCCCATGCTTCTGGCACCGGCAGACGCGCGCTCAGATATTCCGGAAAACGTGTGTGATAGCTGGTCGTGAACGGACGGCCGGCGTTGCGGCAGTAGCGCCGCGCCATAATGCCGAGCGGTCCTTCGGTGACGATATGGATGTGATCCGCCTTGCGTGCCTCGATCAGCTGCGCCACGCGGTGCGGCGTCGTCAGCGCCAGCCTGATGTCGGGATAGGTCGGCAGAGGCAGGGTGCGAAAGATGTTCGGCGTCAGGAAGTCCGTCTCGACATCGAAGGATTTCAAAGTCTCCGAGAGGCGCTCCAGCGTGTGGACGACGCCGTTGACTTGCGGGCGCCAGGCATCGGTGACCATCAGGATGCGCATGGCGGTCCCTTGGCGGAGAGCTTGATTGCTTTGCCGCGATGCCTGAACGGCGACCACGCCGCCGCTCTGGCCTCGCACCAGCGCACCCGGGCAGGCGCGGGGTCGAAATGAGGCCGCAGGGCCGAATCAATCAGGATCGCGCGCTTCATTGGCGCTCTTCACCATGGTTTCATGACGGGCGGATGAAGGCCGGCCTCGCTCCCGTCAAGCCGGAACCTTGATCACCGCCCGCAGGCCGCCGAGCGGGCTGCGTTCGAGGACGATGTCGCCGCCATGGCTGCGGGCAATGTCGCGTGCGATGGAAAGGCCAAGGCCGGTGCCGCTGGCGTCGAGGTTGCGGGCCTCGTCCAACCGCACGAAAGGCTTGAATACATCCTCCCGCTTTTCGGGCGGAATGCCCGGACCGTCATCGTCGATAGTGACGAGCAGCGAACCGCGTCCATGATTGGCATTGATCTCCACCGTCTTGGCATAGCGGAATGCATTGCCGACGACGTTGGACAGCAGCCGGGCAAAGGCATTGGGGCGCACATGGACATGCGGATCGCCGGCAAGCACGGTCGACAGCTTGCGCTTGCGCAGCGCGGCTTCCTCGCGAAGCTTGTCGAAGAAGGCTTCGAGGTCGAACCGGCCGGCGTCTTCCGATGCTTCGCCGCGTGCAAAGGCAAGGTAGCCTTCCAGCATCGACTGCATGTCGTCGATATCCTGGTCGAGTGCCTGGGTGTCGGCCGCCTTGGTCCCGGCCAGCGCCAATTGCAGCTTGAAGCGGGTGAGGATGGTCCTCAGATCGTGGCTGACGCCGCTCAGCATGGCGGTGCGCTGCTCGAGCTGGCGTTCGATGCGTTCGCGCATCTGGATGAAGGCAAAGCCGGCGCGGCGGACTTCCTCGGCGCCGCGCGGGCGAAAATCGCGAGGCATCGGCCGGCCTTTGCCGAAGCTCTCGGCCGCCTCGGCCAGCGTCAGAATCGGCCGGATCTGGTTGCGCAGGAAGGGAATGGCGATCATCAGCAGCACCAGTGAGGTGCCGACCATCCAGATCAGGAAAATATGGGTGTTCGATGCATAGGCCTGGCTGCGGCGCACGAAGACCCGCAGCACCTTGTTCTCGAGCTGGACGCGGACCTCGACGATATTTGAATTGCCGACCGTATCGATCCAGAACGGACGGTTGATCTGGCGGGTGATCTCGGACGAAAGGATCTCGTCGAGGATCGAGAAGAACGGCTTTGGCCCGGGTGGCGGCAGCGGGTCTGGCGGCAGGAGGTCGACCTTCAACTGCATGCGATCCTGGGCGATGCGGATGACGTTGGCGTAGTCGGCGTCGTGCGGATAGGTCTCTATCAGGTCGATGATGGCGGCGATGTCGCGCACCGTGGCCTGCGACAGGCGCTGCGTCACGGTCTGCCAATGGCGCTCCATGAAGACAAAGGCGACGACCGACTGCAGCATGATCATTGGCGCGATGACGATGATCAGCGAGCGGGCATAGAGCCGCTTCGGCATGTAAAGCGACACCAGGCGCCAGAAACGGTTCCAAGCGCGCGGCACGGCCTTGAGCGCCCGCGTCGCGCGGGCGCTCAAGCCGCCATCTTCCGGCCGTTCGAGTTGCGTGGTCGCCATTCGTCTTTTCGCTCACCGGCGGCCCAGCAAAGGACCGCTGTCGGCGGCATTCTATTCCACGCTGAGCCGATACCCAATACCGCGCACGGTCTGCAGCCAGACCGGATTGGACGGATCGCGTTCGATCTTGCGGCGCAGCCGGTTGATCTGGACGTCGATCGTGCGCTCGCCGACCTCGGACTCGTCGCCGACAAGCTCATGCCGCGGTATCGTTTCGCCGGCACGCGCAGCGAAGATCGCCAGGATTTCCTGCTCGCGGTCCGTCAGCTTGAGCGCCTCGCCGCCGCGCTTCAGCTCACGCCTGGCGATCTGGAAGGTATAGGGGCCGAAGACCAGCTGTTCGACCTTGGGCGTCGTCGCGGGGCCGCCGCGGCGCAAGATATTGTTGATTCGCAGGATCAGCTCGCGCGGGTCGAACGGTTTTGGCAGATAGTCGTCGGCGCCGGCCTCGAGCCCGGTGATCCGGCTGTCGGTTTCGGACAGTGCGGTGAGCATCAGGATCGGTACGTTCTTTTCCGCCCGCAGCGCCTTGGTGAGATCGACGCCGCTTTCACCCGGCATCATGACGTCGAGCACGATCAGATCGAAATCGAGGCCGGTGAGCTTGCGCCGCGCCTCGCCGGAATTTCCGGCAACGGTGACGCGAAAACCGTTTTCGGTCAGATACTGTTTCAGAAGATTGCGGATTCGGGTGTCGTCGTCGACCACCAGCAGATGCGGCGCGTCGTCTTCCGGTGCTGTCGGATGATCAACCCTCTCAATGGTCTCCATGGCTTTTCCCTGACATCTTTGCGGGCACAATGTCGATCTGCGCCCTTAGTTCCGGATTGACCATCGCCTCAAGGAACCGTTCGATAACGGCGCGTTCGGTGGCTCCGGAATCCTCCAATGCAGCATGGATGCGGCGCGACTGTGGCCGCGCCAGTGCCAGCGCCAGCGCACGGCCCTTGGCCGTCGGATAAAGCTCGCGCTGGCGGCGGTCGCGAGGGCCCTGCAATTGCACGATATGGTCGGTGTCGATCAGTTGCTTGAGCACGCGCGCCAGGCTCTGCTTGGTGATCTTGAGCACGTCGAGGAGCTCGGCGACCGTCAGGCCGGGCCGGCGATTGACAAAATGCAGAACCCGGTGATGAGCACGGCCAAAACCGTAGTCGGCCAGGATCTGGTCCGGATCGGAGGTAAAGTCGCGATAGGCGAAGAAGAACAACTCGATGATGGCGAAATCGATGCCATCCTCGTCGGTGATCGCCGTCCTGATCGGCTCTGCGGCTGCGTGGCTCGTCATCTTTTCTCCGTGTGAAGCAGGAAATTATGTCAGCACTATTGACGCATTTTCCGCGCGATGGTAATTTTTGGCAAGCTTTTCGGCGGATTGCGAACGAAAAGGCAAACGAAGCCCTTTTTTCCGGAACTTCCTGAGTTTGCCAGACCTTAAATATCCGCCTACGCTTTGAGACAATGGCCGCCCGCGGCGGCCGAGGCGAAACACGCAACGACACAATGATGTGCGGGCTGCCGCCCGCGGGAGGTTACCATGGCATCCATTCCCTTCGACCAACTGGACGGCTTTATCTGGATGAACGGCGAATTCGTCAAATGGGCCGCCGCCAAGATCCACGTCTTGACCCACGGGCTGCACTACGCCAGCGCGGTATTCGAGGGCGAGCGCGCCTATGGCGGCGAAATTTTCAAGCTGACCGACCACACCGAACGCCTGCATGAGTCGGCGCGCCTGCTTGGCTTCAAGATACCCTACTCGGTCGCCATGATCGACGACGCCTGCCGCACGCTGTTGAAGAAGCAAGGTTTCCAGGACGCCTATGTCCGGCCGATCGCGTGGCGCGGCAGCGAACAAATGGGCGTTTCGGCGCAGAACAGCCGGATCAACTGCGCCATCGCCATCTGGCAGTGGCCGAGTTATTTCGACCCGGCGCAGAAGCTGAAGGGCATCCGCCTCGACATGGCCGAATGGCGCCGCCCCGACCCGCGCACCGCACCGTCGAAATCGAAGGCGGCCGGCCTCTACATGATCTGCACCATGTCCAAGCATGCCGCCGAGGCCAAGGGCTATGCCGACGCCATGATGCTCGACTGGCGTGGCCAGGTGGCGGAAGCGACAGGCGCCAACATCTTCTTCGTCAAGGACGGCAAGATCCATACGCCCAAGCCCGATTGCTTCCTCGACGGCATCACCCGCCGCACGGTCATCGGCCTTGCCAAGGACCGCGGTTTGGAGGTGATCGAGCGCGCCATCATGCCGGAAGAGCTTGAAGGCTTCCAGCAGTGCTTCCTCACCGGGACAGCGGCCGAGGTGACGCCGGTTTCGGAGATCGGCCCGTACCGATTCGAGGTCGGTGAGATCGCCAAGACGCTGATGAATGACTATTCTGCAGCCGTTCAACCCAACCACGCGATTGCTGCAGAATAACGAAAGTCACAGCTTTTTTATCAAGTAGGGGCGGTTTTCGGGCCGCCCCTTTTATTTAAGCGTTTGCGCATTTGACTTTCGTCCAATTCGGCGTCTCATGATGGCGTCGGCCCGGGAGGCTGGCAGCTATGGAGGGATTGGAAATATGGATATGAACACGCTTCTTCCGATCATTATTCAGGTGATTACGGGTATCATCGGTGGTCAGGCGGTGGGCGCGGCTATCAAGACGGCGGCGATGGGTCAGCTTCCCAAAATCCTGGGCGGCGCTGTTGGCGGCGTCGGCGGGGCGGCCATCCTCAGCAGCCTGCTGGGCGGTGGGGCGGTCGATCCGGCAGCAGCCGCCACGGCGGCAGGGGCCGGCAGCGCGTTGAACATTCCCAACATCGTTGGCGGTGCCGGCGGCGGCGCCATCCTGACCGGCATCATCGGTGCGGTCATGAACGCGATGAAGAAATAAGCTTTCGACGTTTCAGGCTTTTCAAATGGGCGGCTTCGGCCGCCCATTTCGTTTGCCGTTTGCGGGAGCGGTGGACGCCGTCCGCGTGTGTCTCTACATCAGGGCCTGATTCAACAAGGTTAGAGCTTTCCTGACGCGTTCGAGGGGACGCGCGGAGCTCCGACAGTGTGAAAGGACAAATATGGGTCAGCTCAACGCCGGCATCGTGCCGGTCACGCCGTTCCAACAGAACTGCACCATCCTCTTCGACATGGACGACAGACAGGGCGTCGTCGTCGATCCGGGCGGCGACATCGACAAGGTGCTGGCGGCGCTCAAGGACAATGCGATCACTGCCGGCGCGATCTGGATCACGCATGGCCATATCGACCATGCCGGCGGGGCCATGGAACTGAAGGAGGCGCTCGATATCGAGATCATCGGCCCGCATGCCGCCGACCGTCCGCTGCTCGCCAATCTCCAGAACCAGGCAAAGCGCTACGGCATCACCGATCCCGTGCGCAACTGTGTCCCCGACCGGTTCCTCGCCGAGGGCGAGACCGTTTCGTTTGGCTCACAGGTGTTTGAGGTATTCCATTGTCCGGGCCACGCACCCGGCCACATCGTCTACTATAACCGGGCGGCGAAGTTCGCCCATGTCGGCGACGTGCTGTTCCGCGGTTCGGTCGGCCGCACCGACCTGCCGGGCGGCGACCACGCCGCGCTGATCGCCTCGATCAAGGAGAAGCTGTTGCCGTTGGGCGACGACATCGGCTTCATCTGTGGCCATGGTCCCGGCGGCCGTTTTGGTGAGGAGCGGCGGAGCAATCCTTATTTGGTCTAAAGCCGGCCTGGTCTGAAACCGCGAAAAACAAAAAGCGCCACCCACCGGGCAGCGCTTTTGTTCAGGACAGGAAAACTGTCTTAGTTGGCGGTGCAAAAATGCTGTTCGCCGTCATAGCCAGTGAACGTGCCGGTACGCGCGTTGAAGCTCTGGTAGCGGTCCGAGCAGTATTCGTACCAGCCGCGGGTCCACGGCTCCGCATAGCTTTCGGCATAGGCCACTCGCGGCTGCACGTAATAACGGCGCACCGGGGCAGGCCGGTAGTATTCATCATCATAGGCCGGGTCGTAATAGCGGGGCTGCGGGCTGGCGAGGGCACCGCCGATCAAGGCACCGGCCGCAAGACCAAGGACGCCGGCCGCAACGGCGTCGCCGTGGCCGTGGTGGCGGCGGTGATGGCGCCATTCATCGGCACTGGCCGCAGGCAAGGTCGCAAGCGTGGTCGCAACGACCGCGGCGGACAGGATGGCAGTCTTGAAAATTCCGTTCATGTCGGTCTCCTTCGTGCCGGCCCGGGTCGTTTTCGGGGGGATGCGGTCCGGCTTTAACGAAGATTAATATGCGACCGTGGCTGAACGGGGGCTGAACGAAATTTGACCAAGCGGTTCATTTAACTGGGGTTCAAACATGCGGCAAACACCGCAGGCCAGACCGGCCCACGTCCATTCTGTCCGGGGCTGGTTCAGCCGATCGACAGGTTGACGGCTTTCGGACCCTTGCCGCGCTTGTCCGGCTCGGTGTCGAATGTCACTTTCTGCCCATCCTCAAGACCGGGAAGACCCGACGCCTGCACGGCCGAAATATGGACGAAGACATCCTTTGCCCCGTCGTCCGGCGTGATGAAGCCGAAGCCCTTGGCGTGATTGAAGAATTTGACGGTGCCGGTCTGCGGCATGGGAAGCTCCTTTGATCCCACAAGTCCAGTCTCGGGCCGGCAAATGCCCGGACGGAAATTTGTCCTTTATTTTAGTGCCATCGGCAAGAGAAAGTTTTGCGGGTGCCGGCAAGCATCCCGGAACACAAAAGGCGCGACGAAAACCGCCGCGCCTTTATAAAATTCGAGTTCACACCAAAAGCCTTGCAGCATCCTCACACACCCGAAAGGACGCGCGGCACGCCGCCGTTCAGGCGGCGCGGAGATTGACCGCTTTCGGACCCTTACCCATACGGTCGGGCTCGACATCGAAGGTGACCTTCTGACCGTCGACGAGCGTGCGCAGCCCGGAAGCCTCTATCGCCGAGATGTGGACGAATACATCCTTGGCGCCGCCATCGGGCGTAATGAAGCCGAAGCCTTTGGTAGCGTTGAAGAATTTAACGGTGCCGGTCTGGGCCATTGGGGAAACTCCTTCACCCGTGTCAGTCTTGGTGGTTCCGCCCGCCGCCTGGCGCCGTGGGCAAGTCCCGGTGGTTGCTTCGGCAGTCATGCATTGGCGCATGGTAAAACCCCCCGCCGAAAACGGGGCTGTCAGAGATTCACAGTATCGGGGAAAGGTCGTCCAAAACGTTCCGCTCTCCGGGTCGCAAATGCCCGAACACAAAATTTATCGCACGGAAACGTGATGCTTGCAAGATAGAGCCGCGGGCGGCCCAACAGGCGCATCCCGACGCATCGCACCGATAGAACTGGTTCTCCGCGCGGTCATCGGCCAGACGCAACCCAGGCATGGTCCAGCAAGCTGGGCCGGTGCTGTTTGGCTTTGCGCCGGCATACCGCCTTGGTTTGCATGCGCCAGGCTGCAAACGGGGTTGCATTTGGCAGCAGAATGGCGAGATTGACGAAGATCGGCCCGATGCAGGCGCGATTACGCGGGGGCGGGAGTTTTCGAGGGAGGGAATATTCATGCGGCTTCTTGCGGCAATCTTCTCGCGGCAGGGTTTTTCCATCTTGTTCCTGTCGGCAATTCTTGCGGCCTGCACCGTCGTGGTCGACGAGGGGCCAGGGCCGCGCCCGCCACGGCCGGGGCCGCAATTCTGCACCAAGCAATATGACCCGGTCTGCGCCAGGCGCGGCGGCGACCGCCAGACCTTCGCCAATGCCTGCCTTGCCGAACGGGCCGGATACCGCATCATCCGGGACGGCCAGTGCCGCGACGGCGGTGGCGGCGGTGAGGAGCAGACATTCTGCACGCGCGAGTATGCCCCGGTCTGCGCTCGTCGCCATGGCGAGCTGCGCACATTCCCCAACGAATGCGAGGCCCGCGCGGCGGATTATCGGGTCGTCGATGATGGGCCGTGCTAGCGCACCGGCCTCACTGTTCGTCCAGATAGGCACCATCGGCGGGGCCGACGTAGAGCTCGGCGCCGTCCTCGTTAGAGATGCGCAGGCGATCGGGGATCTGCGGCATCATCAGCGTGTGAAGCAGCGTGGCGGCGCCTTGCAGGGCGGCGCGCAGGTTCGGTGCCTCCAGCGACACTCGATCGAGTGTCGCTTCGTCGGCATCGCGCGAGCGGTAGAACTCGATGACGAAGTTCAAGCACGCCTCCAGGCAGATTGTCGTGCGATCGAACCCTAGCCTTTGGACTTGGGTTTCACAGCGGTCTCCGCCTGCTTGACCGCCGAGCCGAAGGGCGAGGCCGGTTTTGCCGCCACCTTGTCCTTCTTGGGCTTGCGTGTCTCGCGATTGCTGCGCTGTTGACCCTTGGCCATTTTCTGATCCCTTATACGTGTTGCGGATTGCTTTCGGCTCAGTTGGCCGGGTTGTCGACCGGTTCGAGATTGTCTTCCGTGGTGACCCGCTCATAGGTCTCCTGATCGCTGCGAATGCGATATTGCGGCGAGCCGTCCTTGACCGGCAGCCGGCTCTTTATCTGGAACAGCTCCGCGGTCTTTTGGGCAAGGCCGGTGCGGCTCTTCATGCGAACAGTCTGGCCGACGGTGAAGATATGCGAGGGCGTGTCCGTGCGCCGCGCACTCTGCTGGAAGCGGATCATGTGGCATTCTCCTGGTCGTGCCGAAGCGCTGCTTCGAGTTCGGCGTGGTCGACGGCGACAAGCCGGCCGGTCGGGCTTTTCACCGTCCTTGCCGGCAGATGGATGAAGGTGGCGACGCGGCGCCAGGCAAGCCACGACATGCCGTCGATCAGTTCCTCGTCGTGGTCGATGTCATAGTCGCCGGCCGGCTGCATGCCATCCAGGCCGCCAAGCACGAAAGGTGCCGCGAAATGCGCGATGGAATGAGTGGTGCGGGCAGACATTCTCGTGCCTTGAAGTTTCTTTCCGGCCTGGCTCCGAAAGCGGAGCCTGCATTGCGGTACCAGGTGTCGGCGATTTGGATCAGTTTGGCGGGCCGAGAACCCTGACGCCGCGAGGGCCCAAGCATGACCCAAAAACGGTTTCATACCATTAGTCCGAAAATGCGGCTTATTCAAGAAGATTCCGGCCTCTTACCCCTACCAACGCAAAATTACTTTTCTATAGTTATTTGCAGAACGATGATACGATCCCGGTGCACCTCAAAAANTACCCCTACCAACGCAAAATTACTTTTCTATAGTTATTTGCAGAACGATGATACGATCCCGGTGCACCTCAAAAATTGTTTGAAGAACTTCCGGAAAAATTCCTCCGGCATTTGTATTTATTTAGGTATGAAAGGAAGAGAGTCATGAATTCCGCAAGAACACCGGATGTCCCGACAGTTGCAGTCAATCCCGTCGCAAAGCCGATAAAGGTTATGTCGCCGCGCCTCACGATAAGAAGCGACGAGGCGGCAAGGCGAAGGCTTGCCGACACCGATGGCACGGTGCGGCGGGCGCGCCAGCTTGCCGAAAGCAACCGCCTGATTTGACGCGCAGCCATGACACTCAATTTTCCCAATCCCAGCCGTTCCTACGACGCGGCGGCCAAGCGTATTCGTTTCGTCGGCCATGACGGCATGTTCGAAGTCCCGTTCTTCGTCGAGGTTGCGGCACTTTCGGCGGCAAACCCGGCCGCAAGCGGAGCCGAAGCCGAATTTCTCAGCGCCTTCGACGCCAAGCGTTCGTCGATCCACGATATTGCGCGCGAAGCCTACTCGCATGGCCGCAGGAACATGTATGTGCTGACGCCGGCCGACTTCCGCTAGTTTGGGGTTTGCTCCATAGTGCCCGTCGTCTGCTCTTGCACGCGCCGCAGCGATGGCCTAGATCGCGGCAGGCGGACAACACGGCAGGTTTCCCATCAACAGAAATCCGAGACAACCGGCAGGCGCACGTTACGGCTCAGGCGGGCAGCCGCCCCTGGGGCTTGACCAGTACGTGCAGCAGGCGCTGCAGCTGCACCAGGCGGGGCGCCGGCAGGAGGCCGAGGCGCTTTACCGTCAGGTGCTGGCGCAAAAGGCTAACCACTCGGCCGCCGCGCATTTCCTCGGGCTTCTGCTGCACCAGACCGGGCGCAGCGCCGAGGGGCTGGCGCTGATCGAACAGTCGGTTCGGCTGCAGCCGAACAATCCGGATTTCCTCAACAATCTCGGCACCGTGCTGCGCGACCTCGGCCGGGTCGCGGCCGCAGCCGATCTCTTCCGCAAGGTGGTGGCAACCAGGCCGGACCAACTGGCGGCGCGCGACAATCTCGGCTCGTCGCTGAAGCAGCTCGGCCAATTCGAAGGCGCCGAGGATATTTATCGCGGTACGATCGGCCGCAACCCGTTCCATGTCCGCGCCCGTGTCGGGCTTGCCGAGACGCTGCAGGAAGCGGGCCGGCTGGATGAGGCATTAGCTGTTTTTCGCGAGGCGCTGACGATCCGGCCGAAGGATGCCGATCTTTTGCATGGCCTGGGTGTCGGGCTGATGGAAAAGGGCAGTCTCGACGAGGCTGCGGATCTTTTCAGGCAGGCGCTGGCGGTGGATCCCGGCATGGCAAGGGCCTGGCTAATGCTCACCCAGGTCAAGCGCCAGAAGGAGCGCGACGCCGAGCTTGCCCGGATGGAGGCGGAGCACGCCAGGGCGCCGCAAGGCAGCCTGCCGCGCATGCAGCTTTCCTTCGGCCTCGGCAAGGCCAATGACGACCTCAGGGATTATGGTCGCGCCTTCGACTATTTCGCCGAAGGCAACGCGATCCGCCGCCAGGGCATCGACTACGACGCCGACAAGACGCGCGGCGAGTTCGAGGCGATGAAGGCGGTGTTCGACAAGGCCTTTTTTGAAAAGCACAGGCCGAGCGGGATTACCGACGACACGCCGATCTTCATTGTCGGCATGCCTCGTTCCGGTACCACGCTGGTCGAGCAGATCATCGCCAGCCACCCGCAAGTCTATGGCGCTGGCGAGCTCAGCATATTGAAGACGGCGGTCGGCAAGCAGTTTCCGCTCAGCATGAAGGGCGGCTTTCCCTGGGGCATCGCCGACATGTCCGATAAGGCCTATGCCGAGGCCGGCCAGGCCTATCTCGATATGCTGCACGCCCGCTATCCCGGGTTCCGGCACGTCACCGATAAGATGCCCGGCAATTTCCTGTTGGTCGGTTTCATCCACATGATGCTGCCGCAGGCCAAGATCATCCATTGCGCGCGCGATGCGGCAGCGACCTGCCTGTCGATCTACAAGGTGCACTTCCGCGGCGACAGCCACCGCTTCGGCTACGATCTCGGCGAACTCGCCGATTTCCACAATCTCTACACCGACATCATGGCGCACTGGCACGCCGTGCTGCCTGATGTCGTGCACGACGTTCGCTACGAGGATTTCGTCGCCGACCAGGAAGGCCAGTCGCGAGCACTGATCGCCCATCTCGGCCTGCCATGGGATGACGCCGTGCTGTCGTTTCACCGGACCGACCGGCCGGTGCGCACGGCGTCCGCCGCGCAAGTGCGGCAGCCGATGTATCAGGGCTCGGTCGATCTGTGGAAGCGCTATGGCGACCGGCTGAAGCCGCTGCTCGACAGGCTGGCTTAGAGCGCCGCTGGGCCTTAAAAGCGCGTCGCGCTCGATCGGCCTCATGCGACGCGCTTTAGATCCTTGTTTTTATGCATGTCGTTATCGCAAAACCGCTGCGCGACATGCATCAAAGCTCCATAAACGGCTGAAAGCCGCCGAAGATCATGCGCTTGCCGTCGAACGGCATCGTCGACCAGTCCGACTTGATGCGTGGGTCGGCCATCACCTTGGCCATCACCGCGTCGCGGCTCTGCCGCGATTCATAGACGACCCACGAGAAGATGACGACCTCGTCGTCCTTGGCCTGCACGGCGCGCGGGAACGAGGTGATCTCGCCATAGGGCACGTCGTCGCCGACGCATTCGACATAGGCAAGCGCCCCGTGCTCCTTCCAGACGGCGCCGGCGGTTTCCGCCAGCTTCTTGTAGGCATCGAGCTTTGCCTTCGGCACGGCAAGTACGAAACCATCGACATAAGACATCTGATTTCCTCCATGCGATTGTTTTCCGCCCTCTTGAGCGGTGATTTCCGGTACATACCTGTGTGGGGATCCTAAGCCGCTTTCACCGGCGCGTTCATTGCCCATTCGACGCCGAACGGATCACGCATATTGCCCCAGCGGTCGCCCCAGAACATCACCTGCAACGGCACGACTTCCTCGCAGCCCGCCTCGATGGCCCGCTTCCACCAAGCGTCGATGTCGTCGCTGCCGAGATGGAGCTGCATGGTGTAGCCCTGCGGCTTCACAGCGGGCATTCCATGCTCGGGATAGAAGTCGGAAAGCATCAGCGTCGAACCGTTGATGTGGAGATGGATATGCATGGTACGGCCCTGTTCGTCCGGCGGATAGGCAAAGACCTGCTCGGCACCGAAGGCTTTTTGGTAAAATTCGGAGGCTTTGAAAGCGCCGTCCAGCTGAAGGTAGGGCGTCAATCCGCCAAGCACCTTGGCGGCGGGCTGGGTCTGCGGCTGGTCATTCATGTCATGCTCCTCTTTGCGTCTGATTTGCCTTTGCGAACCACAGGACGAACGGAACGGCGACGATCCTACACGGCCGATGGTTTTTTGGATTCGAAATGGCGCCTGCCGCAACGGCCAACTGCCACCTTTCAACCTTCGATGCGAATCCGCGGGCTGTTTTGCGCGTCGACGACGATTTCCGGCCAGCCGATATCTTTGCGCAACTCGATCGGCAATGAAAGGATGGCGCGTTCGCTGCGATAACGGGCGCGAGCCGCCGAGTAACGCGTCACGGCGTGACCTATGGATGACAGAATAGACATGATGCTTTCTCCTCGATTGGCGCCGGCATCACCGTGTCGGCAACCCAAGGACGTGGCATGCGATCATCATCCGACAGAGCGCCGGAATTTTTTTCCACAATTTTTCAACCGTCGGCCTCGGCAACCTCCCGGAAGAATTTGAGGTGCACCGGGATCGTATCATCGTTCTGCAAATAACTATAGAAAAGTAATTTTGCGTTGGTAGGGGTAAGAGGCCGGAATCTTCNGGATCGTATCATCGTTCTGCAAATAACTATAGAAAAGTAATTTTGCGTTGGTAGGGGTAAGAGGCCGGAATCTTCAATGCGGGGTGTCAGCCTCGCCTGATCCCTTCGGCCCAGGCCACCAAGTCCTCCTCGCTGCTGCGCAGCCGCTTCATGACCCGTTGCATGGGCCAGCAGGTCACTCCACTTGCAACTTCGAGGGCCGCGTTGATTTCCCCTTCGGGATCGTTGTCATCCGTCAGCCAATGCCCACCGAGTTCCTTGCGGAGCACCTCACCGCAGTAACATCCCAACGCAAACAGGCGTGGCCCGACATCTTGTGAAATCAACCCGCCAGAGATGGGTTCTCCATCCTTCGTCTGCTCGCGAAAGAACCGTTCTACCTCCGATATGCTCCGTGGCGTGAAATCGACGCGATAGCCCGAACTTTGCAATGCGCTGGATATCCATTGCGCGGCGACCGGAATGTCGTCCTGCAAGCGCCGCGGCGCGCTCGTTGTTTGAGACGTCGCGCGTGACGGCAGGAAGGCTGCGGCAACGGCGGCGAGAAGTCCAAAGAAACGACGCGTCATCATCTGTAGCCACCCAAGCGGTGGCGTGAAGTTACATGTGTCGCTTGAGGAGCGCCATGGGTAGAACCGCTGCTATTTCCCTGGTCTGCCAGTCTTGCCAGGACGACGCTTTTCGCGGCGGGCATCGGCCGGATCTTCGTAGGAGCCGATGCCGGCGCGCTGGCGGACGATTGGCTTCGCGGAATCGTCGCGATCCTTCGCGCCCCCCTCTGCCCTGCCGGGCATCTCCCCCACTTGGGGGGAGATCGGCTGTGGCTTGGCCGGCACTTTTCCCTCGACCGGCTTTTCCGTGCGCCGCACCGTCATCTCGTCGAGCGAGTTCTTCTTGAACAGCGGTTTGGCCGGTTCGCCGGGAATGCCGAAATCGGAGCCGTGCGCCTCCTGCGCCGACTGCTTCTTGAACAGCGAACGGGACACTGCGCCTGACGGCGTCGTCATGTCGGTGCCAGGCCCCATATCGTCCAGCGACGGCTTGGCAAACAGCGGCTTCTTCACCGGTACGGCGCCGTCGGCGCCCATTTCGTCGAGCTCCGGCTTGCGGAAGAGGTTGGGCCGTGCAGCCTTGGCTGCCTCTTCGGCGGCACGTGCCTCGTCGAGCTTGCGGAAACGCTCCTGTTCCTCTGATGTACGATGTTTGGCCACGCCCTTGTTGTGCTTGCCCTTTTCGCGGCCCGAGACCGGGCTTTCCATGTCGGCATATTTGGCCAAAGGATCGTCGGAGATGGACAGTTCCATCTCGCGCAGCCGCTTGATCTCGTCGCGGATGCGGGCCGCCTTCTCGAAATCGAGGTTGGCGGCGGCGTCGCGCATCTGCTTGTCCATCGCGTCGAGATGGGCTTTCAGATTGTTGCCCATCATCGCGCCGGCGCTGTCGGTGAACTGCGAGATGTCGGCGCGGACATGGTCCTTCTCGTAAACCGAGTCCAGGATGTCCGAAATGCGCGACTTGACCGATTCCGGGGTGATGCCGTTGGCCGCGTTCCACTCCATCTGCTTTTCGCGACGGCGGTTGGTCTCGGCCATCGCCCGCTCCATTGAGCCGGTGATCTGGTCGGCATAGAGGATGACCTTGCCGTCGACGTTTCTGGCGGCGCGGCCGATGGTCTGGATCAGCGATGTCTCGGAGCGCAGAAAACCTTCCTTGTCGGCATCGAGAATGGCGACGAAGCCGCATTCGGGAATGTCGAGGCCTTCGCGCAACAGGTTGATACCGACCAGCACGTCGAAGGCGCCGAGGCGCAGATCGCGCAGGATCTCGATACGCTCCAGCGTGTCGATGTCGGAGTGCATGTAGCGCACGCGAATGCCTTGCTCATGCAGATACTCGGTCAGGTCCTCGGCCATACGTTTGGTCAGCACGGTGACCAGCGTGCGGTAGCCGGCCTTGGTGGTCTCGCGGATTTCGCCCACCACATCGTCGACCTGCGTCTTGGCCGGGCGCACCTCGACCGGCGGGTCGATCAGGCCGGTCGGGCGGATGACCTGCTCGGCGAAAACACCGCCGGACTGCTCCATCTCCCAGCCGCCGGGCGTTGCCGAAACCGCGACGGACAGCGGGCGCATGGCGTCCCACTCCTCGAAGCGCAGCGGCCGGTTGTCCATGCAGGACGGCAGGCGGAACCCGTACTCGGCCAGCGTCGCCTTGCGGCGAAAGTCGCCGCGATACATGCCGCCGATCTGCGGTACGGTGACGTGGCTTTCGTCGACAAAGACCAACGCATTGTCGGGGATGTATTCGAACAAGGTCGGCGGCGGATCGCCCGGCTGGCGGCCGGTCAGATAGCGCGAGTAATTCTCGATGCCGGCGCAGGAGCCGGTCGCCTCAAGCATCTCCAGGTCGAAGCGGGTGCGCTGCTCCAGCCGCTGCGCCTCCAGCAACCGACCGGCCCGTTCGAGTTCGACCAGCCTATGCTTGAGTTCTTCCTTGATCGACTTGATGGCCTGGTTCAAGGTCGGGCGCGGCGTCACATAGTGCGAATTGGCGTAGATCTTGACGCTCTTCAGCTCGCCGGTCTTTTGGCCCGTCAGCGGATCGAATTCGGTGATCGCCTCGATCTCGTCGCCGAACAACGAGATGCGCCAGGCACGGTCCTCGAGGTGAGCCGGGAAGATCTCGATCGTGTCGCCGCGCACCCGGAACGAGCCGCGGACGAAGTTTATGTCCTGGCGCTTGTATTGCTGGGCGACGAGGTCGGCGAGCAACGCGCGCTGGTCTAGGCGGTCGCCGATCTGCATCTGGAAGGTCATCGCCGTATAGGTCTCGACCGAGCCGATACCGTAGATGCAGGAGACCGAGGCGACGATGATGACGTCGTCACGCTCGAGCAGCGAGCGCGTCGCCGAGTGGCGCATGCGATCGATCTGCTCGTTGATCGAGGATTCCTTCTCGATGTAGGTGTCGGTCCGGGGCACATAGGCCTCAGGCTGGTAATAGTCGTAGTAGCTGACAAAATACTCGACGGCGTTTTCCGGGAAGAATTTCTTGAACTCGGAATAGAGCTGCGCGGCAAGCGTCTTGTTGGGCGCCAGGATCAGAGCGGGGCGTTGCGTCTCCTCGATCACCTTAGCCATGGTGAAGGTCTTGCCCGAGCCGGTGACGCCGAGCAGCACCTGGGTGCGGTCGTTGCTGTTGACACCCTCGACCAGATCCTTGATCGCCGTCGGCTGGTCGCCGGCCGGCTCGAAATCCGAGACCATCTTGATGGCGATGCCGCCTTCGGATTTTTCCGGCCGGGCAGGGCGGTGCGGCGTCCACAGCACGCCGTCCTTGTGCAGCGGATTGCCGGATTCGATCAGCGCCGACAGCGCCGCGACGGTGGCGGTGACGCCGCCCGAAGCCATGGTCTCGGCCTCTTCCAGTGAGACATCGAGGCCGGCGACAGGATTGAGACCGGCCGCGGTGCGCTCCCGCGCCGAAGCCGCGCCGCCCATCGAGGTGCCGCGTGCCGTACGGCCGGGGGAAGACGAGCGCTCGGGGATCTTTTTCGCCGACTTCGCTAATTTGCCGCCGACTTTGCCGGAAACGCGCCCTTCCTTCTCGGCTTCCTGCTCGATCTGCTCGGCCCAGTCGGCGATCGAGCCGGTTAGCGGCGCGCCGGTGAGCTCGGCCTGCGGCGCTTCGGCAAAGCCGTGCAGTGGCTCCGAGGCATCGAGGAAATCGGTCAGCGGACTGCGCCGCTTGGGCGGCGATGCGCGATCGTCATTCGCCGGCGGCGGCGTTTTCTTGTCGGAGAGTCTGGCCATGGCCCGAATATGGGAGGTATCGGCCAAAATGGAAAGAGCGGAGTGCCAAGGGGCGCGAGGCACAATCCAGCTGCTGACAGAAGGGTGTCAGGAGCACCGTCCAAGTTTCCCGCTCAATTAAACCAAAGCGCAAATGTCAGAAACCCGGCGCCGCCGAATTGGCGCTGGATCTGGTTGAACTCCTCGCTGGTGAGAATCTTGCCGCGTTCGAGATAGGGCGCGATGGCCGGGCCGGTGATCGACAGCACCAGGTCGAAGGGCTTCGGCTCGTCGAAGAAGCGCTTCATGTTGATGCCTTTGTCGGCGATGCGGAAATGCGGCAGCAAGGTGCGGCCTTCCAGCAGATCCTCGGCCATGGCCAGGGCGGCGAGCCAGGCCTGCACCTGCTGCTCGCCGACCTCGAGGCCGGTGAGCGGGCTGGCGCCTTTCTGCTGCGGCCCGGGCAGCCATTCACGGTCATTGTCGGTTTCGGCGCGGATGGCTTTCCAGTCCTCGCGCGACAGCCTGATCATTTCCATGAGATGGCGGCGTGCCGCTTGCCGGCGCTCAGGCTCGACCACTTGCCAGTTGATGAGGTGCACCAGGGAGATGAAGTCGGCGAGGCGCCATTCGGACGTCAGGATGCCGCCGCCCTTGCCGCCGTCCAGCGGCACGAGCGTGTCCTGAAGCGGCAGTTTGGCGTGGGGGAACAGCATGTGGAAGGAGCCGTCGAACGTGTTCCTGAAATCATGCGCCAGCCAGAAGTCGGCCTGCGCCATCAGGAACTCGGCATAGCCCTGCAGCCAATAACCGTCGGCGCGGTCGAAGCGGAACGTGAAGGCGGGTGCGGCCGCGTCTGGCGCACCACCGCCGCGTGACAGAGACGCCATGATCGCGGCGGCGCTTTCGTCCGGCGCGATCGTGCCGTCCTCATTGAGGTCGATGCCGAGACGGATGAGGTCGATGACCATGCCGATGTCGGCGTCGGCGGGTACCGAACCGAGCGTGGCTGCGGATTTCTCCAACCGGTCGCGAAAGGCGACGAGAATGGCACGGAATTGGTCGTAGGTCAGCGGCTCGGGATTGGCGTTATCCGGCACCGGCAGCCGCATCAGCGGCAGCATGAAGGATTGCGGGCTGTCGAAACCGTGGCGGTGCAGACCGCCGGCCAGGATCTCCAGCGCGGTGAAGAATTCGCCGGCGCCGGCGGCGTAGGTCGCGGCCGGATCGCCGGGCGCGGCGGCTTCCAGAGCGGCAAGAGTGCTGTCGCGTTTAGCTACGGTTTTTGCCTCGAACAGGGCCGCCGGTTCGGGAGCCGCGGCTCCGGCCGAGGACAGCGGCAGGAGAAGAACGATGGCGCCTGCCATCAGCCTGGAAAAACGCTTCATCGTGATCGCCCCTTTTGTCGCTCCGCAGTGGATCATACACGCATTTGGTTCGCGCGCCTGTAGCCCTGTGGTTCACCGATAACAGTCGAAGCTTCAATCAATCCGGCGGACGGTCTACACAGGGCAAACGATTGGGCGTCGCGTGTCGAATTATCCGCTTTCCTACAAACTGTCCTGGCTTCCCCGTTTCCTCCGGCCTTCGCTCGGCGGCGCTGCTCGCGGCTTCGCTCCGATGGCGGCAACCCTGCTCGAACCGGCGCCGGTGCGGACGGTACGGCTGGCTTTCGTCGGCGACATCTCGGCGGTGGCCAATCGCAGCGCGCCGGAATGCGATCCGGCGATCGCGGCGCTGCTCGCCTCGGCCGATCTGGTAGTCGGCAATTGCGAAAGCCCGGTGGTGGAACGGCCGAGCGCCGTTTGGGGCACAAGGCTTGGCACGCACCATGCGATGAGCGAGCGGTTTCTTGCCGAGGCGCTGGCCGCCGCCGGCATTTCGCCGGAAAGACTGGTGCTGTCGCTGGCCAACAACCATGTGCTCGACCAGGGCATTGCCGGCTTCGACGAGACCGTTGCCGTGCTGGCGCGGCTCGGCATCCGCACGATCGGTGCTGGGGCTCCAGTCGAGCGGTTTGCAGTCGGGGAACTGACCATCGGCCTTGCCGCCTTTACCTTGTGGCGCAATGCCGACGCGGTCCAGTTCGCGGGCCGTGTCTCGATGGCAAGCGACCCGGGACAATGGCCGCGCGACGCCGCTTTGGGTGTCGACTTCCTCTGCGCGGTGCCGCATTGGGATTGGGAATTCCGGCATTTTCCGCGTGCGAAGACACGGGCACTGGCGCGGCTGCTGGCCGAACGTGGCGTCGGCCTGGTCGCCGGGCATCATGCCCACGTCGTGCAGCCGATCGAGCGGATCGGCAAGTCGCTCGTTGCCTATGGGCTCGGCGATTTCTTCGGCACCGGCTTCGCGCGCCAGCCATGGCCGGGCCGTATCGGCGCCATTCTCGTCGTCGACATCAGCGCCGATCCCGGCACGCGCGGGGCCATCGCCGCCTACCGGCTGCATGCCTTCATGCGGCTGCGCACCGGCGATCATGAGCGGCTGGTGCCGGTTGAAGCGCTGGCGGGAAAATCGAGGCAAAGGGTTCTGGCCCGCCTTGATGCGATCTTCGCCGCGCGCTGACGGCTGCGCTGACGCGGTCCACAAAACCGGCTATCATGCGCTACGCGGGCAGGCTTGTGGCGGCGGGTGGGCGATGGAAACAGCGGATTTCATGCCGAGCGAAGCGGTGATCGCCGGCATCAGGAAGAACATCGAGGTCTACGAGGCCGAAAGAGCTTCGGCCCATCGCCAGACGCGCTGGCGGGTGCCGATGTTCATCGGACTGCTGCTGGTGTTCGTGGCGCTTGTGGCCTGGCTTTTCAACGAGGTTGCCGACCCGAACGAGCAGTGGTTCTCGACCCCGCATGTGTTCCTCTATATCGGCGGCTTCCTGGCGGCGATCCTGCTCTATTTCAAGGCGATCAAGCCGGCGGGCAAATTGCGGCAGTCGTTCCGCAGCACTCTGCTGCCGATCGTCTTCGGCTTCATCGAGAACATGCAATACCGGCACAACGTCAAGCCGAATTCGTTCGACCGGTTGCCGCGCGAGACGGTTGGCCCGTTCAACCGGCAGTCTTTCGACGATGTTTTTTCCGGCCGCTATGAAGGGTTTCCGTTCGAGCTTTACGAAGCAGATCTCCGGGAAGGGACGGGCAAGAGCACGACGGCAGTGTTCAAGGGCGTCATCGTCGCCTTCGAGACGATCGTGCCGTTCCCCGGCACATTGGTCGCCGCGCGCCGGACCAACAAGGTCGTCGGCTTCTTCCGCGGCATCTTCGGCAGCAAGATGCAGGAATTGTCCAGCGGCGTGCCGGAGCTCGATGCCGCCTACGAGTTCCGCACCGACAATATCGAGGCGGCGCGGCCGCTGGTGACCGGGCGGCTGGCGCAGGCGCTGCAATGGCTCGGCGAAACCCGGCCGAACGATCCGGCACGCGTTGCGCTCAGCGGCAGTGACGGTTTCCTGCTGCTGCCGCAGGAAAGGAATTTCTTCGAGCTGCCGGATATCTCCACGCGTCTCGACTACACCAAACACGTCGCGCCGATGATCGCCGACATGGGCGCGATCCTGGCGACCGCGGCACTGGTACGAAAGATCGGCGTGAAGGATGTAGAAGCCGGTTGAACTGGAATTCAGCCGTCAACAATCGAAGCCATAGTTCTGGCGATAATAGTCGGCGTCATCCTTCGACATCTTTTTGAAGAGAACGCAGACAGTGAAACTTCCCACCCGGCGGCCGTTCTTCATATAGCCCCAGTCGGAAATATCGTCCCGGCTGAATTCGATCTCCTGGCCTGCCACGACGTTGTGAACGGTCTGCGGCTCGTTGTCCAAGGTTCCCGCAAATCCGGCCGCCGTACGGTGGAAGGGAATGACCCAGAAATGTTCAGTGGCGTCCCCATCCCTGACCATGACTTTCAATTGGAAGTCGGCCGTTCCGGATGGCGGCGCGTCGGCCAATGCCAGGAAGTCGTCGAGACCGGCACGCGCCTGCTCGATAGCGGCCGCCATCTCCGGATCGTCGCCAGCTACGCTGACGACCTTGTCGTCGCCTTGACCAGGAGTCTGCGCGCCGGCTGATGATGCCGGAGCAAACGCGAGCAACATGGCAAGTGCGGTACGGGCTGCAAGCTTCATGGTGAGACTGCTTTCGACATTTCCGCCAGACAAACCGGATCATCATTCGCCGAACGTCTGATTGGCAACTGGTTTTTGTCTCCATCCGGCGCTATTCCTGGGACAGTGGGGTGGGGCTATGATCGAGGAACGCAAGGGGTTTCGCCTGTCGCGGCGGTTGCTGCTGGGTGCGGCGGTGGTCGGCGGCGCGATGGTCTGGGGCGGCACGACCGTGGCGCGGCTGGCCCGCGGCCCGTCGGCGCAGAAGAATTCCGGGCGCATTGCCGACATTGACGGCATCGACCTGGCGCTGAAGCCGCTGGAGAACGCGCCAGCCTACGATCCGTCGCTGCCATGGCTGACCAAGGGCGGCGACATCAACGATGCCAGCGGCCTTTCGATGACGCCGGTCTACGGCGTTATCGAAGTCAGCGAGGAAAACCACATTGCGAGCGCGTTGGCCTTTGCCCGCACCAATGGCCTGAAGGTCTCGGTCGCGGCGGTGCGCCACTCGATGGGCGGCCACGCCTTCGACGATAACGCACTGGTCCTCGACATGCGCAAATTCAACAAGATCAGCATCGATGCGGCGGCGAAGGCGATGACCTTGCAGCCGGGCGCGCGCTGGCACGACATCCAGAACCTTTTGCACCCGCGCTTCGCGGTGAAGGCGATGCAGTCGACCGACATCTTTTCGGTCGGCGGCTCGCTGTCGGTCAACGCGCATGGCATGGACCATCAGGCCGGCTCGGTCGCCGGCTCGATCCGTTCGATGCGGGTGATGCTGGCCGACGGTTCGGTGACGACCTGCTCACCGGCCGAAAACACCGAGCTGTTCCGCCACGTCGTCGGCGGCTACGGCCTGTTCGGCGTGGTGCTGGAGGCGACACTCGACATCGTCGACAACGCCGTCTACCGCACCTCGCGCGAGATCATCAAATCGGACGATTTCCCGACGTTCTTCGCCGAGGTGCTGGAGCCAAACAGGGCGATTGGTCTGTTTTATGGGCATCTGTCGACTGCGCCGGGCAATTTCCTCGAGGATATGATCGTCTATCGCTATGACAAGGTCGCCGACCAGCCGCCGGCCGACCAGCCGGCAATCGGTGAACCGGGCTCGGTTGGGCTCAAGCGGGTGATCATCAACCTGGCGAAATGGGGCAGCCTGTTCCAGGAGCTGAAATGGTTCACCGAAAAGACGCTGGAGCCGCAATTCGAGAGCTGCACGGTGGCGCGGACGACGGCAATGGCCGAGGGCGAGGCCTGCCTGGTCACGCGCAACAACCCGATGCACGATTCAGTGCCCTATCTGTTCAACGACCTGCTCGACGAGACCGACATACTGCACGAATATTTCATCCCGCGGGCGGCCTATAACCCGTTCATCGCGGAAGCGCGCGAGATCCTGCGCAACCAGAGCCTGCCGGTGCTCAACGCGTCGGTACGCATCGTCCACAAGGAGGATGTGGCGCTGAATTATGCGCCGGAGCCGGCCTATTCGCTGGTGCTCTACATCAATCAGCCGACCGACGCCGACGGCAATGCCAGGATGCGGGCACTGACAAGGGCGCTGATCGACGTGACGATCAAGCATGGCGGGCGTTTTTTCCTGCCCTACCAACTCCACTACACGGGCAAGGAGCTGCTTGCCTCCTATCCGGAACTGCCGTCCTTCCTGGCGAAGAAGCGGCAATACGATCCGGGGGAGCTGTTTTCCTCGACTTTTTACCGCGCCATCAAGGCACTGATCGGCACGGCCTGAAGTGCCGGTTACAGACCGTCAGGCAGCTTCGCCGCCAGCCAGTTCGCCGAGCGCCTGGCGATGCCGATCGTTGCCGACGCGGCGCGGCCGAGATCGGTCTTGACCACGGCGTAACCGGTCTTCGTGCGGTAGAGCAGGGCGCTGCCGCCATCGACCGCCGCTTCGTAGGCGACCGGCCGGACGGCTTCTGTTTCCGTCGCCGTCGCCTGCGTTCCGACCGCTGCACTGGGCCGATGGCTCAGTTCTGCTGGCAGCGGCTCTGTCGCGGCCGTACTGGCCGTCGTCAATTCGGGCTCCGAAGTGGTCGCCGCGAGCTGCGATGACGAAGACGAGTTCTGTGTCCGGCAGATGCCCGAGACCAGCGGATAATCGAAATTGCGCTCGTGCAGCATCTGGCTTTTCATCGCCGCTTCGCATTCAGCGATGGTCGACCACTTGGCGGGCGTCTCGCCGATATATTCGCAAAGCCTGGCGTCGCAGTCGCAGCCGACGATGGTCATGGCGACAAGGGCGGTCTTGATCACGGTCTTGTCCCTCCGAATTGCCCGGCGCATGTGCGCAAGATCAAAGTGCTACGGCATCATCAATCGTTGCGGAACAAGGCGGGATTTGGCCGCGATTGTGGAATGAGCGTGGCGGAGCATCACGCAACGTCTTGCCGAGGCCGGCTGTGACCGAAAGGCCTCAGTAGTCGTAGACGTGCTCGAGCCTGGCGCCCGCCGTCATCAGCGCCGGCAGCACGACGTGCAGCTTGCGCACGGCGACGGTCAGGCCGGTGCGGCGCGTCGAAGGTTCCGCCGGAAGCGGGTAGCTGAACAAGGTGCGTGCGCCTTGGGGAACATTGATCTCGTCATTGGAAAGCACGGTGACCATGATCTCGTCATTGCCGCCGATTTCGACGAAGGAGACGCCCTTGCCGATCAGGCGCGGGATCATGTCGGTGAACACCTGATAGCGCCTGGTGACGAAGACCGTGCCGTCGGCGCCGAGATCGCGCTCCAGCAAGGTGTCGGGCTCGTTGCGGGTCACCTCGCTGACCGGACCCTTGGCCCAGACGTGGATGTCGAGCAAGGCCGGGTCGGTGGTGGCGGCGAGCGCCGACTTGATCAGATCGGCGTAACCCTGCTTGATGGTGTAGGCGAGGCCGAAGGCGAGCTTGCGTTCGCCGGCGCGGACGGCGCTGTCGTCCGGCGCCGGCTGGACGGCTAACAGGCCGGCACGTTTTTCGGCATAGGGAAACTGGTACCACGGCACCTGATCGAGAAAACCGGCGTAGTCGGCCGCGACCTTGGCCTGGTAGATGTCGACGGTGGTGCGCTTGCCGGCTGTCGCTTCGGTAATGCGGCCGACCGTATTTTCATAGGCCCACTGGATGGCGTGCTCGATCGTGTGGCTGGTGCCGATGATCACCAGCATCTGGTGGTTGTCGAGGTTGAACTTGTAGGCGGAGCTGGCGCGGGTGACCATCGCGTAATCCTGCCAGAAGCGGCCGATATAGGAGAGATAAGGGAAGCCGCTCGGCTGGTTCTTGTCGACAAAGCCGGCATATTCGCGGGCGGCGTAGACGATGGCCCATTCCGGATAGGTGAGAAAGGTCGATTCCTCCGGCCGTTGGTAGCCGGAGATCTCGGCACGGACCTTGTCGGCCAGCGCCTTTGGCGGAGCACCCCCGGCGATGCCCGGCAATGGTGTTGTGTCCAGCGACGGCGTGGTGAGAAAGCCGTAGGCCAGCCCGGCGATCGGGATCAACACGACAATGACGACGAGCCAGAGGATCGCCTTGATGATGCGCTTCAGCCAGCGAAACAGGAACATGGCCGGTCAGGCCGTGGCGAAATGGTCGTACACGCGTTTCGACAGCCAGAACCCGACGTAGACGGCGAAGCCGCCGATGACGATGTGCGGCAGGTTGGCGAAGAAGCGGGCCGGGAATTCGATGTCGTTCAGGGAGCGGAAGCCGTTGATGAAAATGCCGCCATCGAGGCAGCCGGAACCGGTGACCAGCCCGAGCACGCCGTCGAACAGATAGACCGAGCCGAACAGCTTGAAATAGAACACCGCCTGGCGGTGCGAGATGAAGGCGGCGGCCAGCGCCCAGACGCCGGAGAAGGCGTGCAGCAAATCGTCGTACCATTGCAGCGAGAACAGGCCGAACAGATTGCCGCCGGCGTCGTTGAAAGCCGGCACATAGCCGATGGCAACAACGCCGAAGAACAGGAAAGCATAGGCAACAGCAAGCTTCTGGATGAGCGTCATGAAATGTCCCCCTGCCGTCGGCCCCTTTAAACGGCCCCCGACGGCAAATGGATAGTAGCTGATTTTGGCGCAGCGTGAAGCGTCGCCGGCAAAATCGTCAGGCGGGGCCACAAAGACAGTCGGCGCCGGGATTTCTCCCAGCGCCTCCCTGTCAGATCAGGACACGGTCGCGGCAGCAACTCCCGAAAGATGTCGCGCCATGCCGGCCTTGATTTTGACGGTCCTGCCAGTCGCCACCCGAGGGCAGCGTCCGTTCCGGACCACGCCGGTCTCCACTCTTGCGAGCTTTGCCCAGCGCGCCATCGAAGGTTTTTGCCGTCCTTCATGGCAGCATCGGTCCGCCGTCGGCGTTCGCACGCTTCCCGCGGCCCCGTAGGTCTCGGCGTCCATCCCTCCAACAAGCAAGCCTGTTCTCGTTCAGGGCCGTACGGGCCTCAGGAAATCCGCCGTTCCGCTTTGCCTTTCGGCGTGGCGATCGGTAGCCGCCTGAGATGGGTTTTAACGTACGTCGGATAAGCGTTTGGCGGAACTGCCGCATGCCTGTGGATAGCGGGATTATCGGGGACTGACCCTGCCAAAATAGCGACTTTCCGATCTCTGCCGCCGCCGGTCGGGATTTGCCGCCTCGATGCCGAAGCCGCATTGTCGGGTAATCGACCCTTGCCCCGCGGCCCTGCGCGGGCTTCAATGCCGGCAAATGATTGGAAGGCGTGTTCGATGGCCTTGGGGAGGCAGGCTTGAAGGTCGCGGTGGTTCTCAATCCGATCGCCGGCGGCGGCAGGCTCAAGCGGCATTGGCCGGAGGTTGCGGCTTCGCTGAAAAGACATTTCGGTGATTTCGAGCTGCGTGAAACGCAGGCCGAGGGGGATGCCGAACGGCTGGCGCTCGACCTTGCCGCCATCGGCTTCGAGCTGGTGATCGCGGCCGGCGGCGACGGCACCGCCAGCGAAGTCGCCGACGGGCTGCTGAAGGCTTTCCGGGAAAGCGGCCGGACGGCTGAACTTGGGCTGCTGCCTTGCGGCACCGGCATCGACTTCGCCCGCGGGCTCGGCCTGTCGAACAATGTCGATCTGACGCTGAAGCGGATTGCCGAGGCCAAGCCGCGCAAGGTCGATGCCGGCTGCATCAGCTATGTCGACGACCATGGCGCACTGGCCAGCCGCCATTTCATCAACATCGCCAGCCTCGGGCTTTCCGGCGCCACCGACCGTGCCGTCAACGCCGACAGGCGCAAGGGCAAGGTTTCGGCCAAGGCACTGTTCTACTGGCGCACGGTCTGGGAATTCCTCCGCTATCGGTTCCAGGAGGTTGCGATCACCATCGACGACGGTGCCCCGGTCGAGGCGCGCATGGCATTGGTGGCGGTGGCCAACGGCAAATTCTTCGGCGGCGGCATGATGATCGCGCCCGACGCCGAGCTTAACGACGGCGAGTTCGACATCGTCATCCTGCGCGCCGCCGGCAAGCTGAAGCTGATCTGGGACATCCGCCTGCTCTATGGCGGGCGGCACCGCAACCATCCGGCGATCACCATCCTGCGCGGCAAGAAAGTGGTTGTCGAGCCGCTCGGCGATGTGCAAAAGAACGCCGCGCTGATCGACATAGACGGCGAATCGCCGGGTCGCATACCAGCAACTTTCGAGATCCTGCCCGGCGCATTGACGCTGAGATATTGAATCAAGGTGTTGAGACTTTGAATCCGGTCGTTACCGCTTTGATTCCGCAGATACATTCAGCGCTTTGAAATTGCTGATATTCTGCCTGATGTCAGACAACCCCGGTCGGGCCAGTTGGAACGGACATGAATGTTCTCGACCATTGAATACACCGACAGTCATTTTGACGGGGTTGATACGCTTTGGCGGGACGCATTCCCCGATGACAGCCCTTGGAACGCGGCTCATATTTCGATCCCCGAGAAGCTGAGATACCAGCCGAACCTCTTTTTGGTTGTGCTTGAATCTGGCCGGGTCGTCGGTTCGATCATGGCTGGATATGATGGCCACCGGGGCTGGATTTCCCGGATCGCCGTCCTGCAATCCCATCGCCACAAGGGGATCGGAGAGGCCCTCATCCAGGAAGCCGAAAAACGGCTCGCCGCCCTTGGCTGCGTAAAGATCAACCTCCAAGTTGTCGCTTCCAACTCAGCGGTCCTCGGGTTCTACCGCAAGTGCGGGTATGAGGTCGAGCAGCGCGTGAGCATGAGCAAACTGCTCTCCAAGGCCTGAGCTGGCACGGACGGCGATGGTAAAGGCGTTGCGGATCAGGCTGGCGGGTGGCTGCCGGGATGGCCAAGGCCGATAAAGGCATGGCGCTCGCTCACGGCATCAGCGGCGTCTGCATCATCTGCAAATGCAGGTCCTTGCCGGTCCAGGGATGCGCCTCGCAGACGGCTTCGTCGAGTTCGACACCGAGGCCTGGCTCCTTCGACGGGATGACGTTGCCGTCCTGCCATTCGATCTTCTTCTTCAGCAGCTTTTCGTGGAAGCCGCCCCACTGCTTCAGCGATTCCAGAATGAGGAAGTTGGGCAGCGTTACCGCGAGCTGGATGTTGGCGGCGCCGACGATCGGCCCGCAATAGCAGTGTGGCGCGACCTGGATGTGATAGGCTTCGGCCATGGCGGCGATCTTCTTGGTTTCGAGAATGCCGCCGGAGCGGCCGAGGTCGGGCTGCAGAATGGTCGCCGCACGGTTCTCGATAACGCGGGCAAATTCGAACTTCGTCGTCAGTCTTTCCCCTGTCGCGATCGGGATCGAAGTGCCGCGCGCCACTTGAGCCATGACCTCGGGCATGTCGGGCGGCACCGGCTCCTCGAACCACAGCGGATCATAGGGCTCGATGGCGCGAGCGAGGCGCAGCGCACCCGATGCGGTGAACTGGCCGTGCGTGCCGAACAGGATGTCGGCTCTTGTGCCGACCGCGTCGCGGATCGCCTTGACCATACGGGCGGAGAGATCGATGTCGACGAGGCGCGGCTGGTGGCCGTCGAAGGCTGTGTAGGGGCCAGCTGGGTCGAGCTTGACCGCGTTAAAACCCTGCTCGACATATTCGAGCGCGCAGGCGGCGGCCATATCGGGATCGTTGTAGACGTTCTTGCCGCGGGCGTCCTCGGTGTGGACGCTGCCGCTGTGCGGGTAGAGGTAGGTATAGGAACGCAGCGTTTCATGCACCTGGCCGCCGAGCAACTTGTAGACCGGCTTGCCGGCCTCTTTGCCGATAATGTCCCAGCAGGCGATTTCCAGCGCCGAGAAACAGCCCATGCCCGACACGTCGGGCCTCTGGGTGAAGCCGGACGAATAGGCGCGGCGGAAGAAGGTCTCGATATCGTGCGGGTCGCGGCCGATCAGATAACGCTCGGCCATGTCCTCGACCATTTTCGCCGTGACATGAGCCGAGAAGGTGGCGTTGTAGGCCTCGCCATAGCCGACGACGCCGCCATCGGTGGTGAGCTTGACGAAGATGAAATACTTACCGCCGATGCCGGGCGGCGGATTGCCGACCACCCAGGTCTTGACGTCGGTGATTTTCATTTCTGATCCTCCAGAACCAGTTCGGCGCCCTTCCATCCGGTCATGATCGCGGCGGCGTTGGTGTTGCCGGTTATGTTGTCGGGAAAGATCGAGGCGTCGATAACGCGCAACGCCTCGAGGCCGTGTACCTTGAGGCGCGGATCGACGACGGCGTGCGCCGCGTCCGGCCCCATGCGGCAGGTCGAGACCGGGTGATAGACGGTGCCCGAGCGCTTCCTGAAATCCTGAATGAGATCCGCGTCGGAGGTGATCGAGGGACCGGGCAAAACCTCTTCCTCGATGATCTCGGCCATCGCCGGCATCGAGGCGATCTTCCTGACGAATTTCACCGCCGCCAGCATTTCAGCGACGTCCGCCTCGGTCGAAAAGGCATTGGCGACGATTTTGGGATAATCGCGCGGATTGGCGGAACGGATCATGATTTCGCCGCGGCTCGACGGACGGCAATTGGACAGCCCGATGGAAAAGCCCGGCCATGGATCGGGCGTCAGGATCGGGCGTTCGCCGCTCTTCGGAATGACGGTTGAAAACGCCTGGAAATAGAGCTGCATGTTGGGCCGTGCCGTGGCCGGATCGGTGCGAAAGAAGCCGCCGGCATTGTTCATCGACAGCGACAGCGGGCCCGAGCGCAAAAACACGTACTGCATGCCGACCAGCAGTTTGCCCCACCACGGGCGCAGGATCTGGTTGAGCGTCGGCAGCCTGCCCTTGAACGTGTAGTTGATGCCGACGTGGTCCTGCAGGTTTGCCCCGACATTCTCGTTGGCGTGAACGACGGGAATGCCGAGCGCGCCAAGAAGCGCCGACGGGCCGACACCGGAAAGCTGGAGAAGTTGAGGCGAATTGACCGAACCGCCCGACAGGATGATCTCGCGGCCGGCGCGGGCGGTTTTCGTCGCGCCATTCTGGAGATATTCGATGCCGACGGCGCGTTTGCCCTCGAACAGGATTTTTGTCGCCAGGGCGTTGATCTCGACGCGGACGTTTTTACGCTTCATCGCCGGGCGCAGGAAGGCGCGCGCCGCCGACATGCGGCGGCCGTTCCTGGTGGTGATCTGGTAGACGCCGGCGCCTTCCTGCGAGGCGCCGTTGAAATCCGGGTTGAGCGGCAGGCCGGCTTGGTTGGCGGCGGCGAGATAGCGCTTGGTGAGCGGATGGACGGAGGTCGAGCAGTCGGTGATATGCAGCGGCCCGCCGACGCCGCGCCATTGGTCGGCGCCGGCCTGGTTATCCTCCAGCGCCTTGAAGGCGGGCAGCAGGTCATCGAAGCCCCAGCCGGGATTGCCGGCCGCTGCCCAAGCGTCGAAATCCTCGCGCGCGCCCCTGATCCAGACCATGGCGTTGATCGAGCTCGAGCCGCCGAGCAGCTTGCCGCGCGGCCAGTGGTCGACATTGCCGGCCAGACCCGGATCCGGCTCGGCCTTGTAGTTCCAGTTGACCGCCGGGTCGAAGAAGGTCTTGCCGTAGCCGAGCGGCATCTGGACGTAGAAGCGACGGTCGCTGCCGCCGGCCTCGAGCACCAGCACCGAGAAGCGGCCGGAAGCCGACAGCCTTTCGGCCAGGACCGAGCCGGCCGAGCCGGAACCGACGATGATGAAGTCATAGGTTTGCATGGTGGCTGCGGCTGGCTCCGGAATTCGGCTCTAACCTAGGCTTGGGCGCGACGCGGCGTCGCCGGGTCTTCCGGCATCCGATGTGAAAAAAGCGACTGGTGATATTCGGTTTGAATNAACACGCTCGTGTAGGACTTAATCGAACCGGACAGAGGATCATCACTCTCCCAGCGAAAGACCCTCCCGTCCGGATTCATGCCAATTAAATCGTCATTGTCCCCTAGCGCACCAATAAAGAGAACATCGTCTGGTGCATTGCCTGGTCGTCTCTTTATATTTGGTTCCAGTATGGAGAAGGGTTGTTGACCCGCCTCCACCAAATTCGTGCGTGACCAGCTACGTCGCAGCCCATAGACGCTTATATAATTCGCAAACAGACCTATCCCGTTGTGGAGCATGAGAAAGCAACGGAAATTATCTGGAAGTCGGCACGAAATTTCAGACTCCATCTGCCCAACTCCGACGGCGCCAAGCGGAGCATACAGCTGGTGCAAATATGCTTCAGGAGCCCGATCTGGCGTATGTCCGATCCACTCCGTTCCATCCGGATAGGTCTTCGTCCCAAGGCGTTTCCATTTATCGACTAGGGTTCGGAGCTCTCTGTATGCACGAGCGTCTTCATTGCTTGACCATTCTTCCTGCGAACGCATTGTCCCTAATAGCTCCATTTACCCACTTTTGACGGGTTCTAGGGTCTACCTTGTCAACCTGATCTATCACATCGAAAACAACGGGCGAACACCACAGAGTTGGTAATCACGCCCGACGGTGACTTTCGCGCCTACAACCTAAGGTCGCCAGCCAGTTCGTTCGGCCGGAGACGTGAGACTTGCCAAGCTGCGATCCGCTACCGAAGTCTAGTCTTGCTGTTGCAATGTCGGTGAGCCTCGCTACGGCTTTGATTAATCTGTTTGCGTTCAGTAATGTTCGCCGGTGACGCTCAACATTTACGATTGCCGTTGAAGAGGTTAGATGTTCTCCCGCTTGATCGAAAGATTTCGTCGGCAGCCAGACCTCCGTCGTGCGCCTCAGCGTGGTAAAGCGTTGGGCGACATTGCCGCTGGAGCATTGGAAGGCGGCTTGGCATCCGATTTTCAACGAGTAGGGGATTTGTTCTGGGTTGGCCGTCCAACAGATCACATACGCTATCTGCTGAAATTTCAGATGTTGAAAGGCATGACCTTCTCCGCCTGTTGGGGCGTCTCGATCGACTTTGTGCCACTTTTCAGAGGCGGAAGCCTCCGGTGGAAAAGGACGGCGAAGTCAGCGAATTTTGACCTTTGCATTGACCCGATAGATTCATCGGGCCGGATTCCCAACTGGTGCTCATTCTATAGTAGCGATAGCTCCTATCAGGTTGAACGCGCAGCTTTGGCGGCGCTCAATGCTGCCCAGCAGGACTGGTCCAGAATCACCGCACTAAAGGACGTTGCTGCTAGTTTCGAACGACGATCCAAGATGAAATTTCGACGTTTTTCGTTGGAAAACTATGTGCAAACAGACCTCGCCTGGGGCTTGGCCCTTGTTGCCGTTGGAGACGCGGGTCGGGGCCAGCATCACATCGATGCATTTTGTGAGCAATTTGCCGTTGCGCCGGAGACGACCATCCTCGCAAAAGCGAGAAGAGAAGCGGGCGCAATAGCGGCTGGATGACAACTTCAAGCTGCGATCACAGGCGATGATCGGCAATCTGCTTGAAATCATAGCGCATGATCGGGCGGGCCGGCGTTCTGCGAGCGACGACCCTGAACCCGGCGCGCGCGAAGGTGGAGGCATATCCGCTGCCGGAAGCGCTCGGCGATACGTCGGCGTCGAAAGGATAGGCTTCGAGCACAGGAGCATTTGCGCGCCTTGCGACTTCCAGTGCTTCCGCAATCAGCTGGAATGTTACGCCCCGCCTGCGGTATCGTTTTCGCACGTAGAGGCAGGACAAGGACCAGACCGGCGCATCATCCACACGCTTGAGCTGCCACAGCCGATCGAGCCAGGGCAGGGCATCTCGCGGTGTCACCTGACACCATCCGACAGCCGTATCGCCGTCGAAAGCAAGTACGCCTGGAGGCGGACCATGCTGGACGTCCTGCCGGAACGCGGCCTTGTTTTCCTCGCCGGGTCTCTTTCGGTAAGAACGACCGATCCGTCCGTGCATACACCAACAGCGACTGCAGACGGCGCTGTCACCGAACAGGTCCTCGAGCGCCGGCCACAGATCGGGCGTCAGTGGGCGAAAGCCAAGTTCCATGTCAGCCGTCATCCGCTACCTACCTTGCCCAGTCTAGCCTGAGCTACGTGTTAGTGCATCATAGGTTGCGGTCCATGCGGGGGATGTTCGAAAACGGGGTTTCACTCAGTGCTCCATCTCAGCGCAGAAAACCGAGCACGGCCTGCATGAATTCTACGGGGTACTCGACGTTCGACAAGTGAACCGCGGGCAGGACAACCAGTTTCGCGCCGGGCACCGTCGCCGCGATCAGCTCGCTATGGCTGGCGGCTGTCACAGTGTCGTGCCGGCCGGCGATTACCAGCGTTGGCCTGGAAATCAGCGCTATGGTTCGGCGAAGGTCCGCATCGCGAACCGCCGCGAACAAGCCAGCCAAGCCTTGCCGGTCGATAGCCAGCAGCATGGCGCGAAATTCTTCGATGACGGGCTCGTTGGCCGCCAGCATACGCGCAGGAAACCAGTTGCCCAGGAACATCTCGGCGGTTTCGGGCATATCCGGCGCCTGCAGCACGGCGGCAATCCGCTCGTCAAACTGCTTTGCCGGTCCGAGGTAGGATGAGGAGTTGCTCAGGATCAAGCGCTCGATCCGCTCGGGCGCGTGGATGCCGAGCCACTGCCCGACGAAGCCGCCCAACGACAGACCGAGGAAGTGTACGCGTTCAATGCCCAGGGCGTCGAGCAACTCGATCACGTCGCGGCCAAGCCGGTCGAGCGAATAAGCGCCGGCCGGAACGCTCGACCCTCCGTGGCCGCGAAAATCATAGCGCAGAACACGGAAATGCTTCGACAGCTCGTCGACCTGCATGTCCCACATCCGCAGCGTGGTGGCGATGGAATTCGACAGCACCAACACAGGCTGCCCGGCGTCGCCGTCGATGCGGTAGGCGATGCGCGTGCCATCGCCGACGGTCACGAAATCCAGCTCATTCATGGTGAATACACCTTCCTTTTGGAGCGTTGAACGTGGCAAAGCCTAGCGGCGGCACGCTTTTGATGATATTACAAAGATGGGATAATCTCTGTAATGTAAGCTGACATGGCCGAATTCACCTTGCACGACCTGCAATGCTTCGATGCCGTGGTCCGCTGCGGCGGCTTTCAGCCTGCGGCGGCCATGCTGCATCGCTCGCACCCGGCGGTGTTCGCAGCCGTTGCAAAGCTGGAGCGGCAACTCGACCTCGTTCTCTTGGATCGCAGCGGCTATCGCGTGCGCCCCACCGAGGCAGGGCTGTCGTTCCATCGCAGGGCACAATCGCTGCTGCGCGAGCTCGAGGGCTTGCGGCTTCATGCTGCTCAGCTGTCAATGGGCGAAGAAAGCGAGATCCATGTGGTGATCGGCGACCTTTGCCCGCGCCCGCAGGCACTGGGCATGCTCGGACGGTTCTTCGCCCAGTGTCCGGGCACACGCCTGCACCTGCATTTCGAGGCGGTGGGCGGCCCGTGGGAGCGCCTCTTCGATGACGAAGCCGATTTGATCCTGCACTGGATCGACAAGAGCGATCCGCGGGTGGAATGGATCGATCTGTGCAAGGTGCCATTCGTTCCCGTGGTGGCTTCGGGCTTTCTGCCGGAGCGCATCAAGCACCCCATCACGCCGGATCAGATGCACGCGTTCACCCAATGTGTCATGCGCGACACGGCCCGCCATTCACCGCGACAAGACTACTTCATGATCGAGGGTGCGCCTCAATGCATGGTGGCCGATCAGGGCATGAAGAAGGAAATCATCCTGCAAGGCCTCGGATGGGGCCACATGCCCCGCTTCCTGATCGAGGAAGAACTGCGCGACGGACGCCTGCAATCCATTGCCGGTCGTCATCTGCCAGGCCGCACCGAGGAGTTGGTGGTGGCGCGCCGCCGCGACCGGCCGCACGGGCCGATCTCGAACCGTCTGTGGGATTATATCGAGCAAGAGGCGCCGACGTTGGGGGCGGTTCCGGTAGAGGGCGAAATGACACCTAAGCGGCCATGACAAGTTTCACACGACTGGGATTTTAGCCGGTTTCGCCACACAACAGTCGCTGGACAAACACCTTGCAGACGGCAGGGTGCGACCCTTCCCGGTCCTCGGCGGCGGACGCGATGAACGGCTCGATTGAGCCCGAAACGAACTTCTGCCATGTCGGTAACCTGCCGCCACCTCCTCAGCAAGATATGTGCTATTCTGAGGATATGCCCGCGCCCTCCGACCGATCACCCGACAAGTCGCCGGAAGACGGTGCAGTTGCATCGGATCCGTATGCGGAGCTAGCCAATCGCGGAGATTGGTCCAGGCTTCACCGCGAACTGTCAGACAGAGGCCGCCGCAGTGAACTTGGCGGCGCCGAGCTCCAGCGCCTCGGGGAAGCCGCCTACATGCTTGGGCGCGAGGAGGAATTCGTTCGGGACTACGAGAGGGCTTTCGAAGAGCATCTCCGGAACGGACGCGAACGATCCGCAGCGCGTTGCGGCTTCTGGATCGGGCTCACCCTGATGTTTCGCGGCGAATTCGCCCAAGGCAGCGGATGGCTGACCCGCGCCAACCGGTTGGTCGCGGATCATGCGCCGGAATGTGCAGAACAAGGTTACCTTCAGCTCCCAATGGTCGAACAATGCCTCGCCGCCGACAGTCCGGACGAAGCATTCACCCACGCAACACGTGCCGCGGAGATCGGACAGCGCTGCGAAGATCCGGACCTCTTGGCTATCGCGCGCCACCTTCAGGGTCGGATATTGATCGTGCGCGGCGACTATGTGCGAGGCTTCGAACTGCTGGACGAAGCGATGGTTTCGGTCACCTCGGGCCGGCTCTCACCGATCGTTACCGGGCTGGTCTACTGCAGCGTGATCGAGATCTGTCAGAAATTTCATGCCACGAGCCGGGCGAGGGAATGGACATCGGCGCTGATCGGATGGTGCGCGGGACAGCCCGACATCGTTGCCTTCACCGGCCGATGCCTGATCCACCGGGCCGAAATCCTGATCCTCGACGGCCACTGGGACGAGGCCGGCCGCGAGGCCAGTGTCGCCAGCATCCGCCTTCAGCAGGGGCCCTCGAAGCACCACGCCGGTCCGGCATTCTACCAGAAGGGCGAGGTCTTTCGCCTCCGCGGCCAATGGGACGAGGCCGATGCCGCCTATCGCGCAGCGAGCAGGCTCGGGTTCGATCCGCAGCCGGGGCTGGCGCTTATGCGATTGCAGCAGGGGCACGAGCAGCCGGCCCTTTCGGCGATCCGCCGCGCACTGCAGTCGGTCGATGACATTCCGGGCAAACTCCGCCTCTTGCCGGCTGCGGTGGAAATCACTCTCGCTGTCGGTTCGGCCGATGACGCCTGGGAACTGTGCGAAACACTGCGCGACTGCGCGCGCCAATATTCCGCGGATGCAGTCCGCGCCGCAGCCGCCGAGGCTACCGCGCGGGTGCTGATCCATGCTGGTCGAGCCGCGGAGGCATTGGCCCATATCCGGCGCGCAGTGGAGATCCTCTGGGACCTTCGGGCGCCCTATCATCTTGCCCGGATGCGGGTGCTGACAGCGCGGGCCTGTCTCGCAACCGGCGATACTGAAGCGGCGCAGACCGAACTGGACGAAGCGATAAGACTTTTCCGCGAGCTCGGCGCGCGCCCCGACGAAGCCGTTGCCGGCAAGCTGCGGGCTATCATGACGGCGACAGGCAGCGAAGTTCTCACCCTCAGACAGACGCAGGTTCTGCGCCTGATCGCGTCAGGCCTGACCAACCCGGAAATTGCCGGCGAGCTCGGTCTGAGCCAGCGGACGGTAGACCGTCACGTTAGCGATATCCTGACGCGGCTGAACGTGCGCACGCGCGCGGCAGCCACGGCCTTTGCGGTCGAGCACGGCCTGATCGGCATGGGCGTATCTGGGTAATCCTACCCAAGCCAAAATTTCTCGCTGCGTGGGTATTTACGCCGAAGCGGGCAACCGTGACGCGGGTCTAAACTTCATGGCGTGGTAAAGGCCACAGGAGGTTTTCCCGATGCAAACGAATAATAACAGCATGAGCGGGCCGGGCGGTGTCTGGCTCGCCACCGGAACGCTGCTGCTGGCGGCTGCGCTCGTCTTTCACGGGCCACCGGACGCGGATTTGTCTGTTCAGATGCAGAATATCGCCGAGGGCCATGGGCGATGGGCTATGGTCCATTGGACGGCGGCAGCGGCGCTGTTCCTGATCGCCGGCGCTTCGTTCCTGAACCTGGCGCTCAACCCCCGGGTCCGGCATTCGCCGATGCTGAGTTCCGCCTGGATGGTGATGGCTCTCGGCGCCCTGACCACGTTCTCCACCGCAGTCGCCGAGGCATCGGTGGTCGCGGTCGTGGCCGACCGGGGTGACACCAACGCCTTCATGACCTGGTGGGCGTTTTCCGGCGGCATGGGTAACGGATTCTGGGCGCTGGCCTTGGCGACAGCGCTTGTCGCGTATCACGACGCCCGCGATAACGTCGGGATACTGCCCCGATGGGCCGCGATCGTCGGCTCGGCGTTCGGTATCCTTTCGGCAACCGGGTGGACACTCGGTGAGCAGCTCGGGATCGGCATCGGGGGTCCGATCTGGCTGGTTTCCTCGCTTCTCATGTGCCTGTGGCTCGCGTGGTACGGGCTGTCCTCAAGCAGCGTCCGGTCGGGGCAAGCCACGGCGTAAAGCGCCTGATCCAGCATCATCTTGAGACAGGAGGAAAAAATGTCCCTTCAAACGAAGGAAATCGAGGCGACGATCCACGACATCCACGAATTCTTCACCGACTGGGTGGCGGGCCGATGCCCTGGCGACGACGCGACGTTCAAGAAGAACGCGCTCGACCGGATCAGCGACGATCTGGTCGCCATCATGCCAGGCGGCAGGGCGTTCGGGAAAAAAGACTTCGCAGGTTACATGAAGAGCATCTACGGATCGAATCCGGCCTTCTGTATCAAAATACGCGACATCCGGATCAGCCATCAAAGCGCCGACCTGGCGGTCGTGAACTACCACGAATGGCAACGCGACGCGAAGGACTCCGATGAACCGAACAATGGCCGGGTCACGACGATGGTGGTCCGCGATCGCGGCTACAGCCGCGGGCCCGAGATCTTGCAGGTTCATGAAACCTGGCTCCCAGCCGATGTCGTTCAGTCCGCGGATTTCGCGTTCTGAAAAGCGTCGGTCCGAAACGGGCAGGGAAAGGAATTGCGCTGGCGGGACCATCGGCTCTGCCGCCGTCATGGAGCCAGAACTTTGCTTCTTTTCAGCCCGAATTGATCCACATTCAACGTCCAGCTAGTCCAGCAATCCGGCCATTCCTTGCGTTCGCGTGGAGCGTCCGGCCGTCATCTGCCAGGCCGTACCGAGGAGTTCGCGGTGGCGCGCCGCCGCGACCGGCCGCACGGGCCGATCTCCAACCGTCTGTGGGATCATATCGAGCAAGAGGCGCCGACGTTGCGTCGAGCGCTCGAGCCTCGGAAGCCTGTCCAGTAGGCAAAGCCGGGGCTCGGCCAGGCCGTTCAGCGGACGGCCAAACGAGCGGCCTTACCCGCCTAAATTGATTGCTGCATAATTTGCAGCAGTGAACTGCATCCCGTCGCTATTCCAGCTGCTTGTGAGGCGCATTATTGATGTCGCAAGGAGTTCGCCATGACCCGCGCCGACCCCGCTCGAAGAGTGGTCCGAGGGGTCGGCATCTGCCCTGGCGGCGACCCCGTAGCCTGCGACTAGTTTCATCTGCACATTCGAAGGACAAGACCATGAATATCGACCGTCGAACGTTCGGCCTTGGCGCCTTTAGTGCCAGCGCCCTGCTACTTTCCCCTATCAACCTCTTTGCGAGCAACGCTGCGGCTATCGCCGCCCCGTCTCCGGCTTCGCTTGCGAGCGCCCACAGGTTTATGCTCGGCGACCTCGAGATTACTGCGCTGAGCGACGGCTACCTCAATCTTGGCCTCGAACTCTTCCCTTCCGCCGATCCGGCTGCCGCTGAAGCGCTCCTGGCAAAGGCATTCCTGCCAAAGGCACTCCCGACCTCGGTCAACGCTTACCTTGTCACCAGGGGCGACAGGCGGGTGCTGATCGATACCGGCACGGCATCGGCGATGGGGCCTATACTGGGACATATACCTGAGGCGCTCGCAGCCGCCGGCGTCAGGCCGGAAGAAATCGACACGGTAATCATCACCCACCTCCATCCCGACCATGCCAACGGCCTTGTCGGGATTGGCGGCAAGGCCGCCTTCCCGGCAGCGGAGGTCGTGGTTGCCGCGCCGGAATTCGCTTTCTGGCACGATGACGGGATCCTATCCAAGGCGCCCGACCAGATGAAGCCGTACTTCGAAATAGCGCGCAAATCGCTGGTGCCTTACGATGGCAAAGTCAGGAAGATCGAAGGCGAGGTCGAGATCGCGCCCGGAATCAGGGCATTGCCTGCGCCCGGACATACGCCGGGGCATCTCGCGCTTCGGATTGGCTCTGGTGATGCCAACCTGCTGCTCTTCACTGACGTAATCCACGCCTCCGCGCTGCAATTTGCGCATCCGGAATGGGCAATCGCCTTCGACGTGGACCAGGAGGCCGCAATCGCCACACGCAAGAAGGTGCTCGACATGGTGTCAGCGGATGGCCTGCTCGTCGCAGGCATGCACCTGCCCTTCCCAGGCATCGGTCATGTGATCCGCGAAGGCAACGCCTACGCCTACGTCCCGACGCCGTGGCCCGCTTTGTAAAGCGCACCTATTGGTAAGCGCTCGGGCGCGCCAGCTTTCTCACCTCGGCCATAGAGTGCATCGCCGAACGTCAGGCCGCGACACTATTCAGTGGCGTTGACCTGTCCGTGCCATGACGATACGGGATCGGACGATCGGCTTCGAGAGGATTGGCCAAATGGTGCATTACGCGGACGGGCGGCCGATCGGCGATCTGACGCTCAGGACGCTGGCCATGCCTTCCGATGCCAATGCGGCGGGCGATATCTTTGGCGGCTGGGTGATGGCGCAGATGGATCTCGCCTGCGGCATCCGCGCCGCCGAGCGCGCCAAGGGCCGCGTGGTGACGGCGGCGGTGAAGGAAATGTCCTTCGCCAAGCCGATGAAGATCGGCGACACGCTGTGCATCTATACGCATGTCGAACGGGTCGGCCGCACCTCGATGACGCTCAAGGTCGAGGCCTGGGCGCAGCGCTATCTCTCCGACCTGATGGAGAAGGTCACCCATGCCGACTTCGTCATGGTGGCGCTGGACGGCGAAGGCAAGCCGAAGGCGGTTCCGGCGGAAGGCTGACCGGCCTGATTCCAGAAGACGAACTTAAACAGCCGTCTCTCCCGCGCGGGGGATGCGGGCAGCGATCCGGCGTGGTCTTTGACCAACGGGTTCCCGCATGCGCGCCTGCAGCGCGAGCGACGGGATCTTGGGAGGAAAGACAATGCGTCAACACATGCTGAACGCTGCCCTGGCCGGTGCGTTTGCAGCCTTGCTCTGCCTGTCGTCCGCAAGCGCTTTTGCCGAGGTCAAAAAAGGCGATCCAGGCGCCACCTGCACGTCGGAAAACCGCACCATCAACGGGCAGGCGGCCAAGTGCGAGATCTGCTCGGCGACGAAATGCGACACCAGCGGTACGACGGTGAGCAATTGCCGGAAGGAGACGACCACGACCTGCACGATTGGCGGCAAGGTGGTCAGTCCCAACCCGAAATGGAACCGGATCGAGAAGCTGCCGAAGAGCAAGATGCAATTACAGCAGTAGGGCTCATCCGGAGGATCCCCGTCAGGTTCAAACCCTTGCAGCGCAAGGGCTCAGCTGTGCATGGCGTCGAATTTTTCGCGCGCGACCTTGACACGCTCGGTGTTCTTGCGCGCCCATTCGCCGAGTGCACCGACCGGCACCAGAAGCTCGTAGCCAAGGTCGGTCAATTCGTAGTCGACCCGCGGCGGGATGGTCGCGAACACGGTGCGCGTGACGAAGCCGTCGCGCTCGAGCCCGCGCAAAGTGGTGGTCAGCATCTTCTGTGAAATGCCGCCGACCGCGCTGCGCAGCTCGTTGAAACGCAGCGGCCCGTCGCCGAGCTTGCCGACGACGAGCACGGTCCATTTGTCGCCGACGCGCTGCAGGATTTCCGAGATGGCGCGGCAGTCCTCGGTGCGGTGCGGGTGCCTTGGTAACAAAAAAGTGCCTCCTTGCACATTGAGCGGCCAGTTACTCATATAGCGCAGGTATCTAAACGATACCAGTATTCCTGTAAGGAGAGCCCCTCTATGTCAAAACCCAAGATCGCCATCGTCATTGGTTCGACCCGCGCCGCGCGCTTTGCCGACGTCCCGGCCCAATGGATTGCCAAGATCGCCAGGTCGCATGCCGACATCGATGTCGAAGTCGTCGACCTGCGCGATTTCCCGCTGCCGTTCTTCGATGAGGTCGCATCCTCCGCCTGGGCGCCGTCGCAGAACGAAGTGGCGCAGCGCTGGCAAAAGAAGGTCGCCGGATTCGACGGCTTCATCTTCACCGCCGCCGAATACAATCATGGCCCGACGGCCGTGCTGAAGAACGCCATCGACTACGCCGCCAACGAGTGGAACAAGAAGGCGGCCGGCTTCGTCGGCTATGGCAGCGTTGGTGGCGCGCGTGCGGTCGAGCAGCTGAGGCTGCATGCGGTCGAGTTGCAGATGGCGCCGGTGAAGTCCGCCGTCCACATCGCCTGGGCCGATTTCCTTGCCGTCAAGCAAGGTGAGAAGAAGCTCGATGAATTCGAGCACCTCAACCAGGCGGCAACCGCGCTCGTCAACGACATTGCATGGTGGGCCAGGGTACTGAAGACGGCGCGTCAGGCCGATGCCGTCGCCGAGGAAGTCAAGGCGGCCTGAGCGCAGGTTCGAACAATCCTCCCAAGGATTAATTCTCCCAAGGATTCAGGGCGGCGCATGCGCCGCCCTTTTTTCAGACGGCATGCGCGTCCTGCGCTTGCCTTGGCCTGATGATGCAATCGGCAAGGCGGTCCATCTCATTCAACTCGTCGGCGTGGTGCTGACCCCACTGGCAAAGTGCCAGCAGGATGGGCTCGAGGCTGAGGCCGAGCAGCGTCGCCGAATATTCCACGCGCGAGGGAATCTCGGCAAAGATCTCGCGGCGAACGAGGCCGTGCTCTTCCATTTCGCGAAGCTGCTGGATCAGCACTTTCTGCGTGATATTGGGCATCAACCCTTGCAGCGCCGACAGCCGCCGCGGCCCGTCGAAGAGATGGTAGAGGATGATCGCCTTCCAGCGGCCCGAAATCACTTTCAGCGCGCGCTCGGCCGGCAGCATCGGCAGTCTCTTGATCAGCTTGGCCATGGTCACCTCCCGGTCAGCGGCGGACAAATCGGTGTGTGGTCGAAGCCAGGCAGATAGTGGCAAACAGCGGCCGATGCCAATAACGATCGGTGCATGTGATGAGAGCCATTCAACTGAACCGTTTCGGCGACCCTGACGTTCTCGAAATGGTTGAGGTGCCGAAGCCCGAGCCGCAAGCCGGCGAGGTCCTGGTCCGCGTTCGTGCGGCCGGGGTGAATTTCTTCGAAGTGCTGATGCGCGCAGATCGCTACGCGGTGACGCCGCAACTGCCGATGATCCTTGGCGTCGAGGCCGCCGGGATCGTGGAGGCGCTCGGGCATGGGGTGGATGCTTCCTTGCTCGGCACGCGCGTCGCCGCGCCGTTGTTCGCCTCGAGCCGCCCGTTAGGCGGCTATGCCGATTATGTGACGATTGACGCAAGCCTGGCCGTGCCCTTGCCGGATGCGCTCTCGTTCGAAGCCTCGACGGCATTGATGGTGCAAGGACTGACGGCGTTGCATCTGTCGCGGCAAAGCCCGCCGGCCGGCAAATCGGTGCTGGTCGCCGCTGCCGCGGGCGGCGTCGGTTCGTTGCTTGTCCAGCTTGCGAAGCGGGCAGGGGCGAGCAATGTCATCGCGGCTGCCGGCAGCAAGGCCAAGCTCGATCTTGCTTTGTCGCTGGGGGCCGACGTTGCCGTCGACTACAGCAAAACGGACTGGCCAGAGCGCATCCGGGTAGCGACAGGCGGCGCCGGCGTCGACATCGTCTACGACATTGTCGGCGGCCCGCTGACGGCGGTTGCGCTGGAGGCTCTGGCACCTCGCGGAGAGCTGGCGTTTGCCGCACTTGGCAGATACGCGCTCGGCGCCCCGGAGATGGAGGCGATGATCGGCCGCAACCAGTCGCTGAGGGGTTTTGCACTGCTGCCGCTGCTTTCTCCAGACGTGCTCCGTGACGGCCTGTCGGGGCTCTTCAATCTGGCGGCAAATGGTGAGCTTAAAGTGACCAACGGCGGTCGCTTCCCGCTCGACCAGGCCAGTCAGGCGCATCGCCTGCTGGACGAGCGCGGCGCGACCGGCAAGGTCGTCTTGATACCCTAGTAGGTGCTCGGCAAGGAGCCGGGGATCCGGGCTTGTGCCGTTCCGGCCGTCAGCGAACCCGATAGAACGGATTTGGCAGCAGGAACAGCTTCTCGGCATGCCCCCCGAACAAGTCGGATGGCTGGTCGCCGACATTGGCAATTATCGTGTAGCCGGCCTTTTCGATTTCGGCCCTTATGGGTGCCTTGAAATCTGCGGCGGAGCCGTATTTGGCCCCAGGCTGGACCATGTAAAGGTGCTCATAGCCGGCATAGCCGGCCGACTGCAGGTTCTGTTCGGTTGCCTGACGCTGGTCCTCCGGACGTCCGGTGATGAAGAACACCGCGACTTTCGCCGTTTGCGCCTGCCGGAAGACCTCCAGCACCGGGTCAATGGCCGGATCCTTCGCAAGCTGGTCCCAGGCGGCCCAGCCACAGGGACCGTCGATTGCGATATCGCAGGCACCGCTGATCGGGCGGCCGAAATTGTCACGTGTGATCACTTCCCAGTTGGCCAAAGCGGTCTCGTCGATGTCGAGCACCAGTGCGGGGCGAGGCACCTCCGTCGCGCGCTTGACGACCCAGTCGCCGGCCTGCTTCGCCACTGCGGCAAGGTCGCGATCATAGTCGCCGGAATCATGATAATTGGCAGCCGCCAGCATCGCATCGCCGACATTGGCTGGCTGGGACGGGCTTGTGAGAAGGAGCGAATCGGAACGTGCCGGCACAGGAACATTTGTGCCGATCATCAGCACGATTGCCCCGACACGCGCAATTCTATTCCAACCAATCGCCCGCATCATGAGACTTTGCGGTCACGAGAAGTCCGCTGTCAAGCGAGACCGAACAGACGACCGTGCTCCCGGGTGAATTGTGACACGCTTTCGTAACCGACCGCGAACGCCGCGCTGCTCGCGGTCTTTTCCTCCGACAGGTGACGCACCGCCGAAATCTCCGGCGCAAGTGCGTCACCCCAGGTCATAGCCAACACGGCCTTGACCGTGCCCTACGCCGCCTGAACGATCTCGACCAGTTCAACGTCGAACACCAGATCCCGCCCGGCCAACGGATGATTGCCGTCGAGCTTGACGCTGGCGTCGTCCACGCCGACGACTGTTACCGGCATGGGGCGCCCTTCTGGGGTTCTGACCTGCAATCGAGTGCCGATATCGACGTTGATGTTGTCTGGTACGCGGGCGCGGTCAACGGTCATGACCGCTTCGGGGCGGTGGGGGCCATAGGCGGCCTCGGCGGGAACAGTCACGGTGCTTTTCGCGCCCACCTCCATGCCCTCGACATGGGTTTCAAGACCGGGAATCACCTGTCCTTCACCCAGCGTGAATTGCAGCGGTTCGTTGCCGGAAGAATCGAATTGGGTGCCGTCTGCGAGGCGGCCATTGTAATTGATGCGCACGGTGTCGCCATTCTTGGCCTGTGTCATGGTAGTCATCCTTTTGGAAGGTTTTGAGGGGCCGGCCAGAGCTCACGGTCCCGTCCTCGATCATCCACGCACTCAAGTGCACGGCGCGAAACGTTAAAACTAGGTGCCTGGCTGCCGATGTAAACCCCGATTGAGCTACGTCGGTATGACGCCGCCGGCGCTCGCCGCCTCCGGCAGGAGTGCGCCGGACTGGCGGTCATGCCGCCTCAACCCATTCAGGCGGCGTGCAAATGGCGGCTAGATCAGGTTATGGCCGCCATCGATGCGGATTGTCTCGCCGGTCGTGAAGTCACTTTCCATGAGGTAGAGGTAGGCGGCGGCGACGTCCGCAGCGGTCGGAATTTTTCTCGATGGCAACCGGGCAGCCATGTCGGCAAAGAAGCCGGATTTGGCTTCTCCAACGATGTCCCACATCGGTGTGTCGACCCATCCGGGCGACACGACATTGACGCGCGTCGGGCCCAGTTCGAGCGCCAGGGCGCGGGCGAAGTAGCTGAATGAGCCGGCAATCGCCGCGACGACTGAGCCTCCCGGCACCGGCGGCTTGTCCTTGTTGATACCCGACGTGAAGGTCATGGAGCCGTCGGCCCTCAGGGTGCGCACCGCGTGCTTGGCGAGCATGACGGCGCCAATCAGCTTGTTGTCGACGAAGCGCCGCACCGCCTCCATGTCGGCGCGCTCGATGGGGTCGCCGGGCGGCAGTGTTCCGGCTGTCGATACGAGGTGATCGAACGCACCGACTTTGTCGAACAGGCGAGCGACGCCCGCTTCGTCGGTCATGTCGGCGACCAAGCTTGTCACGCGATTACCCGCATTGAGCGCCCGTTCGGCGGCCTGCAGTTTCTCGTGCGACCGCCCGACGATCACGACCTTAGCTCCGCTGTTGAGCGCAGCTTCCGCGACGCCAAGACCGATGCCGGAACTGCCTCCGACGACGATGACTTTCCTGTCCACGAGCGATGTCACGGGAGGTCTCCATTCGTTTGCGATGTAGGTGAGGGTCAAGCCTTGCCGGCGTAGGCGGCTTCGAGGTCGGCGATGATGATCTTGCGCATCCCATACATCGCCTGCCGGACGCGGTTGGCCTTTTCGCGATCCGGATCGGCACTGAGCCGCGGCAGGATTTCCGGGATGACCTGCCAATAGACGCCGAACTTGTCAGTGAGCCAGCCGCAGGGTTGTTCCCTGCCGCCGCCGGCGGTGAGCGCCTCATAGTAGTAGTCGGTCTCGGCCTGGTCCTTGGTCTCGATGTAGAGCGAGAGCCGCTCGTTGAAGGGCGGCTGCGGCCCGGCGTTGAGCGCTGTAAGGTGCAGTCCCTCGAGCTCGAAATCGAAGGTGGCATGCGGGACCGTCTTGTTGGTTCCGGACACCCAGTCGGTGTATTCGATCGTCTCGAGCACTTTGCCGTTCTTGAAGACCGAGAGATAGAAATCGCGGGCCACCTTGGCGTCGGTGTTGAACCAGAGGAATGGATGGATGGTGGCCATGTCCGTTCTCCGTTAATTCCTTGCGACAGCGATCTTTCGCGAAGAACCTGTCCGCCGTTACTTTCGTTCAGGCTAGCGGCGGTCCGACTGCCGATAGATCGAGCCGTCCCAGTCGTGGGCAAACCCGAGGTCTTCGAGCCGGCGGGTCGAGAAGCGTGCAATCAGCCGCTCGGTCCGGCGCCGGCTGCTCGAGGCGAGGATGCGGCCGGCCATGCCGGTCAGGACGTCGACGATGGGTTCAACTCGTTTGGCGCTCATGGTGCTCTCCGTGGATGTGGGCGGTTGCCCCGCGACTTTCGTCAGCGAGAGTATCAGTCACATCAGACTTGCCTTTTGCAGCGGCGGTGGATGGCTGATTACGCGAGCAAACATGCCGTCTTCCGGTCTGGACGACAAACGACTTATCGGCGACAATGTGTGAGCATCGCTCACACATGCAGGTATCGATCATGCCCCGGAAACTGCCTCCCCTCACCACCTTGCCGAGCTTCGAGGCGGCGGCGCGCCTGTTGAGTTTCTCCAAGGCGGCAGAGGAACTTCATGTCACCCACGGCGCCATCAGCCGGGCGATCAAGAACCTTGAGGATCAGCTCGGTGTGCAGCTGTTCGAGCGCGGTACGCGTTCGGTGAGCCTGACCGCCGTCGGCGAGCCCTATGCGCGGGCGGTGCGCGAGGTGCTCGACCAGTTGGCTGCCGCCACCGCTGCAGCAACGGCCCGCTATTCGAGCTCGACACTGAACGTCAGTACCTCCGATGGCTTCGCGGGGAGATGGCTGGTGCCACGCCTCTATCGCTTTCACCGTGCGCATGGCGACATCGATGTGCGGGTTTCGACGAGCGGGAAGCTGACCAACTTCCTCGGCGACGGCATCGATGTCGCGGTCCGGTATGGCAGCGGAAATTATGCGGGGCTCACGTCAGAGTTCTTGACCGGCGAGGAGGTGTTTCCAGTGTGCAGCCCAAAGCTTCTTGAGGGTGCACATCCGCTCCGCACTCCTCAGGATCTTAAACATCACACGCTGATCCGTGACAGCTTTCCGATCGACTGGGCGACCTGGCTCGCAAGCGCCGGGGTCGACGGCGTGGACCCGCAGAGCGGGATTACCTTCGACTCTGCCACCTTTGCGATGGAGTCGGCAGCACAAGGCGAAGGGGTGGTGCTGGGCCGGACCATGCTCGTTGCAGCCGACCTTGCCGCCGGGCGACTTGTCCGGCCCTTCGGCCACGCCCTGAAATCCCCCTCCAGCTTCTATCTCGTCTACCCGCCAGCGGCGATCCGTCAGCGCAAAGTCAGGGCTTTTCGGGATTGGCTGCTTTCAGAAGTCACGCCGCAAATAGGGTGACGGGAAGGCCGAGCCGAGGGGACAGTTCGCCTACAGATCAATGTCCGAAAAACCGCTACTATCAGCTCGCCCGAACTGCGGTGATGATCCAGGCACGCGAGTCGAAAAGCACGCCGTCCGCGGTCAAGCGCGCGTCGAGCAGTTCGCGCAACCGCCGCAGCGCCGCAGCGACATCCACATCCGCGCTAGCCAGCGGATCCTTCACCAGTTGCAGGCCAAGCAAAGCGTCATAAGCCGCATCGACGTCCAGGCCATAGAAAACCGGTTCATGCACTTCGGCAAAGTCGACCGAAACAAAACCGGACGCACGCAAGACCTCCGCGGTGATGACGGGGTCACCGAGCGAAAACGGGGTGGCGGCGGCTGCCGATATGGCGGTCCCCGGCGCAATCGCCCGCTGAATGGCAGTCGCCCACTCGTTGCGGTCCTGGCCCTGCCATACCATCCACACAAGACGTGCCCCTGGTCGCATCGCCCGGCCGATATTGGCGAACGCCGCCGCCGGATCGGCAAAGAACATCACGCCAAAGCGACTGATGCACAGATCGAAGCCGGCAGGCGGAAACGCCAGCAATTGCGCATTGCCGCGCTCGAAGGCGACGTTTCGCAATCCCTCGTCCGCGCTACGCCTCCGGGCGAACTCGAGCATCTCGGCCGATACGTCCACCCCGAGCACGCTGCCTTCGACCGCGACGCGGGCAGCATCGCGAGAAGATTGTCCCGAGCCGCATCCGATATCGAGCACGCGATCACGCGTTCCCGCCTTGACGGCAGCCCTGAAGACCTCGTTGTGCCGTCGCAGCTCGGCGTCGTAAAACTCGGCGCAGTTCAACACCATCGCACGCCTGCCTGGACATGATGGGCACGGCGGCATTCCCAGCCGCTCCGCTCTGATCTTGTCGATGATCTCCTCAGCCGGGTGATGCACCGACTTCTGCTTCGGGTCACCCCAGCACTATCAGCCGCGCCGCGCTGCCTCGATCGCGGCAACGTCGATTTTCTTCATCTCCATCATCGCCTCGAATGCGCGCTTTGCTTCGTCGCCGCCGGCAGCCATCGCCTCGGTCAGAACGCGCGGCGTGATTTGCCAGGAGATGCCCCATTTGTCCTTGCACCAACCGCAGGCACTTTCCTGGCCGCCATTGCCGACGATGGCGTTCCAGTAGCGGTCGGTCTCCTGCTGATCGTCGGTGGCGATCTGGAAGGAGAAGGTTTCGTTGTGTTTGAACGCGGGACCGCCATTGAGGCCGAGGCAGGGGATGCCGGCGACCGTGAACTCGACCGTCAGCACGTCGCCCGCCTTGCCGGACGGGTAGTCGCTGGGAGCGCGGTGGACGGATTTCACCAAGCTGTCGGGGAAAGTCTCGGCATAGAAGCGGGCCGCAGCCTCGGCGTCCTTGTCATACCAAAGGCAGATCGTGTTCTTGGCGATTGTCATTGCTGGTCCCTTTGCTTTTGAATCAACCTGGGCTTTTGATCAACCTGGGCTTTTGGAAACAACCTGGGCTTTTGAAATCAACCCGGGCCTTGAAGTCAATCCGGGCTTTTGCACAGCCAGCCTCGGCGTTGCACTACGAAAATGGAATGCGCTCGTGCCATCTGACGTTCCGACAGCAACACCTGCACGGCATCAAGGTATCACGGCTGGCACTTTTAAGACCAGATGTGGGCAGTGACTGGAACGGGCGACGGTCCGCCGGGTCCCGACCGGTGGCCTTCACTTTTTTGTCTGGGGCAGCTTTGTCTGGGGCAGCGCCGCTTTGCTCAAGGTCGTGCTGGCTTTCGGTTGGGCGCCCCGGTGCCTCAGGAGGCGCACAAGCAAGTTCCGTCTGCCCTTCCGCGGGGCGAGATCGATATCGCTGACAAGCTTTGCGCCGCCCTCGCGACGCTCCAATGTGATCTTGCGGCTATGAAAGGCTTCCAGCTCGGCGCGATGCGCTACGCTGATGATGGTGACCTTCGGCAATTCGCGAATGATCATCTCCATCATCTTGTCCTGGCTCTTCTCATCAAGTGCTGAGGTTGCTTCATCCAGCACTATGATGTCGGGGCTGTGCAGCAGGAGACGCGCGAAGGCGAGCCGCTGCTTTTCGCCACCCGACAAGGTCTGGTCCCATGGCGCGTCCTCCTCGATCTTGGCGTTGAGATAATCGAGTCCCACCTTGTCGAGAGCCGCCTTGATCTTTTTCAGCGTCCAGTTGTCGGCGGCGCCTGGATAGGCGACTGCGCGGCGAAGCGTCCCGGTGGGGATGTAAGGCCGTTGCGGCAACATGAACAACCGTCTGTCGGCGTGGATGTTGACGCTGCCGCTACCCCACGGCCACAGGCCTGCGACGGCCCGCACCAGCGTGCTCTTGCCTGAGCCGGATTCGCCGGCAACGAGCACCCGCTCGGCTGGTTTGATCACGACTTCGGTCTCCTTGACCACGGCGGTACCGTCGTCGAGCGACACGGAGAGATTGTTCAGCCCAAGCATCGCATCGCCTTCGGTTTCGCCGCGCTTAATGCGTCCAAGGGTGTTGCTCTGTTCCGCCCGCTCGAGCCCGTCGAGCGACATCATCAGCGAGGCGATGCGCCGTGCACAGGCATTCCAATCAGCGAGACGGGGGTAGTTGTCGACCAGCCATCCGAACGCGCCCTGCACGATGGCAAAGGCCGAGGCAGCCTGCATTACCTGTCCAAGTGTCATGCTGCCTTCGAGAAACTTTGGAGCGCAAAGCAGAACCGGCACGACCGGCGCAAACAGGCTCGACCCCTGCGACACCAGCGCTGTGCGCATGTGCTGGCCTGCAAGGAGCGCCCACTGCCTGAGCACATGGGCGAATGTCTTGTCCATGCCGCTGCGCTCCTCCTCCTCGCCGCCGAGCAATGCGATACTCTCGCCGTTTTCCCGCACGCGCGTCAGCGTGTAGCGGAACTCAGCTTCCGCCTGGTTTTTTTCCTCGGAGAGGTGGACGAAATGGCGGCCGATGACCGCCATCGAGGTGGACGTGATTGCGGCATAGATTACCGCGGTGACGACCAGGAAGCCGGGAATGGTGACGGTCGAACCTGCAATCGGCAGGGTCAAGGCGCCGCCGATCGTCCACAGCACCACGATGAAGGTCGAGGCCGACAGAAATGCGACGATGACACCGGCAATGAAATCGACGGGCGATTCTGTGGCAATCCGCAAATCCTCGGCGATGCGGGCTTCGGGATTGCTGTGGTCGCCGCCGACGAGGTTCAGCTGATAGTAGCGGCCACTTGCGAGCCAACGCGCGATGACTGCGGTGGTGAGCCAGGAGCGCCAGCGGCGCTGTATCGTCATACGAAAGAAGACTTGTGCCACCACAAGGCTTGTGCTTCCGAGCACGAGCGGCACGAAAACGGCGCTCAGCCGATATACGGTATGGGCGTTGCGTTGCTCAATGGCGTCGAAAATTGCGCGATTCCAGACATTGATCCCATACTGGAAGCCGACATTGGTGACGATCAGGACCAACAGCCCGATCGTGCATGGCCAAGCGAGCCTATCGCCAATGCTGCCCCAGTAACCGCGCGCGCTGATCCAGAAACGCTTCAGCAGGTACCTCTTGCGCGCCTGCTCAGCCTCTTCGGGTGTCAGCTCCGGATCGGGTTCGATGAAATCCGGCGGCGGCGCGGCCTCGCCGACGACCTCGGACGCGGCTTCGACAGTCGAGTGTTTCTCGTGGCGCGACCTCTCGGCATCGCGCAATTGGGCGGCGTCAACCGATTTCGGCTTGAATCTAGCCTCGGGCATCCGGCGATAACGGCTTAAAAATCAGAAGGTTTCATAGCGTCCGCTTGAGATGGTCAGCTGCCAACAGCGCCTGGGTTTCGCTCATGATTGCCGGCTGCCCTAGCGGCCTCGCTCCTGCATCGGCTCCTGTGACCGCGACGCAGCTCCGCCGGCAGGCGCATCGCGTGCAGTTGGCTGGAGTGTCAGCGATGCACCGGGACGGCGTTTTCGTACCGGGCCATCTACGCCGACGCGGCCCTCGTCGGACAGAAAGGGGAGACCAGATTCTGGCGCAGAACCTGGTCGTCGGGACAATGGTTGGAGCAGACATTCTGCACCATTTGCGGATCGGTCGTTTTCATGCGGGCAGAAGGATTGAAGGATGCGCTGTCGGTCTCGGTCGGCTGTCTGGAGGACCCGCATTTTCCGGCCCCGGCAACGCTCCACTGGCCTGACAGGAAACATAAATGGCTTTGTTTGGAAGGCTTGCCCAAGGTCGCTTGAGGAGCGAAATGGCGATGCGTGCAGACGCTGGCACAGAGTTGCAACAGAACTTCAGGGATCACTCTGCTGGACGAGCAGTCTCGACAATTCGCTTCAGGCTCTCAAGATTTATTCGCATGCCGCGTTCGAAGAAGCTGGACGCGAGCGGCGCGAGAAGCGCCATCGGCCCGGGAAGCCCTTTTCCGGTAATCGAACCCTCGAGGTGGAGATGCGTTCTGTGGCCTGTCGGCGCCAGCCGAAAGCGGTAGGTGAATGGCGTCGGCCCGCTCAAGCTGGACAAAGTCAGCAGTGCATCGACTTCGAACTCGGTGACCTCCACGATGTTTTCGAGGACCCGCCCGACCGGGCCGGCCGTGAGCTTGGCTACGGACTGCACAGCCGAGTACCAGGCCGGAGCCGCTTCAATATCCTCGATATGACGGAAGACGGTCTGGGCAGGCCTGTCGATCTCGATTGATATGTCGAACATTTGTGACTTATTCCTTCGGGAGATCGGATGATGGCCCATCGCGCCGGGCGATTGCGTTGCCGGCGGCTGTTCCGGCGACCAGAACTCGCAGCAGCCCGACGGCGGTTGTGACCTCGTTCGGCGTGAGCCGCTGGCCCAGCCATCCGTAAAGCCGGGATTCGACCTGCCGGATTTCGGCGGCGAGCCGGTGCCCCTCCTGTGTCAGTTCGAGCTCCACCTGCCGGCGATCGTCGGAGTTTTCCCGCCTGACGACGAGCGCCCGCTCGACCAGCGTGCTTACCAGCCGGCTGGGACTGCCGGTCTCGCAGACCAGCAGCTTGCCAACAGCATTGAGCGACATTGGTCCGCCGGCCTTCAGGCAGCTGATGACTTCAGCCTGGGAAGGGGTGACGCCAAGCGGCGAGAGCAAGTCGGTAAGCAGCCTGTTGCCTTCGCGCTGGGCGCCGAGAATGAGGAATCGCAGCTCCTCTTCTGGTTTCATGCCGCCGCTCCCAGTTCGACCGGGGCGGTCACCAGCTGACGCGTCGCCAGCCGCACGGCGCTCTCCGGATCATGGGTCGGCAGATAGATCGTCGGCTGCTGCTCGGCGAGCTGCCGGACGGCTCGCAGGGTGGCGGCGGCAATTTTTGTATCGGGTCCCACGCCGTCCACCTTGCCGGCAAGCATCAGTGCCTGGTTGTAAGACGTGTCGCCGGCGAGAAAGAGCGTTGCGTCGCCATCCTCCACCAGCACCGAAAGATGACCGGCAGTGTGACCAGGAGTTGCGATCGCCACGACGTCGCCCGCTTTGGTCAAGCGCTTGCTCGCCGCAAATTGGCCGAACGGTCCATCGTCGAGCTCGAGCCGTATGGGGTTGAACCAGTCGGGCCAGCGCTGCGGCAGGTAGCCGCGGAGCATTCCCATGAAACCCGACGCCGTGTCGATCTCACTGGGGGCGGCGAGTATCTCGCTATGGGGAAAATGCACCAGGCCCGCATCGTGGTCCATGTGCAGATGCGTGAGCACCACCCGTTTGACGTCGCGCGGCCCGATACCCAGGCCACGCAGCTGCGGCCCGATCTCTTCTTCCGGCTCGATACGAAAGTGCACTTCCCAGCGAAAGAACGGATGCAGCGAGCGTCCGTGCCCGTTCAGCAGATGCGCCGCCTGTCCAGTGTCGACTACAATGACGCCTTCGTCATGCTCGATGGCCCAGGCGAAGGTCGGCAACCAGCCGGACCAGTTCCTGTCGGCAAAGATGCTGGCAAGCCCATGACCGCGTCCTTCGATCTGGGCCGTCTTGATGCGGACCGACCCGGTCCGGATGGCATGTACTTTCATTTTTTCCTCTCCATTAGATGATATGTCATCGTATGACACGTCATATATTTAGGAGTCAATAGGACGGAGGAGAAAAGATCAGCGCGATGGCGATCGCGAGCATCTGCCGCTCAGCCCGATCGCGCAGGCGCTGAATTCCGGAACAAGGGTGCGATTTTGCCGTTGAGCCAGAAACTGGAAGCGACCCGCATGTCCGAATTGCCGAATGAAGAGATCGAAGGGCGGCTGAACGCCCAGCGCGAGACTTTGGCGCTGGTCGTCGCACTGCTTGCCAACAAGGATACGGCACCCGAGCGAATATGGGCCGAACTGGAGGCCCGTTTTCAGTTTCAGAACAGTCAGGAGGACCCCGGCGTCCTGCCAAGCAGCGCATTCGCCATCGAGGCTGCGAAGATGCGGGAGTTCAAGCTGATCGCCGAAGAGGCGCGGGCGCGCACTGCGGAATGGAACGGCAGGGACAAGCCACAGGGCGCCAGCTGAAGCCCCGGCGAGTGGTTGCAGGACCGGCTATTTTGCGAGGGGCCGAGCAGGCGTCAGCTTTGCCCTAGAAGTGCACGCGCCAACTCTTCCCATTCCTCGTCAAGCGTTGAGGTCGACGGCGCGGCATTGCTGCGGCGATACCAATATTCGGCATTCGACTGGTCGCCTTCCTTGCGGTGGAGATAGGCATGCACGTGCATGCCCGCCGTATCGTCGCGCTGCTGCGCGCATTCGTGCGCCTTAGCCCAATCGCCCTTTGCATCCCACCACAGCGCCTGCAGGGCAGGGCTCAAGCCGGCTGGCGGCTGTGGTTTTGCAATCGAATCCCTGAAGATTTGCAGATCCATTTTTCCACCCTAGCAACGTACAGGGCGCCGATAATACCTGCACCGGCAGCCGACCGATAGCGTGCATCGGGCGGGACAACCGGAATGGGTGTCGGGAGCCGATAACCGCACGGCCAGATGCTTGATTTGGTGACGTGCATGAAATAGTGCGCACCACGGCACCATGATGCCTGAGACAGCGAGGATGGGTAGCGAGCCGATGACAGCCCCCGACAACGCACGCCAATTCTACCACGGCACCCGGGTCGACCTTAAACCGGGAGACCTGATAGAAGCCGGCTACAGCTCCAATTACGGCGCGAGAAAGCAGGCAGCCTGGGTCTATCTGACCGGCACTCTGGATGCGGCCATCTGGGGTGCCGAGCTGGCCGCTGGTGACGGGCGGGAAAGGATCTACATCGTGGAGCCAACCGGCCCGATCATGGACGACCCCAATCTTACGGACAAGAAATTTCCCGGCAATCCGACGCAGTCCTATCGCTCCCGCGAGCCGCTCAGGATCACGGGCGAGGTCGCCAAGTGGCAGGGCCACTCCCCGGAGCGGCTGAAAGAGATGAAGGACCATATCGAACGGCTGAAGGCGCAAGGCATCGAGGCGATCGATTGATCGCTAAGTCCTGCAATTGCCAGGCCTGGCTCTGACCTACGGTCGGCGGCAGTCGCCGCGAAACACGGCTCGCCGTCCGCAATGGGTCAGGACCCAACCGCACCGCCTCCTATCGCACGACCTCGCGGTGGGCGCCGGGCAGTCGGGTGGCGATGAGCTTGTCGATGCGGCGGCCGTCGAGGTCGACGACCTCGAAGCGCCAGCCTTGCGCGTCGACGCATTCGCCGGTCGCCGGCAGATGGTGCATATGCGACAGCACATAGCCGGCGACGGTTTCGTAGTCGCGGTTCTCGGGCAGATCGATGCGGAGAACCTCCGCCATCTCGTCGGCCTGCATGTAGCCGGCGAGCAGCCATGAGCCGTCCTCGCGCTTGACGGCGTTTTCCTCGTCGCCGGCATCGAGGTCCGAGCGGAAGACGCCGGTGATCGCTTCCAGTATGTCGGCCGGGGTGACGATGCCTTCGAAATGGCCGTATTCGTCGTGCACCAGCGCCATCGGCACGTCGGATTCCTTCAGCGTCGCAAGCACATCCAGCGCGTCGGCCTGGTCATGCACGATCGGGGCGGTGCGCACGTGCCGGCGCGGGTCCAGGGCGCGGCCGCCCAGCATCGCGGCCAGCACGTCGCGGGTCTGGACGACACCAATCATCGCATCGACGCCGCCGTCGCCGGCCGGCAGGCGCGAATGCTGGGTATCCATCAGCAGCTTCCTGATGGCGGCCTCGTCAGCTTGCAAATTGATCCAGTCGACCTCGGTGCGCGGCGTCATCACCGCGCGCACGGCACGGTCGCCGAGCCGCATGACGCCCGCGATCATGCGGCGTTCGTCGGATTCGATGGTGCCGTGGTGCTCGGCCTCGGCGACCAGCATCTTGATCTCCTCGTCGGTGACCTTCTCCTCGCTCTGGCCGCGCTGGCCAAGCAGCCACAGGAGGGCACGGCCGGAAAAGTCGAGCAGGAAGACCAGCGGCGCCGAGAAGCTGGCGAGGATGGTCATTGCCGGAGCGACCCTGACGGCGACCCGTTCGGGGTCGCGCAAGGCGATCTGCTTGGGCACCAGTTCGCCGATGATCAGCGAGCCATAGGTGATCAGGGCAACGACGATGCCGACGCCGAGCGGGTCGGCGAGGCTTTCGCGGATACCGGCCGACGCCAGGAAGGTGGCCAACCGCTCGCCAAGCGTGGCGCCGGAAAAGGCGCCGGACAAGACGCCGACCAAAGTGATGCCGATCTGCACCGAGGACAGGAATTTTCCCGGATTGGCGCCGAGCGCCAGAGCCCGGCCGGCGCCCTTGACGTTGCGGTCGATCATCGCCTTGAGCCGCGCCGGCCGCGACGAGACGATGGCGAGCTCGGACATCGACAGAAGGCCGTTCACACAGATGAGGACGACCACGATGGCTATTTCAGCATAAAGCATGCCGGGTCCATAGCATTGCCACGCGGTTTTCGAAAATAGGACGGTCGCGATTTTTCAGGGCAATCGCTTCAGACAGAAAAGATAATGCCCAATTCGTGTTGGAGGTTATCAATTGTCGAAGTCGGCGCCGCCCTGGCAGCGCAAACCTTAAGCAATGGCCCTTTGTCTTTTCAACTAGCCGGCGGAGCAATCAAGCGGCATCCCAGGGCGGCGCGGAAAAATGCTCGATCAGGGTGTCGACGACGACGCGCACCTTTGGCGCGAGGTTGCGTGTTACCGGCCAGATGGCATGCACCACGGTATTTTCGACAAGACAGTCCGACAGAACCATTTCGAGCTCACCGCGCCTGATGCTGTCGGCCGTCAGCCATGTCGGCAGAAAGACGATGCCGCAGCCGGCCAGTACCGCATCGAGCATCGGTTCGCCGTGGCCGAGCACCAGCCGCGCCTTGGGCGCGAATTTTTCGAGACGCCCGTCGGCATGCCTGACGGTCCAGGGATGGACAGCGCCGTCGCGGCCGTAGCCGATGAGGCTGTGCCTGGCGAGATCCTCGATCGATTGCGGCCTGCCATGGGCATCGAGATAGGCGGGGGCGGCGATGATGCCCGAACGCTGGGCATAGATGCGGCGCGCGGCGATCGAAAGGCTGTCGTCGAGATCGCCCATGCGCACCGCCAGGTCGATGCCTTCTTCGATCAGGTCGACGCGCCGGTCGTTGAACGAGATTTCCATCGTCAGATCCAGGAATTTTTTGGAAATGTCGAACAGCACCGGGGCGACGCATCGCCGGCCGAAAGCCAGAGGCAGGTCGACGCGCAGCCGCCCGGAAGGCACCTGCTTGCGGGAAGCGAGCAGTGACTGGGCGGCTTCGATCTCGGCCAGCGCCCTGACGCAGGCTTCATAGTAGCTCACGCCCTCGCTGGTTGGGCTGAGGCTACGGGTGGTACGGTTGAGCAGGCGAACGCCCAATCGCTGTTCCAGCTGTGCGATCGACTTGCCGACCGCCGATTTCGTGACATGCAGCCGGACAGCGGCGCCGGTGAAGCTGCCAGCCTCCACCGTATGAACGAATGCGACGATGCCCTGCAGATTGGCCGTTTCCAATGAAGCGCTCCTATTGTAGAGTTTCGCTCATTAATCTGTTGCGAAACATGCCACATCGAAGCGCTTTTCTCCATAGTGAAACGGCGTAAATGTCCGCGCAGCCATCAACCGCGGAGCGCGAACCAAATGAGCACCGAAAACAAATCCTGGCAGATGAACGGTTTCGGCCTGTCCAGGCTGAAGCCGGCTGAGGGAAAGCTGCCCGAACCCGGGCCGCATGACCTGCTGGTGCGCGTCACAGCGGTATCGCTGAATTACAAGGACAGGATGATCGTCGATGGCGTGCTGATACCCGACCTCAGCTTTCCGTTCGTGCCGACATCGGATGCGGTAGGCGAAGTGGTCGCTACCGGCGGCAAAGTCAGCCGCTTCGGCATCGGGCAGCGCGTGCTCGGCCAGGTGATCGCCGACTGGCCGGACGGCGACGCCCCGCCCGTACTGCACAAGTACACGTTGGGTTCGTCGCTGCCCGGCACGTTGTCCGAGCATGTGCTGTTTCATGAGGATGCCGCCGTGGCGGCGCCGCCGTCGCTCAGCGACGTCGAGGCATCGACGCTGCCGATCGCGGCGCTGACGGCGTGGTTCGCGCTGGTCGAGGCGGCCAAGCCGATCCCGGGCGAAACCGTTCTCATCCAGGGCACCGGCGGCGTGTCGCTGTTTGCGCTGCAGTTCGCGACCGCCTTCGGCCTGCGCGCCATCGTCACCTCGAGCAGCGACGAGAAGCTCGAATGGGCGAAGGCGCTCGGCGCCTGGAAGGGGATCAATTATCGCAGCCAGCCGGCATGGGACGAGGCGGCGCGCGAACTGACAAACGGGGCCGGCGTCAGGCATGTGCTGGAAATGGTCGGCGGCGACAATGCGCGGCGCTCGCTCAATGCGCTGGGCGCCGACGGCAGGCTCTCGCTCATCGGCCTTCTCGGCAGCATGGAGCTCAGCTTCCCAATCATTCCGTTCCTGCGCAACCGGATCGTCGTACAGGGCATATCGATCGGCCATCGCCGCGCTTTCGAGCGGATGAACCAGGCGATCGAGACGCTTGCGATCAAGCCGGTGATCGACAAGCTGTTTGGCTTCGACGAGGTGCCGCAGGCATTTGAGCGATTGGAGACGGGACCGTTCGGCAAGATCGTGATCACCGTGCCCTGACCTCGTCGACGAAAATGGCTGTCAGACGGGAAGGCTGATGGCGCCTACGGCAGTTGCAGCAGCACGCCGACAATGGCCTTGCCGTCGGTGAAATAGGGATCGCCTTCGCCGTTGCGCCCGGCCTTTGTGGCGCCGACGCCTGGTATCTGGCTGGTCGAGATCAGTATGCCGGCAGCGGCGAGGTCGCGCATCAACTCGTCGCGCTCGGCGTCGATGTCGGGGCCGATGTGATGGGTGATCGCGCCGGTATCGTGGCTGAGGCCAACGCCGCGATCGAAGCTTGCCGAGCCCAGCCAAAGCGGCCGGCCGTCGTCGCCGGTCGCATCGGTCTGCCAGAAGCGGACGTGGTGGCGCTGGTCGGCGCTGGCGCCGACCGGTTTTTCGAAGGCGAGGTCCTGGGCGCGGCCTTCGAACAACAGCCGGCTGACCGGCGCGTCGGGATAGGGGCGGTTAAACAGTACGCTTTCGCCGATCTCGATCGCGGTCTTTAGCGTGATCGCGTCTGCCGTATCCCAGCCGGCGACGGCAAAAGCATGGACAAGCTCCTTCTTGGTGCCGACCAGGCCGACATTGATCGGATCGCCCGGAATGCCTTGCGGCGTGTGCGTCACCATCTCGAATTGCTGATTGCGAAAATTGCGGTCCCGCAACGTCCAGAACTCAGGCGCGGCGAAATAGGCGAGCGAAAGATAAGCGGCACAGCATGCCACCAGCCAGGTCGTTGCACGTCGTCGAAGGCTTCGTTGGCTCATGCATTGGCGCTCAAACTGGCAGGCCGGAAATCCTTGGCAAGCGGCGCTCAGCCGGTCTATCGTCATATTTTAGCATGAAATGGCGTAGAACCGGCTAGCACGAATGAGGGCGTGATGAAGGGCAAACCGGCGCGCGGCACTGCCATGGCGTTGACCGCCGACCTTGTCGCGCTGGTCGAACGTGTCGAGCCCGACCCCGGCCCCGAGCCCGGGACGACAGAACACACCGACGCGGAGTTCGATGGTCTTGTCGAGCAGCTGCTGCTGGAATACCGGCCCGAAGTGCTCTGGGTCTTTGCCTACGGCTCGCTGATCTGGAATCCCGAATTCGACTATGTCGAGCGGCGCCCGGCTACGGCGCCGGGATGGCACCGCTCGTTCTGCCTGAAGCTGACCCGCTGGCGCGGAACCCGTGATGTTCCGGCCTTGATGCTGGCTTTGGACCGGGGCGGCAGCTGCAAAGGCGTTGTCTATAGACTTCCGGCAGCAGATCATTTCGGGCAACTCGGTCGGCTGATGCGACGGGAGATCGACGCCAACCCGCCTACCAACGTGCCGCGCTGGATCTGGGTCGAGGCCAGCGACGGTCCGCTACGCGCCCTGGCCTTCGTCGCGGCACCCGACGGCAAGGCTTATGCCGGGCGGCTGCCGCTCGATCAGGTGGCACAGACATTGGCGCGCGCAGCCGGACATTGGGGTTCGTCCGCCCAGTATCTGTTCCGCACCGTCAGCATGCTCGAGGAAAGCGGAATCCGCGACAAAAACTTGTGGCACGTCCAGGGTCTGGTCGCGCAGCACATCAAGGCTTCCACCGGCGGCACGCAACGCAGCTGATCCGGACGCTCTCGCGAAATGCTTGTTCCAATTTCATCTGAAAACCGGAACGGTCAGCGGCAGGCGCGGTAGCCGTTCTTGCGGTTCTTGATGTCGAAATGGAAATGGTTGCGGTGATCGTAATTGTAGCCGGGGCCGAGCACGGTGGTGAAGTACTGGCAGCCGTCGGCGCGCACATTGTTGAGGAAGCCGCGTGTGCGGAAGGCGAACAGGCCGGGCTTGCGGACGTCGATGTCGTCACCATTGTTGAGCTCGATGCTCATCACGTCGAGCGCATTGCCCTTGCCGTGTTCCGACAAAACACCTTCGCCGGCAATCCTGCGGCAGGAATAGCTCGAGCCCTGGTGGATGGTCTTGACGCCTGAAAAATAGCGCCAGCGGGCCGACGGGACGAGTTCGTTCCTGGTCCAGCCGGCAAAGGTGGCGGCCATGTCGCAGGTCAGCGTCGCGGCCGGCTTCATCTCGACACTGCCGATGGCCGAGACCTTGACCGGATAGTCGATGCCGCACTGGCCTTCATGGATCCCCGCAACGTCGGTGTAGACGACGCCGAGGCGTTTCAGTTCCTTGCGGCAATCGATCTCTGTAGCCGGCATCTGTTCGGCCGGCGACATCGGGTTGTCCATGCGCGGATAGGCGGCCGTCATATATGGGTCGGACGGGACGAGGCGCTGCATGCCGGAATATTCCGGGCCGGAATCTTGGGGACCGGAATCTTGTGGGCCGGAATTGGGCGGAACGGCAGCGGTCTGGCTGCCGACATCGACGGCCGGCTGCAGCGACAGCACGCTGTCGGTATTGCAGGCCGAGACCGCTGCAATGGCAAGCACGGCGGCAAGCCTGCCGGCCATGCGCGCGCGTCCTGTGTGCCGCGCAGCGGCAAGCGCAGCGCGAAATAGCCCGGCCATCGGAGGGGTTCCCTGTCCCTGGATGGCACAGACTCTAAACCTGAAGAGTAAAGGAAAAATCAGCGGCGCCGTTCACGCCTGCGGCCAAATTGCGGCGCCACTGTCGGCGCCCGGCGTCATTGGCAAAACGTGCCGCCATTGCGGCGCGGTTCGAGGTCGAAGTGGAGATGTAGCGAATGATCGGCGTCGCTGCCCGGGCCAAGCACGGTCTTGAACGGCCCGCAGGCGGCCTTGCGCACTGCATCCAGGAATTTCGCGTCCTTCTGCGGCGGCGTTGGACCGACATCGATCTCTTTCCCGTCGGAAAGCGCGAAGCTGGCGATGTCGAGGGCGTTGCCGAAGGCGTGCTCCGACAGTTTGCCGCCGGCGTGGCGCGGCCGGCAGACGAAGGCGGAGGCCTGGCCGATCGATTTGATATCCGTGCCGAACTCGGCCTTTGCGGCAGGCTGGATGACCGAAGCAGCAAAGCGGGCGGCCGCTTCCGCCATCTGGCAATTGAGCTCGGTTTCGGGACCGATGGCGATGGATTTGCCGAGCGTTTTCAGCACGACCGGGTAAGGGATCGAGCAACCGACCGCCGTATCATGCTCGGGCTTGCGCTCCTCGAAATCGACGCCCATGGACTTCAGCCGCCTGCGGCAGGCCAATTCTTCGGCCGGCATTTCCTTCCCGGCAATGGCGGCCGAGCGAGGATCTGGAAGGATTTCTTGCTCCGCCTTTTTGTCTGCCTCGGCCGGGTTTGGTGGCGCGGCCGGTGGGCTTGCCGGCGGCTCAGCCTGCGCCGGCTTTTCAGGAGGCTGTGGTGCAATCGCCGGCGGCTCCGGCTGCTGGGTCTTGGGCTGGCCATTTTGGGGCTGCCCGTTTTGCGGCTGCTCGTTTTGGGGCGGCTCAGCCTCCGGGGCATCCGCCGGGCGCGGTTCGGGGACCGGGATGTCGGCTGGCGACGGCGGAGTGGCTTCCTGGTTGAACTGCGGAACCGGTGCAGTTTGCGGCAGTTCGGGCGCCTTGGCCAGAGCGGGTCCCGTCAGCGACGTAGCCGTAACGGCCAGGAGCAATCTACCCAATCTGAAAAAGCCAAACGCCGCCATTACTTCGCAACGGCCAGAATGCAGGGAAGTTGCCTTGGGCGAGGCGGGCCGGCGATCACAATCGGTAACCGCGCCGTCACGCGCCGATCGCTTCCAGGCCCTCCTCGAGCCAGTCCGCCAGCAGCGGCATGCCGAGCAGGTACTTTGCCGTGCGCTTGTTGGCGCGCTCGCGGGCGGCGGTCAGCGCGTCCGTCCATTCCGTCGCGTCATAGTCGCCGCGGCCGACCCAGGCCAACGCAATCAGTTCGGCCGCTTCGTCGACATTGAGGTCGTCGATCAGTTCGCGCAGTTCCTCCTCGGTGAGATTTTCGGAGCTTTCCTCGGCAAGGCCGTCGTGATGGTGGTTGTCGTGCGCGTTGCCGTCGAGCTCTACCTCGTGCTCGGCGCCGTCGGCATAGTCTTCGTTGACGGCGGCGCTGAGCGCCTTCGCCTTCAGGATGAACAGGCGCACGGTGTCGGGACCGATCGAAAGCTCCCAGTCTCGTTCAACGCGTTGCTGCACCGGCCGTCTCCCTGCTTCGTGCTCGGTCGGCCCGATGATAGCGGATTTGCAGCGCTCGTCACGTTCTCTTGCGCGTCGGCGTTGATCGTGAACCATGATTTCCGATGCCCTCTGTTCCAGGGATAAGATGGCCTTGCTGGGAGAGATCGCGGTTTTGAGATAGAATGGCATTTTCCGGGGACGAAACGGCTTCAGCCCGGCGTTAGTGTTGCATTGTCAGGTTCTAAGGAGAGTTCGATGCGCAGACGATTGCTGATTTGTGCCATGGCCATGGCCGCCCTGCCGCTGATTGCGGCTCCGGCGTTTTCGGCTGGTGAAGGCGGGGGAGGTGGTGGCGGCGGCGGCGGCAATGGCGGCGGCGGCCAGAGCCAGTGCAAGAAGGGGGAGGCCTGGGACAAGAAGCAGAAGAAATGTGTCTCGCCGAAGCAAGGCATGCTGGACGACGACAGCATCTATGATGCCGGTCGCGCGCTGGCGATGGATGGACGCTATGACGAGGCGATCGCCGTGCTCAGCCTCGCCGCCAACAAGCAGGACCCGCGCATCCTCAACTATCTCGGCTATTCGCACCGCCATTCCGGCCGCATCACCGTCGGCCTCGGCTATTACGAGGAAGCGCTGCGCATCGACCCGAATTACACGCTGGTGCGCGAATATCTCGGCGAGGCGCACCTGCAGATCGGCGATCTTGCCGGCGCCCAGGAACAGCTCCGCGAAATCGAGAAGCGCACGGGCAAGGGGTCTCGCGAATACGGCATGCTGTCGGAGCAGATCGATCATTTCATGAGGAGCTGATCCTCCGGAACGCTCCTCATAACCGGCTGTGAGCGATCGCAGCCGGTTTTTTGCTGTGCTGCGCACGTTTGGCCACAACCGGGATTTGGCATCACGGTACACACGATGCGATCTTGGAAACCCGCTTGACGTCGGGTCACCCGCGCAATTGGTGGATGATTTTTCAAAAACCGACTTTTTGGACGTGAAAAACCCGCGAAGATTGCTATATCTTGCGAAATTGTGGTGAGACGGTTCCGTTAGCCCGAGGCTGCCGGACCGTTTTCTTTTTGTACCATCGACAAGGTCGCTCCCGATTGCGGGGGCGGCGGCAGGAAAGGTCAGGCATATGAACAAGGTCCCGATGACAGGCGAGGGGTTCGCGTCATTGAAGGAAGAACTGCGCTGGCGCCAGCAACAGGAGCGGCCGCGTATCATCGAGGCGATTTCCGAAGCGCGCTCGCATGGCGACCTCTCCGAAAATGCCGAATATCACGCGGCAAAAGAGGCGCAGAGCCTCAATGAGGGCCGGGTCAACGAGCTTGAGGATCTGATCGCGCGGGCCGAGGTGATCGACGTCACCAAGCTCAGCGGCGACAAGGTCAAGTTCGGCGCCACCGTGGTGCTTGTCGACGAGGATACCGAGGAGAAAAAGACCTACCAGATCGTCGGCGACCAGGAGGCTGACGTGAAGTCCGGCCGCATCTCGATCTCCTCGCCGATCGCGCGCGCCCTGATCGGCAAGGAAGTCGGCGACGCCATCGAGGTCAACGCGCCCGGCGGCGCCAGGGGCTACGAGATCGTCCAGGTGCAATTTATCTGAGGGACAAAGCGGTAGGCGCCTTAATCCCGACGGGCAGCGCCGCCCCTCATCGCCCTGCCGGGCACTTCTGCCCGTATAGTGATGGGGAGAAGGGGCTGTCCGGAACCTCGACGCCGCTTCTGCAACGTCACCGATTGGCGAAATCCCCGGTGAAGGCGTCCTTCTCCCCGTCCCAATACGGGGAGAAGATGGCGGCAGCCTGATGAGGGCCAGCGCCGACTTTCCGGAATTGTTCGTCCCGAAGATCAGCCCCTGCCGACCTTGAGCTGACCAATCTCCCGAAGCGCCAGCAATCTCTCGGCTTCCGCCATCACCGCCGCCGGCGTGATGCCGAGGCCGGGTCTGGCCAGCAGCGTCGATGAGAATGGGCCGCACGGGCCGGTCAGGCCGGGCTCGGTGGCGAGGAATACCGCCACCGTCGGCAGGGCGAACGCGCTGGCGAGATGGGTCAGGCCGGTGTCGGCGCCGATCACCAGCGCCGAGCCGCCGATGACAGCGGCGATCTCGGCAAGCGGCGACCTGGGAACCACCACGGTTTGCGAAACGGCGCCGGCGATCGCCTCGGCAACTGCCTTTTCCCGGTCGTTCGACCAGGTGGTGACCGGCGTCATCCCCTTATCCACCAGCAGGCGGGCGGTTTCGATCCAGTCCGCGACCGGCCATTTCTTGTCCTCGCGGCTGGTGCCGTGCAGCAGGAAGGCGGTCTTTTCGCCGACAAAAGTCGATCTTCCGGCTGGCGGCACGATGCCGGAGTCAAGCCGGGAAAAATCCGGCTCGTAGCCGAGCGCCAGCCCGAACAGCCGTCTCGTGCGCTCGATGGCATGCAGGTCGCGCGGCACGGCGTAGCGATGGCCATAAAACAGGCTCGCCGAAGGCTCGCGGGCGCTCGAGCGGTCGAAACCGGCGATCGGTCCTGCCGCCAACCGCGCCACCAGCGCCGATTTCAACAAGCCTTGCGCATCGAGAACGAGGTCGTAGCGGCAATCGCGCAAGGCGCGGCACAAGCCGACCACTTCCCGCCATGTGCCGGGCTCGAGCAGCTTCCTGCGCCAGCGCCGGATCGCCACGCTGTGGATGGTTTGGATGGCGGGATGCAGCGCCACGATGCCGGCAAAGGCCTCTTCCACGCACCAGTCGAACGACAGGCCGGGCCGGGCGCGGCGCGCATCCTCGATCGCGGGAAAGGTGTGGATGACGTCGCCCATCGACGACGTCTTGACGATCAGCACCTTCATGCGGCGGCCGGCATTTCCAGCAGCCGCTCCGCCGCCACCACGACGCGTTCGACGTCCAGCGTCTTCAGGCAGTTGAGATGACCGAGTGGGCAGGTCTTCCTGTGGCACGGCGAACAGGACAGGCCGAGCCAGACCAGTTCGCGACGCTCTGCGAGCGGCGGCGTGTTCTGCGGCGAGGTCGAGCCGTAGACGGCGACAACCGGCGTGCCGACCGCGGCGGCGACATGCATCAGCCCGCTGTCGTTGGAGACGGCGAGCCTCGCCGCGGCGATCAGGTCGATGGCATCCTCCAGCCGCGTCTGGCCGGCGAGATCGACGGCGCCCGGCGCAAGCGCGGCGATTTCAGCCGTCACCTCGGCGTCGTTCTTCGATCCGAACAGCGCCACGCCAAACCCCTTCGCCATCATCTCGCGGGCGAGGCCGGCATAGTGTTCGCTCGGCCAGCGCTTGGCCGGGCCGAATTCGGCGCCGGGCATAAGTGCCACGAATTTCCTCGCCGTCAGCCCGAAACGGCCGAGCAGTGCCGCCTGGTTATCCTGATCGACGGCAAGCTTGGGAGCCCGGAAGCCGCCGCCCTGGGCAAGGCCGAAATAGGCCTGCGCGGTGCGCCGTTTCAGGCGATCGGGCAAGGGCACGATGTCGGTCAGCAGCCCATAGCGCATTTCCTTGAGATGGCCGACGCGGCGCGGAATGCCGGCAAAGAACGGGATCAGCGCCGACTTCCAGCTGCCCGGCAGGATATAGGCCATGTCGTAGCGGCCGCGCAGCAGGCGGCCGAAGCGCCTGCGGACGCGGAATTCGAACGCGCCGGATTTCAGCGGCAGATCGATCTGCTGGCGTATTTCGGGCATGCGCTTGACCAGGGGGGCTGCCCAGGCCGGCGCCAGCACGTCGATGGCGGCGCTCGGATGAAGCTCCCTCAGCGCCTGGAACAGGCACTGCGCCATCACCATGTCGCCCACCCAGCGTGGGCCGATCACGAGGATCGTTGGGCTTTCAGCCATTCGACATAGTCTCTGACGCCGGTTTCCACTGTGCGGAACTGGCCATTGTAACCGGCTGCGCGCAAGCGGGACATATCAGCTTGCGTAAAGCTCTGGTAGCTGCCCTTGAGGTGGTCGGGAAATTCGATGAATTCGATCTGGCCTTGGCCGAGCGTATCGATCACCGTTTCGGCAATGGCGCGGAACGGCTGGGCCTTGCCGGTGCCGCAGTTGAAGATGCCGCTCGAGCCGCGTTTCCACAGCCACAGATTGACGTCGGCGACGTCGCCGACATGGATGAAATCGCGGCTCTGCTCGCCGGGCCCGAAACCGTCATAGGCGCCGAACAGCTTGGGGTTTTCGCCGCGTTCGACCTGGTTGAACAAATGGAAGGCGACCGAGGCCATGGCGCCTTTATGCGCCTCGCGCGGTCCGTAGACGTTGAAATAACGCAGGCCCGCCACCGGCGAATGGTCGGTATCGAACACGGTGCGGCGGACATAGTCGTCGAACAGCTTTTTCGAATAGGCATAGACGTTGAGCGGCCGTTCGTATTGCGGATCCTCGCGGAACTCGGCGCTGCCGCCATAGACCGAAGCGGACGAGGCATAGAGGAAGGGTACGCGCAGGGCCAGGCAGGCGTGCAGCAAGTGCTTCGAATAGGTGTAGTTGACGTCCATCATGAACTTGCCGTTCCATTCGGTGGTCGTCGAGCAGGCACCCTGGTGGAAGACGGCCTCGATGCGGCCGAGGTCCCCGGCTTCCATCCGCGCCAGGAAATCGTCCTTGTCGAGATAATCGGCGATCTCGAGATCGGCGAGATTGGCGATCTTGTGGCCGTCGGTGAGGTCGTCGACGACGAGGATGTCGCTGAAACCGTCGGCGTTGAGCGCGGCGACGATGTTGGAACCGATCATGCCGGCGCCGCCCGTGACGATGATCATGAAAGCCTCTGGTACCTTGTGTCGGTTGTAGCCTTGTGGGATTCTGGCCTTATAGGGGAGCCGGGCCGGGCTGTCGACAAAGCAGGTGGCGGGCGGCAGGATGAGCGTCATAGTGGCGCCGCAAAGGTCTCGTTTCGGTCGGCCTGCCGGCCGACCGGCGACAGGAGCAAGGTAATGCCGTCAACCGAACTGCTTGTCGCCTTTTTCGCCACCACGGCGATCTTCGCCTATATCCCCGGTCCGGCGATGCTCTATGCCGCCGCGCAAACCATGGCGCGCGGCCGCTGGTCCGGCCTGATGGCGGCGCTCGGCATCCATCTCGGCGGCTATGTCCATGTCTTCGCCGCCGCTGTCGGCCTGTCGGTGCTTTTCCATGCCGTGCCGGTGCTTTACATGGCGGTCAAGCTGGTCGGTGCACTGTATCTGATCTGGCTCGGTGTTTCGCTGTTTCGCGCCAAGGCCCAAGGCGATGCGGTTTTGCCGGGAATTCAGCCGAAATCCGCCCGCCGCGCCTTTTTCGAGAGCGTTGCCGTCGAGGTGCTCAATCCCAAGACGGCGATTTTCTTCATGGCGTTCCTGCCGCAATTCATCGATGCCTCGGCAGGGTTTCCGGTCTGGCTGCAGTTCGTCGTGCTTGGAACGATCGTCAATTTGATGTTCTCGTCGGCCGACATTGTTTGCGTGATGCTGGCCGGCGCGGTGACCGCCAGGCTGCGGCGCTCGAGCCGGGCGCAACGACTGATGCGGCGCGCCGGCGGTGCGGTGCTCGTCGGGCTGGGCGTGCATGTCGCGTTGCAGAAAAGCTGACGCACCGTCGCGCTGCCGCGATCGGTCGAAGGCCTGCCGTTGCGTTGGCTGGAATTGCGGTATATCGGCATCGCCATGAACGGCCGGCCCTGCCAATCGAATTTCCCTGTCACTGAAATCGGCTCTCCCGCGCGTTGACATGATCAAGCTGCCTTCACCCGAACCTCTTCACCGCGCCATCTCGCGCTTCGGCAGCGCCACCGTGCTGGTGGTCGGCGATTTCATCCTCGACCGTTTCGTCAATGGCGTAATCGAGCGCATTTCGCCGGAAGCGCCGATCCCCGTGCTGCACGGGCGCGGCGAAACGCTGGCGATGGGTGGCGCCGGCAATGTCGTCGCCAATATCGTTTCGCTCGGCGCCGCCGCCATACCGGTCTCAGTGATCGGTGCTGACGAGGCCGGCAAGAACCTCATGCGCATGCTCGACGAGTTTGGCGTCGACACCGGCGGGCTGGCGCAGGATGCCGATCGCATGACGTCGTCGAAAAGCCGCTTCAGCGCGCTCAACCAGCAGGTGCTGCGTTTCGACGAAGAGGAAATCAAGCCGCTGGGCGATGCCGAGCGGGCGATGATGGTCGGGCATTTCCGCGACGCGCTGGCGCGCGCCGACATCGTCATCCTGTCCGACTATGGCAAGGGCGTGCTGCTCGACGGCGTCGCCGGCGAGCTGATCTCGATCTGTCGGGAAGCGGGCAAGCCGGTGCTGGTCGATCCGAAGGGCAGCGACTATGCGCGTTATGCCGGCGCGACGGCAATCACGCCCAACCGTAAGGAGCTCGGCGAGGCGGTCGGCCGCGCGGTGTTCGCCGACGACGAGATCGAGGCGGCGGCGCGCCAGCTGATTGCGGCGCACGGTTTCGATTTCGTCGTCGCGACGCGCAGCGAAAAGGGCATGAGCGTCATCGGTGCGGACGACGCCCGGCATATCGCCACGCAGGCGCGCGAAGTGTTCGACGTTTCAGGCGCCGGCGACACGGTGATCGCGACGTTTGCACTGGCGCTTGCTGCAGGGGCGGATCGCGTCATGGCCGGATCGATCGCCAACGCCGCCGGCGGCGTTGTCGTCGGCAAGCGCGGCACGGCGCGGCTGACGATCGAGGAACTCACCGGCGCGCTGTTTCGCTCGCATGGTCCGGTTGCCCACAAGGATGCCATCCTCGATGCCGCCGCCGCCGCGCGGCTGGTGGCGGGCTGGAAGGACGAGGGCTTGAGCGTGGGCTTCACCAATGGCTGTTTCGATATCCTGCATGCCGGCCATGTCAGTCTGTTGCACGCGGCGCGCAGCCTGTGCGACCGGCTGGTGCTCGGCCTCAACAGCGATGCCTCGGTGCGCCGGCTGAAAGGGCCGGGGCGCCCGGTCAACGACCAGCATGACCGGGCCTGCGTGCTGGCAGCACTTGCCTCCGTCGACGCCGTCGTCATCTTCGAGGAGGATACGCCGCTTTCGCTGATCGAGGCGCTGAGCCCCGACATACTGGTCAAGGGCGCCGACTATACGGTCGATCAGGTGGTTGGCGCCGATGTCGTGCAGAAGGCCGGCGGGCGCGTCGTGCTGGTCGACCTCGTCGCCGGCAAGAGCACCACCGGCACCATTGGCAGATTACGCGCCGGAAACTGAGGATTTCATGTCCGAACTGAACGATTACCTGGCCCGCTCGGCGGCCGCCATTTCGGCGATGGTCGAGCGCGACCTGACCAGCGAGATGGAGCGGGCGGTCAGCGCCGTCCTCGCCGCGCTTTCGCAGGGCAAGGCGCTGCTGATAGCCGGCAATGGCGGCTCGGCCAGCGACGCCATCCACATCGCCGGCGAGCTGGTCGGCCGCTTCCTCAGGGAGCGCAAGGCCTACAACGTCATCGCGCTGCCGGCCAACGCGGCGGTGCTGACCGCCTGGGGCAATGATTACGGCTTCGACACGGTGTTTGCGCGCCAGGTCGAGGCGCATGGTTCGGCGGGCGCCGTGCTGCTCGCCATCTCGACCAGCGGCAATTCGCCGAGCATCCTCGCCGCCGCCCAACAAGCGCGCATGATGGGCATGACGGTGATCAGCCTGACCGGCGACACCGGCGGCAAGCTGAAACCGCTCTCCGACATCCTGCTCAACGTCCCCTCGACCTCGACGCCGATCATCCAGCAGGGGCATTTGTGCCTTTATCACCATTTGTGCGAAATGGTCGAAACGCGCCNCGACCTCGACGCCGATCATCCAGCAGGGGCATTTGTGCCTTTATCACCATTTGTGCGAAATGGTCGAAACGCGCCTCTGCGACGCAGGGTGATTGTGCATTCGGAGTTGATGCCGTCGGCGAAGCTGCAATCTCCCCCGCAAGGGGGGAGATCGGCAGCTTCGTCGATGCCGCCACATTTTGTTCTTGCTTTGTGCCGGCAGCTATGCTACTAATTCAGCTATGGTGCTGATTCGCGCCGAGACCGCCGTTGAGGCGGGTTGTTTGATGTCAGGCACTTGGCAAGGTGCACGTAGATAGCGTGGATATGCCGGCTGCGACGTATGGCGTTCCGGGGTCCAGAGCCGCCAACGCCTCCTGACGAAGCCAGCAAGCGTGCGGCGCTTGGCGTTGATCTTCTCAGCGTCTCGCTCAATGCGACGCCGTTCAGCTGCCGCTTCGCCTTCTCCGCCCTGATTAGGCGCATGATCGTCGCCGGGTCCGGCAAGCGGACCGAAGATGGATTCGAGACGTGCGAAGTCATCACCGCTCAGCTTCGTGAGTTCGACGGTCTGGATCGGTCCGCCACCCCGGCCGGTGTGCTGCATGGAGGCGAGCTTGGGATACGGGGCTGGCGCTTTGGCCATGTCGTCCCGCCTCGTGGCGTCCGCTTTGCTGTCGCGCCAGAGAGGTGTCGCCGGTCGCAGCGACTTTTTTGACGCCCTACGCTCGCTTTATTCGGTGTACCACGCTTGCAGCCAGCACCAGGGCTATTGCCCCGGCGAGACATATTTGATTTCTCTGTTTCTAGTTTGATTGTTTTTCACCTGGAGGAGCGCTTGCAAATCTACAAGGTGGGCCAAGTATGCGTTAACGGCCATGCGATTACCGGGAATGTCGAGGCGGCCGCGAGCAGCAAATTTTGCCCTCGGTGTGGGGAAGAGACAATCGTCACCTGCCCCTCCTGTCGTGCATCAATTCGCGGCAACCGAATAATTCGTAGCGATTTTGGCAACATCTCTTCCGGGATGCACATTCCTGCCTTCTGCCATGCATGCGGGAAGCCGTTTCCCTGGACTGAACGTGCTGTCGCAGCTGCAAAAGAACTCGTCGACGAAGTAGAGGGTATCGAGACCGATGAACGCGAGAAGGCTAAGTCCAGCTTCATCGCCCTCGCTTCAGACACAGCTCAGACAACCGTCGCTGCTACTCGCGTGAACAAGCTGATCGCAAAAGCGGGACCAATCCTTGGAAAGGGCATTCGGGATATCGTGGTGTCAATCGCAACCGATGCCGCGAAGAAGGCCATGGGACTATAGCAAACCCGGCAGACCTTCGCTCTGCAACATCAGTTTGCTCGTTCGCCAGTCTTCTTGCCGGCAGTCATCTAACCTGATCTACTTTCCATCTATTTTAGACGGAGGGACATCGAATGGATCTGTCTGTGATTGCGAGTGGCTATTCGGCCCTCACAGCAGCCTTTGAAATCGCGAAGGGCCTGAAGAATGTTGACGACCAGGTAAAACTGAATGCTGCCGTCATAGAGCTCCAGCAGAAGATCGCAGATGCTCAGCACTCTGCCTCTGCATCGCGCGACGCCATGCGCGAGCTACAAGAAAAGATCGCCGAGTTTGAAAGATGGGAGAAAACAGCAGATCGCTACCTTTTGAAAGACTTTGGCGACCAGACTTACGCTTATGAACTGATAGCGGGGAAACCGGGCGATGAACCGAGCCATCTCGTCTGCCCGAATTGTTTTCAACAAAGGAAGCGATCCATCCTTCAGTATGACGACAAATACTCAGGGCGGAGACGATACAACTGCATGAACTGCGGGAAGCACGTTGATCTCGGGCGTTATGAGTATTCATAGTCGCCGACGGTGATTGATGACAGATGGCCCTAGGCTCTCAGGAGCATTTTGCAGGGAGCGTTGCGGCGCTGCTTGCCGGTGAGCGCCATGTATGATTACCTGCAATCGGGTTTGCTGCTGGCAAATAAGGGGTAGAATGAATTACTTGGATTTCTTTGCTTCCCTATTCGCATCAGCGACTTCCTTGGCATGGCCCGCCGCCATTGTGGCAGCCGTCTGGATCTTCCGCGGAGAGCTCCGCCCTTTGCTTCCTCGGCTTCATTTAAAACACAAGGATACGGAGATATCGTTTCGTCTCAGCGAAGCCGAAAAAACGGCAGAGCACCTGCCGCACAAGAATATCGAGATCCCTCCACCAACACCGGAAGAGATTTCTCGGTTTGACAAAATCGTCCAAATATCCCCACGCGCAGCTATCCTTGAAGTCCGTGCCGAATTGGAGTCGGCTGTTTACGGGCTGGCCGAAAGCTCGGGGCAAGCCCGTAAACTTCCGTTCGGCAACATGATCCGACTTCTTCGCGACAACGAACTCATAGACGCTGGCACGTCTGCTTTGCTCGATGATCTCCGGGTACTAGGCAATAGAGCTGCGCATGAAACGTCACATGATTTTAGCGTCGACGATGCCAGACGCTACAAGGCCATCGCTGATAGGGTAATGAACAGCCTGCAAGCGGCAAAATGGTTTGAACCTCAGGCCAGCTAGTAGGCCCCTCGCTTCGATATTCCTCGGACGCGGGTCAGGCGCCGCTTGCCACCATACCCACGTCTGATTACCTTGGATTAACTTCATACTGGAGGTGCGCATTTGGACTTAAATCCAAAGGAGAACTTGGGTCACCACCATCCGCAAGTAGTCTCTCTTCGCTGCCCTCATTGCCGTCATACCGGATCGTTTCATGGATACTCTAACTGCCCAGATGTCACATGGCTAATAACATGGGCGGATCCTAATGGGCGTAGGGTTGCCAAGTCGGCAGCGGCCGGCATGCGAAGGTGCCCGAACCCAGCGTGTTCGTCGCTTGTGTTTGTCGCTACGTCCAACAACGAAGTGGTCTCATACCCACCAGAAGTCATCGACTTCGATGCGACGAACCTCCCGCCAGACATCCTCTCCACCTTGGAGGAGTCAATAAAATGCCACGCTGCGGGCTGCTACCGAGCGGCCGCTCTGATGGTCCGGCGCACTTTGGAAGAGCTATGCGACGACAAAAAAGCGGCTGGAAAAGATCTCAAAGGTCGCTTGGCTGCGTTGAGCTCAGTCGCCGTAGTGCCTTCCGAGCTACTCACCGCGGCTGACGAGTTGCGGATTCTTGGTAATGATGCCGCACATATTGAGGCTAAGGATTATGACGCCATAGGCAAGGAAGAGTCCGAATTGGCGATAGAACTTGCCAAGGAATTGCTGAAAGCAGTCTACCAGTACACATCCCTGGTTGCGCGGTTGACCGCTCTAAAGAAACCGAAAGTCGTGCCCTAGTCGGACCCGATATCCGGGCGAGGCGCTCACGAGGACGTTCCAGCCACCATTAACCGACTGCGGCTTTGTTCGGCGTCCATCGCCTACGTTGCGCAGATCATTCCCACGAATTGTCAAGGAGCCGGTTTCCTGCGTGATGCTTGCCGCTGCCGCCGCATTTCGTTCCGCTTGGCAGCCCAAGAGAAATCGTCATGGTCCGAAGACAGAATTTTGGCGAAGGCGCCGTCTGTGGGGCCTCCTCAAGCCGAAAACGCCACTAGCCCTTCATCCTTGACCCGGCGGATGGTCAGCGCGGTTCGCACCGTATCGACATTGGCTGCCGAGGCCAGTTCCTCGATGACAAAGGTCTGGAAGGTGCCGAGGTCGCTCGCCACGCAATGCAGCAGGAAGTCGGACTCGCCCGACACCATCCAGGCATCGCGCACGATCGGCCAGCCGCGGGTGCGCTCGGCGAAGGTCTTGAGCTCGGCGTCGGCCTGGTGATGCAGGCCGATCAGGCAGAAGGCGACGACGTCGAGGCCGAGCGCCGGCGCGTTGAGCAAGGCGNGGCCTGGTGATGCAGGCCGATCAGGCAGAAGGCGACGACGTCGAGGCCGAGCGCCGGCGCGTTGAGCAAGGCGCGGTAGCCGCGGATGATGCCGGCTTCTTCCAGCCGCCTGACGCGGCGCAGGCATGGCGGCGCCGAAATGCCGACCCGGCCCGACAGTTCGACATTGGTCATGCGCCCGTCCTGCTGAAGCTCGCGCAGGATCTTCCAGTCGATGGCATCGAGATCGGCCTTGATCGGCATGGCGGCTTCCGTGCGGGCTTCCGTGGTGACGCGAAAGAATCTTTCGCGACTTTGTAGTTAAACGACTTTGCTGTCTATTCCATCCGGTGGATCGAGGATTTTCGCATCATCTTGCTACCGGTTGCTTGTCGCCGTCGCCGGTGCGGAAGCTTTCCGGGGACGAACGGCAACTTGCCTTGCTGGCGTCGCAGGCAACACTTACATTACGCGCAACAATCGACGAGAGTTCATGCCACAATCCATGGCTGCTCCCCCGCAGAGGCTTTTCATGATCACCAAGCACGCGCCTGTTCTCATCATCGGCTCCGGCCCTGCCGGCTATACGGCGGCGATCTATGCCGCCCGCGCCATGCTCAAGCCAATGCTGGTCGCCGGCCTGCAGCAGGGCGGGCAACTGATGATCACCACCGATGTCGAAAACTATCCGGGCTTCGCCGACCCGATCCAGGGCCCATGGCTGATGAGCGAAATGCTCAAGCAGGCCGAGCATGTCGGCACCGACATCGTCAACGACATCATCACCGAGGTCGACCTCAATGTGCGGCCGTTCCGCGCCAAGGGCGATTCCGGTACGACCTATACCGCCGACGCGCTGATCATCGCCACCGGCGCGCAGGCGAAGTGGCTGGGCATCCCGAGCGAACACACCTTCATGGGCTTTGGCGTCTCGGCCTGCGCCACCTGCGACGGCTTCTTCTATCGCGGCAAGGATGTCGCGGTGATCGGCGGCGGCAATTCGGCGGTGGAGGAAGCGCTCTATCTCTCCAACCTGGCCAAGAGCGTCACCGTCATCCACAGGCGCAGCGATTTCCGCGCCGAGCGCATCCTGCGCGAGCGGCTGCTGCAGAAGGACAATGTCCGCGTCATCTGGGATACGGTCGTCGACGAGATCACTGGCCGGCCCGGCAAGGCGCCGATGCCGCCTTCGGTCGAAGGGCTGAAGCTGCGCAATGTGGTGACCGGGCAGGAGATGCATCTCGTGGTCGACGGCGTGTTTGTGGCGATCGGCCACGCACCGGCGGTCGAGCTGTTTGCCGGCAAGCTGAAGCAGAAGCCGAACGGTTATCTGTGGACGGCACCGGATTCGACCCGCACCGACATGCCGGGCGTGTTCGCCGCCGGCGACGTGACCGACGATATCTACCGCCAGGCGGTGACGGCGGCCGGGCTTGGCTGCATGGCCGCGCTCGAGGCGGAAAAATATTTGGCGGGGATCGAGGTTCACCGCGAAGCGGCGGAGTGATTGTTGAACAAGCGGCTGAGAAAAGCCGCGCAAAAGCCTGATTTTTCATTCAGACGCCAAAACAGGCGGACGCCAGAAAACAGGACGAGGGGAAATCATGGCGTTGGATTGGGACAAGCTACGCGTGTTTCACGCCGCAGCAGAAGCGGGGTCGTTCACCCATGCCGCGGAAACACTGCATTTGTCGCAATCGGCGATCTCGCGGCAGGTCAGCGCGCTCGAGCATGACGTCGGCGTGCCGCTGTTCAATCGCCACGCCCGCGGCCTGGTGCTGACCGAACAGGGCGAGATGCTGTTCCGCACGGCGCACGACGTGCTGATGAAGCTCGAAACCATCAAGTCGCGGCTGACCGAGACTAAGGACCGGCCCTCCGGCGTGCTCAGGGTGACGACCACGGTCGGCCTCGGCGCCGGCTGGCTGACCGAGCGCGTGCAGGAATTCATCGAGCTCTATCCTGAGGTCAGCCTGCAGCTTATCCTCGCCAATGAGGAGCTCGACCTCACAATGCGCCAGGCCGATTGCGCCATCCGGCTGCGCCAGCCGCAGCAGCCCGACCTCATCCAGCGCCGCCTGTTCACCGTGCATTTCCATCTCTACGCGGCGCCCTCCTATGTGAACAAATACGGCAAGCCGAATTCGATCGCCGAGCTGAAGGCCCATCGCATCGTCACCTTCGGCGTGCCGGTGCCGGCGCATCTGTCGGAACTGAACTGGCTGGAAACGGTCGGCGATTTCGAAGGCGGGCAAAGGGTGCCGACGCTGCAGATCAACGACATCCTGTCGATCAAGCGGGCGGTGCAAGGCGGCGCCGGCATCGCCATGCTGCCGGATTACGTGGTCAGCAAGGATTCGGGGCTGGTGCAGTTGCTGCCCGAGACCGAGGTGCCGTCCTTCGACACCTATTTCGCCTATCCCGACGCGATGAAGAACCAGGCGAAGCTGCATGTCTTCCGCGATTTCATCATCGCCAAGGCGCGCAGCTGGTCGTTTTAGAGTGCGTCGATAGTCAGCCTAGGTTGCGACGCCGATGGCGGGCTTTTGGGCGACATGCACCCAGCAAGGTCTGGCTGCCGAAAAAACAAACGCGTGCTGCACGATTCCACGTCATCCTGCGTTTTTCGACTTTCCGAGCAAGAATCGCTGCCGATTCGCGGCTGCAGATCGATTTTTGCCTTGCCGCAGGCTGCATTTCAGCGATTCAACTGGTCCTATTGCGCTTCGGGCCGGATTGGACCACAGCCGGCGCCTTTTTGCATGTGTGTGTTGCAAAATAGATGCTTGTTTCTTGGGCATGAAGAGCACATATATAGATCATCTCCTGAGCGCGTTCTCCTCCCATTAGCGCTCTCGAGTGTTCCCCTCTGGAGGTTAGCCTTAACAGGCACTTCCAATCAAACTCAGCCGGGTCTTCATTGATCCGGCTTTTTTGTTGCCCGAAACCAACACATCGCCAGAAAATCGGCCGGAACTGGCGCGTAACAGTGACATGTAACCTCGGGTAACATGCCGCGGGCGCGCCAAATCGATTAAGCAGAGCATAGGACGCGGTGTGGCTCGTCCGGGGGATGGGGGCATCACTCGGACGACCCGGGCTCAGGCGGCTACCGCGTCCGAACCTTCCTCCGCCGATAGTGTCCTGAAGGTTCTGCAAAAAGTTTTGGAGAGAGAACGGCGCTTGCTCTGAAGGGCGAGCGGCCAT
>NZ_AYVY01000008.1 GCF_000503055.1 Mesorhizobium sp. LSHC420B00 | reverse complement strand
CTGCTCCGGCTGTACCGGCCAAACCGGCCGAGACGGCGCCTGCCCCGAGTCAGCCGGCCCCGAGTCAGCCGGCCCGGAGTCAGCCGGCCCCGAGTGAACCGGCCCCAAGTGAGCCGGCAAAACCTGCCGAGCCCGCCAAGCCGGCTGAGCCGGCACCGGCCGAAAGCAGCCATGTAATCGTCGCCGGCGATACCTATTGGGATCTCGCGGTGAAGGCCTATGGCGACGGCACCAAATGGAAAATGATCTTCGATGCCAACAAAGCCTACGAGCCACGCCGGCTGCCGGTCGGCGCAACCTTGACTATCCCGGCGGCCTCGAAGTAATCCGGCCGCAGGAACGCAATGCACCCGCCCGGCAAACCGGGCGGGTGCTGCATTTCTGGGATAAGGTGCGGCCAGACGCTGCATTTGAAAACCGGCGCGGCATCGCTACCTTCGCCGCGGCACCGCTGGTTTCGCGGTGTTGGAGAACCCCATGACGCTTGCCAACCCTGCTGAAAGCAAAGCCGAAACGACCGCCGGCGCGCTCCCGGCAGGACACCCTCCGGTCGGGACAGGCAAGGTCGGTGTCATGCTGATCAATCTCGGCACCCCGGACGGCACCGACTTCAAGCCGATGTGGCGCTATCTCAGGGAATTCCTGTCCGATCCGCGCGTCATCGAACTCAACAAGGCGGTCTGGTATCCGATCCTCTACGGCCTGGTCCTCACCACCCGGCCGAAGAAGTCGGGCGCCAACTATGCCAGGATATGGAACCGGGAGCGCAACGAGTCGCCGCTGCGCACCTATACCCGTGCCCAGTCCGAGAAACTCGGGCTTGCGCTCGGCGATTTATCCCATGTGATCGTCGATTGGGCGATGCGCTACGGCAACCCTTCGACCGAGAGCGTGGCCAACAGACTGGTCGAGCAAGGCTGCGACCGCATCCTGTCTTTCCCGCTCTATCCGCAATATTCGGCGACGACGACTGCGACCGCCAACGACCAGTTGTTTCGCGCGCTGATGAAGATGCGCCGCGCCCCGGCCATTCGCAGCGTGCCCCCCTATTACAACGAGCCGGCCTATATCGAGGGGCTCGCCCGTTCGATCGAAGGGCATCTGGCGAGCCTCGACTTCGATCCGGAAATCGTCATCGCCTCCTATCACGGTATTCCGAAATCCTACTCCGACAAGGGCGATCCCTACCAGGCGCATTGCCTGGAGACGACGCGGCTGCTGCGCGAAAAGCTCGGCTGGGATGAGAACAAGCTGATCACCACCTTCCAGTCGCGCTTCGGCGCGCAGGAATGGCTGCAACCCTACACCGACAAGACAGTCGAAAGACTGGGGCGCGAAGGCGTGAAATCGGTCGCCATCGTCAATCCGGGCTTTTCCGTCGATTGCATCGAGACGCTGGACGAGATCGGCAGGGAAGCGGCCGAGACCTTCCACCATGCCGGCGGCGAAAAGTTCGCGCACATCCCTTGCCTCAACGACAGTGCAGAGGGCATGGCGGTGATCGAGGCAATGGTGCGGCGCGAGCTGTCCGGCTGGGCTTGAATGGATCCCGCCGTCCATGCACCCGCAATCCGTGATCACCTGATTGTAACATTGCTGAAACACACTTAAGTGTTTGGTGGAATCGGCCGCGTGGCAATGTCCAACATGGCCTTTGAGGGGAGAGCCAAAATGGGTTTCAGTGGTTTCGATATTGCGCTTCTTGTTCTTGTCGCCCTTGTCGTGCTGGTGCTTTTCAAGGGCATCCGGACAATTCCGCAAGGCTACAATTATACCGTCGAACGCTTTGGCCGTTACACCAAGACATTGAGCCCGGGCCTCAACCTCATCGTGCCCTTCGTCGACCGTATCGGCGCCAAGATGAACATGATGGAGCAGGTGCTCGACGTTCCGACCCAGGAGATCATCACCCGCGACAACGCCACCGTGGCCGTCGACGGCGTTGCCTTCTATCAGGTGCTCAACGCGGCGCAGGCCGCCTACCAGGTCGCCGGCCTGCAGAACGCTATCCTCAATTTGACGATGACCAACATCCGCACCGTGATGGGCTCGATGGACCTCGACGAGCTGTTGTCAAACCGTGATGCCATCAACGAGCGCCTGCTGCGCGTCGTTGATGAGGCCGCGCACCCCTGGGGTATCAAGATCACCCGTGTCGAGATCAAGGACATCAATCCACCGGCCAATCTCGTCGAATCGATGGGCCGCCAGATGATGGCCGAGCGCAACAAGCGCGCCCAGATCCTCGCCGCCGAAGGCCTCAAGCAATCGCAGATCCTGGAGGCCGAGGGCCGCAAGGAAGCCGCCTTCCGCGATGCCGAGGCGCGCGAGCGCTCGGCCGAGGCTGAAGCACGCGCCACGCAGGTGGTATCGGAGGCGATTTCCAAGGGTGACGTGCAGGCGCTCAACTACTTTGTCGCGCTGAAATACACCGAAGCGCTGACCAGGATCGGTGCAGCGACAAACAGCAAACTCGTGCTGATGCCGATAGAGGCTTCCTCACTGATCGGCACGCTCGGCGGCATTGGTGAAATCGCCAGGGAAGTTTTCAAGGGCGAAGGCACCGCCAGTCCAGCACGACAGGCCCGCCCGCCCGTGGTTCGTCCCAGCGAGACCTGAGGCCATGTTCGATCGCATCATTTCCGAACTCGGTCCGTGGAGCTGGATGGTCCTCGGCTTCGTCCTGCTGGTGATGGAGGTCGTCGCGCCGGGCATTTTCATGCTGTGGATCGGCATTGCCGCGCTGTTGATCGGCGTCGTCTCGCTGCTCATCTGGGACGCCGGTTTCTGGAGCTGGCAGGTCCAGGTCCTCGCCTTCCTCGCGCTGTCGCTGGTCTCGGCCTATGTCGGCAAGCGGCTGGTGGGCGGGCGGCATGAGGAAACCGACCAGCCGCTGCTCAACCGGCGCGGCGCGCAGATGGTCGGCCGGACGGCGACCCTTGCCGAGCCGATCAAGGATGGGCGCGGCCGCATCAAGCTCGGCGACACGTTGTGGCGCGTCTCCGGCCCTGACCTGCCGGCCGGCACGCAGGTGCGCGTGACCGGTGCCGCCGACACCGACCTGGAACTGACGGTCGAGGCAGTCTAGAAGCCCGCTAGGCAGCACCGATGCGCAGCAGGTCGTGCAGATGGACGAGCCCGATCGGCCGTCTGCCTTCGACCACCATCAGGCTGGTAATGGCAGAATCGTTGATCGTCTGCAGCGCCGTCGCAACCAGTGTGTCGGGCGCCGCCATTTTTGGCTCTCTGGTCATCACCTGATCGACGCTCATGGCCAGAAGATCGCTGCCGATATGGCGCCTGATGTCGCCATCGGTGATGATGCCGATCAGCTTGCCGTCCGCCGAAGTGACCGCCACGCAGCCAAACCCCTTGCGCGACAATTCGAGGATCGCCTCGCGCATGCCGGTGCCGGACGACACCAGAGGCAGCCTGTCGCCGACATGCATGATCTCGCGGATCTGCGTCAGGTTGGCTCCGAGCTGGCCGCCGGGATGGAACGTTCGGAAATGGTCCGGGGTGAAGCCGCGCGCCTCGAGCAACGCGATGGCCAGCGCATCGCCCATCACCATTTGCAGCAGCGTCGAGGTCGTCGGCGCAAGGCCGTGCGGACAGGCTTCCGGGGCTCGCGGCAGCAGAAGCACCACGTCCGCTGCACGCGCCAGAGCCGATTTTTCGCCGGCGGTGACCGCGACCAGCGGGATCGAGAAGCGCCTGGAATAGGCGATGATGCCCTTGAGCTCGAGGCTTTCCCCCGACCACGACAGGGCGATGATGGCGTCGTTCCGAGCGATCATGCCGAGGTCGCCGTGATTGGCTTCGGCAGGGTGGACGAAGAAGGCCGGCGTGCCGGTCGAAGCGAGCGTTGCGGCGATCTTCGAGCCGATATGGCCGCTTTTGCCGACCCCGGTGACGATGACGCGGCCATCGATCTGCGACACCATGTCGACCGCCCGTGCGAACGGCTCGGCCAGCCCGTTTTCGAGCGCGTCTGCCAGTGCCGCGACGCCGGCCTGCTCTGTCGCCACCGTTCTCAGCGCCGAGGCAATCGCGGCCTGCTCGTCGAGCGGCTTCCTGTCTGGGGATTTCACGTCCATGGACGATGCGATTAGCGCTTCGGCGCGCGCCTGTCCAACGGAATTGCCGCCCAGAACACCTTGGCGGGCGATCCCTCAACGCTCCGTTAACCATCCCCATTTACGGTTTCGTAAGTATGGCGCGCGTGCGCCGCGCAAGCAGTGGTGCCGATGTCCGGGTTTCAGCCTCAAAACAAAATAGGACGAAAGGGCAACGCGGTTTGCGCTTTGCTGCTGGCAACCAGTGTCCTTGCGTTGTCGCGTCCGGCACTGCTTTGCGCCCAGGAAATCGAGCCGCGCGGTGAGGTTTCGGAATCGACAATCCTGGACGACCAGCCGTACAGGATCAGGCAGTTGGGCATGGCTGCTGCAACCGCCAACGACGATACGCCGCTGCCTACCTATCGTCCGGCCAGCCCGGGGGCCTTGCCTGACGACGGCACGGGCGAGGCGGCGGCCACAACCGGCGGCACTTTCGATCCACCAGCGGCCAGCGACGACCCGTTTGCCGACCCTGCTCCGCCGCCACGACGGCGGCCGAGCGCAACGCAACGCGCCGTCGAAGAAGGCAAGGCCAAAGATGAGGCCGTGGACAACAAGAAGAGCAAGAGAGGCGCCACTGCGACTGCAGCGACGCCGACGACCGACGACACCGACACCGCCGCCATAGACGAGCAGGATACGGCCAACCGCCGTGCGGTGACCATCGATTCCGCCGAAAGGCTCAAGCTCGACCCCGGCGCCGAGCGCACCGAAGCCATCGAAGGCCAGGACAAGAAGAACGAGGACGACCCGTTCGCCGCCACCGGCATCCAGCTCGGCTCCTTCGTGATCCGGCCGACGCTCGAGCAAGGCCTGACGTATTCAACAAACGCCGATTCGAGCAGCCTCGGCAAGCCGGCATTGCTGTCGGAAACGACGCTGCGCTTCAACGCCGTCTCCGACTGGCGGGAGAATTCGGCGACGATTGAGGGCTATGGCATCTTCCGCGAGACGTTGTCCGGCTATGACGTTCACGAGGCGCAAGGCCGCGTCGACGGCACGCTCAACATCGATCTCGACAATGATCTGCGCGCCATCGCCAAACTTGGCTACGAGGCCGTGCCCGAATCGGCCTCGGCGCCGGACGCCATCGTCGGCGCCGTTGGGCAGCCGGTGCGCCAGACCGTGAGCGGCAGCCTCGCCGTCGAGAAGGATGCGGGAAAGATGCGCTTCGCGCTGACCGGCGCGGTCGAGCACGACATCTTTGGTGACGCCAAGCTTTCGTCGGGGGGATCGCTGTCGCAGAAGGGCCGCGACTCGACGCTCTATACGGCCATTTTGCGCACCGGCTACGAGATCTCGCCTGCCATCACTCCGTTCACCGAAATCGAGGTCGGCCGGCGCGCTTATGATTTGCGCGTCGATCCAAACGGCTTCCAGCGCTCCTCGACGCGGCTTGGCGCACGGGCCGGCGTCGAGCTCGATCTCCGCGAGAAGCTTACCGGCGAGTTCTCGGTCGGCTGGCTGCGCGAAGCTATCGACGACAACGCCCTGCCGGCGATTTCGGGCGCGACGGTTAATGCCGATCTCAAATGGTCGCCGGAACGCGGCACCACGATCGGCCTCACCGCACAGACGACCGCCGAGAACACGACGAACGCGGGCGAAAGCGGCGACATGCTCTATTCCAGCAGCCTCACCGGCGAGCGGCAAATCCGCGCCAACCTGACCGGAAATGCCGCTCTCGGCGTTGAATGGCGCGACTATACCGGCTCCGACGATCATGATTTGACGCTGAGCGCCGAGGCTGGGCTGACATGGTGGCTGAACCGCTATGCCGGGCTCACCACCCGCGTCAGGACTGAAAAACTGACCAGCAACCTGGTTGGACGCGACTACACGGCCAACAGTATCTTCGTCGGCTTGAAGTTGCAGCGCTAATGCATGTCGCGCAAAAGTGTGCAGCGGTTTTGCGATAACGACATGCATAAAACAAGAACCTAAAGCGCATCGCATAAGGCTGGTCGAATGCGGCGCACTTTAGCCAGTCAGCGCGAACCGGTGTTGAAGCTAGAAGGCTACGCCGCGGCGTTCTGACGGCGCGAGTTCGTCGAGAAGCGTGCGAATGACACCGGCCATGCTTGCATTCATGTCGCTGCGCCACAGTGCGAAGGCAACGTTGGCCTCGACGAAGCCTTCGGGCGAGCCGCAGTCGAACGTCCGCCCGCGGTAGTGGTAGCCGTAGAAGGGCTGTTGCTTCTGCAGCTTCAGCATTGCATCGGTGAGCTGGATCTCGTTGCCGGCGCCTTTTTCCTGGCCTTCGAGTATCTTGAATATCTCCGGCTGCAGGATATAGCGCCCGTTGATGAAGAGGTTCGACGGCGCGGTGCCGGTCTTCGGCTTTTCCACCATGCCGGTGATGCTGAAACCGTGATGGGCGTCCTCGCCGCGGCCGACAATGCCGTATTTGTGCGCCTCGGCGGGATCGCATTCCTGCACGGCGACGATGTTGTTGCCGGTCTCGGCGTAAAGCTCGACCATGTCCTTCATGCAGCTTTTTTCCGACTGCATGATCATGTCGGGCAACAGCAGCGCAAAGGGCTCGTCGCCGACAAGCTCGCGCGCGCACCAGACGGCGTGGCCAAGGCCGAGCGGCACCTGCTGGCGGGTGAAGCTGGTCTGCCCCGGCGCCGGCTGCAGCCGCTGCAGGCGGGCGAGCTGATCATCCTTGCCACGCTGCGCAAGCGTGTCGTAGAGCTCGAACTGGACATCGAAGTGATCCTCGATGACCGCCTTATTGCGGCCGGTCACGAAGATGAAATGCTCGATCCCGGCTTCGCGCGCCTCATCGACCACATACTGGATGACCGGCCTGTCGACGACCGTCAGCATTTCCTTGGGAATGGCCTTGGTGGCGGGGAGAAAGCGCGTGCCGAGACCGGCAACCGGGAATACTGCCTTGCGAACTCTCTTCATGTGCCAATTATCCATTTGCATGCCGGTTCGGCAATCCCGATTCGAGACATTTTCATGCCGAAATCGAGCATTACTGAACGACGGGACAGAAATCTCAGCTGGTAAAGCGTCGACGCATCTTTTCATCCCGGACGGCACCTATGGTAAACCAAATGCTAACCGGGTTCGGCGATGAATAGTCTTCCTGAGATAAAGAAGGAGGAAAAGATGTCCGTTCGCAACGTCGCAAGGCGCTTCACCAGCGTCCTGACGGCCGCCAGCCTCTCGCTTGCCTTGCTCATGCCCAGCGGGCCGGCTTTTGCCGATGCCGGCTTCCGCCAATGGGTCGCCAGCTTCCGTGCTACCGCCGTGGCGAGCGGCGTTTCCGGCTCCGTCTACGACCAGGCATTCAAGGGCATCAGCGATGCTGATCCGATGGTGCTGGAAAAGGCCCGTACTCAACCCGAATTCACCGCACCCGCCTGGGATTATTTCGACAACCGCGTCCATGACCAGTCGGTCGCCGTCGGCCAGCAGATGGCAAGGAAATGGAAGCCGTGGCTGGACAGGATCGAGGCAAGATACGGCGTCGACCGCTACATCCTGCTGGCCATCTGGTCGATGGAGTCGAACTACGGCGAAACCCTCAAGCGCGATGACATCATGCGCAATGTCGTGCGCTCGCTGGCGACGCTTGGTTATGCCGACCCGAAGCGCGCGAAATTTGCCCGCACCCAGCTGATCGCGGCGCTGAAGATCCTGCAGACCGGCGACATCGACGAAAGCCATCTCAGCGGCTCTTGGGCCGGCGCGATGGGTCATACCCAGTTCATCCCCACCAGCTACCTGTCCTATGCGGTCGATATGGACGGCAACGGCAAGCGCGACATCTGGAATTCGATTCCCGACGCACTGGCGACAGCCGCCAATTTGCTGAGGAAGAACGGCTGGCAGGCAGGCAAGACCTGGGGTTATGAGGTCAGCCTTCCGGACGGCAAGAAGCTGCCCGGGGGCTCGAAGTCGCTGTCGCAATGGCAGGCGCTTGGCGTCACCCGTGCCAACGGCAAGCCATTCAAGAACGGTGGGGACAAGGCGACGTTGAAGCTGCCCGGTGGCCGGGGCGGGCCGGCTTTCCTGATGATCAAGAATTTCTCGGTCATCAAGCGCTACAACAATGCCGACAAATATGCGCTCGCCGTGGGCCTTCTTGCCGACGAAATCGCCGGCTATGGCGGGCTTGTGCAGGACTGGAAGCGACCGTTTACCAAGCTCTCCTTCGAGGAAAGGCAGGAGCTTCAGAAGCGACTTTCCGAGCACGGCTATTACGACGGCAAGTTCGATGGCAAGATCGGTGACGGATCGAAAACCGCCATCATGGCCTTCCAGGCAAAGGCCGGCTTGACCCAGGACGGGTATCCGAGCAAGGAAGTGCTCAAATGGCTCAGGCAAAACTAGAGCCGGTTACGGGATGGAGAGGGTGATTGGTTTCGGCTGCGCGCATCCGGTTGATCGTTTGTCGCGTGCCGATCCTCGTTCTGGCGATCGTCGTTCTGGCAGTCGGCGCGGCCAGCGCCTTTCATACCTCGGCCATGGCGCAGGAGCCGGAAAGTCGTGGCTGGTCGCTGCGCGACCTGTTGTTTCCGCGCAGAAGCGAGCGGTTTGAGCAGCCGCCGCCCGAATTCCCGAGAGAATTCCAGAGAACAAAGCCCAGACCCAAGCTGAGGAAGCCCCGGTCCGTTCGCCGGCCGGCGCCGGCCGAGCCGACAACCCCGGTGGCCGAGAAGGCGCCCGATGCGCGCGTCGTTCTGGTGGTCGGCGATTTCATGGCGTCTGGACTGGCTGAGGGGCTCGACGCCGCCTTTGCCGAAAACACCGGCGTCAGGATTGTCGTCCGCGCCAACGGCTCGTCCGGCTTCGTGCGCGACGATGTCTACAACTGGCCCGAACAGGTCAAGTCGCTGATCGCTACCGAAAAACCGGCAGCCGTCGTCGTCATGCTCGGATCGAACGACCGTCAGCAGATGCGCGTCGGCGATGTGCGTGAGCAGCCGCGATCCGAAAACTGGACCAAGGAGTACGAGCGCCGGACCGAAGCGCTCGGCAAAGCCATCGCTTCAGCCAAGGTGCCGTATCTGTGGGTTGGCATGCCGGCCTTCCGGGTCTCGAAAATGACCTCCGACATGCTGGCCTTCAACGACATCTACCGCTCGTCCGCCGAAAGCCACGGCGGCGAATTCGTCGATGTCTGGGACGGGTTCGTCGACGAGAACGGCGCCTTTATCACCAGCGGACCGGACATAAACGGCCAATCGGTGCGCCTGCGCTCCGACGACGGCATCAACATGTCGAAGGCCGGCAAGCGCAAGCTCGCCTTCTACACCGAAAAGCCGCTGATGAAGATCCTTGGGCTGGCCGCTCCGGGAAGCGTGGTCACAGCTTCTGCCCCGGCCGGCGCTCCCGTCGAGGCGCCGGCACCTGCTGCCGCACCGATAGCCGCCGATCGCACTGTGCCGATGCTGCTCAGCGATCCGGCGCTGGACGGCGGCTCGGAACTTCTCGGCGCCGCCCCGCCGGCAAAGGCGGACAAGAATTTGCCCGGCGAAAAGCTGATCGTCGAGGGCAAGGCGACCGACGCCTCGCCCGGCCGCGCCGACGATTTCTCGTGGCCGCCCAAGATACAACCTGCGACTGCGGCTGCTGCATCCGACACGACGACGGCGATCCGGCAGTAAAACTGGCGACTCTTTCTGTAGAGTTTCGGAACGGACTCAGCGCGGCAGCACGCTCGATCCCATCAGAGACTCATCGATGGCGCGCGCCGCCTGGCGGCCCTCGCGGATTGCCCAGACGACCAGCGACTGGCCGCGCCGCACGTCGCCAGCCGCATAGAGCCTTTCGACGCTGGTTCTGTAATCGCGGTCATTGGCCTCGACGTTCTTCGAACGGCGGCTGTCGGTGACGATCGTCATCTGCCCGTCGAGTTCCGACACCGGCCCTCGAGCGGCTGGCCCGGCAAAGCCGATGGCGATGAACGCGAGATCGGCGCGGATGACGAATTCGGTGCCGGCGATCGGCTTGCGCTTTTCGTCGACCTCGCAGCATTTGACCCCGGTCAGCTGGCCGTCTTCGCCGATGAATTCAAGCGTCGCCACCTGGAATTCGCGCTCGGCGCCTTCGGCCTGCGAGGACGAGGTGCGCATCTTGGTCGCCCAGTAGGGCCAGACCGATAGCTTGTCTTCCTTTTCCGGCGGCTGCGGCCGGATGTCGAGCTGGGTGACGCGCACCGCGCCCTGGCGGAAGGCGGTACCGACGCAGTCGGAGGCAGTGTCGCCGCCGCCGACGACGACGACATGCTGGCCGCCGGCGACGATCGGGCGCGACGGCCATGCCACCGACTGGATCGGCTCGCCGCCGATGCGCTTGTTCTGCTGCACCAGATACGGCATCGCGTCGTGCACGCCGTCGAGATCGTCGCCCGGGATGTTGGCCGGGCGCGGCGTTTCGGAACCGCCGCAATAGAGCACCGCGTCGTATTCGGCGAGCAGTTCGGCGACCGGCTTGTCGACGCCGACATTGACGCCACAATGGAAGCTGACGCCCTCGCCCTGCATCTGCTCGATGCGCCGGTCGATATAATGCTTCTCGATCTTGAAATCGGGGATGCCGTAACGCATCAGCCCGCCCGGCCGGCTCTCGCGCTCATAGACGTGAACGTCATGGCCGGCGCGGCCAAGTTGCTGGGCGGCCGCCATGCCGGCCGGCCCCGAGCCGATGATCGCGACGCGCTTGCCGGTCTTCCGTTCCGGCGGATAGGGCCGGATATGGCCGGTTTCGTAGGCTTTGTCGGCAATCGCCTGCTCGATCGTCTTGATGGCGACCGGAATGTCCTCGAGGTTCAGCGTGCAGGCTTCCTCGCAAGGTGCCGGACAGATGCGGCCGGTGAATTCCGGAAAATTGTTGGTCGAATGCAGGTTGCGGATCGCGTTGTCCCAGTCGCCATTGTAGACGAGGTCGTTCCAGTCCGGGATCTGGTTGTGGATCGGGCAGCCGGTCGGTCCATGGCAATACGGAATGCCGCAATCCATGCAGCGCGCCGCCTGTTTCTCGACCTCCTTATCCGACATCGGCAGCGTGAACTCGCGGAAATGCCGGATGCGGTCGGAAGCCGGCTGGTACTTGTGCACCTGCCGATCGATCTCGAGAAACCCTGTTACCTTGCCCATAGTCCAGTCCCTGCTGTCCGGAAGGCACGCCTGGCGACGCACCCGTTAACCTCATAAGGCAGCCGTGGCAACCTTCAGTCCGAGGTCAGGATTGTTGATGAAGATGGTTGCCGGGACGCATGGCTTCCCGGCAATTTCCAAATCTATTCCGCCGCCACGTTCATGCGCATACGTTCCATCTCGATCAGCGCGCGGCGGTATTCGACCGGCATGATCTTCCGGAATTTCGGCCGGAAAATCGCCCAATCGTCGAGGATTTCGCGACCTCGTACCGAGCCCGTGTAGTGGACGTGGTTGGAGATCAACTGGTAGAGCCGCTCCTCGTCATGGCTGGTCATATCGCCGGATACGTCGACACGGCCCTTGTGGTCGAGATCGCCGCCATGGTGGAGCAGCTTTTCCATCAGGTCGTCCTCTTCCGGAACCGGCTCCAGCTCGACCATCGCCATGTTGCAGCGTTCGGCGAAATCGCCCGCCTCGTCGAGCACATAGGCGACGCCGCCCGACATGCCGGCGGCGAAGTTGCGACCGGTCTGGCCGATGACGACGACGATACCGCCGGTCATGTATTCGCAGCCATGGTCGCCGACGCCTTCGACGACGGCGGCGACGCCCGAATTGCGCACGGCAAAACGCTCGCCGGCGACGCCGCAGAAATAGGCCTCGCCCTCGGTCGCGCCGTAGAGCACGGTATTGCCGACAATAATGGACTCGGCAGCAACGATTTTCGTGTTCTCCGGCGGACGGATGACGATGCGGCCGCCCGACAGGCCCTTGCCGACATAGTCGTTGGCCGCGCCTACCAGTTCGAACGAGACGCCGCGCGCCAGGAAGGCGGCGAAGGACTGGCCGGCCGTGCCGGTGAGCTTGACCGAGATCGTGTCCTCGCGCAGGCCCTTGTGCTTGAAGCGCTTTGCCACTTCACCCGACAGCATGGCGCCGGTCGAACGGTCGACGTTGCGGATCGGCAGTTCGATGCTGACTGGCTGCCTGGCTTCGAGCGCCGGCTTTGCCAGTTCGATCAGCTTGCGGTCGAGCACGTCGTCGATCGGATGCTTCTGCCGCTCGGTCCAGTGCACCGCCTCGTGCGGCGCATCCGGCTTGTAGAACATCTTGCTGAAGTCGAGCCCGCGCGCCTTCCAGTGCTGGATCAGCTCGCGCTTTTCCAGAAGGTCGGTGTCGCCGATGATCTGGTCGAGATGGGTGTAGCCCATCTCGGCGAGCAGCGCCCGGACCTCTTCCGCCACATAGAAGAAGAAGTTGATGACGTGCTCGGGCGTGCCCTTGAAGCGCTTGCGCAGTACCGGGTCCTGCGTCGCGACGCCGACCGGGCAGGTGTTGAGATGGCACTTGCGCATCATGATGCAGCCGGCCGCGATCAACGGCGCGGTCGAGAAACCGAACTCGTCGGCGCCGAGCAGCGCGCCGATGACAACGTCCCGCCCGGTGCGCAGGCCGCCATCGACCTGCAGCGCGACGCGCGACCTGAGGCCGTTGAGCACCAGCGTCTGGTGCGTCTCGGCAAGGCCCATTTCCCACGGACTGCCGGCATGCTTGAGCGAGGTCAGCGGTGAAGCGCCAGTGCCGCCGTCATAGCCTGATATGGTGATGTGATCGGCACGCGCCTTGGCGACGCCGGCCGCAACCGTGCCGACACCGACTTCCGAGACCAGCTTGACCGATACGTCCGCCGCCGGATTGACGTTCTTTAGGTCGTAGATGAGCTGCGCCAGATCCTCGATCGAATAGATATCGTGATGCGGCGGCGGCGAGATCAGGCCGACGCCCGGCGTCGAATGCCTGACTTTGGCGATGGTCGCGTCGACCTTGTGGCCCGGCAACTGGCCGCCCTCGCCGGGCTTTGCCCCTTGCGCGACCTTGATCTGCATCATGTCGGAATTGACAAGATACTCCGCCGTGACGCCAAAGCGTCCCGAGGCGACCTGCTTGATCGCCGAGCGTTCGGGGTTCTTGCCGCCGCCCGGCAGTGGCAGATAGCGGTCGGCCTCTTCGCCGCCCTCGCCGGTGTTCGACTTGCCGCCGATGGCGTTCATGGCGCGCGCCAGCGTCGTGTGCGCTTCCCTGGAGATCGAGCCGAAGGACATCGCCCCGGTCGAGAACCGCTTGACGATGTCGGCCGCCGGCATGACCTCGTCGAGCGAAACCTTCTTGCGCCCAGTTTCTTCCGCGAGCCTGATCTTGAACAGGCCGCGAATGGTCTGGGCACGGGCCGTCTCGCTGTCGATCTGGGCGGAATAGTCCTTGAACGTTTCCCACGAGCCCTGGCGCACGGCGTGCTGCAAGGTGGCCACCGCATCCGGCGACCAGATGTGTGCTTCACCGCGCATGCGGAACACGTATTCGCCGCCCACCTCGAGGCTGTTGCGCAGCACCGGGTCGTTGCCGAAACCATCGGTATGGCGGCTGAGCGTCTCGGCCGCGATCTCGTCCAGTCCGACGCCCTCGATCAGTGTCGCGGTGCCGGTGAAGTATTGCTGCACGAAATCGGTCTTCAGCCCGATGGCGTCGAAGATCTGCGCGCCGCAATAGGACTGGTAGGTCGAGATGCCCATCTTGGACATCACCTTGAGGATGCCCTTGCCGATCGACTTGATGTAGCGGGAGACCACTTCGTAGGCGTCCACCTCTTTCGGCAGTTCGCCACGCTTGTGCATATCGAGCAGCGTGTCGAAGGCAAGATAAGGGTTGATCGCCTCGGCGCCATAGCCGGCAAGGCAGCAGAAATGATGCACTTCGCGCGGCTCGCCGGATTCCACGACCAGCCCGACCGAAGTGCGCAATCCCTTGCGGATCAGGTGGTGGTGCACCGCGGCTGTCGCCAGAAGCGCCGGGATGGCGATCCGGTCCGGCCCGACCTGGCGGTCGGACAGGATGATGATGTTGTAGCCGCCGGCGACCGCCGCCTCCGCCCGCTCACACAAGCGGTCGATGGCACCCTGCATGCCCGCTGCGCCCTCGTTCGAGCCATAGGTAATGTCGATCGTCTTGGTGTCGAACCGGTCCTCGGTGTGGCCGATGGAGCGGATCTTTTCGAGATCGCCATTGGTCAGGATCGGCTGGCGCACCTCGAGCCGCTTGCGGCGCGAATTGCCAACCAGGTCGAAGATGTTGGGCCGCGGCCCGATGAAGGACACCAGGCTCATCACCAACTCCTCGCGGATTGGGTCGATCGGCGGGTTAGTGACCTGAGCAAAGTTCTGCTTGAAATAGGTGTAGAGCAGCTTCGACTTGTCCGACATCGCCGAGATCGGCGTGTCGGTGCCCATCGATCCCACGGCTTCCTGGCCGGTGGTCGCCATCGGCGACATCAACAGCTTGGTGTCTTCCTGGCTGTAGCCGAACGCCTGCTGGCGATCGAGCAGGCTGACATCCCTGCGCAATTCGCGCGGCTCGACCGGCTTCAGGTCTTCGAGGATGAGCTGCGTGTTGGCGAGCCAGCTCTTGTACGGATGCCTGGTCGCAATCTCCGACTTGAGCTCCTCGTCAGAGACGATGCGGCCCTTCTCGAGGTCGATCAGAAGCATACGGCCGGGCTGCAGCCGCCACTTCTTGACAATCCTCTCCTCCGGCACCGGCAGCACGCCGGCTTCCGAGGCCATGATGACGCGGTCATCGTCGGTGACGATGTAGCGTGCCGGGCGCAGACCGTTGCGGTCGAGCGTGGCGCCGATCTGGCGGCCATCGGTAAAGACCACCGCCGCCGGTCCGTCCCACGGCTCCATCAGCGCGGCATGGTATTCATAGAAAGCCTTGCGGTCGGCATCCATGAGCTTGTTGCCGGCCCAGGCTTCCGGGATCAGCATCATCATGGCGTGGCTGAGGCTGTACCCGCCCTGGAACAGGAACTCGAGCGCATTGTCGAAGCAGGCGGTGTCTGACTGGCCGTCGTAGGAGATTGGCCAAAGCTTCGAGATGTTGTTGCCGAACAGTTCGGAATCGACGGACGCCTGTCGCGCCGCCATCCAGTTGTTGTTGCCGCGCACGGTGTTGATCTCGCCATTGTGTGCGACCATGCGGTAGGGATGCGCCAGCTTCCACGACGGGAACGTGTTGGTCGAGAAGCGCTGGTGGACCAGGATCAGCGCGGTTTCGAAGCGCGGATCGGTGAGGTCCTTGTAATAGGCGCCGACCTGGTAGGCCAGGAACATGCCCTTGTAGACGATGGTGCGCGCCGACAGCGACACGCAGTAGGAACCGATGTCCTTGTTGTCGTTCTCGGCGTAGATGCGGCCCGATATCACCTTGCGCAACAGATAGAGCCTGGCCTCGTACTCCTCGTCGTCAAGAATGTCGGCTGTACGGCCGATGAATATCTGACGATGGAACGGCTCGGACGCCACGATATCAGGCGCCGTCGACAAGGACGAATTGTCGACGGGCACATCACGGAAACCGATGAGCGGAAGCCCCTCGGACTGCGCCGATTCGGCAATGATGTCCTCGATGTGAGCACGAAGTGCTGCATCCTGCGGCATGAACCAGTGTCCGACACCGTACTGACCGGCCGGCGGCAGTTCGATGCCCTGGGCTGCCATCTCTTCGCGGAAGAAACGGTCTGGAAGCTGCACCAGCACGCCGGCGCCATCGCCGGCCAGCGGATCGGCGCCGACGGCCCCGCGATGCGTCAGGTTTTCGAGCACGGCAAGGCCGTCCTCGACGATCTGATGCGACTTCACGCCCTTCATGTTGACGATGAAGCCGACGCCGCAGGCATCATGCTCGTTGCGCGGATCGTAGAGGCCGTGCGCGGCATAGCCGGTGCTGGTTCGCCCAATATTGGTCAGGGACGGATTTTTGACGGCTGCCGCTTTCGTCTGCGCGGCCTTCGTCGCAGATGGCGTCATGTCCGTCATCGTCCTGTCCTCCGTTCCGTCCCCTTCGGGCGCTGGTTTCCGTCGGGAAGCGCGTGGCTCCCCTTTCAATCTTGCGGCACGTCTGGCGAAATTCTTGCCGACCGTGCGGCTTTCCGCATGGCTCGCATATGGTATTCGTACAGGCCAGAGCCAGGCTGTCTAGCTGTCGCTCGCGGCAATGGCCGTAGAGGCGCAATCATATGCCAATGCGGCCAGTTTTGTGCGACAAAATAAGACAGCACTACTGTCCTAAATTTTTATGACAGAAATCTTGAGCGCATACAAGACCGATTCACAAAATTATTGGAGCGTTGGCGACAGAAAATTGCGCGGAACGCGGCGACAGCGTAACCTTCAGTCGCTGCATTTACGGTCCGGCTTTCACTGGCTTTAGCGGATTTTCGGCATCTGCCACTTGCGGCCGGCATGCGAAAGCGGCCAAGCTCGCACCAATTTCCCCAGCATAGGCAGACGCATGATTTTCGCTTCCGACAATTGGGCAGGCGCCCATCCCCGTATCGCTGCCGGCCTGTCGGCCCATACCGACGGCTTCTCCACCGCCTATGGCGACGGTATACTCGATAAGGCCGTTTACCAGCGCTTCAATGAAATCTTCGAATGCGAGGTCGCGGTGTTTTTCGTGGCCACCGGCACCGCAGCCAATTCGCTGTCGCTGACTACCTACAACAAGCCAGGCGGCATTTCCTTCTGCCATCGCGAATCGCATGTCATCGAGGACGAATGCGGTGCACCGGAATATTTCACCGGCGGTTCGCGGCTTTATACAATCGACGGCGCACTCGGCAAGATCGATGCCGGCGATCTGGAACGGGCAGTGGGCCGTTTCGCACCCGAAAACGTCCATTCCGGGCGGCCGATGGCGGTTTCGATCACCCAATCGACCGAGGTCGGCACCGTGTACACGCTGAACGAAATCGCCAGGATTTCGGCGATTGCAAAGCAGCACGGATTGCCGCTGCACATGGACGGGGCCCGCTTTGCCAATGCGCTCGTCGCGCTGGGAACGACGCCGGCGGAAATGACCTGGAAGCACGGCGTCGACATCCTTTCCTTCGGCGGCACCAAGAATGGCTGCTGGTGCGCCGAGGCGATCGTGCTGTTCGACCTCGAGCGAGCCAAGGAATTGGCGTTTTTGCGCAAGCGCGCCGCCCAACTGTTCTCGAAATCGCGCTTCATCGCCGCGCAATTCGATGCTTATTTCAGGGGTGGGCTATGGCTCGACACGGCACGGCACGCCAATGCGATGGCGGCACGCCTAGCCGCGGCGATCGAAGATTCCCCTTCAGCCCGGCTGGCCTGGCTACCGCAGGCGAACGAGGTCTTCGCGGTCATGAAAAAGGCCGAGGCCGAAAGAGTGCAAGCAGCAGGCGCCGTGTTCCACGACTGGCATAGGCCGCTCGGCTACGACAACCATGTCGGCGAGGACGAAGCTCTCTATCGCTTCGTCACCAGCTTCGCGACCACGGCCGACGAGGTCGACCGTTTCGGCTACCTGCTCGCCGGATAGCAAGTCTTACCACCAGCAAAAAGGGGCGGCGCATTTGCTGCACCGCCCCTTTTTCCCGGGGAGTTGGCGTCCCGGGGAGTTTAGCTGCCCGATTTAGGCGGCGGTCTTGGCCTCGATCTGCTTGGCCTTGGCCGGAGCCGAGGTGATCGCGATCTTGCGCGGCTTCAGCTCTTCGGGGATGTTGCGCTTGAGGTCGACAAAAAGCAGGCCGTTCTTCAGCGCGGCGCCGACAACCTCGACGTGATCGGCAAGCTGGAAGCGGCGCTCGAAGGCTCGGCTGGCGATACCGCGATAGAGCAGTTCGGAGCCTTCGCCATTGCCTTCCTCCTTGCGCTCACCCTTGACGGTCAGCACATTGCGGTGAGCTTCGATCGAAATCTCATCTTCCGAGAAGCCGGCCACAGCCATCGAGATGCGATAGGCGTCCTCGCCGGTGCGCTCGATGTTGTAAGGCGGATAGGTCTGGCCTTCCGGCTGCGCAAGCGAATCGAGCATGGTGAACAGCCGGTCAAAACCGACGGTCGAACGGTAGAGCGGGGAAAAATCAACGTGACGCATGGTGTGTTCTCCTGTTGAGCAACAAGGTTTGCGTATGGCCGGTGCGAAACCCGTGACGGCGTTCCGGATGGGCCAGCGGCCCCGACATTGGCGGCCGCATAACAAATTTGGGAAGCGGGCGACGGCATTTCAAGATTTGCCCGCGTCCGAACCGCATCGGCCCCTGATCACGTCCCGATGCCGATGAACGGCAGATGAACCGTGGCTTCGGCGAGCGTTCAGCCAGACGCATTAAAACTGTTCTCGAGATCAGAAACAGGTCGCCTGAGAAGGCGACACGACGAGGCCGAACCGGGTGTAACGTCCCTTCCTCCCGGGTCGACAGAGGCCGGAAGCACGCCCTAGGCTGCTTCCGGCCTTACTTGTTCGCTGCCTGGGTCGACGTCCCCGGCGTCCCGAATTCCTTTGCTTTTGGCGCATGGGCGTTTATGCCTGACTTGCGCCCACGCCGTCACCGACGCCAACCAAACACCGTATGACCGATCTGTTCCCCCAGCCCTCCCTGTTCTACGAAACTCCAGGCAATCCGCTGCCGGAAAACGCGGCCGGCGGCTTCTTCACCACGCGCGACGGCAAGAAGATCCGCTATGGGCTGTTTGCCGCGGTTGCCCGCCCGATGAAGGGCACCGTCGTCGTCCTGACCGGCCGCAACGAGTGCATCGAGAAGTATTTCGAGACCATTCGCAACCTTGCCGACCGGGGTTTTGGCGTGGCGACCCTCGACTGGCGCGGCCAAGGCGCTTCCGACCGGATGATCGGCGATCGCCAGCGCGGCTACGTCCGAAGCTTTTTCGACTATACCGGCGATCTCGAGCAGTTCTTCGAAGAGATCGTGCTGCCCGATTGCCGGGGACCCTACTACATACTGGCCCATTCGGCCGGGGCGGTAATTGCGCTGCTCGCCGCACCCTCAATGGCGAACCGCGTACGTCGCATGGTGCTGATCGCACCGTTCTTCACCGTGCCTGACCTCCCGGTTTCGGTAAAAACCGTTCGCCGCATCTGTTCGCTGTTCTGCCTTCTCGGCCTTGGCCGGCTCTATGCCGCATGGGGGCCGCGGCCGAAGGAATCGGTGCCCTTCGCCATAAACAAGCTGACCAGCGACCCGGAACGCTATCGACGCAACACGCTGATCTACGAAACCTATCCGCAGCTGGCGCTCGGCGGACCGACGATCTGCTGGCTGAAGGCGGCCACGGAGGCGTCCTTGATCGTCAGCGACCGGGATTTCATGGCCAAGGTCCAGGTGCCATTGCTGATGATCGCCGCCGGCGCCGACCAGGTCGTCTCGACCAGGGCAGTCGAAGCCTATGCAAGACGTCTGCGCGTCGGCTCGCTAGTGATGATCGACGGCGCTCGCCACGAGATCCTGCAGGAAGCCGACCTCTATCGCGAGCAACTGCTTGCGGCATTCGATGCTTTCATCCCAGGAACCGGCGACGCTGTTTGACCGCTTCGCCCGCGCCCGGCAACAAAGCCTGCGCGGGTTGCTTGCCCGGCGCAGCTTGCCCCTTATTCCCGTTCAGGCATCGAGCGCTAGGTAGCGGCCAAAGAGATTGGCGGCAATTCGGCAGAGACCGGGAGAAAAACGACCATGAACGCATCGAACACGCTGTCACGTCAGGGGCATCGGCTACTGCAGATTGGCGTCGCGCTGCTGCTGTTTTCGTCATTCGAAGGGTTTGCAATACCCTACCTCGCCGCACCGCGGCTCGGACTGTCCGCGCACACGCTCAGCGCCCTGGAGGGCGTTCTTTTGCTGGCGCTAGGCCTCACATGGTCTAGGCTCAATCTCGGCGCGGCGATGTCGCGGATTGCGTTCTGGCTGCTGATCTATTCGGCTTTGGCGATCCTGGCCGCCTACGTGATCGCCAGCGCCTGGGGGGCCGGCAACGAGACAATGCCGTTGGCGGCCGGAGCCTTCCACGGAAGTGCCTTTCAGGAAACCGTCATCAAAGGCGTGGCGTATTCGTCTGCGCCGACCGGCCTCATCTCTTTCGTGCTCATTTTGTGGGGCCTGCGTCTCTCGGACGCTTGGCCTGCCGATAGCTAATGCATGCCCCGCAAAAGTGCGCAGCGGTTTTGCGATACGACATCCAAACGAGCGCGTCTCCCATGAGTCGATTCAAACCCGACGCGCTTTAGAACCGTACCACGGTTTCCGTCGGATTTGCGCAAAACAGACGCTTGGGTATACGGATCCTCAGCCGCGCAGCGCCGCCATCGCTGCTGCGTGCAGCTCCGGCGTCGCCGCCGCCAGGATGTCGCCGCCCTTTTCCGCCGGTCCGCCCTCGAAAGTGGTGACGACGCCGCCTGCCTTCTCGATGATCGGGATAAGCGCAACGATGTCGTAGGGCTTCAATCCCGGATCGGCAACGATATCGACGCTGCCTGCCGCCACCATGGCGAAGGCATAGCAGTCGGTGCCGTAGCGGGCGAGCTGGACCTGTTGCTCGAACAAGTCGTAGCGCAGGCGCGCGTCTCCCTTGAACAGCGCCGGCGTGGTGGTGAACAGCGTCGCGTCGGCGAGATTTGTGGTCTTGCGCGTCGTGAGTTTTCGCGGGCCACCAGGACCTTCATAATGCGAGCCGGAAGCGTTGGCGTAGAACAGCTCGCCGGTGAAGGGCTGCGACATCATGCCGGCGACGGCATCGCCGTCGACCGTCAGCCCGACCAGCGTGCCCCATACCGGCAGGCCGGAAATAAAGGCGCGTGTGCCATCGATCGGATCGATCACCCAGACATGCCGGCTGGAGATGTTTTCGCTGCCATGTTCCTCGCCGAGAATTCCGTGATCGGGGTACTGCTCGCTGATCAGCACCCGGATGGCGCGCTCGGCCTCGCGGTCGGCCTCGGTGACCGGGTCGAAGCTGCCGCGCTCCTTGTTGGTGACCGCGCCCTGATTGCGGAAGCGCGGCAAGGTCTCGGCTGCGGCGGCACGCGCAATGCGCCGCATGAACTCGATGCTGATGTCCAACTGATTCTCCCGCTCCAGCATGTTTGAGATGCCGGTTTGCCTACGGATTTGTGCCGAAACAAGGGCGTTTTGTACCGAAACAAGGGCATTCGGAGCCTTTCGCACGACGCCAACTGTTGCTCGAATGCAACGCAGTCATCATGGAAATGCAATTTCCACTTCACAGTGAATTAAAAAAGCCGGAACGTGCCTTGACATTTGTGCAGCGCACAATACGTTTGTTCTCGGACAGGGGTTCCTGTCCATGCCCTCCTTGGGCGTTTCCTCCCTAGACTTCGACCGTGTCGTGCAAACGATGCGGTCTTTTTTTACGCTTTTTACGCTGCCACATGAGCGGCGAATGCCGCGATTCCGGCCGCTATTCGGCGGCCAGCGGCAGATCGACGAAATGATGATCCGGCATTGCCATCAACTCGGCCGAAAACCGCGCCAGGTCGTCGGCCAACGCGTCGAAACCAGCTGATCTCTGGAACGTCCGCTCATTCATGTAGAGCCCGCGATTGACCTCGATCTGCAGAGCATGCAGATGGCGCACGGGCCGGCCATAGTGCTCGGTAATGAAGCCTCCGGCATAGGGCTTGTTGTGGGCAACGCTGTAGCCCATGCCGGTGAGCAGGCCGATCGCCGTCTCGGTCAACGCCGCCGCGGCCGAGATGCCGAAACGGTCGCCGACGATGAAATCCGGCCGCAATCCGCTGTCGCCAACTCTTATGCTTGCCGGCATCGAGTGGCAGTCTATCAGCACGGCGTAGCCGAAGCGCGCATGCGTTCTGGTCAAGAGCCGCTTCAGCGTCTCGTGATAGGGTTTGTAGACCGCTTCGATGCGCGCCACGGCTTCGGCCAGCGGCAAGCGGCCGGAATAGATGTCGAGCCCCTCGCCTACCAGCTTGGGCACGGTACCGAGCCCGCCGGCCACCCGCGCCGAGCGGATGTTGCAGAAGGACGGCACCGGTTCGGCGAACATGCGAGGGTCGAGTTCCCACGGCTCCCGGTTGACGTCGAGATAGGCGCGCGGGAAGTTTGCCGCCAGCATCGGCGCCCCGAGCGCGACGGCACCGCCGAACAATTCCTCGACATAGCAGTCCTCGGAGCGGCGGATGGCGTTGCGGTCCAGCTTGGCCATCGCCATGAACCGGTCCGGATAGTAGCGGCCGCTATGCGGCGAGTTGAAGAGGAAGGGAACGCGCTGTTCGGCGCCCGATCGGATTTCGAAGGGTGGAACGACCGAAAAATCCTCGGCTGCCGTTTTCAATTTGAACGAACCCGGAAATACCAATGCATCATGACAGGAAAGTGCCACCTCGCCGCCCGCATGTCCAGCCGCCGAAGCGCTAGCCAAATCAGGATTGTGCGCCCAACGTTCACTTGATGTTTACCGTCACCTCCTCATATACAGCATGGTTAACGGGCTTGCCGCACGGCATTGTCGGTTGGGTGATTCGGACGGGACAAGATGGCACGCATTCTGCTGGCGGAAGACGACGACGACATGCGCCGGTTCCTCGTCAAGGCGCTGGAGCGCGCCGGCTATCAGGTCAGCGATTTCGACAATGGTGCCAGCGCCTATGAGCGGTTGCGCGAGGAACCTTTTTCGCTGCTTTTGACCGACATAGTCATGCCCGAGATGGATGGAATCGAGCTCGCCCGCCGCGCCACCGAGATCGACCCCGATCTCAAGGTGATGTTCATCACCGGCTTCGCCGCCGTCGCGCTGAACCCCGATTCGAAAGCGCCGAAAGACGCCAAGGTGCTGTCGAAGCCGTTCCACCTGCGCGACCTCGTCAACGAAGTCGAAAAGATGTTGCAGGCCGCCTGACGCGCTTTTTGTCGCGTCTTGACCGACGCGGCAAGCCAGCCATTCTTTCCCTTTCCCGCTATTGACGCGCTGAACCAAAAATGGTGTATGCGCGGCTTCGGATGGGCGTGTAGCTCAGCGGGAGAGCACTGCATTGACATTGCAGGGGTCACAGGTTCAATCCCTGTCACGCCCACCATTCGATCCCCTTTGTAAGCTTGGTAAAACGTCTTCTTCGGGTTCTGCCGTTTTTTGCAGCTGACACGCAACTGACACGCGAAGCATCTTGGGCACGGGCAATGGCACGCCCAAATCAGCGAAATAGTTGTCTATCGCTGCTCTGGCCTTCGACAGGTAGTCCGGCGAATACTCGGCGTATTTTTCGGTGACACCCGGTCTGCGGTGGCCAAGAAGTCCCTCCACTTCCCACGCAGGCACTGACCGCTTCCGAAGCTCTACCGCCATGGTGTGACGTAAGCTGTACGGGCTGATCTCATCTGGCAAACCAGCCGCCCTGATCACGGTCTTAAAGCCCTTTTTGATGCTGTGTATCGGCTCCCCATGCCAGTTCACGAAGCGCGCTACGTCGCGCCGCTGCAGGAACGGCAAAAGTGTATCTGTGAGAGGCACGATTGGTCGATATTTCTTGGTCTGTTTTCTGCCCTTCGGGTTCAAGTGGATGTGACGGTCATCAGGCCGCACCTGTTCGGGGGCAAGGTCAAGGATGGCTTCCGGCCTCGCCAGTGTGTTTAGGGCGATGACCGTGTAGGCATAAAGATGCGGCCAACGCTGGACGGTTGTAAGAAACAACTGCATTTGCTCCTTGTCGAAGCGGCGATACTCCTTGGCGTCGGACCTGTCCCGCTCATCTATGATGAATGGCACGGATGTGATCTCCCCATGCTTCCACGCCATACGAATGGCGGCACGTCCTACGGCCATGACCCGGCTCACGTAGCTGTTGCTGAAATCCTTGCTTTTCAGCCACATCATGAACTCCTTCTGGCGTGGAATGGTAAGGTCGGCAACTGTCGCATCGCCCCAAAACTCGGTCCACCGGGCAAGGCCGTAGTTAGCTGCTTCTCGCGAAGGCAGGTTCTTTGCGTGACCTTCCCAATAGCGAACAAGGATCGTCGCCAGTGCCATGTCTGCCGGGGCTTGGTTCTTGATGGTTGCGTTCTTGGTGACGAACTCGGCTAACCGGACTTTGGCTTCTTGAAGGTCTTCTGTGCCAAGGCTAATGCGCTTTGTTTGTCGGGCGTGGGCGTCGTACCAAGTGGCTTTCCATATTGGGGAGTTTTTGTGCTGGGAGAGATAGTAGTTCCCGATTTGAAATCGATCTTCGGACATGGTTTTGAACTCTTACTGGACACGTAGAATTGAAGGTCCTCCAAGGTGTATCGGGAACGGTTGCCGACTTTCGCGAAACCGATCTCCCTGCGTTTCCTGATGCGCTGGAGTGTAGGAACGGAAACACCCAGCCATTGGGCCGCGTCCCGTTCTGACATACGATCAGATGCGAGGTTGGTGCGCTTATCGATGCTGCCCCGCATTGTCGCGATGAAATCCAGTGCCATCACGGCGAAACACTGTCTGTGAGTGTGACGCTCATGCTTCCATCTGCGGCATAGCTGATTTCAGCTTTTCCTTGCCGCATGGCTACGAAACTGATGAACACGTCCAGTTCGTTGCCGGGATTGGCATTCAACAAGTCTAGAAGCCACTTCTGTTCTCGCTTCGAAATCTCCAATCGCGAAGCCCGCTTCGTGCCCGAGAAAGTCACGAAAAGCTTTCGGCGCGCGTCTTGCTCAAACACTATGGACATTGGATCAAAGAGCCGGTCCATCACGCCACGTCCTGCTTGGCTGCTCGCTCCATTCGTTCACGAACCGCTCGAACGATCTCGCTGGCATGGGAACTCGCATTTCGTTCAGCCTGCTTTTCGAGCCAATTTTTGACGTCTTTCGGAACACGGATCGTGAGTTTGGGTGCGTCACTACTGGGGAACACTTTCGGTCTCCTCTATGTCAACTAGGCATATGTAGGCATCAAGTTGACCTGTATGTCAAGTCGGCATACTTTGGCATCGACCAGAGCGGAGAAGTGATTTGAGGAAGCGCTATCCCAGTGAGACGAAAGATAGGTTCATCATCCGGTTGCCGGACGGCATGCGGGACCAAATCAATGAAGCCGCGAAGATAAACGGCAGGACAATGACTGCCGAGATCGTCACCCGTCTGAGAATGTCATTTGAGAGCGAAGGGAAGTCGCCTTCGGGAGAACCCGTGCGGCCACTAGAGGAAGAAGTCGCGGAGTTGAAATCCCAGCTTAAGATTTTGACACGACGAATGAACGACGTTGACACGCGGACGCAACATCTATTGCCCGCAAAGAAGAAGTGAAATTGATTTCACTCCCGAAGCGGGGAAGATCGCCCGCACGACTTGCATCACTATGATGCGTTTTGCATCGCTCCCCGTTTGACGTTCGTGCGGGTGCGGCCCCATATCGCGCTCACAGGCAACAACCGGAGAAATCGAATGCTCAATAGGCGAAATCGCAAGCTGATTGACAAGGTAGGAAACCGCAAACTCTATCACGAAGAAATCCAGCAACCGGACGGGGCATGGGTCACGATCTACGAAGGCGAGGTCTACATGGACGTGCAAGGCGTCATGATGAAAACCCCCGATGATCCCGCGTGGAATAGTCAGGCGGAAGCTCGTGCTTGGTTGATGCAGGGCTAGAGGGGCACGCATGTTGGACGCAGGGCAAGTTTTGGAACAACTGGTCAACGGGGAGCCGTCGCGTTTAGACGCACTGCCCCGCGACTATGGTATCTATGCGCTGCACGATCATCATGGAGACATCCGCTATATCGGCATCACCAAGGGCGACAAGAACGGCTTCTATGGGCGCGTCTTCAGCCGCCATGTGAGCGGGTCTGAGGGCAGAAGTCACAAGTTCTCCCATGCCTACAATACCGGGCGCATGTGGCGGGAGAAGCGGGACAACAGTCCTGATGCTGGAGTGGCGAAACACCTGCGGACGGCGTTCGTAAGACGACATTGCCACGCATCCTATGTGATCGTTCCGCCCGCCTTCTGGAGCGATCTCCCCAGATTGGAACTTGCCGTGCAAGCCAATGCTCCCGATGGCATGTTCGCATGGGGGAGCAAACGCGCCTTCGATCCGCTCCCGGAGCCGAAAGAAATGGTGGACGCGCTACTTGATGTATTGCGCTTCACCCCCGCACAATGCGCCGCCATCGAACGGCAGGCGGCACTATGGAGGAAACTGTGACCGACGCTATTCCGACGCCCATTTTGGACATGCTGAAAGAGGAATGGCGCAAAGCCGACGACAGTCCGGCGTTCGACTATCCGTTTCAAAGGCGCGCAAATGACCCGTCCTTTTATGCCTATCGGCGCGATGATCCGAAGCACGACAACAACGGGGTTCGAACAGAAGAAGTGTCGAAGCTGGCAAAGCTGCCGATGTTTGACGGGCTGATACGGGAGACAAAGGAAGGATTTTCCTTCAATGAACACGCTCAACATGCGCTCACTGATTTTTGTAGTGAGGTTTATACTGCATGGGCCAAATGCGCGGAACGGCTGGGAGAGGTAGGCTGAGATTTTCTTGACCGCCGAAAGCCCTCGGTCTTACATTGATCGTCCGCCAACTCAGGGGACGAAGAATGCTCAGTTCCGAACAAATCGCAAAGGCCAAGCTTTCCACGCCTTACGGGCTGAAGGAAGGCTCGCACCACGAACACGACGACTGCATTCGCATCGCCTATGAGTGGCTAGACGCCCAAATGAAAACAAAAGGGGTCGTGCAGCGGTCGCGGGCACTGAAACACATGATTGAGAAGTGGGGCGGACGCTACGTTTCACAGTCGGATGTTGAAGTGGCGGCACACATCCACCCCGAAATTTTCGGAGCCTACCCACGCTACAACATCAGTGCGCGGTTGGTGCAACCAAACGATGCCCGCCTTGAGGGTATCTCGGAAGCGAAGACGCAAGACTATTCTATGCGTCAGCCTGAACTTACATACAAATCCAAGGAGTAAGTTAGCCGCGTTCAGCCGCACCCAGTGCCGATGCACGTCATGCAGTATTCCTTCATCAAAGCGATGGATCGTCACGTAGATGACCTTTTCCTTCTGCGCCTCGAAAAACCTTCATCGAGCAGCTTTCGGGCGGCGTAGTAGGCCGCGACCTCAGGGTTTCCTGTCCATCCTTTTGAGACGTCTGCGCACCTCTGTCGTCTGCCTCGCCGGCTCGATGGGCGCGGTGTCAAACTGACTTGGTTGTCCCGCAGCGCCCCCTTCTGGCGCGCGCTTAACTCAACTTACATCGTACATCTTGTTCCCGCGTAGCAGCATTTGATGCTTACAGCCGGGACACTTTGTCGAGCGGTCGCCCTCAGATCGGAAGAGCACACGTCTGNATTTGATGCTTACAGCCGGGACACTTTGTCGAGCGGTCGCCCTCACTTATGAGCCTGACCTTGGTCTTGCATCTCGGGCACGGCCCCTCACGGTAGAAGTTGGGTACGCCGGTGAAAATCGTGACTACGCCCGCAAGGCTAACAAAGACCCAAACGAGTATCCCAAGATAGATGATCGGCGGTATAGCAGCGGTCAGTACCGCAGATATGATGAACGCAAACAATCCGAGAAACCACAGGCCCATCGCGGTTCGCTTGCCGCCACCCTTGACCCCAATGGTTTCCGAACAGTTGAACTTGCCGTCGGGGGAAACTGCCTGCGTGTTGCCGCGCTTGGCGATCTCGTCCCCAAGATACTTCCTCGCCAGATTGAACTCCCGTTCGTCAATCTCGCCCTTTGCACGCATGGCAATCAGTTGCGCCAGAGGGTCATTGCCTGCATCATGAGTAGTTGTGCTTTCCATATCCCGTCTGCCCTACCCCGATCTGCGGACGCGCCCACTGCAAGTGACGCGAACAACGGTATCGTAGATGCAATAAGTTGCATTATGGTTACATGTTTGATTGCAATACCGATTATGCGTCACTGATGCCGCTTATGTACTCGCCTTACTGCTTTGCCGGTGGAGAACGGCATGGGCGATTTGCAAAGACGGTTTGGTCGGCTGGTAGCCGCGCATCGCAAGCGCATAGAACTGACGCAGGAGCAATTGGCAGAAAGAGCCAGTGTCAGCATTGATACGGTTCGGAAGATCGAGACCGGCGCATCCGGCGCAAGTTTCCCTATGATCGAAAAAATCGCGCTCGCTCTGGACGTGGACGAGGCTGAGCTATTTAGCACCGCGATCCCTTCAGGCAGCTTCAATCGCGGCAAGTTTCAGGAGATATCGGTTCGCCTAGCGGGGCTTTCAGAAAAAGAATTGCGCTGGGTTAGCGACCTTCTCGAAGTGGCTCTAAAAGCCAAGCAATAGGGTATCCACCCGCATTGCGCCTTAAGCGCTAGTTTGGCAGGAGATCGTCCAAATCCCGGTACTCTGGATCATCAATGAGGCTGGCGTCAGCGTGTACCATTCGAGTTAGCAGCGTCCGAGCTGTGTTGTCGTGGTCCCATTGGAACGGTCGGCAAATCCAAATCAGATGAAGAACGTCAGCTGGGAATTTCTCTATGAGACTAGAAGTGGCAGCAAAGTCTTCGTGGAGGTCCGGTCCCTTTCGGTCGAGGGCGTGCAAGATGGTACTGGCCTGAGGTAGCACTCGAAAAAGTTGATTGCGTTCGAACCATCTCATTGCGTCGGGGAATTTAGCGCCGCAATAGAGCGATGCCATGGCGAAATCTTCGGCAATCTGGTCGGAGCGTTTAGAAGCGTCCCTTGGCCAACATCGACTAAGCCAAGGTCCGACCGTTCTTTCCCAATACGCCGCACTGTTTGCTTTTGAGTTCAAAACACGCTGCCGTACGAAACCAGAAACATGGTGCAATGCCTTTTGAGAAAGCTTGCCAAGCGCCGCTTTGGCTTCGTCCAATGAGAGCGATTGCATTTCTAAGGACGCCAAAACAAGCATCTGGCACAGCACACCATAGCTGTGAACATCAATGTCCTCTTCTCTTCGCATCGCCTCTAGAAAATAGGGTTTAAGCGCCTTGAACAGGTCAGGGCTAATACGAGCGGGCCAAAGAAATCCTTCCCAATATGCGGCTGCACTTGGATTAGCGCCCCAATCCAAAAGGGGTATTATCTCTCGCTCAGCCCAAGGTGGGTCAACAGCGTGCATGATTTCTAGGCGGGAAGCTGCGATTACGGACGACGGATCAAAGCGAGAATGATCAGTCCGGCGCACGGCAGTTGAAATGCGGGACGCTAAGTCATTGGGTAGACCACTTCCTACCTTTGCATCGGCGGGCCAAAGAAATCCAATGAGTTGTTCCGAAAGTTCGCCGCCGGGATCATTGATCGTAAGGCTAACTGCCCCATTGCTCGCCGCTTCTGGCATCGGGGTGGACACCGCGTTTGTCCAGATGCGATCCCAAACTGACAGATACTTTTCCATCGTCAGGTCTGCTACGGGCGCGTCTCGCCAGAATTGCACAACTGCATGCGCGACTTCTCGTGCTTGGAGAACCACTTCTGGAGCAGTCTCCAACGTGTCTACTGCACGTCGCATCAAGGCAATGGTCGTCGTTTCCAACCCGCCATCGGTTTGCTCGTGCTGTGAAGTGGCGGCGGATGTCTTTAAATTGGTAGCCAGCCCATAAAATCCCTCTCTCCAAAATCTAGGCTCCGGCAGGCCGAACTTGATCGCTTCTTCCATTGTGGCGATAGCGGCCTCGGGGCTTTCAACAGCCAGTTTTCTAAACATGTCCGCGTTGTCCGGTTGCCAATGCTCCACCCGCTCTGCTGAGGTCAGTTTTATGAATAGAGAAAATGCGCCCGGGCTAACGTCCTCGTCCCAGTGAACGCCTCTAGCGCCACCTGAGTAGATGACGAACTCATCGCTATGATCGTCGGGTAAAGCCGATGGAAACTTCTGGGTTAGTTCAGTCAGCAAGGTCTTCGCCTTCACAGGAAAAGCGATCTCTCCTTGGGCCAACTTCTTTAAGAGCGACACGATCTCTCGCTCTCGAAACTCACTCCAACGATCCTGCTCAACGTCTGGGAATGTCGTACGACTAGGCCCTAACTGTATCTGCCCAACCAATTTGGAAATTTGATCGGTGGTCCAGAAGCTTACTCTGCGTCTCAGGTATCGGTTGACCTCGCGCTGGATGCCCGTTCGCCAGAGATCCGCCCCCTCATTAGCCAGAAGGCGGCACAATGCAGATGCATCAAGTGGCTCTCCAATTTCCAACGCCGCGTAAAAGAAGAGACGTCGGAACACCGGGTATTCCAACCGATCCCAACGCTGTGCGAGTGAGATCGCTCGGGCTCGGTCAATTCTAGAAAGGCGAACAAAACTGTCGCGGAGTAAGAAAACAAGTTGACCGAACTCTTCTACGAATTTGTTTTGATCGTGAGGTGAAATCGACGGAATTGAGTAGCCAGAACCATCATCGAATTCTGAACTAGCTCCAACGATTTTTAGCCAACCCAGACTAGATATAATAAGATCAGTCAGTGGCTCAGCGAGCGTCTCTAGGCCGTCAATCTCCGAGCTACTTCCAACAAGTTGCTTCAAACGGTGATCGAAACTCTGGTCTGCTAGTTTCAATTCGAACCTGAAGGATTTGAGAAAATTCTTGTTGTTCGCTTCCAACTCCTCCTGCTCGAACTCTCTGTACGGCGATGGTTGAATGTCCAGCCGCAGGGCGAAGTTCGAAAGCAGCTCCTTAGCAGCGATAGGGTTCGAGAGATTGAGCGCGTCGCGCAAACCGGACCAATAGCTAACAGGGGAATGAGAGATACGGTAAGCGTCACTAGTCAAAATGTCCCAAAACAAGCGGTGATCAGGCCCGAGACCCTGACGATGGCGCTTATTTCCGGGATGGCTATATTCGTTGGAAAAGGCGGGGTGTGGCACGCCGCCATTTGTCAGAAACCAGTCTGCGAGTTCCACTGTACGAAGGTGTCTTTGCATCCAACGAAGGAGCTCGATTGTGGTGGGCTTTAAATGCCCGATGTTCCCGCCTCGTGTTACCGAGCCTCGATATTCGATGTCAGCAATATCTTTATTGGTGCGCCCACCGTTCTTGGATACAACTTCGATCCATTCGGCCAAGGAATAGACTTGATCTAGCAGCCCATTCTTGGCGAAAACAGGCAGCCACTTCACATCTGCAGTTTGATCCGGCGTATCGGCGAGGGCCTTCGCTGCTTTTCCGCTCTCGTCGCGCAACGCCCAAAGCAAACGCTCGGCTGTGAAGCTATCTTCGGCAAGATAGGGTTTTTGCCCTTCGTTCAGAGCAAGCGTCTCTCTCGCCCTCTGCCCGCCAGCTGCGAGTTCAGCCCAAGCTTTTAAGGTCTTATACAACCGAAAATGCTTTCCCTGCTGTTTAGTCAAATAGGGAATGACTTTGACCGGCCTGTGCTCCCAAGCTCTGAGAACCTGCTGCATCTTTCCTGCCGAATGAGAAATGAATGCATAAGGCTGCCGGAAACTCGAACCGTCTCGCAACTGCGCCACAGAAATGGCGTCGAGTAAATATCGCATCACCGGATCGCTTAGGCTGTACCCAATGAAAACAACGGTGAAGTTGCGCAATAACTCCACAACAAATCGGCTACAATAGCCATCAGTGATGTACGCTTCGCCGAAATCTGCGGAAGTAAGCACTAAATCAGAAAGGCTATTCACATCGTTCGATTTTTCGGAAAGTAAGCCATGCAAATGAACAACGCTGTTCCACCGCTTCTTCTTTGGAATTGGAAGCCGTGGCGCTGCATCGACACTGAAACGGTTTTGCTCGTCGGCCTGAATGAAAAGCCGATCGAAATTTGTCGTGACTAATCGATTTCCATGCCCTTGCGTCACAAGATCGAGAAGAATTTCGTGAACTCGAAGGGTGAGAGGTGGCACGGAAAGAATATCACGAACTCCTGTCCGAAGCATCCCACCTGTACCAATCTGCTTTTCCAAAATTGATAACGCAAAATCGAAATTCCTATTTGAGATCGCGTCGTCCAGTTCGGGCGTATCGGATATAGGGTTCAGGTCCCTCAGTTGGTTAACCAGTTTGGCAAACAACGGATATCCGGCATCGACAGAGACACCAGCTCCGCAAAAAAATACGACATCTCCGTCCGCATGTGCGTTCAGGAGATGCTCGGGAATGTCAGGCCCTTCAGGTATGAATTGCATTTTCGTTGGACTGCATCGGCCTGTCTGAGAAACTCTCTATGTTTTGCACATACTAGGCTACCTCACGCCACGGCAATGAAGAAGAGGCGGTCAGCGCGTCAACGAATTTTGCTGGTCCGTTATGCTGGTATTTCCAGCGGCTCTAGCGTGAAGTTCGCGCGATACCGGCGGAACAGAGGATCAATCTGGTCGACGCGAAAATACCGCTCCGATGCTGTTTTGCTGGTCGGCTGGTCCCGCCTAGCTAACTCGTCTGTTACCGACCTCGGGATCAAATAAATCTGTCTGCTGTTGATCTCACCGACAAACAAAAGAACAACAGCCAGCCAATCAAAAAGATCATAATCGTTGTAGCCTACGTAGGCTGCCCCTCTTTTATAGGTACGTGATTTGACCGATATGCGCTGTGGCTCCGAGTTCAGCGGCTGTGCGATGACATCGTAACCGGGCCAGTTGTCCGGCACTTTTAGGGCGGGAATGCCCGCAAGTGTCAGCTCGGCGGCTACGATCATTTCGCAGGCATCGCCCATTTGCTTCGTCGTATATCGTCTTGGTGCAGTCGTCGCGACGTTGGCGGGGGAGGCATCTAGCGGAACCGTTAGCATGCGAGAAAATCCCCGTTCCCGGTGGCCCAGCCTAGGCGGAGCCGCTGCCCTGACTTCAGGGTCACCGTGCTCGACTGGTCAGGTTCAGCCTCAGCACCAAGGAGGTGCGCGAAACTTGCAAAATCCTCGAACCACATGCGGGCTGGCGAGAACGAGTGGACGATCATGGCGGCTTCATCGGTCTTGAACCGCCGCGCCTCGATGAGCGCGGACGCCGTCCGGTGCATCAACTGATAGCGGATATGAGACGGCGGCACCTCATCCAAACAGAGCAGGCCACATAGCTGGCGCATGCGATCTCGCTTTTGCTGCGATGGTTGTGCAAACCACTCTCCGACGGGCGGACCGAACGGCTCGTTCACCTTGCCTTCGATGGTTGCAGCGCAGGTCTGATCGCCGAACCGGATCAAAGCGAACACATCGTTCTGGCTGTCGCGATTTCCCCCGTCCAGCGCCACTTTGTGCTCAGGAAGCGCAAGCAGCAACTCGACCAGCCCATCGAACATGTGAGCGATCTCCTGCGGCAAGCCGTCGGCGTTTTCCCAGCAGTGCGCAAGGGTCTTTGCTGAGTAGCCGGTTCGCCATTGCCTCTCGGGTTCCGCAAGAAACGCCTGCCAACTCGCCGGGCCTTGGCTGGGAATATAAACCCGCGTCCTACGTCGCTCACGTGCGGGTGCCCCGAGTTGATCCACAGCTCAAGTATCCCTTCCCAAACGAACCAAAGTTTTTTGCCACCACTCCACGTACATGCTCCGCCGTGTAAACCAACTTTGACACATCGTAGGAGGGATCGAATGACCATCCGTAAAACAGACAAGTAAAAGTTGAAGCACCTCATGACACTTGGCGGGATTGAAGGCTCCGATATGTAGACCGAAGCGGAAAGCTTTGACCCTGCAGCCAAATCGGATACTCATCACCCCCTTGGGAGGTTGGGGGATTGAACGTGAAGTTTGCACTGGTCGGTGGCGAGCGCCGAGAACCCGAGCCGACCCTCACCGGGCAGTGCCCCGGTTGCGGCGAGACGGTGACTGCGAAATGTGGAACCCAGCGTGTCTGGCATTGGGCGCATAAGGGTCTGCGAACCTGCGACCCGTGGTGGGAGCCTGAAACCGAATGGCATCGGCGCTGGAAAAACCTGTTCCCGGTCTCGTGGCAGGAGACGGTAAGGCGGTCGGAAACGACCGGTGAGCGTCACATTGCAGATGTCCAAACGCCACACGGTCTTGTCATCGAATTTCAGCACTCAACGATCACTCCAGCCGAGCGCGTGTCACGGGAGCATTTTTATCGGGACATGATCTGGGTTGTTGACGGCACGCTAGCAAAGAAGGATCGCCCGAGGATTGATAAGGGCCTGCCAGATTGGCGTTGGCAGCCAGAGAATAAATACACCGCCAAGTTTTTGGTAGAAAATTTTCTGCCAAGCTTCTGGGTCAAGTGTGATGTTCCGGTACTATTCGACTTCGACGGTCTGCTCGTGGGCCCGTCCACAGAACGGCAAAATCATCTGATTTGCCTGCTACCGAACCGCTATAGAGAGGATCAAGCAGTGTTCTTTCCCATGGCACGCTCAACATTGGTGGGCATCGCCAACAACGAAACCAGCATTCCCGATTGGCGAGAAATCTGTCGAGACTTAGACGCAAACCGGATGCAAGTTCCCACGGCGTCCAATCGACTTCAAGTGCTCTACCGCAGGTAACGTCCTCCGTTTCGGTCAAGAATTGCGGTAGTTGCGCCAAAGGGGCGCAAGGACAAAAAATCGGGACATTGCCCAGCTACCCGCCACGGCTTACGCGAGGGCACCGGCATAGGCTTCTAAAATCCGCCAGCGATGCCTCTTGAGGTGTATCAGGGGTTAGGACTTACCGTCAGACGAAGCACTCGCATCGAAACCGGGGGGTGGAAGATAGGCGGCAGCCTCCCACACGCCTTGATAACGCTGGATCAATCCGTCCTGTGGCAAGTCCATGCCTGCAATTGCCGCAACCTGTCCTAGACAGCGGCTAAGGTGGCCTCGCAGCAGCTCCAAAGCGTCAAAGTACGCCTGTCGAACGTCGGGGGGGCGATGAAAGTCGCGCTGCCTGTCTGAGATCGGTTCATTCTCGGAACGGCGAAGCCATTCCTCATAGGTGAGGAATTGCCGTATGCCTTGGGTCATGACGTCCAGCAGAAGGAACAGCGGGCCATCGTCGTCCGACGCCAGTTCGACCTGCTTATCAACAAGTGTGGATCGGACCTTTTGAAGCGATGCCAAGGCATTGTCGATGCAGTGGTCGCAGCATTCCCACGAGGAGAGTACCCTGCGATCCTCAACCTGATGACAACCTCGCGCGCAATCTGCCGCTCTCTATCCTTCGGGCTTACCGTGACGCTCACAAAGGGTAGATTGAGCGTCACATCCCCGACACGATTTTGCATCTGCCGCCGAGCCTTCTTCAACAGCTCCCGCAAGTCGAACTGAAACGGTATCGCGCCTGTTCTCATAGCCTGATTGTAAGCCATTAGGCTGTCAAATGCGATGAGCGCTACGCACGACGCCTGCCGCGTTGCTAGTGAACAGGTCGCCGTCGGGGGTGGAGCGTGCAACCGACATGTTGCGCCATTGCATGGCCACAGGTGTCCGGGCGCTGATTGTTCGCGGCAAGGGAACCCAATCACTGGTCCATTAGTGAAACGAAATCAACTGAATAATACTTTTAGTCGCGCCACGAGAAATTCGCGGTCGGCAGTTTCGCATTCCCAGATGATTTCAACGCGCCACCCATCGTCTCTCAGCAATTGGGCTGTTCGGCTATCACGCGCCACGTTCCCGTCAAATTTGGCTTGCCAAAACTCGCTTCTAGTCGTTGGCATCGTGCATCTCTTGCAGCCCGGGTGGCGATGCCAGAAGCAGCCATGAACAAAAATCACCAGCCTATGGCGAACAAAAACCAAGTCTGGATGGCCGGGAAGTTTTGGATCGTGGAGACGAAATCTCAAACCGACCGAGTGGGCAACCTTCCTGACCGCAATCTCTGGCGCGGTATCCTTTCCACGAACCCGCGCCATATTCGCACTTCGCGCTGCGCTACTGATCCGATCAACCATTGACAGTCCGACTTCGCAATTTGCTGCCCAAACGGGATGACCCGGGGTCAAATCCTGTGTGAAATTTGAGAGGCTCACCGGGGAAGAGACTAAGTCGTCTGAAAAACTTGGGCAATCGGGGCAAAAAGCCCGCTGCGGCCGGGCTTTTGCCCCACGGAATACGCTGTCGCTTCATTTCCGACTTCCGAAATCCGCTAGCCATGTTTCACCCCGACGCCCGCGCGGGGCAGTTTTTATAGCGTAATAATAAGGAGTTATCCCCGTTGGGACCCTGCCCGCGGACAACGCCCTGTTGTATTCGACGCCCACTGAACCTACCATCATGGGCAAGCATAATCGGGGGAACAAGAAACTGAACATCGAAGCACTGCCAAAACTGCCTGTGCATCTTCAGAGGCTCGTGGACCTGTTGCCTCTTAACAAGGAGGTTCACAGAAGTGAGCTTGAGAGCGCCTACGGTCGGTCGAACTATGCACGTCGCATCAGAAAGATCATTGCGGAGTATGGTTGGGACATCCACCGGCGACGAGGTTCGAACGGCGCGAACGACGACTGGTACACACGCACCTCCGAAGGGCCCATCCGAGAGGCTCGTATACGCAGGGAAGTTGCTCCGGCAGTGAGACGGCAAATCTACGCACGGGACAAGTTTGTCTGTCAGATGTGCGGCATAGATGTGAGCACTGGGCAAGACTTAACCCGCGCTCAATGTGACCACAAAGTTCCTGCGGAAAGAGGAGGACCGTCGATTGAGACGAACCTCATGACTTTGTGCCTGCAGTGCAATCTAAAGAAGCGACAAGCCTGCAAACATTGCGACTTGCCGGGCTGCGCGCAATGTCCTTACGCATTCCCCGAAAATTTCGTACAAGCGCTGGTTCTGCGGCTTCCCGCTGAGACTGCCCGTACACTCGCGCGAATGTCGGAAAAACAGGGTATCCCACCAGCGATGATAATCAGCCAGCTAATCGATCAGAACTGACGCAGGAAAGTAGCGAACGGACGGTCTCAGCAACTCTTCGCGCAAGCAGGACGGGTACGGCGTTGCCGATTTGTTTTGCAACTTGGAAGTTGCTGCCGACGAATTCGAAGTGATCAGGAAAAGTTTGCAATCTGGCACCCTCTCGCACCGTGAGCGATCTGTCGGCTTCAGGGTGCAAATACCGACCTTTCTCGGGCTTCTGGAACTCCGTTCGAATGGTGAGCGATGGTGCATCCCATGTCAGGCGACCCATTAGGTCAGCACTACCGCCGCTCTTAGGATTTTTGTTCAGCCAGCAGGCGAGTTGGATTTCATCTGGAATGTGCTTTCTGTTCCCTCCCGGTGGGATAGATCGATATCGCCTCAACGACAGTTCTCTGACCTCCCGTCGATCATGCCGCATTTGCCCATCAGGTTCTAGCGGAAGGTCACCGATGGCATCTCTGACTGTTCTCCATCTTTGGAGACCGAGCAGTGAGGGTTCTCGCTGATGTGTCAGTTCAGGCAATTTCGGCCGACCAATCCTGCTTCCGACTACTATCGCTCGCTGTCTGCGCTGTGGAACTCCGAAGTCAGCTGCATTGAGCACTCCGTGGGTTAGCTCGTAGCCGAGCCGACGTGCTTCCTTCTGCAACCTCTCCCATGCAAAATGTTTGAAAAAATCCGGAACATTCTCAACCACAAACACTTTGGGCTGCGCCTGCTCTACACACCGCATGTAGTCTGACCAGAGGGCGTTGCCTTCGAAGCTCTTTTCGGTCGGGTGCCCATGGGCTTGCTTTCCCAGCCGACTGAAGCCCTGACAAGGCGGTCCCCCGATCACAACGTCTGCTCTGGGGAACTCGTGCACTAGTCGGATGTCACCTTCGTGCAGGTGATCTCCGAAGTTGCGCCTGTAAGTCGCAGATGCATGCCTATCTACCTCAACCGCGAAGACGGGCCGAAAGCCAGCTTGGACAAATCCTAGCGTTGCGCCACCGGCTCCGCAAAATAGGTCGATCATGGTCGGCATTGGCACCTGCTTCGTATCCACTGTTCGTTTTATGTTCTCGTCACTCATATTCGTCAATAGATAACGCAAATGTGCTCGTGATCTCGGTGTTGATGCGTCTCGTTCGTGCCGACTGTAGAGATATCCACGACTTCTTTTTATTTTTAGAGAAGCCTGCCGGAGGCTGCGTCATCGAACAGATCGACATCGCGGATGTAGCGGGCAAGGCTCGCCTCCGAGCGATGGCCGGTGGTCTGCCTGACCTTGTAAGTCGAGGCTCCGGCCATGACGGCGGCGGTAGCAAACCCGGACCGCAGCGAGTGGCCGGAGAAGTCGGCAGGATCGTATCCGGCATTTTCAAGGCGGGTCTTGATGACGTTGCTGACGACCTCGCCTGAAATGCGCCCGCGAAGAATGTGGCCGTGCTTGTTCATGGCAAGGAAGATCGGCCCTGCGGTGATTGCGGCAATCTCCAGCCAGTGTATGAGCGCCGCGACCGGGCAATGGCGGGTCCGTCCGAAGGGAACTGCGATCTTGCGGCCCGCAGCCTCTTGGTCGGTTTTGGATCGGCGCAGCGTGACCAGCGCGCCGCGAGTGGTAAACTCGACGTCGCCTACGTCTAGCGCCACGAGTTCCGACCTGCGCATTGCAGTCGAAAAGCCGAATATCAGCATGGCCCGATCCCGCGCATCTTTTGGGCGGTCGCCAAGCCTATCAAGGACAGCAAACAAATCGTCGCGGAGAAGCGCCTGCGCCTGACGTTGTGCGGTGCCGAGGGTTCGTCTGATACCTCGCATTGTCGCTCTCACGATCTCGGTCTTTGTCGGATTGTTCGCACCCGCCGCCTGATGGGCCTTCGATATCGATGCAACCCGGCGCTGAATGGTTGCCGACTTATGGGCTATCGTCAGGTGGGCGAGATAGGTTGCTACCATTTCGGGGGAAGCCGGTATCATGCCGCCCCAAGCCTCGAAATGGCGGAGGTCTGAGGCGTAGGCCCGCTTTGTCGCGCTGGCGAGTGAGTTTGATAGCAGGTCCCGCACATTGTCTGGCAACATCCCGGCCAACCCGCCACGGTCAGTGAAATTGATTTCACTCACCCTCAGCGGGACCGTTGCTTGGGAGGTCTCAGCGGACATTTGCGCGCTCCGCGTCGATGTTGGGAAGGTCAGCGCGCACCATGTCGAGAAGCTCGGCGGGATCAGCAAGCTTCATTCCATGGAAGCCGCTATCGGCCAGCCAGCGAACGGTTGCGGCGGCTGGCCATTCGATCCTTTGTCGGACCAGCCCTCCCTCAACTCGGAATAACGCACCCGCGAGCACGGAAAGATGCCGTCGGGCAGGCACATGCTTGCTTAGCCAGCGTCCAGCGGCTGTCGCGCCTTTCAGGAAGCGAGCCAGCGACGCCTTACCTTCCCATGAAAACGCATCGAGGCAATAAGTCGGCAGGCCATTGCGCCCTATCACGATGGGCGGGAACTCGTCATTGGCGACGGAAAGCTCACCGGATGGACGGGCGAGGCTGAGTAGCGGCATCAACACCGGCAGCGCCTCGCGGGTGCGACGCCATCCCTGCTCGGCAAGGTCCACGATCCCGTGCTCAACGTTCGCCACGCGCATCGCGGCGAACAGCGCCTTGGGGTCGGCGGTCTGACCTTCGACCTGTCCTGTCCAGCGCGTCCCGGATGCATGTAACGCCGCTAGGGAGGCCCCCAGAAGCGCGCCGCGTTCCCGGACGCGGGAAAGGTGCTCCGATAGGTTTTCGCCTGCCAGTGCGCCTCGTAGCTCGTCAAGCTCATGGTGAAACGAGAGGCTTAAGAATATATCGTCGCTCGCCCGGCACTTCGGGGCAGCACACATGCGGGCGACAAGCATGCTCGCAACATGCCACTCACCGCCGACTGCCTCGCGCACATTCTTCCCAGATGTGCCCGCCATGATCAGCCCGACCGTTTCCAAATCGGCCAGCCCTATGTCCTCGAACCCAACCCCCGCAAGTCGCCGCCAGAGCTTCGCCGGATCGGTCGCCAACAGAGTTGCGGCTGCACGAGTGGCAAGATCGACATCACCACGTCGGATGCCCTTCTGTAGGGCGCTCATAGCGACCCACGGCGATATTCGGAGCGGTTCGACTGCCGGGGTCTTGTGATCAGAAGCGAGCGCTTTGAAGGTCGGGTCGGCGGCGTCGAAAAGAGAGTGGAGCTGCATGTCTGGTCTCCCATGTTCGGGAGGGCCAGAACTTTGGCCCCGCATGCAAGCGTGGGGAACAAGCTGAACGCTTGCGAACATTATGTCGGCTAGGATGTGGCTATTGTACCCAAGGGTTAACCTCAGCCTGCCGGGGTCGCCCGATGGTTTCGCGGCACATCGACGATCTACGATGTTATTGGAGCGGCGGTCCTTTCAGAGAGGCAGCCAGCATAAGCATTTTGGATGGGGTATCGCCAGATGTAATGGGACCCATCCTCCATGTGTGAAATTGATTTCACACTCCTTTGGAACATCCTCAAACTGCTACCCTCGCCTCGTGATGTCCCCGTCGTCCCTAGGCAGATCGTGCACGCGAGGACACTGTTGCGGGGTGATCACTCACAGCATGGAGAATGCCCTCCACCGCCTGAGCTTGATGGCCCTTGCTCCGGGGTCATACATCGCTTTCTGGAAATGTCCCGCGAGCGTCGTCAATGTCTCAGCTACATCCCCCCGCCACCGACAGATATGTAGACGGAGCTTGACTGCTTTGGCGGACGACAAACAGGGTTGCGCCTATATACCGATCTAGACTTCCGCCCGCAGCAGGTTTGGTTTTTCGCGCTTCGCAGTGATCTTCAGGACGTAGCGGGGGTCGATCTTGGCGATCAGTTGCTGGTGCGAAGCCGATGCGTTGTCGAAATTCAAATGGGGACGATGTTCGGGCCAAAGCCTAGCGAATTTTCGCTCGTACTTCTCGGGGGTGACGGATGCAAACTCGGGATGCTCTTGCATGTCTTCATAGGACATGGGGAGGGGTTCTTCACCATACATTTCCCGTTGAGATTGGTAGTAATCGGCCATCCGCTTGAAGCGGATTTCGTCGGCAGTGAGGGGGCGGGGCTGCTGGAGCGCTGGCGAGTGCTTTTGGATGTACCCGGACGAGTGGAGGGGCGATGACGGCGGGGCGGTGCGCTTCCCCTCTATGATCTCGTCGTGAGACCAACCGCGCTCCTCACGCTTGCGGATCGTCGTGGGAGCAACACCTTGCTGTTTCGCAAGTCGGGAAACAGTGTAGGTGTCCCCTGTGCGTGAATAGTAGAAAATCCGGGTGTCGGACTTGTTGTTATTCTGGGTGCGCTTGTCCGCCCATCGCACTTTACCGGGGCCATATTCCGGGTCGGAGTTGACGATCCTGTCGAGCGTTGCACCGGGGGCGGGAGCTGGCCCGACGTGTCGTAGGAAACTGGGGAACTTGCGGAAACTCGGGATGGATCACCGCTCCATCGCTTTTTTGTCGAGATAGCATATTGCGGTGTGTGTTCGCTTCGGCTCTGTAGCGTCTCCTCAGCTCCATCGTGGGCAGAGTTTCACAGTCTACGATGTAATCGCCTTCGGTGCTTACATGCAGTGTTTTCTCAACCGTGCGACACGACATTTTCTTTTTACTTGTGAGCGTGACATGGACAGGTGCCGACCCGCCGGAACCCGCCGGGTTTCCGGGCTTCCGTGCTTTTTTCCCATGTCGCGCTGATTGAGAAAGTTTGACTGCTTTAGGCATGGTCGGGTCCGATCCTTTGGTTGTGGTCGGACGCGAAATGCGGTACAAATAGAACCGCTTCTGACAAGGAGCATCCGACAATTTGACCGCCGCCCTTTTCCGAGGGTGGCGGTTTTGTATGCTAGGGCCGATATGGCCATGAGAGGAAGTTCGACGCCCGCCAGCAGAGCATTCTGTGATCCGATGCCCCGACCGCTCCTTTTCCTTGAACTCGGCATTGGAGCGTCGCTCCCGGGAGAGTAGTGACACACAAGTGACACGCGGCCCCATGCTAAACCCTGAAAATCGTTAGTTTCACGTGACGGCGCGTGATAGCGTTTGATAGAGTTTCCCCTTGGTTTCGTTGGATTGCTCCGCCGTTGACATTGCAGGGGTCACAGGTTCAATCCCTGTCACGCCCACCATCCAGACAATCCCTCAATCGGCCGTCGGTGTTTTCATCGGCTGACGTTCTCGGCCTGATCCGATCCTGACGCCGAGCTCGCCAATACCGACCTCAGGCCGCGCCGAGGCGGAGATCGCCGGTCTCGACGTGCTGGAGAAACCACGCATAGGTCTGTTCCAATCCGCTGCGCAGCGAGTAGCGCGGGCGCCAGCCGGTGGCGAACAGGCGCGATACGTCCATCAGCTTGCGCGGCGTGCCGTCCGGCTTTGTCGGATCGAATGTGATCGTGGCATCGGCGCCGGCGACCGACACGATGGTGCGGGCAAGGTCGGCAATGGTGATGTCTTCCCCAGAGCCGACATTGATGTGGCTGTCGCCGGCATAATTCTTCAACAGCCAGACCAGGGCGTCGGCGGCGTCGTCGACATGCAGGAATTCGCGCATCGGCGTGCCCGATCCCCACACCTCCAGGCTCTTGCGGCCGGCGCGCCTGGCCTCGTGCGCCTTGCGCATCAGAGCGGGCACGACATGGCTGGAATTGAGGTCGAAATTGTCGCCCGGGCCGTAGAGATTGGTCGGCATCGCCGAGATGTAGTCGACACCGTATTGGCGCCGGTAGGCCTGGCACAGTTTCAGTCCGGCGATCTTGGCGATCGCATACCATTCGTTGGTGGGTTCGAGCGGGCCGCTCAGCAAGGCGTCCTCGGAGATCGGCTGCGCCGCGAATTTGGGATAGATGCAGGATGAACCGAGAAACAGCAGCTTCTGCACCTCGTTACGGAAGGCGCTGTCGATGACATTGTTCTGCATGACGAGGTTGTCCTGCAGAAAATCGACCGGAAGCCTGTCGTTGGCCAGGATACCGCCGACCTTGGCCGCTGCCATCACCACTGCATCCGGCTTGCGGTCGGCCATCCAGCGCCGCACCCCGGCCTGGTCGAGAAGATCGAGCTCGGCGCGCGAGGCGGTCAGGACCTCGCAATCCTCGTCGGCCAATCTGCGCAGGATGGCCGAGCCGACCATGCCGCGATGCCCGGCGACAAAAACGCGCTTGCCCTGAAGGTCGAAGGTCATCAACTCACCCCAATGCAGAACGGCAGCTTTGCCAGTGGCCGGCGGAGCGCCGGATCGGCTTCTCTGTTGCCGGACGCATACCGCATACAGATTTATCCAGACAAGCCAAATCGCAAAACCACCCAAACCAGGCGTTTGGATCAGACGCTGTATCGTCTAGCGATCAGACACCCGCTACTGCGCAGAGGCTTGTCATTCTGGCGATGGCGAGTTCCGGCTCGGCCAGCAACCCCGCCTGATCGGCAAGGCGAAAGACATCGGCATAGTGACGGATGCCGCGCGCCGATTGCATGCCGCCGATCATCGAAAAGTGCTCCTGATGGCCGTTAAGCCATGCCATGAAAACGATGCCGGCCTTGTAATATTCGGTCGGCGCCTCGAAGATCTTGCGCGACAGCGGCACTGTCGGGACCATCAGCGCGTCATAGCCGGCGCGGTCGCCGTCGGCCAGCTTTGCCAGCGCCGCATTGGCGACGGGCGCGATGGCATCGAAAATGCCGAGCAGCGCGTGCGAATGCCTGTCGCCGTCGCCGGCGATCAGCTCGGGGTAGTTGAAGTCGTCGCCAGTGAACATCACCACGCCCTCGGGCAGCCGGTCCCTGAGCGCGATCTCCTTGCCGGCATCGAGCAGCGATATCTTTATGCCTTCGACCTTGCCGGCATGGCGTTCGATGATCGCGATCACCGTCTCGAGCGCAGTTTCGAAATCGCTGCTGCCCCAGTAGCCTTTCAGCGCCGGGTCGAACATATCGCCCAGCCAGTGCAGGATGACCTTGCCGGAGGACTGGGACAGGATGCGGTCGTAGACACTGACATAATCGTCGGGCCCTTTGGCGACCGCCGCCAGTGCACGGCTGGCCATCATGATCGCCTTGCCGCCAAGTCCTTCGATGAAGCCGAGCTGCTCTTCATAGGCCGCGATGACATCGGCGAGCGTGCTCGCGGCGCCCGGCGCCAGATGGTCGGTGCCGGCGCCCGACGCGAGATCGGCGCCGTCGACGCTGCGCGCCTCGGCGATCGAGCGGCGGATTAATTCCCTGGCATTTGCCCAGTCGAAACCCATGCCGCGCTGCGAGGTGTCCATCGCTTCGGCGACGCGGAAGCCGAGCCGCCAAAGGTGACGGCGAAACGCCATCGTCTTGTCCCAGTCGACTGCCGGCCGGGACCACGGATCGGTCATCGCCACAGGATCGGCGACCACATGGGCGGCGGCATAGGCGATGCGCGAGAACCGCGCGCCGGCCGCAGGCTGCACCGGCTGGCCGACAAGCCGGTAGCGGATGCGGCCGCCGCCTTCCCCTGGCAAGGTGATGTCCATGGCTCTCTCCCTTCCCAGCGCCTATTAAATGGAACGTTCCAATAAATCAAGATGCTTTGCCGCTCCGCCGTGCGCCGGTCGAATTGCGGCAGCGCAACAGCAGAAAGCCATACACTCCTTCGCAATTGGGCGCCATGAGCCGCATTTTCACGGATTCGCAAAAACGCGATTGACTCAAATCCATAGGAGGGATTAGATCGTTCCAATAAATCGCATAAGAAACCATCGGGAGGATAGATCTGGATGGCCAGCCGGGCCAAGGCAACGATACTCGACATAGCCCGTGAGGCGGGCGTGTCCAAATCGACGGTTTCGCTGGTGCTGCAAGGCAGCGGGCTGATCCGGCCTGAAACTGCGCTCAAGGTGCGCAAGGCGATCGAGAATGTCGGCTATGTCTACAACCGCGGCGCCGCCAATCTGCGCAAGGCCCATTCCAACGTCATCGGCATGGTCATCAACGATCTTACCAATCCGTTTTTCGCCGAGATGGCGGTCGGCATGGAGCGCGTCTTCCAGTCGGCCGGCATCGTGCCTTTCATCGCCAACACGGCGGAGAGCCCGGTGCGCCAGGAAGAGGTGCTGAAATCGCTGATGGAGCAAGGGGTCGCCGGGCTCGTCGTGTCGCCGGCGCGCGGCACCGCGCCTGGCGCCTTCCGCCGGCTTGAGACCGCGGGCGTTCCGGTCGTCTTCGTCATGCGCCGGCTTCCTGAAAGCCGCATTCCGGTGATCGCGCCCGACAACCATCGCGGCGCCTATCTTGCCACCGCCCATCTGATCGGCAAGGGGCATCGCCGGCTGGCCTTCTTCGGCGGCTCGCCCGATCTTGTCGTCTATCACGAGCGGCTGGGCGGCTTTCGCGAGGCCTGTGAAGCGCTCGGCATCGCACCGGCCGACAGGCTGGTCTTCGAGGGCGAAACCAGCCGCAAGGGCGGCATTGCCTGCCTGGAAACCGCGCTCGCCATGGCCGCGCCGCCGACCGCGGCGCTTTGCTTCAACGATGCGGTCGCCTTCGGCGTCTTGCTGGCCCTGCGCAAGCGCGGCCTGGAACCCGGCGCGGATTTTGCCGTCGTCGGTTTCGACGACGTGGCCGAGGCCGAACACTACATGCCGGCGCTGACCAGCGTCTCGGTGAACACCGCCGGTCTCGGCGAGCGCGCCGCCCATGTCGTGCTGAAGATGATCCAATCGCGCACCACGCGCGCCGAGGATCATATCGGCGCCGTCAACCTCGTGGTCAGGGAAAGCTGCGGCCCCGATCGCAAGGGACATAGCTGCGCAGGAATGGGAGACGCGGCATGACCGTCAGTTGGGGGCTGATCGGCGCCAGCACGATCGCAAGACAGTTCATGATCGGCGCCATCCGCGCGCAGCCGGACGGCGAGATCGCCGCAGTGATGAGCTCCAGCCCGGGGCGCGCCGCCACCTATGCCAGCGAAAACCGCATTCCGGCGGCGGTCTCGGCGCTTGATGAATTGCTCAGCTCCGACATCGACGCCGTCTACATCTCGACCACCAACGAATTGCATCTCGAACAGACACTCGCCGCCATCGAGGCGGGAAAGCATGTGCTTTGCGAAAAACCACTGGCGCTGACCAGCGCCGACGCCCGCAAGATGGTCGCGGCGGCCAGGGCCGCCGGCGTCGTGCTCGGCACCAATCACCATCTGCGCAATGCGGGCTCGCATCGGGCGATGCGCGAAGCGATCGCTGCCGGCCGCATCGGCAGACCGATCGCCGCGCGCGTCTTCCACTCCGTCTATCTGCCGGAAAACCTGCAGGGCTGGCGCATCACCAGGCCGGACGCCGGCGGCGGCGTGGTGCTCGACATCACCGTCCACGATGCCGACACCCTGCGCTTCGTGCTCGGCGACGATCCCCTCGAGATCTCGGCGTTCACGCAATCGGCCGGCATGGCTGCCGGCGGGCTGGAAGACGGCGCCATGTGCCTCTGGCGCTTCGCATCGGGCGTCATCGCCCAGTCGCATGAGGGCTTCACCACCAAATTCGCCGGCACCGGCTTCGAGGTGCATGGCACCGAAGGCTCGCTGATCGCCAGGGATGTGATGACGCAGAAGCCAATCGGCTCGGTGTTGCTGCGCACGGCACAGGGCGAGGAGGAATTGAGCTTCGACCGCGAAGACCTCTATGCCCGTTCGCTGCGCCAATTCCACGCGGCGATCCGTGGCGAGAGCCAGCCTTCCGCCACCGGTGAGGACGGCGTCTGGTCGCTGACATCAGCCGAAGCGGCATTGCAGTCGGCCAGGTCCGGCAAGGCCGTTGCCATCGACCCGAAGCTCGGGAGTGCTGGATGAGCAAGCTCGTTTCCGCGGCTGAGGCTGCCGGCCTGATCAGGGATGGCGTGGTCGTTTCCGTTTCGTCGTCGAGCGGCCTCGGCTGCCCGGATGCGGTGCTTGCCGCGATCGGCGAGCGCTTCGACGCCGAAGGCCATCCCAAGGACATCACGACGCTGCACCCGATCGCCGCCGGCGATATGTACGGCATCAAGGGCATCGATCACTTAGCCAAGCCCGGCCTGTTGAAGCGCACTTTGTGCGGTTCCTATCCATCCGGGCCGTCATCTTGCGAACCGCCGCAGATCTGGAAGATGATCGGCGACAATTCGGTCGCTGCTTACAACGTGCCGTCCGGCATCCTGTTCGACATGCATCGCGAAGCCGCCGCCAAGCGTCCCGGCGTGCTGACCAAGGTCGGGCTCGACACCTTCGCCGACCCGCGCCACCAGGGCTGCGCCATGAATGCTGCCGCCAGCGAGCCGATCGTTTCGGTGCAGCAGTTCGATGGCGAGGAGTGGCTCTATTTCCGCTCGATCGTGCCGCAGGTGGCGCTCATCCGCGCCACCACCGCCGATGAGCGCGGCAACCTCACCTATGAGCATGAAGGTGCCTATCTCGGCGGCCTTGAACAGGCGCTGGCCGCCCGCAACAATGGCGGCATCGTCATCGCGCAGGTCAAGCGCGTCGTCGAGAACGGCACGCTGAAGCCACACAATGTGCGAGTGCCCGGCGTGCTGGTCGATCATATCGTCGTGGCGCCCGACCAGTTGCAGACGACGCTGACGCCCTACGATCCGGCCATCTCCGGCGAGATTTTCCGGCCGCTGTCGAGCTTCCGCAACGCCGAGATGAACGTCCAGAAGGTCATTGCCCGGCGCGTCGCAATGGAGCTTGCCGACGGCATGGCGGTCAATATCGGCTTCGGCATCTCGGCCAATGTGCCGCGTATCCTGATCGAGGAAGGCCAGCACGGCAAGGTCACCTGGGTCATCGAACAGGGTGCGGTCGGCGGCGTGCCGCTGCTCGACTTCAAGTTCGGCTGCTCGTCGAATGCCGACGCCTTCATGCCCTCTCCGCACCAGTTCATCTATTTCCAGGCCGGCGGCTTCGACGCCTCGCTGCTGTCCTTCCTGCAGATCGACCGCCACGGCTCTGTCAACGTCTCGAAGCTTTCGGCGCGGCCCCACGTCACCGCCGGAGCCGGCGGCTTCGTCGACATCACCGCGCGAGCGAAGAAGATCGTCTTTTCCGGTTTCTTCAACGCCGGCGCCAAGCTGTCGCTTGCCGGTGGCAGCATCCGCATCGACCAGGAGGGCAAGGTCAAAAAAGTCGTCGACGAGGTCGAGCATATCTCCTTCTCGGGCAAGCGTGCCGTCGCGCAGGGACAGGATATCACCTATGTCACCGAGCGTTGCGTGATGAAGCTGACGCCGGCGGGGCTGATGGTGACCGAGTTGGCGCCGGGCATCGACCTCGAGCGCGATGTGCTGGCGCAGGCCGAGATCCCGCTCGCCGTCGCCAACGACCTGAAAATCACACCGGATGCGCTCTACCGGGACCGGCCGATCGGCCTGTCGCTCAATGGCGGCGCGTCGCTTGGGGGCGCACATGGCTGAGCGTCTGGTAACCTTTGAAACCGACGGCGCCATAGGCATTGCCACGCTGCGCCGGCCGGAGAAATTCAACGCGCTCGATATTCCGATGCTGCGGGCGCTGGAAGCAGCGCTCGACGAAGCCGAGGCGGCGCAGACCGTCCGCATCGTGCTGATCTGCGGCGAAGGCAAGGGCTTTTGCGCCGGCGGCGATGTCGAGGCTTGGGCAGAAATGAGCGCCGCCGATTTCCAGGTGCAATGGGTGCGCTACGGCCACCGCGTCTTTGATCGGCTGGCGCGGCTGCGGCAGCCGACGATCGCCGTGCTTGCCGGCCATGCGCTGGGCGGCGGGCTGGAACTGGCGGCGGCTGCAGACTTCCGCGTGGCGGAAACACAGGTGAAGCTGGGGTTCCCCGAAACCTCGATCGGCGTCGTTCCCGGCTGGTCCGGCACCCAGCGCGCCGTGCGCCGCTTCGGTGCGCAGGCAGTGCGGCGGATGGCGCTCGGCGGCGAAGTGTTTCTGGCTACCGAGGCTCTTGTTCTGGGGATTGTCGACCGGGTGGTCGAGACCGGTAAGGCGTTCGCCGAAGCCAAGGCCTGGGCCGGCAAGATCGCCGAGCGCGGGCCGCTGGCGGCCGAGGCTGCCAAGCTGATGATTGCCATTGCCGAAGGCGAGGAGAGTGCCGCCGCGACCGAAGCGCTCGCCAGCGGCTTCATTGCGCTGACAAGCGATCTCAGGGCTGGCGTCGAGGCTTTCAAAGCCAAGCAGAAGCCGGCGTTCTCAAGATCTTAGGAACCTGAAACTCACATGAACGCGCCTCTTAACATCACTATGCCCGCCGAGGCAGCCGCAGCGCCGAAAAGCTACCGGCTGCTGATCGACGGCAAGTTCGTCGATGCCCAGGACGGCCGCACGCTGGAGCGCAGCAGCCCCGGCCACGGCTTCACCGTTTCGCGCTATGCGCAAGCCGGCGCGGCGGACGTCGAGGCGGCGGTACAGGCCGCGCACAAGGCCTTCGAGACCGGCCCGTGGCCGCGCATGAAAGCCGCCGAGCGCGCCGCGATCCTGCTCAAGACGGCTGGCCTGATCGAGGCGCGACTGGACGAGATTGCCCGGCTCGACGCGCTGGAATCCGGCAAGCCGATTGCCCAGGCGCGCGGCGAGATCGGCGGCGCCATCGACATCTGGCGCTATGCTGCGGCACTCGCCCGCACGCTTCACGGCGAAAGCTACGCCAATCTCGGCGATGCCATGCTCGGTGTCGTGCTGCGCGAACCGATCGGCGTCGTCTCGATCATCACGCCGTGGAATTTCCCGTTCCTTATCGTCAGCCAGAAACTGCCCTTCGCGCTCGCCGCCGGCTGCACGGCGGTGGTCAAGCCGAGCGAGATGACCTCGGCCTCGACCTTCGTGCTCGGCGAGATCCTGATGCAGGCCGGCTTGCCCGATGGCGTCGTCAACATCCTTGCCGGGCTGGGCGCCGATGTCGGCGCACCGATGGTCAGCCATCCGCTGGTCGAAATGGTGTCGTTCACCGGCTCCACCCGCGTCGGCAAGATGACCATGGCGTCTGCCGCCAACTCGCTGAAGAAAGTCTCGATGGAGCTCGGCGGCAAGAACGGCCAGATCGTCTTTCCCGACGCCGACCTCGAGGCCGCCGCCGACGCGGCGGTATTCGGCGGCTTCTTCAATGCCGGCGAATGTTGCAATGCCGGCAGCCGGCTGATCGTCCATGAGGCGATCGCCGACGAGTTCCTCGGCGCCGTCAAAGCCCTCACCGCCAAGGTGGTTGTCGGCGACCCGCTCGACGACCGCACCAAGGTTGGCGCGATGATCTCCGCCGACCATGTGGCCAAGGTCACCGGCTACGTGACGGCAGCGGAAAACGACGGCAGCCGGATTTATACTGGCGGCAAGCAACTTGCTTCCAGCGCCGGCCAGTATCTCGACCCGACCATCATTCGCGACGTCACCGAAGACATGGCCATTGCGCGCGAGGAAGTGTTCGGTCCGGTGCTCTCGGTGCTGACTTTTGAATCGATTGAAAGGGCGTTGCACATCGCCAACAACACGCCCTATGGTCTGTCGGCGGGCGTGTGGAGCGCCAGCATCGATACGTGCATGTCGGTGGCGCGGAATGTGCGTTCGGGAACCGTTTGGATGAACACGTTCATGGAGGGTTACCCCGAACTGCCTTTCGGCGGCTACAAGCAGTCCGGTTTGGGACGCGAACTCGGCAAGCGCGCCGTCGAGGATTATACCGAGGAAAAGACAATCCAGTTTCATCGCGGCCAGCGCACCGGATGGTGGGTCGGCTGAGTTGGGAAGAACCCGGTGGCCATCCGCCGGTCGTTGTAAGTTCAACAAGGGAGGAAGTACATGTTGCGCAAACTGCTTATCGGGACGGCACTCGCGTCGGGCGTTGCGTTCGCGGCCCATGCCGAGGACGTCAAGGAAGTCCAGATGCTGCATTGGTGGACGTCGGGCGGCGAAGCTGCCGCTCTGAACGTGCTCAAGCAGGATCTGGCCAAGGAAGGCTTTGCCTGGAAGGACGTGCCGGTGGCCGGCGGCGGCGGCGACGCCGCCATGACCGCGCTGAAGGCGATGGTGGCGGCCGGCAACTACCCGACCGCCTCGCAGATGCTTGGCTATACCGTGCTCGACTACGCCGCAGCCGGCGTCATGGGCGACCTGACCGAGACGGCGATAAAGGAAGGCTGGGACAAGTCCGTTCCCGCGGCCCTGCAGAAATTCTCGGTCTATGACGGCAAGTGGGTCGCGGCCCCGGTCAACGTCCACTCGGTCAACTGGCTGTGGATCAACAAGGCGGTGATGGACAAGATCGGCGGCACCGAGCCCAAGACCTTCGACGACTTCATCGCGCTGCTCGACAAAGCCAAGGCGGCGGGCGTCATCCCGCTCGCGCTGGGCGGCCAGAATTGGCAGGAAGCCACCATGTTCGACTCGGTCGTGCTGTCGACCGGCGGGCCCGAGTTCTACAAGAAGGCCTTCAACGACCTCGACGAGGAGTCGCTGAAGTCCGACACGATGAAGAAGTCGTTCGACAATCTCGCCAAGCTCGTCACCTATGTCGACCCGAACTTCTCGGGCCGGGACTGGAACCTCGCCACCGCCATGGTCATCAAGGGCGATGCGTTGGTGCAGGTGATGGGTGACTGGGCCAAGGGCGAATTCAACGCCGCCAAGAAGGTCCCCGGCACCGACTTCCTGTGCTACCGCTTCCCCGGCACCGATGGCAGCGTCGTCTACAACTCCGACATGTTCGGCATGTTCAACGTTCCGGAGGACCGCAAGGCCGCCCAGATCGCCTTGGCCACCGCCACTCTGTCGAAGAGCTTCCAGTCGGCCTTCAACGTCGTCAAGGGCTCTGTTCCGGCCCGCACCGACGTGCCGGACACCGATTTCGACGCTTGCGGCAAGAAGGGCATGGCCGATTTGAAGGCCGCCAATGAAGGCGGCACGCTGTTCGGTTCGCTGGCGCAAGGCTATGGCGCGCCTCCGGCGGTTGCCAACGCCTACAAGGATGTCGTCTCGAAGTTCGTGCACGGCCAGATCAAGACCTCGGACGAGGCCGTGACCCAACTGGTCAGCGCGATCGAAGACGCCAAGTAAGGCACCGCCGATGTGAATGATCTCCCCGGCGCAAGCCGGGGAGATTTCCCTGCGGCGAGGTTTTGCGGTTGCGCCGACCGGCACGCTTTCGTGCCGCAGAGCCCGCGACAGCCGAATTCCGGACCCGCCATACGGAATGGACAGATGAGTACAGTTGCTGAAACCAGTATCACGCTGACGCCGGAGCACGATGCCCGTCCGGGCGCCTCTGTGCGCTCGCGCCTTCAGGACGCGCTGCCGAAGCTCGTGCTAGCGCCAAGCTTTGCCGCCTCCGTCGTCTTCGTCTACGGCTTCATCCTGTGGACGATCTATCTGTCCTTCACCAACTCCAAGACCTTTCCCTCCTACGCCATCACCGGGCCACGCGCCTATCAGCGGCTATGGCGCTGGACCTTCGAAAGCGATCCGCCGTCCAGCTGGTACACGTCGATCACCAATATGGGGATTTTCGGCTTCCTCTATATTTCCATCTGCTTGGCACTCGGCCTGTTCCTGGCGATCCTGCTTGATCAGAAGATCCGCGGCGAAGGCATGTTGCGGCCGATCTATCTCTACCCCATGGCACTGTCCTTCATCGTCACCGGCGTTGCCTGGAAATGGTTTCTCGACCCCGGCCTCGGCCTCGAGCAGACGTTGCACCAGTGGGGCTGGACGAGCTTCCATTTCGACTGGATCAAGAACAAGGATTTCGTCATCTACACGGTGGTCATCGCCGGCGTCTGGCAGGCTTCGGGCTTTATCATGGCGATGTTCCTGGCCGGCCTGCGCGGGATCGACGGCGAGATCATGAAGGCGGCGCAGATCGACGGCGCCACCACCTTCCAGCTCTACCGCCGCATCGTCATTCCGCTGCTGCGGCCGATCTTCCTTTCGGCGTTGATCGTGCTCGCGCATCTCGCCATCAAGTCCTACGATCTGGTCGTCGCGCTGACCAGCGGCGGGCCGGGCGGCTCGGCTTGGCTGCCGTCGAACTTCATGTATGAGTACACCTTCAAGCGCAACGAAATGGCCGTCGGCTCGGCCAGCGCCGTGATCATGCTGATGACCATCACCGCGATCATCGTTCCCTATCTCTATTCCGAGCTCCGGGAGAAGCCGCGATGAGCGCCGTGGCCACTCCTGCTCGCCAGAACACTGGCGGTATCCGCGCCAGGACGGTCAACCGCATCGTCATCTACGGGCTGCTGGCGCTGTTCGCGCTGTTCTACCTGATGCCGCTATTCGTCATGCTGGTGACCTCGTTCAAGACCATGGACGAAATCCAGAACGGCAACATGCTGGCGCTGCCGCAAGCGCCGACTTTCGCACCCTGGATAAGGGCGTGGAGCGAGGTCTGCTCGGGTCTCACCTGCGTCGGCATGAAGGGTTATTTCTGGAACTCGATCAAGATGGTGGTTCCAGCGGTCGTCATCTCGACCCTGCTCGGCGCGCTCAACGGCTATGTGCTGACGAAGTGGCGCTTTCGCGGGGCGACGCTGGTGTTCGGGCTGATGCTGTTTGCCTGCTTCATCCCGTTCCAATCGGTTCTCTTGCCGATGGCAACGATCCTCGGCAGCTTCGGCCGATTCGGCGTCAAACTGCAGAACGCGACCGGCCTCACCTTCGGCTTCGGCAATCCGACGGTGAACCTGGTGTTCGTCCACGTCGTCTACGGCATCGGCTTCACCACCCTGTTCTTCCGCAATTACTACGAAGCGTTTCCGAATGAATTGGTGAAGGCGGCGCAGATCGACGGCGCCAGCTTCTTCCAGATCTTCCGGCGCATCATGCTGCCCAACTCGCTGCCGATCATCGTGGTGACGGTGATCTACCAGTTCACCAATATCTGGAACGACTTCCTCTTTGCCTCCGCCTATGCCGGCTCCGGGGACGTGATGCCGATGACCGTGGCGCTGAACAACGTCGTCAACACCTCGACCGGCGTCGTCGAATACAACGTCAACATGGCGGCGGCGATGATCGCCGCGCTGCCGACGCTCCTCGTCTATGTGCTCGCCGGCCGCTATTTCGTGCGCGGCCTGATGGCCGGCGCCGTCAAAGGATAATCGCATGGCTTTTCTGGAAATTGACGGGTTGAAGAAGCGTTTCGGAGCGGTCGAGATCCTGAAAGGCATCGATCTCGACCTCGAAAAGGGCGGCTTTCTCGTGCTGGTCGGGCCCTCCGGTTGCGGCAAGTCCACGCTGCTCAACACCATTGCCGGCCTGGAGACCATCACCGAAGGCGAAATCCGCGTCGACGGACGCACGATCAACGATCTCCACCCCTCCAAGCGCGACATCGCGATGGTCTTCCAGAGCTACGCGCTCTATCCGAACATGACGGTCGCCGGCAATATCGCCTTCGGCATGGAGATGCGCGGCGTGCCGGCCGACGAGCGCCAGAAGGCCATCGACAAGGTGGCGAAGGTCCTGCAGATCGGCCATTTGCTGAAGCGCAAGCCAAGCCAGCTTTCCGGCGGCCAGCGCCAGCGCGTCGCCATGGGCCGGGCACTGGTGCGCGATCCAAAGCTGTTCCTGTTCGACGAGCCTTTGTCCAACCTCGACGCCAAGCTGCGCGTCGACATGCGCATCGAGATCAAGCGCCTGCACGCCACCACCGGCACCACCATCGTCTACGTCACGCACGACCAGATCGAGGCGATGACGCTGGCCACCAAGATCGCGGTGATGCGCGACGGCGAGGTGCAGCAGTTCGGTACGCCGGCCGAAATCTATAACAATCCGGTCAACCTGTTTGTTGCTGACTTCATGGGCTCGCCGGCGATGAACCTGATCCCGGCGACGATCGGCAGCAACGGCAGCGGCTTCTCCGTCGTCATGGAGCGCGAGGCGCGCCAGCCGATCTCGCTGCCGCTGGCCAATGCGCCGGCCGGCCTGTCGGCGTTCCAGGGAAAACCGATCATCTTCGGCGTCCGCCCGGAAGCACTGACCGATCCCGAAGGGGCCGAACGCAACGCCTCGAACATCGCCCGCGCCGACTGTCACATCGAGGTCATCGAGCCGGCCGGCTCGGATACGTTCGCGGTCACCAATCTCGGCGGCAAGGCGGTGGTGGCGCGGCTGCGCGCCGACGCCAACATCCAGCCCGGCACGGTCACGCCGCTCGCCTTCAACCTGACCAAGGCGGTGTTCTTCGATCCGGCGACCGAGAGACGCATCGTCTGACGGCCATGACAAATCCAGATATCGTCATCATCGGCTCCGGCATAGGCGGCGCCACGATCGCTTCCGGCCTTGCCGGCGGTGGCGCCTCGATCCTGATGCTGGAGCGCGGCGAACCGCTGCCGGCGACGCCGCATACACGCGACACCCGCGCCATCTTCGTCGATGGCCACTACCGGCCGAAGGAGATGTGGCTCGAGGCCGGGGGTGCCGCGTTCAACCCTGGCAATTACTACTATGTCGGCGGCAATTCGAAATTCTACGGCGCGGTGCTGATCCGCTACCGCAGGCAAGACTTTTCGGAGATGGAGCACTATGGCGGCATCTCGCCGGCCTGGCCGTTTTCCTATGAGGAATTCGAACCCTGGTATTCCAGGGCCGAGCAGCTTTTTCGCGTGCGTGGTGCGCTCGGCGAAGACCCGACCGAGCCGTTCCACTCGACGCCCTACCCTTTCGGCCCGGTACCCGACGAGCCGCCTATCGCGCGTGCGCGCGCCGAGTTGAAGAGCCTGGGCCTGCATCCGGCATCGCTGCCGCTCGGCGTCGACATCGAAGCCTGGCTGAAAGACGGCAGCACGCCGTGGGATGCGTTTCCCAACACCGGCGCCGGCAAGGTCGACGCGCAAACGGGGCCGCTGGCGTCGGCCCTTGCCGACCAGAACATCAAGCTCGAGACCGGCGCGCATGTCGAACATCTCGAAGCATCGCCGGACGCCAGGACGATCGCCGCCGTCCATTATCGACAGAACGGTACGCTGAAGAGCGTCGCGCCGAAGCTGGTCATCCTGTCGGCCGGCGCGGTCAATTCCGCCGCCATCCTGCTGCGTTCGCCTTCCCCCAACGGCAAAGGCGGCGGCAAAGGCCTGGCCAACCGCTCCGACCAGGTCGGCCGCAACTTCATGAACCACAATTCGAGCGCCATGCTGGCGATCGATCCGCGCCGCCGGAACAAATCCGTCTACCAGAAGACGCTGATGCTGAACGACTATTATCTGTCCGACGGCAAGGGCGGCAAGCCGCTCGGCAATGTCCAACTCCTCGGCAAGATCGACGGCAACATCCTCAAGGCCAATGTCAGGCGCGCGCCCAAATTCGCGCTCGATTTCATGGCCGGCCGCGCCGTCGACTGGTATCTGATGTGCGAGGACCTGCCCGATCCCGAGAGCCGCATCATGGTCGACGGCAAGGACATCGTCATGCAGTGGCGGCGCTCCAACATGGAGTCGCTCGACGGGCTGACCAAGGTGATGCGCGAGAATTTCCGCGCCTGCGGCTATCCGATCGTCCTGTCGCGGCCGTTCGACAAGCGCACGCCCTCGCACCAGTGCGGCACGGTGAAGATGGGCAATGACCCGGCGACCTCGCCGCTCGACCCATTCTGCCGCTCCTTCGACCACAGCAATTTGTTCGTCGTCGATGCCGGCTTCCTGCCGAATTCGGCCGCCGTCAATCCGGCGCTGTCGATCGCCGCACAGGCGCTGCGCGTCGCCGACCACATCCGCAAGACGGAGCTCGCAACATGAGCCGCCCGGCAGCGATCGTCACCGGCGGCGCGCGCGGCATCGGCCTTGCCTGCGCCGAGGCGCTGGCCAGCGCCGGCTTCGACATCCTCGTCGCCGACCTTGCCAACGAAGCCGCCGACGGGCTCGCCGCCGACATCACCGGGCGCGGCGCGAAGTTCGCCTATGTCAGCGGCGACATCGCCGACCTCGACGACCATGCAGCGCTGATCGATGCCGCGACAAGCGCCTTCGGCCGCATCGACTGCCTGGTCAACAATGCTGGCATCGGAACCGTCCTGCGCGGCGACCTGCTTGAACTCAAGCCGGAAAATTTCGACCGGGTGCTCAGCATCAATCTGCGCGGCACCGTATTCCTCAGCCAGGCCGTTGCCAAAGCGATGCTCGACCTGCCGAGCGATGGTGCGAGGTCGATCATCACCATCACTTCGGTCAGTGCCGCCATGGCCTCGCCGGAACGCTCCGATTACTGCATTTCCAAGGCCGGGCTTTCGATGTGGGTGAAGAACCTGGCGCTGCGGCTTGCCGCCGAAAACATCGCCGTGTTCGAAGTGCGGCCGGGCATCATCCGCACCGACATGACCGCGGGTGTCACCGCCAAATATGACGGATTGATCGACGGCGGCCTGGTGCCGGCAATGCGCTGGGGCGAGAGCAAGGATATCGGTGCCGCCGTGGCGGCGCTCGCCGGGGGCAAGCTCGGCTTTTCGACCGGCTCGGTCATCAATGTCGACGGCGCGCTGTCCGTGCCGAGGCTATGAACAGGTGACGCCATGATCGACTACATCCCATGACTGACTACATAATTGTCGGCGCCGGCCCGGCCGGCTGCGTACTCGCCAATCGGCTGAGCGAAGATCCGTCGCATCAGGTGCTGCTGCTCGAAGCCGGCGGCAAGGACTGGCATCCCTTGATCCACATGCCGGCCGGTTTTGCCAAGATGACCAAGGGCATCGCCGCCTGGGGCTGGTCGACGGTGCCGCAAAAGTACATGAACGATCGCGTCTTCCGGTACACGCAGGCCAAGGTGATCGGCGGCGGCTCTTCGATCAACGCCCAGATCTACACGCGCGGCAACGCACGCGACTACGATGCCTGGGAGAAGGAAGAAGGCCTTGCCGGTTGGGGCTATCGCGACGTGCTGCCCTATTTCAAGCGCGCCGAGAACAACCAGCGCTATGCCAACGATTTTCACGGCGACCAGGGCCCGCTCGGCGTATCGAACCCGATCGCGCCGCTGCCGATCTGCGAGGCCTATTTCCGTGCCGGACAAGAGATGGGCATTCCCTTTAATCCCGACTTCAACGGCGCCAGCCAGGAGGGCGTCGGCTACTACCAATTGACGCAGAAGGACGCAAAACGCTCCTCCGCCTCGGTCGCCTATCTCAGGCCGATCCGCGAGCGCAAGAATCTCACCATCAGGACCGGCGTTCTGGTGACACGCATCGTCGTCGACAAAGGCCGCGCTGTCGGCGTCGAGATCGTCGACAAGCCGGGCGGCCAGCCAACGATCCTGCACGCCGAACGCGAGGTGATCGTCTCGTCCGGCGCCATCGGCTCGCCGAAGCTTCTGATGCAGTCGGGCATCGGCCCGGCCGACCATCTGAAGGCGGTCGGCGTGACGCCGGTGCACGATTTGCCCGGCGTCGGCTCCAATCTGCAGGATCACCTCGACCTGTTCGTCATCGCCGAATGCACCGGCAACCACACCTATGACAACTACGCCAAGCTGCACTGGACGGCGTGGGCCGGCCTGCAGTATCTTCTCCTGAAGAAGGGCCCCGTGGCCTCCAGCCTGTTCGAAACCGGCGGCTTCTGGTACGCCGATCCGACCGCCGCCTCTCCCGATATCCAGCTGCATCTCGGCCTCGGCTCCGGCATCGAGGCCGGCGTCGAGAAGCTGAACAATCCGGGCGTGACACTGAACTCGGCCTTCCTGCCACCGCGCTCGCGCGGCACGGTGCGGCTGAACAGTGCCGACCCGGCCGACCGCCCGCTGATCGATCCGAACTATTGGTCCGATCCCTATGACCGCGACATGTCGATCAAGGGGCTGAGGCTGGCGCGCGAGATCATGCGGCAGAAGGCGCTGCAGCCCTACGTGCTGCGCGAGGTACTACCGGGACCCGACCTGCAGACCGGCGACGAACTGTTCGACTACGCCTGCCGCAGTTCCAAGACCGACCACCACCCGGTCGGCACCTGCCGCATGGGCCACGATGCGATGAGCGTGGTAACGCCCGATCTCAAGCTGCGCGGCATCGAGGGCCTGCGCGTCTGCGACGCCTCGGTGATGCCGCGCATCCCCTCCTCCAACACCAACGCGCCGACGATCATGGTAGGCGAAAAGGGCGCCGATCTGATCCTTGGCCGGGAGCCGCTGCCGCCGGCGGTGTTTTCCACCAACCGAGCGGCATGAGGGACAAAGAATGATCAGGCACTGTGTTTTCGTCAGATTCCGCAACGATGTCGCCATCGCCGAGCGCGCGGCAATCCATGGCGATCTCGAAGCGTTGCGGCCGGTGATCGACGGCATGGGCAAGGTCGAGTTCAGCGCCAACACCAGCCCAGAACCCTTCGCCCGCGGCTTCACGCACGGCTTCACCATCGACTTTCGCGATGCGGCGGCACGCGATGCCTATCTGGAGCATGAAGCGCACCAGCGAGCCGGCGCGAGACTGGTCGCGGCGCTCGAAGGTGGCACGGACGGGCTGATAGTGTGCGACCTGGAGATCGCGTGACTATCCCAGTCTCAGCGCAACGACGCCGGCGACGATGCTAAGCACCGCAGCACCTCGCCATGCCGTCATCTTCTCGCCGAGCGCGAACACCGAGATCATCATGGCGAACAGGATCGATGTTTCGCGCAGCGACGCCACCGAGGCGATCGGCGCCTTGGTCATCGCCCACATCACGATCCAGTAGGCGCCGCCGCTGAGCACGCCGGTATAGATTCCCGCCTTCCAGTCGCGCGCCAGCACCGGCAGCGCCCGTGGGCCGCGAAAGACGACGCACAGCACCAGCGCCCACAGCGCGTCGCAGACGAACAGCCAGGCCGCATAACTCGACGCGGTGGCGGCGAGCCGCGCGCCGCTGCCGTCCGACAGCGTATAGCTGGCGATGAAGATCGATGTGCCCAGCGCGAAGCCGACGGCGCGCAGGTTCAACTTCTCCAGATGCGCGCCGCCGCGAAACGACAGCACCAGCGTGCCCGCCGACAACAAGACGATGCCGACGATAGCGAGCGGCGCCGGCATCTCGGCCACAACCACAATGCCCCCCAAAGCAGCCAATAGCGGCGCGGTGCCGCGCGCCAGCGGATAGGTCTGGGCGAAATCGCCGGCCTTGTAGGCACCGATCAGGAACGTCCTGTAGCCCATGTGGAAGACAACCGAGGCGAGGATGTATGGCCACACTTCCGGCTTCGGCACCTCGACGAAAGGCAACGTCACCAGCGCGGCGGCACCCATGCCGGCCGTCATCAGCGTAATCGACAGGAAACGGTCGAGATGGACCTTGACCAGCGCGTTCCAGATCGCATGCATGGCCGCAGCGGCAAGCACCGCGAAAAAGACAAACAGGCTCATCGGCGGCTCATCCGCCGCCGATCCCGGTGGCTACCGGCGCTTCCATGTCGATATCGACCCAGAGCGGAAAATGATCGGAGGCGATTTGGCCGACATCGGCACTGACCGAACGCACGCGCCCGGCAAACATGCCGCCGACGAAGCAATGGTCGAGCCGGCGCTTTGCTACTCTGCCGTCGATGGTCTTCACATGGGTATGGAAATCCGTTGTCGGTTCCATGGCGACGGCGGCGGCATCGACAAAACCGTTGAGATAGGCGGCACCGCGATGATAGGGCGCGCTGCCGGCGATGCGGCGGTACTCGGCGCTGCCCGGCTCCATGTTGAAGTCGCCCATCCAGATCGCCGCCAGCGGGCTTTCCGGCTCCTGTTCGCCATTGCTCCAGTTGCGCGCCGGCTCATCGTCGGCACCGCTCCATGGCCCGCCCTCGGACGGCGCCCGGTGATGCTCGGCGAGCAGGTATTCGATCTGCTCCAGCCGCTCCTCGGCGGCAATATGTGCCAGATGCAGCGACAGCACCCGCACCGGGCCGGCAGGGGTGCGGATCATGCACTCGAGTGCGGCATTGCGGGTGTTGAGCGGCCGCAGCGTGCGCCTGAGCGGCAGCGTGTGCAGCCGCGACCAGGCGATCGGCAGCTTCGACAGAAGCATGGTGCCGAATTGCCGCCGCCGGTTGACGATGCGGCCTTCACGCCGTCGGCTGGCATCCATGTCGAAGGCCGGGCCATAGACCCAATGGTAGTCGGGCAGCAATTGCGAAAGAAGTTCCGGCTGGTCGTCCTCGTTGCTGCGCAACCAGTGCCGCTCCACTTCCTGTAAGGCGATGATGTCGGCGCCGGCAACGACCTTGGCGCAGCGCGCCAGATCGTAGCGGCCATCGCTGCCGAAGCCGTACTGGATGTTGTAGCTGACCAGCTTCATTGCTTATCCGGCTCAGTTTCCTGCTGGCAGTAGCCGTTCGCTGACAGCCTTGCAATGTGCAGCCGGGCGGAGGGAGCTTGGGCCAGATGCTAATGCTTGTCGCCCAAAAGTGCGCAGCGGTTTTGGGATAACGACATGCATAGAGACAAAAACTTAAAGCGCGTCGCAAGAGGCTGTCCAGACGCGACGCGCTTTAAGTGGTCAGCGGCTGGAACCGACCGGGCGGGGATGCTGCCAGTTCCGACCAGTCGATTTCTTCCTCAAGGCGGTGGTAGGCTTCGTCGCCGATCGTTCCGTCGATGCGCAAACGCTCCAGCGCATCGCGCTGGCTCTTGATGGCATAAAGACGCAATCTGTCATACTCGGTCGCGGCCTGGGCATCCTCCGGGTTTTCGGCGATGGCGCGCTGCGCCGCATATTGCTCTCGCACCGCCCCTGCCGCACTCGATGTCTTGCCGCTCAGCACGTCCAGCGCCGCCTGCATGATGGCGACGCGCGCCTGCGCGACCTCCCGGTCGACGGTCTGGTCGGGGTCGAAATTGAGCAGAAGCAGCAACGGCTTCAGGCTGACGCCTTGCAGCACCAGCGTGCCGAGCACGACAGTGAAAGCGGCGAGCACGATCGGGTCGCGGCCGGGAAAATCGGCCGGCAAGGCGAAGGCTGCCGCAAGCGTCACCAGGCCGCGCATGCCGCACCAGCCGATGAGCACGCCGCCGCGAAATGTCGGAGCGTCTCTCCGCCTGTCCTCATCGCCCAGACGTGCCAGCCTTCCGAGAATCGCGCCACAGCCCAGCACCCAGACCAGCCGCGAGACGATGACGACAGCCAGCACGGCTGCGGCGAAGATGAATGCTTCGACCTGCCCCTGCTCAGCAAGGCGGCCGACGATCAACCGTGCCTGAAGTCCCATCAGAACGAAGGCCAAGACATTGAGCACGAACACCGCCGTCTCCCAGACCGAGTAGGAACTGACACGATTCCTTGCCGGCATGCGGCGCGGCGACGTACGTGCGATCGTCATGGCATAGACGACGATCGTGATGATGGCGGAAAGCCCTATCCTGTCGGCCAGGATCCAGACGCCGAACGTTGAGGCGAATTGCACCACGGTGCCGCTCGCCGGGTCGTCGATGCGGCCGAGTATCGCGAGAGACAACCGGCCGAGCACATAGCCTGCGGCAAGGCTGCCAACCGTCGACAGCAGGATCATTGGTACGGCACTGCTGAACAGGATGGAGCCGGCGGCTGCGGAAACCGACATCCTGTAGATCAACAGCGCCGTGGCGTCGTTGAGCAGGCTCTCGCCTTCCAGGATGGCGGTGATGCGGTGCGGCACCTTGAACTGTCCGAGCACGGCCGCGGCTGCGACGGCATCGGGCGGCGCCACGATCGCCCCAAGTGCTATGGCCGCGGCAATGGGCAGGCCTGCCATCGTCCAACCGACAAATGCCACGGTCACGGTGGTAAAGATGACGGCGCCGAGCGCCAGCAGGATGAGCGAAACCTTGTAGCGGTTGAGATCGCGCAGCGACGTGTCATAGGCCGCGTCGAGCAGCACCGGCGCGATGAACAGAGCGAGCGCCAGCTCCGGGTCGATCTCGATGGTCGGTGCAAACGGCAGGAAGGCTATGCCGGCGCCGGCCAGCGCCAGCAACGAAGGATAGGGAATCTGCAGACGCCGTGACAACGCCGTCAGGGCGACCGCGGCCAGGAGAAGAACAAGGGTCAGTTCAAAAAGCGCCATGCCCAGTTATAACCGTGAAAAGCGACCGACGGCAGGGGCCTGGACGGTTCGATCATGACTGAGGGCGGTCAGCGAACTGCGGCGGCGCGCTGGAATGCTCCAAGAAGCGCGTCCGCATACATCTGGCGACGCGCCGCATGATCGGCACGCAGCTTTTCGGCCTTTTCATGCGTTCGCGCCGGTCCCTGAGACATGGTGACCATGGCGGACGCTAACGCCACGGCATCGTCGACCGGAAAGAACGTCGCGTTTGGCGCCTGCTCCCGATGAAGGCTGATATCCGAGAGGAGCATCCGTGTGCCGAGCGCCTTGGCTTCCTCGACCGTGGTTGACCAGCCCTCGAACAGCGAAGGATTGATGAGAGCATCGGAAGCAGCGTTGAGGCCGAACACATCCTCGTAAGGCACAAGGCCCAGATGACGGAAATGACCCGACACGCCGGCCTCCCTGGCGCTAGCCAGCAACTGGTCGAAATGTCGCGGATTGCGCGGGTCTTCGGTTCGCCCGGTCAAGATCACGGGGGCAACCTTATCAAGCCCGCCATTTGCCGATATGTGCGCCAATGCTTTGATCACAAGCCCATGGTTCTTGTGCGACCAGAACTGGTTCGGTAGGTAGAAATAACGCTGCGGCAGTTCATACCGTGCGATCACCTCCGCCTGCCTTGCTATATGCGGGGCCGGATCAAGATCGATTGCAAACCGAACGACCGCCGTCTTGCCGCGTGCTGCGGGATAATACGTCTCGCAGTCCCGCCTGGCGTCATCGCTCGACAACAGGATGATGCGTTTGCCGGACGTCTGCAGACGGTATCCCAAATCGCGACGCCACCACATGGAGCGCGAGAACAGGTGTGGCAAGTGTCGGTGCTGGAAGTCAGGAATCCACGATACGACAGAAATCGGAAAACGGTTGCCGTAGAACTGCGCCGGCTCGAACACCACGTCGACGCCTTCGTGGCTTAGTATCCGTGCCGCATCGGCGTCGCTGCCGCTGGCCAGCGCCCGGATGGCGTTGCGACCGCGGCCAAAATCAGCAACCTTCGCATCGACGATCGGCGGCGCGGCCAGGAAAGCATCCATCGATGTGCCGATCTTTTCTGCCTGCGCCGGAGTTAAGAACAGCTTGGCCTGCAACTTCCCGGCCAATTCGCTGGAAATAACGCCGAGCATGTTGCGCAGGTAGGTCTCCCCACCTGACCAGTTGCCTCGGCCGATGAGCGTGAAGCCCGCGGTAATCATCTTCGCCCCTCGATGCCTCAGCCTGCCTTTTTGAAAGGAAACCCGCGCACGATATCGGCCACGGCGGCTGGAAGTTCGATCTTGGCGGACCAGCCAACTCGATTTCCGATCTTGTCCACCTTGGCCAGTTGCGTTGCGCGGTCGACCCTGCGTAAGCGCGCCTTGTCCTCGACGATCTCGATATCGACCTTCATCGCCGCTCCGATCAGGCGAACAAGCTCCTCCACCGATGCGTCCCTGCCGGAACCGATATTCATGACATCGAAACTCGCCTCACCAGTGTCGCCGGCCAAAGCCGCCACCCCGGCAGCGGTATCCTCCGCATGGATGTAGTCGCGCCGCGGTTTCAGATTGCCCAATGCGATCCTGGCCTGGCCCTTGGCATTGTAGAGCTGGTTGAGAATATCGGGAATGAGATGCGCATTGGGGTCGTCATGGCCGATAGTGTTGAAGATGCGCGCCACACGCCCCCTCCCGCCGGTCCTGTCGGCCCAGAAACGAAGCTGGCTTTCATTGGTCAGCTTGGACAGAGCATAGTTGTCGCAAGGCCAGGTCCTGGTCGCATCCTCGTCGAGCGGGCATCGACCCAGTCGTACACCGCGCCGCTGGACGCCAGCACGACCGTTCCGACACCAGCCTTTTCAGCAGCATCGAGGACGATTTCGGTGCCGACCACGTTCACGTCCAACGCATAGGCGCGCTGTCGCTCGCATGTCGGAATGTGGTGAATAGCCGCCAGGTGGATAATGGTGTCGGGCTTGAAACCCTCAGTCAACTCTACCATCCCACTCTTGTCGCGGATGTCGATCTCCCGCGTCTCGCATCCGTCCATGTCAGGCATCGGCATGCCGACCGAAAGATTATCGGCGATCAACACCCGAGCGCCGTCCTTGGCGAGATTTCGCGCGCACCGCCAGCCTATGAAACCAGCTCCGCCCGTAACGAGGACGCGTTGGGGATTCGTCATCAGGATTTCTCTCCGGCTATCTGAAGTTCACAAGGGCATGGCAGCCGGGGCGGACGGATCATCGCGCGGCCGGCAGAGCACCATGAGGGAAAAGCCGCCCAGCAGCAGCGCGCTGGTAGCGGGGGCAACGCTGCCTATCAGTTTGCGCACTGGATTGAGCAATTTGGTGCGCAGAGGCCTCGTGGAAACGTTGGCTTCGCCCGCCACGTCGGTAAAGTGCCAATCGACCACCGTGTAACCCGTGTCCTCAAGCGTCGCAAGCGCGGTCTCGCGCGTGAAATAATGGAGATGCCCCACCTTCTGACGTGCGTGCATGTAAGCTCGCCGAACCAGTCCCTGGACGTGAAGGTCCAAAGGAATATGAAAAACATGATAGCGGCCGTGCGGGCGCAGTGCCCGCAAAAAGCCCATATAGTCTTCGACATGTTCGAAGACGTCGATCAGCATGACAAGGTCATGCACTGACTTGGTCGCCAGAAAATCCTCGTGGTGGAAGATCGCGCCAGACGCCTTTTGCAGCGGCCAGAGTTTTGCTGCGTCTTCGGAAATATCATATCCATGAATAGGTCTGCCCGGATATTGCGCGGCCAATTTGCCGACGATGCCGCCGCTGCCGCAGCCGACCTCGACGGCGTCGCGCCAGACAACATTGTTGCGCTCCAGGATGTTTGCGATCTCGCGCGCCTTCCAGGCTGTATCGGCCAGATGCCAGTCAGGATTGTTGGCAAGGTACTGACTGTCCGAGTAGATGTCAGCCGCGGTATCAGTGACTGTTATCGGCCGCGCTTCTTCGACCCCTTTAGCCGACATCACGATCTTCCTTTTCACAAATGAACGATACCAGGTGACCGGCTTCGACGACATCAATGCGCGTACCGGTGTTTCTGGCGGGCGCCCGAATCGCATCAGTTCCGGTCAACGCGCTAGGATCCGGCTCAACCGCCGTGACCTGCCATCCATCGGCCGCCGACGCAAGAGACAGGGTTCCATTGCCCACCCCGAGATCAAAGGCTCGCCCAAGCTGCTTCGGCAAATTGCGGCGCAACTCGGCACTTCCATGATAGCGGCGCGCCGGCATCGATTTCAGTTGATGGAAATACGCTGCGCGCGCCAAGTCGGCCTGTTCCGGATGACCAGGCAACCTGCGCACAGCGTCTTCAGAGTCAAGGAAATTGCTGGAGCCCATCAGCCAAAATGTCCCAAACTGCAGGTCACAAAACCGGCTGCAGACAATTCCAATTCAAGGATCAATCTTCACTCCCCAGCGGGTTTCCCTTGGCGGTCTGCTTGTCTCTTTTGACGCATGAGATTGACCGCGATTGCAACATTCCCTGACTAAATGTGGAGCACAGGAAATCACACCGTCGCGACCTCCGTATATTCGTCCGATCGACAATTGTCACGCTACCAAGCTTGGGCTGAGCAGATCCGGTTCTTTTGCTCGCGCCGAGGCAAATCCGCCTGTCTATTGGCGGATCGCCTGAAGGCGATCCCAGGAAAATGTGGAACAGTTTTTCCAGAACTGCCTCAATGCAGCACAAGCATGTCGCCGGACGAGAACGAAATCTCGGCCTTTTCGCCGACGGCAGGCGGCGGCGTTGCCGGGCTGTTGAATGTGTCTAGCGAGACCGTGCTGCCGCCGATGCCGACGCGCACCCGGATCACCGAACCGAGGAAATGCACCTCGGCGATTTCGCCCGAAAGGCTGGAGTCGCGGCCGGGGTGGCGGCCGAGCGAGATCGCCTCGGGCCGCAACGCCAGCGACAGCGTGTCCCCGGACTTCGAGCCGTTGAGCTTGCCCTTGAGCGAGACCTCTTGCGAGTTGACGCGCACCTTGCCCGAAGCCGCGTCGGTGACCGTGCCTTCCAGCACGTTCAGCGTGCCGACGAAATTGGCGACGAATTTGGTTGCCGGCCGGTTGTAGATCTCGAACGGCGTGCCGACTTGCTCGGCCTTGCCGCCATACATCACAGCGATGCGGTCGGAAATCGACAGCGCCTCTTCCTGATCGTGGGTGACGAAGATGGTGGTGATGCCGAGCTTCTTCTGGATCGAGCGGATTTCCTCGCGCAGCGATACGCGCACCTTGGCATCGAGCGCCGACAACGGCTCGTCGAGCAGCAGGAGCTTCGGCTTCGGCGCGATGGCCCGCGCCAGCGCGATACGCTGCTGCTGGCCACCGGAGAGCTGATAGGGATAGCGATCGCCCATCTGCGGCAGCTTGATGAGGTCGAGCATCTCGGCAACGCGCCTGTCGGCATCGGGCTTGGGCATGCCCGCGACCTTCAGCCCGAAGCCGATGTTCTGCGCCACGGTCAGATTCGGAAACAGCGCGTAAGCCTGGAACACCATGCCGACATTGCGCTGGTTGGGCTTGAGCCGGGTGATGTCCTTGCCGGCCACCACGATCTTGCCGGCGCTCGGCTCCTCGAAGCCGGCGACCATGCGCAGCACCGTCGTCTTGCCGCAGCCCGATGGCCCGAGGAAAGAGACGAATTCGCCCGGCTCGACGTCGAGGTTGAAATCCTGCACCACGGTGGTGGCGCCGAAGGATTTTTGCACCTGCTGTATTGAGAGGAATGGCTCGGCCATGACTTTTTCTTTCGATCAGTTCGGGCGGTTTGCCGATTTCGGCGCGAAGCGCGACAGGATCTGGATCAGCGACATGCAGCCCCAGGTGATGGCGAACGAAATGATCGCCAGTGCCGACGGCTCATAGGCACTGTTGGCGCCGATGTTCTGCAGATAGGGGCCGAAGGCTGGGCGATTCAACAGCGAGGCCATGGTGAACTCGCCGATGACGATGGCAAAACTCAGGAACGCGCCGGATAAGACGGCGATCAGTACGTTCGGCAGGATGATGCGGGCGATGATGGTGGTCCAGCCGGCGCCGAGGATTTGTGCGGCTTCGGTGAGCGTTCTGACGTCGATGGTCCTGAGACCGGTATCGACCGCCCGGTACATATAAGGCAGCGCCAGCACTGCATAGCCGATGACCAGCAGAACATCGGTGCCGCGCGCTGTCGCCAGGAAAGGCAGCGTTGAATTCGAACCGAACATTCTGATGTAGCCGAAGACGATGACGATAGCGGGAATAACCAGCGGCAGCAGAGTGATGAACTCTACGAGCGGCCGCAGATTCGGTAGCCGCAGCCGAATCCAGTAGGCCGTCGGGACAACGAGGAGCACGCCCAAAAGAATGGTGAAAACCGCCACAACGACGGAGTAGGTAAATGTCGTCTGGAAATTCGGATCTTCGAAGAGTGAGCGGTAGGCGTCAAAGGAGTATTCCCCGCGCCGCTTACGCAAGGAGAATTCAAAGGTCGCCAAAAGCGGCAGGACAAAATAGGCGGTTCCCACGCCAAAAACGAGCCAAGCCCAAAAGCGGCTGCCTTGCTTCATTTCAGCCACCGCTCGGCTCGCCGTTGGAACAAGATATAGAAGAGGTTGGCCAAGCCGGTGATGACTATCATGCCGAATGCAAGCGCGTAGCCTAGATTCGGATTGTAAAGCACGTCGCCGCGAATCTGCGCGAACAGCTGGATGGGCACGATGTTGAGTGACGGCCCCGTCAGTGCATAGGCTGTTGCGACCGCCCCGAACGCGTTGGCAAAGAGGAGGACCGTCGTACCGAGAAAACTCGGCCATAAGACCGGGATGACCACCATGCGCCAATATTGCCAATTGCTTGCGCCGAGCGTGGCGGCAGCTTCACCCCATTCCTTCTTCAGCCCATCGACCGCCGGCGTGATGATGACAATCATCAATGGAATCTGGAAATAAAGGTAGGTGAGGATTAGGCCCCAAAACGAAAAGATACTGAAGCCGAGCGAATAGATGTTGATGCCGAAAATGTCTCGCAACAGGATTGTCGCCACTCCGAGCCGACCTAGCGTCGCGATGAACGAGAATGCCAGCGGCACGCCGGCGAAATTCGAGGCGACGCCCGAGAAAGTCAAGGTCGCCGAGCGTAACCACGACGGCAAACCTCCGCGAACGACTGCCACGGCCATTGCCAGGCCGATCAAGGCGCCAAGGATCGCAGAAACAAAGCTGATCTGAATGGATACCCAATAGGCCGCCGCGAGCTTGGGTTGCGACAACGCTATGATGTTATCGAGCGTATAGTCGCCAGCTGCATTTTTGAACGCGCCCGCGATCAGCCCTACCGTGGGCAAGATCAGAAAGAGCAGCGCGAAAATGAAGAACGGAGTTACGCCTAACCAATGCAGTGGCAGCCGAAGGCGGCTGATCTCCGGCGCGCCAGGACTGACGCTGGCTGTCTGGGACATTGTGGAATCTGCCATGGAGTTCCCGAAGTTGGCATAGGGCGCCGGGCGGCGAACCGCCCAGCGCCCTATGAATTACTTCACGACGGCGCCAACGATGGCATCCCAGTTCGTGCTGATTTCCTTCTTGGCAGCGTTCTGTTCCTCCAAAGTAGGGAAGACCGCTTTTTCATAGTTCTCGGCGGCCGGCAGCTTGTCCAGCATCTCCTTCGGGATCACGCCCTTCTTGGCGAGATCGTTGAAGCGGATCGGGTGGCAGTAGCCCTTCAGCCAACCGAGCTGGCCTTCGTCCGAATAGAGATACTCCATCCACAACTTGGCGGCATTCGGGTGCGGCGCATAGGCACTGATCGCCTGAACGTAGACGCCTGCGACCACCGCTCCCTTTGGCACGACGATTTCGATTTCCGGATTGCCGGCCATCTTGTCGCGCATGGCAAGCAGGTTGTAGTCCCAGTTCATCACGATCGGCGTCGTGCCCTGGGCGACAGCTGCCGCTTCAGCGTCGACCGGCACGAAGTTGCCGGCATCGTTGAGCTGCTTGAAGAATTGCAGACCCTTGGCGGCGGCGTCCTGGCCGCCGGTACCGCCAGCCGCGAGGCCCGAAGCGTAGACCGACATGACGGCGTTGTTCGACGTGCGCGGGTCACCGGCGAGCGCCACCGAGTTGGCATATTCCGGCTTCTGCAGGTCAGCCCAGTCCTGTGGCGCGTTCTGCACGACGGCTTTGTTCACGCCGAAGGCGAGCACGCCGTAGTAGTCGCCGGTCCAGAAGCCATCGGCATCCTTGGCGCTGTCAGGGATCGTATCCCAGGTCGACACCTTGTAGGGTTGGATCAGGTTATCTGCCTTGGCGGACGGGCCGAAAGACAGGCCGACGTCGATGACATCAGGCGCCTGCGGGCCTTTATTGTCCTTGTTGGCCTTGATCGCCTCGATCTCGTCGCCGGAGCCGGCATCGGGATTGAGTTCGTTGACGGTGATCCCCGGATATTTTGCCTTGAAGCCGGCGATGACGTCGCCATAGCCGCACCAGCTGTGCGGCAGCGCGATCGTGGTGAGCTGGCCTTCCGCCTTGGCTGCGGCGACCAGTTCATCCATGGACTGGGCCGACGAGATGGCAGAGGTCGCCATCAGGGCGACGGCCGAAAGGGAAAGCAGTTTTCCCGTGAATTTGAACATGTGTTCTCTCCGTTGAACTGACGCCGTTGGACGCCTGCGATTCGGTATCGTTTTCGTGTGACAGCCAGATGAAAGCTTTGTGAAAGCGATGCCCTGCAGTACGAAAAAGTAAACTCTTTTTAACCGGCTGTAGCAATCGCTACGCCGTTATTTTTCCGGCTAACTAGTTTCGGCCTTGCCTTTCATCCTTTCCCCCTTTCTTCGCCTCTTTTTTCCCAAATGGATTTGCAATGCTGAAGTTGCCTCAGACGGCGCCGGCGATGGCGTTTTCCAGCAGCGTCAGCGCCGCCTTCTTGGTCAGCTTGACCGGGTTGCCGCCGGCGGTCGGATCGACCACCGCCATGTCGGCGATCAGGCCCTTGCGCTTCTTGTCCATGTCGAGCCCCTTGATCAGGCCGGGCAGCGCGTGCGGCACCTTGAGCTCCTTGCGCAGCTTGACGATCGCCTTGGCAAAGCCGTCGAAACCGCCCTTGATGCCGCAATAGGCGGCGAGCCGGGCGATGCGCGGCTCGATCGCCTCGCGATTGAAGGCCAGCACATAGGGCATGAACACTGCGTTGGTCATGCCGTGGTGGGTGTCGTAGAGCGCGCCGATCGGATGCGACAGCGAATGAATGGCGCCAAGGCCCTTTTGGAAGGCGGCCGCGCCCATCGCAGCGGCGCTCATCATATTGGCGCGGGCGACCAGATCCTTGCCGTTGGCATAGGCTTTCGGCAGGTTTTCGAAGACCAGCCTGATGCCTTCCACGGCGATGCCGTCGGCCATCGGGTGATAGCCCGGCGCGCAATAGGCTTCGAGGCAGTGGGCGAGCGCATCCATACCGGTGCCGGCGGTGATGAAACCGGGCATGCCGACCGACAGTTCCGGATCGGCAATGACGATCGCAGGCAAAAGTTTCGGATGGAAGATGACCTTCTTTGTGTGGGTCGCTTCATTGGTGATGACGCCGGCGCGGCCGACCTCCGAGCCGGTGCCGGCCGTGGTCGGCACCGCGATGATCGGCGCGATCGCATCGGCATCGGCGCGCGTCCACCAGTCGCCGACATCCTCGAAATCCCAGACCGGCCGCGTCTGCCCGGCCTGGAAGGCGATCAGCTTGCCGAGGTCGAGTGCCGAGCCGCCGCCAAAGGCGATGACGCCGTCATGCTTGCCCTTCTTGAACACGGCGATGCCGGCGGTCAGGTTGGAATCGACCGGGTTCGGCTTGACCTCGGAAAACACGCCATACGGCACCTTGGCGTCGTCGAGGATCTTCAGCGTCGAGGCCACCACCGGCAGCTTGGCCAGTCCCGGGTCGGTGACGAACAGCGGCCGCTTGATGCCGGTCGCCGCCAGCACCTCCGGCAGTTCCTTGATGCGTCCGGCGCCGAAGCGGACGGTCGTCGGGTAATTCCATTTGGAAACGAGTTTTGTCATTTCGACCTTCTTGACTGCTTTCATGCTCTCGGCTGTTGTTAATTCACAAAGGTATTGGCCACACGGTCTGACCGCATCATGTACGGAATCCAGATGGCTGCGGCCCAGACCGAACGGTAAATGTCGCGCATCGTTTCTTTATCGAACGCATCGTCCAGCGATGGAAAGCTGTCGGGAAAAGCCAGATACCCGGCCCATGAATCGACAACGGAATATATCGGCATCGCGAATGCCCAAATCATGTACCAGCCGGGGAATATCTGCCAGCGCTTGAACATGAAGAACAATAATAGGGCCGGGGCCGTAAGGTTTAGTATGCCGGATATCACCAATTCGGCAACAATCAGCACACCTTGGGACAAACTGAAGGCCTGCCAGTTCTGTAACATGCCGAGATAGTCGGTATTGTGCAATTGTACCAACCCTAGTATCGGGGTGAGCATCAACCCGAGCATCGGCAGGACAAGCCAACCGCCGATACCCTCGGGACCTTCACGATCCGGCAGCGCCGATTGTTGCGTATCCGCCATTACTCCCTCTCAACAGCGATCGTTGGCTTGCCGATCGCCACCTTAGATCACCTCGCGCAGATGGTATGATTTCGGCCTGGTCAGATTGTCGTAGCCGATGGCCGACAGTGCCGCGCCCTTGCCGGTGTCCTTGACGCCGGTCCAGACCAGCGCCGGATCGAGATAGTCGCAGCGGTTCATGAACACGGTGCCGGTCTCGACGCGGTCGCCGATCGCCGCCGCATGGTCCGTGTCGCGCGTCCAGATCGAGGCCGTCAGCCCATAGGGGCTGTCGTTCATCAGCGCGATCGCCTCCTCATCGTTGCGCACCTTCATGATACCGACGATCGGGCCAAAGCTTTCCTCGCGCATCACGCTCATCTGGTGGTCGACCTGGGTAAGCACTTCCGGCGCCAGATAGGGCGAGCCTTGCCTGTCGTTAGCCACCTTCGTGTCGATGTGCGCCTTGGCGCCCTTGCGTAGCGCCTCCGCCTTTTGCTCGCGGATCAGGTCGGCGAAGCGCGCCTGCGCCATCGGCCCCATGGTGGTCGCCTGGTCGAGTGGATTGCCGACGACGTAGTTCCTGGTCTCGGCGATGAAGCCTTCGACGAATTCGTCGTAGACCTTCTCGTGGACATAGACGCGCTCGATGCCGCAGCAGCACTGGCCGGAATTGAAGAAGGCGCCGTCGACCAGATTGGCAACGGCATGGTCCATCTTGGCGTCCGGCAGCACATAGGCCGGATCCTTGCCGCCAAGCTCGAGGCCGAGCGTCATGAAGGTGCCCGCCGCCGCCTTTTCGATGGCGCGGCCGCCGGCGACCGAGCCGGTAAAGTTGACATGGTCGATCTTGCCGGAGCCGAGCAGCCTTTCGGTCTGCGCATGGTTCAGAACGAGGTTCTGGAACAGGCCCTTGGGCAGGCCGGCTCTGTCGAACGCCTGCTGAAACCGTTCGCCGACCAACAATGTCTGTGCCGCGTGCTTGAGGATGACGGCGCTGCCCGCCATCAGCGCGGGCACGATCGTGTTGACGGCAGTGAGATAGGGATAGTTCCACGGCGCGATCACCATGACCACGCCGAGCGGCACCTTCTTCACATAGCGGCGAAAGCTGTCCTTCGGGTTGGAGGCCATGACCGGCTTCAGTGCCGCCTCGGCGATCTCGACCATGTAGCTGACGCGTTCCCTGACGCCGCCGAACTCACCGCCATAGCGCACCGGCCGGCCCATCTGCCAGGCGATCTCCGGCACGATCTCGTCGCTCATGGCGACCAGCGCTTCCAGCATGGCAAGCATGTACTTGCCGCGCTCGACGACCGGCGTCTGCGCCCACTTCTCCTGCGCCGCCTTGGCGCGCTCGACCGCGGCACCGATCGCCTGGTCCGTGGCCAGAGGCCGTTCGGCATAGATCGAACCGTCGATGGGGGATTTTATCTTGACCGTTTCGGTCATGCCTTGGGTCCTCGCATTCTACAATAATTCTCGTTGGTCACGCCGCTCTGGAAGGGACGAAACACCGGCGTTGGCCCCGTTCTTCACAGCGAGCGGGTAAAGGTGAGGGACGGGCGGCGCCGACATTGCCAGGTCATTTAATACCGCTCGAACCCCCTGTGCAGTTCCCAGTCCGTAATCCGGCGGTCGTATTCGAACTGTTCCCAGTGTGCCGTGTGGACGTAGTGTTCCAGCACATCGTCGCCGAGTGCCTGCCTCAGCATCTTCGATTCCACCAGCGTCGCGGTAGCGTCGCGCAATGTCTTTGGAATTTCAGGCAACTGCGAGGCCTGGTAGGCGTCGCCGACGAAGGGCTTCTGCAGTTCAAGCTTTTCATCGATGCCGGCAAGCCCGGCCGCGATCAGCGCGGCGAAAGCCAGATAGGGGTTCAAATCGGCACCGCCGATGCGGCATTCCATGCGGATGCCCTTGGTGCCCTCGCCGCAAAGACGGAAACCGGCGGTGCGGTTGTCCTCGCTCCACATGATCTTGGTCGGCGCAAAGGTGCCGGCCTGGAAGCGCTTGTAGGAGTTGATGTAGGGCGCCAGGAACCAGGTGAATTCCTTGGCATATTTGAGCTGGCCGGCTGCCCATTGCTGGCCGAGCGTCGACAGCGTCCACTCGGCATTTTTGTCGTAGAACAACGGCGTCTTGCCGTCGGCGCTCCACAGCGAATTGTGGATGTGGCTGGAATTGCCGGCGAGCCCGTAATTGTACTTGGCCATGAACGAGATCGCCTTGCCTTCGGACTCGGCGATTTCCTTGGCGCCGTTCTTCAGGATGACGTGGCGGTCGGCCATGTCGAGCGCTTCAGCATAGCGGACATTGATCTCTTCCTGGCCGGGACCCCACTCGCCCTTGGAATTCTCGATCGGAATGCCGGCCGCCTCCATTTCGTTGCGCAGCCGGCGCATGACGCCTTCTTCCTTGGTGGTGATGCCGATCTGGTAGTCGCCAATATAGGGCGATGCGGTCTCGAGGCCCTGCCAGTGCTTCTTGCGGGCGGAATCGTAGGTTTCGCTGAACAGATAGAATTCGAGCTCGGACGCGAAATAGCCGATATAGCCGCGTTCCTGCAGCCGCTTGACCTGCTTCTTCAGCATGGCGCGCGGCGAATGCGCCAGGTCATCATGGGTATGGTGGTCGAGCACGTCGCAGATCACCAGCGCCGTCTTCTCCAGCCACGGGACGCGCCGCAGCGTCGCAAGGTCCGGCTTCATGACGAAATCGCCATAGCCCTTCGACCAGCTCGCCGCCTTGTAGCCCGGCACCGGTTCCATATCGATGTCGGCGGCCAGCAGGTAGTTGCAGCCATGCGTCTCGTCATGCGCGGAATCGACGAAATACCGGGCCAGGAACCGCTTTCCCGCGAGCCGCCCCTGCATGTCGACGATGCAGGCCAGCACCGTGTCGACCTCGCCGCTGGAGACCGCTTGCTTCAACTGATCGAACGAGAAATTTCCGGCCATTCTTACGGCACTCCAGCGCTTGTCGTTTTGAAAAGGGAATGAAACCATGGCCGGCGCGATGCCGGCCATGGTCATGAGAGAGCGTCAGGCGCCGGCTTCGCCGACAGCTATCTCGGCTGCCTTGATCGCCGCCTGGCGCTTCGCGATCTGGTCGCCGATGGGCGGACCCTGGAAGCGGCGGTTCTCGAAACCGAACCAAAGCACCGCAGTCAGTACAATGAAGCCCAGGGTGATATAGAGCACTTTGTCGTTCGGCGGCTGGATGGCGATGTAGAAGATGATCGCCATGCCGATGACCGACAGGATGCAAAACAGCTTGAACAGGCCGGCACCGAGATTCCATGGGCCGGGATTCGGCCATTTCGCCGTTCCGAAAGCCATCATGCCGAGCGCGATCGGAATGGTGAAGGACAGGAACAGGAACACCAGCGTCGAATTGACGACGATGGTGTAGATGTTGGTGCCGCCGATCGAAATGAACTGGGCAAAAAAGACATAGATGATCTCGAGGATCGCAGCTGTCCAGATGGCATTGACCGGCGTGCGCCAGGTTGGGCTGACTTTGGCGAGCCCGGCCGAACCGACCGGCATGCCGCCGTCGCGAGAGAAGGCAAACAGCATGCGCGAGGCCGAGGTCACCGTAGCGAGGCCGCAGAGGAACTGCGAGATCAGGATGGCCAGATAGAGCAGTGTCTTTAACCATCCTGGCAAGATCGCGTTCATGGTTTCGAAGAACACGGCCCACCCTTGCTTGGCGCCTGCCGCCATATCCGGAATTGCCAGCACGATCGCGCACAGCATCACCCAGCCGATCAGCGACGACCAGAGCACGGATGAAACGATTGCCCGCGGAACCGAGTGCGCCGCCCTCAACGTTTCTTCCGAGGTATGCGCCGACGCATCATAGCCAGTAATGGTGTAAACCGGCAGCAGCAGGCAGAGCAGGAAGAGATACGTCATGGAATCGGACTGCGGGAAAACACCGCCGCCCGCATCGCCCGAATAGTTCGTGAACGTCCACAACCGGGTGATGTCGATCGCTGGAGCAAACACCAGGCAGGCGACGATCAGCACCGCCGTCGCTCCGAGAATCAGGAAGCCGGACGCATCCGTCAGCATGGCGGTCAGCTTGATGCCGAAATGGTTGAACAGCGCCTGAAGGACCGTGATAATGGCAACAAAACCAACGACTTGAGCCGGAAACGCAACACCGTCGGTGGTAAGCCCTGCGCCGAAGGTCCCGTAGAAAAACAAAGACGTTCCGATGTTGATCGCGCCGAGCACGGTGATCAGGCCGAGCAAATTGAGCCATGCGGTAAGCCAGCCAGTGAAACGGTTCCCCAGAATGGATGCCCAGTGATAGAGGCCGCCGGCGGTCGGAAATGCCGAGGCGATCTGGGCCATGGCGAGCGCGAAAAATCCCGAAACCATGCACCCGACGATCCAGCCGATACCAGCGCCGGCGCCACCGATGGACGATGTCGCCTGCGCGAAGGAATTGATGCCGCCTGAGAGGATGCAGATGATCGAGAACGAGATCGCGAAATTCGAGAAGCGGCTCATGCTTCGCGACAGTTCCTGAGCATAGCCCATTCCGTGGAGAACTTTCAGGTCCTCCTTCTTGTCACCTTCGCTGTAACCCGGTGCTACCATTTTGAAGTCCCCTTTTGGTTTCTTAGCTGGCCGATTGAACTGACTTTCCGACTGCGCTTGGTCTGGAGGCCTTGGCCGCTTCGGGCTCCAGATTGAGAAAAATACCCGTGAGCAGATCCGCCCATTTCCGCTGCCCGGCTGCGCCGGAGATCTCGTCGTTGCGGATTTCGATCATTGCGCAGGGCAGCCCGCGCGAGCGGGCATGGCGTTCCAGCGTGAAATAGACGCGGTCGGCCGGCGAATAGGGTTCGTTGACGCCGACGGTGACGCCGGCGACCCGCTGCAGCGCCGCGATCAGCGGCGCCGCCAGCCGGCGGTCCTCGTCGTGGATAACGCCGATATGCCAGGGCCGGCTGCCGCCCTTGTAGACCGGGGTGAAAGAATGGACCGAGACCAGCCGCGTCTCCCGTCCGGCCGCCAGGCGCTCGTCGATGATCGTCGCGATCCGGTCGTGGAACGGCCGCCAAGCGAGCGCGATGCGCGCCTCCCGCTGATCGGCCGAAAGCCCCTGATTGGCCGGGACCACGGTTTTTTCGCTGGCGCTGACCGTCACTATCAGGTCCGGTGCATCGAGCGGGCGGTTGCAGTCGATGACGAGCCGCGAAATGCAGGTCTCGACCAGCGTCGCATCGAGTGCCTCGGCCATGCGGCGCGCCACCGGCAAGGCACCGGGATCCCAGGCGATGTGGCGGGAAAGCTCCTCGGCGGCAAGTCCGAGCGTTCCGAATTCCGGCGGCAGGAAATTGGAGGCGTGGTCGCAGGTTAGCACGAAAGGGCTCAATCCGCCGGGGTTCGTCACCCTTACGGTTTCAGGCGATGCAAGGCTGGCGGGCCGTGCTGTCTCCATTGTCTGCCGTCCCCGGGGGAGCGCTGTACCGTATGTTACGTATTTTGCCTCATTGCGTCCCTACGGATGATTTCATACAGTTTGGCCGGCTTTGTCAAACGCGATTTCGATAATGCGGTAACGGCCCGGCCAGGGTGGGGAAAAACATGGTTTCCAGCATTGCCGAACTGATCTCCGACCGCATCGGCACCATGCCGGCCGGCGAGCGGCGCGCAGCGCAAACGCTGATCGCCAGCTATCCGCTGATCGGGCTGAAGACGGTCGCCGAATTCTCGGCTGCCGCCGGCGTATCGTCGCCGACGATCCTGCGTTTCGTCGCCCGGCTCGGCTTCCAGAACTATCCGGAATTCCAGTCGGCGCTGCAAGACGAACTGGCGGCGCAATTGCAGTCGCCGGCCTCGCGCACGCTCAATCCGCCATCGCCGGGCAGCAGCGCCGTGTCGCCGATGCTGGAAGCGACGCTCGACAATATGCGCGAGACCTTCCGGCACCTTTCGGATAAGCAGCTTGCCGACATCGTCGCCAAGCTGGCCGACCGGCGCGGCAAGACATTCCTGATCGGTGGCCGCTTCACCGACCCGCTGGCGCGCTACATGGCCGCCCACCTCGCCATCATCCAGCCCAACGTTTTTCACCTCGGCGGGCAGGAAAGCGTCTGGCGCGACCGGCTGATCGACATGGGTAAACGCGACGTGCTGGTGATCTTCGACATCAGGCGCTACCAGGACAGCCTTGTCCGCTTCGCCGAGACGGCCAACCAGCGTGGCGTGCAGATCGTGCTGTTTACCGACCAGTGGCTGTCGCCGATCGCCCGCTTCGCCCGCCACGTCATCGCCGGGCGCACCGCCGTGCCTTCGGCCTGGGACTCATCCGCCGCACTTTTCGTCGTCGTCGAAACGCTGATCGGCGCCGTCACAAGGCAGCTCGAGGCCGACGGCACCAAACGCATCCGCGAGTTGGAAAGCCTACGGTAGAGCGGCCCTTCGGGCGAACGGTCTTCGTTGGGGTCTAGTCAACCAAAAGGCTGACCATCTGCAGGATCAGGATCAGCAAAAAGACGCCAAAGACAGACGCAAAGACCGCTGCCAACAGGACGATGCGTTGTTTCGTACCCACAGCTCCCTCGGGAAGGCATAGCTCCCCCACGATCACGAACGTCAGTCCTGCCTATCGCTCGGCTACCGTCCCAAGTCCTCAAGATCTGCCTGCGGCTTGGGCGGAGGAGTAATGACGAGTTGCTTCACGCGCGAAATGAACCGCTGGCCAAGGTGCTCGCTTAGGGGGACGGCTGCATCATTCATCCGACCCATGTCACGGCCGAATGACCACCTTGCTGCTGGGGCTTAACCATTTCAGCCGCAAGGCGTGCCATCGCCCCACTCCAGCTACTTTACCCGTGGCAAGGGTGATCGAAGTTCGGCTAGCCTTGGCGACGCGAAGCCGCTCATTGACCCACCATCAAACAGCGGTGAACTGCGCGGAGGAATTCGATGAGCTATCTGGACGAGCTGTTCTCAGTCGCCGGCAAGACGGCGCTGGTCACCGGCGCCGCGACCGGCATCGGCCGCATGGCGGCGACCGCTCTGGTCAGGGCCGGCGCCTCGGTGATGATTGCCTCGCGCAAGGGCGAGGATTGCGCCAAGGTAGCGGACGAGCTGAACGGGCTTGGGGCATCCGGCCGGGCCGAGGGTTTCGCCGGCGACGTCTCCAGCGAGGCCGGCATTGCAGCGCTTGTCGCCGAGGTCAGGGCGCGGACCGAACGGCTGCATATCCTGGTCAACAATGCCGGCATCTCCTGGGGCGCGCCGCTGGAAAGCTTTCCCTATCATGCCTGGGCCAAGGTGTTCGGCGTCAACGTCACTGCGGTCTTCTATGTGACGCGCGAATTGCTGCCTCTGCTCGAGGCTGCTGCCAGCGAGGCCGACCCGGCCCGGGTGATCAATCTCGGATCGGTGATGGGCACGCAGCCTTTGGCCGAAGACGCTTACTCCTACTCGGCCTCGAAGGCTGCGGTTCACCACCTGACACGCATCCTGGCGATCGAGTTGGCCGCCCGACGCATCACCGTCAACGCCTTTGCGCCCGGCCCTTTCCAGAGCCGGATGACGGCCTTCGCCACCGGCACCGAAGACCAGGCAAGACATGTCGGCAACCACGTTCCGATCGGCCGCATCGGCGCGCCGGATGACATTGCCGGCGCAACGCTCTATTTGTGCAGCCGTGCCGGCAGCTATGTCACCGGCGCCATCCTGCCGATCGATGGCGGGCAGTCGGTGCAACACGGGCTGACATTGTTCAAGGAATGAGACGCACGCCATCCGGCGAGTGAAATGCCGGGGGTGAAGATGGAGGACATCAGCGTGGAACCGATCAGTCTCGATGTGCTTCTGGCCAACGTCGGCAAGGAAGTCGGCGTGTCGCCATGGCGGGTGGTCACGCAGCGCATGATCGACCAGTTCGCCGATGCCACCGACGACCATCAGTTCATCCATTGCGATCCGGAGCGCGCCAGGCGCGAGACGCCGTTCGGCGGCACCATCGCGCACGGCTTCCTGTCGCTTTCGCTGTTGTCGGCAATGACCTTCGAAACCATGCCGCCGCTGGAAAACAGCAAGATGGGCGTCAATCACGGCTTCGATTCGCTGCGCTTCCTGGCGCCGGTGAAAACCGGCTCGCGCATCCGCACCCGCTTCGTGCTGGCCGATGTCAAGGTCAGGCCGTCGGGCTGGGTGCAGACTGCGCACGACGTGACGATCGAGATCGAGGGCTCGAAAAAACCGGCGCTGACCGCGCGCTGGCTGACGCTGACGCTGATCGAACGCCAGCCGGAAGCGGTTTGACTGGCATCCGGGCCTGGGAACCTAAATCTATTTGGCTTCGGCCGCGACGTACTTCATGTGGCGGCTCACCTGCAGCGCAATGTAGACGACCAATGAGCAACCGATTGGGAACACGATCTCGTTGAGGCCGGTTGCGATAGCCTGTGGCAGTGCCAGGGCAGCGTCGTTCGCCGCGGCCGTCTCAATCGTCAGCACCGTGATGCCGCCACCGAATACCGCGCCTATCAGGGCGCCTGCCAGCGCGAAATGAAGCGGTCGGGGTTCTTCCTTCGATGCCAGCGACGCCAGTATCCAGCCGAGCAGCCCGTATTCGATCGCCCGCAGGACGCCCAGCGTCGTGAGCGACAGGATGGCCGGCTTTGCCGCCGCGTCGAGCGCGCTGACCATGACCTTTTGCGTCCCCTTGGCGATGCCCATGGCCAGCGGTGCCGAGATCGCGGCGATCAGGCCGCCGAGCGAGGCTCGCACTTTGGCGAGCGCCGTGCCGAGGCTGACGCCGGCGCAGACGAAGAACGACCAGGTCACGCCTTGCGCCAGTTCGATCAGGATCAGCGTCGTCGCCGGGTAGGAACCTGCCGCAAATCTGACGGTCAGAATGAGAGCCTCCATGGCGAAGCCGAGCGCGATCGCCAGCCATGCGACCATGACGACGCGCCTGAGCGCCATCCTGGCGCGATGGGAAAGCGGGTTCACGTCCGGCACGCCGGACGAAAGCTCAGTCAGGGCCATGTTGGCCTCCCAGATCACAATTCTTGCAGAGCCGCGAATTAGCGTTTGTCTGTAACAGTCCGATGTTGCCGGCTTTATTGCCGGGTTACATCGTTTTGTGACGTCAAGCTTCTGCTTCGTGCCACCCTTGCCCGACGTCGTACAGCGTATATATGCTGCATCCAGCCATCAGTTATTAAAGGCAGTCGAACAATTGCAGCTAAGCGTCCAGGAGCGCCGCGAAAAACAAAAGGCCGAACTGCGTTCCGAACTTGTCGACGCCGCGCACAAGCTTGTCCAGGAAGAAGGCTATGACGGCCTCACCATCCGCAAGCTCGCCAAGCGCGTCGGCTATGCGCCGATGTCGGTCTATTCCTATTTCGCCGACAAGCAGGACATCCTGTTCGCGTTGGCCGAAAACGCCTTCGAGACCCTGGCCAGGCACATCGAAAATCATACGGCCGACGACCCGATCGAGGCGCTCAAGGCGGTGCTGGTCGAATATGCCGCCTTCGGGCTCGAGAATCCCAACGAATACCGCACCGTCTTCATGACCGAAAAAGTCAGGCCGCCGGCCGGCAAGACGTTCGCCGAAATGCAGAGCGGCAACCCGGCGATGAAAGTGCTGATCGAGAGGGTCGAGGCCTGCGTTGCCGCCGGCAGGCTCAAGGGCGATCCGCGCGCCATCGCCACCATGCTGTGGGCGGTCGGCCACGGCGCCATCTCGCTGCTGATCACCTTCCCGTTCTACCCGTTCGGCGACCAGACGACGTTCATCACACGGATCGGCGACATCATGCTCGAAGCCATCGCCGCGCACGAGATTGCGCCCCTCGGCCCGCCGGTCAACTTGCTGAGGAGCGGCGCTCCTCCCGATCTGTAAAATCTTTCTCCGAACGATCCGCGCTCCGGTGCCGAGCGTCCGGCAATTCCTGCGCCTAATTTCTCCGTACGTGTACGATTTTTGCTTGAACTCCCTCAGCTTGGGCGTATCTGTACGCAATACCGTACATGTACGAATTCACTAGCTGGAACCGGAGACCGATCATGAGAAGGCAATTCTCACGCTCGCCGCCCTGCTGGCGCTCTCTGGCGCCGCAATTGCCGGCAGCAATCAGACAGGCAAGCAAGAAGCGGCCTGCATCGACACCAAGACCGATGTGAAGCTCGATTGCGCGCCGACCGGATCGCTTGAAAATGCCGATACCGAGACCCACAAGGCCGGCAGCAAGGGCCCGAGGCTCGGCATCGGCATCGACCCGTGGATCGTGCCCAGCAGCTTCTGAGCCGACCGGCGATAATATGCGGCGATGAACCGAAAGGGCGGCAGCAATTTCCGGCCGCCTATCTTGCCGGCCTCAGCCCTGCTTTATCGCGCCGTGCAGATCACTTCTTACGCTTCTGTCCCGCCACCCTCTTCGCCTTGCCGGGTCTTGCCGGCGCGCCGGGAATGGCCGTTCCGGTGATCGACACCGGATCGCTGGCCGGAAACGTATCCTCGAGGCCTTCCTCGAGTTCCTCTTCGACATCCGCCTCAGTGCGCTGCTCGTGTTCGAAAGAGCGCACGGCCGGCGTCTTGGCCGGCAACTTCGGCGCGGAGTTCGACGGCATTTGCATTCTCCCTCGGCTCGCTGTCGCAGAACGGCTGGGCGCGGCGAACATTGCTATGCTGCCGCGTCGCGCGCTGCCTCCGACAGAAAAGTAAAGACATAGTCGGAGAAGGAACGCCAGCATTCGACGCGGAACGCGTCGGCCGCCGTGCGCAACAGCACGATTTCGACCTTGCCGAGAATGGTGCGCGATGCCGCCCCGATCGGAAAGGCGTCGAGCGACAAATCCTGCGGGCAGCCGGCATTGATCGTCGTCGCGGCAGCCGGTCCGGTGACCGATACGGCGACGTTGCGGTGCGAGATGCCGACCGCCGAATGCAGCGCGGAAATCTTGGCGCAATCGGCGAGTGGATCTTTGCCGCTTTCATCGATGACCAGCCATTCGTCCGGCCCGAGCCACAAGGCGGTCCGTCCAGCCTTTGCCGCCGAGGTTTTCGGCCTTAGCGGCAGGGCGATGCCAAGTGCTTTCGAAAGTGCCGCGATCGAGGCGTCCGGCGCGCGCAGCGATATGCGTTCGGCCGGCGGCAGCACGACAAGTGTGACGCCGGTGGCGGAAAGCGACTGGCCGGCGACAGCCGGACGGCGTTCGACCGACGGCCCGGCGACGGCGGTTTTCACAGCGGCCTTAGCCATTGAGGCGCTCCCCCTTCTCGTCGAAGAACACCATACCGGTGACCTCCACCTCAATCACCCCGTTCGGCATCGGTACATAGAGCGTCTCGCCCATGCGATCGCGGCCGCCGGCGACCAGCCCCAGTGCGATCGAGCGGCCGCAATTTTGCGACCAATAGCTCGACGTGACATGGCCGATCATCTTCATCGGGATTGCCTGCTTCGGGTCCGCGACGATCTGCGCTCCCTCCTCCAGCACCACCTTGGGATCCCTGGTCTTCAGGCCGACAAGCTGCTTGCGGCCCTTGGCGACCAGATCCGGCCGCGCCATGCCGCGAATGCCGACGAAGTCGGCCTTCTTCTTGCCGACCGCCCAGTCGAGCCCGGCGTCGTTCGGCGTCACTGTGCCGTCGGTATCCTGGCCGACGATGATGTAGCCCTTTTCGGCGCGCAGCACATGCATCGACTCGGTGCCGTAGGCACAGGCGCCATGCTTCTGGCCCTCGGCCCATAGCGCTTCCCAGACCGCCTCGCCGTAATCGGCCGGCACATTGACCTCGAAGCCGCGCTCGCCGCTGAACGACATGCGAAACAGCCTGGTCGGTACGCCGCAGATCCGGCCTTCGCGCACCGACATATGCGGCAGCGCCTCATCCGACATGTCGATGCCCTCGACCAGCGGTGCGATGATGTCGCGAGACTTCGGCCCCTGCACGGCAATGACCGCCCACTGCTCGGTGATCGAGGTCAGCCAGACGTTGAGATGCGGGAACTCGGTTTGGAGATAGTCCTCCATATGGTTCATGACGCGCGGCGCGCCGCCGGTCGTCGTCGTCACGTGGAAACGGTCCGCAGCGAGTCTTCCCACCACGCCATCGTCATAGATGAAACCGTCCTCGCGCAGCATGATGCCGTAGCGGCAGCGGCCGGGCTCGAGCTTCTCCCATGGATTGGTGTAGAGCAGTTCCATGAATTTGGCCGCATCCGGCCCGACCACCTCGATCTTGCCCAGCGTTGACGCGTCGAACAGGCCGGCCGTCTTGCGCACCGTGACGCATTCGCGGTCGACGGCCGCATGTATGTCCTCGCCCGGCTTCGGGAAATACCAGGCGCGCTTCCACTGGCCGACATCCTCGAACATCGCGCCTTGACGCTCGGCCCAGGGATGGATCGCCGTCTTGCGGGTCGGGTCGAACAGGGGACCCCGCGCGAGCCCGACGATCGAGCCGAACGTCACCGGCGTATAGGGCGCACGGAACGTCGTCAGCCCTACCTGCGGGATCGGCTTGCCCAACGTCTCGGCGGCAATCGCCAGGCCGTGCATGTTGGAGGTCTTGCCCTGGTCGGTCGCCATGCCGTTGGTGGTGAAGCGCTTGACGTGCTCGATCGAGCGCATGCCCTCATGCACCGCCTGGCGGATGTCCTTGGCGGTGACGTCGTTCTGGAAGTCGACGAACGCCTTTACCGTCGCATCCGCCCCGGCGCCGGGCGCCGCACCCAGCATGCCGCGCGACCAGCTCTCGCTGGCATCGACTTTCGGCTTGGTTCCCTTGGCTGGCTTGCTGCCGGCGTCCTTGGCGCCCGCTGCATAAGCCTCGTCGATCGTCGCCGACAGCCCGTCGGTGCCGTTGCAGGCGCCGACCGATACGCAGTCCTGCGCATAAATTCCGGGCACGAAGCGCTTGGTCTCGTCGTTGAAGGCGACCTTGCCGCGCGATTGCGAGAACAGATGCACCGATGGCGTCCAGCCGGCCGACATCAGAATCGCGTCAACCGGGATGGTGCGTTCGCCGCCGCCATTCTTCGGCTGCACAGTCATCGACGACACCCGCAGCTTGCCGCCGGCGCGGATCACCGCGCGACCGAAATTAACCTCGATGCCAAGCGCCCTCGCCTCGTCGATCGCCGGCCCGGTCGGATTGTCGCGCAGATCGACGATCGCCGCCACGTTGATGCCGGCCTTCTTCAGGTCGATCGCCGCCGCATAGGCGGAATCGTTCGCCGTATAGACGCCGATATTCCTGCCGACTGCGACGCCGTAATGGTTGAGATAGGTGCGCGCCGCCGACGCCAGCATGACGCCGGGACGGTCGTTGTCGGCAAACACCATGTGGCGCTCGATGGCGCCGGTCGCCAACACCACGCGTTTGGCGCGAACCTGCCACTGCCGCTCGCGCGGCAGGTCGCGGCCGGGGCTCTGCAGATGGTCGCTGACGCGCTCAACCAGTCCGACGAAATTCTGCGCGTAATAACCGAAGGCCGTGGTGCGCGGCAGTACGCGGACATTGTCCATCGCGCTCAACTTGGCGAGAGCGGATTGCGCCCAGGAAAAGCCGTCCTGGCCTTCGATCTTCGCCCCGCTCTCGAAGCGAAGGCTGCCGCCGAATTCCGCCTGCTCGTCGGCAAGGATGACGCGCACGCCGGTTTCGGCGGCAGCCAATGCCGCGGCAATACCCGCCGCACCACCGCCAAGCACCAGCACCTCGCAATGGGCGAAGCGCGCCGAATAATGGTCGGGATCCGGCTGGTCGGGGGCGACGCCGAGACCGGCCGCGGCCCGGATCTTAGGCTCGTAGAGGTTCTTCCACGCAGCCTTCGGCCACATGAAGGTCTTGTAGTAGAAGCCGGCCGAAAGCATCGGCGAGGCGATGCTGCTGACCGCACCGATGTCGAAGGCGAGCGACGGCCAGCGGTTCTGCGACTGTGCCGTCAGCCCGTCATAGAGTTCCTGCACCGTGGCGCGGACGTTCGGCGTCTTGCGTGCCGCGTCGCGCTTGATCTCGACCAGCGCGTTCGGCTCTTCGGCGCCGGCCGACAGGAAGCCGCGCGGCCGGTGGTATTTGAACGAGCGGCCGACGAGATGGACGCCATTGGCAAGCAGCGCCGAGGCCAGCGTGTCGCCCTCGATGCCGGTATAGGGGCGGCCGTCGAAGCTGAAGCCAGCTATCTTTGCCTGCTTGAGCCGCCCGGCGCCGGCAATGCGGAACGTCGCGCTCATTTGGCGGCTCCCGGCAGCTTCGCCGGCTTTGGCTCGCCGGCCTTGTAGGTCATCAGGAACCTGTCGCTGACGGTGTCGCGCACGGCGTTGAAGAAGCGCGCGCAGCCATGCATGTGCCGCCACCGCTCATAGATGATCCCCTTGGGATTGGAGCGGATGAAGAAGAACTTTTCGAAGTCGTCGTCGCTCTCGCCGGCGATGTTTGGGGAACGCGCAATATGCGCCTCACCGGCGTTGCGGAATTCGAGCTCGGGACGCTCTTCCTCGCAATAGGGGCAGCGGATGAGAAGCATGGTTGGTCCTACAGTTCGCCGTGGCCGACGCGAGCGCCGGCAGGTTGGTCGCAAAGCCTCTGACCCATCGTGACGAAAGGCGCGACGAGCCGGATGCGCTCCTCGATGCTTGCCGCAGGGCGAAACAGAGCGCGATTGGCCATGTTGCCGATGGTCAGTTGGATTGGATCGGTGGTGACGATGACGCCGCGCGGTTGGAAAGGCTCGTCCGGATCCAGATCGGAAGGACGGGCCTCGAAGAAGAAGACGATCTTTCGCCCGCCGCTCCAGACGCAGGTCAGCATGCCGTCATCGATGGAAAACGGCCAGTCGGCCTCGTTCCCGGCGCGACTGATCGGCTGCGTGCGCACCTCGTCCGGTGACGGAAAATGAAACAGGCCTTGCTCGCCGGCGAGCATCAGCGGCATGGCGACGGCCATCTCGGTCATCATCAGTGCGCCACCGCCGCCGCCGCCGCCTCGTCGATGAGGCGGCCGGTGCGGAAGCGCTCGATGATGAAGGGTGCGTTGATCGGGTGCGGATCGTCCCTGGCGATCGTATGGGCAAAGACGTGGCCCGAACCCGGCGTCGCCTTGAAGCCGCCCGTGCCCCAGCCGCAATTGACGTAGAGGCCGGGCACCGGCGTCTTGGCCAGGATCGGCGAACGGTCCGGCGTCACGTCGACAATGCCGCCCCATGAGCGCAGCATCTTCATGCGGGTGAAGATCGGGAACATCTCGCAGATCGCGTCGAGCGTGTGCTGCAGGATGTGCAGCCCGCCGGTCTGCGAATAGGAGACATATTGGTCGGTGCCGGCGCCGATGACCAGCTCGCCCTTGTCGGATTGCGAGATATAGGCATGCACCGTGTTCGACATCACCACGCAAGGCACCACCGGCTTGACCGGCTCCGACACCAGCGCCTGCAGCGGATAGCTTTCCAGCGGCATGCGCACGCCGGCCATGTTCATGATCACCGAGGAGTGGCCGGCGGCGACCACGCCGACCTTCCTGGCGCCAATGAAGCCGCGCGTCGTCTCGACACCGGTAACCGCGCCGTTCGGCGCCCGTTTGACGCCGGTGACCTCGCAATTCTGGATGATGTGGACGCCGCGCGCCGAGGCGCCGCGCGCATAGCCCCAGGCGACAGCATCGTGCCGCGCCGTGCCGCCACGGCGCTGCAGCGCGGCACCCATCACGGGATAACGGGCATCGCGCGAAATGTTGAGCGGCGGGCAGAATTCCTTGGCCTGTTCCGGCGTCAGCCATTCATTGTCGATGCCGTTCAGCCGGTTAGCATGGACGTGGCGCTTCAGCACCTGAATGTCGTGGATGTTGTGGGCGAGCATCATGACGCCGCGCGGCGAATACATGACGTTGTAGTTGAGCTCCTGGCTGAGCCCGTCCCACAGCTTCAGCGCATGGTCGTAGATGCCGGCGCTCTCGTCATAGAGATAGTTCGAGCGGATGATGGTGGTATTGCGGCCGGTATTGCCGCCGCCGAGCCAGCCTTTTTCCAATACCGCGACGTTGGTGATGCCATGCACGGTGGCGAGGTAATAGGCTGTGGCCAGGCCGTGGCCGCCGGCGCCGACGATGACGACGTCATACTCCTTCTTCGGCTCCGGCGAGGACCACTGTTCCTCCCAGCCCTTGTGGCCGCGCATGGCCTCGCGGGCGATAGCGAATACCGAGTATTTCTTCAACGTTGCAGGCCTCGCAAATGGCGGCCGGGCAGATCAGCCAACCCCGGCGCGCGAGCTGTATCACTAGCGAAACCGCACTGCCAGCCTTGCACTGTTTGCGACGGCGCTTGCCGTTTTGCGCCGTGACGAAAAAGAGGTATGCGACGTGACGGGCGATCAAACCAAATCCGAAGCACCTCGCGGGTATCGGGTGGCCCGCGCCGCCTCGATCTGCGACCAAGCATCCCGATTGCCGGCAAGGGCTGGCGCGAAGAAAAGGATGCAGAAAATGTTCGCACTTACCGACAAAGTCGCCATCGTCACCGGCGCCAGCTCCGGCATCGGCCGCGCCACGGCCAAGGTGTTTGCGGAGGAAGGCGCCAAGGTGGTCGTCGCAGCCCGCCGCCAGGCGGAGCTCGATGCGCTGGTTGCCGAAATCGAAGACCCCGACGGCACCGCCGTCGCTCTTGCCGGCGATGTCCGCGACGAAGCCTACGCAAAAGCCCTCGTCGACCTGGCGGTCGGGAAATTCGGCGGGCTCGACATCGCCTTCAACAATGCCGGCTCGGTCGGTAGGATGGGGCCGGTTTCGGAGCTGTCGCTGGAGGGCTGGCGCGAGACGCTCGATACCAATCTGACCAGCGCCTTTCTCGGCGCGAAATACCAGGTGCCGGCGATGATCGATCGCGGCGGCGGCTCGCTGATCTTCACCTCCACCTTCGTCGGCCACACCGTCGGCATGCCGGGCATGACCAGCTATGCCGCAAGCAAGGCCGGACTGATCGGGTTGACGCAGGTGCTGGCCGCCGAATATGGCGCCAAGGGCATTCGAGTCAACGCGTTGCTGCCGGGCGGCACCGACACGCCTTCGGCGACGTTCAAGACACCTGAATCGCGAGCCTTCGTCGAAAACCTGCATGCCTTGAAGCGCGTCGCCGAGCCTGAGGAGATCGCCCGCTCGGCGCTCTACCTGGCGTCCGACGCATCGAGCTTCACCACCGGCGCGGCGCTGTTCGCCGACGGCGGCGTCTCGATCACCCGGACGTGAGGGTTCGGAGGGCGCAACGCATGCCCGCCAGCCGAAATGTCGCGAACCGGCCCTTGATTTTTTCGGCGATTTGACGATTCCGTCTTCTCCTCGAAAACGGGTTGGAAACATGTTGCTGATCAGGACCTATATCGCTGCAAGCGCAATCGAAGGCGTCGGCGTGTTCGCCGCCGAGCCGGTCCGGAAAGGCGCGCAGATCTGGCGTCTCGATCCGGACTTCGACCGGCTGATCCCGATGGAAAAATACGAGACGGCGCCGCCGCACCTCAAGGAATTGCTCGACAGATATGCCTATCCCAGCCAGGACCGGCCGGGCTTCATGGTCTATGAGGTCGACAATGGCCGCTTCATGAACCATGCCGATAAGCCGAACACCGATTTTTCGCAATATGGCGGGGCCACGGCGATCCGCGATATCGCCGCCGGCGAGGAGATAACCTGCGACTACGGCGAGTTCTTCGAGGGTTTCGAGCAGCTCCACCTGGCCACGGCCCTGGCCACGGCATAGCGGCGTCTATCTGGCCCAAGGCGAATTTGGTTCTTGCTTTGTGCCGGCAGCTATGCTACTAAACTGCGTATGGTGCTGATTCACACCAGAGACCCGCCGCCGAGGCGGGTTTTTCGTTTCGTGATCGGCACCGCCTCTCAATCGGCTGTGGACAGCGCCCCTTGATTCTGCTATCAGCCGCCCCAATTCGTGGTGTAACGCGCCGCGGAGGCTTGTGGCTATGGCCGCTTGCCTGTTGATTTCAAACCGAAAGACAGGATTGCACGTGCAGGTACTCGTCCGCGACAACAATGTTGATCAGGCGCTTCGCGCGCTCAAGAAAAAGATGCAGCGCGAAGGCATCTTCCGCGAAATGAAGATGCGCGGACATTACGAGAAGCCTTCCGAGAAGCGCGCCCGTGAAAAGGCGGAAGCCGTGCGCCGCGCCCGCAAGCTGGCCCGCAAGCGCGCCCAGCGCGAAGGCCTGCTGCCGATGACGCCACGTCCGGTCGCAGCCGGTGCTGCCGGTGCCGGTGCTCCGCGTCCGCCGCGGTTCTGACGTCAATTTTTCGTCCTTTTCCAAGGATATCCAAGGTGGCGCGATGCGGAATCGCCGCCACCTTTTTGTTGTGATTTCGACCCGGTCCGAGAGGACCGGTTGGGAGAGATGCCGGTTCGGAGGGGGAACGGACCAGACGGCGCAGTAAGGACAGGGCAGACATGGACGCAATCACCGTAAAGCGCAGAACCGCGTGGCGCGGCCTCGCCCTGACGGCAGCCCTGCTCTCCGGGTTGGCGCTTGCCGGCTGCCAGAGCGTTCCGACCGGCGAGTTCAACAACATCGACAAGGCGCAAGCCTCGACCGAGAACATCTCCTCGCTGTCGGCGGTGATCCAGCGCAACCCCCAGGATCCGGAAGCCTACAATGTGCGCGGCTCGGCCTATGGCCGCGGCGGCCAGTACCAGGCGGCGCTGAAGGACTTCAACACCGCCATCCAGCTCAATCCGAATTTCTACCAGGCCTATTCCAACCGGGCGCTCATCCAGCGCTTCCTCGGTGATCAGGCAAGCGCGCTTGCCGACTACAACCGCTCGATCCAGATCAATTCCAACTACGACGCCGCCTATATCGGCCGCGGCAATCTCTACCGCAAGGCAGGCCGGGTCCAGGAGGCGTTCAACGATTTCCAGAAAGCGATCCAGCTCGACACGACCGACGCGCGCGCCTATCACAATCGCGGCCTGATCTACCAGAGCCAGGGCCAGCACGCCTTTGCCATCGAGGATTTCTCGACCGCCATTTCGCTGGCGCCGGATGCTTCCGAGCCTTACAACGGACGCGGCCTCTCCTACCTTGCCATGAACGACGAGGACAATGCCTTCGCCGACTTCAACATGGCCATCAAGCTCGACGGCAAGAACGCCGAGGCCTGGTCCAACCAGGCGCTGATCTACGAGCGGCGCGGCGACAAGGTCAGGGCCGCGAAGTCCTACCGCGAGGCAGTGCACCTCAATCCGAACTACCAACCGGCCAAGGACGGTCTGGCCCGCACCAGCGCCGGCTGACCGGGCCGGTTTATCGGGCCTCCGTTTCCGCACTCCGACAACCCTGCGTTTAGCCTTGCCTTGCTGGCGCCAAGTTTTCGGCGGAACGCTCGGCGTGGTCAGCCGTTGTTCAAAGCCATTTGGAAAGGACCCTCCCATGATCAAGCAACTTGCCTGTGCCGCCGCACTCGCCACGACCGTCGTTGCCGCTCCCGCCAGCGCCGGCAAGCTCCAGCTCGGCGTGCTCGACTGCACCATCGACGGTGGCACGGCCTATCTGGTCACCTCCAACAAGGGTGTTTCCTGTGTCTTTCGTCCGCATCGTGGCGGCCCACCCGAAGTCTATACCGGGGTAATTTCCAAGCTCGGCGTCGACGTCGGCCGGACGCATCAGGGCCAACTGGCATGGGCGGTTCTGGCGGCAACCCGCAACCACGATGAAGGCGATCTTGCCGGCAGCTACTATGGCGTGAATGCCGAGGCGAGCGTGGTCACCGGTGGCGGCGCCAACCTTTTGGTCGGCGGCCTCGGCAGCGCCTTTTCGCTGCAGCCGCTCAGTGTCCAGGCGCAGACCGGCGTCAATCTGGCGGTCGCCGTCACTTCGCTGGACTTGATCCATTCGTTCAAATAGCGGCGTAGCATGGCTCCCCGAGCAGCCGGGCAGCGTAGGTGTCGGCCTGCGAATAGCTGCCGAAAGCTCATGGATTCCGGCAGGCCCGCTCCGCAGAGGCCGCCCTGATGTTCAAAGTTGCAGCGCTCGAAGATCACGGCATGGATCCTAGGATCCATGCCGTTACCGTGACCGAAGATTGCGGCGATCCAATATTGCTTACATCTTCGGCCTGACTAAGATCTCGACATCTCGTGACTGTCTCGCGCCGCATGATCTTTGGCATCCGCCGCGCTAACGGCGATCAAAAAACCGCTTGAGCTCAACCGCAGTTGAGGTTTTACAAACCGCACGCGAACAAGGCGTGCATCGCGCCTGAAGTGCCAAAGATGCTCTGGCTCGGCAGGGAATTCGGGGGTGGACTTGACCAAAACAAGCACAAACAGGGTCGACTGGCGTGCGCTGTGGGCGAGCGGCGATCTGGCGCGCTTCTGCTTCATCAGCCTCGGCATCCTGTTGCACGCCACCAACGAAACGATGGTGGCAACGGTCATGCCGGCCATGGTCGGCGAGCTCGCCGGCGTGCAGCTGGTCGGCTGGTCGCTGGCGATCTACGAGCTCGGCGCCATCGTCGCAGGTGCTGCCGCCGGACGGCTGGTGAGCTATGTCGCGCTGCGCACCAACATGACGACCGCCGCCCTGCTCTATGCCGCCGGCGCGCTGGTCTGCGCCACCGCGCCTTCGATGCCGCTGTTCCTCTCCGGCCGCCTGATCGAAGGGCTTGGCGGTGGCGCGCTGGTGTCGCTGGCCTTCGTCTCGGTCGAGCGGCTGTTTGCCCGCGCGATCTGGCCGCAGCTTTTCGGCGTTATGTCGGCGATCTGGGGCGTCGCCGCCTTCAGCGGGCCGGTGCTCGGCGCGGTCATGACCGAATTGCTGTCCTGGCGCTGGGCCTTCGGCGTCTTCACCCTCGGCGGCACGGCTATGGCGCTGGCAAGCTTCCTCGTGCTCGATACACCTAAAGCAACAAGGCCGCAGGCGACCGGCGGGTCGGCGCCGCCCTTCCCGTTTGCGGCACTTGGCTGTCTTGCCGTCAGCGTCGTGCTGATCGCCACCGCCGGCGTCGACATCGCCCTGCTGCGCTCGTCGCTGCTGCTCACCCTCGGCATGATCGGCCTGGCGCTGTTCGTCTATATCGACGCGCTGAAGCCGCGCTCGCGGCTGTTCCCGTCGCGGCTGTTTTCATGGCGCTCGCCGGTCGGCGCGGGCATGACCATGGTCGCGGCGTTTTCGGTGGCGACCTGCTCGTTTGCGGTCTACGGGCCACTGCTCCTGACCAGCCTGCACGACATTCCGATCCTCACCACCGGCTACATCATCGCCGCCGAATCGATCGCCTGGTCGATCCTGTCGATCCTCGTCGCCAATGCCCCGCCGGAGCGCGAGCGGCTGATCATCGTCGGCGGGGCGCTGATGATCGCCACGGGCGTCGCGGGTTTCGCCTATACGGTGCCGGCGGGCTCGATCCCGTTGATCCTGCTTTGTGCCTTGCTGCAAGGCGGCGGTTTCGGCATCGCCTGGCCGTTTGTCACGCGTGTCATCGTGGCATCGGCCAAGGAAGGCGAGCAGACGATCGCCTCGGCCGCCGTGCCGACCATGCAGCGCATCGGCTATGCCGTGGGTGCGGCACTGACCGGCATCGTCGCCAACGCCAGCGGCTTTTCCGAAGGCCTGAACCGCGAGGCCGCGGCAAATGTCGCCGCCTGGCTGTTCCTCGCCTTCATCCCGCTCGGCATCCTGGGATGCCTTGCCGCCTTGCGGATTTCGGGCGCGAGCGACGACGCGCGGCTGGCGAAGCTGCCAATCTCCCCCACGAGAGGTGAGATCGGCTAAACACCCGAGGGGAGATCGCTAAACCACGACCGTCTTCAGCCGGCCGGCGATCAGTGCCGCGAGCCGCGTCGCCACCTCTTCCTTGCTCATCTCCGGCCATTCCTCGACGCCGGCCTTCGAGACGATCCGCACCTTGTTGCGGTCGCCGCCCATCACGCCCGGGGAACCATCTTCATGCGAGACATCATTGGCGACGATAAGATCGGCACCCTTTTTCGCAAGCTTGGCCTCGGCATTCCTGACCAGGTCCTGCGTCTCCGCGGCGAAACCGACCACCAGCATCGGCCGCTTTTTGTGATGCCCGACGCCGGCAAGAATATCGGGATTTTCCACCATCTGCAGCGCCGGCGGCCCCTCGCCCGCCACCTTCTTGATCTTTTCCCCGGCCGAACTTTGAGTGCGCCAGTCGGCGACAGCCGCGACGAACACTGCCGCGTCGGCCGGCAGCAGCTGTTCGACCGCATCCTTCATCTCGACGGCCGTTTCGACATGCATCGTGGCGACGCCGGCCGGATCCGCAATGCCGACCGGACCGGAGACGAGACGCACGTCGGCGCCGAGCCTGGCCAGCGCCGCCGCGATGGCATGGCCCTGCTTGCCCGACGAACGGTTGGCGATGTGGCGCACCGGGTCGATCGGTTCATGCGTCGGCCCGGAAGTGACAATGATCTTCCTGCCCGCCAGCGGCTTTGGCCGACTGTCGAGCAGCGCCTCGATCGCGGCGACGATCTCCAGCGGCTCGGCCATGCGGCCCTCGCCCGCCTCGTTGCTTTCGGCCATCTCGCCCTTCGCCGGGCCGACGAATGCGACGCCGTCCTTACCCAGCATCGAGCGGTTGCGCCGGACCGCCGAGTGCGTCCACATTTTCGGGTTCATAGCCGGAGCCATCAAAACCTGCTTGTCGGTGGCGATGAGCACCGTCGAGGCAAGGTCGTTGGCGTGGCCGTTGGCGAGCTTTGCCATCAGGTCGGCGGTGGCCGGCGCCACGACCACAAGGTCGGCCTCGCGCGACAGCCTGATGTGGCCGATGTCGTGCTCGTCCTGCCGGTCGAACAGCTCGGTGAAGACATGATCGGCGGACAGTGCTCCGGCCGACAGCATGGTGACGAATTCCTGCGCCGCGGCGGTCATCACCACGCGCACCGAAGCACCGCGCTCGCGCAGCCGGCGGATCAGGTCGAGCGCCTTGTAGGCGGCGATACCGCCGCCGATGATCAGCAGGATGCGCTTGCCGGAGAGGGTCATGCCCGAGGCCAGTTCTTGTCCAATGTCATGCCGGCTTCAGCGCCGATTCGATGTCGGTATGGATGAAATCGTCACCCTTGAAAAGTAGCGGCAGGTTTCGGGTCTTGGCCAGGGCATAGGCGAAACAGTCGCCCATGTTGAGGTCAGCACGATGGCGGGATCCGCGACCGTACCGAGAGTAGGCAAGTCGTGCGACCTCGAGCTGCGCCAGATCAAAAGGAACGACCGTCAGTTCGAGGCGGTCGATGAGCACCTGAAGTTCGGCGGGGTTGATGCCACCGCTGGACCGGTTCGCCACACAATGTGCCTCCAGAAGTGTTGCAGTGCTTATCAGTACAGCAGATGAGGTGCCGAAAACATCGACGAATGCAGCCGCATCCGGCTCTGCGGCGATGATTGCGATTAACGCAGACGTATCAACTGCAACGGTCACAGAAGTCCCTCATCCCACATGTGATCAGTAAGCGCCTTGAGGTTAATGGGGTGTTCTGATTTCCGTCCGAGCGCCAAGATCTCGTCACGTGACGCTTTCAGCCGCCACTCCCCGTTCTGGAGCTTGCTCTCGGGGATCGTCACTTTGCGCAAGGCATCCCGCGCTTCCTGCTCCATCGAAACGCCGCGCGCGGCAGCGCGTTCGCGCAGCACCTGCTTCACTTCGTCATCAAGATTACGGATTGTGATAGTGCTCATAGCGTAGCTCCTCGCCGTTAACATAAGCGACAAGCAGCGTGCTTGCAATGACAGCACTGCTGTCATTGCAATCAGAGCAGCTTCCAGGCGATGTACACCAGCGTCAATGCGATTACCCACAGCGCGAGCCGGCCGGAGCGGGTGTAGCGCGCCTCGGCCTTGCCGATCGCGTGCGCGGTCCTTTCGTCGAAGCGCAGGCCGTGTTCGGCCATCAGGTCGATCTCGCGCGACAGCCGCTCGGTGCGGGCGGCGAGGTCCGGCGCCTGGCGGGCCAGCGCCAGCAGCGCGTTGGCGCCGTCGCGCGCATCGGCCAGCAAAGCGCGCGGGCCGAGATTGCGGGCAATCCAGCCGCTGACCACAGGTTCCGACGTCTTCCACATGTTGAAGGCCGGGTCGAGGGTGCGGGCGACGCCCTCGACAACGACCATGGTCTTCTGCAGCAGCACCAGCTCGGATCGCGTCGCCATGTCGAAGAGCTCGGTCACCTCGAACAGCAGCGTCAGCAGCTTGGCCATCGAGATGGTCTCGGCCGGCTGGCCGTGGATCGGTTCGCCGATCGCCCGGATCGCCTGGGCGAAAGCTGCGACATTGTGCTGGCGCGGCACGTAGCCAGCCTCGAAATGCACCTCGGCGACGCGCTGGTAATCGCGCGTGATGAAGCCGTAGAGGATTTCGGCGAGGAAGCGGCGCTCCTTCCTGCCGAGCCGGCCGGCAATGCCGAGATCGACGGCGACGATGGTGCCATCGGCCTCGACGAAGAGGTTGCCCGGATGCATGTCGGCATGGAAGAAACCGTCACGCAGCGTATGGCGCAGGAACGACTGGACCAGGTTGGCGGCAATCGCCTTCAGGTCGTGGCCGGCGGCGGCGAGGCCGGCAATATCGTTCAACTTGATGCCGTCGACCCATTCCATGGTCAGCACGTCGCGGCCGGTGCGCTCCCAGTCGACCGACGGCACGCGAAAGCCGGGATCGTCCTTGGTGTTCTCGCCGAGTTCCGAAAAAGCCGCCGCCTCCAGCCTCAAATCCATTTCGATCTTGGTGGTCTGGGCCAGCGTCTCCGTCACCTCGACCGGCCGCAGCCGGCGCGACGACGGGATATATTTTTCCTGCAGCCGGGCGGCGAGGAAATAGCTCTCGAGATCGCGAAAGAAGCGGCGGCGCACGCCCGGCCGGATGACCTTCACCGCCACCCGGGTAACGACGCCGTCCTGCAGGGTTTCGGCGGTATGGACCTGGGCGATCGAGGCGGCGGCGACGGCCTCGCCAAAACTGGCATAGAGCTCGCCGACCTTGCGTCCGAGCGAGGCCTCTATTGCCGCTATGGCTTCGGCTTTCGGAAATGTCTGCATCTTGTCCTGCAGCATGGCGAGATCGAGCGCTATGTCGTTGCCGACGACGTCCGGCCGCGTCGCCAGGAACTGGCCGAGCTTGACGTAGGATGGGCCGAGCCGCACGACCGCCTTGGCCAGCCGGTCGCCGCGCTCGTAGGCAAGCGCGCGGCGACGGGTGAACAGCCGGGCCATGCGCCAGCCGAATTTCGGCAGGCCGAAGAGTTCGTCGCCGGGCAACGCCGCGATGACACCCTCGCGGACCAGCACCCAGCCGGCCCGCACGAGCCTGAAACCAGCGCCTATGCTGCTCATGGCTGGCTTTGCCTTGCCGGTTTCCTGAACTGGCGAAAGGCACGTCGGGCTATGAAAATGCGGGCCAGCCTCAAAGCTTCCAGCCCGAATGAAGCGCGGCGATGCCGCCGGAATAGTTGCGGAATGAGGCGCGCTCGAAGCCCGCGCGCGAGATCATCGCCGCGAAATTCTGCTGATTGGGAAATTTGCGGATCGATTCGACCAGATAGGAGTAGGGCTCGCCGTCGCCGGTCACCGCCTTGCCGATCCGCGGGATGGCGTTGAACGACCATGCCTCATAGACCTTGTCGAGCAGCGGCATCTCGACCTCGGAAAATTCAAGGCAGAGAAAGCGCCCGCCAGGCTTCAGCACGCGATAGGCTTCGGCAAGCGCCACATCGATACGCGGCACGTTGCGGATGCCGAAAGCAATGGTGTAGGCATCGAAAGTAGCGTCGGCAAAAGGCAGTTCCTCGGCATTGGCCTCGACGAAATCGGTATTTGCCGACAGGCCCTTTTTCTCGGCTCGGTCGCGGCCGACGGCGAGCATCGAGCCGTTGATGTCGAGAACCGTTGCATGGGCATGCCTGCCGCTCGCCCCGACGATGCGGAAGGCGACGTCGCCGGTGCCGCCGGCAACGTCGAGAACGCGCCAGCCCGGCCGCTTCGGTGGATTGAGCCAGGCGACCATGGCGTCCTTCCACAACCGATGCAACCCGGCCGACATCAGGTCGTTCATCAGGTCGTAGCGGTTCGCCACCTTGTGGAAAACATCATTGACCAGGGGCTGCTTGTCGCCTGGCCCTACCCGCTTGAAACCATAGGAGGTTTCCATGCCGCCCGCAGCCGTGGTTCTTTCAACCGACATCGTTTTGATCCGCCATAAAATCGGCGGGACCATAGCCGATCGATGGTGCGGGCGCTATTGTTTAAGGCGCGGTGTTCGGCCGCGCTTCGAAGCAGGTTCCGGAAAAGCGTCGCACGGTTTTCCGACAAGAACCTGCGTCATAAGAAAAAGCCTGACGGGATAATTGAATGCCTTTGAAAGCAGAACTGCACTGCCACATCGAAGGGGCAGCGGCGCCTGAACTCGTCCTCCGCCAGGCCGAGAAATACGGCAGGGATGCCTCGCCCTACATCCGGGACGGCTCCTTCGCCTGGCACGATTTCACCTCCTTCCTCGCCGCCTACGACTTCTCCTCCGACCTGTTCCGCACCGAAGAAGATTATGCGCGGCTGGCCGATCACTACCTGACCAGCCTCGCCCGCGACGGCGCCATCTATTCCGAGGTTTTCACCTCGCCCGACCATGCCGGCAAGGCCGGGCTGTCGCCGAAGGCCTATACCGATGCGCTCGGCGAAGGCATGGCCCGCGCCAAGGCGAAGACCGGCATCGAAGGCCGCATGATCGTCACCGGCGTGCGCAATTTCGGTGTCGAATCGATCGAGCGGGCGGCGCGTTTCGCCGCCCGCAGCGGGCATCCGCTGGTCACCGGCTTCGGCGTCGCCGGCGACGAGCGGATTGGCGATTTGGAAGATTATGTCAGGGCCTTCGAGATCGCCCGCGAGGCCGGCCTCGGCATCACCGTGCACGCAGGCGAATTGATGGGCTGGGAGAGCGTCGAGGCGGCACTCGACCATATCCGCCCCTCTCGCATCGGCCACGGCGTGCGCGCCATCGAGAACCCCGATCTCGTGCGGCGCATCGCCGACGAAGGCGTCGTGCTCGAATGCTGCCCCGGCTCCAACATCGCCCTGAAAATCTTCGACAGCTTCGCCAACCATCCCTTTCCTGCTTTGAGGGCGGCGGGCTGCAAGGTGACGCTCAACTCCGACGACCCACCCTATTTCTGGACCTCGCTGAAGCGCGAATACGACATCGCCGCCGAACATTTTGCGATGGATGACAAGGCGCTCACCGCCGTCACCAGGACGGCCATCGAGGCAGCTTTCGTCGACAGGAAGACCAGGGCGGCGCTGCTGGGCAGGCTCGGCGCCAAGGGCAGGTGAATGGTGAATTGCGAGCCTGGCGCTTCGGTCCGTCAACCGCGAGTTTTTCCGCGCAACCAAGGACTCGCAAACCAGTTCACTATTCACTATTCACCATACACCATTCACTATTCACCTGCGCAGTTCGGAGAACACCATGAAGGGCGTCACCGTCGTCGACCATCCGCTTGTCCAGCACAAGCTGACCATCATGCGCAAGAAGGAAACCTCGACGGCCGGGTTCCGGCGGCTGCTGCGCGAGATCTCGCTACTGCTCGGCTATGAGGTCACCCGCAACCTCGAACTGACCACGACGACGATCGAGACGCCGATCGAGACGATGGAGGCGCCGACGCTGGAGGGCAAGAAACTCGTCTTCGCCTCTGTGCTGCGCGCCGGCAACGGCTTGCTCGAAGGCCTGCTCGATCTGGTGCCGGCGGCGCGTGTCGCCCATATCGGCCTCTACCGCGACCATGAGACGCTGGAAGCGGTCGAATATTTCTTCAAGGCGCCGGGCGACCTCGCCGACCGGCTGGTGATCGTCGTCGATCCGATGCTGGCGACCGCCAATTCGGCGATCGCGGCGATCGACAAGCTGAAAGGCCGCGGCGCCACCAACATCCGCTTCCTCTGCCTGTTGGCGGCACCAGAGGGCCTCGAGCGTTTTACCCAGGCGCATCCCGATGTTCCGGTCTTCACCGCTTCCATCGACCGCCAACTCAACGAGAAGGGCTACATCATGCCCGGCCTCGGCGATGCCGGCGACCGTATGTACGGCACCAAATAGGTCCGTTTACCGATTGTTTACGCAAACGGCTGGTTTCCGCATTCGTTAAAGCGGCAAACACCTTGTCGGACTAAGGATCGGCAACCACAAAGGCCGGTCCATGCTGCGCAAGCTTCTCATCCTTGGCGTGTTTGCCGGAACGTCGGCATCGCTGCCGATCGTCTATCAGTCGAATCCACAGACGATCGAGCGGCTGTTGAAATCCGCCATCGGAGCCAAGCCGGCCGACACCCAAACCGACCTGAACCTCGCCGCCGTCCCGGACAGGCCGGCGACGCCGCAGCCGCTCGGCCGCAAGGTCGTCGTCACCGCGGACGCGCGCGGGCATTTCATGTCGGTCTTCAAGTTGAACGGCCGCCAGATCGAAGGCATGATCGATACCGGTGCGACGCTCGTCGCCATCAACAGCTCGACTGCGCGCAGGATCGGCATCTCGCTCAATTCGACCGACTTCAGCCATCAGGTCAACACCGCCAACGGTGCGATCAAGGCCGCCGTGGTGACGATCGACCGCCTGCAGATCGGCCGGATCACCGTCGAGGGCGTCGAGGCCGTCGTACTCGACGACAGGGCGCTGCACACCAACCTGATCGGCATGAGCTTTCTGCAGCGGCTCGAAAAATATCAGGTCGAAGACGGCACGCTGCTGCTGGTTCAGTGACTATCAGCGCGGCAGGATCCGCCGGATGACGGTTTTCTCCGCGGCCGGTTTGGAAGTCCCGATCGTATAGGCCGAAAGCACGGCGGCCGCGGCCGCCTCGGCATCCCCGGCATTGCGGGCATGGACCAGCGCCAGCGCCTCGCCGGTCCGCACTTCAGCGCCGACCGGCAGCAGCCTGGTGACGCCGACGGCGTGATCGATCCTGTCGTCCGGCCGCGTCCGCCCGCCGCCAAGCCCGACCACGGCAAGCCCGATCTCGCGGGTTGCTATGCCGGTGACAAAGCCGTTCGCGCTCGCCTTGACGGCGAATTCCGTTGCCGCTTTCGGCAGATATTTTTCCGGATTCTCGATGAAATCGGCGGGACCGCCAAGTGCCGCCACCATGCGCGCGAAGATGGCAGCGGCGCGACCGCCGGCCAGCGTCTCGGCGGCGCGACGCAGGCCGTCCTGGTTGGACGGCACCAGGCCTGCCGATTGCAGCATCTCGGCGGCCAGCGCCAGCGTCACTTCCTCCAGCCGCCGGTCGCGGAAGCGGCCGGTGAGGAAGTCGACGGCGTTGCGCACCTCGACCGCATTGCCGGCAGCGGACGCCAGCGGCTCGTTCATGCCGGTGACCAGCGCCGAGGCCCTAAGGCCGGCGCCATTGGCGACGTCGACCAGGCTGTTGGCCAGCACCGTTGCATCGCGCGATTTCTCCATGAAAGCGCCGTTGCCGACCTTGACGTCGAGCACCAGCGAATTGATGCCGGCCGCCAGCTTCTTCGACAGGATCGAAGCGGTGATCAGCGGCACCGATTCCACCGTTCCCGTCACATCGCGGATGGCGTAGAGCCTGGCGTCGGCGGGTGCGAGGTCGGCGGTCTGGCCGATGATGGCGCAGCCGGTTTCGAGCACGGTCTTGCGGAAGCGTGCAACATCCGGCTGGCTGATGTAGCCGGGGATGGCATCCATCTTGTCCAGCGTGCCGCCGGTATGGCCGAGGCCCCTGCCGGAAATCATCGGCACATAGGCGCCGCAGGCAGCGACGATCGGTGCCAGCATCAAGGAGACATTGTCGCCGACGCCGCCCGTCGAATGCTTGTCGGTGACCGGGCCGGGCAGATCCGACCAGTCGAGCACATCGCCGGAATCGCGCATCGCCATAGTCAGCGCCACCACCTCGTCGCGGCTCATACCGTTGAAGAACACCGCCATGGCGAAGGCGCCGACCTGCGCGTCGGTAACGGTGCGGGCGGTCAGGCCCTCGATGAAAGCCGATATCTCCTCAGCCGAGAGTTTTTGACCGTCGCGCTTGCGGCGGATGATTTCCTGGGGAAGCATCAGGCGTCTACCCTGTGCTCCGGAAGCCCGTCCTGAAAAACACGCTGCAGAATGGTCGCCAGCCGCGCGCCGCCGACCGGCGCCATGTCCTTGGTCTCCTGGTGCGACAGCTCGGCTCCGGTCATGCCGGCGGCAAGGTTGGTGACGACCGAACAGGCTGCGACGCGCAGCCCGAGGAAGCGGGCGAGAATGACCTCCGGCACCGTCGACATGCCGACCGCGTTGGCGCCCATGATGCGAGCCATGCGGATCTCGGCCGGCGTCTCGAAGCATGGGCCGGAGAACCACATGTAGACGCCCTTGTGCAGCCTGGTACCGGTGGCCTTCGCGGCTTGCTCGATGGCGGAGCGGAGACCGGCGTCGTATGCTTCGGTCAGGCCGACGAAGCGGCGGTCGCTCGGCTCGCCGATCAGCGGGTTGGAGCCTGAGAAATTGATGTGGTCGGTGATCAGCATCACCGAGCCCGGGCCCATCCCGGGATCGACCGAACCGGCGGCGTTGGTGAGGATCAGCCTGGAGATGCCGAGGCCGGCGAGCACCTCGAGTGCAGGCCGCATCGCCGCCGCGTTGCCGTGCTCGTAATAGTGTGCGCGACCGGACAGCATCAGCACCGGCGTGCCGGCAAAGAGCCCCGCCACCACCTCGCCGGCATGGCCGCTGACGCCGCTTCTGGGGAAGCCCTGCAAGTCGGCATAGGAAATGCGCACCGCATCCTCGACCTTGTCGACAAGCCCGCCAAGCCCCGATCCCAGCACCAGCGCAGTGGTCGGCGCCAGCCCGTCCAGCCTTTCGACGAGGTGATCGAGTGCTTCCTTCATTTCAACACATCGCCCTGGAAGCCGTATGGCAGCAACTCGCCCATGGTCACGGTCTCGACCACGCCGCTATCATCGCAGAGATAGAACTTCGTTTCCGGCCGGCAGAATTCAGCCAGCCGCTGCCGGCAGCCGCCGCAGGGCGAGCATTTTGCCACGCGTTCGGCGATCACGGCGATTTCCGTAATCTTGCCGCCGCCACCCATGATGTAGTGGCCGAGCGCGGTGGTTTCGGCGCACCAGCCCTCCGGATAGGACGCGATCTCGACATTGGCGCCGGTGAAGACACGGCCGTCCTCGGTGCGCAACGCCGCGCCGACCGGAAATTTCGAATAGGGCGCATAGGCCTTGGCCATGGCGGCTTTCGCCGCTTCGAACAGATCACGAGCCATGATAAATCAGCGTTCCTTGACATAAGGCACGCCGCCGGCACGCGGCGGGATTGCCTTGCCGATGAAGCCTGCAAGCAGGATGACGGTCAGCACATAGGGCAGCGCCTGCATGAATTGCACCGGCACCTTGCCGATCAGCGGCAGCGGCGTGCCTTGCAGGCGGATCGACGCCGCGTCGAGGAAGCCGAACAGCAGGCAGGCGAACATGGCGTTGACCGGTTTCCATTTGGCGAAGATCAGCGCGGCCAGCGCGATGTAGCCCTTGCCGGCGGTCATGTCCTTCACGAAGCCGCCATTCTGCACCATCGACAGGTAGGCACCTGCAATGCCGGTGAGCACGCCGGTGCAGATCAGCGCCCGATAGCGCAGCCAGGCGACCGATATGCCGGCGGTATCGACCGCGGCCGGGTTCTCGCCGACGGCGCGCAGGCGCAAGCCGAAGCGGGTGCGGAACAGCACCCACCAGGTGAACGGCACGGCCAGGAAGGCGAGATAGACCAGCACTGAGTGGCCGGAGATGAGTTCCGAATAGATCGGCCCGAGGATCGGCACGCTCCTGAGCGCATCCGCGCCCGGCCAGATGATTGTCTCGAAGCGCTCGCCGGCGGCCAGCGCCGGCGTGCGCCCGCCTTGCTGGAACCAGGCCTGGCCGAGCATGATCGTCGATCCGGCGGCGATGAAATTGATCGCGACGCCGGAAACGATCTGGTTGCCGCGATGGGTGATCGAGGCAAAGCCATGGATCAGCGCGAAGGCGACCGAGATGAGTATGGCCATGCCGAGGCCGACATAAGCCGAGTGGAAGACCGAGGCGGCGGCGGCACCGGCGAAGGCGCCAACCAGCATCTTGCCTTCGAGCCCGATGTCGAAGACGCCGGCCCGCTCTGAATAGAGGCCGGCGAGGCAGGCGAGCAGCAAGGGGACCGACAGACGGATGGTCGAGTCCAGGACCTGTACGATGGCGTTGAAGAAATCCATCTCAGGCGCCCTTCCCCTTGACCGCTTCCATGCCGACCGATCTCGGGCTGAGCGAGGCGAACAGCGCCTGGACATAGGGCCGGAACATATGCTCGAGCGCGCCGGCGAACAGGATGACCAGGCCCTGGATGATGACGATCATGTCGCGGCTGATCGCCGGCATCTCGAAGGCGAGCTCGGCGCCGCCCTGGTAGAGCATGCCGAACAGGATTGCGGCAAGCACGATGCCGACCGGGTGCAGTCGCCCCATCAGCGCCACCGCGATGCCGACGAAACCGGCGCCCGAAACGAATTCGAGCGCGACATTGTGCTGGTCGCCCATCGTCGGGTTGAGCGCCATCATGCCGGCCAGCGCGCCCGAGATCATCATCGCAATGATGATGATGCGGATTTCCGAAATCCCGGCATAGCGCGCCGCTTTCGGGCTGTGGCCGTAGGTACGCATCTCGTAGCCGAGCTTGGTGCGCCAGATCAGGACCCACACCAGAAAGGCCATGGCCAGCGCCAGCAGCGAGCTGACGTTGAACGGCGCCGAACGGATTTTGGCGCCGAACAATTCGATGATCCAGTTGAGCTTCGGCAATTGTGCGCCTTCGAGGAAGGTGCGCGTCTGCGGCGCCATCGAGCCGGGCGGCTTCAGCATGCCCACCAGCGCATAGACCATGACGCTGGCGGCGATGAAATTGAACNGCCATCGAGCCGGGCGGCTTCAGCATGCCCACCAGCGCATAGACCATGACGCTGGCGGCGATGAAATTGAACATGATGGTGGTGATGACGATGTGCGAGCCGCGCTTGGCCTGCAGATAGGCCGGGATCAGCGCCCACAGCGCGCCCATCGCCGCGGCGGCGATAATGGCGATCGGGAAGGTCAGCCACCAAGGCAGCACGCTGTCGAAGGCCAGGCAAACGATGCCGATGCCGAGACCGGCGAGATAGCCCTGGCCCTCGCCACCGATGTTGAACAGGCCGCAATGCGCCGCAACCGCCACCGACAGCCCGCTGAAGATGAAGGTGGTGGCATAGAAAAGCGTGAACGCGATGCCTTGGCCGCGACCGAAGGCACCCTCGACCAGGATGACCGCAGCACGCAGCGGGTTCTCGCCGACCAATATGACGACGAAACCGGCAACGACGAAGGCGACGAACAGATTGATCAGCGGGATCAGCACATAATCGGCCCAGGCCGGCAGCTTGGCATAGGGAGTGCTCATTCCGCGGCCTCCCGGTGCTCGACGCCGGCCATCAGCAGGCCGAGTTCGCCCTCGGTCGCGTCGGGGCCGCGCTCGCCGACGATGCGGCCGGCAAACATCACCAGAATGCGGTCGGAAAGCGAGCGGATTTCGTCGAGCTCGACCGAAACCACCAGCACCGCCTTGCCCTGGTCGCGCATCGCGATTAGGCGCTTGTGGATGAATTCGATGGCGCCGACATCGACGCCGCGCGTCGGCTGGCCGACGATCAGCACGCCGGGATCCTGCTCCATTTCCCGCGCCAGCACGATCTTCTGCTGGTTGCCGCCGGAGAAATTGGCGGTCTTGAGGCGGCAGTCCGCCGGTCGGATGTCGTATTTGACGATCTTGTCCCTGGCATCGTTACGGATGGCGTCGATGTCGAGAAACGGCCCCTTCAGATAGCGCTCGTCGTCCTGGTAGCCGAGGATCGAATTCTCGTTCTCCTCGAAGGCCAGCACCAGGCCGACATGATGGCGGTCCTCCGGCACATGGGCAAGGCCGCGCTCGCGCAGTTCACCGGGATCGGCGGCGCCGGTGAGGTCGATCGGCTTGCCGTCCAACGTGACCGAACCCGAAACGGCGCGCCTGATGCCGGAAATCGCCTCGAGCAGTTCGGATTGTCCGTTGCCGGCGACGCCGGCAATGCCGACGATCTCGCCGGCATGGATATCGAAGGAGACGTCGTCGACCATGGTGACGCCGCGGGAATCCTTGACCGTCAGGTTCTTGACCGCGAGCTTGACGCCGCCGGCCTTCGCCTCGCCTTTCTCGACGCGCAGCAGCACGCGCCGGCCGACCATCAGCTCGGCCAGCTCCTCGACCGTGGTCTTCCTGGTTTCGCGTGTCGCCACCATGGTGCCCTGGCGCATCACCGAGACCGTGTCGGTGATCGCCATGATCTCGCGCAGCTTGTGGGTGATCAGCACGATCGTCTTGCCCTGCTCCTTCAACTGCCTGAGGATGCGGAACAGATGGTCGGCTTCGGCCGGCGTCAGCACGCCGGTCGGCTCGTCGAGGATCAGGATCTCGGCGCCGCGATAGAGCGCCTTGAGGATTTCGACGCGCTGCTGCAGGCCGACCGGCAACTCCTCGATGATCGCGTCCGGATCGACTTCGAGCCCGTATTCGCGCTCGAGCCGCTCCAGCTCGGAACGCGCCTTGGCGATGCTTTTCTTCAGCAGCGCATCGCTTTCGGCGCCGAGAATGACATTTTCCAGCACCGAGAAATTGTCGACCAGCATGAAGTGCTGATGCACCATGCCGATGCCGAGCGCGATCGCATCGTTCGGTGTCTTGATCGATGCCGGCTGGCCGCCGACACGGATTTCGCCGCTGTCGGCCTGGTAGAAGCCGTAAAGGATCGACATCAGCGTCGACTTGCCGGCGCCGTTTTCGCCGACGATGCCATGGATGGTGCCGCGCGTAATTTCCAGATTGATGTCGCGGTTGGCGCGCACGGCGCCAAAGCTCTTGTCGATGCCGATCAGCTCGATTGCGGCTTGCGCCATGCAGCCTGTTCCCACTGTTATTTTTTTACCGCTTGGTCAAACGCCTAGCATGACGCCCAGTCTGTGCCAATTGGGTCTGTGCCAATTGGCCGGAGCACGGTTCACTCTCGACAAATCCCGTCATGCTTGTCAATTTCCAACGTGGCCGCACCCTGCACAATCGCCTGATCGAGGATTTCAAATGACCATGCCCGACGACCGGCTGACGACGCTGGAAATCCGCGCCGCCGAGCAGGAGAAGACCATCGAGGAACTGTCCGGCCAGATCGCCGAGCAGTGGAAGGTGATCGAGCGCATGCAGCGCAAGCTCGACGCGCTGGCCGAGCGCTTCCTGGCGCTGGAGGAACAGGCCGCACCCGACGTGCCGGTGACTAAGCCGCCGCACTGGTGAGCGGCCTGACAATGCAAAACCGCCGGGCTTTCACCCGGCGGCTCGTCAGCTCAGCAATGTCTGTCGATCAATACGGGCAGGCATTGTCCGACATGTAGTCGTGCACCTTGATGGTGCCGGCGATGATGTCGGCCTTGGCCTTTTCGACCGCTGCCTTCATCGCATCGTCGACAAGCGCCTTGTTGTTGTCGTCCATGGCGTAGTCGACGCCGCCTTCCTTGAGGCCGAGATCGTTGATGCCGGCCGTGAACTTGCCGTCCTTGGCATCCATGAAGGTGTTGTAGACGGCAACGTCGACACGCTTGACCATGGAGGTCAGCACCTTGCCGGGCTGCAAGCCGTTCTGGTTGGAATCGACACCGATGCCGAGCTTGCCCGCGTCGGCCGCCGCCTGCAGCACACCGACACCGGTGCCGCCAGCCGCAGCATAGATCACGTCGGCGCCCTGGTCGATCTGCGTCTTGGCGATCTCGCCGCCCTTGGCGGGATCGTTCCAGGCTGCGGGCGTATCGCCGGTCATGTTCTGGATGACGTCGGTGGCGCCGGCCGCTTTGGCGCCGCCGACAAAGCCGCAGCCGAATCTGCGGATCAGCGGAATATCCATGCCGCCGATAAAGCCGACCTTCTTCGACTTCGAAGCCATCGCCGCCATCACGCCGACGAGATAGGAGCCTTCCTGCTCTTTGTAGACGAGGGAGCGGACATTGGGCTTGTCGACGACCATGTCGATGATGGCGAATTTGGTCTCGGGGAATTCCGTGGCAATCTTGTCAAGCGCATCCGACCAGGAGAAGCCCGCCATGACGATCGGATTGCGGCCGTCCTCGGCGAAACGGCGCAGCGCCTGCTCGCGCTGGGTGGCGTTGCTGACCTCGAATTCCACATAGGGGATGCCGGTCTCGGTCTTGAACTTTTCGGCGCCGTGGAAGGACGCCTCGTTGAACGACTTGTCGAACTTGCCGCCGAGATCATAGAGAAGCGCGGGTTGAATGTCCGCGGCGAAGGCCGGAAGAACCATTGCAGCTGCGGCCATGAGGCCGAGTACGATACGTTTCATGTGATCCACACCCCTGTCGGTTATTTGTCCATTATGCACCGCATGCCGGCCCGGTTCTCCGGCAGGCATTCGGCGTCAGGCAGGAGTGTCTTCCTCCCGCTTCGGGCCAATCTGGCACGGCCCGAAACAAAATTCACGTGGAATTTTGACCCTTTGGAAAAGCGTGGCGCCGCATCGCGGCGCCACAGCATATTCCTTGCGTCAGGGGCGCAAAATCAGGCGGAGACGGCGGCCGGAATGGCGCAGGAGACGCCGGTTCCGTGCAGGCCGCAATAGCCGTAGGGGTTCTTCGCCAGATATTGCTGGTGGTCTTCCTCGGCGAAGTAGAATTCCGGCGCCGGCGCGATCTCGGTGGTGATCTTGCCGCGTCCGGCACCGCGCAGCGAAGCCTCGTAAGCATCGCGCGAAGCGAGCGCCGCCTGGTGTTGCGCGTCGTTGAACGTGTAGATCGCCGAACGGTAGGTGGTGCCGACATCATTGCCCTGGCGCATGCCTTGCGTCGGGTCGTGGCTTTCCCAGAACAGCTTCAAAAGCTCGGCATAGGACACGATCTTCGGATCGTAGACGACGAGCACGACTTCGGCATGGCCGGTGAGCCCGGTGCAGGTTTCCTGATAGGTCGGGTTGGGCGTGACGCCGCCAGCATAGCCGGCCGCCGTGACCCAGACGCCATCGACCTGCCAGAACAGGCGCTCGGCACCCCAGAAACAGCCCAGCCCGAACATCGCCGTCTCAAGCCCTTCGGGATAGGGACCCTTGAGCGGCCTGTTCGAGACGAAATGCTTCGATGCCGTCGGGATCGGCCGGTCGCGGCCGGGCAACGCCTCGGAGGGCTTCGGCAGGTTGAGCTTCTTGTTCAGCATATCGCTGAGAAACATGTGCGATTTCCTTTTCTTCTTGCTTGAGCCTTCCCCGATCCGGGGAACGCTGGATCCGGGAACGCAGGAATTTTAGGTCGCGGCGAACCGCCCGCTGGGGCGCTGCCGCCTGTAGCCGATGGCATAAAGAACGAAGGCCAGCACCGCGAACACGGCAAAGCCGGGCTGGCTGAGCACCCAGGCGATGGCGCCGTCCCACAGCAGCGGATTGAGCTTGTCGCGGACGAAGCTTTCAAAGGCGCTGCGCGTGTCCGGCGAGACGGCGAGCCAGCTGGTGTTGAGCGGGGTCATCACCAGCGCCGAAGCCGCCACCGACCGGGTCGCGTCGAGCACGGCCATGATGACCGAAACCGAAAGCGCGACCATTGCAGCGAGACGAAAGACGAAGCGGAACATCCAGACCCTTCCTCCCCAGGAGTTTATCGGAATGTCGTGTCGGACTGTTAAATAGGATTTACCTGCTTCGTCTGCAATCGCGACACGCGAAGTTGAACTTACGCCGGCGGCTTGCACCTGGGCCGGCTGACGAGCCAGACGGCGAAGACGCCGCGGCCGACTGGTTTGTAGGCGCCCAACGAGCACACTGATGCCATGGGCTGAGCATCCCTATCCGGCAAAGCGAATAGAGTGTCTTGGCATTCGGCACCGGATCGACTAGATGAGCCCCGCGCCTGTTGCTTTGACGGCTCGGGTGCGGGGAAAGGGTATCCGCTGGTTGACGGCGCCCACGGCCGGAATTCCGGGCCGGAATCCCAAAGGAGATGCATCTCCCCAACCCGCACGGCGAAACCGGCCGCGTCGAAGATGCTAAAAGGACGGAGAGGTGGCCGAGTGGTTGAAGGCGCACGCCTGGAAAGTGTGTTTACGGGAGACCGTAACGCGGGTTCGAATCCCGCTCTCTCCGCCAGCTAATCCCGAGAAACCCTTTATTTTCCGGGCGTTTGGTAAGGTTCGGTTAGTAGCCTACTAACCAGCCTACTAATCACTAGGGTCAAAACTCCGCCAATGGCCGAGATGGGTGGAAGACCGACGTTCGCTGACAGAAAGACATCACCGTCGCAGCGTCGTCTACAAACGGGGAGGTGTCTCAATGTCAGTGGAAATCCGGGCTGCCTCGGAGGCAGACTTTGACGCGCTCGTTCGGCTCAATCAGGTGGTTCAGAGTCTCCATGCTGAATTGCATCCAGACGTTTTCAAACAGGCAGATCGGAAGAGCACACGTCTGAACTCCNAGCGAGGCTGGCTGATCCGAAGAGCTCGATCGCGATTGCTGAGATTGATCGTGCTCCAGTCGGCTACGTCTGGTTTGAAATTCAGTCGCTGCCAGAAACGCCGTTCACTTTCCCTCGGCCCCTGATCTATGTGCACCACATCTCGGTTATGCCGGAAGCTCGTCGTCGTGGAGTTGCCGCAGCTTTGATGTGCCATGTTGAACAGCGAGCTGCTTGCGAAGGTATCGACGAAATTGCTATGGGCATCTGGGCAGCCAATCTCGACGCGCGGCATTTCTTTGGGTCGCAAGGATGCGTTCCGTACAACATTGCACTTTGCAAGAAGCTTGTGAGAGTCAGCTAAGGGTCAGCAAGCGGACGTTTGAATTACGGTGACAGTGCACTTTGAATTACGGCGACAGAATTACGGCGACAGTGCACTATTTGTCATGTTTGCTCGGCTGTCGCTGTGCGTAAATTGAACGCATGGCTCGACTTGCATTACCGCGCCGCCGATGTCGCGCAACCGATGGGCAGCGAAGCACTTCTCGACCGTGATTGCCGAGCAAACCGGAAAGAGCAGTGAAATTGGGAAACGCGACAGGCGGGAAAAAGAAAATGGTGCACTGTCACCGTAATTCGTAATTTGCAGAGGGCGCGAAGGATCGCTACTGAGCGGCTCCATCTGCGCCGCACCCCTTACCCCAGATCAGCCCACAAGCCGAACGACCCGCGCTCCACCAGAGCGCGGGCTTCGACAGGTTCGTTAGTGTCGCTACGCGTCTAGCGCGGAACGGCTTGTATTCCCGAGACCGAGCGCTCTGTTTCGCCGGAGAAAACCACGAAGGCAAAGATCAGCACGGCGACAGCGACAATCATTGAGCCGGTGGCGACGATCGGCTCGAGCGCAGGATTTCCCTGCAGCATCAGGTAAAGCGCCGGCAACATCACGACCAGGCCGAGATTGTAGACGCCATAGTGGATCATCGCCGTCCTGCGGGCAGCCTTCGCCGGGTTCAGCGCATAATAGCCGCCGAATATTGCACTGGTGACCCATCCCAGCAGGTTGATGTGCGCGTGAGCCGGAAACGCGCCGTGATCGCCTGAAATTGCCATCTGCAGGCCAGCTGCAATTCCCAGAATAAGAAAGACGATGGCTGTCTTGAAAAAGAGCTCCGAAACCTTAGGCATGTCATTCTCCCAAACCCGTTTTGCCGCCGCATCATGCTTTGTTTCCGGCGACCTTGCCAAGGGGGGACCATCGGGCCTGCCGAACCATTTGTTGGCGGCCTGACGGCCCGTTGGCGGCCGGCCACCGAGACTGGCCGGTTGCGAGTCCAGCCGGTAAAAAATATGCGCTCACGCTAATTTGATTGCAATATCACCCGCCAGGCTTCCACGTCGTTCTCACAAGGGAAGTGACCTGCACGATGGTGGTGCCATACGCGCCAAAGGTCAGCCTGTCAGTGTTGCAGCAAGGCCTCGCCAAACTTCTCCCACAGCTGTGTGCAATCTGTTGCTCTGAGGCTGGGGGTTCCGAGTGGGCCATATCGGATGACGGCGGCGTGAACATCATAGCCAACGATAGGTGCATTGGCGACAAAGTGGATAGCCTCGCCCAATCGGCGAGAGCCAATTGGCGCATCGGTTTTGTTGGTGATGTCGAAGACACCACAAATATCCACTTCCTGATTTCTGGCTGCCAACGCAGCTTCCATTACCTGTTCGTGCATCATCGAAATCTCTCCTAACGGTCTAAGTCTAAGAACCGCGGCTTTTGCCGGTCCGGCAGCTGACAACCGCCAAGTCGAAGTGCCTTTTGCAGCATCTCGATTGGCTCTTGCTGCGAGCCACTCCGCCCGCTCCCGCGGCAAGCCGATAAGGCAACTGCCCGCGAAATCCGCAGGCACGTCCACGGTCGCATCAAACACGGCCCACGTGCCAGTCGGCTCCTGAACGGGCAAAAACCTCATAACAGCGCCTGCTAATATACCATACCGACTGTGAGGACGGAGCTTTGTTCCTGCATCGATCAAACGAATGAGAGATGTTGTCGAAATGTCAGGCGACGCTCGCCGAAAACAATCGTCGGCGACATCGCCAGGATCGAAGGCTGAGCAGCGATCCGGCCGCATTCGGGACAAGCACAAGATGCGGGAGACAAGCGCGGTCAGAATGTTCAGCCAGAATCGCGTTTTCGTTGCGGATGGATGGTCTCGCCGCGCTTCAGCATCTCCACGAACGCCGCGATCTTCTTCTTGCGTCCGGCTTCGGTCTTCATGTTGTGGGTGCGGAAGGCGAGCGCGAAGCGGTTTTGCTCGCTGAGCTTCGCCAGCATCTCTTTCGCCTTGGGCTCGGCGTCTATTGCCGCCTGGAGGTCGTCGGGGATCTTCATCTCCTTGCCGCTCCTATAGGCGCGCGCCCAGCGGCCGTCGGCCTTGGCTGCCTCGGCCTGCCTCAGCCCATGCTCGGTCATCCGGCCCTCCTCGATCAGCCGGGCGACATTGTCGACGTTGATCTGGCTCCAGGTGCTCTTCTTGCCGCGCGGGGTATAACGCTGCAAATAGCTTTTGCCGTCCAGGGCCTTGCGCACCGCATCGATCCAGCCCCAGCATAACGCCACGTCGATGGCTTGCTTCGGCGTGATCGACGGCAGCCCCGAATCGCGCTTATGGATCTTGATCCAGACTTCGTCCTCGCTGTCGTGATGCTCGCCAAGCCAGGCATGGAAGCTTTCGGCATCCCTGAACTCGCGCACCTTGGCCGGGTCGACCTTGACGGGCGCCATCAGCCGGTCCGCCCGTGACACAGGCGCGTAACGACGCCGAACCGCTTGCCGGCCGCGCGCGCGCTCATCTCAGCTCCAAGTCCGCAATCCGCAGGCCGGATGATTCCCGCTGGCACGCGTTCAGCCTGCGCGATTGGGCGTGCCGAGGACATGGGATTTCGGCGGCAGCATGACGTCGTCGAATGTCTGCGTGAACATCGCCGCCGCAAAGAAAGCGACGGCGCGCAGGGTTTCGGTGCCGGTGTTGACGAGGTCGTGCCGGACCGGCGTCGGAAGTACCAGGACGCTGCCGGGCCTGACCGGGTGGATGCTGCCGCCCTCGATGTGCAGCTCGCCGGTGCCGGCGATGATGTATTGCGTCTCCTCGGTGGCGTCGGTGTGCCAGCCGAGCCGCTTGCCGGGCTCGATCTCGTAGACAATGACTGAGGACTGGGTGGTGCCGTGCCCGCCGTAAACCGCGAAAGCGCCGGCCCATTTGACCGACGGATCGTCCTCTGCCCAAACCAGCGAACGTTCGAGCCTGTCGGATGCGACGACTGCTGTCATGGCTTCGTTCCTCTCAGCGAATGGCGAACACGAATCTAGATGATTTTTCTGGTCTGCGTCAGCAAAACTGGCTGCCAACCGTTTCCCTCGCCCATTGCGCGTAACTATTTGTCGTGCCGCGATCTGACCATTCTACTCTGGGGTCGGATCACTGAGCCGATTTCACCATGCAACCAAGCCTTTACCTTTCAGCCAGTTTGGAGTTGCCCCTGCGTTGCGTTCGTGGTCCGGTACAACCAGGGCGCTCAATGCGAATTCGGCAACGGTCGCCTCACCGACCGTCAAGGCAACACACCGTGAAGGCAACCCAGGAGATAGCAATGGGCATTTTCGACAGTATCAAAGGTGCGATTTTCGGAAACGCGGTTGCGGCCGAAGCGCCGCCGGCGCAACCGTCTCCCGCGCCTGCTTCGAGCACGGCCACCCAGCCGACGGCGCCTACCCGACCCGACCCGGCTGCAACCCCGGCTCCGGCAACGCCATCCGCGCCGTCCTCTGCTCCTGACATCGCTGCCATTCTCGACAAGGCGGTGGCCGCGAAAGGGCAAAAGCTCAACTGGAAGAATTCGATCGTCGACCTGATGAAGGCTCTGAATATCGATAGCAGCCTCGGCGCCCGCAAGGAGCTTGCTCACGAGCTGAACTACACCGGCGACATGAACGACACCGTAACGATGAATCTGTGGCTGCATGATGCACTGATGAAAAAGCTGGTCGAGAATGGCGGCAAGCTTCCGAGCGATATGGCCGCCTAGAGTCATAAGACAAGCAATTCCAGGAAAACGTGTGAACGGTTTTCCATCCGGAATTGCGTCAAACAAAAAAGACAGACCGGTTCGGCGTTCCGTGAAACGAAGAACCGTCCTGGTCCTGCCCGCACCGTGGTTCTTGCTGCGCTGACTTCGACCGCAACCGAGCAGACCCGACTGCCAAGCAATCAAACTGCCAAGTAAATAAATTGAGACCCATCCCGGCCGCCGGGATGGGTCTGTGGCGAAGTCGCATGGCACAAAAGTGCTGCCGCCTCGCGCCTGGATTGCCTCACGCAAAACCGACGATTTCGGTCGCTGCCCCGCGTGCTGGTAGGACCACCATTTCGCTGGCGAAACCCGACGTTCGGCGTATCATTCTCGCGGGAGAGGGTTCATGGTGGGAGGAAGCCAATGAACGTGGTGCAGAGGGTGACTGTCGCCGACTTGACGGCCCAAGAGCTTGTTTCATCTGCGCTTTCAAGATTCGGCGCCGGCGACACCATATCGACGAGGGCGATGCTGGACATCGTTCGCCGGACGGCCCCGGCCTGCGGTGACAGTGACGACGATCTGGTCGAGATTATCGTCATGACGGCCGTTGGTAGGACCATGGGGGTCGTGTTCGACCATCGCTACCCTTAGCAATCCGCAACGAATACCAGGCTGCGCCCAGGAGCAGTGGCGGGCGGTTGGCAGCGCGCGGCGGAAATTTACTGGTGCGGCCAAGGAAGCGAGCCTTTTTGTGCGCGAAGGCCAGCCTGGCGCCGTGCCCCTGCTTTGAGCAAAAACCGCCGCTCATGTCGGGTCATGCCCGAGGGTAGGCAACTGGGCGACACGCTCGAAGGAACTCGCTGAAATCTTGCCCGTTATGCTCTCGTTGAGATGAGGAGAGCTGCCATGGCCGACGACAAAACCAGGACCGACAGTCGCGACCGCTCACGAGTGGCGGGCGGCGAAGACTATGAGGTACGTCATTTCGCCGAGGAAGCGGGCATTACCCCTGATCAGGCACGCACGCTGATCAAGCGCCACGGCACCGACCGCAAGGTGCTGAACGAAATCGCCGAGAGCATAAGAGCGTCGTAATGGCTAACAAGAAAACCGCAATGGCCGACCGCAAGACGCGCGATCCGGACGAAAAGAAGGCTCTGCACCTGGCCGAAACCACCGACGTTTCGCCGAAGCAGGCGAAGGATCTGATGCGCAAGCACGGCAAGGACAGCCCGAAGGTCGAGAAGGAAGCCAAGAACTTCAAGGCCGAGGGCTGAACGGCCGGAGGTCTGCCCGTCACCCGCAACTTAATAGTCGCTGCTCAACGTGCCCAGCCGGTTAGACGCGCGGCACAGGGGTCGCAATCCCGTAGCTTATCGGTTTTCTAACAAATTCGGGCTATCCCTTCCGCTATCGCGGCTCAGGGATGCCATATGCGCGGGATGTCTGGTGAGGCGAGGCCGTCGATAGACGACATACGGCATGTGAGGCTGGTGTTTTGCCTGCTGGCGGCCGTCGTGATGGCGACGGCGCTCCTCGCCTTTGCCACCTCCCTCCTGCAGGATCCCGATAGCTGGTGGCACATCAAGGTCGGCATGGATATGCTGGCAAGCCGCACATTCCCCTCCGTCGACATTTACTCCTACACTTTTGCCGGCCAGCCATGGATCGCCAAGGAATGGCTTAGCCAGGTTCTCCTTGCCCTTGCCTTCGAAGCCGGCGGCTGGAACGGCGTGGTACTGCTGGCGACTGCGGTAATCGCGCTGACGGCCTTCTTGACGTCGTGGTATCTCAGCGCGTCGTTGAAGCCGACGCTGGCGATAGCACTGACACTGGTGCTCGCGCTCTTGATCGGGCCAATCTATGTCGCCCGACCCCACATCTTTACCTTGCCCATTATCGTCGTCTGGACCGCCGGTCTTTTCCAAGCCGCACGCAACGAGAAAGCGCCGCCTCTATGGCTGCTGGCGCTGCTTTGCCTGTGGGCCAATCTCCATGCCACCTTCACCTTCGGTTTCATTATCGCCGCCTTCGCCGGCCTCGATCTCGTCATGCGCACGCGCTTGTCGAACCCCCGGCTGCTGGCCAAGTGGATCGCTTTCGGGCTGCTTTGCCCGCTGGACAGCCTGCTCAATCCCTATGGCGTCAAGGCCATACTCGCCACATTCACCGTGGCCTATGGCAATGAGGCGGTGCCTTACATTGCGGAGTGGCAACCCTTCGACGCCTCGCGGCATACCCTCCAGGAGGTGGCCCTGCTGGTGGCGTTTTTCGGGCTGCTCGTGTCGAGATTGCGTATTGGCTGGGCCAAGGCGCTGTTCCTTGTCTTCACCTTGCACGTCTATCTCACCCACACACGGTTCATGTACCTGTTCTTTCTTCTTGTCCCGGTCGTCCTTGCCGTCGAGGTTGCGCAACAATATCCAGCGCTTTCAGCCCCTACATGGGCCGCGGAAAAGCGCGACGGACTTGAACAATTTTTCGCGCGGCAATTTTCCAGAATTTGCGCTGGACTTGCCGTTTTGCTGGTTTTGGCGGCCGCGGTCTTCCTGGCCTATCCGGTCGTGCCGAGCCAGAAGACTTCGGCGAGGGATGCGCTGGCCTTCGCCCAAGCCCATAATCTGTCAGGCAATCTGCTGAATTCCTACAATTTCGGCGGCACGCTGATTTTCCATGGCATCAAGACGTTTATCGACGGCCGGGCGGATCAGCTCTTCCTGAACGGCTTTACGGAAACGGATGAGCAGACTGGGCACAGCCGGGGCAAGCCGATCCTGAAAGCCCAGCTCGAGAAATATGCGATAGGCTGGGCATTGTTGACCGCCGACGACAGCCGCATTCCGTTCTTCGACGAACTGGGCTGGAAGCGGGCCTATGCGGACGATTACGCTCTGATCTATACCCGCGCAGACTGATCCCCGGCAGCTTCGCGCGCCGGTGCGCACCTCCCCCTGAAGCTGTGGCCAGCGCCGAGGCGGCGAAATCCTTATGGGATTTTGATTTCTTTGCTCCGCGTCCCGTCTCGAACCTTTATGGCACTTTGATCCATATTCGGCAGAGCGATGTATCCGGCCGCCGATGTGAAGCGGTGAGCGGGCTTGGACAGTTTTGTCAAAGTTGAAAAGAACAAACTCAATATAGGAAATTGCACGATGGACATCATTGTTGTCGGGATAGGAATCTCGTTCTTTGCTCTATGCTTCGGTTACATCAAAGCCTGCGACGGGCTGTAAGTTTAGGGGATCGAAACATGCTCTTCGACTATATCCTCGGCGGCGCCGTGACCCTGTTCCTTCTCGCTTACCTGACATACGCCCTCGTTCGCCCGGAACGCTTCTGATCTCCGCTGGCAAGGAGCCAACCCCATGACAATCAACGGATGGCTGCAGATCCTCGTCTATTGCGGGATCGTCGTTTTGCTGGCCAAGCCGCTCGGCGGCTACATGCATCGCGTTTTCAGCGGCGAGCGCACATTCCTGTCGCCAATTCTGGCCCCGCTCGAGCGCGGGCTCTACCGTATGTCCGGGACCAGCGAGCGCGAGGAGCAGCACTGGACCTCCTATGCGGCGGCCCTGCTGTTCGTTAACCTGGCCGGCTTCCTGGTGCTCTATTTCCTGCAGCGGCTGCAAGGCGGCCTGCCCTACAATCCGGCCGGCATGACCGCCGTCGAACCTGGGCTTGCCTTCAACACCGCCGCCAGCTTCATGACCAACACCAACTGGCAGAACTACGGCGGCGAAAGCACGATGTCCTATCTCGTGCAGATGGCCGGCTTGACCGTGCAGAACTTTCTGTCGGCCGCGACCGGCATCGCCATCGCGGTCGCACTGATCCGCGGTTTTGCTAGAGCCTCAGGCAAATCGATCGGCAATTTCTGGGTCGATATGACCCGCTGCACGCTCTATCTGCTTGTGCCGTTCTGCATCGTGTTGACGCTTGTCTATGTCTATCTCGGTATGCCGCAGACGGTTGGTGCTTACGTCAACGCGACGACGCTGGAAGGCGCGCAACAGACGATCGCGGTCGGGCCGGTCGCTTCGCAGGTTGCCATCAAGATGCTCGGCACCAATGGCGGCGGCTTCTTCAACGCCAATGCAGCGCATCCCTTCGAAAATCCCGACGCGATCTCGAACCTGATCCAGATGGTGACGATCTTCGCCTTCGGCGCGGCGCTAACCAATGTCTTCGGTCGCATGGTCGGCAACCAGCGCCAGGGCTGGGCAATTCTGTCGGCGATGGGCGTGCTGTTCATCGCCGGCGTTGCCGTCTGCTACTGGGCCGAGGCCGCCGGCAATCCGCTCGTCCATGCGCTGGGCATCGACGGCGGCAACATGGAGGGCAAGGAAAGCCGCTTCGGCATCGCTCTGTCGGCACTGTTTGCCGTCATCACCACCGCCGCGTCCTGCGGCGCGGTCAACGCCATGCATGACAGCTTCACCGCACTCGGCGGCATGATCCCCATCATCAACATGCAGCTCGGCGAGGTCATTGTCGGCGGCGTCGGGGCCGGCTTCTACGGTATCCTGATGTTCATCGTGATCGCCGTCTTCGTTGCCGGGCTGATGGTCGGACGCACGCCCGAATATCTCGGCAAGAAGATCGAGGCCAAGGAGGTCAAGATGGCAATGCTGGCCGTCCTCTGCCTGCCGCTGGCGATGCTGGTCTTCACCGCCATCGCGGTGGTGCTGCCGACCGGCGTTGCTTCCATCGCCAACGCCGGCCCGCACGGCTTCTCCGAGGTCCTCTATGCCTACACCTCGGCCGCGGCGAACAATGGCTCCGCCTTTGGCGGTCTCAGCGGCAACACGCCCTGGTACAACATAACGCTCGGCATCGGCATGCTGATGGGCCGCTTCCTGGTCATTATTCCGGCGCTGGCGATTGCTGGATCGCTGGTGGCGAAGAAGACCGTCCCTGCCTCCGCCGGCACCTTCCCGACCGACGGTCCGCTGTTCGTCGGGCTGTTGGTCGGTGTCATCCTGATCGTTGGTGGCCTGACCTTCTTCCCGGCCCTGGCGGTCGGACCGATCGTCGAGCACCTGGCGATGATTCACCGTCAGACATTCTGAAACGGCCATGCCCTGGTTCAAGATCATATCTCGAAAGGCCCGGCATCGTCCCGAGCCGGAGGGGGAGAAAACACCTCCTCCTTTCCCGACCCTGTCCACATTCCTCGCTATTGCGGCAGCCTTGATCATTATCTGGCTGCTGGCTTACGGGCCGCCGCACCTTCGTTCGGCACACGATCGACCGGTCACCAACATCGACACTGGAGCCACCAAATGAGCCAGTCGAAATCCGTGAGCATCATGGATCCCCGCATTCTGTTGCCCGCCATCGGCGGATCCTTCAGAAAACTGAACCCGCGCACCTTGATGCGAAACCCGGTGATGTTCGTCGTCGCCGTCGTCTCGGCGCTCACCACCGTGCTGTTCGTCAAAGATCTCGTTACCAGCGGCGGCGATCTTGGCTTCACGCTGCAGATCATCATCTGGCTGTGGTTCACAGTGCTTTTCGCCAACTTCGCCGAAGCGGTGGCCGAAGGCCGCGGCAAGGCGCAAGCAGACTCGCTGCGTCGGGCGCGAACCGAGACGCAAGCCAAGCTGTTGAACGGCGGCGATCGGAGCAAGTTCAAGCTGGTGCCCGGCACCAGCCTGAAGGTCGGCGATATCGTGCTTGTCGAAGCCGGCGACATCATCCCCTCGGATGGCGAGGTGGTCGAAGGCGTGGCTTCGGTCAACGAGGCGGCGATCACTGGCGAATCCGCACCTGTCATCCGCGAATCCGGAGGCGATCGTTCGGCGGTGACCGGCGGCACGCAAGTCTTGTCCGACTGGATCCGGGTGCGCATCACCGCGGCTTCCGGCCATACGTTCCTCGACCGCATGATCTCGCTGGTCGAAGGCGCCGAGCGCCAGAAGACACCCAACGAGATCGCGCTCAACATCCTGCTCGTCGGCATGACGCTGATCTTCGTGCTGGCGACAGCGACGATCCCGAGTTTTGCCTCCTATTCGGGCGGCTATATCTCGGTGACGGTGCTGGTCGCCCTGTTCGTCACGCTGATCCCGACCACGATCGGCGCCCTGCTGTCGGCCATCGGCATCGCCGGCATGGACCGCCTGGTGCGTTTCAACGTGCTCGCCATGTCGGGCCGCGCCGTCGAGGCGGCCGGCGATGTCGACACGCTGCTGCTCGACAAGACCGGCACGATCACGCTGGGCAACCGCCAGGCAACGGCATTCCGTCCGGTCAGGGGCGTCACCGAACAGGAACTGGCCGACGCCGCCCAACTTGCCTCGCTTGCCGACGAAACGCCGGAAGGCCGCTCGATCGTCGTGCTGGCGAAGGAGAAATACGCCATCCGCGCCCGCGACATGGCAAGCCTGCACGCGAGTTTCGTGCCCTTCACCGCGCAAACCCGCATGAGCGGCGTCGACCTGGAAGGCTCCTCGGTCCGCAAGGGCGCAGTCGATGCGGTGCTTGCCCGCGTCAACCTCTCGACCATTGCCACAGGCAGTACGCGCCCCGGCAGCGACACCGTCCGCGACCTTCAAACCATCGCCGACGAGATCGCCAAATCCGGCGGCACCCCGCTGGCGGTCGAGCGCGATGGGCGCCTGCTCGGCGTCGTCCACCTGAAGGACATCGTCAAGGGCGGCATCGCAGAACGCTTTGCCGAATTGCGCCGCATGGGCATCCGCACGGTGATGATCACCGGCGACAATCCGATGACCGCGGCGGCGATCGCGGCGGAAGCCGGCGTCGACGACTTCCTTGCCCAGGCGACGCCCGAGGACAAGCTGAAGCTGATTCGCGACGAACAGGCCAAGGGCAAGCTGGTCGCGATGTGCGGTGATGGCACCAACGACGCGCCGGCGCTTGCGCAGGCCGATGTCGGCGTCGCCATGAACACCGGCACGGTCGCGGCACGCGAGGCCGGCAACATGGTCGATCTCGACAGCGATCCGACCAAGCTGATCGAGATCGTCGAAATCGGCAAGGCGCTGCTGATGACGCGTGGTTCGCTGACGACCTTCTCCATCGCCAACGACGTCGCAAAGTATTTTGCCATCATCCCGGCAATATTCGCCGTCTTCTACATCGCCCCGGGCCAAACCGCCGGGCCGCTGCAAGCGCTCAACGTCATGCATCTGGCAACGCCGCAGAGCGCTATCCTCTCGGCCATCATCTTCAACGCGCTGATCATCATCGCGCTGATCCCGCTGTCGCTGAGGGGCGTCAAATACCGCGCTGTCGGCGCCGGTGCGCTGCTCAGCCGCAATCTCATAGTCTACGGCCTTGGCGGCGTCGTCGTGCCCTTCGTCGGCATCAAGGTGATCGACATGGCCATCACTGCTCTCGGTCTCGCATAAGGAACCACGTCGATGCTCAATCAAATCAGGCCCGCTATCGTCATGATCGTCTTCTTCTCCGTTCTGACGGGTTTGGTCTATCCGATCGGCATGACCGGCATTGCCCAGGCGCTGTTTCCGGGCCAGGCCAATGGCAGCCTGATCGAGAGGAACGGCAAGGTCATCGGTTCCGAGCTGATCGGCCAGACTTTCACCAGCGACCGCTACTTCCATGGCCGTCCGTCAGCTGCCGGCGACGGTTACAATGCCGCCGCCTCGGGCGGCTCAAATCTCGGCCCGACTAACCCGAAGCTGATCGACCGTATCAAGAGCGACGCCGAAAAGTTGAGGGCCGAAAACCCGAACCAGCCGGTGCCGATGGATCTGGTCACCACGTCCGGCAGCGGCCTCGATCCGCATATCAGCCCCGATGCGGCCTATTTTCAGGTCACCAGGGTGGCCAGGGCCAGGAACGTCGATGAATCCAGGATCAAATCGCTTGTCGACAGCCATGTCGAGGATCGCGAATTGGGCTTTATAGGCGAGCCGGTGGTCAATGTGCTGGCCCTCAACCTTGCGCTGGACGATGCCACGAAACAATGATGGCGGGCGCCGGGATCGACACCGAAGCCGGCGCCGTTCATGATTGATCCTAATGCCAGACGACAGCCGCACCGCCGAAACCAGGCCCTCTCCCGACGCGCTGCTTGAGCATGCCGAGCGGGAGGAGCGAGGTCGCCTGAGGATATTTCTCGGCGCCGCTCCCGGTGTCGGCAAGACCTACGAGATGCTGATGTCAGGCCGCGCCAGGCTGGCCGACGGGATCGACGTGGTGATCGGCATCGTCGAGACGCATGGTCGCAAGGAGACGCAGACGCTGGTCGAAGGCTACGAGGTCATTCCTCGCCTTGAGATCGACTACAAGGGGCGCATTCTCGAGGAGATGGATCTCGACGCCATCCTCGCCCGGCGCCCGGCGCTGGTTCTGGTCGACGAACTCGCCCACACCAACGTCGCCGGCAGCCGCCACCCCAAGCGCTACCTCGACGTCCAGGAAATCCTGACGCACGGGATCGATGTCTACACGACACTGAACATCCAGCACGTCGAAAGCCTGAACGACGTCGTGGCCCAGATCACACGCGTCAGGGTGCGTGAAACCGTCCCCGACTCCATCATCGATCAAGCCGACGATGTCGAGATCATCGACCTCACCCCCGACGACCTGATCAAGCGGCTGGAGGAAGGCAAGGTCTACTTCCCCAACACCGCCCAGCGCGCCATCGAGAACTATTTCTCGCCGGGCAATCTGACGGCGCTCAGGGAGTTGGCGCTTCGCCGCACCGCCCAGCGGGTCGATGAGCAGTTGCTCAACCATATGCAGGCACACGCCATCCCGGGACCGTGGGCGGCCAGCGAGCGTGTCCTGGTCTGGGTCGATGAGGATCCGCGCAGCGCGTCGCTTGTACGCTATGCCCGCCGCCAGGCAGAGCGGCTTCGCGCCTCGTGGCTGGCGCTCTATGTCGAGACGCCACGCTCGACCGGGCTGTCCGAGCAGGATCGCGACAGGCTGGCATCAACGCTTCGCCTTGCTGAACAATTGGGCGGTGTTGCCGTGACCATACCTGGCCACGACGTTGCCGTAGACATCCTGCGCTATGCGGCGGCCAATAACGTTACCCACATCATCACTGGCAAGCCACGCAAGTCGCGCTGGCGGCAGTTATTTGACGGCTCCGTCACTTATGACCTGATACGCGATGCCGGCAAGATCAGCGTTCACGTCGTCTCCGGTGACGCCCAGGCGCAAGTCCCGCCGTCGCGGGGGCTGACTCCCGCTCAACCACCGCGCCTCGACATCAGGCCCTATCTGACTGTCGTCTTCTATGTCGTGGCAGGGCTGTTGTTCGGCGAATTGCTGTCGCGCGTGCTGGATGTGCGCAACATCGCTCTTGTCTTTCTCATGGCTGTGCTGGCGTCAGCGGTCACGGCCGGGCTTTGGCCGGCGATATTCGCTTCCGTTCTCAGCGCCGTGGTCTTCAATTTCTTCTTCCTCGATCCGCTCTACACGCTGAATATCAGCGATCCTGAAAGCGCCGTCGCACTCGGCTTCTTCTTCTGCGTGGCGATCATCGCCAGCAATTTGACGGCTCGGGTGCAGCGCCAGGTCGTGGCAGCACAATCCCGCGCCCGCACTACCGAGGATCTCTATTTGTTCTCCAAGAAACTGGCCGGAACGGGCACGCTCGACGACGTTCTCTGGGCGACTGCCTTCCAGATCGCCTCGATGCTGAAGCTTCGCGTGGTGCTGCTTCTGCCGGAGAACGGCACGATTGTGGTCAAGGCCGGCTACCCGCCCGACGACACGCTGGCCGAGGCAGACATTGCCGCAGCGCTCTGGGCCTGGGAACACAACCGCGCCGCCGGGCGCGGCGCCGACACGCTGCCGGGCGCAAAACGCCTCTATCTGCCCTTGCGGACCGGACGCACGGCGGTGGGCGTCGTTGGCCTCGACAACGACAAGCAAGGCCCGCTGCTGACACCCGACCAGCAGCGTCTGCTCGATGCGCTCGCCGACCAGGCGGCGGTCGCCATCGAGCGCATCCAGCTCGTCGCCGATGTTGACCGGGCCAAGCTTGCGGCCGAGGCAGACCGTCTGCGCTCGGCCTTGCTCACCTCCATTTCCCACGATTTGAAAACGCCGCTTGCCGCCATCATGGGCGCGGCCGGAACACTCAGGGACTTCGAAGCCGCGCTTCCCGAGCAGGACCGGGCGGGACTGCTGTCGACCGTGCTTGATGAATCGGAAAGGCTGAACCGCTTCATCGCCAATCTGCTCGACATGACCAAGATAGAGTCCGGCACGATGGAGCCAAATTATGCGTTCCACTATGTCGGCGACATTGTCGGCTCAGCCCTGCATCGGGCCCGCAAAATCGTCGGCGAGCACAAGACCGAGATCGATATTCCATCGGATCTGCCGATGTTGCGTGTCGATCCCGTTCTGTTCGAGCAGGTGCTGTTCAATCTCCTCGACAATGCCGCAAAATACGCGCCGCCAGGTTCGACGATCCGCCTGCAGGCCTGGGCCGACAATGGCAGCGTCATCCTGCAGATCATGGATGAGGGACCAGGCATTCCGCCAGCGGACCTGGAGCGCGTTTTCGACACTTTCTACCGTGTGCGCAAGGGTGACCAGGTGCGTGCCGGCACCGGGCTCGGATTGTCGATTTGCCGCGGCTTCATCGAAGCGATGGGCGGGACGCTCTCGGCGGCGAACAGGACCGACCGCTCGGGCGCGGTTTTCACCATAAGAATGCCGGTGCCGGCAGAACTCCCCGATGTCGGTGAACCCGATGCTGACGATCGAAACATGGACCACCTGTCATGACGAATTTGGACGTCAGGATATTGGTGGTCGACGACGAGCCGCCGATCCGGAAACTGCTTCGCGTCGGGCTCGGCAGCCAAGGCTATGCGATCAGCGAGGCGCCGAACGCCAGCGCGGCGATTGAACTCATGGAGACGGAAAAGCCGGACCTGGTCCTCCTCGATCTCGGCCTGCCCGGCATGAGCGGGCATGAGCTGCTGCGCAAATGGCGGGATGATGGCCTGGACATTCCCGTGGTTATTCTTTCGAGCCGCACTGATGAGGCCGGCATCGTCTCGGCCCTCGAACTCGGCGCCGACGATTATGTCACCAAGCCGTTCGGTATGAACGAGCTTGTGGCACGCATCCGCGTGGCGCTGCGCCACAAGTTCCAGCAGCAGGGTGAGAAACCGGTGTTCCACACCGGCGACCTCTCCGTCGATCTGGTGAAGCGCATCGTCAAGGTCGAGGACAAGGAGATAAAGCTCTCGCCGAAGGAATACGACATCCTCCGCATCCTCGTACAGCACGCCGGCAAGGTTCTCACCCACCAATTCCTGCTGAAGCAGGTCTGGGGCGATTCCACCGACGTTCAATATCTCAGGGTCTATGTCCGGCAACTCAGGCAAAAGATCGAAAAGATGCCCGACCAGCCCCGTTATATCACCACCGAGACCGGCGTCGGATATCGGCTGCGCGAAGTCGAGTGAAATGGGAGAGCCAGCCTCGCGTACCGCAATGCCTCCTCAAAGCCGGCAGGACGACGTAGCAATTCGCCGCGAATCAGCGGCGGCCATGGCATCGCCGGGCAAAACCCCTATATTAATCTGAGGTCGGTTTTGTGCGGGAATTAATGAATGTCACAGCTTCGTCTATTGACGTTTTTAGGGTCGGCAATGCTGGCAACGGTGATGCTGTCGGGCGTAAATCCTGCCGCATCGGCACAGATCGTCAGCCCCGCCGACCGCAACGCATTGATCCAGCAAAACCAGTTGCAGATGCTGGAGAACAGGCTGCAGCGGCAGCAATATCAGCAGCAGCAACAGCAATACCGTGCGCAGGACCGCCAAATCCCGGCGCCCCAACCGCAGGTGGTGCCGCAGATGAAGCCGACTTGTCAGTTGCTGCCGTCAGGGAGCGGCTTTGTCAGCACTTGCCGCTAACGTTTTCATTTATTTAGCCGACTTATTATGCTTGGATGCCGCCGCACCTGAGATAACATCGAAGGCGGTTTGGATTTAGCAATGCTGCCCTTCGTGCTTTGGGCACCGCTTCGACTGGATTTTTGAATGGCAGCCAGCAGAAAGAAGGTCGTCCGTAAGGCAAGGAAGGGCGCCCGGATTCGCCAGGTCGCGGCGATCCCCTTTCGGCTGAGCGAGCATGGCGAAGTCGAGGTTATGCTCGTCACATCGCGAACGACGAGGCGCTTCATCGTGCCGAAAGGCTGGCCGATGAAGGGCAAGGGCGGTCGCAAGGCGGCCACCATCGAAGCACAGGAAGAAGCCGGCGTCCTCGGCAGGATATTGAAACAGCCGGCCGGCACCTATTGCTACTGGAAGCGGCTGGCGAACCGCTTCGTCCGCGTCGACGTCGTCGTCTATTTGCTGGAGGTAACCGAGGAACTTGCCGACTGGCAAGAAGCCAACAGGCGGCAGCGGGCATGGCTGGCACCGGCCGACGCGGCGCTGCTGATCGACGAGCCGGATCTTTCGACGCTGGTGAGGAACATCAGGAGTCCCGAGCTGGAGCATACCCCCAAAAAGCAGAATCCGGCTTTCGGAAAAGATCACGCTCAATAAAACATGGGGGTCTATCCCGACTCTATCGGGAATTGGCTCCAGCGCCCTCCGCTGTCGCTTGAACCGACATCTCACTGACTGCCTTCGTCTTCCTCGGGCAAAGGCCGCGCCGGCGTGCCGGTATAGGCCCACAGCCATTCGCGCGGCAGCGGCCCTTTGTTGCGGTCGCTTTCCTGCGACTGTTCCCATGCATGGGCCAGGATGCCGACCGAGCGCGACAGTACGAAAAGGCCTCGCGTCAGCGGCGGCGGGAAGCCGAGCTCTCCGTAGATGACGGCCGTGGCGCCGTCGATATTGAGCGGGATTTTTTTGCCCTTGCGCCGCGCAACCTCGGCCTCGATCGCCTCGGCGATGTCGGCGAAGCGCCCGCTGACAACGCCGAGCGCGGCAAAGTCGCGGGTCAGCTCGATGAGGCGGGGTGCCCGCGGGTCGACCGGATGGAAACGATGGCCGAGCCCCGGCACATAACCGTCTTCCCCAGCAAGGAAACGATCAACCCGCGCCGACACGGCGTCCGCGAGCGGCACGCCGGCGTCCAGTTCGGCGGCGATGTCTCCGTAGAAGGAAAGCGCCTGTTCGCCGGCGCCGCCATGCACGTCGCCAAGCACGTTGATGGCCGACGCCATGGCGCTGTTGATGCCGACGCCGCAAGTGATCGCCATACGGGCGATGGCGATCGACGGCGCCTGCGGTCCGTGGTCGACGGCGGCACCCAGCGCGATGCCAAGCAGCGTCGCCTGCTCCTCGCTTGGCAGTTCGCCGCGCATCATCAGCCAGATCATTGCGGGAAAGCTGACGCGGCCGATCAGATCCTGGATCTCATAGCCGCGCAGCCGGATGACGCCGGGCCGCATCTCGATGATGCCGGTCTGCCACCATTCCTCGCCGCGCGCGCGGCCAGTCTTGTTTTCCGTGTCGCTCATGCCTTCTTTTCCGTGCCGCTCATACCTTCGCTCTTTTCTTGGCGCGTGGCGGCAAACCGGCAAAAACCTCGTCCATATGCTCGCCGAGCCCCGGCGGCGGCCTGCTCGGCAAAGGTGCCTCGCCATCGACCATGAAGCCGCCGCGCACCACGATCAGCGGCCGGTCCATCCCGGACACAGCCTGGAAGCGCGCCGTCATGCCGCGCTGGATCACCTGTTGCTCTTGCAGTACCTGCGGGATTGTCAGCACCCGGCCTGCCGGCACGCCGGCGCGATTGAACGTCTCCTCCCAGGCGGCGGCAGAGCCGCTCGCCAAGGCATCCTCGATCAGCGCTTTCAATGCAATGCGGTTCTGCTTGCGCGTTTCGCGCTCGGCAAAGCGGACATCCGACGCCAGCTCCGGCCGATCGATCAACCGGCACAGTGTGACGAACTGCTCCTGCTTGTTGGCTGCGATGTTGAGCAAGCCGTCGCCGGTGCGAAACGCGCCAGACGGTGCGGCCGTCATGTTTTCATTGCCCATCGGCTGCGGCTCGACGTCCGCCGTCAGATAGTTCGACACCGGCCAGCCGAGCGCAGAAAGCGTGCATTCGAGCATAGAGACGTCGAGGAACGCACCCTCGCCTGTCGTCTTCTGCTTGACCAGCGCGGCGGTAATGGCGAACGCCCCGACCAGCCCGCCAAGCGTATCGGCGACGGGATAGCCGACACGCAGCGGCGCCGTTTCCGGTGTACCGGTGATGCTCATGATGCCGGAAAGACCCTGGATGATCTGGTCATAGGCTGGATTGTCGCGCATCGGCCCGGTCTGGCCGAAGCCCGATATCGCACAATAGACAAGGCTTGGCCGGACCTCCTTCAGCCTGGCATGGCCAAGCCCCAGCCGGTCCATGACGCCGGGGCGGAAATTCTCGACCAGCGCGTCGGCCGAAGCGACCAGATCGAGGAAGCGTTCGCGGTCGGCCTCCTGCTTGAGATCGAGCGCCACCGAGCGTTTGCCGGCATTCTGCGCCAGGAACGAAGCGCCCATGCCCACCCGGTTGAGCTCCGGCGAGGCGCCAAGCTGGCGCGCCAGATCACCGCCTTGCGGCGTCTCGACCTTGATGACGTCGGCCCCGAGCAATGCCAGCTGGTAGGCGCAATAGGGGCCGGCCAGCACATTGGTCAGGTCAAGGATGCGGATGCCGGAAAGCAGGTCTGTCATGACGTCACGAACAGCTCAGGCATCGCCCGGCACGTGCTCCGGTCCGCGCATGCGCCTGTGCTCGATGTAGGCCCAGATATGCGGTCCAACCAACCCGATGAAGGCCAGCGTCAGCAGCGTCAGCGACAGCGGATGCTTGTAGAACACCGTCCAATCGCCGTTCGAGATGGTCATCGCGCGGCGGAACTGCGTTTCGGCAAGCGGCCCGAGAATCATGCCGATGATGACTGGCGCGGTCGGGAAATCGAAACGCCGCATCAGGAAGCCGGCGGCACCGAGCAGATAGAGGATGATGAGGTCGATCGGCGATTGCGAAATGCCGTAGGTGCCGACCGTGGCGAACACCAGAATGCCGGCATAGAGCTGCGGCGCCGGAATCTTCAGTAATCGCACCCAGAGCCCGATCAGCGGCAGGTTGAGGACGACGAGGATGACATTGGCGATGAACAGGCTGGCGATCAGCCCCCACACCAGGTCGGCCTGCGTCGTCAGCAGCAGCGGCCCCGGATTGATGCCGTAGCTCTGAAATGCCGACAGCATGATCGCGGCCGTCGCCGAGGTCGGCAGGCCGAGCGTCAGCATCGGCACCAGCACGCCGGCGGCGGATGCATTATTGGCCGCTTCCGGCCCGGCAACGCCCTCGATGGCACCGACCGTGCCGAACTCCTCCTTGTGTCTGGAGAGTTTCTTCTCGATGGCATAGGAGAGGAAGGTCGGGATTTCGGCGCCGCCGGCCGGCATGGCGCCGATCGGGAAGCCGATCAGGGAGCCGCGCAGCCATGGCCTCCACGAGCGCGACCATTCAGCCGCGGTCATGTAGAGCGACCCTTTCAACGGCACGATGTCGTCCTTGCCGGCATAGCGGCGCGAGGCCATGTAAAGCGTCTCGCCAACGGCGAACAGGCCAACGGCGACGACGATGACGTCGACGCCGTCCAACAATTCGCTCATGCCGAAGGTGAAGCGCGGCTGCCCCGTCTGCAGATCGACGCCTATCATGCCGACGACGAAGCCGACGAACAGGCTGGTCAGGCCGCGCACCGACGACGAGCCGAGCACCGCCGAAACCGTGATGAAGGCCAGCACCATTAGCGAGAAATATTCGGCCGGACCGAAAGCCAGCGCGAATTTGACGACGATCGGCGCCAGGAAGGCAACGCCGATCGTGCCCAGCGTGCCGGCGACGAAGGAGCCGATCGCCGAGGTTGCCAAGGCCGCACCGCCACGGCCGGAGCGGGCCATCCGGTTGCCTTCCAGCGCGGTGACGATAGTGGCGCTTTCGCCAGGCGTGTTGAGCAGGATCGATGTCGTCGAGCCGCCATACATGGCGCCGTAATAGATGCCGGCAAACAGGATGAACGACGCCTCCGGCGCCACCTGGTAGGTGATCGGCAACAGCAACGCGATGGTCAATGCCGGTCCGAGGCCGGGCAGCACGCCGATCGCAGTCCCCAGCGTGGTGCCGACCAGGCACCATATGAGATTGATCGGCGAGAAGGCGACCGAAAATCCGTGCGCGAGATGGCCGANATGGCCGAGCGTTTCCATGGCGTCAGCCCCTCAGCACGGCAACGACCGAATCGACGATCGCGTTCAGCTGGTTTTCGATGAAGCCGGCGCCGATATTGACGCCGAGTGCCCTGGCAAAGCCGAAATAGGCGGCCAGCGCCAGGATCAGACCGAGCAGCACGTCACGCAGCGGACGCCGGCTGCCGAAACCGTGGCAGATGAGAACGAACATGATGACAGATGCGGCGGTAAAGCCGAGCGGCTGGATCAGCACGAGGTTGGCGATCAGTCCGAGGACGACGATGCCCATCGCCTTCCAGTCGGTCGGCGTCTCCTTTTCGTCCTCCGGCTGCCATCCGCCCCGCAAGGCGGCAATGATGAGCAGCAGCGACAGGATCACCATCCCCGTCATGGTGATGTAGGGAAAGACGGTCGGACCGACCTTGGAATAGAGCGGCGACACCGGGATTGCCAGCGTCTGCCAGGCAACCGCACCCGCACAGGCGAGGAGCCCAACGCCGATCAGCAGTTCGGGCACTGCAAGGCGCGGCGGCGCCTGCTGGTCGCTGGTGCTCATCATCGTCCTCCCAATGTCGGTCCCTTGGGGCCGGTTCTCCTTGGACCGGTCTCACTCGGCCGATCTCGGCGTAGTTTCACCTCCGGCGCCGCGTATGTCCATGCGGCTGGCGAAAGTCGGCAAGGGTTGGCGCAGGCCGCGCCTTGCCGAGAGCATCACGCCAGGCCGAGGTCCTTGAGGATCGTCCCGATGCGGGCCGTGTCTTCGGCGACGAATTTCGCATAGTCGTCACCGGTGAGCAGGATCTGCGTCCAGTTGCGGTTCTTGCATTCGGTGGCCCAGGCGTCGCTCTTGGCCATCGTCTCGATCAGCTTGATCATTGCTGCCTTGTCGGCGTCCGAGACGCCGGGCGGCGCGAAGACGCCGCGCCAGTTGAACAGCTCGACGTCGATGCCGGCTTCCTTCATGGTCGGAGCATCGATGCCCTCCTGGCGTTTGTGGGCAGATATCGCCAGCAGCCGCAGCGCGCCCGCCTTGACCTGTTCGGCGAACTCGCCATAGCCCGAGATGCCGGCCGCGACCTGGTTGCCGAGCAGCGCCGACAGCGCCTCGCCGCCGCCGGCGAACGGCACATAGGACAGGTTGGTTGCAGGAACACCGACGGTCTTGGCGATGAGGCCGAACAAGATGTGGTCCGAGCCGCCGGCCGAACCGCCGGCGACTGGAACCTGCGTCGGGTCGGCCTTGAGGGCGGCAACGAAGTCGGCCGCAGTCTTGAACGGCGAGGCGGCCGGCACCACAAGCGCCTCGAACTCGCCGGTAAGGCGGGCGATCGGGGTGACCTCGGTAAGGTTGTTGGCCGCCTTGTTGGCGATGATGGCGCCGACCATGACCATGCCAGCCACCATCAGCGCATTGCCCTTGCCCTTCCACTGGTTGACGAACTGCGGCAGGCCGACGGTGCCACCGGCGCCGCCGACATTGGTGATCTGCGAGCCGGAGATCAGCTTTTCACTACGCAGCACCTGGTCCATGGCGCGCGCCGTCTGGTCCCAGCCGCCGCCCGGCGCCGCCGGCACGAAAATCTGCAGCTGCGGTGCGTCCTGCGCGAAAGCGGGGATAAAATGCGATGCCGCGAGCCCGGCAGCACCTGCCGCCGCGGTGCTCATCAAGAAACTGCGTCTGTTCAGCATGGGATTCCTCCAAATCGCGACACCTCCTCCGGTGCCTGCCAGAAACGTAGCCTGAATTCAGACCCGCTCGATAAAATTCATGCAGAGTTTGCGTCATCCTGTCAAAGACAGAACACTCCCCATGCGCCACAATCGGCCCGTGCGATGTTCAGGCTGGCGAACTCGACGCCCGACGACGGCAGGCAGTGCCCAGACAGCATCCGTCAGGGCTGCCGCTGCAGCAGGATGGTCGGCTTGTCTTGATAGACGGTTCGCAGCACTTCGCCATAACCGCATTTTGCCGCGACGTTCAGCGAGCCGGTGTTTTCCGGATCGATGATGCAGACGGTCTTCGCGGCTGCAAATGCCTCATCGCCCCAGGCAAGCACCCGTGCGACGACTTCGCTGGCCAACCCCTGGCCATGCACGGCCGAAACCAGAGCCCATCCGGCCTCCGGAATGCCCTCGATCGACGGCGTCATGTCGCGTTTCAGATCGTGGAAGCCGGCCTCGCCGATGAAGCGGCTGGTCGCCTTTTCCTCGACCGCCCAGAAGCCGTAGCCCAGAAGCGACCACAGGCCGGCATGGCTCAGGAAACGCATCCAGCTTTCCTCCCGCGTGCGCGGCTTGCCGCCGATAAAACGGGTGACGACGGGATCGGCCCACATTGCGACATAGGCGTCGAAATCGTCCAGCCGGTGCGGTCGCAGGACCGTGCGAGAGGTCTCAATCACTGGGGCGACAATTGTCTGCGGACTGGTCATGGTCATGCCTCGGTTGTGTTGCCGGTGCCTAATGCCGGTCATCCAACGGTTAGGACAGCGACATGCATGAAATGGGGAATCAAAATCCGTTGCGTAAAACAAGAACCAAGGCTGTGTAGATCATCTTCCAGGCTGATGTGAATCCCGCCAAGCGGTGTTAGTTTTTCGCCAGTATTTGGTTCACTGCGTTCGGTTTCGGCGCTGCCGTCCGACAGAGGGGAAACAGCATGGACACCACCGACCTTGTGCTTGCCATCTTCCATCATCTGCTGGTGTTTTCGCTGGCAGGCATCATCGGCGCCGAATTCGTCCTGATCCGCAGCGACCTGTCCGCCGCGACGCTGAAGCGGCTTGTCGGTATCGATCGCCATTACGGCATCATTGCCATGCTGATCATCGTCGTCGGCATCGGCCGCGTCATCTATGGTCTCAAGGGCTGGGAATTCTACGTCTACAACTGGATGTTCTGGGCAAAGATGGCCGCTTTCGCAATTGTCGGCCTGTTGTCGATTATCCCGACCGTCCGATTCCTGTCCTGGAGCAGGCAGGCGAGCGCCAGTCCCGGCTTCCAGGTGCCTGCGGCGGAGCTAGCGTCCGTTCGCACCTATGTCCGCACCGAGGCATTCATCTTCCTGTTGATCCCGGTGTTCGCGGCGGCGATGGCGCGCGGCTACGGCTATTAAGATAGGTCGGAGGAAGGGCATCGCGCGGCCCGACCTTTCCACTCATTGCGCGGACAAACGTGCAGTTTGCCGTTTGAGGCGATTGTCATTTGTCGGGTTGCGCTAGTTATTGCTCCATCTACATTCGGTTTGAGAGGAACTCCGCGCAGCGGTTGGTAATTCGTATTCTGGGAGGAAATCACGATGAGAAAATTCGTCGCCGCGCTGGCTGCCGTTGCGGTCGCCATGCTTTACCCGTTGGCCGCGGGCGCGCAGACGTACCCCGAACGCACCATCACCGTTGTCGTGCCGTTTTCGGCCGGCGGCCCAACCGACACCGTCACGCGTCTTGTCGCGGAAGCCATGTCGAAGGACCTCGGCCAGCAGGTCATCGTCGAGAATGTCGGCGGCGCCGGCGGCACGCTAGGCGCCGGCCGCGTCGCGAATGCCGATCCTGACGGCTATACGCTGCTCCTGCATCACATCGGCATGGCGACCAGCGCGACGCTGTATAGGAACCTCGCCTACGACACGCTGAACGCGTTCGAATATATCGGTCTCGTCACAGAAGTGCCGATGACCATCGTCGGCCGCAAGGATCTCGAGCCGACCGATCTGAAGGGACTGGTCGACTATGCCAAGGCCAACAAGGACACCGTCACCGTCGCCAATGCCGGGATAGGCGCGGCCTCGCATCTGTGCGGCATGCTGTTCATGAGCGCCATCGGCACGCCGCTGGTCACCGTTCCCTACAAAGGCACTGGCCCGGCCATGACCGACCTTCTCGGCGGCCAGGTCGACATCATGTGCGACCAGACGACCAACACCACCAAGCAGATCCAGGGCGGCACGATCAAGGGCTATGCCGTAACCTCGGCGCAACGCCTCGACGTGCTTCCGGACGTGCCGACAACGACGGAAGCCGGCCTTCCGCAGGTGCAGGTCGGCATCTGGCACGGAATCTATGCACCCAAGGGCACGCCGGCCGAGATCACCGAGCGCCTGTCGAAATCGCTGCAGGTGGCGCTGAAGGATCAGAACGTCGTCGCCCGCTTTGCCGAACTCGGCACCAAGCCGTCGCCCGAGGCCGACGCCACGCCGGCCGCGCTCAAGGCCAAGCTGGAAAGTGAGATCGCGCGGTGGAAGCCTATCATCGAAGCGGCCGGCCAGTACGCCGACTAAAGCTTGAACGGGGCGCCACCAGCGCCCCGTTTTTACACGGCATGGGCAAGCCCGCGGCGCGGCCCGGGAGGACGTCATGAAACCGTTCGCAATCGACAGAACCAACGGCATTTGCGCAGCGCTGTTCATCTTCCTCGGCGCATTTTTCGCGCTGCAGTCGCTCGGCCTCGAAATCGGCACCGCCTTCCGTATGGGACCGGGCTATTTCCCGCTGGTGCTGGCGATCGTGCTGATCCTGCTTGGCGCCGTCATCCTCGTCCAAGCGGTGCGTTTCGAGAGCGACCCGATCGGCCACATCGCGTGGCGCGGCATGCTGTTCATTCTGCCCGCTCCGATCTTCTTCGGCCTGACGGTGCGCGGCCTCGGCTTTATCCCCTCGATCTTCCTGACGGCGCTAATCGCATCGTTCGGCAGCGGCCGTATGAAGCCGCTGACCGCGCTCGTGCTGTCGGCCGGCCTGACGCTGTTCGCATTCGTCGTCTTCAGCTACGCACTCGGCCTGCCGTTCCGGCGTTTCGGCCCGTGGCTGCCCCTATCATTGTGAGGAGATGAAATGGAACTCCTCAACAATCTCGCACTCGGCTTTTCGACGGCCACATCTTTGGCAAACCTCGGTTTCTGCCTGATCGGCGTCCTTCTCGGCACGCTGATTGGTGTCCTGCCCGGCATCGGCGCCACCGCAACCATTGCCATGCTGTTGCCGATCACCTTCCAGATCGGCGATCCGGTTTCCTCCCTCATCATGCTCGCCGGCATCTATTACGGCGCGCAGTATGGCGGTTCGACTACCGCAATCCTCATCAACATGCCCGGCGAATCTTCGTCGGCCGTCACCGCCATCGACGGCTACCAAATGGCCAGGAACGGTCGCGCCGGGGCGGCACTGGCGACCGCGGCGATAGGCTCGTTCTTTGCCGGCACGGTGTCGACCTTCCTCGTCGCCATCTTTGCCCCACCGCTGACGGCGATAGCGCTGAGATTCGGCGCAGCCGAGTATTTTTCGCTGATGATTGTCGGCCTGGTCTCGTCCGTCGCGCTCGCCCACGGCTCGATCGTCAAGGCACTGGCCATGGTCGTGCTCGGCCTGCTGCTCGGACTTGTCGGCACGGATATCTACACCGGCACGCCCCGCTTCACGCTCGGCATCCGCGAATATGCCGACGGGCTGAATTTCGTCGCAGTGGCGGTCGGTGTCTTCGGCGTCGCCGAGATACTGCGCAACCTCGAAAACGAGCATGAGCGTTCCGTGCTGATCCGAAAGATCTCCGGCCTTATGCCGACCCGCGAAGATTTTCGGCGCATGGCGGCCCCCATCGTGCGCGGAACAATCATCGGTTCGGCGCTCGGCATCCTGCCGGGAGGCGGCGCGATCCTTGCCGCCTTTGCCTCCTACACCGTCGAAAAACGTGTCTCGAAAAGTCCGGGGGAATTCGGCAAAGGCGCAATCGAAGGCGTCGCCGGACCGGAATCGGCCAACAATGCCGGCGCACAAACCTCCTTTATCCCGATGCTGACGCTCGGCATTCCGGCCAATCCGGTAATGGCGCTGATGATCGGCGCGATGATCATCCAGGGCATCGTACCCGGCCCCAATGTTGCGATCGAACAGCCTGCACTGTTTTGGGGTATCATCACCTCGATGTGGATCGGCAATCTGATGCTGATCGTCTTGAATCTGCCGCTAATCGGGCTTTGGGTGAAACTGCTTACGATCCCGTATTACGTGCTCTTCCCGATCATCATGGCGTTCTGCTCGATCGGCGTTTACAGCGTCAACACCAACGTCTACGACCTCTATGCAGTCGCACTCTTCGGCTTGCTTGGCTATCTCCTGACCAAGCTGCGCTGCGAACCCGCGCCGCTGCTGCTTGGCTTCGTGCTCGGCCCGCTGCTCGAGGAAAACCTGCGCCGCGCCATGATCCTCTCTCGCGGCGATCCGAGTACCTTCGTGACGAGACCGATCAGCGCCAGCCTGCTCCTCATCGCGCTCGCCGTGCTCGTCATCGTGTTTCTCCCCGCGGTCAGGAAGAAGCGCGAGGAGGTGTTTGTCGAAGAGAGCTCCTGAACGTGGATGGCGCCACATAGGAGGAACTTCAGAGTCACTTGGCTGGCACTGATTCAGTAGCCGCCTCTACTGGCCCGAGCGGCGCGATCTCGACCAGTGGTGCAGGCACGCTGGTCGTCTTTTCCTTGGCCTTGCAGATATCGGCGATGACGCAGGCAGGGCAATCCGGCTTACGCGCCTTGCAGACATAGCGGCCGTGCAGGATCAGCCAATGATGCGCATGTCGCATATATTCGTCCGGAATGATCTTCAGGAATCCTTGCTCGACCTGTTCCGGCGTCTTGCCCGGCGCCAGGCCGAGCCTGTTGCCGATGCGGAAGATGTGCGTGTCGACCGCCATCGTATGCTGGCCGAAGGCGACGTTGAGCACGACATTGGCGGTCTTGCGGCCGACACCCGGCAGCTCGACCAGTTGATCGCGATCATCGGGCACCTTGCCGCCGTGGTCGCGGATCAGGGCTTCCGACAACGCGATGACATTCTTGGCCTTGTTGCGCCACAGCCCGATAGTGCGGATATGGTCGCCGAGCCTGGTCTCGCCCAGCGCCAGCATTTTCTGCGGCGTGTCGGCGATCTTGAACAGCGCCCGCGTCGCCCTGTTGACGCCGGCGTCCGTCGCCTGCGCCGAAAGCACCACCGCCACCAGCAGCGTGAAGGCGTTGATATGTTCGAGTTCGCCTCTCGGGTCCGGCCGCTGAACGGAAAAGCGCCGGAAAATCTCATGCACCTCGGCCGGGCTGTAAAGCGCCCGCGACCTCGCCGGCCGCGGACGCGGCTTGGCGTTCGAGCCGTCGCGGCGGCCGGGCAACAGGTCTTTTTTTAGCGCCGAAGAGTTTTTGGACTTGGGGCTTGTCATTGCTTTCCTATAATATTCTGTAATGAGCGACACAAACGCCTCATTTCAGGCCGACGAGCCATTCTTCCAGGCGCTGCTGATACCGCACCGGTCGCTGGGCAAGACCGGCTTTGTCATCCTGATGGGCGCATTGCTGTTCGGGTGGCTGGTGACCGGAGCGTTTTTCCTGTCGCGCGGCGCCTGGCCGGTGTTCGGCTTCTTCGGCCTCGATGTTATTGCCATCTATATCGCCTTCCGCGCCAATTATCGTGCCGCTCGGGCTCGCGAGGAGGTGTCGGTGTCTCGCACCAGCCTCGATATCCGCAAGACTGCCCCGTCAGGCAAATCGGAAGCACATCGCTTCAATCCGTTCTGGGCACGCTTTTCGATCGCCCGCCACACCGAAATCGGCATCACCAGAATGGCGGTCGAGGCGCAAGGAAAAACAGTCTCGATCGGTGGCTTCCTCAACCCCGACGACCGCGAAAGTTTTGCCACCGCATTTTCGCGCGCTCTGGCGACCGCCAAGGCGCGCTGACGATCAAAACCGAAATCTCAACAGCCTGCCGACCCTCCGAAGAGCCGGAACGTGGCTCCAGAGGCGAAAGACCAGTCCGGCGAACCAGCTCACACGGGCGGCATGTTCGGGTTTGTACGCCATCGTTTCCTCGACCAACCGCAGGCCGGGCACTGACCGTTCCAAGTCGCGCGGATCGTTGATCGCCCAGTGGAGTTCGGCTCCGGTGGCGCGGAACGACCGGTTGAGGCGCACGAGCTTTAGACCCAGGTCGCTGTAGGCATCGCAGATAAATTCGCCGCTGGCCAGATGCGACACAAGCCGCGAAACCAGTCTTGGGCCCTCGTCAGCGGCAAGGTAGGGGGTCAGGCCCTCCGCCACGACCATCGCCGGGCGATCGCCGGGCACTTCATCCAACCAGCCAGGCTCCGTGACGGATGATCCGATCAGGTGGTAATGCTCGCGCATCGGGTAGAGCTTGCGCCTGAGCTCGATGACTTCGGCGTAGTCGACGTCGAACCAGTCGACGCCGGCTGGCGGGTCGATACGGAATATTCGTGTGTCCAGCCCGCAGCCGAGATGCAGTACAATGGCGTTCGGGTTGTTCGCCAGAAAAGCCGAAACCCAGTCGTCCAGCGTCTTGGCCCGGATCGCCAGACCGACGCCGAGATTGTTGTCGACCTTGAGCCGCGAGAAATCGTAGTCGATGCGGCGAACCGCCTCGTCCGCAAAGCGGTCTTTCAGCAGCGAGTTGGGAAGCCGGCTTTCCAGCGCCTTGCCGTAGACGGTGATCAGCAGCGTTTCTTTTTCCTTGGTCAGCTGCATCTTCTCGCCGGCCATGATTGTCCTCCCCATTCAAAGCCAACTCTATCTGGGTACATGCTGCGGGAAAGCAAGTTTCGGGTGGTGATCGGCGCCGCGAAGGACGATATTCGCACTCAAGGAGATACTACCATGAACGCCCAAATGCCTCTCAAAACGACAGCAATCCTTCAGAAAGACATCACGCCTGAAGGCGGCGACTACGAAATCGTCCGTCGTGCCATCGAAAAGATCAGCCTCGACTATCGCGACCAGCCTTCGTTGGAAGTGCTGGCCGAGGAGGTCGGCGAGACGCCGACCGGGCTGCAGAAGCTGTTCACCCGCTGGGCCGGCCTGTCGCCGAAGGCTTTTCTGCAGGCCGTCACCCTCGATCATGCGCGCAAACTGCTGGATTCCGGCATGCCGCTGCTGGAAACTTCGTTCGAACTCGGCATGTCCGGCCCAGGCCGGCTGCACGATCTGTTCGTCACCCATGAAGCGATGTCGCCGGGCGACTACAAGACCCGCGGCGCAGGGCTCACCATCCGCTACGGCTATCATATCTCGCCTTTCGGCATCGCTTTGATCATGGTGACGGACCGCGGCCTTGCCGGCCTCGCCTTCAACGACCCCGGCGGCGAGCGCGCGGCCTTTGCCGACATGTCCAGCCGCTGGCCGAATGCGACCTATGTCGAGGACATGGCGGCGACGGCGCCCTATGCCGCGCGCATCTTCGATCCGACGCTGTGGCGCGCCGACCAGCCGCTGCGCGTCGTCATGATCGGCACCGACTTCCAGGTCCGCGTCTGGGAGGCCTTGCTGCGCATTCCGATGGGCAAGGCCTGCACCTATTCCTCGATCGCCGCGCGCATCGGCGCACCGAGCGCCAGCCGGGCTGTCGGTGCCGCGGTCGGTGCCAATCCGATGTCCTTCGTCGTGCCGTGCCACCGGGCTCTCGGCAAGTCCGGCGCGCTCACCGGCTACCATTGGGGCCTGACGCGCAAACGCGCCATCCTCGGCTGGGAGGCGGGACAAGTCTCTTCTTGAATAGCCAACGAATGGAACGATAGGAGCGAAGGGCCCCGAGGGTGACAAGCAGCGATCTTACGGAGTAGCTTCCCGCGCAATTAGAGTGACATGCGCTAGCGGGAGGCACTTCTTGATCGTCGTCATCGGTTCCATCAATCTCGACCTCATCGCCAGTGTCGACCGCTTGCCCGGTCCCGGCGAAACGGTGCGCGGCTCCGGTTTCGCCACCGCCCCCGGCGGCAAGGGAGCCAACCAGGCGCTGGCCGCCGCCCGCGCCGGCGCCAAGGTGCGCATGGTCGGCGCGGTCGGCAAGGACAGCTTCGCCGGCGAGGCTTTGGCGCTGCTGCGCGACGGCAAGATCGACCTGTCCGGCGTCGGCGAGACCTTTGCCTCGACGGGTACCGCGTTGATCATGGTCGGCGCCGACGGCGAGAACGTGATCGCCGTCGTGGCGGGCGCCAATGATTCGGTCGTGCCGGGTGACCTTTCCAAGGCTTTCCTGAAAAACGGCGATGTCGTGCTGCTGCAGTTGGAGGTCCCGTTGCAAACGGTCGAGACAGCGCTTGACGCGGCAAGGACGGCCAACGCGGTCACCGTGCTCAACACCGCACCTTTCCACGGCGACGCGGCCGGCTTCCTCGGCAAGGCCGACTATCTCGTCGCCAACGAGACCGAGTTCGACCTCTATGGTGAGGCGCTGTCGTTGAGTGGCCGCGACCGCCCGGCACGGATGCGCGACTATGCCTCGAGAACTGGCCGCACCATCGTCGTCACGCTTGGCCCAGACGGCGTTCTCGCCGCGACGCCGGACGATCTCCTGATGGTTCCGGCGCTGAAGATCACTCCGCTCGACACGGTCGGCGCCGGCGACACGTTCTGCGGCTATTTTGCTGCCGGACTGGCGGCAGGCCTGCCGCTCGACCAGGCGCTTGCCCGCGCTGCCGCAGCCGGTTCGCTGGCCTGCCTGAAAGCCGGCGCCCAGCCTGCCATCCCGCTGGCCAGGGATGTCGACGCCGCCATGCCGACATCTGCCGGCTGAAGCGCGATGACAGCCACGCGCCCGACCACCAGGCATGCCGTGCCGCCCGCCGGCGACATCTGCCGCCTGTCCGCCGTGGAACTGGCCGACAGGATCAGGCGCCGGCAGCTTTCGGTGCGCGAAGTGATCGCTGCATTCCTGGACCGGATCGAGGCGGTGAACCCACAGGTCAACGCCATCGTTTCATTGCGTGAGCGTGCCGACATCCTGCGCGAGGCCGACGAGGCAGACGCTCATTTGGCGCGAGGAGCAGATACCGGATCGCTGTTCGGTCTGCCGATCGCGATCAAGGATCTTGCGCTGACAAAAGGCCTGAGAACCACCTTCGGCTCGCCGATCTTCGCCGATTTCGTGCCTGAGGAAGACGACTTCTTGGTCGAGCGTGTTCGGCAGGCCGGCGCCATCATCATCGGCAAGACCAACGTTCCCCAATTCGGGCTCGGCTCCAACACCTACAATACCGTGTTTGGACAGACGCTCAACGCGTTCGACCCAGCGCTGACCGCCGGCGGCTCGAGCGGCGGCGCGGCGGTCGCGCTGGCGCTCGACATGGTTCCCATTGCCGATGGCAGCGACTTCGGCGGTTCGCTGCGCAATCCCGCTGCCTACAACAATGTCTATGGCTTCCGCCCGTCGCAGGGATTGGTACCGGCCGGCCCTGATCTTGATGTGTTTCATGCGCAAATGGGCGTCGAAGGGCCGATGGGGCGTAACGTGCGCGACATCGCCCTGCTGCTCGACGTTCAGGCCGGCTATCATCCTCGCGCGCCGCTGTCGCATGATAAGCCAGGCTCGTTCCTCGAAGGGCTGGAATCGCGGGCGGCCGGCGGGCGCATCGCCTGGCTCGGCGATCTTGACGGTCATCTGCCGATTGAAGCAGGCATTCTACAGCTTTGCGAGGCAGCACTCGGCCGGTTAGCGGATCTATCCTTCGAGGCCGAGCCGCTGATGCCGGAATTCGAGTTCGAAGCGCTGTGGCAGGCCTTTGTAACGCTTCGCCAGGCGAGCAGCGGTTGTGCGCTCAAGGTGCATTACGACGATCCCTTGAAACGCCGCCTTCTCAAGCCGGAGGCCGTGTGGGAAGTGGAACATGCACTGGGCCTCACCGCACCGCAGATCCACGCCGCCACGGTGAGGCGCTCGTCATGGCACAAAACCCTGCTGTCGCTCTTCGATCGATTCGATCTCATCGCGCTGCCGACCGCGCAGGTCTTCCCTTTCGAGGTCTCCACCCACTGGCCAAGGGAAGTGGCCGGGCGTGCCATGGACAGCTATCATCGCTGGATGCAGGTTTCAGCGTTCGCCACGCTCGGCGGCTGCCCGGCGATCAATGTGCCGGTGGGCTTCGACCCCAAGGGCAGGCCGATGGGCATGCAATTGATCGGGCGGCCACGCGCTGACCTCTCGGTGCTGGGGGCGGCTGCCGCCTATGAGGCAACGCTACCATGGCAGGCCGGCGCCTGCTGAAATCAGCTCCGCATTGTCGGCGCCTCGCCGGCTTGCACGCAACTCATCGCCATGCATTGATCGCGACAGCGCGCCGCACGAGCGGCATTCTGCGGAGGGAAAAATGTCGCTGGAACTCTACGCCACCTACGTCGTCGCTTGCATCGTCATCATTCTTGTGCCGGGGCCGACGGTCACGCTGATCATCGCCAACAGCATCCGCCACGGCTCGCGCGCCGGCCTCGCCAATGTCGCCGGCACCCAGGCCGGGCTGGCCATCATCATCGCCATCGTCGGCATCGGGCTGACCTCGCTTATCGCCGGCATGGGCCACTGGTTCGAATGGGTCCGGCTGATCGGCGCCGCCTACCTGATCTGGATGGGCGTGCAGATGTTCCGCTCGAAAGGCAAGCTGAACGCCGACGGATCGGCTAAAAAGCCGCGCGGCGGCTTCTTCCTGCAGGGCCTGCTGGTGGCGATCAGCAATCCGAAGACGCTGGTGTTCTTCGGCGCCTTCTTTCCGCAGTTCATCGCCCCCGAAGGCAATTACGCGTTACAGATCGGCGTCATGGGTCTCACCGCCATGATCTTCGCCGCCGTCTCGGATTCGACCTACGCGTTGGCCGCCGGCCGCGCCGGACGCCTGCTCTCGGCCGGCCGCGTCAAGCTCTTGTCGCGAATCAGCGGCAGCTTCCTGGTGGGCGGCGGCCTGTGGCTGGCGTTTTCCAAGGCGAAGTAACAGCCGCGAGCCGGGACGCAAATAGCAATCTCCTGGAACAGGAAGCCCGATTGAAAGTCAGCCTTCTGTGCACCACATGAATCGACAGTTGGGGGTTCATGCCGGTGCCATGGACTTTTGTGGATGTGAAAAGGCACGCGATCGGCGTGATCCTGATTGTTGCTTTGTTTGCGGCGGTGTTGGCCCTCGATCCGCTCAAGTGGACGAATAACGCCAGCCCGATCCGCTCGGTGGACCCAATCGATGCAGCCGTCAAAAGTGCCCATTGGGGCAAAGGCCGAAGTGTCTACATGCTGGTCCTTGAAGACGGTTCATCTGTTTTCATCGACGACGATCGTCCGCGCCTGATCGGCTCGCACGTCGGCATCGAGCGCGTCACGCGCGACAATGGCTTTGTCTTCTACCGATTTCCAAATTGAACGGCGATCGATCAATGAAGCTGTTTTCGAAGGTAAACGAGTGACAGAGCTCTCTTCGAAGAAATCGCTCTTGAACAAAGCCCTTACGCTATTCAACTCTAAGTGATAGGGCCGACGAATCTTTCTCTTAGAAACCGCCTTCTTCTGCCTCGGGAAGAGTTTCGCGATACAGTCGTTGGCGTCGCTTTCTTTTGCTCATTCGCTCTTGTGGCCGCCGTGGCGATTGTAACAAGACAGAATAGCCCGATCATGGGCACGCAACGCATAGGAGGCATCGTCGAAGATGTTGCGACGATGCCTCTAAATCCGAAAGGTTCCGTCGGCCATGGACTTTATTATAGATATGAAGTCCGTCTCCATGACGGCAACGCACTGGTATTTATCGATGGTGAGGTGGAGACGCCCCACATGATCGGATCGGAAGTCTCGATCGAACAACAGCACCGCAATAACGGCACCAGCACCTACCGCCTGCTCAACGACTGAGCGGCGCTAAAGCCGTCCCAGCCTTTCCAGCAGCAGCGCGAAAAACGCATCATGGTCGATGTCGCGCATCACCACGGCGTTCTTCGGCCGCTTGGTCACTCCCCACCAGTCGATCACCGTCATGCCCATGGTGAGCTCCGAGGCAGTTTCCACGCTGACATTGCAGTTGCGGCCCTTGAACAGCTTCGGCTTCAACAGGTAGGCGATGACGCAAGGATCGTGCAGCGGGCCGCCATCGGTGCCGTATTTCTCCTCGTCGAAGCGTTCGAAGAATTCCAGCATGTCCGCAGTGGCCGTGCCGACCCTGGTGCCGAGCTTCCGGAAAGCCTTCGTGCGCTTGGCGGTGGTCAGCGCCTTGTGGGTAACGTCGAGCGGCATCATCACGATCGGAATGCCGGATTTGAACACGACATCGGCGGCATGCGGGTCGACATAGATGTTGAATTCGGCAGTCGGCGTGACGTTGCCGCCCTCGAAGAAGCCGCCGCCCATCAGCACGATCTCCCTGATGCGCGACGCGATCTTCGGCTCGCGGATCAGCGCCAGCGCAACATTGGTGAGCGGGCCGAGCGCGCAAAGCGTGATCGTGCCGCTCTCCTCCTTTATCAGCGTCTCGACGATGAAATCGACCGCATACTGGTCCTGCAGCTTCATCTTTGGTTCGGGCAGTTGCGGCCCGTTGAGGCCGGTCTTGCCATGCACCTCCTCGGCAGTGACCAGTTCACGCGCCAGCGGCCGGATGGCGCCTGCATAGACCTTGACATCCGGCCGGCCGGCCAACTCGCAGATCTTGCGGGCGTTTTTTTCGGTGAGTTTCAGCGGCACGTTGCCGGCCACCGCGGTGATGCCGACGATCTCCAGCTCGGCGCTGCCGAGCGCCAGCAATATGGCGACGGCATCGTCCTGGCCGGGGTCAGTGTCGATGATGATCCTGCGGGATTGGGGCATTTCAATTCCTTGTTTTGGCAAGTCTTTTTGGGCGGGACGTGTGACGGCTTGAAGTCTGCCGGGCGGCGGACCATATCAAGACCATCGGGAAAAATGCCATCCGGGTTTTTCCAGTTTATGTCGCTCTTGAGAGGACACTGTAACATGAGCCGAATGACGCCTTTTTCCAGCCCGCTTCTCCTCGGTTTCGATTCCATGGAAAAGACACTGGAGCGCTTGGCGAAGTCGGGTGACAGCTATCCTCCCTACAACATCGAGCGCCTCAGCGGTGCCGACGGCAAAACCGAAAGGCTGCGTATCACGCTCGCCGTCGCCGGTTTCGCGGAAAGCGATCTCGATGTCTCCACGGAGGAGAACCAGTTGGTCGTGCGCGGCCGTCAGAACGACGACACCGAGCGCGAATTCCTCCACCGCGGCATCGCCGCGCGCCAGTTCCAGCGCTGTTTCGTGCTGGCCGACGGCATGCGGGTGATTGCGGCGGAATTGAAGAACGGCCTTTTGTCGATCGATCTCGATCGGCCGGAGTCCGAACGGCTGGTACGAAAAATAAACATATCGGTGAAAGACTGAGTTTTGCCGATAGCTCTCATGTGGGATGGCCTTGAGCGGCGTCTCGCGGCAAGGAGGCTTGAAATGACCAGAACTGACGAAAATATCATCATGACCAGCGGCGAATTCGCTCATCTCGGCGAAGGTTCGGTCGCCTATCTCAGGAAAGTGTCGAGCGACGATCTGCGCGGCCGTTTCCCGGGCCTCGTCGAAATCGCGCCCGGGCTGGAACTGTGGGCCCTGTTTGCCGCCAACGGCCAGCCGATCCTGCTTTCGGACGCTCGCGACCGGGCGCTGGCCGGCGCCTTGGAAAACGATCTGACCCCCGTCGCTATCCACTAACAACACGGCGCGCCGATCTGGCTGAAACGGACAGGGCCGCTCACGGCGGCCCTTCAACGGGTCCAATCAACTCAGGCGGCGTGCGAGGCCTGTGTATCCGACAGCAGCGCGTGGATGGCCACGGCATCGCGCGTGCCCCTGATCTTGGCAACCGTGTCGGCATCGCGCAGCACCCGCGCGATGCGCGACAGCGCCTTGAGGTGGTCGGCGCCGGCACCTTCGGGGGCCAAAAGCAGAAACACCAGGTCGACCGGCTGATCGTCGAGGGCCTCGAAATCGACCGGTGTCTCCAGCCGGGCAAAAACTCCAGCGATCCGCTTCACCCCGGCCAGCTTGCCATGCGGAATGGCGATGCCGTTGCCGACGCCGGTCGAACCCAGCCGCTCGCGTTGCAGGATGGTGTCGAACACCTCCCGCTCCGGAATGCCGGAAATTGCCGCCGCCCTTTCAGACAGCAATTGCAGCAACTGCTTTTTGGAGTTCGCCTTCAACGCCGGCATGATTGCCGGAACGTTGACGAGATCGCTCAGATCCATGCTTGAAATCCCTTGTTCGCCTGCCGTCGCCAGTCCCCACGCTTGCGTGCGGCTGGTTTTTACCCCTGCGCGACCTTGGCCGTAGACGGGTCGATCCAGCCGATATTCCCGTCCGGCCGGCGATAGACGATGTTGAGATGGTCGTTTCCGGCATTGCGGAAGACCAGGACCGGGCTGTCCTTGGTGTCGAGCTCGATCACTGCTGACGCCACCGACATGGTCCGCAGCGTCATGGTCGATTCGGCGACGATGGCCGGCGCGAAATTCTCCGGTATCTCCTCCTCGTCATCGGCAAGCGGGGCCATCACCGTATAGGCGACGTCGGTGAGTTCGCCATTGCTATTGCCTGAATTGTGCGACTTCAGCCGGCGCTTGTAGCGCCTGAGGCGGGTTTCCAGACGGTCCGCCGCGGTATCGAAGGCAAGCGTCGGATCCTGGGCATCGCCGGTCGCCTGCAGCGAAGCACCGGAATCCAGCCGGATCATGCAATCGGCCGTGTAGCGCGATCCCGATTTGACGACTACGATTTGCCCTGAAAAGCCCCGATCGAAATATTTCCCGATCACTTCCCCGACACGGTCGTTGATGCGCGTACGGAACGCATCGCCGATATCCATGTGTTTTCCCGATATGCGCAGTGTCATCTGAAAACTGACCTTCCTTGCTCAGGCTTCAAACTGTCCCGAGTTTATACTCGTGGTCCGTGCGCACAAGCTTTGCGGCGTCACTTGCGCCGATTTTAAATCCGAACTTTCCGGTTGATCACAAGCCGCCTTCTTGGCCGTCCCGTGGCCTACGTCGTGACGGACCATCTCTCGTGCGGGCATCAGCGAACTCAAATCCACCCGCCAGCCCGTCTCATGCGGGCGGGCTTCTAGCCACTTCGTTGCCGCTTGTCAATGAACGCGAAAGCTGTGGAAATTCCGCCGGAGTTCAACGGCCGGCGCTGGCCAAAGCGCGTTTTTCGCGCCGCCGTTGCACCGAAGAGGGTATGTTCATGCCTTCCCGGTATTTGGCAACCGTGCGCCTGGCAATGTCGACGCCGCTTTCCCGCAGCATGTCCACGATGGCATCGTCGGAAAGCACATCGACGGCTTTCTCCTCGTCGATCAGCTGCTTTATGCGGTCGCGCACCGCTTCCGACGAATGCGCATCGCCGCCACCCGACGAAGCGATCGAGGCGGTAAAGAAATAGCGCAGCTCGAACACGCCGCGCGGCGTCAGCATGTATTTGTTTGCCGTGACCCGGCTGACCGTCGATTCGTGCATGCCGATAGCGTCCGCCACCGTGCGCAGGTTGAGCGGCTTCAGGTGCCGCACGCCGTGGACGAGAAAAGCGTCCTGCTGGCGCACGATCTCGGAGGCGACCTTCAGGATAGTCTTCGCCCGCTGGTCGAGGCTGCGCGTCAGCCAGTTGGCATTCTGCAGGCATTCGGCGAGGAAATCCTTTTCCGCCTGGTTTTTCGCATGCGGCGTGACCTGAGCGAAATAGATGTGATCGACCAGCACACGCGGTAGCGTCTCGGCATTGAGCTCGACCGTCCAGCTGCCGTCATTGGCTGCGCGCACCTCGACGTCGGCCACGATCGCATCGCTGGCACCGCGCGAAAACGCCATTCCCGGCCGCGGGTCGAGCGCCCGGATCTCGGCCAGCATGTCGAGCAGATCCTCCTCGTCGACACCGCAAATCCGCTTCAGCGTCTGGAAATCGCGCCGTGCCAGGAGTTCGAGATTGGCGATCAATGCCCTCATCGCCGGATCGAGCCGGTCGCGCACGGCAAGCTGCAGCGACAGGCATTCGGCGAGGTCGCGGGCGAAGATGCCGGCGGGCTCGAATGTCTGGCAAATCGCCAGCGCCCTTGCCACCGCCGTGGCGTCCGTGCCGAGGCGGGCCGCGATCTCGGCCATGTCCGCACGCATGTAGCCGGCCTCATCGACGCCGTCGGCAAGCTCGCTGGCGATCAGGCGCGCGGCCGGATCGGCGAAGGCGAGCGCCACCTGCTCGCCGACATGGTCGCGCAGCGTGATGGCAGCCGCCGCCATATCCGCGACGTCGAAGCCGTCGGAGGAAGAGGCGGAACTATTGCCGGACGCCGATTTCCATTGCGCCGTCAGGTCGGGGCCGAGCCGCTCGCTCGTTCCAGGATCGTCGGGAAACAGGTTTTCCAGCGACGTATCGAGCTTTTCCGAGATCGCCTCGGCGCTCCACGCCGTCTCCGCTTCGAACCAGTCGCCGTCGGCTGCCGGTTCCGATGCGGCGTCGCTCTTCTGCGCCTGGTCGCTGGCGGCGTCGTCCTGCGGTTCGGCGCGTTCCAGCAGGGGATTGCGTTCGATCTCGTCGTCGATGAAGCGTTCCAGCTCGAGGTGGGTGAACTGCAGCAGGCGGATCGACTGCATCAGCTGCGGCGTCATCACCAGCGACTGCGACTGTCGTAGCTGTAGTTTTGCCGCCAACGCCATGGTTCGGTTTCAACGCCCCGTCTACGCGCCCGCACTGCTGGAAAGAATTTTCCAGGCCAGCATAGAAACTGGCCCGGCTTTTGCTTGTCAAGGCGAGGTGCGGAAAAACTCGCCTGCCAGCGCGTTTTTCAGGCAGAAAATCGAAGAAAAAGCTGCCGGACTACGCCGGAAATCCCGTTCGAACCGGAATTTCGCATTTAGAGCGTAAATCCCTCGCCAAGATAAAGCCGCCGCACATCGGCATTTGCGACGATTTCGTCGGCTCGGCCATGGGTCAGCACCTGACCGGCATGGATGATGTAGGCGCGGTCGATCAGGCCAAGGGTCTCACGCACATTGTGGTCGGTGATCAGCACGCCGATGCCACGTGCCGTCAAGTGGCGCACGAGCTGCTGGATGTCGGCGACGGCGATCGGGTCGATGCCGGCGAACGGTTCGTCGAGCAGCATGTAGGCGGGGCGGGTTGCCAACGCACGGGCAATTTCGAGGCGCCGCCGCTCACCGCCGGAGAGCGACAGCGATGGAGCCTTGCGCAGATGGCTGATGTGGAATTCCTCGAGCAATTCGTCGAGCAGGCGCTCACGCTCCTTGCGGCTCTTTTCGACCACTTCGAGCACGGCCCGGATGTTTTGCTCGACGTTCAGGCCGCGAAAAATCGACGCTTCCTGCGGCAGATAGCCGATGCCGAGACGGGCGCGGCGATACATCGGCATCGACGTGACGTCGAAGCCGTCGATTTCGATGGTGCCTTCGTCGACCGGCACCAGCCCGGTCACCATGTAGAAACAGGTGGTCTTGCCGGCGCCATTGGGGCCGAGCAGCCCAACCGCCTCGCCGGCGCGCACGCCCAGCGTCACGCCGCTGACGACTTTGCGGCCCTTGTAGCTTTTGGTCAGCCCCTTGGCGATCAAGGTTCCCTTGAACTTTGCCGCTTCGACGGTGACCCTGGCCGGTGCCGCAAGTTTGCTGGCGGCGCGCCCTGGAAGACGCGCCAGCAGCGACGATATGCCGGTCATCAGGGTTTCGCTGCTCCAGACTTCGCCTGCGGCGTGATCGACATCATGACGCGGCCGCCGCAGGCGTCGACCTGGGCAAGGCCGCTCTTCATCTGCACGGTAAGCTTGCAGCCGACAAGCACGTTGTCGCCTTGCGAGAGCACGACCTTGCTGCCCGAAAGCACCAGCACCTCGGTCTTCATGTCGAAGGTGCCGCGGTCGCCGGTGGCAACCTGATTGTCCGATTTGATGTAGACCTTATCGTCGACCACGAGATGGTCGATGTTGGCGGATCCGGTCATCGCCGCGGCACCCGCCGGCTCGGCGCCTTTGGCGGCGGCTGCATCCCTGACGTAATAGACCGTCATTTTGCCGGCCTTGAGTACGGTTGGACCCTGGACGACGTTGACGTTGCCGGTGAAGACGGCGACGCTTTCCGCTTGGCGCACCTCGAGCTTGTCGCTTTCGATCTGGATCGGCTTGTCGCCCGACAGCCTGAGGCCGGACATTTGGCTGGTGGCGCTGGACTGCGCCAGCGACGAAGCCGTCCCCAGGGTGAGCCCCAATGGCAGCCCGAGGGTCAGCAACGCCGAAACCGCGGCGAGGCGCCGTGCCGAACTACTGAACCGCATTGGTCTCTCCGCTCTTTGCCTCTGCCGCCTTCAAACTGGCGGGATCGATGTCGACGCGCACCTTGTTCTCGAAAACCAGGACCTTGCCATTGTCCTGGACCGACATCGAATCCGCCCTGATCCGCGACCCGCCGCGGCTGACATCGACGGGTTCGCTTGTCTTCATAGTGCCTTCGCCCATGTCGAGATAGACTGATTTGAATTTTGCCACCACGCCATCCGTGGTCGATACCGTCACGTCGCTGGTCAGGCTGAACGTGTTGCCGTCGCGATCATAGGTGCCGCGCGCGGCATCGATGGCGGCCGTGTTGTCGGCCGCAATCGGCAGCCTGGCCTTGATGCCTTCCAGATCGATGATGCCTTGTTTGCTGACGTCCTGTATGGCGCGCAGGGCCGTCATCGAATAGGGCAGGTTCTGCTTGGTGAAGCCGTTGAGCTTGGGATTGGCCATCACCAGCTTGCCATTGGCAAAGGAGCCGCCGTCGGCCTGCACCTCGATTGCAGCGGGAGCCATGAGATAGGAATAGACCGGAAACGCGACCGCGATCAGGGCGGCGACCAGCGGCACGGCCAGCTTGAGGATCCGCACCCGGCGCGAATGACGCTGCGCGATGTCAAAGGCGTCGACCCGCGCCCGGCCTGCGGCCTTGGGAGCCAACTCCGTCTCGGTGTTGGTCGGTTCGATTGGTCCCGCTAACATGACTGCTTCTTCTAAACCCCTGCCCGCCAGGCCGCCCTATAGGTGGGGTGCCGGCACCCTCAAGCAAGCACAAGCCGAGGAAAACCGCAAAAATATGACAGCCGCCCCTATACAACGAAAATGGCCCCAGCGCAGCCTGAACCTCATACCAGATATGGGCGCACAGTGTTAGAGCCTGTGGAACGCGACAGATTGAAGCTTGCCCGAACGCCGAAGACGGCTTTGGCGAAGGCCGTCAGGAAACGGTAGCCGGGCGCGAATGGTTGCTTTAAAAGCATCTGCTCCCACCGACTACGAGGCTGACCATGGCATTGAGAGCCGACGACCTGATCGACCGCCGCCGCTTGCGCCGCAAGCTGACATTCTGGCGTGTTGCGGCGATTCTTGTCGCCGCAGCCGGGCTGATCGCCTTTTCCGCGTGGATTTATGGTGACGAATTCACCGGCGCGGCTGTCGACCACATCGCTAAGGTCAAGATCGAAGGTACCATCACCGAAGACGAAGAACTGATCAAGCGGCTGGAAGCCATCCGTCAGTCGCCGCGCGTCAAGGCTGTGATCCTGTCGATCGATTCACCCGGCGGCACCACCGTCGGTGGCGAGTCGATCTACGAGGCAGTGCGCAAGCTCGCCGCCGACAAGCCGGTGGTGGCCGAGGTCGGCACGCTCGCGGCGTCGGCGGGTTACATGATAGCCACCGCGGCCGACCATATTGTCGCACGCAAATCCTCGATCGTCGGCTCGATCGGCGTTCTGATCCAGTACCCGGACGTCAGCGGCCTCATGGACAAGCTCGGCGTCAAGCTGGAGGAGGTGAAATCCTCGCCCTTGAAGGCCTCGCCTTCCCCCTTCAAGCCGACCAATGACGATGAACGCGCCATGGTCCGCAAACTCATTCTCGACAGCTACGACTGGTTCGTCGGCATCGTCGCCGAGCGCCGCAACATGACCAAGCCGGAGGCGCTGGCGCTCGCGGACGGGTCGATCTTCACCGGCCGGCAGGCGGTCACCAACAGATTGATCGACGCGGTCGGCGGCGAGGCCGAAGCGATCGACTGGCTTGCAGGCAAGGGTGTCGATGCCAAGCTCAAGGTGGTGGAATGGAAGGACACGGAAAAACGCGGTGGTTTCCTGTTCTCCAAGGCGATGGCGCAGACCGTCGGCGCTGCGCTTGGCCTGCCTGGCCATGGCGGCGACGTCCTTCACGAAATTGGAGCGGACCGCTTGTTTCTTGACGGTCTCGTTTCCGTCTGGCACCCTTGAGGAGCCGCTTGGGAGTGAAAAAGCAAATAAAATCATTCTGATAATTTCGGCGGCACTGCTTTCACGGGGAGCCTTTTCATGATCAAATCCGAACTTGTGCAGATCATCGCCACGCGCAATCCGCATCTTTTCCTGCGCGATGTCGAAAACATTGTCGGCGCCATCTTCGATGAAATCACCGACGCGCTTGCCGAGGGCAACCGGGTCGAGTTGCGCGGCTTCGGCGCGTTTTCGGTGAAAAACCGCCCTGCCCGCACCGGCCGCAATCCGCGCACCGGCGAATCCGTAGAGGTCGAGGAGAAATGGGTGCCGTTCTTCAAGACCGGCAAGGAATTGCGTGAAAGGCTGAACGGAGGCAAATAGGCGCGGCGCCCGCCGACCCGTTGCTGCCTTTTCTTCCGAACGGAAAAACATGTTCAATCGCTTCATCCTCATCGTGGTTTTCGTGCCGCTGGCCGTCATCCTGATTGCGCTGGCCGTCGCCAACCGCGAACCGGTGGCCTTCACGCTCGATCCGTTCAATCCCGGCAATCCGGCGCTGACGCTGACCGTGCCGCTGTTCATTTTCCTGTTCCTGGCGCTGGCCATCGGCATGATCGTCGGCAGCCTGGCGACCTGGATCAAGCAGGGCCGCTACCGCAAGCTGGCGCGCCAGCGCGCCGCCGAGGCCGAGAACCTGCGTCTGGCAGTCAGCCGCGCGCCCACAGCGGCGCAGGGCCCGGCCTTGCCGAAGCCGATGAACTGAGCCGCGGCTCGGGCAGGAAGCGCAACCGGCCTATTTCTCCACGGAGCCATCATGCTGACCATTTCCGCCGCCGAGGTCGACCGCGCGCTGACCTTTCCCGGGCTGGTCGAGACATTGCGCGCCGCTTTTCGCGACGGCGCCGTGCAGCCGGTCAGGCATCATCACACGGTCGAGCGGCCCGACGGTGCCGCCTCGACGCTGCTTCTGATGCCGGCCTGGACCGACTTCAACGCCGGCACCTCGGCCGATGGCCATATCGGCGTCAAGATCGTCACCGTGTCGCCCGACAACAACGCCGTCGGCAAGCCTGCGGTGATGGGCCTCTACCTGTTGCTGGACGGCGCCACCGGCGAGCCTCAGGCCTTGATCGATGGCCAGCGGCTGACGCAGTGGCGCACCGCCTGCGCCTCGGCACTGGCCGCGTCCTATCTGGCCCGCGAAGACGCATCACGGCTGCTGGTGGTCGGCGCCGGCGCGCTGTCGCCATTCCTTGCAAAGGCGCATTCGGCGGTGCGGCCGATCAAGAACATCCGCATCTGGAACCGCACGCCGGCCAATGCCGAAAAGGTCGCGGCAAAATTGCGTGCCGAGGGTTTTGCGGCCGACGCCGCAGGCGATCTCGACGTCGAACTCGGCCAGGCCGATATCGTGTCATCGGCGACCATCACCACCGCGCCACTGATCAAAGGGGTACTCTTGAAACCGGGAACCCATGTCGATCTGGTTGGCGGCTTCACGCCGGCGATGCGCGAAAGCGACGACGACGCGATTGCACGCGCCCGCGTCTATGTCGACACCCGCGCCGGCGCCACCAAGGAAGCCGGCGACATCGTCCAGCCGCTGGCCTCCGGCGTGCTGAAGCCGCAAGCCATCGTCGCCGACCTCTATGAACTGGCACGCGGCCAGAAAAAAGGCCGGCAGGGCAATGACGAGATCACGCTGTTCAAGTCGGTCGGCGCGGCCCTCGAGGACCTGGCCGCCGGCATTGCCGTGTATCGCGCAAGCGTAGGGCAGTAGGGCAGTAGGGCAGTAGGGCAGTAGGGCAGTAGGAAACCGTGCTAATCGTGCGGCGCCGCGCCTAGTGCTACTTTGCTCTCGCCTACTGCCCTACTGCCTTACTCCTTTTGCCAATAAACCCGTAGCCGGTGGTTGTCCGGATCGAGCGCGACGAAGGTGCGGCCGAAATCCATGTCGGTCGGGCTCTGCAGGATGGTCAGCCCACGGTCGGCCCACTCGGCATGGGTGGTGTCGACAGCGCCAGGCGTATCCAACGCAAAGACGACCTCGGCGCCACCGCCTGCGGCCGCCGCGGCCGGCTCTACGGTATGACGCGACCAGAGGCCGAGTTTGAAGCCGTTGTCGAGCACGAACAACACGAAGGTCGGCGAGGTGTCGACCGGCTCGCGTCCGAGCAGCGCGCTGTAGAAGGCGCCGCTTTGCTCAGGCTTGTCGACATAGAGGATGACGAAATTGGGCGGTGTCATGAATTGCTCTCCAGATGGTTTCGACTGGAGCAGCATAGCGTGCACCACTGCCAGATTCTGGCAGCAGTCTTAACTGAGCGGCAGCCTTAGCTTGGCTTGTCGAGCGTCGCCCGCCATTCTTTGAGCAGCACCTGGCGACGGCGCGGATAACGCGTCTCGGTGGCGTTGAGGCCGGATATCCGATCGGCGCGAAAGTGCCTGAAATCCTGGCGCATCTCGCACCACGCCGCGACGACGCGCACCTTGTCGAAGAAGCCGAGTGCAAACGGCCAGACGGTGCGCTCGGAGGCAGCGCCGCCGGCATCGCGATAGACAAAGCTCAACTTGTGCTCCTCGCGGATGGCTTGCCGCACCACGCCGAGATCGATGCCTTCGGTGACCTCGGTGCGCGACCCGACCAGCAGCGTCGAGGCATCGAGCTCTTCGCGCAAATCGTCCGGCAGCACGGCGGCGATCTTGGCCAGCGCGTCGGTGGCGGCGTTGGCAAGCCGCCAGTCCGGCTGCTTGGCCACCCAGCGCGAACCGAGCACGATCGCCTCGATCTCCTCGTCGGTGAACATCAAGGGCGGCAGCATGAAGCCTGGCCTGAGCACGTAACCCAGCCCCGCCTCGCCCTCGATCGGTGCGCCCTGCCCCTGCAACGTGGCGATATCGCGATAGAGCGTGCGGATCGACACACCCATTTCGCCGGCAAGGCTGCGGCCGCTGACTGGCCGGCGATGCCGGCGCAGGATCTGGATCAAGTCGAGCAGGCGTTCGGCGCGGGACATGGATCGCAACCCGGTTTGGATGGATGCCCAATTTGGATGGACGATAGTGCGCCTGCGCTTTCGGCGGCAAGCAGGATGATCGCCGACCGGAACGTATGCGGCCTGACGCCGTTGTCTGGCCATTATGGATATACGCGGTCTTCTGTTGTTCTGGTCTGTTTTGACCGCCACCGTTGCTGCCCTAAGCCTCGGACCATCCTTCGCCCACGTACTGGAATCGGTGCCGCGGCTGACCAGATGGCCGCCTTCGCTCTGGCGAGAAACCACGGTCTTCAATGCTCAGTTCCAGTTCTTTTTGACTGTCGGCGCACCGCTGGACGTGGCGGCCGTCGCCTGTCCGGGGCTCCTCGCATGGATGCTGCGCGGCGACCGCCCGGCATTCTGGTGGGTGTTGGCCGCCACCATGCTTTATCTGATGGCGCTTGTCGCGTGGGTTGCGCTCGTCAAACCGGCAAACGATGTCCTGGCCACCTGGGTGCCTGGACCGATCCCGGGCAATTTCGAAGCTATCCGGAGCCGCTGGGAAGCCGGCCATATGGTCGTCACCGGCTTCAAGGCCGTCGGTTTCATCGCGCTCGCAGTCGGGCTGCTGTCGATCAGGCGTGGCTGATCCGTTCGCAAACGCCTGCAGCCCTTTTGTTGCGCCGGTCAATTCGCTGTGGCAGAAGCGGCGCAGCCGCCGTCCGGAGATGCGCCTTCTTGAAACCTTTTCGCGACAAACGCCGCGACAGCCGCCCGCCCGCGAAAAAAGGCGGGATAGAGCAGCCGCGGCGGCGCGACCCCAATCCAACCGCTGGTCCGGAGACGAAACCGCAGGACCGGTCCGAGCAGAAAGCAGCGCCGCGCCCACTTTCGCGCCGCGATGGCGCGCTGCCTGCCGAACATCTGCCGCTGATCCTCGAAGTCGGCGCCAATCAGGATTACGCGCTGCTCGACAGCGGCGCCGGAGAAAAGCTCGAGCAATACGGCCCCTACCGCATCGTTCGGCCGGAGGGCCAGGCGATCTGGCAAAAGGCATTGCCGGCCAGGGACTGGGAACGCGCCGATGCCATTTTCACCGGCGATACCGACGAGGAAGGCATCGGCCGCTGGCGCTTTCCGAAGACGCCGCTCGGCGAGACCTGGCCGATGAAGCATGACGGCATCGACTATCTCGGCCGCTTCACTTCGTTTCGCCATGTCGGTGTCTTTCCCGAGCAGGCCTCGCACTGGGACCACATGGCCGGGCTGATTGCGGCGGCAAAACGGCCGGTGAAGGTGCTGAACCTGTTCGGTTATACCGGTCTTGCCTCGCTGGTGGCGGCGCGTGCCGGCGCCGAGGTCACCCATGTCGATGCTTCCAAGAAGGCGATCGGCTGGGCGCGCGAAAACCAGGAGATGGCGGGCCTGTCGCAAAGGCCGATCCGCTGGATCCTCGACGATGCCGTGAAATTCGCCGAGCGCGAGGAGCGCCGCGGCAGCCGCTACGACATCATCCTGTTCGACCCGCCCGCCTATGGCCGCGGACCGAAGGGCGAGGTCTGGCATCTGTTCGAAGATTTGCCGGCGCTGACCGACATCTGCCGTGCGATCCTGACGCCGAAGCCGCTCGCTGTGGTGCTGACCGCCTATTCGATCCGCGCCTCTTTCTTCGCCATCCACGCCTTGATGCGCGACACCTTCGCCGGCATGGGCGGCACGGTCGAATCCGGCGAATTGATCATCCGCGAGAAATCCGCCGGCCGGGCGCTTTCGACCTCGCTGTTCTCGCGCTGGGTGGCCTGAATGAGTGCGTACGAACGGCACGCGGGCGCGCCAGGGCAGGTGAAGGAAGTCACCAGCCTCGCCAATCCGCTGGTCAAGGACATCAAGGCGCTCGCGCAGAAGAAATTCCGCGACCAGCAGAATGCCTTCATGGCCGAAGGCCTGAAGCTGGTCATCGACGCGCTCGATCTCGGCTGGTCTATCAGGACATTGGTTTTCGCCAAGGCCGGACGTGGCAATGCGGCGGTTGAAAAAGTTGCGGCGCGCACGGTTGCCGCCGGCGGCACCGTACTTGAAGTTTCGGAAAACGTGCTGGTCGCCATCACCCGCCGCGACAATCCGCAAATGGTCGTCGGCGTGTTCTCGCAGAAATTGCTGCCGCTGAAGGACATTCGCGCCCATGATGGCGACGTCTGGGTGGTGCTCGACCGCGTCCGCGACCCCGGCAACCTCGGCACCGTCATCCGCACGGTCGACGCCGTCGGCGCCAAAGGCGTCATCCTGGTCGGCGAGACCACCGATCCCTTTTCGGTCGAGACGGTACGCGCCACCATGGGCTCGATCTTCGCCGTGCCGGTCGCCAAGGCGTCGGCCGAGGCTTTTCTCGCCTGGCGAAAGAGCTTTCCCGGCCTCGTCGCCGGCACCCATCTTAAGGGTGCGGTCGATTACCGCTCGGTCGATTTTTCAAAAGGCCCGGTGCTTTTGATGATGGGCAACGAGCAGCAAGGCCTGCCTGACGAGCTTGCCGCAAGCTGCGACAAGCTGCTGCGGATACCGCAGGCAGGCCGCGCCGATTCGCTCAACCTTGCGGTGGCCACCGGCGTCATGCTGTTCGAGATCCGGCGCGGCGCGCTGAAGCTCGGCCCGGAGGATGCCCGATCGTGACATCCCAAACCGTGAAACTGCAAACCATGAAGTCCTGGAGCCCCTACGCTTTTCTGGTTGTCGCCGCGATAGCGCTCGACCAGTGGCTGAAATATCTGGTCGAGACCGGCCTTGCCTTCCAGGAAAGGCTCGATCTCCTGCCGTTCCTGGCGCTGTACCGCACCTACAACACCGGCATCGCGTTTTCGCTGTTTTCGTCCTTCGGCGACACCGGCCTGGTGGTCGTCGCGGTTCTGGTGGTCGCTTTCGTTCTCTATCTTGCGGCCCGCACGCCGCCCGGCCACCTGCTTGCCCGCGTCGGCTTCGCGCTGATCGTCGGCGGCGCGCTCGGCAATCTGATCGACCGCGCTGCCTATGGCCATGTCATCGACTATATTCTGTTTCACACGCCGGTCTGGTCCTTCGCGATCTTCAACCTCGCCGATGCCTTCATTTCGGTCGGTGCCGTGCTGGTCGTCTTCGATGAGCTCATTGGCTGGTGGCGCGGAACATCGAGCGATTGACCTCACTCGCCCGGCACCGCACATTTCTTATTTGCAAGCCCGAGGAGAAAAAATGCCCGAAGCCTTCAAAGCCATCCTCGTTTCGCGCGACGCCGAGAAAAACCAGTCGGTCGCGGTGACCGAGCTCACCGAGGCAGACCTGATGGAAGGCGACGTCACCGTCGCGGTGGAGGCGACGACGGTGAACTACAAGGACGGCCTTGCAATCACCGGCAAGGCGCCGGTGATCCGCCGCTGGCCGCTGGTGCCGGGCGTCGATTTCGCCGGCACCGTCATCTCGTCTTCCAATCCCGACTGGCGCGAGGGTGACAAGGTCATATTGAACGGCTGGGGCGTCGGCGAGACGCATTTCGGCGCCTTTGCCGGACGCGCCCGCGTCAAGGGCGACTGGCTGGTACCGCTGCCGGACGGCATGAGCCCGCATGATGCGATGGCGGTCGGCACCGCCGGCTACACCGCCATGCTTTGCGTCATCGCGCTGGAGCGCCACGGCATCGTGCCCGACCGCGGCCCTGTGGTGGTGACGGGCGCTGCCGGTGGCGTCGGGTCGGTCGCGGTCTCGATCCTGTCCAGCCTCGGCTATCACGTCATCGCCTCGACCGGCCGCAGTGCCGAAAGCCCCTATCTGACCGACCTCGGTGCCGCGGAAGTGATTTCACGCGACGAGCTTGCGCAGCCTGCAAAACCGCTAGCCAAGGAACGCTGGGCCGGCGGCATCGACGCTGTCGGCAGGCACACGCTGGCCAACGTCCTGTCGATGACCTCCTATGGCGGCGCCGTTGCCGCTTGCGGCCTCGCCGGCGGCATGGACCTGCCGGCAAGCGTCGCCCCGTTCATCCTGCGCGGCGTCTCGCTGCTCGGCATCGATTCGGTGATGGCGCCCAAGGCGGTCCGCATCGAGGCCTGGCGCCGCATCGGCACCGATCTCGATCACGCAAAGCTTGCCAGCCTGTCGACGAGCATCGGCTTCGACGGCATCATCGGCGCCGCGCATGACATCGTCGAGGGCAAGATCCGCGGCCGCGTGGTGGTGGACATGTGAGGCTCCAAAGGGAAAAAAAGAGCGCGACCGCTAAAATTCGAACGATCAACCACAACCTTCAATAAGCTCTGTCTGGCAGGAATTCCGTATGATTGCGGAACCCGGCATCAGAGAGGCGGAACCAGCCGAACGGGCCGACCGGGCGGCCCCCGAGGCGTCAGGGCGGCAGCTTGTCGCCGCGCCGCCGCTGGCGCCGGAATTGCCGGACGCCAACCGCCACGGCCTGCCCTTCCTGACTCTCGTCGCCATCGTCGTGCTGGCAGGCCTGTCGCATCTGACCGGAGCGCCGATCTTCATCACCATTGGCCTTTTGGCGACAGCCATCGCCGGGCTCGCCATGCATCTGCGCAACAGGCGCACCCAGCGTCGCGCGGTGGCCCTGCTCGATGCCACGACCGCCCGCAGTCGCGCCGAGATCGAGACGCTGGCCGACCGCATGTGGGAGATGCAGGAGAGCGAGGAGCGCTTTCGCGGTCTGATCGATGCACTCGGCGATCTCGTCGTCCACCGCGACCGCGACGGCCATATCGTCTACGCCAACAAGGTTTTCGCCGACCTTGTCGAAACCGACCAGCGCGACCTCGCCGGCAAGACCCTGGCGGAACTAGGCATCGATGTCGGCATCGTTCCCGACGCCGCCTTTTCCGACCATGAATGCCTGAGTTCCACTGATGTCGCCATTCGCACGCCGGACGGCCCACGCTGGTTCTCTTGGATCGAGCTGTCGGTGCGCGACAAGGACAGCGGCGCCGTTTCGCATCGCGCCATCGCCCGTGACATCACCGCCCGCAAACGCGCCGAATCCTCGCTGATCACCGCCCGCGAACGGGCCGAATATGCGAGCCAGGCCAAATCGCGCTTCCTCGCCACCGTCAGCCACGAGATACGCACGCCGATGAACGGCATCATGGGCATGGCCCGGCTTCTCGCCGACACCAGCCTTTCGCCCGAGCAGCGGACCTATGTCGGCGCCATCTCGACCTCGGCCAGCGCGCTGCTGGCGCTGATCGAGGACCTGCTCGACTATTCCAAGATCGAGGCCGGCCGCTTCGATCCCGAACCGCAACCGATGTCGGTGCGCGAGATCGCCGACAATGTCATCGAGCTTTTGGCGGCGCGGGCTTTTGCCAAGGATATCGGCCTCGGCTGCCATGTCGAACCCGACGTGCCGCAGCTGATCACCGCCGACCCCGGCAGGGTCAGGCAGGTGCTGCTCAACCTTATCGGCAATGCCGTCAAGTTCACCGACAGCGGCGGCGTCCTGGCAAGCATCGGCCGCGTCCGCACCGAAACCACCAACCGCATCCGCTTCACCATCACCGACACCGGCCCCGGTCTGCGCGAGGAGGACATGGAGCGCATCTTCGAGGACTTCGAACAGGCTGACGGCACCTCGACCCGTACGCATGGTGGTGCCGGCCTCGGTCTCGCGATTTCCAAGCGCCTGGTGACGGCGATGGGCGGCACTATCTCGGTGTCGAGCCGGCTTGGCCAGGGATCCGAATTCGTCTTCGAGATTCCCGCTATTTCCGCCGTCGAGGCGCTGCAGATCCGCCAGAACGCGCTGTTGGGCCGGCATGCGGTAATCGTGTCGAAGAACCTGGTCGAGGCCGAAGCCATCGCCCGCACCATTCGCGCCAATGGCGGAACGGTCGATCTGGCCGCCGCCGCCGCCCAGGCCGCCCCTTTCGCCGAGGGCTGCAACGTGCTTCTGGTCGATGCTGCCATGGAGCAAAGCGACGGCAGGCTGCTCAGGCGCCTGCGCCAGAGCGGATTTGTCGATTGCGAGGCGGTGACGCTGATCGCGCCGACCGACCGCGGCATGCTTGGCGAGTTCCGTGCCAACGGTTACGCCACCTTCCTGGCGAGGCCGGTGCGCGGCGAGACATTGCTGCGCGTGCTTTTGACCAGCCACGCACCGGTCATCGCCGAGCCGCAACCGCAAAAGCGCGGCGCGCAGGCTGGGCACGCCATTGGCGGCCGCCAGCAGGGCCTGTCGGTGCTGATCGCCGAGGACAACGACATCAACGCCATGCTGGCCCGCGCCACCCTCCTGAAGGCCGGGCATCGGGTGAAAGTGGTCGGCAACGGCAAGGCCGCGGTCGAGGCGGTCATCAGCACCGGCCATAAGCACCGCTACGACGTGGTGCTGATGGACCTGCATATGCCTGTCATGGACGGGCTGGACGCCATCGCCGCCATCCGCCGCCATGAGGAGGAGACCGCGGTTCCGCCGGTGCCGATCATGGTGCTGTCGGCCGACAGCCAGGAAAAGACCCGCCACGCCGTGCTCGCCCACGGTGCGAGCGGCTTCGTCACCAAGCCGCTCGACCCTGATGCCCTGGTTCATGCGGTTGAAGGGCAAGTGGCCGCTTGAGGCACAACATAGACGGTCGATAGATTACCCAGCCGACGAAGTATTGCCCGCAGAGCCGTATCACGGTACTGTCACAATCCTGTTGCACCTACACCGTATCCCCGTGCCAAGAGGGATGGCTCGAAGGAGAATCACTCGTGCATACAGTCATGCCGGAATGTGATGCTCGGCCGAACGCCAGCGGGCCTTTGCTCGTCGGCCGGAACGCCGATGCCGTCATAAAAGGCGCATCGCTCGGCCGCATCGGCAATCTCGAAGTGCGGCTCGCCCGCAACGAGGCCGAGATCGCCGCCGCGCAGGAAGTGCGCTACCGGGTGTTCTACGACGAGCTTGGTGCCAGGAAGGACCTGTTCCAGATGCAGGACCGCCGCGATGCCGACCGCTTCGATCCCCTCTGCGACCATCTGCTGGTCTTCGATACTTCGCTTTCCGGTCCCGAGCATCGCCGCATCGTCGGCACCTACCGCCTGCTGCGGCAGGAGATTGCCGCGGCGGCGGGCGGCTTCTATTCCGAAGGCGAATTCGAGTTGACCAAGCTGATCGCGCGACATCCCGGCCAGCGCTTCCTCGAGCTCGGCCGCTCCTGCGTTCTGCCGGAATACCGCTCCAAGCGCACCATCGAGGCGCTGTGGCAAGGCATCTGGGCCTATATCAATCATTACGGCATTGGCGTGATGACCGGCTGCGCGTCGTTCCACGGCACCGTGCCGGCGGCACATGCAGAGGCGCTGACCTATCTTGCCCACCACTGCCGGACGAATTCATCGTGGGACGTGCGTGCCGTCGCCGGGCGCTATTGTTCGATGGATCTGATGCCGATCGAAGCCGTTAACACCAAGGCGGCGATCGCCGCGATGCCGCCGCTGGTCAAGGGCTATCTGCGCGTCGGCGCGCGCATCGGCGACGGTTGCGTCATCGACCGTGAATTCTCGACGGTCGACGTGTTCGTGGTGATGCCGGTCAAGGAGATCGGTGCCCGCTACGTCAATTATTATGGCGGGGAAGCGCAGCGGTTTGCAGCCTGACACCTTAAATCAGGGAATATCTTCCGGACGCCGGCCAGGCTTGCTTTTGTAGGACGGAAAGGCCCAGCCGAATTTCAGCGCGCCGCCGCGTACGCAGAAAGCCGCCATGAAACCTGCCAGGCCCGACGCAAGCGGCGGCAGTCCGGCGAAATCGCCAAGTGTGTAGAGGCCGGCGCCGGCAAGCGCTGCGGTAACGTAGATTTCCGGTCTCAGGAGCACCGAAGGCTCGCCTGTCAACAGATCGCGCAGAATGCCGCCAAGGGTTGCGGTGAGCATGCCGGTGACGATCGAAACTGCAGGTGACCCGGTGATCGTCAGCCCCTTGGCCGCGCCAATCACCGAAAATGCGGCAAGACCTATGGCGTCGAGCCAGAGCAGCAATTTGTAGCGCGACTCGAAACGATGTGCGCTGAAGAAGACGACGACCGCCACCGCCGCACAGATTAGCACATAGTCGCGGTTTCCCACCCAGAACACGGGCACGTTGAGGATGACGTCGCGAAACGTTCCGCCCCCGATGCCGGCAACGCTAGCCAGAAACAGGTAACCGATAATGTCGAGCTGTTTGCGCGAGGCGGCCAGCGCACCGGTCGCCGCGAAGACGGCGACGCCGGCATAGTCGAGAAGCTCGATCGGGTTCATGGAGGGAATAATGAAATACCGAGTGGGGAATAGCGAGTGGCTCCTGCGAATCTGGATTGACTCCAGATAAATTAAATGATTGAATTGTTCATTCAATTATTTGGGTGGACGTCTATGTCCCCTCGCCGCTACAGCATGGCTTCCCGGACTGCCGCCTTCGCCAAGACGAGGCAGCGCATTCTCGACGCGACAATCAAGCTGCACACCCAGAACGGCATCTTTGGCACGACTTGGAAGGATATCGCTACGGAAGCCGATGTCGCCGTTGGCACCGTCTACAAGCATTTTCCTACTCTGGATGACCTGGTGCCGGCGTGCGGCGAATTGCTGATGGAGCGCCTGCGTCCTCCGTCGCCCGAAGCAGTGAGGGAGATAATCGGCGACGCGACCGATCCTGAAGAACGGCTACGCCGGGTCGCCAACGAGCTGTTCGCCTTCTACCAACGTGGCGGACGGCATCTCGAAAGCGACCTGCGCGAGCGCGAGCTTCCGGCCATGCGGGAATGGGAGGAATACCTGCGACACATGGTGGCCGGATTCGTGCGTGAGGCACTGGCGCACGACGGTCCGGGCGATGATGTCGTGCAGGCAATCAGCTTTCTATTCGACTTTCCGACGTTCAACGCCATGCGGATACGCGGTATGACGGTGGACCTCGCCGTCGAAACGGCAACGACAATGGCGCTCTGCTGGCTCAAAGGCAGAGGCCGGACGAGCACGTCTTGAGCGAACAGAATGCGGGAGGCGAAACAAAGGTCAGATGGCAAAGGGAGGAAGTCATGGACACGAATGTCGTTGAAATCACTGAATTTGCATTGAAGCCCGGATTCACCGAGCAGATGTTCCTGCAGACTAGGGATGAAGTGAATGACGAGGTGCGAAAGCTCAGGGGTTTCCTCAACCGTCGCCTGCTCAAATCCGCAGGCGGCTGGACGGAGATATTCGAATGGGCGGACATGGACAGCGCCAAGGCGGCTGGCGAGGTCTGGTCCTCCCTGCCCGGCATCAAAAACTATTGCTCGATGGTGAATTCCGCCTCGATCAAGGTCGGCTACCATTCTGTGGCGGCCGTGGCTGGCGGCGAAGCTGGCAGGAGCACTCCCCACGCCTTTTGCAGTCACGCCTTGGAAGGAGAGGCGCGCTGGTGGCTTGGCTCGCTAGCGGTGATCAAGGCGACAGCGGTCCAGACCGCGGGCCAGTTCACGCTGATCGAAGTGCTCGAGAGCGAAGGTGAGGCGCCGCTGCATGTGCACCATCGCGAGGACGAGTCATTCCTGGTGATTGAAGGCGAGATCGAGTTCGAGATCGGCGGTAAGGCGATTATGGCTGGACCCGGTTCGTTTCTCTTTGGGCCACGCGATGTGCCGCACCGCTATACGGTCAAGCGTGGGCCGGCCCGGATGCTGTTCTTCTTCACGCCTGGCGGTTTCGAGGAACTTCTGAGGGCGACCAGTGTGCCCACCGCCGACAGGCGCATTCCTCCGGACGGCGAAGGAATGCCGGACATGGAGACATTCCCCGACGTGGTCCGCCGCTATGGCTGTGAACTGCTGAGCTGAGGGCAGGAAAGCCTGCACGGCGAACTGTTTGATCGCCCTGAAATCGGATAGGTTGGGGGCGGTCGATCATCCCTCACGCTTTGATGGCGGTTGCTGGCTAACGGAGCCCTACTCCCAGTTCACGCATCCTTCTCAGCCTGCTCGTTCACCGGCCCCGGCTCCACCGGCGCTTCGCTTGCCACATGCTTGGGGCCGCCCTTGGCGACGCCGACCATGGCCGGCCGCAGCACGCGCTCGCCGATCGAATAGCCGGGCTGCACGACCTGGACGACCGTGTTGGCCGGCACGTCGGGATTGGGCACCTCGAACATCGCCTGGTGGAAATTCGGATCGAATTTCTCCCCCTCGGGCTCGAGCTTCTTCACGCCGTGGCGCTCCAGCGCCGACAGCATGGCGCGCTCGGTGATCTCGACGCCGTCGATCAGCGCCTTGAAGCCGGCATCACCCGACGCCTTGGCCTCCTCCGGGATGGCATCCAGCGCACGGCGCAGATTGTCTGATACCGACAGCATGTCGCGGGCAAAATTGGCGACCGCATAGGCGCGCGCATCGTGGACGTCTCGGGCGGTGCGGCGGCGCAAATTCTCCATGTCGGCCGCCACGCGCAGCGCGCGATCCTTCAGCTCTTCGTTTTCCTTCAGAAGCCGCACAAGCGCTTCATAGTCGCCGTCGACGCCGCCTTCCCTTGGCTCCGCGGCAGCCTCGGTCTTCTCGGCTTCATCGGGCGCGCGTTCGTCTTTTGCCTGGTCGCTCATCGCCGTTTCCCGTCATTTTCAAATGGTGTGGATTTGCGCCCGATATCGAGGTTTAGCGGCCAAAAATCAAGGGGCAAGCGATACTGCAGCCGCTGTTGCGGCTCGATGGCGGACGGCGCAAACCTTTCGATTTAATTCAAACTTTACCGTAACCGCCGGCTTTGCTTGCCAGGCTACTACAATGCGGGAACCATTCCTCCCTTGGAAGAGTTTCGAAGCCGACACAGGATTTTGAGATGATGCCCCGCAGGAACGGCGAAAAACGCAACGGGCTCGCCGCCGATATCCGGCGCCAGCTCGGCACCGAAGCGACCAAGCGCTTTCTGCGCACCTTGCCGGCCTTCCGCACCGAGTCCGATATTCCCGACCGTCTGAAGGAATTGCTCGACCGCCTGGACGGCGTGGAAGCCAAGGTGGTCGCAGGCGGGCGCCGTCGGTAGCGCGCCGTTGCCAGGGACGCGACCGGCAATTGTGGCCGGTTGCCATCGCGCGACGTTTACGCGCAGTAACTTTGCGTGATCTCCGTCTTGCGGCAGCGCCCTGCTCCGCCTATGTTTCATGATGAACATGATTTCCCCCGAAGCTGTGGCAAACAGCAAGCGCGCCTGGTTGAAAATCCTGTCGCGCTATAAAAAGCCCGACAGACGTCGCAGCGCTGTCGAACTCGCCATCACCCTCATCCCTTTCGCCACGTTATGGGCGCTGTCCTCGGCCGCCTATGCCTATGGCCATTGGTGGGGTCTGGTCCTCATCCTTCCGGCCGCCGGCTTTCTGGTGCGGATCTTTATGATCCAGCACGATTGCGGTCACGGCTCCTTCTTTGCCAATCGCTATGCCGACGACTGGATCGGCCGCGTCCTTGGCGTGCTGACGCTGACGCCCTACGATTGCTGGCGCCGCGCCCACGCAACCCATCACGCCAGCGCCGGCAATCTCGACGAGCGCGGCACCGGCGACATCAAGACACTGACCGTCGCCGAATACCGGCAACTGTCGTGGCGGGGCCGGCTCGCCTATCGCCTCTATCGCCATCCGCTGGTGATGTTCGGCCTTGGCCCGATATGGATTTTCATTTTCGAGCAGAGACTGCCCTTGGGCATGATGCGGGGCGGCCTCACCCCTTGGGTGTCGTCGATGTCCACCAACCTCGCCATCGCCGTCATCGCCGCTCTGCTCATCTGGTTCGTCGGCCCCGGCGCGTTCCTGGTCGTGCATCTGCCGATCGTCATTCTCGCCGGATCGGCCGGCATCTGGCTGTTCTACGTCCAGCATCAGTTCGAGGAAACGGAGTGGACAAAGGACTCCGAGTGGGAATTCCAGCACGCTGCCCTGCACGGCTCGTCCTATTACGACCTGCCGCCGGTTCTGAACTGGATCACCGGCAATATCGGCGTCCACCATGTGCACCACCTCTCGGCCAAAGTGCCGTGTTACCGGCTTCCGGAAGTGCTGAGGGACTATCCGGAGTTGCGTGAGATCGGCCGCGTCACGCTTCTCGACAGCCTGCGCTGCGTCAAGCTGGCGCTATGGGACGAGAGCCGCAGCAAGCTGGTCTCGTTCCGCGAAGCGCGGATGGCCGTGTAGACGCACCGCCGCACCTAAAGCGCGTCGCGCTCGACCGGCCTCATGCGACGCGCTTTAAGTTCTTGTTTATGCATGCCGTTATCGCAAAACCGCTGCACACTTTTGCGCGACATGCATTAGGGGCGCGGCGGCTCCAAATTCCGAGCTTAAGCCGCCTGGCGTTGGTCGCGCATCAGGATCTCTCCCTGGCGGATCTCGGTGCCCAGCACTTTCAGACATTCGCGCATGAAGGCGGCAAGGCCCGGCCAGCCCTTGGCCGACACCAGATTGCCGTCGACATGGGCACCGGTCGGCGCAACATCGATATAGATGCCCCCGGCCAGCGTGACTTCCGGCTCGCAATATTGCAGCGCCGCGACTTCCCTGCCGCGCACCACGCCGTCGACCGCGATCAGGATCTGCACGCCGTGGCAGATGGTGAAGATCGGCTTGCCGGCCTCATGGAAATGCCGCACCAGCGCCTGCACGCGCTTGTCGATGCGGATATATTCCGGCCCGCGCCCGCCCGCCGCGTAGACGGCGTCGTATTCGGCCGGGTTGACCTCGGAAAACGTCTTGTTGAGGATGTAGTCGTGGCCGAGCTTTTCCGTATAGGTCTGGTGGCCTTCGAAGTCGTGCAACGAGGTCTTCAGGATGTCGCCGGCCTTCTTGTCGGGGCAAACGACATGGACCGTATTGCCCACCGCATGCATCGCCTGTTCAAAGACGAAAATCTCGTATTCCTCGCTGAACTCGCCAACGAGCATCAATATCTTCTTGCCAGCCATACCCGGTTCCTCCCTTCTGGCCACATTTATTCGGATCGCGAAATAATGGACCTATCCTAAGACGGGGACGGGCAAAATAAAAGATCGAATCGGCAATGTGGTCTGACCAGATCGTGCTTCTGGTCCCCTGGAGCAGATCAGCTGGCGCGCACCCGCCGCCAGGAATATTTCGGGCCTTTGGCCTCCGGCTTCACCGCCGGCTGGTAGAACAGCGGCAGTCCGCCGGTGCGGCCTTGCTCGAGCCGCTTCAGCAGCACCGGGTGCGAGATCTCGAATTCGTCGAAGCCGAGGCGCAGCATGTGCGGCAGCTGGTCGATAAGCACCTGCCCGGTGGCGCGCATGGCGCCGGTGAAATGGTAACGGCTGCGCAGCAATTCGCCCTTGGAGAACGAGCGGCCGTCATTGAACGCCGGGAAGGCCAGCGCCACCAGCGACAGCTGGTCGAGCAGGCCGGCGATCTTCTCGAGCTGATCGCCGGGCTGCAGCAGCACGCCGATGCGTTCCTTCGCCGACCGCCGCACCTCCCGATCGAGGCCGAGAAACGCCTGCAGCGGCAGGATGAAGCGGCCATTGCCGACCAGCGCCTCGGCGCTTTCGGCATGAACCCACTCGTCCTCGCAAAAACCATTCGGCGTCCACAGCCGGGTGGCGTTTTCCGCTATCAATTCGCTCATCAAGAAATTCCCAAGTCCACAAGGTTCTAAAGTGCAAAACACCTCAGGGGGTGTTGAGATTCAGGTCAGGCCGAGCCGGAGCCGAAGGCGGGCGCGAAGCGACCAAACTGCGTGGCTTCCGAGAACCGGAGCGGAGCGTACTTTTGGGTACGTGAGCGCCGGAAGCGCAGGAAGCCGCCGTTTGCAGGCCGGCATCACCTGAATATCAATATATCCTAAAGTGAGGCATCGGTCAGCGACTTCTCCAGCCCCGACAAATGGATGCCGCATTCGGTCTTGGCGTGCCCGGCCCAGCGGCCACTGCGCGCGTCGTCGCCCGGCTGCACCGGCTGCGTGCAAGGGAAACAGCCGATCGACAGATAGCCATAGGCGACGAGCGGGTTTTCACGCAGCGCATGTGCGCGCATGTAGCTGGCCTGGTCTGATGTCGTCCAGTGCGCCAGCGGATTGATGCGGATGCGCGAGCCGACCGCCTCGAACACCGGAAGCGCTGCCCGGGTCGCGGCCTGGAAGCGCTTGCGTCCGGTGAACCAGGCGCGGAACGGCTCGACGCCGCGCGCCAGCGGCTCGACCTTGCGCACGTCGCAGCAGGCGTCGGTATCGGTCTCGTTCAGATTGCCGGTCGGGTCGATCCTTGCCAGCGCCGCATCGTCGGGCCTGATCACCCGGATATCGGTCAACCCGAAATCGGCGACCAGCGCGTCACGATAGCCGAGCGTTTCCTCGAAATGCTTGCCGGTGTCGAGAAAGATCACCGGCAGCGTGCGGTCGATCTCCGCGATCATGTGCAGCAGCACCGCCGAATCCGCGCCGAAGGACGAGACGGCGGCGATTTCGCCGTGAAAGAATTCCCGGGCCGACCGCTCGATAATCTCCAGCGGCTTTAGATGGCCATAGAGCGCGTCGAGACCCGCCGCTTCGGCGGCGATGCCGGCCTCGACGTCGATGATCCGGTCAAGCGGCCTTGGTTTCGCCAGCATAGAGCGCCTCCTTGAACGGCGCGGGACCGACACGGCGGTAGGCGTCGATAAATCTTTCGTTTCTGTCCAGCCGAAGCCCGAGATAGGTCTCGACGATCTGCTCGATGGCATCGGTGATCTCTTCCGAACTGAAGCCGCGGCCGATGATCTCGCCGACCGAGGTGTTCTCGTCGGCCGAGCCGCCGAGCGTCACCTGGTAGAGCTCGGCGCCTTTCTTCTCGACGCCGAGGATGCCGATATGGCCGACATGGTGATGGCCGCAGGCATTGATGCACCCGGAAATCTTCAGCTTCAATTCGCCGATCTCGCGCTGGCGCTCCAGCGAGGCGAAGCGCCGCGAGATTTCCTGTGCCACGGGAATCGAACGCGCTGTCGCCAGCGCGCAATAATCGAGGCCGGGGCAGGAGATGATGTCGCTGATCAGGTTGGAATTGGCCGTCGCCAGCCCGATATCGACAAGCGCGTCATAGACCGCCTTGAGGTCGGCACGCGCGACATGCGGCAGGATCAGGTTCTGCTCGTGACTGACGCGCAGCTCGTCGAAGGAATATTTTTCGGCAATGTCTGCGACCGCTTCCATCTGGCTGTCGGAGGCGTCGCCGGGCGTCTCGCCAATGCCCTTGAGCGAGATGGTCACCGCCGCGTAGTCGGGATGGCGATGGGTGACCACATTCTGGTCCAGCCATTCGGAAAAGCTCTTCGAGTCGAGTCGGGCAAGCTTGACCGCCTCGTCGCCTTCCGGCCGATCGACAAGCGCCGGCGGCGCGAAATAGGCGTCGATGGCGCGGATGTCTTCTTCCGGCAGCCTCAGCTCGGCGTCCTTCAACTCCTGCCATTCGGCCTCGACCTGGCGGGTGATCTCCTCGACGCCGGTCTCGTGGACCAGGATCTTGATGCGCGCCTTGAACTTGTTGTCGCGACGGCCGTAGAGGTTGTAAACGCGCAGGATCGCCGTGCAGTAGGACAACAGATCCGCTTCGGGCAGGAAGTCGCGGATCTTCTTGGCCACCATCGGCGTGCGGCCCTGGCCGCCGCCGACATAGACGGCGAAACCAAGCTCGCCGGCGGCGTTCTTCTTCAGATGCAGGCCGATGTCATGCGTCTGGATGGCGGCGCGGTCGCGCTCGGCGCCGGTCACCGCGATCTTGAATTTTCGCGGCAGGAACGAAAACTCCGGATGCACCGACGACCATTGCCGCAGGATTTCGGCATAGGGGCGCGGATCGGCAACCTCGTCGGCGGCGGCGCCGGCGAAGTGGTCGGCGGTGACGTTGCGAATGCAGTTGCCACTGGTCTGGATGGCGTGCATCTCGACGCTTGCCAGGTCCGCCAGGATCGCCGGGATGTCCGACAACGCCGGCCAGTTGAACTGGATGTTCTGGCGGGTCGTGAAATGCCCATAACCCTTGTCGTATTTGCGTGCGATGTGGCCGAGCATACGCAGTTGCTTGCTGTTCAGCGTGCCGTAGGGCACGGCGATGCGCAGCATATAGGCATGCAGCTGTAGATAGACGCCGTTCATCAGCCGAAGCGGCCGGAACTGGTCCTCGGTGATCTCGCCGGCAAGCCGCCGTGCGACCTGGTCGCTGAACTCGGCGACGCGGGCCTTGACGAAATCGTGGTCGAACTCATCGTAACGGTACATTTTCAGGTCTTTCCGGGCGCGTCCGCCCGTTATTTTCTTCGTTCGAGCACGATCGGGATCATGCTTGTGTCATCTATGCCGCGCGTGCGGCCTGCGGACGGGCCTGCTTGCCCAGATCGTGGCGGGTGGTCGGGCCGGCGGCACGGATCTTTTCGCGCAGCCGGACCGCCTCGACAGTGCCGTTGACCACAGTCACGTCGATCAGATTGACGTCGACCACCTCATTGTCGGCGGAGGCCTTGGCGCCGATCGCCTCCAGCCGGTCCTCGGCCGCCTTGTCATGGGCGATGTCGGCATGGTCGATGATCTCGGCCCAGCCGCCATTGGCGTACCAGACGGCTATGCCGTCGGCGAGACGGTTCGCGGTCAGCACTTTCATTGGTTCACTCCTTCCGCGGCAGCAGGGGCCACGCTGTCCTGCCTGTGTGCGGCCAGCGGCTCGGACCGTTCGAAATTGGCGCCGGCGACGGCGTCGCCGATGATCGTCATCACCGGGCCGCTGAGGTCGGCGCGCGCCTCCAGCGACGGCAGGTCGGCGAGCGTGCCGTGGAAACGGCGGCGGTTGGCAAGACTGGCATTCTCGACCACGGCGACGGCCGTGTCCGGCGACAGGCCGGCTTCGATCAGCCGGCCGGCGACCTCGGCGGCGACCGAGCGCCCCATATAGACGGCGACCGTCGCGCCCGAAATGGCGAGCTTTGCCCAATCGGGCAGCGAATTTCTCTTGAGGTCGTGGCCGGTGGTGAACACCATCGACGACGACACGCCGCGCAACGTCAGCGGCAGTTCGAAATCGGCGGCGGCGGCGAAGGCCGCGGTGACGCCCGGAACCACTTCGTAGGCGACGCCGGCATCGCGAAGTGCCGCCATCTCCTCGCCGGCCCGGCCGAACACCAGCGGGTCGCCGGACTTCAGCCGCACGACGCGCTTGCCGGCGTGGCCAAGCTCGACCAGCAGCGCATTGATCTCGGCCTGGCTCTTGGAATGGCAGCCCTTGCGCTTGCCGACCGGCAGGCGTTCGGCATCGCGGCGGCCCATGGCGACGATGGCCTCCGGCACCAGCGCGTCATGGACGATCACGTCGGCTTCCATCAGCAGGCGATGGGCGCGCAGCGTCAAAAGGTCCTCGGCGCCGGGACCGGCGCCTACAAGCGCGATATGGCCCGATGCCGGTTCGTTCGAAAGCAGCAGGCCGACGGCGGCATCATGCGCCTGCGAAAGCTCGCCGGCCTCCACGGCACGGGCCGGCGCGCCGCCAAAGAAATCGCTCCAGAAGCGGCGGCGGGCATTGCCCTTCGGCAGCAGCTTTTCGGCGGCGCCGCGAAACGACGCGGCAAGTGCCGCGAGCGGCCCGAGCGAGGGCGACAGCATGCGGTCGATGCGGCTGCGCAGCATCTGCGCAAGCACCGGGCCGGCACCTTCCGTGCCGATGGCAATGGCGACCGGCGCGCGGTTGACCAGTGCCGGCGTGAAGAAATCGCAGAGCTCCGGCCGGTCGACGGCATTGACCGGAATGCCCAGCCGGCGCGCATCCCCGGCAACGCGGCGGTCGAGCGCCTCATCGCCGCTGGCGGCAAACACCATCACCGCACCATTGAGATGTGCTGCATTATAGGCGTCGGCAATGTGGGTGGCGCCCGTCTCGGCGATGCAGGCCAGCAGATCGGCGCTTGCGGCATCGCTGACGATGCGCAGCACAGCGCTCGACTGAGCGAGCAGCCGCGCCTTGGCCAGCGCTTCCTCGCCGCCGCCGACGATGGCGACGGCTTCGCCCTCGACCCGCATGAAGACGGGAAAGGCATTGAGCTTAGGCTTGGCTTGCGGCATGACGAGCGGAATCCTGGAACCGTTTGCCAGTTCTACGCGGGGCCGCGAAAAACCAGAAGGCACCCACTCGCGCATCGCTTCGTAGCAGGCAATCTCTTTTCTGCAAGCATAACGGCCAAGAGAAAAATATTCCACATTCAGATGCGGAGCGGATTGAAGCTGCTGTTGCGGCCCTTGATCCGCTGCCTTTCTAGCGGCTTGCCGAGCCAGCCACAAAACAGATTTTTCCAATTTCTACCAATTTAGTAGATTAAAGCCGCCGCATGCCAGCCGAGCCATCAAAGACAGCCTGGCGCTCTCGCCGGCTCCTGTCGGAGATACCGGGTCCGAGTACCGGAACATTCACGCCTCGGCACGCGTTTGCTCTATAGGGCCAAGCCCGGTCATGCCCCTGCGGCAAAGGCCCGGCTATGGGCTTGAAAAATCAAAAAGGAGCGCCCCATGAGCAACGTCAGACTGAAACGCGGACTGTGGATCGTGGTGGCAGATGGCGAAAAGGCGCTGTTCCTCGAGAACCGTGGAGACGTCCAATATCCCGACCTTCAGGTCGTGCACGAGATGGAGCAGGAAAATCCGGCAACCCGAGAGCAAGGCACGGACCGCCCCGGCCGCTACAGCGACGGCCCTTCCGTCCACCGCAGTGCGGTCGAGGACACCGATTGGCACCGCCTCGGCAAGGAGCGTTTTGCCGACGAGATTGCCGACCGGCTCTACAAGCTCGCGCATCGCGGCACCTTCAAGGAGATCGTGCTGATCGCACCGCCGCCAGTGCTGGGCGACATGCGCCGGAAACTGCACAAGGAGGTCACCGACAAGATAACGGCCGAAATTCCAAAGACGCTGACCAACCACAGCATACCCGATATCGAGAGCCTGCTGCAGGCGACCTGATCGGGCATCGGCGGTGCGTACATTCCTTATTGATCGTGAGGCTGAAGCAGCCCAGGGCAATCGCATCAGGTTTGTGCTGCCCCTCACCCTTACCCATTCCGGGGCGAGCCGCTTGTCTCGCCCGTCCTTCGGACCCCCGTGAAAGACGGGGAGAGGGGGTTGCCAGCGTTGCGTCCAAGCCCCTTCTCCCTGTCACTTACGGGGAGAAGGTGCCGGTAGGCGGATGAGGGGCAGCGTTCCGCCCTCCCACCCCGACGCAAGGGTGAGGAGAGAAACACAAGGCGGCACGTTCACCCTCCAAGCCTCGCTCCGGAAGATGTCGAAATGGGCCTCCTTCGCCACGTTCCAATCGGTTCAAAGCTGACCGGGGGCCGGATCACGGCGACAAAACGTACTGTCGGTCGGGATGCGCCAGCATCGTCATTGACCGTCGAGCATCACGGCCATGCAGATGGTGTCGACATAGCGACCATCAATGCAAACACTACGCCTGAGGACACCTTCCGTAACGAAACCAGTTTTCTCATACAGCGTTATGGCCCGGCTATTATCGGCGTGGACCGAGAGTTCAACGCGAACGAAGTTTTCTTGCCGAGCCTTTTCTAAGGCGGCGGTGATAAGGCGACGGCCCAATCCTTGTCCACGATAATCGGGTATGATTCCTATCGCTAAACTTCCGCGATGAGCGTGAGATGGAAAGAAATGGCGGGTGATGTCGCACCATCCCACAACGCGGTCTCCTTCCGTCGCCACGATATGCGGGTTTCGCTGCTTAATCATATTCAAAACGAAATCGCGTGTCTCAGGAAGCGGGAACGCTTCAAGCATGGTCAGGTATTTTCGCTCCCGCGCGACAACGTCGAGAGCCGCATGGAAACTCTCAATGTGCTCTGCGGCTGTATTGGCGATTTCAACCATACTTCCTCCAAGGTTCTCCGCTTTCCCAAAGTCTTTGTCGAAGATTGTCTCATCCGCAAGCGCCCGGCTTCAAAAACGCCTGTGGCGCAGTAGGAGGCTGCCACGATCTGACAGGACACGGGTTGGCGAATCGTGCCTGATGCGTCGCACCCATCTTCCATCCCGAGGACCGCTTCGGTCTGCTAACGGATGAATCTCAGTTCTATCAATGCACAATTAGCAGCGTCTGCCTGCGCGAACGGGATAAGCCCTTTTCCGTATCAATCGCCTGCCTAGAGCAGGCCGCGCCGGGTGGCAACGCTTACCGGCTCTCTGCCTTTTGCTTCTTTGCCATCGATTTCATGGGGATTGCGGGTTGTCTCGCGACTGTCCGAGCCCCCATACTGCCGAGGCGGCGGCTTTCGGGCGGCGCACGTCCGACATGGCAATTCCTGAAGGCGCTCCATAGACAATGCCGCATGACACGCCCCTTATCGCCACCATCGTTGCCGGTCTGGGGCTGGCTTTCGTCTTCGGCGCACTTGCCAACCGTTTTCGCGTGCCGCCGCTGGTAGGCTATCTCATCGCCGGCGTTCTGGTTGGACCGAACACGCCGGGTTTCGTTGCCGATGCCGGCCTCGCCAATGAACTGGCCGAGATCGGCGTCATCCTGCTGATGTTCGGCGTCGGCCTGCATTTCTCGCTGAAGGACCTGTTGTCGGTCCGCGCCATCGCCGTGCCCGGCGCCATCGTGCAGATCGGCTTCGCGACAGCCCTTGGCGCCGGCCTCGCCTGGATGCTCGGCTGGTCGATGGGCGCCGGGCTGGTCTTCGGCCTGGCGCTTTCCGTGGCCTCGACCGTGGTGCTGTTGCGCGCGCTGCAGGAGCGGCGGCTGATCGAGACCGAGCGTGGCCGCATCGCTGTCGGCTGGCTGATCGTCGAGGATCTGGCGATGGTGCTGGCGCTGGTGCTTTTGCCGGCATTGGCCGGCGTGCTCGGCGGCCAGGAGCAGGTGGAGGTGCGCTCCGGCGGTCTGCTGTCGCTGCCGGCGAGCTACGGCGTCTGGGGCGTCGTCGGCATCACACTGGCCAAGGTCGCGGCCTTTGTCGTGGTCATGCTGGTGGTCGGCCGCCGGCTTATCCCCTGGATCCTGCACTACGTCGCCCATACCGGATCGCGCGAACTGTTCCGGCTGGCGGTGCTTGCGATTGCGCTTGGCGTCGCCTTCGGCGCGGCCAAGCTGTTCGGCGTGTCGCTGGCTCTCGGCGCTTTCTTCGCCGGCATGATCATGAGCGAATCCGAACTCAGCCATCGGGCGGCCGAGGAATCGCTGCCGCTGCGCGACGCCTTTTCCGTGCTGTTCTTCGTTTCGGTCGGCATGCTGTTCGACCCGTTCAGCCTGATCAGCAATGGCTGGCCGATCCTGGCGACGCTGGCCATCATCGTTATCGGCAAGTCGCTGGCAGCCTTCGTCATCGTCGTCGTTTTCCGCTATCCGGTCGCAACGGCATTGATGATTTCGGCAAGCCTTGCCCAGATCGGCGAATTCTCGTTCATCCTGGCCGAACTCGGCGTCGGGCTGAAACTGCTGCCCGAACAAGGTCGCGACCTCATCCTCGCCGGCGCCATCCTGTCGATCGTCCTCAATCCGCTGATGTTTCTTGCCGCCGACCGGATGAAACCCTGGCTGGAAGCACGCGCCGGCAGGACGGCGCCGTCCGGCGAAGCAAGGCCGATCGGCCCGGCGACCGAACCCGGCCAGGTGGCTTCGGTCGCGGCGCCCGCGAAGGAGGATGGCCCGCCGCCCAGGACGAGGCTGACCGGCCACACCATCCTGATCGGCTACGGCCGCGTCGGCAGCCTCGTCGGCGCGTCGCTGAAGCAGGCCGCCCTGCCCTTCCTCGTCATCGAGGATGCCGACAAGACGTTGGCGAAGCTCAAGGCCGAAGGCGTCGAAACCGTGGCCGGCAACGCGGCGAATGGCGACGTGTTCGCCGCATCCAATGCCGAGGGCGCGAAGCGGCTGATCCTGGCCATCCCCAACGCCTTCGAGGCCGGGCAGGTCGTGCTGCGCGCCCGCGCCGCCAATCAGACAATCGAGATCATCGCCCGCGCCCATTCCGATGCCGAGGTCGAGCACCTCAAGGGCCTTGGTGCCGACACCGTCATCATGGGTGAACGCGAGATCGCCCGCGGGATCGTCGAGGAGGTTTTGGCAGCACCGAAAGCGCCCACGGCAGCCTAAGCCTGCGCTGCCCCGCCAGCGTAGCGGTCAAGCCCCTTCTCCCCGTTCTTCACGGGGAGAAGGTCCCGGCAGGGGGATGAGGGGCAGCGTCAACGATTGATCAAAACCAACCGCTCAAACGTGCTGGCCGCCGTTGATGTGGATTTCCGAGCCGGTCACGTAGGACGCCTGCTGCGAGCACAGGAAGAAGATGATGTCGGCGACTTCCGCGGTGGTGCCGAGCCGCCTCAGCGGAATGGTCTCGACGATTTTTTCCGTGCCCGGCGACAGGATCGCGGTGTCGATCTCGCCCGGCGCAATGGCGTTGACGCGAATGCCGTGCGGACCGAAATCATGCGCCATCTCGCGCGTCAGCGAGCCGAGTGCCGCCTTCGAGGTCGCGTAGGCGGTGCCGGCGAAAGGATGCACGCGGGTGCCGGCGATCGAGGTGACGTTGACGATCGAACCCTTGGCTGACGCCAGCTCCTTGAACAGGCCCCGCGCCAGCATGATCGGCGCGAAGAAATTCACCTGGAAGACGTCGCGCCAGACATGCATCGGCGTGTCGATCGAGTTCATGCGGCTGTTGCCGTCCTTGAGCTTCGGCGAGATGCCGGCATTGTTGACCAGCGCGTGCAACTGCCCGCCATGGGCCTCGAGCCGGTGGCGGATCTCGGAGATGGCGATGCCGACATCTTCCTGGTCGGCGAGATCGACCTTGATGTGGTCTTCCGGGCCGGCCGGCCACGGGCAGTCCTCGGCAAAGGCCTGACGCGAGCAGGTGATGACGCGCCAGCCTTCGCGTGAAAAGCGCTTGACCGTGGCATGGCCGATGCCACGGCTGGCGCCGGTCAGCACGATGGTTTTTCTGGTGTCGGGTTCAGCCATGTCGCGGTCTCCGGCGCGTGATCTAACCGAATATGGTTACAATGACGAGAGGCCGCCAGAAGATCACAGGGCCGGTTGCGTGGCTGCTGGCAACCGTTCAATAGCAGGTCGGACACTGCACATACAGGCCGAGATTGAGAACAAAGACCAGAGCCGCCAACGTTCAGATAACCCCTAAGAACGCGCCACGCGAGCGCCCGGCCAGACGCGCAACGCCCCAGGCCACCCCATAAGGCAACAAAAGACCCATGATGACGGAGCCGTATACCGCTCCGATTCTTTCCTGATCGAGGTATGCCGGATTGGGGAAATAGAGATACGGCAGATGCCGAATGACCACGACACAAACGGTCATCCCGAGCAGCAAGAGCCACTGCCACGTGCTTAGACGCTTGTATCCTTTGACGTCAGCCGGCTTGGCCGGTTCACCGGACATCGCCTAACCTCCGCCCAGAATGTCCAGGATCGAGGTCTGCCGCTTCTTGACCGGGCCGCCAACTTCGCCGGGCGGCACCGGATGCTTGATCGATCCGGTGGCACTGTCGACGCCCGGCATGGCAAGGCCGCCGGCATCGACCGTCTCAGCAGGGCGCACGGGACGCGAAGCGGGCTGCGTAGCTGCCGCAGGCGGCGCCGATTGGCCAACGGACGCGACCGGCGCCGGCGGTGCCGTGTCGGCCGGTATCTCGTCCGGGACGACGGTGTCGGGCGGCGTCGATTTCCAGGTTCCGGGCAGCGGCCGCACCGGCACGCCCTCATGCGCGGCGACCATGAACTCGTGCCAGGCCTGCGCGGGCAAGGCGCCGCCGGTGACCTTCTTCATCGCGCTGCCGTCATCATTGCCGAACCAGACGCCGGTGGTGAGGTTGGCGGTATAGCCGATGAACCAGGCGTCGCGCGAGTTCTGGCTGGTGCCGGTCTTGCCGGCCGCCGGCCAGGCGAACGCCGCCTTCCTGGCCGTGCCGATCTCGACCGTGCCGGTCATCATCGAGTTCATCATGCCGACGACATCGGGCTTGACGACGCGCGGCGCACCGCCGCCATTGTTTTCGTAGAGCACCTTGCCGTCGCTCGTCGTGACCCGGCGGATGAAATGGATGTCCGGCTTGTAACCGCCATTGGCGAAGGGAACATAGGCCGAGGTCAGTTCCAGCGGCGTCACTTCCGAGGTGCCCAGCGCAATCGAAGTGTTGGCCGTCAGCTCTGACTGGATGCCCATGCGGTGCGCCGCCTCGACTACCGCGTTCGGCCCTACTTCCATAGTCAACTGCGCGGCCACCGAGTTCAGCGATTTTGCCAGCGCCGTCGCCAGCGTCACCTTGCCGAAATATTTGCCGCCGTAATTGTCGGGCGTCCAGTTGCCGATCTTGATCGGCGCGTCATTGCGCACGCTGTCCGGCGTACGGCCGGATTCCAGCGCCGCCATATAGACGAACGGCTTGAACGCCGAGCCCGGCTGGCGGCGCGCTTCCGAGGCGCGGTCGAACTGGCTGGTCGAATAATCATAGCCGCCGACCATGGCGCGCACCGCGCCGGAATTGTCGATCGACACCAGCGCGCCCTGGCTGACATTGAGCTTCTTGCCGCTCTGGTCGATCAGCCGGCGGATCGATTGCTCGGCGAGCTTCTGCAGCGTCAGATCGACGGTCGTGTCGACGACGATGTCGCGGCGCACGTCACCGATCAGGTCGGGCAGTTCTTCCATGATCGTATCGGCGACATAGTTTTCCGAGCCGGTCCAGTAGGACGGCGCGCGCGTCGCCGGCGCGCTCATCGCCGTGGTCATCTCCTTGGCGCTTATCTTGCCCTCGTCGCGCATCGCGGCGAGCACCAGCTGCGAGCGCTGCTCGGCCGCCTTCGGGTCGCGTGCCGGCGACAGCCGCGACGGCGCCTTGAGCAGACCGGCGAGAAGTGCCGCCTCCGACAGCGTGACGTCGCGCGCGCTCTTGCCGAAATAGCGGCGCGAGGCCGCTTCGACGCCATAGGCGCCCGAGCCGAAATAGACCCGGTTGAGGTACATTTCGAGGATCTGGTCCTTCGTATGCTTGTGCTCGAGCCACAGCGCCAAAAGCACTTCCTGCACCTTGCGCTCCAGCGTGCGGTCCGGCGTCAGGAACAGGTTCTTGGCCAGCTGCTGGGTCAGCGTCGAGCCGCCCTGCGAAAAATGCCCGCCGAGCACATTGGTCATCATTGCCCGGGAAAGGCCGATCGGGTCGATGCCGAAATGCGAATAGAAGCGGCGGTCTTCGATGGCGATGACGGCCTCGGGAATATAGGGCGACATTTCGTGCAGGCCGACGGCCTCGCCGCCGCTCATGCCGCGATTGCCAAGCAGCTGGCCGTCGACCGAGACGATCTTGATGTTGGGGGCGCGGTCGGGAATGGCCCAGGTGGTGGCCGCCGGCATTTTCGCGCCGTAATAGACGACGATGCCGGCAGTGGCGATACCGCCCCAGATGGCCAGCACGAAGCACCAGTAGAACAGCCGGCCAAGCACGCCGAACGCGCCGCGCCGGCCTTTGCCGCGCCCGCCGCGTGACGGCTTGGCCTTGGTCGATTTGCGCTTTGCGGCGGCTTTGCGGTTGTTCGGCACGACGCGGTCCTCCTCGCTCACCGAAAAACCGGCCGAGGATCTCGCCCCCGGCGATGCCTCGAAGCTGGGCTCGATGCGGCTGTCTTTCCGGTTCGCCATGCGCTGTGCTGTCTTCCCCATGCCTATGGCGTTCGGGTTGAAGACTAGATGCGGCGATTTAAGGGCGGGTTAAGTCGGGAAAAATCGAAGTAAACTGTATTCAATCACTTGCGAAGCACGCGCGGCCCGCGACAGCGCCAAAGCCGAAACGAAAAACCCGCCTCGGCGGGCGGGTCGTTGGCGCCAATGAGCACCATAGTGGAATTAGTAGCATAGCTGCCGGCACAAAGCAAGAACAAAATACGCTTCGCCTCAGAATAATCACTTCAGGTCGGCGGTTGCGACAACCCTCAGTCGTCCGCGTCCGGGTCGTCGGAGGCCGGCCGCCAGCTGATCGGTTCGATCTTCTTTTGCGTATGGCCGTCCGTATAGGCCCACCAGCCGGCGTCGCTTTCGTCCCAGTCGCCGCCGGCCGCCTTCAGCCGGTCGAGCGAACGGTATTGCGCGATGCTCTCGTTAATCACGCCGTCGCTGTCCTGCCAGTAGACGGTGACCTTGGAGCCGTCCTTCGGTGCCGTTTCGATTGGTTTTCGCGCAGCCATTTCAATTCCTCCCGGCCGATGGCGTTAAAGTGCCAGAGGGCCATTAGCTGTGGGCGAAGATATCCTCTTCATCCCAGCCCATCAGGTCGAGTTTCGCACGCGTCGGCAGGAAGCGGAAGCAGGCATCGGCCTCCCTGGTCCGGTTGTCGCGCGCCAGCCGCGCGCTCAGCACGTCGCGCAGCCGGTGCAGGTAGAGCACGTCGGAGGCGGCATATTCGAGCTGCTCGGGCGACAGCGTCTCGGCCGCCCAGTCCGAGGATTGCTGCGCCTTCGACAGGCCGACCCCGAGAAGCTCGAAGCAGATGTCCTTCAGCCCGTGCCGGTCGGTGTAGGTGCGCGTCAGCCGCGACGCGATCTTGGTGCAGAACACCGGCTCCGGCATGACGCCAAAGGCGTTGTAGAGTACGGCGAGATCGAAGCGGCCGTAGTGGAAGAGCTTGGTGATGCTGCGATTCTTCAGCAGGCTGACGAGGTTCGGCGCCTTCCTCTGGCCGGGCGCGATCTGGATGACGTCGGCCGAGCCGTCGCCCGGTGAGATCTGCACGACGCAGAGCCGGTCGCGATGCGGGTTCAGCCCGAGCGTCTCGGTGTCGATAGCGACCGCCCCGACATCGTAATGCAGCAGGCCGGGCAAATCGTTTTTGTGGAAACGTATGTCGCTCATCGTCTTCTCCCGTCGCGGCCCCGTGCAGCGATACGCGACGGGCCGTGCCCGTCCTTGCCGTGATCCGGTGAAAAATCAACACAAAGTTGATTGTGACGCAATTTCAGCGTGTCAGCGCCTCGAGAATGCGCGCCCAGGAGCGCTGGCCCTTGTGGAAAGAGCTCATCTCGTACTTCTCGTTCGGCGAGTGGATGCGGTCGTCGTCAAGACCGAAACCGACCAGCAGCGATTCCATGCCGAGATAGGTCTGGAAATCGCCGACCACCGGGATCGAGCCGCCGCTGCCGGTCACCACCGCCGGCTTCGGCCACTCGTCGGACAGCGCCTGCTTGGCCTTGGCGAGAAAGGGCGAGTCGTAGGAAAGCTGGATCGCCGGCGAGGCGCCGTGCGGATGGAATTCGACCGAGCAGTCGGCCGGAACGCGCTGCCTGACGAATGCCTGGAAGGCGGCGCGGATTTTTGCCGGATCCTGTTTGTGGACGAGGCGGAAGGAGACTTTTGCCGAGGCTTGCGCGGCGATCACCGTCTTGAAGCCCTTGCCGGTATAGCCGCCGATGATGCCGTTGAACTCGGCCGTCGGGCGCGCCCAGGTCAGTTCGAGCACCGAGCGGCCCTTTTCGCCGGACGGAATCGACAGGCCGATCGGGCCGAGGAAGGTCTCGGCGGTCTCGCCCAGCGACAGCCACGACTGCAATATCTGCGAGGGCGTTTCCTCGACGCCGTCATAGAAACCCGGAATGGTGACGTGACCATCCTCATCGTGGATGTCGGCCAGGATTTTTGCCAGGATGCGGATCGGATTGGCGGCCGCACCGCCATAGAGCCCGGAATGCAGGTCGCGGTCGGCGGCCGTCACCGTGATCTCCTCGCCGACCAGCCCGCGCAGCGAGACGCAGATCGAGGGCGTATCGCGGTCCCACATGCCGGTGTCGCAGACCAGCGCGAAATCGGCCTTGAGCTCATCCGCATTCGGTTCGAGAAACGGTTTCAGCGACGGCGATCCGGACTCCTCCTCGCCCTCGAACAGGATCGTGATGCGGCACGGCAATCCGCCATACACCTGCTTCCACGCGCGACAAGCCTCGACGAAAGTCATCAGCTGACCCTTGTCGTCGGCCGCGCCGCGGCCGGTGATCACCTTGTGGCCGGGCTCGATCTCCTTGACCGCCGGTGCGAACGGGTCGCTTTCCCACAGCTCGACCGGATCGACCGGCTGGACGTCGTAATGGCCGTAAAACAACAAATGCGGCGCGCCTGCCGGCCCGTCGTGATGCGCGACCACCATCGGATGCCCCGGCGTGTCGCGCACGCTGGCGTCGAAGCCGATCAGCTTGAGCTCGGCGACCAGCCATTCAGCGGCCTTGCGGCAGTCGGCCGCGTAGTCCGGATCGGTGGAGATCGACTTGATGCCGAGCAGGCCGAACAGGCGTTCCAGGCTCTGGTCGAAGTTCTTGTCGAGGCGGTCGAGGACAGGGGAAACTGCGGACATAGGCGGGCCTTTCGATTCTGGCGGCGAATCTAGAGCCCATGCGGCCAAACGAAAAGCCCGCGACCGTTGGGCCACGGGCAGGATCGGGTCGAAAGGCAAAAAAATGCCGCCGTGGTGGAGGGGGAACCACGGCGGCCTTACTCGAAACGATGCGGCAGCCCGGAGAGGGGGGATAGGCTGCCGCAAGTGTCCGGGATAGGCGGGGGACGGGCCTTGCTCCGGACTTCGGCGAAAACTGCCGATGGCATTTATCTGTGTCTGCGAACGTGGCGATTCAAGGGCACAAAAATTACACTTTCGTAACATAGGCGTGAGCGAACAAAGCTCCGGCCAAGCCCTCATGGGTCGGCCGATCTCGCGCCATTTGTCAGGGTGTTGCCGGAACGCTTGCCACAAGCCGCCTTTGGCATGGACCGCGGCGCTGCGCCGCGCTATCCCTCGTGCCATGAAAAAAGGCGATCATCTCTTCCTTATCGACGGCTCCGGCTACATCTTCCGCGCCTATCACGCACTGCCGCCGCTGACGCGCAAGTCCGACGGGCTGCCGACCAGTGCCGTGCTCGGCTTCTGCAACATGGTCTGGAAGCTGACGCAGGACGCCCGCAACACCGATGTCGGCATCGTGCCGACGCATTTCGCCGTGATCTTCGACTATTCGTCGAAAACCTTCCGCAACGACCTCTACCCCGAATACAAGGCCAACCGCTCGGCGCCGCCGGAAGATTTGATCCCGCAATTCGGCCTGATTCGTCAGGCGACCAGGGCCTTCAACCTGCCATGCATCGAAACGGAAGGCTACGAGGCCGACGACCTGATCGCCACCTATTGCCGGCTTGCCTGCGAAGCCGGCGCCGACACCACCATCATCTCTTCCGACAAGGATTTGATGCAACTGGTTGGCCCAACGGTTGCCATGTACGACCCGATGAAGGACCGCCAGATCGGCGTTCCCGAGGTGATCGAGAAGTGGGGCGTGCCGCCGCAGAAAATGATCGACCTGCAGGCGCTGACCGGCGATTCGGTCGACAATGTGCCAGGCGTGCCCGGCATCGGGCCGAAGACGGCGGCGCAATTGCTCGAACAGTTCGGCGACCTCGATACGCTGCTCGCCCGCGCCGGCGAGATCAAGCAGGACAAGCGGCGCGAATCGATCATCGCCAACGCCGACAAGGCGCGCATTTCGCGTGATCTGGTGACGCTGAAGAACGACGTGCCGGTGACCGAAGGGCTTGACGAATTCGTGTTGCACGCGCCGGACGGTCCCAGGCTGATCGGCTTTCTCAAGACCATGGAATTCTCGACGCTGACCCGCCGCGTCGCCGAAGCGACCGGAACCGACGCGGGCGACGTTGCGGCCACTGCCGTGACGATAGAGCGTGCCGATACCGCGCATGGCCCCGATATGGGTTTTGGCGTGCCCGCGGCCGCCGAGAGCGCACCGCCGTCGGACGAAGCGGCACTCGAAGCCCCGGCCGCAGCCAGGCAAGGCGACACCCCATCGCTGCTTTCGGCGCTTCGCCTGGAGGCTGCGACCGCCCGCAAGATCGACACCGGCGCCTACGCCTGCATCCGCGACGCCGCGACGCTGAAGGCCTGGATCGCCGAGGCGATGGAGAGAGGCATCGTCGCCTTCGACGTTAAGGCCTCCTCGCCCGATCCGATGCGGGCCGAACTGATCGGCCTTGCCATGGCCGTCGCGCCTGGCCATGCCGCTTACGTGCCGCTTGCCCATAAAAACGGCAATGGCGACCTGCTCGGCGGCGGCGCGGTCGACAACCAGATCTCGATCCGCGACGCACTAGCGTTGCTCAAGCCGCTGCTCGAGGACAAATCTGTCCTCAAGATCGTGCACGACATGAAATACCGCCTCGTCGTCATGAGCCGTCATGGCATCGAGATCGGCCCCTATGACGACACCATGCTGATCTCCTACGTGCTCGAGGCCGGCACCCATGGTGGCCATGGCCTGGAGGCGCTGGCCGATAAATGGCTCGGCCACGCGACCATTCCGCTGAAGGAACTGGCCGGTTCGGGAAGAAACTTCGTCGGCCTCGATCAGGCCGACCTCGGCAAGGCGACGGCTTACGGCGCCGAGCACGCCGACGTCGCGCTCAGGCTCTGGCAGGTGCTGAAGCCACGCCTTGCCGCCAAGGGCCTGGTCTCGGTCTATGAACGGCTGGAACGGCCGCTGGTGCCAGTCCTGGCACGGATGGAACAACGCGGCATCTCCGTCGACCGGCAGATCCTGTCGCGGCTCTCCGGCGAACTGGCACAAGGTGCGGCGCGGCTCGAGGACGAGATCTACCAGCTGGTCGGCGAGCACATCAACATCGGCTCGCCAAAACAGCTTGGCGACATCCTGTTCGGCAGGATGGGCCTGCCCGGCGGTGCGAAAACCAAGACCGGCCAGTGGTCGACCTCGGCGCAGCTTCTCGAAGACCTCGCCGCCGAAGGCCACGAATTGCCGCGTAAGATCGTCGACTGGCGCCAGCTGACCAAGCTGAAATCGACCTATACCGATGCGCTGCCCGGCTTCATCCATCCCGACACCAAGCGCGTCCACACTTCCTACGCGCTTGCCGCGACGACGACCGGACGGCTGTCGTCCTCGGATCCCAATCTGCAGAACATCCCGGTGCGCACCGTCGAGGGGCGAAAGATCAGGACGGCCTTCATCGCCGACAAGGGCAACAAGCTGGTTTCCGCCGACTACAGCCAGATCGAATTGCGCGTGCTCGCCCATGTCGCCGAAATCCCGCAGCTCAAGCAGGCCTTCGCCGACGGCGCCGACATCCACGCCATCACCGCCTCGGAAATGTTCAACGTGCCGGTCGAGGGCATGCCTTCGGAAGTGCGCCGCCGTGCCAAGGCGATCAATTTCGGCATCATCTACGGCATTTCGGCCTTTGGCCTCGCCAACCAGCTGTCGATCGCACGCGAAGAAGCCGGTGACTACATCAAGAAATATTTCGAGCGCTTCCCCGGCATCCGCGACTATATCGACGCCACCAAGGCCTATGCGCGCGAGCACGGCTTCGTCGAGACCATCTTCGGCCGCCGCATCCACTACCCGGAGATCAGATCGTCAAACCCCTCGATCCGGGCGTTCAACGAGCGCGCCTCGATCAACGCACGCCTGCAGGGCACCGCCGCCGACATCATCCGTCGCGCCATGATCCGCATGGACGAGGCGCTGGAGAAGGCGAAGCTTTCCGCCCGCATGCTGCTGCAGGTGCATGACGAACTGGTCTTCGAGACGGCCGAAGCCGAGGTCGAGGCGACGATTCCCGTCGTCTGCCACGTCATGGAGAACGCCGCCATGCCGGCGGTATCGATGTCGGTGCCGCTGCACGTCGACGCCCGCGCCGCCAACAACTGGGAAGAGGCGCATTAACGTCCCGTCTGCAGCCGGCTAAGTCGCGATCCTTCCCACCCCCCTCTGTCCTGCCGGACATCTCCCCCGCAAGGGCAGGGCTATCGCATATGAGTGATGGCATTGATGAGA
>NZ_AYVY01000007.1 GCF_000503055.1 Mesorhizobium sp. LSHC420B00 | reverse complement strand
CTTCACTGCCATCGCGATTCCCTCAGACCGTCCACCTCAGAGAATCACAATCAGCGAATTACGCAACAGGCCCCTTGTGGGAGAAGGTGGATCGGCGCGCAGCGCCGAGACGATTGAGGGGTGTTGGAAGGAACTCCAACGCCTCATTCCGTCTAGCACCTCTCATCTGACCGAGCTTCGCTCGGCCACCTTCTCCCGCAAGGGGAGAAGGAAGAGGGGCGCTACTTCATCACCTTGCCATCCGCTCCAAACCGATAGGTCTTTACCGGATCCGGCGTCGCATAGAGCGTGGTGCCGGGTTCGGCATTGTAGACGCCAAAAATGCGCACGGTGATCAAGCCGGCCTTCTCGCAGTCGAGATAGAGGTTGGTGTCGGCGCCGAGGTGCTCGGCATGCACGACCGTGCCTTTCCAGGCGCCGGATTTGGGATCGACGGTCAAATGTTCGGGCCGGACGCCGATGGTCTTTGCCGTTTCGCCAAGCCTGGTGCCGTCGACGAAATTCATCTTCGGTGAGCCGATGAAGCCGGCGACGAATTCATTTGCCGGCGAATTGTAAAGCTCCATCGGGCCGCCGATCTGCTCGATCTTGCCTGCGTTGAGGACCACAATCTTGTCGGCCAGCGTCATCGCCTCGACCTGGTCGTGGGTGACATAGATCATCGTCGCCTTCAGCCGACGGTGCAGCTGGGCGATCTCCAGCCTGGTGTTGACGCGCAGTGCGGCATCGAGGTTCGACAGCGGCTCGTCGAACAGAAAAAGCTTGGGTTCGCGCACCACGGCGCGGCCGATGGCGACGCGTTGACGCTGGCCGCCGGACAATTCGGCCGGGCGCCTTTCGAGGTAGGGCTCCAGCGACAGCATCGACGAGGCGATGCCGATGCGGCGGTCGATCTCGGCCGCCGGCGTGCCCGCCTGCTTGAGGCCGAGGCCCATATTGTTCTTCACCGTCAGATGCGGGTAGAGCGCATAGGTCTGGAACACCATGGCGATGCCGCGCTTGGCCGGCGGCGTGGCGGAAACGTCCGCCCCGTCGATGACCACGCGGCCCGAGGTCGAGTCCTCCAGCCCGGCAATGACCCTGAGCAGCGTCGACTTTCCGCAGCCGGATGGACCGACGAAGACGACGAACTCGCCATCCGTCACCTCGAGGTTGATGCCCTTCAGCACCTCGACCGGCCCAAAGGCCTTTTTCACGTTCTCGATGTTCAGCGAGCCCACGGCTTCGTCCCTGTTCTAGAGTTTCACGGCGAGGCCGCTGCGCACGCTCTCGTCGGCGGCAAGGCAGACGGCGAGCGACTTCACCGCGTCGTCCATGTGGCGGCCAAGATCGAGGTCCTCGCGGATCGCCTTCAGCACAAACGCCTGTTCGAGGTCACAGAGGTCCTGATGGCCGGGCTCGCCTTCCATCGACAGCATCTCGTCCGGTTTGGCGAACTTGCCGTCCGCGCCGGTTGCAGCACTGTGCAGGCGGATGGTCGAGGTCTTGGTGTGGGTGTCGATGTCGTCGGACCTGACGCCCTCCTTCATGACGATCGACACGCAGCCGTTGGGCGAGATCACGTCTTTGACGAAGAAAGCCGTCTCCGAAATCATCGGCCCCCAGCCGGCCTCGTACCAGCCGACCGAACCGTCGTCGAACAGCACCTGCAGGTGGCCGTAATTGTACATCGTGGGCGCAATCTCGTCGCTCAGCCGCAGCCCCATACCGCGCACCTCGACCGGCCTGGCGTCGGTGATCTGCAGCATCACGTCGAGATAATGCACGCCGCAGTCGACGATCGGCGACGTCGTTTGCATCAGCTGCTTGTGCGTCTCCCAGCTGTGTCCGGAGGATTGCTGGTTGAGATTCATGCGGAACACGTACGGGCCGCCGAGCTTCCGCGCCTCGGCGATCAGCCTGATCCAGGACGGGTGGTGGCGCAGGATGTAGCCGATCACCAGTTTCTTGCCGTTGGCCTTGGCCGCGGCTACGACGCGTTCTGCGTCCGCGACCGTCGTTGCCAGCGGCTTTTCGACAAAGACGTGGCAGCCAGCCTCGAATGCCTTGACCGCATAATCGGCATGGCTGTCGGAATAGGTGGCGATGCAGGCGACGTCAGGCCGTTCGTCACGCAGCGCCTCGTCGAATGAACGCCGGATGCCATAGCTCGAAAGCCCTTCCGGCAGCGGCACATCCGAGCGGTTGACCAGTGCGGTAATCTGGAAGCCCGGGTTGGTGTGATAGGCCAGCGCATGGCTGCGCCCCATATTGCCGAGCCCGGCGACGACGACGCGAAGGGGTGTTTGCGAACTCACTTGACCGCTCCCGAAGTGATGCCGCGGATCAGCTGCCGCGAGAAGATGACGTAGAGGATCAGCACCGGCATGATCGCCAGCGACAGTGCGGCCAGAATGGCGTTCCAGTTGGTGACAAACTGGCCGAGGAACAGCTGCGCGCCGAGCGTCACCGTCTTGGTCTCCTCCGACGGCGCCAGGATCAGCGGGAACCACAGGTCGTTCCAGATCGGGATCATGGTGAAGACCGCGACCGTCGCCATCGATGGCCGCACAAGCGGCAGCACCAGCCGGAAGAAGATGGTGTATTCGGACAGGCCGTCGATCCTGCCGGCATTCTTCAGATCGTCGGAGACTTGCTTCATGAATTCCGACAGGATGAAGACGGCGAGCGGCAGGCCTTGCGCCGTGTAGACCAGGATCAGCGCCGTCAGCGTGTTGACCAGCCCGCTCGCCACCATCAGCTGCAGGATGGCGACGGTGCCGAGGCGGATCGGGATCATGATGCCGAGCGCCAGGTAAAGCCCCATCAGCGAATTGCCGCGGAAGCGGTATTCCGACAGCGCGAAAGCCGCCATGGCGCCGAACAGAAGCACGAAGAACAGCGAGGCGACGGTGACGACAAGGCTATTCTGGAAATAGTGGATGAAGTCGCCCTGGCCGATCACCGTGGTGTAGCCGATCAAGTCGAAGGTCCCTGGCGTCGGCGGCGTCAGCGGCGCGCCGAAGATACCGGCACGTGATTTGAACGAATTCATGATCACGAGGATCACCGGAAACAGCGCGATCGCGGTGTAGGTCAGAAGGATCGCATGCGCGCCGATGGTGCGGGGCAGCGAACGGGTTGCGGTGCTCATGGTCACGCTCCCCTAAAACTGGTAGCGACGCAAGCGCGTCTGCACGAGGAATAGGTAGACGCAGACGCCGCCGAGGATGATCAGGAACATCATCGTGGCGATCGCCGCGCCCATATTGGGGTCGCCGACCTGCAGCTGGAAACCGAAGAAGGCGCGGTAGAGGAAGGTGCCGAGGATATCGGTCGAATAGTTCGGCCCGGCCAAGGCGCCTTGCGCCGTGTAGATCAGGTCGAAAGCGTTGAAATTGCCGACAAAGGTCAGGATCGAGATAATGCCGATCGACGGCAGGATGAGCGGCAGCTTGATCTTCCAGAATTGCGCCATGCCGGTGATGCCGTCGCATTCGGCGGCCTCGATCACCTCTTCGGGGATGGACAGCAGTGCCGCATAGATCAGCATCATCGGGATGCCGACGAACTGCCACACTGAGATCAGGCTGAGCGCGGTCAGTGCATATTGCGCCTTGCCGAGCCAGGGCGTGAACAGGCTTTTCAGGCCGACAAGGTCCATCATATGCGGCGCCACGCCCCATAGCGGCGACAGTATCAGCTTCCAGGCGAAGCCGACGATAACGAAGGACAGGATCGTCGGCACGAAGATTGCCGTGCGGTAGAAGGCGGAAAACCGCAATCGGGGGCTGGACAGAAGTGCTGCCAAAAGGACGCCGATCGGGTTCTGCACCAGCATGTGGATGATGAAGAACCAGACATTGTTCCGCAGCGCGTTCCAGAAATTGACCGACCAGTTGGGATCACCGAACAGCATGCGGAAATTTTCCAGTCCGACGAACACCTGCGACTGGTTGATGTTGCGGAACAGCGACAGCTGCAGCGTGCCGGCCAGCGGCAAGATCATGATCGCCGTGTAGACCAGCAACGCCGGTGCCAGGAAAACGCCGATATGCCAGCGGAACGGTCTTTTCGGTGCTGCGGCCATGCGTTCGGTCCCCGCCGATCAGGTCTTGCTATTGCCGTCAAAAGCCACGGCGCCTCCCTCCCCCTCGAGGGGAGGGTGCCTCGCGAAGCGAGGCGGGTGGGGTCGGCCGAGGCAGCGCGCCATCGTCGTTCGACCGTGCTTTCCAGCAACGATCAAGCTGCCGCCTGCCTCGACCGACCCCCTCTGTCGCCTTTGGCGACATCTCCCCTTCAAGGGGGGAGATATCGCTTCGCCGCGCCTTACTTCGCCGGCTTGTACCAGCTGTCGAGGCCGTCCTGCAGCTTCTTGGCGGCAGCTTCCGGCGTGTCGGTGCCGTTGATGACGTTGGCCGATTCAACCCACGTCTCGTTTTCGAGGTTCGGCGTGCCGCGCGACAGGATCTGGTAGGTCGAGCGGATCGTCGACTTGCACTTGCCGCGCCAAGAGACGAATTCCTGGGCCAGCGGGTCTTCCATCTTCACCGGCGTGTTGTTCAGGCTGAAGAAGCCGGGCAGCGCGTTGGCGTAGATGGTAGCGAAATCCGGCGAGGCCACCCAGGACAGGAAGGTCTTGGCCGCATCCGCGTTCTTCGAGGCCGCATTGAGGCCCATGCCGATATCGGTGTGGTCGGAGATGTAGCAGGTGTCGCCGGCCTTCTGCACCGGCGGCGGGAAGGCGCCCATCTTGAATTGCGCCTGCGTGTTGAACAGGCCAATTTCCCACGAGCCGGCCGGGTAGATGGCGGCGCGGCCGAGCGTGAACAGGTTCTGGCTGTCCGGATAGGTCTGCGCCTCGAAGCCGTCGCCGAGATAGTCCTTCCACTTGGCCAGTTCCTTGTAGGGCTCGACCCACTGCGGATCGGTCAGCTTCTGCTCGCCCTTGATCAGCGCCAGGCGGCCTTCCTCGCCCTTCCAGTAATTCGGGCCGATGTTCTGGTAGCCCATGGTCGCGGCTTCCCAGAGATCCTTGGTGCCCATCGCCATCGGGATGTAGGTGCCGTCGGCCTTGATCTTGTCGAGCGCGGCGTAGAACTCCTCATTGGTCGTCGGCACCTTGATGCCGAGCTTGTCGAAGGCGTCCTTGTTGTAGATGAAGCCATGGATGACCGAGGCCATCGGCACGCAGAAGCTCGACTTGCCGTCGTCGGTCTGCCAGGCGGCCTTGGCAACATCGGAGAAGTTCTCCATGCCGGGCAGCGTCGAGATATCGGCGAGATTGCCCTTCTTGAAGAGTTCCAGCGATTTGTCGAACGGGCGGCAGGTGATCAGGTCGCCGGCCGAGCCGGCGGCGAGCTTGGCGCCGAGGGCGGCGTCATATTCGGTCGGCGCCGACGGTGCGAACACCACCTTGATGCCGGGGTTCTTGGCCTCGAAAGCCGGGATCAGCTTGTCCTTCCAGATGGCAAGGTCGTCGCCGCGCCAGCTTTCGATGTTGAGCGTTACGTCGTCGGCATAAGCCACCCCGGCGGTGCCGAGAATGCTGGTGCCGAGAAGAAGTGCCGTCAGTAGCTTCGTTGTCATNGGAGTTCAGACGTGTGCTCTTCCGATCTCGGCATAAGCCACCCCGGCGGTGCCGAGAATGCTGGTGCCGAGAAGAAGTGCCGTCAGTAGCTTCGTTGTCATGCTCAGTCTCCCTGTTGACCTTTTTCAGGTTCGGTTTTGATGAGAACGGAGGCATTGCGCCCCTTGCTCCCCTCGATCGCGGAAAGGGCTGGCCGCAGCTTGTGGCCGGTCCCTTCCAGTATCTTCTCGGCCGCATCGGCGCTGGCGGCGCCGGCGGCGAGCAGAATAGCGGTCTTGACGACGCCGCCGCTCTTATCGAGCAGGCGCGCCGCCTCGTCCTTGTCGCGCCCGCTGACGGCGGCAACGATGCGTGCGGCGCGGTCGCGCAGCTTGATGTTGTCGGCCGTGAGGTTGACCATGTAGCCATCATGGACATGGCCGAGATGGATGGCTGCCAGCGTCGACAGCATGTTGAGTGCGATCTTCTGGGCGGTACCGGCACCCATGCGCGTCGAGCCGGCAATCAGCTCGGGCGGCGTTTCGAGCAGGATGGCGATGTCGGCCAGCCGCAGCAGCAGCGCATCCCCGTTGTTGGCGACAGCAATGGTCGCCGCGCCGCGGCGCCTGGCATCCTCGATCGCCCTGACAGCATAAGGCGTCGAGCCGCTGGCCGAGACGGCGATCAGGCAGTCGCCCTTGCCAACGCCGGCGGCGGCGACCGCTGCCGAAGCTTCGTCAGTGTCATCCTCCGGCCCGCCGGCCAGTGTCTTGAAAGCTTCGTCGCCGCCAGCGATCAGGATGGCGATACGGTCGCGCTGGATGCCGAAAGTGCCCGGCAGCTCCAGCGCATCGGCCAATGCCATCAGGCCCGAGCTGCCGGCGGCCGCATAGGCGAGCTTGCCGCCGCTTTTCAGTCTGCTTGCGATGATTTCGGCTGCCGCGGCAATGGCAGGAATGGCGCCGTGAACGGCCTTGGCGGCCTCGATCTGCGCGTTGGCCAAAGAGGAAAGGACGGCTTCCGGGGCCTGGATATCCAGTCCCTCGGCATTGTGGTGAAGCGCTTCGGTGCGCGTTTCGGCCATCCGCTTTCCTCCAATCGAGAAAACCATACCAAAAAAATACCACTTGTCCACACGCATTAATCAAATCCTTGCGGTGGCGCAGGCTTGCGGACGAAATCAGCTGATTTTCCAACAAACTACGCCTTAACTTTTTTGAAACGGAAATTAATCCTTGGCTATTGGTATTTTATTGGTATTATCCGTCTGGAGGAGAAATCGCGTGAAATTCGTGCTCGGCATCGATGGCGGCGGCACCAGCTGCAGGGCGGCCCTTGCGACGGCCGATGGCAGCGTCCTCGGCCGCGCCAAAAGCGGCGCCGCCAACATCCGAACCGATCTCACCGGCGCCAGGGCCAACATCGTCGACGCGGCGCAGCAGGCCTTTGTCGCCGCGGGCAGAGATCCCGGACTGATCCCGCAAACTCCGGCCATTCTCGGCCTAGCCGGCGCCAATGTCGGCACCTACAGGCAGCAGCTCGAAGCGATCTTGCCGTTCCGCATCAGCCGTGTCGAGACCGACGCCGAGATCGCGCTGGAAGGCGCGGTCGGCTCTGGTGACGGCGCCATGGCCATACTCGGCACCGGCACCGCCTATATGGCGCGCAAGAACGGCCGATCGCGTGCCATCGGCGGCTGGGGGTTCCAGGTCGGCGACCAGGGCAGCGGCGCCCGCATCGGCCGCGACCTGCTCGAGCAGACGCTGCTCGCCTATGACGGCATCCGCGAAGGATCGCCACTGACGCAGGCCATGCTCGCCATCTTCCGCAACAATCCCGAGGATGTGGTCGAATTCACCACCAATGCCAAGCCCGGCGATTTCGGCGGCTTCGCACCCAAGGTGTTCGAACATGCCGAAAAAGGCGACGTCGTCGCTATCTGGATCCTCGACAAGGCGGTGGCCGATGTCGAGGCAGCACTTGGCGTGCTCGACCTTGGTGGCGACGATCCGCTTTGCCTGCTCGGCGGCCTGGCGCCGCTTTACGCGCCGCGCCTGTCGGCGCGCTACCGGGCGCTGCTGAAGCCGCCGCTCGACGACGCGCTGGGCGGCGCGGTTCAGATGGCGGTTCGGATTTTTACGAAGGCGGCGGAGGCGGCGCGATGAGCGACGCCGCCGACCAGATTTTCGCGGCGCTGAGACAATCGTCGCAGAGTGGGGCGCCACTCTATCTGCAGCTGAGGAAAAGCATCGAGGACGCCGTCAAACGCGGGCTGATCGGACCGGGCGATGCGCTGCCTTCCGAGCGCGACATCGCCAGCAAGGCCGATATTTCGCGCGTCACCGTGCGCAAGGCGGTGCAGGACCTGGTCAAGGGCGGCATCCTCGTCCAGCGTCATGGTTCCGGCACCTTCGTTGCGCCGCGCATGGAGCGCGTCGAGCAGTCCCTGTCGATGCTGACCTCGTTTACCGAGGACATGGCACGGCGCGGCATGGCGGTGCGTTCGGCCTGGCTCGACCGCGGCCTCTATCCGCCATCGCCCGACGAGATGATGGTGCTCGGCCTGGCGTCGAACGAATTGGTGGCGCGCGTCGCGCGCCTGCGCATTGCCAACGACACGCCGCTGGCGATCGAGCGCGCCTCACTATCGACAAGCGTGCTGCCCGATCCGGCGGCGATCGGTTCGTCGCTCTACGCGGCGCTGGAAAAGACCGGCAACAGGCCGGTGCGGGCGGTGCAGCGCATTTCCGCCACCAATCTCGGCGATGGCGACGCGCATCTGCTGGAAGTGCCGCCGGGCATTGCCGGCCTGCACATCGAGCGTATCTCCTATCTGGCGAGCGGCAAGGTGATCGAGTTCACCCGCTCCATCTACAGGGGCGACGCTTATGATTTTGTCGCCGAACTCCGGCTGAGCGGGCCGGGCGAAGAGGGCAGGCCATGACCGCAACAATGACCCATATGCGGCGCGAGATCGAGGAGATCCCCGAGGCCACCGCCCGCCTGCTCGACGGCTCGGCCGCGGTGCTGACGGAAGCCGGGCGCGGCATTCGCGAGCGCGATCCGAATTTCATCGTCACAGTGGCGCGCGGCTCGTCCGACCATGCCGCGACCTTCATGAAATATGCCGTGGAGCTGACCGCCGGGCTGGCGGTCGCATCGGTCGGCCCGTCGATCGCCTCGATCTATGGCGCCAAGCTGAAGCTGGGCGGCTCGGCCTGCCTGGCGATCTCGCAGTCGGGCAAGAGCCCGGACATCGTTGCGATGGCGCGAGCGGCGCGGGCCGGCGGTTCGCTGACCGTCGCCATCACCAACACCGCCGATTCGCCGCTCGCGCGGGCTTCGGACTACGCGATCGACATCCTTGCCGGACCGGAGCGCAGCGTCGCAGCGACGAAGACCTTCGTCAATTCGGCGGTCGCAGGGCTCGCTCTGATGGCGCATTGCACCGGCGACGACAAACTTCTGGCAGCACTTGCCCGCTTGCCGGAGCATTTTCGGAAGGCGATCGCTTGCGACTGGATGGCGCTGGCCGGGGCACTCGAGATGCCGAACTCGCTGTTCATCCTTGGCCGGGGCCCGTCGGCGGCGATCGCCAACGAGGCGGCGCTGAAATTCAAGGAAACCTGCGCCATGCATGCGGAAGCCTATAGTGCCGCCGAAGTCATGCACGGCCCGCTGGCGCTAGTCGGTCCCGGCTTCCCAGTGCTGGCGCTGGCTGCCCGCGATGCGTCCGAACCATCCGTCGCCGAGGCCGCCGACAGCCTGGCCGGCAAGGGCGCCGCTGTCTTTGTGACTTCGGACAAGGCAAAGAAGGCGCAGCCTCTGCCGCATGTCGCCACCGGTCATCCGCTGACCGACCCGCTGACACTGATCGTGTCGTTCTATGGTTTCGTCGAGGCTTTTGCCCGCCATCGCGGCCTCGACCCAGACACGCCGCCCAATCTGCGCAAGGTGACGGAAACGCTATGAGCGATCGCTTTGCGCTGACCGGCGCCCGGATATTCGATGGCGATGACTGGCACGACAATGCGGCGCTTGTCGTGCGCGACGGCCTCGTCGAGGCCATCGTTGCCGCCGGCGCCGTCCCATCCGGTGTTGCGCCTATCGAGACCGGCGGCGGTATGCTGGTTCCGGGTTTCGTGGATTTGCAGGTCAATGGCGGTGGCGGCGTCATGCTCAACGACCATCCCGACGTCCCCTCGATCGAGACCATCTGCCGGGCGCACGCGCCCTTCGGCACGACGGCGCTATTGCCGACGCTGATCACCGACACGTCCGAGATCACCGCCGCGGCGGTTGCCGCCGGAGCAGAGGCCGCACAACGGAAGGTGCCGGGCTTCCTAGGCCTGCATCTCGAAGGCCCGCATCTGTCGATCGCCCGCAAGGGCGCACATGACCCGGCCTTGATCCGGCCGATGCTAGATCCCGACCAGGCGATGCTGATCGCGACGCGGAAAAACCTGCCGGTGCTGCTGACTACGGTGGCGCCCGAATCCGTCGAGCCCGACCAGGTATCGGCGCTCAGCAATGCCGGCGTCATCGTCAGCATCGGCCATTCCGATACCGACTATGCCACGGCCCGCACCTTTTCCGAGGCCGGCGCAACGGTGGTCACCCATCTTTTCAACGCGATGAGCCAGATCGGCAATCGCGAGCCGGGGCTGGCGGGCGCGGCAATCGATACCGGCACATTCTATGCCGGCATCATCGCCGACGGTATCCATGTCGATCCGGCCACCATGGCCATCGCCTTGCGCGCCAAGCAGGGGCCGGGCAAGATCCTGCTCGTCACCGACGCCATGGCGACGATCGGCACCGACATGACCTCGTTCACGCTGAACGGTCGCACCATCCACCGCAAGGATGGCAGGCTGACACTTGCCGACGGCACGCTGGCGGGCGCGGATCTCGACATGATTTCCGCGGTGCGCTTCGTGCATCGCGTGGTCGGTCTCGACCTCGACGAAGCCTTGCGCATGGCCTCGCTCTATCCGGCGCAGGCGATCGGCCAGTCGCACCGGCTCGGGCGCTTCGCCAGGGGAACCGCCGCCAACATCGTTTCGTTGTCGGACGATCTGGACATGAAAAGCGTCTGGATCGACGGCGCCAGGGTTTTTGCAGCCAGCCCTGCTTGTTAGGGTTAGCCGGCTTTGGACGTATAGAGGTCTTTGTAGGCTTCGCGCAGCAGGTTCTTCTGCACCTTGCCCATCGTGTTGCGCGGCAGTTGGTCGACGAAGATCACCTGTTTCGGATGCTTGTACCTGGCGAGGTGCCCAGCGATGGCCTCGATGATCGCGGCGGCGCTGATCGTCGAGCCCGGCGCCCTCACCACGATCGCCGTGACACCCTCGCCGAAATCCGGATGGACAACGCCGATGACAGCGCTTTCGGCAACACCGGCAAGAGCGTCGATCTCGCTCTCCACTTCCTTCGGGTAGATATTGTAGCCGCCGGAAATGATCAGGTCCTTGCCGCGGCCGACGATGTGGACATAGCCGTCGGCATCGATCAGCCCGAGATCGCCGGTGATGAAGTAGCCGTCGTCGCGGAATTCCGCCCTGGTCTTTTCCGGCATGCGCCAGTAGCCGCAAAAGACGTTCGGGCCCTTGACCTCGATCATGCCGACCTCGCCCCGGGCAAGTGTTTCGCCGCCATCGGGATCGGAGATGCGCAGGCAGACGCCGGGCAAAGGGAAGCCGACCGTGCCGGCACGCCGCTCGCCCTCGTACGGGTTCGACGTGTTCATGTTGGTCTCGGTCATGCCGTAGCGCTCGAGAATGGCGTGGCCGGTGCGCTCGCGCCAGGCCTTGTGCGTTTCGGCGAGCAGCGGCGCCGAGCCGGAAACGAACANGGATGGCGTGGCCGGTGCGCTCGCGCCACGCTCTGTGCGTCTCGGCCAAAAGCGGTGCCGAGCCGGAAATGAACACCCGGATGTTTTTCGCCGCTTGCCGGTTCAAACCGTCCTGCTGCAGCAGGCGGACGTAGAAGGTCGGCACGCCCATCAGCGCGGTGGCGCGCGGCAGTAGCGAGACGATGCGGGTCGGGTCGAATTTGGTTTCGAACAGCATCGAGGCGCCGGCCATCAGGACGACGTTGGTGGCGACGAAAAGGCCATGCGTGTGGAAAACCGGCAGCGCGTGAATCAGCACGTCTGCGGCAGTGAAGCGCCAGAGGTCGACCAGCACCCGCGCATTCGAGGCGAGGTTTTCGTGGCTGAGCATGGCGCCTTTCGAACGGCCGGTGGTGCCGGACGTGTAGAGGATCGCGGCAAGGTCGTCCGGTCCGCGCGCCACATCGTGGAAGTCCACGGCCGCCTCAGAGGCTCGATCAGTCAACGAACCCTCGCCCTTGCTGCCGAGTGTCGCGACCGCAGCGCCCGAGGTCTGCGCCAAAGCGCCGATCTCGCCCGCTCGCGCCGGGTCGCAGACGACCAGTCGCGGCTCGGCATCCCTGAAGAAATAGTCGAGCTCGGTCAGCGTATAGGCGGTATTGAGCGGCAGGAAGATCGCGCCGGCACGCAGGCAGGCGAGATAAAGGAAAATGGCCTCCGGGCTCTTCTCGACCTGAACGGCGACGCGGTCGCCGGCTTCGACGCCCAGCTGCGACAGCGCATGCGCCAGTTGAGCGGAGCGCGCCAGCGTCTCGCCATAGCTGATCGAGCGCCCATCCTCTGTCTCCATCAAAAGGCGTTCGGGCGCGGGCATCCGGGCACGGAAAGCATCGAACAGATGGTTGCTCATATTTCCCCCCGAGCGGCTGGTCCGGCCGGACGGCAGCGGTCAGCCGGCCGCCTTGTCCGCCGCTGCCCTGATTGCCTCGATGTTTGCCCGGTAGGCGTCGACGCTGCCGCCCTTGAAGATAGCCGCGCCGGCGACCAGCACGCTGGCGCCGGCCGCGGTGACAAGGGGCGCAGTTTCAGGCGAAATGCCGCCGTCGATCTCGATCCGGATCGGCCGGTTGCCGATCAGCGCCTTCACCCGCTTCACCTTGTCGACGATCGCTGGAATGAAAGCCTGGCCGCCGAACCCCGGATTGACCGTCATGATCAGGACCAGATCAAGCCGGTCGAGCACGTATTCGATCATCGTTTCCGGTGTCGCCGGGTTGAGTGACACGCCGGCCTTCTTGCCAAGGTTTTTGATCGTCTGCAGCGAGCGGTCGAGATGTGGCCCGGCTTCGGCGTGCACCGTGATGCCGTCGCAGCCGGCCTCGGCGAAGGCGGCCAGATAGGGGTCGGCCGGCGCGATCATCAGATGGCAGTCGAAAAACGCCTCGGTGCGGTTGCGGATCGCCTTGATCACCGGTGGCCCAAACGTGATGTTCGGGACGAAATGCCCGTCCATGACGTCGAGGTGGATCCAGTCGGCGCCGGCGGCCGTCACCGCCTCGACCTCGTCGCCGAGCTTCGAGAAATCGGAAGCAAGCACCGATGGCGCGATCAGGGTTTTTTTGCTCATGATGCGGCCTTCCCGTACGCCCCGGTTTGCGGACCCTCTGTCTGTATCGACTGCCTAGACCATGAGTCCGGAAAGTGGAAGCCGGTTTGTCCTTCCGCCGATGCAGCGGCTTCAGGTTTGCGCTGCCTTCTCATCTGCCCGCTGAAGAAAAACCCCGCCGGATCGCTCCGGCGGGTATTGGGTGACGAGTACGGTCACTGTTTGAAGTTCTGGATTTCCCGCGCCGTATCCTATTGCTCCGGCTGCGGCTTGCGCCTTGGCACGACCTGCTGAGGAACATTCGGATTCAGCAGCAGGTTCGGCTCAAGCGTCGATTTCCTGCGGACCGGGACGCAGTCCGGATATCGTCCGACCGTTCCGATAGGGCAGCGCCGCTTGATGATCGGCTGGCACTGGCCATTGATCGGCCGCGCGCCCGGTGCGCATTCCAGCCGTGGTTTGCGGCAGGCGCCGTCGCGCAGCTCTGTCCCACGCGGACAGACGCAGGCGCCGCGCTTGTTGTGGATCTGGCCAGGTATCGGGCACTCCACCACAACCGGCTTCTTGCGCCTGCAGGCATTGCCCTGCAGTTCCGTGCCCCGGGGGCAGACGCAATCGCCGTTGGCGTCGTGGATCTGACCACGGATCGTGCACTGCTTGGGCTGCGGCCGAATTGGCCGGCAGGCATTGCCCCTGACTTCCGTGCCCCTCGGGCAGATGCAATCGCCAGCGGCGTTATGGATCTGGCCCCGAATGGTGCACTGTTCGGGCTTTGGCTGGATTGGCCGGCAGGCATTGCCCCTGACTTCCGTACCTCTCGGGCAGACGCAATCGCCAGCGGCGTTGTGGATCTGACCCCGAATGATGCATTGCTCGGGCTGCGGCTTGTTGCCCACGCAAGCGCCGTTCTCCAGCTCGGTCCCGCGCGGGCAGACGCAGCGTCCGTCATCGGTACGGATCTGGCCTTTGAGCAGGACGCAAGGTTTTGGCTTCGGCACGATGACCGTGCCTCCGCCGGACGAGCATTGGCCGTTACGGAAGGTCGTGCCTGGCGGGCAGACGCAGTTGCCGGCGTCGTTCATGACGAAGCCTTGCGAGCATTCCTTCTTCACCTCATGCGTGATGATGAAGGGATGGCAGGCATAGGCCTTGCCGCGATCGCCCTGCACATTGGCGGCACCACGAGACAACACGTCGCCACCGCCTTGCACCGGCGTCTTCGGAGACAGCACGCCGACGCAGTTCTGGCCGTTGACAGTGCCCTGCAGATTGGTCAGACGGCCATCGTCGGGAATGATCACGGTCACATTGTGCACATGGCTTTCCCCGGCGCCGAGCGTCAGTTGGGCGATGCAGGACAGAGGCAAGGTTGCCGGCTCCTGCGAGCAGCCGAAGGGCGGATCGATCGAGGTGATCGCAACGCCTTCCAGCCGGCCGAGGCCTTCGACGCCGATCGCATCGCCGATGCGAACCGGACCGGAGAAGGCGCTCGTCCCATCGTTCGTGATGGTGATCTTGAACGAGCAGGGCTGGCCGGGCTTGCACTCGGCGTCGCCAGTCTTCTCGACGCGGATGGTCGAGGCGCCGCCGCCCTTGGCGCAGGCCTGGCCGATCGGATAGACGATATCGTCTCCCGGAGCCGGGCCGTAGGAGCCGCGTGCGCAGTTCTCGAATTCGCCGTTCGCGGCAACCGTCACGTCGAAATGGCGGCTGGTTCCAGGCGTCATAACGGCGCCGGGAATCTGGCACGACAGCGCATTGGCCGGAACCGGTCCGCAAGCCCATTCCGCGCCGTCTGGGGTGACGCTCTGGATCTGGACCGGCGGTCCGCCGGCTATCAGCGTCGCGGCATCGTTGACCCGCACCGGACCGGTCGGGGCTGTGGCGCCGAGGCTGATGACGATAATGCGGCAGGAAACGACCGCAGCACCGGCCAGCGAGCCATTGCACACCTTGGTGATGCGCATGGCCGGCTGCCCGCCATTCGGATGACGGATGCGTTCCTTGGCGCGGGCCCTGTTGTTGGTGATGTCGTTCTCACCGGGAATGGCCTTCACCTCGGCGCAGTTCTCGACACTATCGGGCCGGAAGTTGGCCGGCATCACCGCCCTGACGAAGATCGGCGTCGAGGCGCCCGGCATAAGCGCGATGCCGGGATTGTCGCAGCGGAACTTGCCGGAACCGTTCGGTCCGCACGTCCATGGCGGCGTCGGGCCGAAGGTCGAGGATGCCGGCGCGCCGCCCGGATAGCTATCGACGACCGTCAGCGGCCCATTGTAGGGGACGCTGCCATTGTTGATGATGTCGATCACGAAGGTGCAGACGCCATCGGCCGAACAGAATTCGGTGCGGGCGCGCTTCTTCAGGATCAGGTCGACCTTCTTCTCCACCGGTGGCCGGCAGTCGCGGTCACGATCGCCACGGCGGCAGACCGGGATCGACGCACAGCCGCGGTCGTTTAGCTGGCTGCCGAAAAGCGGCTTGCCGCTGGCGCCGTAATTGTAGGTGGCGCAGTTGCGCAAAACGCTGCCTTGCCAGCCTGCGGCCGGCTTGAAGCCGAGCTTGAGGTCGACAGAGGCACCCGGATTGAGCGTGGTCACCGGATGGGTGCAAATCATCGGGGTGATTCCAGGCGCGCAGACCCAGGGCGGGTTCGGCCCTGAACCGAGGGTGGAGCCGGTCGGCAGGGTGACTTCGTCGAGCACGATCTTGCCGTGGTAGGGCGCATCGCCGACATTGGTGACCCTGATGGTGAAGTCGCAGCCGCCGCCCATCGTGCAACGTTGCACGTCGGCGCGCTTTTCGACTTTCAGATCCGGTTCCTTGTCCTTCGGCGGGCAGCGCTGATCACGCGGGATGACGATGTCGACGGTCTGCGTGCAGCACAGGCCCCAGCCCTCCTTCGGGCCGGCATAGGTTTCGATACCGGTGACGATGATGTGGATAACGTCGCCGGGTGAAGCACCGACGATCTTCCAGTTGAGCACACCGCCGCCGGCCGGCACCAATTGGGTGTCGGGAATGATTGTGATGCCGGGTGTCGTCGTCGAAAGCTGCACCCATTTGCCAGCCATCTCTGGGCCGACCGGCATATGGTAGATGAAGGCGCCGCCGCCGGGCACGCAATCGACCGTGCCTCGCTCCACCTTGAAGCATTCACGATTGCCAGGAGGTGGAGGCGGTGGGTTGCACTCGGTGACGTCGATCTTGATCGACGTCTTTGCACCCGTGAGATAGTTGCCGTCGTCCGGCTTGCCCGGGTCCTGCGACGGAATTTCGACGCCAGCACCGCGGTCGCCGCGGCTCACCTTGATCAGCCCCTGGTTATCGACGATTGCCGGCGACGGAAACGCCGCATGGTCGATCTTAGCGGTGATCTGGAAGGTGATGGCGCGCTCGTTCGCAGCGCCGATGCCGTCGAGGTCGCTGGCGGAAATCCGGAAATCGGACACCGTCGCCGTATCGTCCGGGCCAGCCGAGCTGCTGATCGCAGCGCCGGGCAGCGGTCCGCCGGATGCGTCGGTGCCGTCGCCGGTCACATGCACGCCGACAATCCGCAGGCCGTGCGGGAGTTGGTCCCTGAAGTCGAGCCTGACCTTTTTCAGCATGGCCGCGAGGCCCGGGCCGGCAAAACCCTGCGGATTGCCGCGCGAGCCAAAGCTCAGCGAGTATACGACATAGTCGCAGCCTCTCTGGCCGCCTTTCTTGGTGAAGAAGGGCACGATCCGGCCCGGCTCCGGGTTGACGATGCGAGGATTGTCGAAATCGAGCTTGGGATCTGGAATGACAGTGCCTGCATCGGCAGGCTTGGCCTTGGCCGGAGCAAGGTCTTCAGCGAAGCCTTGCAGCGGGCTCAGCATGGCGACCGCGATACCGGCCGCCATCAGCCAGCGCGCGCTCCGCCTGGCGAGTGACAGGGGTTTCATGACGGTCTCCATGACGATTGATTGTTTGCCGGTTGATTGGCTGCTCGTCGCAAGCGGGGACTGTGCAAGATTGCTCATCTTCCCCTCCTCACGGTTCGCAGCTGACGGCTGGGGTTCTGAGCGGCAAGGTCATCTTGCAGCAAGGGTAGTAGCCACCCTTGTCGCGGTCGGACTGCCTGTAGAAGCAGAGCCCGACATCGACCGTGTCGCCAGGATAATGGCCGGTGATACCGATCGTGAATGGCGCGCCGGGCGCATGCGACAGGGGCGAAGTCACCCCGACGCCGGGCGTCCTGGACAGAGCCTTGATCGAATCGCCGCCGAAGCCGGCATGGTCATGAAGATAGAGATCGGCCTCGAGGCCGGAGGGCGTGCAGAAATACTCGACATCCTCGACATCGAGGCAAGGAGGCAGATTGCCGGGGGGTGGAAAGTCCGGCGGATAGAACGGTGGCAGATAGCCGCCCGGCACCTGCTCGTAATAGCCGGCACGGCCTTCGCAGGGGCGCCAGACCTCGACGTCGCCGACATGGCCTTCGACTTCCGGGTCTTCGAAATAATTGTCGAAATCGACGATCCATGAGCCGAAAGGCGGCACGTTGGCCGGCCTGACCAGCGCCGTCGGCGTGATCTGCACGCCGTGCACGGCAAGCGGCCCCCCGGCTGCGAGCTGTTCGGCGAGCGCCGGGTTGTCGCGCAACTTGTCGCCGGTATCGACCAGCGTGTCGGTGCAGATGCCGGTATGGAGATTGCCTTCGGAATCGTAGCCATATTGCAGGTCGAGGCCGCCGGCCGACTGCCGGTTGTCTTGCGGGAAGCCGACCGCATATTCCTGCGGCACTTCCACCCAGACCGATTCCGTTGCCGGATCGTCCGGATTTTCGCGCCAGTAGCGGATGACCTCACCCTTGCCGGAATCGGCGAACTGGCTGTAGTCGTAGCGGTTTTCCACCGGGCCGCGCTGAGCCAGATACATGAAGCCCTTGTTGTCAAAGGCGATGTCGGTGACCGCGTAATCCTTGTCGGCCTTGACGGTCAGCTCCCAGCGCGGGTCGCCGAAGCTGCCGTCGCCGGCAATGCCCACCGACCAGATCTCCGCCTTTTCCCCGACCGAGTAATAGAGCCGGCCGCCACGATAGGCGACCGACCAGACGCGGCGCTCGTCCTGTGTGTAGCCCCAGCTATCGGGGTCCTCGCTGTCGAAGGCAGCACCCTGGATGTCCATCACCGAGCCGTCGTCGGCGACTGGGGGCAGCCCGTGCGCCGGGCGGCCGGCGACGCCGTGGTCGAACGTGTCGACTAGCGCGCCATTGGCGTCGATGCGGTGGATAAGGCCGGTGTCGAGATCGCTGGCGAAGAACTGGCGGTGGATATTGTCGAAAGTGACGTCGCCGATGCCGGGACCGCTATTGGCGTCGATATCGGCGAATTTCGAGACGGCGCCGGTGATGCCATCGATCTTCCAGATCGTTCCGGGGCCGCCGCCGTTTTCGGTGCCGAACTGGCCGTCCATGAAGACCGCGTCAGCCGTGCCGCGGCGCTGCCGCTCCGGCCGGCCGTCGGCGTCGCCGTCTGGTGTGACGATGCGGATGCCGTGCAGCGAGGTGGCGCCGGCATAGAGGTTTGGAATCGCCGAGGGAACGCCGTCGCGCACGCCGTCGTCATAAGTGATGCCGAACACCTGGCCGATTTGCTCGGCCGTGACCTCGAAGGGTGGCGGGGTGAAGACCAATTGGCCAGACGCCGGCCCGCCCAGCCTTGAAACGTCGAAGACGCGCAAGGTTGCGCGCGCCGTGTCGATGAAGGTCTCGTCGACCGGATCGACACCCGGCGGCAGGCCTTCCTCGAAATTGGGGATGATGATGCCAGAGAATCCGGTCACTGCCATCGAGCCGGGATAGATGATCTGGGTTTCCTGGGCCTGTGCCGAGCCGCCGAGCCAGAGCCCAGCGGCGAGTGCCAAGGCCGATAATCCGCTGACAGCCTGGATTGCGCGGCGCAAATGGCCGGCACGAGAGCGCACGGACGCGCCATGGTCGCAAGACATGGATCTCCCCCCACAGGTCATGGGAGAAACATCCGGTCTCGGCGCGCAAATCAGGGCAAGGCGCGGCGTTCCGGCACGTTCATCCCTGATCGAATTGTCTGCTTTCCTCACCGTCATGATACGCCGGCGTCCGCGCAGGGTCAACGGAACCAGCGGAAAGCCCAGCGCATCGACCCGGTCCCGAAGGCGACTGTCGCGCTGAGTTCCTGCTGTTCCCGGAGACCATCGAGCCTCTGGATCTGTGGTCATGGGGCTTTCCTTACCGGGGCCGCACCACGCGGCACCTGAGCGTCAGTCGCGAGGTGAGGCGGAAAGGTTCATGGACCGGGGCCGGGCCGGCTGGATCACGGCCGGAAAATACGGGCCCGCCGGTCCCGAATCCGATCAACCGCGATGAATGGTGAACGCCTTGCGCAGAATGCTTGCGCGCCACGCAGCCTGTTCTTATATACGCGCCAAGCCGTCCAGCGCCGAATGCCGGTTGCCGGAGCGGAATTTCTTGTGAACAGGGGCTTTCGTCGGAACGCCTGTACGGGTCCTGAGAGCCTGCTTAGCGGAGAGATTAGAGAAATGGCAAAAGTAATCGGTATCGATCTGGGAACAACCAACTCCTGTGTCGCCATCATGGACGGCAAGGAATCCAAGGTCATCGAGAATGCGGAAGGCGCGCGCACGACCCCTTCGATCGTCGCCATCAACAGCGACGGCGAGCGCCTCGTCGGCCAGCCGGCCAAGCGCCAGGCGGTCACCAATCCTGAAAACACCATTTTCGCGGTCAAGCGCCTGATCGGCCGCCGCTATGACGATCCGGTGACGGAGAAGGACAAGAAGCTTGTCCCCTACAAGATCGTCAAGGGCGACAATGGCGATGCCTGGGTCGAGGCCGGCGGCAAGAACCAGTCGCCCAGCCAGATCTCGGCGATGATCCTGCAGAAGATGAAGGAAACGGCGGAAGCCTATCTCGGCGAAAAGGTCGAGAAGGCGGTCATCACCGTTCCGGCCTATTTCAACGACGCCCAGCGCCAAGCCACCAAGGATGCAGGCAAGATCGCCGGCCTGGAAGTGCTGCGCATCATCAACGAGCCGACGGCGGCAGCACTTGCCTATGGCTTGGACAAGAAGGAAGGCAAGACGATTGCCGTCTATGACCTTGGCGGCGGCACGTTCGACATTTCGGTGCTCGAAATCGGCGACGGCGTGTTCGAGGTGAAGTCGACCAATGGCGACACCTTCCTCGGCGGCGAGGATTTCGACATGCGTCTGGTCGAATACCTGGCGGCCGAGTTCAAGAAGGAACAGGGTATCGACCTGCGGAATGACAAGCTCGCCCTGCAGCGCCTCAAGGAAGCGGCTGAAAAGGCCAAGATCGAGCTGTCGTCCACCACGCAGACCGAGATCAACCTGCCCTTCATCACCGCCGATGCCAGCGGCCCCAAGCACCTGACGCTGAAGCTGACGCGTGCGAAGTTCGAGAGCCTTGTCGAAGATCTCGTCCAGCGCACCATCGAGCCCTGCAAGGCGGCGCTCAAGGATGCCGGCCTCAAGGCCGCTGAGATCGACGAGGTCGTTCTGGTCGGCGGCATGACCCGTATGCCCAAGATACAGGAGATCGTGAAGCAGTTCTTCGGCAAGGAACCGCACAAGGGCGTCAACCCGGATGAGGTCGTCGCACTTGGCGCTGCCATCCAGGCCGGCGTGCTGCAGGGCGACGTCAAGGACGTGCTGTTGCTCGACGTGACGCCGCTGTCGCTCGGCATCGAGACGCTGGGCGGCGTATTCACGCGGCTGATCGAGCGCAACACGACGATTCCGACGAAGAAGAGCCAGGTGTTCTCGACGGCTGAGGATTCGCAGTCGGCGGTGACCATCCGCGTCTTCCAGGGTGAGCGTGAAATGGCCGCCGACAACAAGGCGCTCGGCCAGTTCGACCTGGTCGGCATCCCGCCTGCGCCGCGTGGCGTGCCGCAGATCGAGGTCACGTTCGACATCGACGCGAACGGCATCGTCAACGTTTCGGCCAAGGACAAGGGCACCGGCAAGGAGCACCAGATCCGCATCCAGGCGTCTGGCGGCCTTTCGGACGCTGACATCGAGAAGATGGTCAAGGATGCCGAGGCCAATGCCGAAGTCGACAAGAAACGTCGCGCACTGGTCGAGGCCCGCAACCAGGCCGAGGCTCTGGTGCATTCCTCGGAGAAGTCGCTGAAGGACTATGGCGATAAGGTCTCGGAGACCGACCGCACGGCGATTGCCGATGCGATCGCGGCGTTGAAGACCGCTGCCGAAGGCGATGATGTGACCGAGATCGAGGCCAAGACGCAGACGCTCGCCGAAGTCTCGATGAAGCTCGGCCAGGCGATGTACGAGGCTTCGCAGAAAGAAGCCGCCGAGGCCGACGCCAAGGCTGATGCCGCCAAGGACAGCGATGTGGTCGATGCCGATTTCGAGGAAATCGACGAAGACGACGAGAAGAAGAAGTCGGCCTGAACCGCCTGACGGTACAGGTAAGCAAAAAGCCCGGCGCACAGCCGGGCTTTTTTGCAACCCTTTGCCGGAAAAACGCCGAGCTACCCGAAAAAATGCGGACAAAGCCTCGTAGACACTGGCATCCCGGCTCCATCACACCTAAATCGGAACAGCGTGCCGGCAAACGACGCAACGATACTTCAAGACGTTGACTATCCGGACTGCGGGAAAACATGAAAGCTGATTTTTACGAAACGCTGGGCGTGCAAAAAGGCGCCGACGAGAAGGAGCTCAAGAGCGCTTTCCGCAAGCTGGCCATGCAGTTCCATCCCGACCGCAACCCAGGCGACCATGCCTGCGAGCACAAATTCAAGGAAATCAACGAAGCCTACGAAACGCTGAAGGACCCACAGAAGCGCGCCGCCTACGATCGCTTCGGCCACGCCGCCTTCGAGCACGGCGGCATGAATGGCGGGGCGCAAGGCTTTGGCGCCGGCGGCTTCGCCGACATTTTCGAGGACATTTTCGGCGACATGATGGGCGGGCGCCAGCGCCGCTCGTCCGGCGGCCGCGAGCGCGGCGCCGACCTGCGCTATAATATGGAAATCACGCTGGAAGAGGCATTTTCCGGCAAGACCGCGCAGATCCGCGTGCCGGCCTCGATCTCCTGCTCGGAATGCTCGGGCAGCGGCGCCAAGCCCGGGACCCAGCCCGTCACCTGCTCGATGTGCAACGGCCACGGCAAGGTGCGCGCCACGCAAGGATTCTTCTCGATCGAGCGCACCTGCCCGCAATGCCAGGGGCGCGGCCAGACCATCAAGGACCCATGCCCGAAATGCGCCGGCCAGGGCCGCGTCACCGAGGAGCGCTCGCTGTCGGTGAACATCCCGGCCGGGATCGAGGACGGCACCCGCATCCGGCTTGCCAATGAGGGCGAGGCCGGCCTGCGCGGCGGCCCATCGGGCGATCTCTACATCTTCCTCGCGGTCAAGCCGCACGAGTTCTTCCAGCGCGACGGCGCCGATCTTTATTGCAAGGTGCCGATCTCGATGACGACCGCAGCGCTTGGCGGCTCCTTCGAGGTGACGACATTGGACGGTACCCAGACGAAGGTGAAGGTGCCGGAAGGCACTCAGAACGGCCGCCAGTTCCGCCTCAAGGGCAAGGGCATGCCGGTGCTGCGCCAACCTAATATCGGCGACCTCTACATCCAGACCGTAGTCGAGACGCCGCAGAACCTTTCGCGCCGCCAGCGCGAATTGCTGGAGGAATTCGAACAGCTTTCCTCAAAGGACAATTCGCCCCAATCGAGCGGATTTTTCGCCCGCATGAAGGACTTTTTCGAAACGTTCGGCGAGCATTGAAGCTCATCCCTGGAAACGCTTCCTGAGCGTCATCAACACCTTATCCGGGGATTCGCCTTGTCTTGCACCTCGTAGCTGATAAGTAGCATGCGAGGGAGCGTTGAGGAGGACTTTCGATGACGCGTAGTCCCGGACTGCGAAAGACGCTGGCGGAAAAGTTCGATGACGAGCTGAAGTTCTTCAAGGGCTGGATCGACAAGCCGAAGGCGGTCGGTTCGATCGTCCCGACCAGTTCCATCACCGCGCGCAAGATGGCCTCGATCGTCGATCCGAAATCCGGCCTGCCGGTGCTCGAGGTCGGGCCCGGCACAGGCGTCATCACGCGCGCCATCCTCGCTCAGGGCATAAAGCCTGAAAATCTCTACGCGGTCGAATATTCCACTGATTTCGTGCGCCATCTGCGCCAGCTTTATCCAGGCGTCAACGTCATCGAGGGCGACGCCTTCAATCTCGACGCGACGCTCGGTGACAAGCGCGATCTGGTCTTCGATTCGGTGATATCGGGCGTGCCGCTGCTCAACTTCCCGGTCGCCCAGCGCATCGCCTATGTCGAGAGCCTGCTCGACCGCATCCCGGCGGGCCGGCCGATCGTGCAGCTGACTTACGGGCCGCTGTCGCCGATCCCGCCGGGCCGCGGCGACTATACGGTCGAGCATTTCCATTTCGTCATCCGCAACATTCCGCCGACGCAGCTTTGGATCTACCGACGCGGGGCCGCCTGAATTGCAGCGTTGGGTTTGAATAGCACTTGTCTTATATCCATCGGGTGACAAGGCAGACCCCATGGCTGTGATCCCGAAAATTCTCGTCGTCGCCGGTTCGGTGCGCAGCGGCGCCTATAGCGGCAGGACCGCCGACGTGGCGCAGAAGGAACTTGCCATGCAGGGCGCGGAGGTGACCCGCATCTCGCTCGCCGACTATCCGTTGCCGATCCTCGACCAGGATCTGGAAAAGGAAGAAGGCATTCCCGAAAACGCCGTCAAGCTCGGCCGGATGATCGCCGCCCATGACGGGCTGCTGATCGCGACGCCCGAATATAACGGCTCCATTCCACCGCTGCTCAAGAACACCATCGACTGGGTAAGCCAGCTGCGCAAGGATGGCGGCCGGACGTTCAGGCCGCTTGCCGGCAAGGTTGCCGGCCTCTGCTCGTCTTCCAACGGACCCTTCGGCGGGATACGCTGCATCAACCATCTGCGCGCCGTTCTGGTGCGCTGCCGGATGGAGGTGGTGACACCGGAATGCTCGGTGCCGGAGGGCGGCAACGCCTTCGACGACGAGGGCAACTTCAGGGACGAGAGGCTACGCCAATCGATGGAGCACCTATGCCGAACGCTGATCGAAACCTCGCGCATGCTGTCGACGCGGATCGAGGCATGATCCCGGACGCCGCGCATGCCGACACGATGCAGGAAAGGCTGATCGTCGGCCTCGACCTGCCGACGCTGAAGGAAGCCGAGAAAGCGGTGCGCGAGCTCGACGGGATCGTCTCCTTCTACAAGATCGGTTACCAGCTCGCCTTTGCCGGCGGGCTCGACTTCGCCCGCGAGCTGGCCAGCGGCGGCACCAGGATCTTTCTCGACATGAAGCTGCTCGACATCGACAACACGGTGGCCAAGGGGGTCGACAACATCGTCAGGATGGGCATGAGCATGCTGACCATCCATGCCTATCCGAAGACGATGAAGGCGGCGGTCGAGGCTGCGAAGGGCAGCGACCTTTGCCTGCTCGGGGTCACCGTGCTGACCTCGATGGACGAGCAGGACGTGATCGACGCCGGCTATGAATATGATCCGCATACGCTGGTGCTGAGGCGCTCCGAGCAGGCGCTACATGCCGGCATGGGCGGCATCGTCTGCTCGGCCGAGGAAGCGGAGGCGGTGCGCCGCATCGTCGGCCCCGACCTGGCCGTCGTGACGCCGGGGATCCGGCCCACGGGCAGCGACCATGGCGACCAGAAGCGGGTGGTGACGCCGGCGCAGGCGATCCGCAACGGCTCCAGCCACCTCGTGGTCGGCCGGCCGATCGTCGGCGCGGCCGACCGGCGGGCGGCAGCTGAAGCCATCCTCGATGAAATGCGCTCGGCATAAGGACCAAAAACCAGGAGAAACCGATGCCCAAGGGATACTGGATCGCTCGCGTCGACGTGCGCGATGCGGAAGGCTACAAGGACTATGTCGCAGCCGCCAAGCTGGCCTTCGACCGCTTCGGCGCCAAGTTCCTGGCGCGCGGCGGCGCGCATGAGAAGGCCGAGGGGCCGGGCCGCGACCGCAATGTGATCATCGAGTTTCCGTCGCTTGCGGCGGCGCATGACTGCTACCACTCGCCCGAATACCAGCGCGCGGTCGCGATCCGCCAGAAGGTGGCTGACGGCGAAATCGTTCTGGTCGAGGGGATTTAGGCGAGAATCCGGTTCGTCGCGGTTTCAGCCATCGCATCGGCGAGGCTCAGGCCCCATTGCCGGCGACAGTAATCGCGGAAATCGAAGCAGGGCAGGCCGGGGCAGACCTCGAACTCGATGAGGTGTACGCTGTCGTCGGCTTCGACCCGGAAGTCGATGGAAAACACATCCCGCAGGCCAAGCCCGACCATCAGGCTTTCGGCGCTGCGACGGATTCTTGCATCGGCTCGAGGCTGGCTGGCGCCAACGGGAAGCAGCAACGGCTCAGCGTAATTTCCCGCGGCTTTCGCCGCTACACCGGTATCGCCGTAAAGCGCCAGGCTGTCCTGCATGGTCTGGAAATCGCTGCCCGAATCGACAAGGGCGATGCCGAGCGCCTCGGCGCCGGTATCCGGCTTCAATCCGAGAAAACTGGCGCGCGCGTTGCGGCCGGCGACATAGGGCTGGACCACGACATCGTCGCGATAGGCGGCGAAGACGCGCCGGCTAAGCTCCAGCGCGTGGCCGAGATCGTGGCAGCGCGAATCCGGCCAGATGCCGATCTTGGCGCCGAGCCGGTTCGGCTTGACGAACCAGCCGGCGGGCGAGTCCGGCGGCGCGACCAGCCAGGCTCCGTCACGGGCAAGGCCCGCCCGCGGCACCGGCAAGCCAAGCGCGCCGAGCACGGCGCCGGAACGGAACTTATCCTGACAGAGCGCAAAAAGCGCATCGTCGGCGCCGATCGCCTTCAGGCCGTTCAGCCGTGCCAGAGCTGGTGCCGCGCCGCCGCGGAAATAGGCGATGCCGTCGGTCAGCGTCCAGACGAGCGTGGTCTTCGGGTCCTCGCCGGCGAGAACGCTTGCGGCGTCGTCGAGTGTCACCGGCGCAAACGACAAGCCGCGCTTCTGGCAAGCGGCGGCAAGTGCGTCGAATTCAGCAGCGATGTCGGTCGATTGCGCCAGATAGGAGGCGATTTCGACGGCACGCTCCGGCACGTGGTTATCGGCGACCAGCCGATCGAAGCAGGCCTTTTCCGGCTCGTAGACAAGGATCAGCTTCGGCTTGCGGCTTGACATGGGTGGAACGGCTCCTGGCAGCACGATTGCCTACCATCGCACGGGGAACGCATTCGGCTTGCGCGGAACCGACGTTGATCGGACGCCTGCACGACAGCAAGCGCACCATCTTCTTGTTTGACCATGATCTTTTCCGAACCAAAGGTTCGGGACCATGGTCTAGCCAATCAGCACGCGCGGCTCGAAGCGACCATTGACTGGAATGTCGAGCATAAACGTCATGCCGGCTTGCGGGTCGAGCAGGCGCTGCTTCTCGCTCTTGCCGGACCAGGCGGAGGTGACCGCGATCCGGTCGGCATTCCTGCCGACAAAAGCCGGACAGGACGGCTGCGTCGCCGGCATCGCCACCGAACGGACAAGCTTGCCGTCGGGTCCATAGGCTTCGACGACGCTGCCGCCCCAGCAAGCGTTCCACAATATGCCGTCGCGGTCGAGCACCGAACCATCGATATAGCCCTTGGCCGAACGGTGATCGACGAAGACCTTCGGTTCGCCAACCGGCAGGCCGGTCGCAGGATCGCAGCCGACGCGCATCAACAGCCCGGTGCTGGTGTCGGTATAATGGGCGATGGTCCCATCTTCGGAAAAGCAGATCGAATTGGGCACCGTGAGATCCGCATAGAGCCGGCGCAGCTCGCCCTTGAAGAACCAGTAGATAGAACCGGCGGCCTTCTCCTCGCCCTTACCCATGGTGCCGACCCAGAGGGCGCCGCAAGGGTGAACGCGGGAATCGTTCGAGCGGGTGACCGTATTATCGGCCTCGATCGGCGTGTGCAGCGTCAGCTTGCCGGTCGCGACATCGCGGACATGCAGGCCGGTCTCGGTGGCGATCAGCTGGCGTTGGTCGTCGACGATGGCGATGGCGCTGGCCATCTGACCGAGCTCTTGGATTTTGACCGCACCGCCGGACAAGCGCTGTTCCAGGAGCTGGCCGTTGACGATGTCGAACCAATAGAGCGTGTCCGTGGCAGGGTCATAGCTTGGCCCCTCGCCGAGTTGGCAGACATGGTCGGAAAAAACCGAAACGATGGTCTCGCTCATCATGCCGCTCCAAACGCCGCGTCCCAGGCCACGACCGCAGCCTTCGCCCGTGCTGCCACTTCGTCGATGCTCATGCCCGGCTTGAACAGGCTGGAGCCAAGACCGAAGACGGTGACGCCGGCCGCTTTGTAGCCGGCAAAGTCCTTGTCCGAAACGCCGCCGACGGCGCCGACCAGCACACTGGCTGGCAGCACCGCGCGCATCGCCGAAATGCCCGCCGCGCCAAGCACGCTCGCCGGGAAGAATTTCAATGCCGAGGCGCCGAGCCGGATTGCTTGAAATGCCTCGGTCGGCGTGAACACGCCGGGCATCGTCACCATGCCGTACTGCATGGCACGGCCCATGACCTCGGCATCGATATTGGGGCTGACCAGCAGCCGCCCGCCGGCCTTGTGCAGACCGTCGACATCGGCGGCGGTGAGCACCGTGCCGGCGCCGACCAGCGCCGTCGGAGGAAGCGCTTCGACAATACTGGCGATGGAAACAAAAGGCTCGGGCGAGTTGAGCGGCACCTCGATTGCTTCGATGCCGGCGCCGAAGATCGCCTGGCCGATCGCCACCGCCTCGCTTGGCTTGAGGCCACGCAGGATCGCGACCAGACCCCGCTTGAGCTTTGGAAAAGGTGCGGTTTCGGTCATGCGGCAACTCCATTTTTGGCGATCATGCCATTTTCGCGCGCGGCTTCGGCAAGGCCGGCACGCACCGCCTCATCGGCGTCGACCGCCCTGAAAGCGAGCCCGGCAAGGCCGAGCGCCTCGGCATAGAGCCTGCCGAGTGCGCCCGATGCGATCAGCACGACGGGCACGGCGCTTGCCCCATAGCGGCTATTTGCCGAAGCGATCTCGCCGCCGATCAGCAGGCCGGACAGAGAGGCTGCGGCATCTTCGGGCTTCAGGTCCTGCAACAGGCTGGCGGCGCGGATCGAGAACAGTCTTGAAACGATGTCACCGCCCTCGGCCAACGCCTTCAGGCACCAGTCCCGGAAAAACGGACTTTCGGCGGCAACCGGCTGCGGCGGCTCGCCCAGCGAATGGCGCAGGATCGAGTGCGCAGCCAGCACCGAAAACAGCTCGCCGGTCGGCCAGGTGCCGAAGCCGGCAATGGAACCGTCCTCGACCAGCACCCATTTCGAATGGGTGCCGGGCATGCAGACGAGGTGGCGTCCCTGTGCCGGCAAACCGGCGCCGGCAAGCTGCGTTTCCTCGCCGCGCATGACGTCAGGCGCATCGGCAAGGCGTTGGGCAAGGCCGGGCACGATGCGGATGTCGCGGCGCTGGCCGGGGATGCGGGCAGCGCCGGCGAGGATAGCGCCGATCGGCGCCGGCACGCTGACATAGGGCGCCTCCAGCCAGCCCTGGCGCGAACCGGCCATCCCGCAAATGATGACCGGCAGCGCCTCGGGGGCACCCATGGCAGCCAGATGCCCTTCGAGAACGGACGAAAATCCTTTAGCCTGGGCGGTGATCAGCCCGTCATCGCCGCGCCGCTCGGCGAGAACCTTGCCGGCGCCGTCGAGCAGCCACACCCTCATCCGGGTGGTGCCCCAGTCGACGGCCGCGACAGAAGGGGCCTTGCTCGATGAGATCACAGGAACCCCCCGTCGACGATCAGCATCTGCGCGGTCAGCATGCGTGAAGCATCCGACGCCAGGAACAGCACGGTGCCGACAAGGTCTTCCGGCTGCATCACCTCTTTGATGCACTGCTTGGCGACGTGGGCGGCGAGCGCCTGTTCGGTGACCCAGAGCTTTCTCTGTCGCTCGGTGATCACCCAGCCGGGCGCGATTGCGTTGACGCGAATGCCGTCGACGCCGAGCTTGCCGGCAAGACCCTTGGTGAGGCCGACGATGCCGGCCTTGGCGGCGGTATAGGCCGGCATATCGGGATGGTTGATGAGAAACGAGGTCGAGGTGAAATTGATGATCGAGCCGCCACCGGCCCGCTTCATGCCCGGCGCCACCGCCTGTGCGCTGAAGAAATGCGGGCGCAGGTTGATGGCATGATTGTTGTCCCAGAACTCGACCGTGACGTCTTCGACGGCATGACGGTCATCCTGCGCGGCATTGTTGACCAGCACGGTCACGTCGCCATGCGCCTCGGCGGCTTTGGCAACTGATAACCGCAATGCCTCGATATCGCGTATATCGGTCTTGAGATAGAGCGGCCGCCGGCCGAGCTCCTTGTCTAACCGATCGGCCAGCGCCAGGCTCGGACGGTCGGCGATATCGATAAAGGCGACCTTTGCCCCCTGGCGGATAAATCCCTCGGTCAAGGCGGCTCCAATGCCGGAGCCGCCACCGGTGATCAGCACCGAAGCGCCTTCGAGGTCGGCAAAGTGTGCCGATGGCATCATGAATTCTCTCCCGGTCCAACGATCTCGGTCTGACCGGCGCGCATCCTATCCAGCCATGTCGGGCGGGCAAGGGCGAAAGAGTGGATAGTCGGGACTTATGTCCGACAAAAGGCCGCACGCGCCCCCGATCGATCAGCCGCCCAGCCGGACGTGGTACAATTCGACGGCGGCTCCGCTGGTCCCGGCAACCGGCTCAAGCCATTCCGGTACGCTGCCGCGCATCAACCCGGCGAGAAAACCTGCCGGCGCCTTGGCGGCGAGGAGCTTGCTTTCGGGGCTGCCGGGGCACAATGCGACGAGGCCGACGTGATGATCCGCCAGGATTGTCCTGGCATCGGCATCGGACCCAAGGAAGGCATCGAGCGCCAGCAGGTTGCCGGCGACGTTGCGATGATAAGGCCCGGCGAAGACGCGGTGTCCGGAATAGGCCAGGATCGGCGATCCGAGATTGGAAATTGCCAGCACCGTGGTGCCGGGCAGGCGGCCAAGCGCCGCAAAGGAGGCCATGCGCTGGCAAGCGACATCGGCGCCGTCGCCATTATCGGCGGCGGTATTGCTGTCCTCGAAGGCGACCGAGGTCGCCGCGGCAGCCCCAGTCCAGACGGCATTCACCGAAACCAGCCAGACGGCGGCCATGCGCAGCGCCACGCCGCGCGACGGGCTGGCCTCGGCCCGTTGACGCCATTTGGCAATCCAGGCAGCAAGCGGGATGACGGCGAAGGCGATCGAGAATGTCGAACCGCGCACCTGCCAGGCACTGACGATGAAGGCCACGACAAGCAGCGTGCCGACAAGGCTGTCCTGCCGCCGCCAGCCGCCACGGCCAAGGCGAAGCGCCATCAGCACGAGCGCGATGAGCGGCGTAGCATAGCGCGCCACCACCCCGGCCGGATCTTCAGCGAGAAGCTTGAACAGCGATTGCGCCTCGTCGATGTGATCAAGCCATAGCTCCTTGAGGCGCGGATCGAGGTTGGCATAGGGCGCTGCCAGGCATTGCGGGAACAAAAAGACGACGACTGCGGCCAATATCAGGGCAAGCAGGCCAAGCGAGGCGATGCGCCGTTGGCGCGTGCGGCCAGCGGGCTCGGCCGACGCTATCGCCGCAAGGCCGGTTCCGGCAATCGCTGCGACGACGAACTGCACGGTCGAGAAGGCGTCGCATTGCGCCTGACCCCAGGCGGACGGTGCGATGGTGGCGACAAAGACGAGAGCGGACACGCCGGCAAAGCCGAGGCCGAAATCCCTGGCAATCGGCCTCTCGCCATCGGCGTCGAGGGCAAACAGCGTGGCGACAGAGGCGCCGATGGTGGCGACATAAGGCGCGGTTTCCATGCCGACGGCCAGCATCAATCCGGCGCACAGGCCGGAGAGTAGTGCCGCCGGCCCGCGCAAGGGCGCTTCAAGCAGAAGGCTCAGGCTGGCCATGCTCAGCATCAGCTGGACATTGTGGTGATCGAGCGCGCCAGGCGAAAAAATGCCGAGGAAGTGCAGTGCGGCGGCGCCGACGACGACAGCGGGCAGCACGGCGCCGTCACCAGCAAAGCTGCGCGCGGTGCGAGCGGTGAAAAATACGGTCAGGCAAAAGAGCAGCGCCGGCCACAGCACTTGCGCAAAATTCTCGGCAAAGACCGTGCTCCCGGTCAGGGCCGACACGGCCGTGATGGCGGCGATCGGCGCATCGACCAGCCGCGACCAGTGCATGACGAAGCCGCCTTCCAGGCCCATCCTGTACTGGTGCAGATCGAACCAGCTTTGGCCGGCCAGCATGTCGCGAACTTCGACAAGGCGCAGCAGATTGTCGTTGTCGCCGCCGGCATTGGTCAGTTCCGGGAAACCGGCAAAGGCATTGACGGCAAGCGCCAGCAGCGTGGCAAGCAGCGCCAGCGCGATATCGGACCTCCAAATGGAGGCGCCATCGTCGGCTGTGCTCATATCAGGACCTTTGGAAGGAATACGGGGCGGTTTAAACCTAGCCTTAACAGCTTCAATAAATAGTAAAGCCGCCCGAGCGAGGCCGGCGTTTGAGCGGTCAGGGACCTCACAGGGCATCCGGAGACGAAAATGCCACAAGAAGTGCGCCATGAGCCGAGCATCGCCGTGCTCCTGCCTTGCTACAATGAGGAGCTGACGATCGGCGAAGTGGTGCGGCGCTTTCGCGAGACGCTGCCTGCCGCCGCGATATATGTCTACGACAACAATTCGCGCGATCTGACGGCGCTCCGAGCCCGCGCCGCCGGCGCCATCGTGGTGCGCGAGCCGCGCCAGGGCAAAGGCAATGTCGTGCGCCGCATGTTCGCCGACATCGAGGCCGACATCTATCTGATGGCCGACGGCGACGGCACCTATGCGCCGGAGGACGCGCCGCAACTGATCAACACGCTGCTGACCGAGCGCTCCGACATGGTGGTGGGCACCAGGCGCGGCGTCGCCGACGATGCCGGCAGGACTGGCCATGCCTTCGGCAACCGCATCTTCAACAGCCTCTACAAGCGGCTGTTCGGCTCGGACTTTACCGATATCTTCTCGGGGTACCGCGCCTTCACCAGGCGCTTCGTCAAGAGCTTTCCCGCCGTTTCCGGCGGTTTCGAGATCGAGACCGAAATGTCGGTGCACGCCTCGCAGCTCAAATTGCCGGTGAGCGAGATCGGGCTCGACTATGGCCGCCGGCCGGAAGGCTCCTCGTCGAAGCTGTCGACCTTTCGCGACGGCGCGAAGATCCTGTGGATGTTCGCCATGCTGATGAAGGAGACACAGCCGCTGCGTTTCTTCGGCGCTTTTTCGGTGTTCTTCCTGGCATCGAGCCTGTTCCTGATGGCGCCGGTGCTGATCGAGTTCGCCGAAACCGGGCTTGTGCCGCGCATGCCGACCTGGGTGCTGTCGGTCGGGCTGCTGCTGCTGTCGATGCTGGCGGCGGTGACCGGGGTAATCCTCGATTCGGTGTCGCGCGGCCGGGCCGAGCAGAAGCGCATCTTCTATCTGTCGATGCCTTCCGGTCGCGTCGAACGTGAACGTGCAAGCGCCCTCGCGACTTTGAAGGCCGGACCGGGCAAGACCCCGCGCGCGGCCTAGAGCCTGAATGGGACGCCTCGCCCGCTTCATTTTCGCCGGCGGCGTCGGCTTCGTCGCCGATGCGGCGGCGCTTTGGCTGGTGCTGACGATAGCGCCGCTCGGACCATTCGCGGCTCGCATCATTTCGATCGGTTTTGCCCTGTCCGTCACCTGGTTGATCAACCGCCATCTGACGTTTTCGCCTTCCAGCCGCGGCATCGCGCAAGAGGGCGCACGCTATGGCGGCGTCGGCATTGCCACCAGCGTCGTCAATTATCTCGTCTATTGCGCCATCCTGTTCGCGCTGCCGACGGTGTCGCCGCTCATCGCCCTTGCGGTCGCCTCGCTGATTGCCATGGCGCTGTCCTTCCTCGGCTATTCCAAGCTGGTCTTCGATCACTGACGGCACATCGCATTGGGATCTGCGCCAAACGAAGCGCAGCCTCATCATGACCTTGGCCGATTGGCAGAAGCCGCCGATTTCCTTATATCGCTGTCGTCGATGCATCGGCGCGAAAATCGGAATCGATTTTCGGACAGCACGATGCATGGATTCAAAAGTGTTGGAGCGTACTTTGTGCATCCAAGTGGATCGCTGCAAGTGCGCCGGAGAGCTGCCATGCCCCTGAAAGTCGCCGTCCAGATGGACCACATCTCCACCGTGTCGATTGCCGGCGACACGTCGTTTGCGCTGTCGCTGGAAGCGCAGCGGCGCGGCCACCAGCTGTTCCACTACACGCCCGACCGGCTGTCGCTGCGCGACGGCAAGGTGTTTGCCCGCATCGAGGCGATGCAGGTCCGCGACGAGAAGGGCAGCCATTATTCACTGGGCGAAGAAATCCGTACCGATCTTTCGGAGATGGACGTCATCCTTTTGCGGCAGGATCCGCCCTTCGACATGAACTACATCACCACCACGCATATCCTCGAGCGCATCCATCCGAAGACGCTGGTGGTCAACGACCCGGCCTGGGTGCGCAACAGCCCGGAAAAGATCTTCGTCACCGAATTTCCCGACCTGATGCCGGACACGCTGATCACCAAGGATCCGCTCGAAGTCGCCGCCTTCCGCAAGGAGTTTGGCGACATCATCGTCAAGCCGCTCTACGGCAATGGCGGCGCCGGCATCTTCCACCTGCACGAGGCCGACCGCAACCTCGCCTCGCTGCTCGAAATGTTCGGCCAGATGTTCCGCGAACCCTACATCGTGCAGCGCTACCTCAAGGAGGTGCGCGCCGGCGACAAACGCATCATCCTGATTGACGGCGAGCCGGTCGGCGCCATCAACCGCGTGCCGGCCGAGCACGATTCGCGCTCCAACATGCATGTCGGCGGCCGCGCCGAAAAGACCGAGCTGACAGAGCGCGAACGCGAGATATGTGGCCGCATCGGCCCGTGGCTGAGGGAGCGCGGCTTCATCCTCGTCGGCATCGACGTCATCGGCGACTACATGACCGAGATCAACGTGACCTCACCGACCGGCATACGCGAAGTGAAGCGCTTCGGCGGCGCCGACATCGCCAGCCTGTTCTGGGATGCGGTGGAGGGCAAGCGTAACTAGTCTCGCTTCGGAGCGGCCGCGTTGCAACCCATTGGAGCCGCTGCGTTCAGCCGTTCCCCAAATGTTCTTGCCTTCGCCGGAAATCTGTGGTTGTCTCCGGTGACGCCGTTCGCGGCATGATCGCAAGGGCTTGGGGCAAGCCTGCAGCCGGGGTGAAGACATGGTGGCGCGGGTTCGCACGGTTGCTTTCCAGGGCATCGAGGCCGTGCCGGTCGACGTGCAGGTGATGATCGCGCCGGGCAAGGTCAACATGCACATCGTCGGCCTGGCCGACAAGGCTGTAGCCGAAAGCCGCGAGCGGGTGCAGGCGGCGCTGCATGCATCCGGCCTGTCGATGCCGTCGAAGAAGGTCACCGTCAATCTGGCGCCTGCCGACCTGCCCAAGGAGGGCAGCCATTACGATCTGCCGATCGCGCTCGGTTTGATGGCAGCACTCGGCGCCATTCCGGGCGACATGCTGGCCGGCTATGTCGTGCTTGGCGAATTGTCGCTTGACGGCACCATTGCCGCGGTGGCCGGAGCGCTGCCGGCGGCGATCGGCGCCAATGCCGAAGGCAAGGGCCTGATCTGCCCGTTTGCCTGCGGGCCGGAAGCGGCGTGGGCCGGCAAGGATTTCGACATATTGGCGCCGCGCAGCCTGATCGCCATCGCCAATCATTTTCGCGGCACGCAGGTTCTGTCGCGGCCGGAAGCCGGCATCCACGCCTCGGCGCGCGACCTGCCCGACCTTGCCGACATCAAGGGCCAGGAGACCGCCAAGCGGGCGCTGGAAGTGGCGGCGGCCGGCGGCCACAATCTGCTGATGGTCGGGCCGCCGGGGTCGGGAAAGTCGATGCTGGCGCAGCGGCTGCCGTCGATCCTGCCGCCGCTGGCGCCCAGGGAATTGCTCGAAGTCTCGATGATCGCCTCGGTGGCCGGCGAGCTCGGCGAAGGCAAGCTGACCGACCGGAGGCCGTTCCGGGCACCACACCATTCGGCCTCGATGGCGGCGATGGTCGGTGGCGGCCTGCGCGTGCGGCCGGGCGAGGCCTCGCTTGCCCATCACGGCGTGCTGTTCCTCGACGAGTTTCCGGAATTTTCGCCGCAGGCGCTCGATGCGCTGCGCCAGCCGCTGGAGACCGGCGACTGCATGATCGCGCGCGCCAACCATCGCGTCACCTATCCGGCGCGCATCCAGCTGGTCGCGGCGATGAACCCGTGCCGCTGCGGCATGGCCGGCGAGCCGGGCTATCGCTGCCTGCGCGGCGACCGCTGCCGCACCGACTACCAGGCGCGCATTTCCGGCCCGCTGCTCGATCGCATCGATCTCAGGATCGAGGTGCCGGCGGTCTCGGCCAGCGATCTGATCCGGCCGGACCGGGCGGAGAAAAGCGCGGCGGTAGCACTACGCGTGGCGCGTGCGCGTACGATCCAGCGTGAGCGTTTCGAACGACTCGGCGCAACGTCCGCCACCACCAACGCGCATTGCTCGCCGTCGTTCATCGAGGAGATCGCCATGCCGGATGCCGCCGGCCTGTCGCTGCTGAGGGATGCCAGCGAAAAGCTCGGCTTTTCCGCACGAGCCTACCACCGCGTCTTGAAGGTGGCGCGGACACTGGCCGATCTCGAGGCCAGCGAGACGGTCGGCCGCATCCATCTGGCCGAAGCGATTTCCTACCGCATGAGCTCGGAGCGGATGGCGCAGGCGGCGTAGGAGCGTCCCGTCCTACGGCCGAACACGATGAAGAGTTCTGGTCAATTCCCGATGCGGATTCCGATCTCTTTCGCTTCGAGGTCAACTAGTAAACTATTCGTTTCAAAATATCGTATGCCAATGATGTTGTGGCCGATCGTTGGAGAGAATTCCAACTCGGACCCGTATGACGTGTCGAACTTCCACTCCCCCAGCATCGCGATTTTTACCGCCACTCTGGTCCCGACGTCCATTGATCCGCCCGAATCTTTTGGCGGGCTGTCCGCTATTACGATCGTGGAGTTTCCCGTGTCGTAAAGCGTCGGCCGGCAAGTTGTTTTTTCTTTCAATAGGATACATGAACCTATGGTTGGGAAGTTATAGCGCTCGCTAGCGGTTTTCCACTTATCCATATTGAAGCCGCTTTTCACGCTGTCCGATATCCCAATGTGAAGTGCCTTAACTGCCGGGCAATTCGCCTCCTCGTTCGTGCAAGCTCTCCAATCGGTTCCTATCGGAGAAAGATAATACCCCTTTCGCAAGCCATTTCTGGGACTCACGGCATCCATTGGGGATTTCAGCATTTGATTTGGTCCACCACCCCCAATAGGGGAAATGCCAAAAATCCCTTTTGGCCAGAGCCGGCCGCCGACGATTTCACCTGTGCTGCGTCTGACCTCCTTATAGCGAACAAGGAAGGGGATGGATGCCTCGGTGGAGACGGAAGAGCCTCGGGAGCCGAAAGTCACCCGGGCCAACGCAACATTTCCGTACTCATCGTAGGTTCCGTAATTCATGACGGCTTTTTGGGTGGTAACGGTTATCCCATCCAGTTCCAAATCTTTCGTGATTTTTATTCCTTCGACGGAACACAGCTTCTTGGGAAGCACAGAAGCACAGCCGATCGTCATGCCACTGGATCCGGTATCCAATAAGAGCGGTTGATTTATTTTTCTGTTACCGAGGGACAGAACCTTAACATACAACATCCGGATATTGGGTGGATTTCCCGGGTACTCCAATTTTATCAGAGGAACAGCTAACGGCACCTCTTCTGCAGCCTGGGTCGGCAGCGAATTGAATAGCAATGCTTCCCAAATGACTATTATCGATGCAAAGAATTTTCTGACGGTTAGTTCAGACCTGTTGTTGCTCATTTGGCCCCTGAGAAATTCGTCGCACGTTGTCGTGGCAGTATCCAATCACGCTCACCCCCACCCTACAGTACATTGGTCAAATATTTAATGCCTGAGGATGCGCGACCGGTCATAGCCCGACTGTCGTAGGGTTTTATCCCTTCCGCTCTCGCGCCTTCAGTTCCAGCCGCCGCGCGTGAAGGACCGGCTCGGTGTAGCCGTTGGGCTGGATGCGGCCTTTGAAGACGAGGTCGCAGGCGGCGAGGAAGGCGATGGACTTGTCGAAGTCCGGCGCCATCAGCCGGTAGAGCGGATCGCCATGGTTTTGGCGGTCGACGATTGCCGCCATGCGTTTCATCGTTTCCATCACCTGGTCGGGCGTGCAGACGCCGTGATGCAGCCAGTTGGCGATGTGCTGCGAAGAGATGCGCAGCGTAGCACGGTCCTCCATCAGGCCGACGTTGTTTATATCTGGCACTTTCGAACAGCCGACGCCCTGGTCGATCCAGCGCACGACGTAGCCCAGAATGCCTTGTGCGTTGTTGTCGAGTTCCTTCTGGATGTCTTCAGGCGACCAGTTCGGCCGCACTGCGACCGGCACCGACAATATGTCATCCAGCTTCGCCCTGGGCCGGCTTTTCAGCGCCTGCTGCACGGCGTGGACATCGACCTTGTGGTAGTGCGTGGCGTGCAGGGTTGCCGCCGTCGGCGACGGCACCCAGGCGGTGTTGGCGCCGGCCTTAGGGTGCGCGATTTTCTCGGCCAGCATCGCCGCCATCAGGTCGGGCATCGCCCACATGCCCTTGCCGATCTGGGCGTGGCCGGCCAGCCCGCATTCGAGCCCGGTATCGACGTTCCAGGCTTCATAGGCGGCAATCCAGGCGGCCTGCTTCATGTCGCCCTTGCGGATCATCGGGCCGGCTTCCATCGAGGTATGTATCTCGTCGCCGGTGCGGTCGAGGAAGCCGGTGTTGATGAAGACGACGCGGTCCCTGGCGGCGCGGATCGCCTCCTTGAGGTTGACGGTGGTGCGCCGCTCCTCGTCCATGATGCCCATCTTGATGGTGTTTTTCGCCATGCCGAGCAGCGCCTCGACGCGGTCGAAAATCTCGACGGCAAAGGCAATTTCCTCCGGCCCATGCATCTTGGGTTTTACGATATACATCGAGCCGGCGCGAGAATTGGCGCGGCGCCCGTTGGGGCCAACATCGTGCAGCGCGATCAGCGCCGTCAGCGCCGCATCCATGATGCCTTCCGGCACCTCATTGCCGTCGCGGTCCGATATCGCCGGATTGGTCATGAGGTGGCCGACGTTCCTGACCAGCATCAGCGAGCGGCCGGGCACGGTCAGCGTGCCGCCATCGGGCGCGGTATAGGTGCGGTCGGGGTTGAGCCTTCGGACAAAGCTCTTGCCGGCCTTGGTGATCTCTTCAGCCAGGTCGCCCTTCATCAGGCCGAGCCAGTTGCGGTAGACCAGCACCTTATCCTCGGCATCGACGGCCGCCACCGAATCCTCGCAGTCCTGGATGGTTGTCAGCGCCGATTCCAGCACGACATCGGCAATGCCGGCCGGATCGGTGCGGCCGATCTGGTTGTTGCGGTCGATGGCGATTTCGATGTGCAAGCCATTCCTGACCAGCAAGACGGCTTCGGGGTCGGCGGCATCGCCGCGATAGCCGGCAAACTGCTTGGGGTCGGCAAGCGTGGTGGCGCCGCCGCCCTCGCCCAGCCGCAACATGCCGTTGGCGACCGAAAGCCCGTTCACGCCGGCCCATTTGCCTGTCGTGAGCGGCACCGCCTCGTCGAAGAAGCTTTTCGCCCAGGCGACGACCTTGGCGCCGCGCGCCGGATTGAATTTGTTGCCTCGCTCGGCGCCGTCCGTCTCCGGGATGGCGTCGGTGCCGTAGAGCGCATCATACAGTGAGCCCCAGCGCGCATTGGCGGCATTCAGCGCATAACGCGCATTCATCACCGGCACCACCAACTGCGGCCCGGCGACCAGCGCGATTTCCGGGTCGACATTTTCGGTCGTCACGCTGAAGGCCGGCCCCTCGGGCAGGAGATAGCCGATCTCGCGGAGGAAGCTCTTGTAGGCCTCCATGTCGACGGGCGCGCCATTGTCGCGGTACCAGTGGTCGAGCTTGTTCTGCATGGCATCGCGTTTTTCGAGCAGCGCCCGGTTTTTTGGCGAGAGATCATGGACGATCGCCGAAAAACCGCTCCAGAATGCCTCCGCTTCAATGCCGGTGCCCGGCAACGCCTCGTTCACGACAAAATCATGAAGCTCGCGGGCAATCCGCAATCCGGCGATCTCGACGCGATCGATCATCAGGGCTTCTCCAGACGAAAGGCTAGGCCGGGCCTTTGGCATGTCGCGGTTGCAGGGTCAATTCGGCATAGGTGAAGGTAGGGCGTTTTCGCCGTTGCAGGAGCTGCCAATCTCCCCACTTGTGGGGGAGATGCCCGGCAGGGCAGAGGGGGGCGTGAAGGATCGCCGACCTTGCCATTTACGACCAGCCGCAAGTCTGAGGTGTTACCGCGAAAGACTGAGACGTTGGCGGGACAGCGCCCCCCTCTGTCCTGCCGGACATCTCCCCCTCGAGGGGGGAGATCGGCTAATCACACCGCCATCCTTGGCCTGCCCGACGCGACCGCCACGACATGCGCCTCGATGAACATGCGCTGGCCCTCGACGGTGGAGACGCGGAACTCGCTGGCGATTTCGATCTCGGCGCTGTCGGTGCCGGCGTCCTTCGCCCGCCCGGCGGCAATAGCGCGCACATCTCTCTCCGCCGCGGCGATCGCCGCCGCCTCGTCGTTGAAATCGCGCACGCTTTCGCCTGAGGCGACACGGAACAGCCCTTCCTTGGGCTGGCTGACCCGCGCCTCGGCCGAAACCCGGACCTGGCCGACGACGGCGCCGAGCGCATTGGCCACATCGGTATCCTCAGGCACCACGCAGTCATTGCCGACCAGCTCGGCCAGGCCGGCATAGTGCAACGGCGCCGAGGCGCCGAGGCCGATGACCGGACGGTCGAGCGCGACGCTGAGCCGGGCGATGCCGGGATGGGCGTCGACGGCGCGCTGGACCAGCGCGTGGGCGACGGTCGCCGCGCCATCCAGCCCATCCTCGGCGAAGGCGGTCTCGAGGATGACTTCCGCCGACAGGCGGGTCAGCGTGGTCAGCACCCGTTCCGAGATCGCCTCCGGCGAGGCGGCGATGAACTGGCCGCGGCCGTCACGCCTGCGCGCGAACAGCTCGGCACCCAGACGCGCCGCAGCCAGATCCCAATTGGCCTGCCTGCCCAGCACATGCGCGGCATCCGACGGCGTGAAGCCGGCGACATGCACCAGCCCGCGCGACACCAGCCGGTTCAAGGTGGCGTTCTGGGCATTCGAAGTCAGCAATCTGTCGAGAGCCTGCGGCACGGCACCGATCAGCTCGTAAAGCTTGGCTTCGGCACCGGTCAGTCCGGCCGCGAGCCGCTCCGGCACGCCGGTGCGCACCGCGAGGCGGCCATCCATGCGGCCGGGATTGGGTGCGCGCAGCTGGCGTTCCAGTTCTGATGTGACCGCGTCGCCATGCATCATGCCGGCCAGCGCCAGCGGCACCAGGCGGCGCGGCCCGAGCAGGATCTTCGGGTTGAGCGCGCCGTCCTCCAGCGCCACTTCGGAATCGCCGCCGAGGCCAAAAGTGCGCATGGCGACGGCCTCGACCATGGTGCGGAAGCCGCCGACGGTGGCGCCTTCCGGATCGAGCCGCGGCCGGCCCTTGTCCAACACCGCGACGTCGGTGGTGGTGCCGCCGATATCGGAGACCACGGCATTGTCGAGGCCGGTCATGTGGCGGGCGCCGACAAGGCTGGCGGCCGGGCCGGACAGGATCGTCTCGATCGGCCGCTGGCGGGCAAAGGCGGCCGAGACCAGCGCGCCGTCGCCGCGCACCACCATCAGCGGGGCGGCGATCTTGCGCGCGGCCAAAAAACCTTCGGTTGCCGCGACCAGCCGGTCGATCATCGAGATCAGCCGGGCGTTGAGCAAGGTCGTCAGTGCCCGGCGCGGGCCGCCGAGCTTGGCCGACAGCTCGTGGCTGGCGGTGACCGGCAGGCCTGTTATGTCGCGGATCAGGTCGCGGGCGGCAAGCTCGTGCGCCGGGTTGCGGGTAGCAAAATAGGCGCAGACGGCAAAGCCGGACACCGACTTTTCCAATTCCGGCAAAGCTGCCTCCAGCCCGGACAGATCGAGGCTCGCCGCATTGCCGTGGACATCGTGGCCGCCGGGGCAGAACACCACCGGATCGGTGCCGAGCGCCGCCTTCAGCCCGTCGCGGGCAAGGTCGCCCTCGGCAAAACCGATCATCACAAGTGCTACGCGGCCGCCCTGGCCCTCGACCAGCGCATTGGTGGCAAGCGTCGTCGACATCGACACCAGCTTAATCGCCGCCGGGTCGGTGCCGGCTTTTTGCAGCACCGCATCGACCGCGCCCGATATGCCGACCGCCAGGTCGTGACGGGTGGTTAGCGCCTTGGCCTTGGCCAGAACTTTTCCGCCGGGGCCGCCGGCCTCCGACCACAGCACCGCGTCGGTGTAGGTGCCGCCGGTGTCTATGCCGAGGAACAGGGGGGAGGGTTTGAGCTTGGCGGTCATTGGCGGGTCCGGAGAATTCGTCTCCGCCCCTTAGCGGATACCGGCCGATCGATAAAGCCGCGATGGCTGGGCCACGGGCGAACACGCTGCAGGCTCGCCCAATGCCGGCGGGACAGCACCCCCCTCTGTCCTGCCGGACATCTCCCTCTCAAGGGGGGAGATTGGGTGTCACCCACGCTCTCGCAAATTTTCAACGCTGCAAACAGGGTGGCCGCCGGCGAAGCTGCCAATCTCCCCCCTTGAGGGGGAGATGTCCGGCAGGACAGAGGGGGGTGTGACGGATCGCAACCTTGGCAATTACCCGACAAACCCCACGCGCTTGTGGCTGCCATCGCAGAACGGCTTGTTGGCGGAGTGGCCGCAGCGGCAGAGGAAGGTGCGTTGCGTGCGGTCGACCGTGTGGCCGGTGCCGGTGACGATTTCGAGATTGCCTTCGAGCTTGAGCGGGCCGTTGGTGGTCGGCGTGACGGTGAGCGGGCCATCGCGCGCTTCCAATGCCGGCGTGTCTTTCAGCGCCGGCTCGCCGGTGGCGGTGAAGCCCGCCTTGGCGTGGCTGCCATCGCAGAACGGCTTGTTTTCCGAGGCGCCGCAGCGGCAGAGCGTGGCGCGGTAAAATGTTTCGCCGCCCAGCACGATCTCGGCATGCACGGCCAGCGGGCCGTTTTCCCTTATGCGCACAATGTTGACCACCGGCGGCTGTTCCTGCGGCCCGCCATCCTTGCGGACATAGGTGATGGCGCCGGACGGGCAGCCTTCGGCGAGCGCCACGATCTTCTCGACGCTGGCCGCCTCGGGGTGGATCCACTGGTCGGGCGCATTGGGCACGAAGACACGCGGATCGCCAAGCACGCAGTTGCGCGAATGGATGCAACGTTTTCCCGAAAAGCCGATCTCTATGTTTTCGCCTTCGACCACTGCCATGGGTGGGATCTCCTCTCGGACTACGCTATGGCGACGGCCAGGACGACGTCAAGGCAGCATTCTCCACCTCGTGAGGGCCGACCTCGGGCGCGGCGGGAAGGGAATTCGCATTTTTTGCTCGCAGCACTACATTTTGTTCTTGCTTTGTGCCGGCAGCTATGCTACTAATTTGACTGTGGTGCCAATTGGCTCCAACGACCCGCCCCACCGAGGCGGGTTTTTTGTTTCAGCTTTGAATTCCGGCGTTGCCGGCCGACGTTGGCGGGACAGCGCTCCGCTGCTATGGCCTCTGTACGACCACCTGGCCCACAAGGGTGAGGCAATCGCATACAGGAGTCCCCCTCATCCGGCCGCTTCGCGGCCACCTTCTCCCCGAGGGGAGAAGAGGCTGGCGCCAGTGCAGGCGACTCCTCTCCCCTCGGGGAGAGGTCGGATTGCCCCGAATTCCCTTCGCAATTCGGTTGGCAATCCGGGTGAGGGGGCGCTTGCCGGTGTGCAATAGCCCTCGAACAAAAGGGAGACAGTTCACGGAACCAGATCGATTTCCTCGGTCTCGCCGCCACTGCAGGTGTAGCAGCAATCGTCGCATTTTTCCGCGTTGGCCGGGCCGACACCCCAATAGGTATTCTCGTCACCATCGACCCAGGCGCCGTAGCAGATCGATTCGCCGTCATTGCAGGACAGCGGGATCGACTTGGTCTCGCCGTCGTTGAGATAATAATCCTGATTGTTGCCCGGCCAGACGTGGTCGCGGTCCTGGCTGTACAGTTCGACGCGCATGGCGTTGGGATGGCTGTTCTTGATCTCGAACGTGACATCGCCGGCATGCGCGACGGGCGCAAACAATCCGACGATGAACAGCGCAGCGGCAACGCGGCGCGCGAAAGCGTAAGACAACATGATGATTCCCCCCGGAATGAAACGGCCTGCTCGGCCGCGCGGGGGAACATGGCATGGCGGGTTGAAGGGTGGAAGAGGTGATTGCGGCATTTGCGTCGCAAGACGCGCGAGGCTGCCAAGGAAGACCCCTCTCCGGTTTGCTTCGCAAACCACCTCTCCCCACTTCGTGGGGCGAGGAAACCGCCAATCGCCGAAGCCTCACAAGACCTGGGTTCCTCGCCCCCACATGGTGGGGGAGAGGTGGCCGCGAAGCTGCCGGAGAGGGGCGGTCCGACGGGCTCAACGATCGGGCTTCAGCAGGGTCCATATCCAGCCGATGAATGTGAGCACCAGGAAGGGATATCCGGCAGCGGGCAGCGGCGCCGAGGTCGGCAGCAAAGGCGCGCCCCAGAGGATCAGGCCCACTGAGACGACGAACAGCACAGCCGCCACGACAGCGGTGAGCCGCATCCACAGGGCGAAGGTTTTCGGCGCGCTGACCATGACCAGCGCCGCCGCCCAGAGCGAGATACCGCCGACATAGGAGGGCACGCTGGCCTCAAGCCCCGCCGCATTGCCGACGAGCAGCAGGCTCTCGCCGGCGAGAAAGGTCAGAAATCCGGCCGCCACGCAGTCATTGCCCAGCCGCTGATATTTCATCGTCAGCAGCGCGGTTGCTACCACCAGTGCGACGCCGTCGATCGTCCAGAGTGTTTCGCGAAGGGACGCGCTCTCGACGAAGGTGCCGACGAGGCCCATCGCGCCGCCGATGGCAAGGCCGATCGCGGCGATCGTGTCAGAGATAGCAGGGCTGGCGGGACGCATCGGGACCTCCCTTCCAAGCTCAAGGATACTTCAAGACGGGACCTTCTCCAATGGCGGCCCGCTGCCTAAAGCGAAGGGCATTGGCCGGCGCATATTTAATCGCATCGGGAGGCGGTTCGGTCAGCTCGAAATTGGGAACAGCCCGGCCACGGGGGAAATGGGCGTAACCCCGTTCAATCGCCCATCTTCAGCGCCTGGATAAACGCCTCCTGCGGGATATCCACCTTGCCGAACTGGCGCATCCGCTTCTTGCCCTCTTTCTGCTTGTCGAGCAGCTTGCGCTTGCGCGAGACGTCGCCGCCGTAGCATTTGGCGGTGACGTCCTTGCGCAGCGCCGAGATCGTTTCGCGGGCGATGACCTTGCCGCCGATCGCCGCCTGGATCGGGATCTTGAACAGATGGTGCGGGATCAGCTCCTTCAGCTTCTCGCACATCTGGCGGCCGCGCTTTTCCGCCGCCGTGCGGTGGACCAGCATCGACAGCGCGTCGACCGGCTCCTCGTTGACCAGGATCGACATCTTGACCAAGTCGCCTTCCTTGTAGTCGGTCAGGTGATAGTCGAAGGAGGCGTAGCCCTTGGAGATCGACTTCAGCCGGTCGTAGAAGTCGAAGACCACCTCGTTGAGCGGCAAATCGTAGATCAGCATGGCGCGCTTGCCGACATAGGACAGGTCGGCCTGGATGCCGCGCCGGTCCTGGCAGAGCTTCAGGATGCCGCCGAGATAGTCGTCGGGGGTGAGGATGGTGGCGCGGATCCATGGCTCCTCGATGGCCGAAATCTTGACCACGTCGGGCATATCGGCCGGGTTGTGCAGTTCCTTGACCGTGCCGTCGTTCAGCAGCAGGCGGTAGACGACGCTCGGCGCGGTGGCGATGAGGTCGAGGTTGAACTCGCGCTCCAGCCGCTCCTGGATGATTTCGAGATGCAAAAGGCCGAGGAAGCCGCAGCGATAGCCGAAGCCGAGTGCCGCGCTGGTTTCCATTTCGAAGGAGAAGGACGCGTCGTTGAGGCGCAGCTTGCCGACCGCGGCGCGCAGATCCTCGAAATCGGCTGCGTCGACCGGGAACAGGCCGCAGAACACCACCGGCTGCGCCGGCTTGAAGCCGGGCAGGGCTTGTGCCGTCGGGCGCTTGTCCTCGGTGATGGTGTCGCCGACGCGGGTGTCGGCGACTTCCTTGATCGAGCCGGTGAAGAAACCGAACTCGCCGGGGCCGAGCTCGTCGACATTGATGCGGGCGGGCGTGAAGACGCCGGTGCGCTCGACCAGGTATCTGGCGCCGGTGCCCATCATGCGGATGGTCTGGCCCTTCTTCAGTACGCCGTCGATGATGCGGACCAGCACGATGACGCCGAGATAGGCGTCGTACCAGCTATCGACCAGCATCGCCTTCAATGGAGCCGCGATGTCGCCCTCGCGCGGCGGCGGCAGATCGTTGACGATGGCTTCGAGCACGTCGGGAATGCCGAGCCCGGTCTTGGCCGAGATCAGCACGGCGTTGGAGGCATCGATGCCGATCACCTCCTCGACCTGCTCGCGGATGCGCTCGGGCTCGGCGGCGGGCAGGTCGACCTTGTTCAGCACCACGACAATCTCGTGGTTGTTGTCGATCGCCTGGTAGACATTGGCCAGCGTCTGCGCTTCGACGCCTTGCGAGGCGTCGACGACCAGCAGCGAGCCCTCGCAGGCGGCCAGCGAGCGCGACACTTCATAGGCGAAGTCGACATGGCCGGGCGTGTCGATCAGGTTGAGGATATAGTCCTGCCCATTGTTGGCGCGGTACTTCAGCCGCACCGTCTGCGCCTTGATGGTGATGCCGCGCTCGCGCTCGATGTCCATCGAGTCCAGCACCTGCTCCTTCATGTCGCGCAGCTCCAGCCCGCCGGTCGACTGGATCAGCCGGTCGGCAAGCGTGGATTTGCCATGGTCGATATGGGCAACGATGGAGAAGTTGCGGATGTTTTTGATCGGCGTGGTCATGCGGCGCGCTTTAGCAGGGGCACGGTGCATCGGCAAGCGGCGGGGCGCGGACGGGGCGGCGGGACGGCAAAGTCGTTAAACTTTGATCCATGAGATTAGAGCATAGTTTGCGCCCGGCGTGATAGCCCCACTGGCCTATCGCCGTTTGGGGGGTCGGAATGCCGCTGTCAGCACGCAAATTTCTCAAATCGGTGAGCGGCTCGTTCGCGCCAATGCTCGCCATCTTGCTGATGCCGATGGTTGCCGCATTGGGTTTTTCCATCGACTATACCTCGGCGGTTTCAACCAGGGCCTCGATGCAGAATGCGCTCGATGCAGCATCGCTGTCGATCACGACGCTGGAGACGACCACGACGTTGGCGGACCGCCAGGTGAAGCTGCAGGAGGCATACCTGGCCAATGGCGGGCAAGGCACGGCCAAGCTCGACAGCTTCGTCGTCGCCACCGACGGCGCTGCCAGCATCAAGGCTTCGGCTGGCTTCGCCATGCCGACGAGTTTCATGCAGATCGTCAAGATCAACACGGTGCAGGTCGGCGTTGCGTCGGCGGTGAGAAAGCGGCCGGCACTGATCGAGGCGACGTTCAAGATCGACAAGGTCTCGGGCTGGTGGGACAAGACGATGACGCTCTACGGCACCAAGTTTGGTGACACGAATGCCAATAAGCTGATGAAGATCGTCTACGTGCATAACAAGTTTGGCGATCCGAAGGGCTACGGAACAACCTCTGCATACACGATCAACGGAACGACGGAGACGCTGGTCCAAAAACAAGTATGCACGACCATCACGGTGAACAGCTTCTACGGCCTGCCCACCACCACGATCGTCCAGACTGACTCCAACGGCCGGAAATACGCGACCACCTGCGTCAATACCGGCGCCGGCGCGGTGGTCAATGTGACTGACATGGATAACCTCTATCTGGAGATGAAGATACCGAATCCCAATCCTGGTCTTGATTTCAGATTTGGTCCTGGTCTTGGCGGCGGCTATCTGCAATCAGGCACGAAAGAAACCCTGCGATCAGACGACAAGGCCACGTCCGACCGGCTGTTCATCGACAAGATCAAGACGCCAGCCAATACGATCGTGGACATCTTTACGGCCGTGCCGTGCGGCATCACCGGCAGCCAAGCGTGGGAAGATGGCGGATCACTTACCAACAACACCGTAGGTGACGCCGATTTTTCCTATTTTGTGACCGGCAAATGCGCCTTCAACAAGCGGCCTTCGGAGACCGTGCTTACGCAATAGAAGGGCAGCGGCTGAGTGCCACCTGCCCGCCCCAGAACTCGTCACAACGCCGCCTGATCACCACCGGGTGGCATTTTTGGTTGCGAACGACCATCTTCCCTTCTCCCCTTGTGGGAGAAGGTGTCGCCGAAGGCAACGGATGAGGGGGGTTCCAGGGAACGCCAACGCCTCATTCCTTCCAACACCCCTCATCCGTCTCGGCGCTTCGCGCCGATCCACCTTCTCCCACAAGGGGAGAAGGGAGAGCTGCGAACAATCACGAAGCGGTGATGCTGTAACGAACCGTGCGTCGGCGGCGAAGTGTGGACATGGAACGATGTCTGCACAGGAGAAATGCGATGCCCGGATCGACAGCGACACGCAGCACAGCCCGGATGGGGCTCGCCGCAATACTGTTTTCGGCAATCGGGTTTTCGGCAACCAGCGCGGCTGCCGGCCAGACGCTGACCGTCGTCGAGTTGTTCACCAGCCAGGGCTGTTGGTCCTGTCCGCCGGCCAACGCCAATCTGATCAAGGTCAAGGACCAGCCCGGCGTGCTGGCGCTATCCTTCAACGTCACCTACTGGGACTATCTCGGCTGGAAGGACACATTCGGCAAAGAAGAATTCACGCAGCGCCAGGTCCGCTATGAACCGTCGCTCGGCCGTTCCGGCCCGTTCACGCCGCAAGTGGTGGTCAACGGCAGGGCCGATGTCTGGCTGGTTCACTACCGACAAGGCGTCGTCGAGGTGCCGGTGGCGCGCGGCGAAAACACCGGGCGCACGCTGCCGCACGCCAATGTCGTGCATTCGCTGACCAGGCTGGGCAGTTGGACCGGCGACGCCACCGCGCTGCCGTTGCCGGCCGCTGCAAGCGGCCTCAGCACCGCGGTGCTGGTCCAGGTGCCGGGCGGCGGGCCGATCCTCGGTGCCGCTGCGAATTAGAACCCGTTCCGAAATTTGCGCAATGCCGCAGCGGCGCCGCCGCATGCGATCAACCCTGCCATAACCCAAGGAGACCACCATGACCAATCACCTGACCCTGCCGGCATTCGCCTTCGCACTTTGCTCGACGGCGCTGTTCGCCGGAGGCGCGGCGCGGGCCGAAGATACGATGAAGCCGGCGAATGCCATGGCGACAAACGCCATGAAACCGGCAACAGACGCGATGAAGCCGGCCGGCGCCATGGCGCCTGACGCGATGGCCACGATCGCAATGAAGGCTGCTGATCCGATGAAGGCGGGCGATCCGATGAAGGCCGACTGCATGAACAAGGCCGCCGCCGAGACGGACGCCATGAAGAAGGCAGAGGCGACCAAGGCCTGCGATGCCATGGCTCCGGCCAAATAGGCGATGCGCACAGCAATGTGAGAGCCCGGCGGATCTATCCGTCGTATAATCCACACCAGCATCATGGGAGATCAGACATGACCGGAGCCCTGAAACGATCGTCGATTTTCGCAAAAGCAGCACTTGCCGCGCTCATCCTCACGGCTGCCGCTGCCGCGTTCTGGCAGACGCCGGCCGTCTCGGCCGAAGACGCGGTGGTGATCCCGCCGCCGGCGCTGGACGAGAAGGCCATCGCCGGCACCGAAAAGGCGGTCTTCGCCGGCGGCTGCTTCTGGGGCGTCCAAGGCGTGTTCCAGCACGTCAACGGCGTAACCAGCGCGGTCTCCGGCTATGCGGGCGGCGACAAGGACACGGCCGTCTATGAAATGGTCGGCACCAGCCGGACAGGCCACGCCGAATCCGTCGAGATCACCTACGAGCCATCCAAAGTCAGCTATGGCCAGCTGCTGCAGGTGTATTTCTCGGTGGCGCACAATCCGACGCAGCTGAACTACCAGGGGCCGGACAGCGGCACCCAGTACCGCTCGACGATTTTTGCCGAAAACGACACGCAGAAAAAGATCGCCGAAAGCTACATCGCCCAGCTCGACAGGGCCAAGGTGTTTGCAAAGTCGATCGTGACGACGCTGGAGACCGGCAAGACCTTCTATCCGGCCGAGGACTACCACCAGGACTTCCTGACGCTCAACCCGACCTATCCCTATATCGTCTACAATGATCTGCCCAAGGTCGAGAATCTGAAGCGGCTGTTCCCCAACCTCTACAGCGAAAAGCCGGTGCTGGTGCTGGCCGCCAACAAGAGCTGAGCTTTTAGGGCCTGCCTAAACTGGAAGCGTCGGCGGGACAGCGCCCCCTCAGGCCTGCCGGCCATCTCCCCCACTTGGGGGGAGATTGGATGTCCCGCGGCTTTCGCCGATCACCGATGTTGGAGGGAGGGAGCCGGCGCCGACGCTGCAATCTCCTCCTTGTGGGGAGATGGCCGGCAGGCCAGAGGGAGGCGCGAAGGATCGCCGACGCCTCTGTGCAAACGACCTAAACCCCCTTTTTCCAGGGCAGGCTCCAACGCACTTTCTCCAGTGTCGCCTTTGCCTCGGCCGAGTCCGGGTCGGGCTCTGTCTCACGATAATGCGCCGAGCCCCGAGGCGGGTAGGCAAGCGTGTTGTTGAGGGCAAATTTGTCGATCTGGCTGAACTCGGGGAAAGGCAGGTTTTCCGCTTCGCGCCAATCGCTGACCCTTTTCTCCGCGGCGATGCGTTTTTCGTCGTCGACCGGAAGGTCGGTGGCTCTGTATTCCAGTGATGAAGGGAAGGCGAACTGCGCGCCGGCATCATCCATGATGTTGATCATGGACAACAGGATGTCCTCGCGGATGGCTTGGAACTCGGCCACGTCGGCGGTTTTGACGTAGGTGAACACGTCGATGTCGAGCGAATAGGCGCCGAAGCCGGCAAAGCGCACGCGGCACGGCTCGTCGACGACGCGCGGATGGGCGATCAGCAGCTTGCGCAGCTCGGCCAGGACGTAACGCAGCTGATCGGGCGTGGTCTCGTAGCGCAGCTGCAGCGTCGTCGCGAACCGGGTGCGGTCGCGATGCGCGTAGTTCTCGATCTGCATACCGGCGAAATCCGAATTCGGCACCGAGATGATCGTGCGGTCGAGCGACCGGATGCGCGTCGAGCGCATGCCGATATGCTCGATCGTGCCGGACTGATCGCCGAACTTGCATAAGTCGCCGACGCTGACCGGCCGATCGGCATAGAGCGTCAGGCCGGAGAGGAAGTTCTGCAGCGTCGGCTGCGCCGCCAGCGCCACCGCCAGGCCACCGATGCCGAGACCGGCAATGACGCCTTCATAAGGGATGGCGAGCACTTCGGCCAACAGCAGGAAGGCGACGACCAGCACGGCGACGCGCGCGACGCCGGTGGACAGCGAAATCAGCGTGTCGTGATAGCCGGGCACTTGCCACAGCCCGCGATAGTGTTCGGCGACCTTGCCGATCAGGTGCCAGACCACCGGCACCGCGCCGATCACGATCAGGCTCCAGGCGATTGCCTTGACCGGGGCGGCGACCACTTGCGGCAGGCCGAGCGGGCGCAGCGTCAACAGCAGGAAGAAGCCAAGCACGATCGAACGCACGGCCCATTCGACGATGCGGAAGAACGCCGAGCTGTCCGTCCTTCGGACAATCAAGGAAATCAGCGCATTGGCGATGACGCCGAAGACGATGCCGGCCAGTGCCGCGAGGCCGAGCATCCACCATTGCCAGTGCTCCATCGGTCCGGCGCGGGTGAGCAGGCCAGGGCTGATCTCGCGGGCGAGGCCACGGGCGATGAAGAACGGGTCGGTGCTGGCGAAGGCAGCGAACTCCGGCGCCACCGGCACGTCTTCCACGTCGGCGTAGAGCGCGCGGATGTGGGCGAGCGTCTCGGGCGTGAACTGCCAGATCTTGCCCTTCTCGGTCTCGACCGGGCCGATGACGATGTTGCCGGCGGGATGCTCGAAATAGATGAAGGGGGTGTTGCTCTTCGGGTCGTCGGGGATCTCCTGCCAGTAGACATAGCCGATGCGGTCGATGACCTTTTTGAGATAGCGCTCGAGCAGGAATGCCTCGTCGCCGCGCACCGCGGAAGTGTAGTTGCGCAGGTCGAGCGCCGCCTGTGCCGGATCGCCGGCCTCGGTGAGGCCGCTCAACAGCACCTTGAACGTGTCGCGCGGCGAGGCGAGCTTGCTCGGATCGTCGACCATGTCGACGGCTTCGCCACGCGCTTCCTGGAGTTCGGCGAGCTTGGCCTGGAGCTGGGCAAGTGGCGGCCCGACGATAAACCACTCGCCATTCCTGCGGCGAAAGGTGAGGTCGAAGGAAACCCTGGTGCCGTATTGCGGCAGCGTCGCCGTCACCTCGTTGCCGGCAATGTTGTCATGCGGCAGGCTCCACAGGCGGAACGTCGCATTGTCGATGACGGTGAACAGGAGCTTGGTATAATCGGGCATGTTGAGGCCGCCGCGGTCGGCCTCGGTGACGTCGACGAGGCCCGCTGCCAGACCGGCAAGGCCCATGCCGCCGCCGGTGGCGCGCGGCACGTTGTCGGCGCCGCTCTCGTTCATCGTCTGCAGGAACGAGCGCATGGTGCTCATCGGGCTCGACTGGTCGACACGGACGTCCTCGACGGCGCTGACGCGCACGCCTGTCCACCATTCGGCGGTGGCGGCATCGAAACGGCCCATGAAGCTGCCGCCGTCAGGCGACTGGACGAAGGTGAAGGCGCCCTGGCGGTCGCCTTCGAACCAATGGCCGACAAGCTTGTCGCCTTCGGCCTTGGCCTCGATGCGGCCGTTGTAAAGCGGGTAGACGCCCTTTACGTCGGTGCCGGTCTGCTCGAACTTGATCTGGGCGCCACCGCCGCGCCACTTCGTGTCCCACACGCCGATCCACTTGGCGGTGTCCTGGGCATGCGCCTGCGGCATGGCTGGCAGAAGGCCTGCAAGCGCGAGTGCGCCGATCAGCGCGACCGTCCGGATCAGCATCAGCAACAGCCGATCCTGTTTTGCCGCAAAAAAGGGGGTCATTCTGTTGCCCTTCTTCTGCCGGCGATTCTGCTGGGCCGGCCAGAGAAGGTTATTCCGCTTGAAGATGAATATTCTGTTTCGGGCGGCGCCGGCGAAGCCGGTCAGTCATAGGTCAGATCCGTCGCCTTGCCGCCGAACACGCGGTAGGCAAAGAACGAATAGAAGATGATGATCGGCAGCACGACGACCGTCCCGACCAGGATGACGGCCAGGCTTTCGGGTGCCGAAGCAGCCTGCCAGATGGTCAGCCGGTCGGGCACGACGAAGGGGTAGAACGACCAGGCGAGCCCGGCAAAGCCGAGCGTGAAGATCGCGGCCAATGTCAGGAACGGGAGCAGCGCGTGGCGATCGTCGGGCTTCGGCAGATGGAAGGTCTGGCGCCACAGCCACAGGAACAGCACTGCCGACAGGATCGGCAACGGCGACAAATAGAGCATGGCCGGCCAGACGAACCATTTGTCGAAGATGCGCGCGCTGGCAAAGGGCGTGGCCAGCGATACCGCAACCATGCCGAGCGCGGTCAGCACCAGTGCCATGCGCAGCCACAGCACCGCTTTCTTCTGCAAGTCGCCTTCCGTCTTGTAGATGACCCAGGCCGCGCCCATCGCCGCGTAGGCTGCAGCAAGGCAGAGTGCCACCAGCGCGCCGAAAGCCATGCCGCCAGGGCCGACGTCGAGGCCGAGCACATAGACGCCGAGCATATAGCCCTGCGCCAGCGACGCGATGACCGAACCGAGGAAGAAGATGCGGTTCCAGCGGTGCTTCCTGCCGGCCGGCACCTTGGCACGGAAATCGAATGCGACGCCGCGCAGGATCAAGCCGACCAGCAGGACGAAAACCGGAATGTAGAGCGCGGTCAGGATGGTGCCGTGCGCCAATGGGAAGGCGACCAGCAGCAGGCCGACGGCGAGCACCAGCCAGGTCTCGTTGGCGTCCCAGAACGGGCCGATGGCGGCGATCATCGTATCCTGCTCGGTGTCTTCGGCTGCGGCGAACAAGATGCCGATGCCGAGATCGAAACCGTCGAGGATGACGTAGATCAGGATGGCGAGGCCCATCAGGCCGGCGAAGATCAGAGGCAACAGGGTCGGCCAGTCGAAGCTCATGATGTTTCTCCCGGTTGCGCAACCGGTTGCGACAGCGGCCTGTTCATGACGCCCGGCAGCGGCGAGGTGTCACCATCCTTCGCCGCCTTCAATGCCAGATGCACCAACACGCCGAGATAGGCGATCAGCAGCAGCACGTAGAGGATGAGATAGACCGCGAGCGACAGCGCGACATGGCTGCCGGCGACCGGGCCGACAGCATCGGCGGTGCGCAGCACGCCGGTGACCAGCCAGGGCTGGCGGCCGATCTCGGTGGTGTACCAGCCGGCCAGCGTCGCCAGCCAGCCGGACAGTGCCATCGGCACCATGACCAGCGCCAGCGGCTTAGGCAGGCTGTGGCGACGCTTGAGGAAGAAGGCCGCCGACCAGGAGACGACGAGCATCAACAGGCCGGTGCCGACCATGATGCGAAAGCCCCAGAACACCGGAAACACCGGAGGATGGTTGCCGGCATAATCGTTCAGCCCCGGTACGATGCCGCCGGCGCTGTGCCTGAGGATGAGGCTGGCGCCGTCGGGAATGGTGAGCTCGAACCTGTTCTCCTTGGCCGCTTCGTCGGGAAGCGCAAACAGCACCAGCGGCACGTTGGGACCGGTGTTCCAGTTGGCCTCCATGGCGGCGATCTTCTGCGGCTGATGTTCAAGCGTGTTGAGGCCGTGCTGGTCGCCGGCAAAGATCTGGATCGGGATCAGGATCGCGGCGGCGAAGACACCGGTGCGCAGCGCCTTCCACATCGATTCCGAGCGATCGCCGTAGAGATAGCGCAGCGCCGACAGGCCAGCGATCAGGAACGAGACGGTCAGCCCCGAAGCAAGCAGCATATGAACGAGCCGGTAGGGCATGGACGGATTGAAGACAACGGCCCACCAGTCGGTGGCGTGCGCAACACCATCGCGAATTTCGAAGCCGGCCGGCGTCTGCATCCACGAATTGAGGGCGATGATCCAGAAGGCGGACAGAGTGGTGCCGCCGGCTACCAGCACCGTCGCCAGCGTGTGGACGCGGTTTGAGACGCGGCGGAAGCCGAACAGCATGATGCCGAGGAACGCCGCCTCGAGGAAAAAGGCCGTCAGGATCTCGTAAGCCAGCAGCGGGCCGGCGATGTTGCCGACCGTCTCCATATAGCCCGGCCAGTTGGTGCCGAACTGAAAACTCATGGTGACGCCGGAAACCACGCCCATGGCGAAGGACAGCGCGAATACCTTAACCCAGGTGAAATAAGCGCGCATCCAGGCGGAGTCGCCTGTCGCGTTGTAGCGGAGCTTGAAGAACAGCAGCACCCAGCCGAGCGCGATGGTGATCGCCGGGAACAGGATGTGGAACGAGATGTTCGCGCCGAACTGTATGCGCGACAGGATGAGCGGGTCCATGGCGGCTCCAGCTGCTGCTTGTTTGTACAAGGATAGGCTTCATGCGCCGGGCGGTCAAAGCGGCGTCCCGCCGCGAGGCGGAACGCCGCAGTGCCGGTTAATCTGCTTTTGCGTGGAATTTTGCTGGACGACCAGGCGGGTGTTGCCTATTCCGGCGAACCTCGATGTCCAGAACTGTCAGGAGCGCCATTGACATCCGGATTTGCGCACCGACATTCAGCGGATTAAATCAACAACTCTGTTTCAAGCAGCCGTTTTCAGCCATGCAGCCGATCATCTCGATTTCCGGGGTCACGAAGACCTACGCCACCGGCTTCAAGGCGTTGAAGGAGATCAATCTCGATATCGTGCGCGGCGAGATATTTGCGCTGCTGGGGCCGAACGGCGCCGGCAAGACGACGCTGATCTCGATCGTCTGCGGCATCGTCAACCGCTCGTCGGGCACCGTCACGGTCGACGGCCATGACATCAACCGCGACTACCGCGCTGCGCGCGGCCTGATCGGGCTGGTGCCGCAGGAACTGACCATCGATGCCTTCGAGAGCGTGTGGGCGACGGTCAATTACAGCCGCGGCCTGTTCGGCAAGCCGGCGGACAAGGCGTTCGTCGAAAAAGTGCTGCGCGACCTGTCGCTCTGGGACAAGAAGGACGCCAAGGCGATCACGCTGTCCGGCGGCATGAAACGCCGGCTGATGATCGCCAAGGCGTTGTCGCACGAGCCGCGAATCCTGTTCCTCGACGAACCGACCGCCGGCGTCGATGTCGAGCTGCGCCAGGACATGTGGGCGATGGTGCGCCGGCTGCGCGAAGACGGCGTCACCATCATCCTGACCACGCACTACATCGAAGAAGCCGAGGCGATGGCCGATCGCGTCGGCGTCATCAACCGCGGCGAGATCGTGCTGGTCGAGGACAAGGCCGAGCTGATGCGCAAGCTTGGCCGCAAACGGCTTGTGCTGGAACTGCGCAGCCCGTTGGCCACCGTTCCCGATGCTTTTTCGCACTACGCGCTGGAGCTTTCGCCCGATGGCGGGCAGCTGACCTATACCTATGACAACCAGAGCGAACGGCCGGGCGTCGCCTCGCTGATCCGCGAGCTCGAGGCGGCCGGCATCCAGTTCCGCGACATCGATACGGAAAACAGCTCGCTCGAGGAGATCTTCGTCAATCTGGTGAGGAAACAGGCATGAACCCGCGCGCGGCCATGAACCTTCATGCGGTATGGGCGATTTATCGGGTGGAGATGGCGCGCGCCCTTCGCACTGTGCTGCAGAGCATCGTTTCGCCGGTCATTTCGACGTCGCTCTATTTCGTCGTCTTCGGCTCGGCCATCGGCTCGCGCATCACCGAGATCGACGGCATCAGCTACGGCGCCTTCATCGTGCCGGGGCTGATCATGCTGTCGCTGCTGACGCAGTCGATCTCCAACGCCTCCTTCGCCATCTACTTTCCGAAATTCGTCGGCTCGATCTACGAATTGCTGTCGGCGCCGGTGTCCTATCTGGAGATCGTCATCGCCTATGTCGGAGGTGCGGCGACAAAGTCGATCGTGCTTGGCTTGATCATTTTGGCGACGGCCTCGCTGTTCGTGCCGCTGACGATCGAGCATCCGTTCTGGATGCTCGCTTTCCTGGTGCTGACGGCCGTGACCTTCAGCCTGTTCGGCTTCATCATCGGCATCTGGGCAAGAAGCTTCGAGCAGCTGCAGCTGGTGCCGCTGCTGATCATCACACCGCTGACCTTCCTCGGCGGCAGCTTCTATTCGATCAACATGCTGCCCGGCATCTGGCGCACGGTGACGCTGTTCAACCCGGTGGTCTACCTGGTTAGCGGCTTCCGCTGGAGCTTCTACGGCAAATCCGACGTTTCGGTCGGCGTCAGCCTCGGCATGACGGTGGTCTTCCTGCTTGTCTGCATAGCGATCGTCGCCTGGATCTTCAGAACCGGCTACCGGCTGCGCAACTGATCGATTGGCCTTGCCAGGCAAAGCAGCCTTATCGATCAACGGAAACAGCACTGAGTGCAGCCCCTGCGACGATAGCCCCTTGACCTTCATGTTTTGTTATATATCATGTTATGATTTATCGCGAGGCGGATTGGCCTATGGAAGACGTCATACGATCGCTTGGCTTCCTGTGCCTGGGCAGCAGGATGAAGCGTATAGGCGAGCAACTGCAAGCGGAAGCGCAGCGCCTTCTCGACCGGCTGGATGTTCCGGTTCAGGCGAGCCAGTACCCACTGCTGGCCGCGCTCGACAGGCTAGGTCCCCTGCCTGTCGGGGAACTGGCGCAATCCCTTGGCATCGCGCAGCCAGGCGTAACGCGAAGCGTCTCGCTTCTCGCCGAGTTGGGATTGCTCGAGGTCAGTCCGTCGATCGATGACCAGCGGCGCAGGATCGTCTCCCTCACCAGGGACGGCCGGCGGCTGGTCGATGTCGCAAAGCGCGAGGTCTGGCCGCGCATCGAGAACGCCGTCGCGGATCTGTGCGCGGATCTTTCGGGGCCGCTTCTCGATCAGTTGGCCGCCATCGAGGACGGCCTCGCCGCGGCTCCTCTCGACCGTCGTGCACCAAAACCGAGAGATGCCGTGCAATGAAACACCTGCTTGACCGCCCGATCTGGAGCGCGCTTCAGACGCGACATCAGGCCTTCGCGCAAGGTGGCAACCTCGCCAGGCGATATCGGCCGTCGATTGTTCCTTTCGCCGCCACTGGCGCGGACGACGCGGAAAGCCTGCGGGCGCTTGAAAAGCTTGTCTCCCCAGGCGAGAGTGTGATCCTGCTTCAAGCGGACGCCATTGCTCTGCCCACGGGGCTTTCCGCGACGTCGACCGCAGCCGGGGTTCAGATGATTGCCGAGCAGCCGTTGCAGATCGTCTCCGACCAGCGCGTGCAACGTCTGACGCGAGACGACGCCGCTGAGATGCTGGCTCTGGCGTTGGTCACCAAGCCTGGCCCATTCACGCTCGAAGCCTTGAGCCTGGGCGATTTTTGGGGTGTGAAAATCGAGGGCAGACTTGCGGCGATGGCCGGCGAGCGCATGAAGCAACCTGGCTACACCGAACTCAGCGGGGTGTGCTCACATCCGGAATTTCGCGGCGGTGGCCTGGGCAAGCTGTTGTCAATATTCGTGGCAAACCGGATAGTGGCACGCGGCGAAGTTCCCTATCTCCACGCCTATGCCAGCAACGCCACGGCCATTAGATTGTACGAGTCCATTGGCTTCAGGTTGCGAAGCACAATGAATGTGGCCGTGGTTCAGCGCACCGAATGATTCGTCGGCGCATAATGCGTAAGCATGGATGCATCCCGCATCGGGAAAGGAAGGATTTCGTATCGCCGAAATCCTTCCTTGAGACTGCAAGACCTTGCTGCGTGTCAGACCGCGATCTTGCCACCACCTTGCCTGGTGATGGCAACGACCGCCGGCCGCACCGGCATGTCCGGCTTGAAGTCGGGCCAGCGGGTCGACAAATCCTCATAGTAGGACGGACGGCCGAAAGCCTCCCAGTCCTCGCCACCGTCGCCTGGATGCTGGACGGCAACGAAAGCGGTCTGGTCGTCCGGCGCAAACAGGGGACCACACATTTCGGCGCCGATCGGCACGCGGAAGAACAGTTTTGAGGTCGCCCGCGCCGGCCCTTCCGTATCGACCGCCCACAGACCGTCGGTGCGGCCAGTGGCCTTCGGACCCTGACCGTCGGTGGCGACCCAGAGGCGGCCGGTCGAATCAACCGCGCAATTGTCCGGCATGCCGAACCAGCCATTGGCCGTGGTTGCGGTCGAGAAGGTGGCGCCGACTGCCGCAACCGAGGGATCACCGCATTTCAAGAGCACCTCCCACTTGCCCTTGGTGGCGGCAAAATCGCCGCCGTCCTCGACGATCTCGATGATGTGGCCAAAGGCATTTTCGGCACGCGGGTTGGCGGCGTCGACCTGATCGGCCTTGCGCTTCGAATTGTTGGTCAGCATGACATAGACCTTGCCGTTGGCGGCATTGGGCTGGATGTCTTCAGGGCGGTCCATCTTGGTGGCGCCGAGCAGGTCGGCGGCGCGGCGCGTCTCGATCAGCACGTCGGCCTGGCTGGCAAAGCCGTTCTCCGCCGTCAGCGGCCCTTGGCCGAAGACGATCGGCAGCCATTCGACCGAACCGTCGTCGGCAAACTTGGCGACATGCAAGGTGCCGTCGTCGAGCAAATCCATATTGGCGGCGCGGTCGTCCGGATTGAACTTGCCTGTGGTGACGAACTTATAGACATAGTCGAAGCGCTCGTCGTCGCCGAGGTAGAAGACGACACGGCCATCCTTGGCGACGATCGATTCGGCGCCCTCATGCTTGAAGCGGCCCATTGCGGTGCGCTTCTTCGGCACCGAAGTCGGATCCTGGACGTCGACCTCGACGATCCAGCCAAAGCGGTTCGGCTCGTTCGGCTCCTTGCCGATGTCGAAACGGTCGTAATGCGCTGCCCATTCATAAGCACCTTCGGGAATGCCGAGGCGCTTGTAATTGGCGGCTTCCTTGTGGCCTTGCGGCAGCTCGCCCGAGAAATAGCCGTGGATGTTCTCCTCGGCCATGACATAGGTGCCCCACGGCGTGACGCCGCCGGCGCAGTTGTTGACGGTGCCGACAACTTTCGTGCCGCTCGGGTCGGCGCTGGTCTTGACTCGGTCATGGCCGGCGACGGGGCCGGACAGCGCGATCTCGGTGTTGGAGGTGATGCGGCGGTTGAGCTTGCCGTCGCGAACGACCTGCCATTTGCCGGCTTCCTTGCGGATCTCGACAATGGTGCCGCCATGCGCGGCCATCTCGACGTCGACTTGTTCCTTGCTGAGAGGCGCCTGCTTGGCTTTGCCATCGACGATGGTGACGAGGCCCGGAAACATCAGGTGCGGATTGGTGTATTCGTGGTTGACGACCAGCAGGCCGTGCTCGGCCGAGCCGTCGATCGGGATATAACCGACATAGTCATTGTTGTAGCCGAATTGTCTGGCCTGGGCTTCCGCCGACTGTTTTGTCGGATCGAATTCCGGCGAATCGGCGAACAGCGGATCGCCCCAGCGCAGCAGCACGTCGGCGTCATAGCCGGGTGCGACGTGATGCTTGTCGTCGATGCCGGCCTCGATCTCGTCGAAAGCGAAGGCGGAGCCTTCGGCGGCGCGGGCGTTGTCGGCGGTGATCAGCGCCAGCGGGCTGACGGTAGCGGCTATGGCCGAGACGGCAAGCGAGCCCTTGAGGAAGCCGCGGCGCGAGAACCGCGCGGCGATGATCTCACCCATGGTGCGGTTGTCGCTGGGATTGGCTCCTGGCCCATCGTTTTCCTCGAGCAGGCTGGTGCGGAAATGAGCGTCAGGGGTGCGATGTTCGGTCATAGGGCCTGCCTCTGGCTGGATGGATTGCTGGAGCGTTTTGCCTGGCCAATCCGGTATCGCCGGCAGGTCACAGTTTGATGACATGCCGGCTAATTGCCACCTGCGATTTCGTGCCCAACATCAGCCCCGCTTGACCGCGACCGGCGCTTCGGAAACAAGAGCTGCGGCAGCCGCGCAAGGACCGCATCGGGAGGAGCAAAAAGTGAGTTTCTGGGGACTTGGGCAGCTCTGCATTTCGACAGTGATCTTCCTGCTTGCGGCGACGGCGGCGAAGCAATGGGGACTGGCGCCGAGCTTTGGCAAGATCGTGCTGACGTTGGCGCTCTATTCGCTCGGCAATCTGATCATGCTGAGGCTGATCCGTGAATTCGGCATGTCGGTGTCGTTCAGCCTGTCAGCGGTGATCCAGCTGGTGTCGGTGAATGTGGTGGCGCTGGTCTTCTTCGGCGAGCGCGTCAATGCCTTGCAGGCGACCGGCATCGTGCTTGCCATCGCAGCTGTGGCGCTGATCACGCTCGGACCCTATCTGCAAAGGCTGTAACTGCGATCGGGCCGATGAAGAAGACCGCAAGCAGACTGCGCAACTGGCTGGAGTTCCCGGTTCTGCTGGCCGGGCTGATCATTGCCGGCGGGCTGTGGGGGTTCGAGGAGCTAATGGAGATGGCGCGGGCCACTACGCCGCATGCCTTCGATACCGAAATCCTGCTTGCCTTCCGCAAGGCCGGCCAACCCGACAATCCGATCGGACCGGCGTGGCTGGAAGGAGCGATGCGCGACATCACCAGCCTCGGCAGCGCCAGCGTGTTGGTGCTGATCACGGCAGCAATGATCGTCTATCTGCTCCTCATCCGCAGGCCAGGCGCGGCGCTTCTCATGTTCATCGCGGTAGCGGGCGGCCAGGTCCTGTCAAGCGTGCTCAAGTTCGATATAGATCGGCCGCGCCCCGATCTGGTCTCGCATCTCGCCGATGTGGCATCACTTTCGTTTCCGAGCGGCCACGCCATGCTGTCGGCGGTGACATATTTGACGCTGGGCAGCATGGCGGCGCGGTTTTTGCCCGGGCGGACAACGAAGATCTATGTGCTCGGTCTGGCGGTGCTGACGACGGTGGTGGTCGGCATCAGCCGCATCTATCTCGGCGTCCACTGGCCCTCCGACGTATTGGCCGGCTGGTGCGCCGGCTTTGCCTGGGCGATGCTGTGCTGGCTTGCGGCCCGGTTCCTGCAGCGATGGCTCGGGCGGGCCGGCGGCACCTGACCCATGTCAGTCGATTTGCGGTCAAATCAGCCTGTTGATCAGGCCATGACCGCAGCCTGCCAGCAGGAAAACCATCGACAGCAAGGCTGTCGAGGTCGCCAACGCATTGAATATCTTCACCTGCTCATCCTTTTTGAGTCGTTGTCTGTGAAATCGGGATCGCACTGGATGTCCCGCCAAACGATGCCGAATTGTAGCATGCTAGCGCATCGGCTGGCAAAGAGTGCTGCATGTTTCACATATGCAAGATGATGCTTGAACCATCATAATGAAGGTATTACACGTGATATCGCAGACTCAGACGGGGGTTATGGCCGATGATCACTGCCGCGCAGATGCGTGCCGCGAGGGCGCTGGCCGGCATCGATCAGAAGACGCTCGCCGAGCGCGCCGGGGTTTCGCTTCCAACCATTCAGCGCATGGAAGCGAGCGACGGCGTGGTCCGGGGCGTGGTCGATACGCTGATGAAGGTCATCCAGGCCCTTGAAGAGGCCGGGGTCGAGCTGATCGGCGACAACCAGGCGAGCGAGCGTGGCGGCAGGGGCGTTCGCCTCAAGCCTGTCACGCCGCAGAACCCGCAAGGCTGACGGTACTGCCGCATCGCCGAAAATCGAAATCGATTTTCGGATAGTCAATGCGCGGTTCAAAAGTGTTGGAGCGTACCTGTGCGTCGATTTGGACGCACGCCGCTCCAAGTCGCGACGGCGACCGCCGACAGTCCTGCCGACGATCCCGCCGCCTCCTTGGTTTCATGGGGAAGGCACTCGATGGATCAGACCCGGCGGGCAGTGCATCAACCGGCACGGCCGACATTTTCCGAACTGTTCACGCCGAAGCTGGTGACGGTGCTGCGCGAGGGCTATACGCTCGCGCACTTCAAGGCGGATGCCATCGCCGGGCTGACTGTCGCCATCGTGGCGCTGCCGCTGTCGATGGCAATTGCCATTGCTTCAGGCGTGACGCCGGAGCGCGGGCTCTACACCTCGATCATTGGCGGCTTCCTGGTCTCGGCGCTTGGCGGCAGCCGTTTCCAGATCGGCGGCCCGGCCGGCGCCTTCATTGTGCTGGTGGCTGCGACGGTGGCGCGAATTGGCGTCGACGGCTTGCTGCTGGCGACGATGATGGCCGGCCTGTTCCTGCTTGCCATCGGCTATCTCGGGCTTGGCACCTACATCAAGTTCATCCCGTATCCGGTGACCGTCGGCTTCACCGCCGGCATCGCCGTCATCATCTTCTCCGGCCAGATCGTCGAACTCTTCGGGCTGAAGCTCGCCGGCAAGGAACCGGGGCCGCTGGTGCCCAAGCTGATGGCCATCGGCGAGGCGGCCGGAACGATCAACCTCGCCGCAACCGCGGTGGCGGCACTGACCATCATCACCATTGCGCTGTTGAAGCGGTTTCGGCCGAAGTGGCCGGCCATGCTGATTGCCATCGGGCTGGCATCACTCGTCGTGGCATTGCTCGCCATGCCGGCCGAAACGATCGGCACGCGCTTCGGCGGCATCCCGCGCAGCCTGCAATGGCCGGCCTTCCCGCCGCTCAGCCTCGACAGGATAATCGACGTGCTGCCGGACGCCATCGCCTTTGCGCTGCTCGGGGCGATCGAATCGCTGCTGTCGGCCGTCGTCGCTGACGGCATGACCGGAAGGCGGCATCGCTCCAATTGCGAGTTGGTGGCGCAGGGCTTCGCCAATATCGCCTCCGCCTTGTTCGGCGGTATCTGCACCACCGGCACCATTGCCCGCACCGCGACCAATGTACGGGCCGGCGCGCATGGACCGGTCTCAGGCATGATGCACTCGGCCATCCTGCTTGCCCTGATGCTGGTGGCGGCACCGCTGGCCAGCTATATCCCGCTTGCAGCACTTGCCGGCGTGCTGGCGGTGGTGTGCTGGAACATGTTCGAGAAACAGGCCTTCGCCACCTTGCTGCGCGCCTCGCGCGGCGATGCGCTGGTACTGATGGCGACGTTCCTGATCGTCATCTTCCGCGACCTGACTGAAGGCATCGTCGTCGGTTTTGCGCTGGGCTCAATCCTGTTCATCGACCGCATGGCCAAGAGCATCGCGGTGGAGGCGGACCATCAATCCTTGGTGCAGGAAGACGTCGCCGACCGCGCCAGCGCTTATGATTCCAGCGAGGCGAGCGATGCCGATACTGTCGTCTACCGGATATCGGGCGCCTTCTTCTTCGGCGCCGCCTCGACCGTCGGCACGGTGCTGGACCGCATCGCCGACCAGCGCAGGAACTTCATCCTCGATTGTTCGGCGGTGCCGTTCTTCGATTCGACGGCGGCCAATGTCATCGAGGGCGCGGCCCACAAGGCCAGCCGCGCCGGCGTTCGCTTCATTATATTAGGCGCTTCACCGCAGATACGCCGCATGCTGATCAACCACGGCGTCAAGCGGCCGCTGGTGACTTATGCCGCCTCGATCACGGATGCGCGGGCGCAGCTGAAGAAAGCCGCGCCCGCCGCCTGAGCCGATGGCTGGCTTAGTCGAGGCCTAATGCCGCGATCTCGCCGTCGTTCATCAGCGGCACGAAGATTGTCGACTTGCCGTCGGTGCCGATGTCGGCGCTGCCCGGCTTGAACGTCGCAACCGCTTGCGGCGTGCCGCCGGCTTTGTAGCTGTAGAGCGTGCCGGTCATATACGCGGTGGCGTAAACGCTGCCGCCGATGGCGACGACGCCATCGAGGTTAGCGAACTTTTCTGCGCCGGGCAGTGACGCAATTGCCTTGGTGGCGAGATCGACCGAGAGCAGGCCGCCCGGCTCCGCGGTGCTGAAATCGGGCTTGATGCCCTTGCCCCAGGAAGCGACGATCAGCCGGCCGCCATCGGCGAAGATGCCATTCGGCGAAGCAAGCGCCGCATCCCTGACGAACAGTTCGGGCCGGTCGCCGTCGATGCGATAGATCGTATCGGCAAGCATATCTGTGACGTAGACCTTGCCGGACGCGTCGGCGGTCACGTCGTTGAGGAAGACCGCGTTCGGCAAGTCGATCGTCGATGTTAGCTTGCCGCTTGCGAGATCGACGACGCGCACATGGGTGAGGTCGGCGACGTAGAGTTTGCCGTCGGCAATCGCCATGCCCTTGGGCGCGTCCATGCCGTCGGTCCAATGTTGCGTAACCATCTTGCCGTCCACAGACAGGACCGACAGGTATCCATTGCCGTCGGCGTCGCCGGGATTGCCAACGATATTGGAGATGATGATGCGTTTGCCGGCGGCATCGAACAGCGCCGATTCCGGTTGCTCAAGCCCGGTAGCGCGCCAGAGTTCGGCCGCCTGAACTGCCGGCGCGGCGGCGATGCCGACCAGAGCGAGAAGTATCGAGGTGAAGAGGCTCTTCATGGCTAGTCTCCTGTAATGGAATGGGGGAGAGCTAGGCTTTTCGATACTTTTCGGGAAGATGTATCGGGACTAGTACCGAAGGCTGATACCAAATCGCGTAAAAGAGGTGCATCCCATGAACGGCCCGATCTTCGAAGCGCTGAAGCGGACGCTTAAGGCCAAGGGCGTGACCTACCGTGTCCTTGCCGAGCGGATGGGCGTTTCCGAGCCGACGGTGAAGCGCATCTTCCATGAGCGCAACTGCAAGCTCGACCGGCTGATCGAGATCTGCGATGCCGCCGGCGTGGAGTTGGAGAACGTGCTCGGCTCGATGAACAGGGGACCGGGACCTGCCAACCGGATCGCGCCGGAGATCGAGCGCAGGCTCGCCGGGCGGCCGGCACTGCTGTTCGTATTCGTCATGCTTTCCGAGAAATTCACGCCAGAAGGCATCATGCGCTCACAAGGGTTGAGCGAGGCTTCGATGTTCCTCTATCTGCGCGACCTCGAGGAACTCGGCCTAGTCGCGCTTGGTGGCGGCCTGTCGGCAAGGCTGCTGGTCGAGGCGCCGATCCAGTGGAATTTCGACGGGCCATTGCGGCCGCTGTTCGAGATGACCAACAAGAATTTCATCGGCTGGGCCATCACCCATCTTGAGCGCGAGGCGACATTCGTCAGCTTCTCCAGGCGGATGCGGCCGGAAACGGCGGAAATGGTCAGGCGCGAGGCGGAGGAATTGGCGGAGCGCGCCAAATTGCTTGCTCATCACGACCAGCACACGACGCCCGAAGACGGGCTGGTCGGCTACAAATGGACGTTTGCGTTCGGCGCAACGCCGTTCCCGGTGATCATGCCGATCGGGCCACATCCGCGCGACGCAGGCGCGCGGACGGACAATCGAGTTGCGGCCGCCGCAAACGGACGACGTCTGCCGGCCTAGGTCAAATCACGGAACGACTGAGGTCGGATTCTTGGGTTTAGGCTGCTGTCCTCCACAGACGCCTTGTAAGCCGCGAACACTAGGCAAGCGGCGCCTATAAATTGGGTGACCGTGCCGATGTGCATGGACATCGGCTTGCGTAGGGTGAGCCTGTGATTATCCAGGCTGCTTTGCAGTCCGGGGCCGGCGTCAGGAGGTGCGCACGGGACACCGGCCAGTAATTTATGCATCGCTTCGCAGGTTACGGGAGCACGTCGCGAAGCCGTCGCATTCGTTGACCGCAATGCAAACCTGAACGCTCTTTCGTGGCGTTGTTTCTTCATCACGGCGGTGTCTCCCAAATTGATGGCGCTGCCGATCAAGGAGGTCGTGACCATGAGCGCGCTCTTAAGGGCATGCTTGCCTTGCGTCCTAAGCGTGATCCTGGCGGCGACACTTGCCGCGTCCGCGGACGAGCCGGAGCTTAGAGGACCCAATGCCGATCCAGGCTCAGGATTGCCGCCGTTGGTCCTGCCTTATATCGAATTGCTCAGCGCACCCGGTGTAGTAGCATCAGCGACGCTTGCCGCGCCCGCGGGCGACTCGGAGCTTATGGGACCCGATCCCGCCCGGCCCGGCATCCAATTGCCCGGCGCACCTGGTGCTCTTGCTCCCATGAAGATGTCTGACCGCTCGCAGCCGGCCGCGCTAATGGCAATAGCGGTATGGCTTTCGTCTGAACTCGGCCTTCCGTCGATCGAAGAGCCCCCGGCGGTAAGCTTCGTACCTGCGCGCAGGATGGCAGGTTTGCGGTTTCGCGACGTGGCGGCGGATCGCTGGAACAGCAGCCCCAATTTTGCCAGTCCGGACAATGTTGGCAAGCAGCCCACTGTTATTGCTATCTACGATGACGAAGCACGGACTATCTTCTTGCCGGAGGGCTGGACAGGCGGCACCCCGGCGGAGCTGTCGGTACTTGTGCATGAGTTGGTCCATCACGTCCAAACCGTGGCCGGGCTGAAGTTTGCATGCGCGGAAGAACGCGAGAAGGCGGCCTTTGAGGCGCAAGAGCGGTGGCTTGCCTTGTTCGGCAGCGACCTTCTGAAGGAATTTGAGCTCGATCCTTTCACGCTGTTGGTTCGCACGAACTGCCTGTATTGATGCTGAAGCCGCTTCGGGGGCAGCCAGTCTGACTGAGCTTCTTACCCCAGAGTATCGGCCGCAAAACCGGTTCTCGGAGGCCCCATGCTCAAACCACAAGATCGAGCGGCTATCCGGCGGTCTTCGTCTCCGGAGCGGCCGCGACCGCCTTGTCATCCCAGACCATCTGCCGGTAGTCGAAGCCGTATTCCAGCGTCGGCTTGACGATGCGGAAATAGGGCGACAGGTCGAAGTCGCGCGGCGTGTAGAGCGAGTGATGGCGGATGTGCAGGATTTCCTTGCGCGAATAGCTCGACTGGGCCGAGGCACGGCCGGGCGCGCGGGTAATCTCGGGTAGGATCGGGTAGCGGATCTGGCCGTAAGCCTCGGCGATCAGCGACGAGCAGATGGCGCGCGTCGGGTCGCCGGAACCGAAAGCCAGCATGCGGCGGCGCCAGCGCACCGGCACCGGCGGCGTCGGCAAGAAGTAGCGCAGCATGTCGAATATGTTCTTGAGATCGTATCTGAGACCCAGCCTGCCGATCATGAAGGCGACGACCGCTTCGCGATCGTCGGGAGCCAGGCCGCTCGCCCGGCAGATGCGGGTGTTGTAGCTGCGGTAGCGCGACAGCGGCACGGCGATGCAGCCATCGCCGAGCGTGACCTCGATCAGGCGCCGCCGTTCCGACCCGTCCTCGGGCTCCGGCAATGCATCGCCGACATAAAAGGCGGCATGCGACCAGGTCGACTGGGTGAGGTATTTGATCGCCGCCGAGATCTTCTGGTTGCCTTCGATGAGCAGGATGTCGCCGGGCTCGAGCGTGCGGCGTAGCGTTTCGGCGTCCGACGGCGTGTAAGGCTCGTAGCCGGACGATTCCTCCTGCAGCCGGCCGGCAAGCCAGCGGCCAAGTCGGTCCAGAAGCGTGTCGCCGGGCTCGGTCATGCCAGACGGCGATTACCACAGGGCGACAAATTAGACCATGATCAGCCCACGCCAGGCGCGCCGGCGTCTTCGTGCGGTACCGCTATGAGATCCTCGCGCACCTTACGGGCGAGCTTCCTCGTCGAGCGCTTCGGACTGTCGCCGAAAAGCTCGGCCGCCTCGGCGAGGCAGGTTTTTTTCAGGCCCTTTTCCGAGCGCTTCAGCAGCTTGCCAAGCAACCGCGTCTCCTCAGCGGGGCCAAGCGGCTGGTCCTCGGCATCGAGAAGCGCGCGCATGACGAGCACATCGTGCAGTTCGCCGAGCCGCTCGCCCAGTTCGTCGACGGCCTTGCGCCGCGTCTTGATCGGCGTCGGCCACAGCCTGCCGAGCAGCGACAGATGCATGCCATGCGTCTTGGCCGCCTTGCGCAGATCGTGAAAATCATCGGCCGCGCCGCGCGAAGCGGCCTTGTCCAGCGCTTTCCTGGCGCGGCGCAAAGTGATGCGCGCGCCTTCGGCGAGCACGTCGGCAGCCTGCTCCGGCTGGTCGGGCAAAGCGAGCTTGTCGATGCGGACGACACCTTCCTCGCAAGCGGCAACCGCCGCGCCTATCGCAGCGTCGAGGCCCGCTCCGACATGCAGCTCATGCTGGCGCGCGACGAGCCTGTCGCGGACGGCACCGAGACCGCCGCCGGCACTTTGCTCGGGAAAGCTTGCCGCCAGCCGGTCGATTGTTTCGACCAGCGCAGTCGCCTCACGCGGACCGGCAAGCAGGGCCGCCACCTGGCGGTAGCACTGATTCTCGGTCACGCAGAATGTTTCGTCCCCGGAACGAACTAGGCGCAGTAAAGCGCGGACGTTTTTCAACCGCTTGCGGCACTTGTGCAGCGCCTGTTCGGGCCTGTCATGCGCCGCGTCCAGATGAACGAGCGCCCTGCCGATCTCCTCGGCGAGGATGCGCCTGACCTCGCCGGTCAGCGACATGCGCGGATCGATACGAAAGCTCATGCGACGATCTCCGGAATCCCCCCAAGGGCGAGCGACGCGTTGTAAAATCTCGGCTCGCCGGTGACTTCGCGGCCGAGCCAATCTGGCAGCATTTCGTCCGGTACATCCTCCTGCGTCTCGAGCTCGGCGATCACCAACCCCGCAAGCGTCCCGCCGAAGACATCGACTTCGTAGAGATAGCCGCGGTGTCTAACATGGTGGCGTGTCTTCTCGATGACACGTCCGATGGCAAAGGCCTGCATCTCTTGCGCCTCCGCCAAAGGCACCGGATATTCGAATTCATCGCGCTCGCGGGCCTGGCTGCCGAACTTGAGCGTCAGCTTGGCAGCGGCATCATTGCTGATGCGCACACGCACCGTGCGGGTAGGCTCGGCGACAAGATAGAATTGACGGATATGAATGTCCGCCTTGACCATTCCCCGCCATTCCTCACCTGAGACCAGGAATTTACGCTCGATTTCCTTGCCCATGGCGAGGCACTAAAGCGCGCACGGCCAGAGTTGGCAAGCCGCTTGACCGCAGTTGACTCTAATCATTCGATTGATTAAAGTATAGACCATGATCAAATCGCCCAGTGCCAGCGGCCTTCCTCATGAAGCGCCCAAGACTGCCGCGGATATGACGCGGACGGCCCTCGTGCGCGCGGCGCTGAAGCTGTTCGGACGCCAGGGTTTCGACGGCACGTCGACGCGCCAGATCGCGGCTGAGGCCAAGGCCAATATCGGCTCGATCGCCTATCATTTCGGCGGCAAGGAAGGGCTCCGCAACGCGGCGGCCGACTACATCGTAGACACCATCCAGACCATTGCGGGCCAGGCGATCGGCAATCTGCAAGCGCCGCCCGCGGCATTGGCGGACACCGAGGCCGCGCGGGCACATTTAGCCGTCGCACTGGAGCGGATGGTCGCCTTCATCGCGGCAAGGCCGGAAGCCGGCGAGATTGTACAGTTCGTCCTGCGTGAGCTGTCGCATCCAACCGCCGCGCTCGACCGTATCTATGACGGCGTGTTCGAACCGGCGCATCACCGGCTCTGCCTGATCTGGGAACAGTCGACGGGCGAGCCGGCCGAGAGCGAGCGCACTAAACTCACCGTATTCACGCTGATTGGCCAGGTCGTCTATTTCCGCATCGGCCGCGAGGCGGTTATGCGCCGGATGGGCTGGCGCGAGATCGGCGATGACGAGGCCGGCAAGATCGCGGCAACAGTAACCGACAATCTCAGCGCGATTTTAGCTCGGCGCGATTTGGCTGTCCGGAAGGATCGTGGATCATGAGCCTGCTCTGTTCTTTGCCGCTTGCCGCCCAGCTTTTCAGCGCCTGCGCGCCGGCAGCACCGCTCGCCGTCGGCTACGTCGAGGGCGATTATGTGCTGCTGGCGCCGATCGAGGTGGCCCAGGTCGAGACGATTGCGGTCAAGCGCGGCGACCGCGTAGCGCCCGGCACGCCGGTGGTGACGCTGGAAAACGCCGACGCCAAGATCGCCATCGCGCAGGCCGAGGCGGCCCTCGCGCAGGCCCAGGCGCAACTTGCCGACCTGCAGGTCGGCAAGCGGCCGGAAGAGATTGCAGTGCTCAGGGCGCAGGTCGACATGGCCAAAGCGCAGGCCGCCGACGCCAAACGCAGATACAGCCGCGCCAGCGATCTGTTCAAACGCGGCACCGGCACGCAGGCCGATTATGATACGGCTTCCGCGGCGCTGGAGACGGCCAACGCGCAGGTCGGCCAGGCGGAAGCCAATCTCGCTGTCGGCGGCCTGCCGGCACGGCCGGAGACGATCAAGGCCGCCGACAATCAGGTCAGGCAGGCGCAATCGGCGCTGGAGCAAGCGCAATGGCGACTGTCGAAGCGTGTGCTCACGGCGCCCTCGCCCGGCAGGGTCAACGATGTCATCCGCTATCCCGGCGATACAGCCGGGCCGACCGCGCCGGTCATCTCCATACTGCCGGACGGCGCAGTGAAGCTCAGCGTCTATGTGCCGGAAAGCGCGTTCTCCTCGGTCGAGGTCGGCACGCTGCTCAACGTCCATTGCGATGGTTGCGGATCGGGCGTGAAGGCACGCGTCAGCTATGTGTCGCCGGATCCGGAATTCACGCCGCCGGTGATCTACTCGCTCGAGACCCGGCAAAAGCTGGTCTATCTGGTCGAAGCGCGGCCGGAAGGCGACGCCAGCGCATTGCAGCCCGGGCAGATCGTCGACGTCGATCTGGCGGACATCGGAAAATGAACGTCATCGACGTGCACGGCCTGGTCAAACGCTTCGGCGACAAGACTGTCGTCGACCATGTGACGATGACCGTGGCCGAGGGCGAGATCGTCGGCTTCCTCGGGCCGAACGGCTCGGGCAAAACGACGACCATCCGCATCATGTGCGGCTTGCTGACGCCCGATGAGGGTGAAGGCACGGTTCTGGGCTTCAACATCCGCACCGACAGCCTGCGGATCAAGCGCGAAGTCGGCTACATGACGCAGAGATTCTCGTTCTACGAAGACCTCACCATCGGCGAGAATCTCGAATTCGTGGCACGGCTCTACCGGCTGAAGCCGCTCGACGAACATGTGGCCAAGACGCTTGAGGAGCTCGGCCTGACATCACGCAGAAACCAACTGGCCGGCACCTTGTCCGGCGGCTGGAAGCAGCGGCTGGCGCTGGCCGCCTGCATCATGCACAAGCCGAAACTGCTGCTGCTCGACGAACCGACGGCTGGCGTCGACCCGAAGGCGCGGCGCGAATTCTGGGACGAGATCCACCGGCTGGCGAGCGGCGGGCTGACCGTGCTGGTCTCCACCCATTACATGGACGAGGCCGAGCGCTGCCACCGCATCAGCTACATCTCCTATGGCAAGATGCTGGCCACCGGCACGGTTGAGGACGTGGTGAGGAATGCCGGGCTGACCACCTTCGTCCTGCAAGGGCCGCGGCTCGATCAGGTCGCTGCCGCACTTCATGGCCGCCCAGGCGTCGACCAGGTGGCGCCGTTCGGCGCGACGCTGCATGTAGTCGGCTCCGACAGGACGGCGCTTCAGGCAGCGCTCGCCGACGTCGAGAAAGACCACAAGGGCGTCAGGGTCTCGCCCGGCGAGACCAGCCTGGAGGATGTGTTCATCCAGTTCATGTCCGGTTCGAAGGACAATATGGGATGAAGAACGGGATAAACAGCGTCTTTTCCTTCGCCAGGCTCGGTGCGCTGCTGATCAAGGAGTTCATCCAGATGCGGCGCGACCGCATCACCTTCGCCATGATGCTGGGCGTGCCGCTGATGCAGCTGGTGCTGTTCGGCTATGCCATCAACAACGATCCGAAGAGCCTGCCGGCAGCGCTGGTGGCGATGAGCAGCGATCCTTACACGCGAGCCATGGTTTCGGCGCTGCAGACCACCGGCTATTACCGCTTCGACCATGTCGCGCAAAGTGCCGCCGAAGCCGAATTCCTGATGGCGCGCGGCGACGTTGCCTTCGTCGTCACCATTCCCGCCGATTTCGCCCGACGGGTCGAGCGTGGCGACAGCCCGCAGATCCTGATCGAGGCGGATGCGACCGACCCGGCCGTCGCCAGCGGCGCCATCTCGACGCTCGGCACCGTTGCCAACCAGGCGCTGCTCAGGGCGCGCGGCATGCAGGAGACAGCGGCCGAAGCTGCCCGGGGCCAGCTCCAGGTCGTAGTGCACCGGCGCTACAATCCGGAAGCCGTATCGCAATACAACATCGTGCCCGGCCTGCTCGGCGTCATCCTGCAGATGACGATGGTAATGATGACCTCGATCGCGCTGACGCGTGAGACCGAGCGCGGCACGATGGAGAACCTTCTGGCGATGCCGTCCAGCCCGCTCGAGATCATGCTGGGCAAGGTGCTGCCCTATCTGGCGGTCGGCGCCGTGCAGGTGCTGGTGGTGCTGGCAGCCTCGAAGCTTCTGTTCGCCATCCCCTTCACCGGATCGATGTCTCTGCTGTTGACGGCCGTCCTGATCTTCGTGCTGGCGCTGGTGCTGCTCGGCTACACGATCTCGACGATTGCCCGCACGCAGATGCAGGCACTGCAGCTCACCTTCTTCTTCTTCCTGCCGTCGATCATGCTGTCCGGTTTCATGTTCCCCTATCGCGGCATGCCGGACTGGGCGCAGATTTTCGGCGAGGTGCTGCCGCTGACGCATTTCCTGCGCATCATCCGCGCGGTGATGCTGAAGGGCGCCGAGCTGCCGGCGGTGGCAACGGAGATCGGCTGGCTGGTGGTGTTCGTGGCGCTGTTCGCCGGCGTGGCGCTGGTGCGGTTCCGCCGGACGCTGGATTAGGGTCGAACTCGGTCCGCTTGTGCAAATGACCGAGATTCACACCGACTTGGCCTGACCCGGGACCGGCGTCAATTCAGGCGCATTGAGGCCTTCGAACGGATCGCGCCAAGCGTCGATTTCTTCAAGCTGCCGATACCAGCGGCCGACAGAAGGATAATCATCGAGCGGCAATCTGGCGACATCGTTGAAAGGCAGAAACGTCGCCATTCGAAAGTCGGCATAGGAAACCGAATTTCCGACCAGCCAGTCTCGCTGGGAAAGCTCGGCATCAAGTATTGCGGCGGCGGTGCTGAAGTCGCTCAGACCTTCCTCAACCCGCGCCTGATCGATCGGGCCGATCCCATAGCGCTGTTTGGTTCCGCGTTCGAAATGCACGACATCGCAGGCTCTTGCGAAGTTCTCTTTCCCCCAACTCAGCCATCGGATCATCTCGGGCTCGTCGTCGCCAGCGCGCCAGAAATCCGAATGCGTGTCGCGTGAAAACCGGCAGGCTATGGCGTCGGCCTCCCAGAGGCTTTTTCCCAAGCCCACAAGGATAGGCAATGAAAGATTTGGATTGAGCGGCCGAAAGCGCTCGGCCTGCCCCGGAGCGAAGGGAGAGGCGAATTCGAACTCGACCTTGGCTTTGAGATACCGTGCCACCGCGACCGCGAGGCGAGGATTGGGATTGCGGCTGAAAAACAGTTTCATTGATCTCAGTCTTTGAAGGGTACCGGTTCGACCGGGCGCAACGGACACTCAAGCACCTCGAATCGGCACATGACCTGGAACTGGTTGCTATCCTAGCCGGCAGCAATGATCTCGGCATAGGTGCTGAGATCGACATTGCCACCGGAGAGCACTACGGCAATGCATTTCCCGGCAAGGTCGATTTCGCCTGATGACAGCGCGGCCAAGCCGACGCAACCGCCAGGTTCGACCACCAGCTTCAGGCAAGCCATCGCATCGCGCATCGCCTGTGCCACCGCCTTGTCGGAAACGGCGATGGCGCCGGCGAGATTCTTGCGGTTGATCTCGAAAGTGATCGCGCCCGGCTCAGCGACGAGAAGGGCATCGCAGATCGAGGTGTGGCCGGGCGCGTTCGACACCCTGGCGCCTTTGATCAGCGAGCGGCGTGTGTCATCGAAATGCTCGGGTTCCACGGCCCAGACGGCGGTGCCCGGTGAGGCGTCCTTGACCGCTATCGAAATGCCGCTGCTCAACCCGCCGCCGCCGCAGGGGACCACCACCGCATCGAGGCTGACGCCAAGCGCGCTTGCTTGGCGCATCAATTCGAGGCCGATCGTGCCTTGGCCGGCGACGATGGCCGGATCGTCGTAAGGCGGCACCAGGACCATGCCCTTTTCCACGTAAGAACGGACGACGGCAGTGCGATCGTCGCGGACCCGGTCGAAGGTGATCACTTCCGCGCCCATCTTCCTGACATTGCCGACCTTCATCGCCGGCGCATCGGTGGGCATGGCGATGACGGCCTTGACGCCGAACATCGCCGCCGAGGCAGCGACGCCTTGCGCGTGATTACCCGACGAGAAGGCGACGACGCCACGACTGCGCTCTTCGTTGCTCAGTGAAGACAGTTTGTTATACGCGCCGCGGAACTTGAAGGAGCCGGTGCGCTGCAACGTCTCGGGCTTGAACAGGATCCTGGCGCCGAAGCGCTTGTTCAGCTCCGGCGATTCGATCAGCGGCGTTTCGACGATCAGGCCGGACAATCGCGCTGCTGCGCTGCGGATATCGGCGATGCCGGGAGGGGTGGTCATGGCGAGGTCCTGCAAGAAATGAGACCGCCTATGGTGCACGGAAAGGGAGGCCGCGCACCAATGAAAAAATGTGACGGTTACAATTCGTCTTGCAGGCAGGAGAGGAGCGTGCCTGCCACCTGCCGCCTCCTCGTCTCTCCGCCATGCGGTCGTCGCTTCAATCGACAAATCGTTGCCGATTGACCGGCTTGGCCGCCGCTCCTCACCCCAACAGCGTCTTTTGCCGTTTGGGACCGCCCATCTTACGCCAGGTGTTGAAGCGGTGGGTGGCGGCGGCGAAGGAGATCTTCATCTGCTGGGCGACCGAATAGCGCGACTTGCCCTCGTCGAACAGGCGATAGCAGCACTCGACACCCTCCTCAGTCAACTTGCCATCGGGAGCCTTGTTGTGCGGATTGGCGGGATCGAATTTTTCGACCTGCTGCTCGACCAGGCCTTTCAGGCGCTGCAGATCCGCCTCGATGTTGGCGATCAGGTCGAGGACTGGTTTGGGATCAAACGGCTGCTGTTTTTCCGGCATCTGCGGGTTCCTTTCTCTTGGTTCAGATTCGGTTATATAAGTGAACGTTCACCGATAGCAAACGACGACCTGCTCGAGGTTTCGAAATCTGTAGCTTTTGAGCATGAGTGGAGCACGCACGATTGACCGGCGACGTGCAAGGTCATAGTTTAGAACTATTCTAAACTAGGGTGAATTTCTCATGCTTTCCCGCGTTTTCGGCCTCGGCCGCCGTTCCTTTGAATCGCTCTCGGAGCAGGAGATCCTGGCGCTCGCCATCTCCTCCGAGGAGGATGACGGGCGCATCTATCGCGCCTATGCCGACGGGCTGGCGGAAAGCTTTCCGCAATCGGCCAAAGTGTTCGAAGAGATGGCGGAGGAAGAGGACGGCCATCGCGATTCACTGATCGAGCTTTACCGCAAGCGTTTCGGCGAGCGGATACCGCTGATCCGGCGCGAACATGTGAAGGGTTATTACGAGCGCAAACCGGACTGGCTGGTGAGGCCGCTCGGCGTCGATCATGTGCGCAGCCAAGCCGAGGCCATGGAGCGGCAGGCCTACCTGTTCTATGTCGAGGCGGCCAAGCGCACAGGCGATGCGTCGACGCGAAAGCTGCTCGACGATCTGGCGATCGCAGAACAGGGCCACGAGACACTAGCGCAGCGGCTCGAACAAAAGCATGTGCCGGGCGCGGTCAAGGACGAAGAGGCGGCGGCCGAGCAGCGCCAGTTCATCCTGACCTACGTACAACCGGGGCTGGCGGGGCTGATGGATGGGTCGGTGTCAACACTGGCGCCGATCTTTGCCGCCGCCTTTGCCACGCACGACACGTTCCAGACCTTTCTGGTCGGGCTTGCTGCCTCGATCGGCGCCGGCATCTCGATGGGTTTCACCGAAGTGGCCTCCGACGACGGTAAGTTGTCGGGCCGCGGCTCGCCGGCAAAACGCGGTCTGACCGTCGGCGTCATGACAACGCTGGGCGGGCTCGGCCATGCGCTGCCCTATCTCATCCCGCTTTTCTGGACGGCGACCATTGTCGCCGCCGTGGTGGTTTTCTTCGAGCTGTGGGCGATCGCCTTCGTGCAGAACCGCTATATGCAGACGCCATTCTGGCGCGCCGCCTTCCAGGTGGTGCTGGGTGGCGCGCTGGTGTTTGCGGCAGGGGTGCTGATCGGGAATGCATAGCAGCCCCTATCCGTTCACCACCCGGCTGTCTGCTGGCGCCTCGGCGCGTTCGGTCAGGCCGTAGTCGCGCACGACGTGGGCGATGCGCAAACGATAGTCGGCAAAGATACCGCCGCGCCCGGCTTTCTGGGCCTGCCGATGTTCCTGCGTGTTGCGCCAGGCCTTCACCGCTTCCTCGTCGCGCCAGAAGGACAGCGACAGGATGCGGTTCGGATCGGCAAGGCTCTGGAAGCGCTCGATCGACAGGAAACCGTCGATGCCGTCGAGCAGCGGCCGCAGGTCGGCGGCGATGCCGAGGTAGGCTTCGCGCTTGCCCGCCGCCGGCTCGACCTCGAAGATGACGGCGATCATGGCTTCACCAAAGGACCATGCGGCGCGGAGGCCAGCTTGAGGAAGATGCGATCCTCCTTCAGGATGAATTTTTCCCGCCGGGCGAACTCGTAATTCGCCTTGCCGGCGGGATCGGCGGCGAGCCGGGCGCGGTAGACTTCGTAGGCCGCAAGACTGTCGATGTTGTAGGCGGCATAAGCCGTGGTGGCCGAGCCTTCGTGCGGCGCGAAATAGCCGATCAGATCGGCGCCGCAGCGCGGGATCGCCTGCCCCCAATTGCGGGCATATTCCTCGAACGCCGCCTTGCCGAACGGATCGATCTCGTAGCGGATGAAGCAGGTAATGGTCATTTTCGCCTCCTTGGCGGGTGGATGTTTCTTGCGACCACAGTTCGAGCCGGGTCGAAACGTTCCGAAGATCGATATGCTAGGCAATCCCTCGCTGATCATGCTGCCAGAAGGATTTCGCGTATTCGCGACGGACGTCTTCGGGTGTCAGGCCAAGGTCACGCAGCAGATGATCGTCGATTTCGGCGAGATCGAGGCGCTGCGAATGACGGTCGTACCACCGCTTCAGGAGCCACAGCCGCAAGCGGCGCAAGACAATTAACGGGAACGGCCGGCGAGCAGGCGCGGCGCTGAGAATGGTCCTTGCAGGCATCGTCGTCTCCTTGATTTGCATCGAGATTAATGCTTGTCTGACGAGGATGCTTCGATGAGGAACGAACTATGCGCGAAGGCCCTGACATAGCCCGCATTGCCAGCCTGGTCGGCGATCCGGCGCGGGCAAACATGCTGTCCGCACTGATGGGCGGCACAGCACTGACGGCGAGCGAACTGGCACTCGAAGCCGGCGTGTCGCTTCCGACAGCGAGCTCCCATCTATCGAAGCTGATGGAAGGCGGGCTGCTGACGCTGGCGAGCCAGGGACGGCACCGCTATTACGGCCTCGCCGGCCCGCAGGTGGCAGGAATGATCGAAGCCATCACCGGCGTCGCTGCTGCTGTCGGGCCGCAGAGGGTGCGACCCGGCCCTCGCGACGCGGCCATGCGCGTGGCGCGGGTCTGCTACGACCACCTCGCCGGCGAGCAGGCGGTGGCGATGCTGGAGCGTCTTGTCGCTCGACAAGTGCTCCTGCGCGACGACAAGGAGATCCAGCTTGGGCCGTCGGCCGCCTCGCATTTCGCCGCGATCGGCATCGACATCCATACCAAAGCGCGGCGACCGGTGTGCCGGGCGTGCCTCGACTGGAGCGTGCGGCGTTCGCACCTTGCCGGCACGCTGGGCGCCGCCATTCTCGACAAGATCCTCGCCGAGAAATGGGCGCGGCGCGAGAAGGACAGCCGTGCCGTGATCTTTTCACCGGCAGGCAAGCAGGCCTTCGAGAACACGTTTCTCGCCTGACAGATCGCTTCGACGCGCTAGTACGCATTCGTCGTTTCACGGAAACGCCGAACCGCTCTGTCTTTTTGTTTTGACGCAATTCCGGACGGAAAACCTTTTCATACTTTTCCTGGAATTGCTTTAAAGCGCGTCGCGTTCGACCGGCCTCATGCGATGCGCTTTAGGTCCTTGTTTTGATGCATGTCGTTATCGCAAAACCGCTGCACACTTTTGCGCGACATGCACTAGTCGCGCTTGAGCAGCTTGGCCTGCTTGAAAAAATCCGCCCAGGGGTCGGCTTGCCCGAGCCGCTTCAGCGTCGTCTTGTCGCCGATCGGAAAGGCGTTGGGCGGCAATCCGGCCTCGATCTCCGCCCAGGTCACCGGCATCGATACCGTGGCGCCCTTTTTGGCGCGCGACGAATAGGGGGCGACGGTGGTGGCGCCGCGGCCGTTGCGCAGATAATCGACGAAAATCCTGCCCGTGCGTGCCTTCTTCGACAGCGTCGCCGTGTACCGGTCGGGTGCGGCCTGTTCGAGCGCTCGGGCGAACTCATGGGCGAAGCCCTTGACCTCGTCCCAATCCGCCGACGGCTTCAGCGGCACGACGACGTGGTAGCCCTTGCCCCCCGAGGTCTTGACGAAATTCGGCAGGGACAGTTCGTCGAGCCGGCCGCGGATGTCGAGTGCCGCCGCGCGCACCGCCTTCACGTCGACGCCCTCGTCGGGATCGAGATCGAAGATGATCTGGTCGGGCTTTTCCAGCTCGTCGGTGGTCGAGCCCCAAATATGGATCTCGACGACGCCCAGTTGCACCAGTGCCACGAGACCGTCGAAATCGCGGATGAACAATATCTCCTCGCCGTCGGTCGGATCCTTCATCACGGCGATCTTGTCGTGCATGCCGGCCGAGGCATGCTTCTGGAAGAAGCGTTGGCCGCCGACACCGTCCGGCGCCCGCACGAGGCTGAGCGGCCGGTTGATGACGAACTGCTTCATGCGCGGCCAGACCAGCGCGTAGTGATCGACCAGATCCTGCTTCGATACGTTCTCCTCGGGCCACAGAAGCTTGTCAGGGCGGGACAGCGTAACCGAGGTTTTCGCCGCGCCTGCGGTTTTGGCGGGCTTTGGCTTCGGCTCTGCCGTGGCTGAGCGTGCTTTCGGTTTCTCCTGCACGACTTCCTCCGCCGGCTTGTCCTCGCGCAATCCCTGGAAGGACGCGTGGCGTATTATACGGTCCGACGTCCAACTGCGAAACTCCACTTCGCCGACAAGTTCGGGCTTGACCCAGACCAGCCCCTTGCCTCTTGGCACCGCGCTGTCGAAGGGCGAGGTTGTCGTCTTCAGCGCATCAAGCCTTTTCTTCAGCTCGTTGGTGCCTTTGGCCGTGAAGCCGGTGCCGACGCGGCCGGCATAGCGCAGCTTGCCGCCCTCGTGATAGCCGACCAGCAGCGAGCGCAGGCCACGCCCGGTCTTGTCCGACGGCGTGTAGCCGCCGATGACGAATTCCTGGCGCGCCGTGCATTTCGACTTCACCCACGAGGGAACACGGCCGCTGCGGTAGGGCGCATCGGCACGCTTGGAGACGACGCCTTCGAGGCCCAGGCGGCAAGCATGCTCCAGCATGATCTTGCCGGGCTCGGCAAAGTGGTCGCTGAAGCGCACGGCCTGCTCTTCGGTCTGTCCGGCGAGCAGGCTGCGCAGCCTTTCCTTGCGCTCGACCAGCGGCTCGGAACGGATGTCTTGACCATTGAGCTGCAACAGGTCGAAGACATAGTAGATGAAACGGTCCGTACGGCCCGCCGACAGATCTTGCTGAAGCAGCGAAAAGGACGACACGCCATTATCCGCCAGCACGACGATTTCGCCGTCGATGACGGCATCGGTACATTTCAGGCCGCCAAGTGCCGCGACAATTGAGCCACCGAATTTGTCGGTCCAGTCGAGGCCGGTGCGTGTCAAAAGCCGCACCTCGGTACCGGCAAGCTGCGCCTGCATGCGATAGCCGTCGAACTTCACCTCATGCAGCCAGTCCTTACCGGGCGGGGCGTCCCGCTCCAGCGTGGCGAGCGCCGGCTCGACGAATTCGAGCCGCCTTGCCGCGACAGCCTTCGCTTTGCCGGCGGCCGGCCTGTCGGACTGCCAGACGCTTGGCTTCTTGCCGTCGGCGGTCTTGCCTTCGCCGACGTCCTCGATGGTCAGGCCGGATTTCACCGATTGCGGCGCCTCCTGCAAAATGTCCTCACCGGGACGCGCGGCGGCATCGTCGGACTTGATCAGCAGCCAGTTGTCGCGTTTTTCGCCGGGCCGCGGCTTCAGCCGCACCAGATGCCAGGCGCCATGCAATTTGTGGCCATGCAGTTCGAAATTGATATGGCCTTTCTTCATCCCTTTGGCAGGGTCGCCTTCGGGGACCCACGTGCCTTCGTCCCAGACAATGACCGAGCCGCCGCCATATTGGCCCTTGGGGATTGTGCCTTCGAACGGCGCATAGTCGAACGGGTGGTCCTCGACATGCACGGCGAGCCGCTTCTCATGCGGGTCGAGGCTCGGGCCTCGCGTCACCGCCCAGCTCCACAGCACGCCGCCATGCTCAAGGCGAAGGTCGTAGTGAAGCCTGGTGGCGGCATGCTTGTGGACGACGAAGATGCCACCCGGCACGGCTTTCTTGCCGCGCGCGAGCTTACCGGCCGGTTCGGCGGTCTTCTTGAAATCGCGCTTGGCGTGATATTGCTCGAGGCCGGCCATGGTCTGATCCTAAGCCGATTTGCGCCGGGCGGCTTTGGACTTGGCGCCTTTTGCCGGGCGTCTGGCCTTTGCCGGCGGGCTGGCCTCCGACGAAAGGCTCTTCTTCAGTGCATCGAAGAGATTGACGACGTTGGAGGGTCGCGGTTCTGCCTTGGTCTTCGGTGCCTTCTTGCCGGCCTTCTTGGCGCGGACCAACTCGATCAGCGCGTTTTCGTATTTGTCCTCGAATTCGGAAGGATCGAACTTCGCCTGTTTCTCATCGACAATGTGTTCGGCCAGCCTGATCATCTCGGCGTCGGTCGTCACCGGCTTAATGTCGCCGAACACCATCTCCGGCCTGCGCACCGTATCGCCATAGCGCAGCGTCGTCAGCAGCAGGCCCTTGCCCAGCGGCTCGATGACCACCGGACGCTCGCGGCGGTAGAGCACGATGCGGGCAAGGCCCGCCGTCTTCTTGGCGGCCATGGCGTCGCGGATGACGGCAAAAGCCTCTTCCGAGACATCGTCCGCAGGCGTCACATAATAGGGCGTGTCGAGATAGATCTGCTGGATCGAAGATTTTTCGATGAACCCGTCGAGGCTCATCGTATGCGAGGATTCGATCTGGACGGCTTCGATCTCCTCCTCCTCGATTTGGACGAAGTCGCCGTCGCCGATCTCGTAGCCCTTGATCTCGTCGCCTTCATCGAGCGGCTTGCCGCTTGCCGAATCGACATAGACGCGCCTGACAGTGTTGCCAGTCTTGCGGTTGAGCACGCGGAACGAAACTTTTTCGGCCTGGGTGACGCCATTGGTCACTTCGACCGCGCAGGTGACCAGCGAAAGCTTGAGATACCCTCTCCAGGCGGGGCGCGGCGCCATGACAAACTCCCTGCGCGACAACGTTCAACCGAGAACGGGCAAAGTCCGTTCCGGTTCCGGCGGCGCAAAAGGCAAGTCCGGGCTTTCGGCCCAGCCTTGCCTGAACTCCATTCTCGATCGCGGCCCTACTCGGCGGCTTGCAGGTTGATCTTGCTTTCCGCCATCTCGGTAAGCTTGCGGTCGGTTGCCTGTTCCTCCTTGAGGTTGTTGGCCAACACATTGGCGCAGTCGCTGCGGCCCAGTTGCTTGGCCCAGGCAATCAAGGTGCCGTAACGGGTCATCTCATAATGCTCGACCGCCTGGGCGGACGCGATCAGTGCAGCGTCGAGGACCTCCTTGTCGGCGATGTCGCCGCTGACCTCATCGGCCTCTTCGAGAATGCCATCGATGGCCGGGCAGTCGACTTCCTTGGCCTTCACGCCGTGCAGCTCGAACACCTGCTCGACACGCTGAATATGACCCTTGGTCTGGGCGAGATGCTTCTCAAAGCCGGCTTTCAACTGCGGATCACTCGCCTTGTCGATCATCTTCGGCAGCGATTTCTCGATCTGTTTCTCGGCGTAATAAATGTCGCGCAGCGTGTGCACGAAGAGATCGTCGAGTGTTTTGATGTCCTTCGAAAAGAAGCCCATGGCCTTTGCCTTTCCATTGCTCTTGCTGTTTCGGATTTTTGGCTGCGGCTCCAGCCGGAAGCTGCAGCCCGCGCAGCCGGTTCGTCCCGGCACTGGGAAATCAACGTGCGGCTGACGGGCGGGTTCCTGGTTTTTCGACCACGTGCACGGAAATTTCGCCGTGGCAGCAAAAGTGAAACAAACGCGCGCCTCGGCGACATTCAGGCGAAACATATGTGATGCAAAAGTCACACTGGGCGAAATGCCGACGGACAGCACGGAAACACCGCGAATCAGCCGCATTGCAGCCATGAACAAAGGCATTTTCGACCAGAGATTAACATCGCGTTCACCGACTATTCACGCCTGGACGCTATGATCCCCGCAATTCGGAAGGGACATCCGAAACGGGACAGGGACCGAGTAAAATGAGCTTCTGGAATCAAATCGCCGGCTATGCCGCCGCCATTCGCGAATTCGTCGCGCCGACCTATCGGCCCGAGCGCTATTACATGCGCGGCCCAGGCCCCGCCTGCGCGCGCCGTGGCAACACGCTTGGGATCAGCGTGCACTGATGATGACCAGGGAAAGCCGTCACGACAGCCGTATCTGCCGGCCCGACGCCGACAACCGGTCAACGACCTATCGCGCCGAGCGCCCTGCGCTGACCGACAGACGGCGGGCGACAACGCCAAGCCTCTAACATTCCGGGCTTTGATCCAGCCGCCGGCAGGCTTAGTGTCGCCTGACACCAGCTGCCGGGCGCCACGTGATCGTCAAGCCGAACCATTCTCCTGAGCCGCCAGAATTCGAATCAAGTCGCCCGTTGATCGTATTCGACGGCGTCTGCGTGTTGTGCTCGGGTTTTGTGCGGACGGTGGTAAAGCTCGACCGCAAGGGCCACTTCCATTTCGTAACGGCGCAATCGCCGCTCGGCGAGATGCTGTTCAAGAAATACGGGCTGCAGACGGATCGCTACGAGACCAATCTCGTCATCGTCGATGGCNTCGATGGCGCGGCTTTCACACGCCTGGACAGTTTCGTTGCCGTCATGGCCGAACTCGGCTGGCCATGGCGAGCGGCGCGGATCCTGCTGTTGTTGCCGCGCCCGCTTCGCGACTGGCTCTACGATCGCATCGCAAAGAACCGCTACGCCCTGTTCGGCAAGAAGGACAATTGTGAAATCCCTTCCGCCGAGGTGAGGGCAAGATTGATCGGCTAGGCTCATCGCCGTGGCCGGGAGCGGCGCGGGGCATTTTGGGGGAACTGCGGATGAAGGTTCTTGTCGTCGGCGGTTATGGCACCTTTGGCGGTCGCACCGTCGAGCTTTTGGAGGGCGAGCCCCATCTGATCCTGTTCGTCGCCGGGCGCTCGCTCGCCAAGGCTGACGCGTATTGCAAGAAGCGCGCCCCGACCGCAGCGCAACTAGTGCCGGCACTGTTCGACCGTGACGGCGATCTCGCCGTGCAACTCGCTGCATTTGAGCCTGATATTGTGGTCGACGCGAGCGGTCCGTTCCAGGCCTATGGCGAGGGATGCTATGGCCTGATCGAGGCATGCATCGCCCGGCGCGTCAACTATCTCGATCTTGCCGACGGCTCGGATTTCGTCGCCGGTGTCTCTGCGTTCGACGAGGCGGCGCGAAACGCCGGCGTCTTCGTGCTATCCGGAGTCTCGAGCTTTCCGGTGCTGACGGCGGCGGTTGTGCGCCGCCTGTCTTCGGACCTGACGCGGGTCGACGGAATTCGCGGCGGCATCGCGCCGTCGCCCTTCGCCGGTGTCGGCGGAAACGTCATTCGCGCTATCGCCGGTTACACCGGTCAGCCGGTGCGCCTTGTTCGTAATGGCCGTCCCGAACAAGGCTGTCCGTTTACCGAGCAGCTGCGCTATACTATCGCGCCGCCGGGCCAGCTGCCGCTTCGAAACACGCTGTTCTCGCTGGTCGACGTTCCGGACCTGCGTGCTCTGGCCGAGCTTTGGCCGGAGGCGAGGACCATCTGGATGGGAGCCGGGCCGGTACCCGAGGTGCTGCACCGCGCCCTGATCGGCCTCGCCTGGCTGGTGCGCGCCGGGTTGATCGGTTCGCTTTCGCCGCTGGCGCCGCTGATGCATCAGGCGACGAACCGGCTGCGCTGGGGCGAGCCTCGCGGCGGTATGTTCGTCGAGGTGGAGGGATCACCGCGCGGGCGCCACCGGCAAGCGCTCGTGGCATCTCTTGGCCGAGGGCAACGATGGGCCGCTGATCCCGTCGATGGCGGTTGAAGCGCTGGTCCGCAAAGTGCTGGCCGGACATCAGCCCGCGCCGGGCGCACGGGCGGCGGTGCGCGATTTAGAGCTCCGGGACTATGAGGCCCTGTTCGCCGGGCGGACGATCTACACCGGCTTCAGGAACGGGGCCGCGGACGAGGACAAGCCGCTCTATACCGAGCTGCTCGGTGCCGCCTGGCAAGGCCTTCCCGAGGCAATTCGGTCAATGCATGACCGTACGATCACGGCCGCAGGCCGCGCTAGCGTAGAACGCGGGCACAATGTTCTTGGCCGGCTAATGGCCTGGATGGTCGGCTTCCCCGGAGCAAGCGAGGACATCCCGGTTCATGTCCGCTTCGACACCGACAAGGACGGCGAGACCTGGACGCGGACATTCGGCAAGCACAGTTTTTCGAGCCTACAGTTCGCAGGCCGGGGTCGATCGCAGCGCCTGCTGTGCGAACGCTTCGGCCCGCTGACCTTCGCGATGGCACTGGTTGCCGAGGACGGCCGGCTGGCACTGGTCTTGCGCCGCTGGAGCTTTTTTGGCTTGCCGCTGCCGATCTGGCTCGGTCCACGCTCGACTTCCTACGAAACGGTGGAGGATGGCCGCTTCCGCTTCCATGTCGATATCTCGCATCCGCTTGCCGGCATGATCGCCCGCTACCGTGGCTGGCTAGAGCCTTCCGACCCGCACGGCTCCAGCGAGATCGTGTCGCCTGCCACCTTGCCAAATTCGCGGCAGTCCTGAGCCGTGCACAGCGTCCAGCCTTGACCCGTGGCGCCCGAGGCGGCGAGCACCAGGCGCCGCTGTGGCCCGACCCGGAGCGCATAGACCCACCAGCCGTCGCGCAGCGCCGAGCCTTGCGGCGGCTCCATGCCGGCGCCCGAGCCCTTGATTCGTGCCTCGACGAGTTGCAGGCCGGACGGCAGCACCTTCCAGTCTTCCTGCCACTGGGTCTTCTCCACAGAATGCGTCCAGGAGAGCGTGAAGGCGGCGACCGCGAGCGTCATCGTCTTGCCGGCCGCGACGATGCAGAGGCTCATGCCGAATTGGCCAGTGACGCCTGCCGCGCGCGCCAGCAGTGCCACCCGATCCAGGCAAGAGACAGCGCCCAGCCCGCCTCGTCGGTGAGCGGCAGCGCCGCAACCAGCAGCACGCCAGCGGCGAAGGCGACGAGGCGTTCCCACCAGGCCATGCGCCGGGCGAGAAAGCCGACGGCGGCGGCGCCCCACAGGACGATGCCCATGCAGGCTTTGATGACGATGTAGGCGACCTCGACGGGATAGCCGAACTGGGCGGCGATCGGGCCGGGGTCCTGCAGCATCAGCGCCGGGGTATAGACCGCCATGAACGGCACCACGAAGCCAGCAATGGCAAGCTTGGTGGCCTGGATGCCGATCTTGAGGCCGCTTTCCTTGGCCATGGGTGCGGCGGCGAAGGCGGCCAGCGCCACGGGCGGGGTGAGATCAGCCATGATGCCGAAATAGAAGACGAACATATGGCTGACCACCAGCGGCACGCCGAGCGACAGAAGCGCCGGCCCGGCTAGCGACGAGGTGATGATGTAATTGGGAATGGTCGGGATGCCCATGCCGAGCACCAGGCAGGTGAGCATGGTCAAAAGCAGCGACAGGAACAGATTGTTCTCGCCGATCGAGATGATCCAGCCGATGAAGGTCGAGGCGATGCCGGTGAGCGTCAGCGTGCCGATGACGATGCCGACGATGGCGCAGGCAATGCCGACCGGCAGCGCGTTCTTTGCTCCCTCGGCAAGGGAATCGACGCATATGCGCAGTGTCTCGCGCCCGCCCTTGAAGGTGAGGCAGGCGACGACCAGCACGGCGATGACCAGGCTGAGGATGTTGACGCCGAACTTCATGAAGGAAGCGGCGGCAAGCCCGAGCGCCAGCCAGAAGACGACGCGGAAGGCGAGCGGCCCGATCGATGCCGCCAGCGGCGTGCCGAGGATAAGCACAATGGTCAACGCCAGGCCCATGGTGCCGGCGAAGACCGGTGTGTAGCCGGCAAACAGCAGATAGATCAGTGCTGCGAGCGGCAGTACCAGCGGCCAGTGTTGTCTCACCGCATCCCACGGATTGGGCAGGTCGGCCTTGGCCATGCCGTGCAGGCCGGCCTTGCCGGCCTCCAAATGCACCTGCCAGAAACAGGCGCCAAAATAGAGCAGCGCCGGAATGATCGCCGCCTTGACCACCGCGGCATAGGGAATGTTCAGCGTCTCGGCCATGATGAAGGCAACCGCACCCATCACCGGAGGCATGATCTGGCCGCCCATCGACGAGGTCGCCTCGACGGCTCCGGCGAAGGCCGAGCGGAAGCCGAAGCGCTTCATCAGCGGGATGGTGAACTGGCCGCTGGCCACCACGTTGGCGACGCCGGAGCCGGAAATGGTGCCCATCAGCGCCGAGGACAGCACGCAGACCTGCGCCGGGCCGCCGCGCCATGAGCCGACCAGGCCAAGTGCAAAATCGTTGAACAGCGCGATCATGCCGGCGCGTTCGAGAAAGGCGGCGAAGACGACGAAGATGAAGATGTAGGCGGCCGAGACATAGATCGGCGTGCCGTAGATGCCTTCGGTGCCATAGGCGAAGGTGTCGACGAGCTGGGCGAAATCATAGCCGCGATGGATGAAAGGCGGTGGCAGATGATTGCCGGCAAATGCGTAGGCGAGAAAGATGAACGCAATAACGGCAAGCGGCAGTCCCATCAACCGCCGCGCCGCCTCGAAGACCAGCACGACCAGCACCGCGCCGACGATCAGGTCAGGCGTGGTGAGGAAGCCAGAGCGGCGGATCAGGTCGGCATAGAATACCCAGTTGTACAGACCGGTGGCGAAGCCGAGCACGCCGAGAGTCCAGAAGACTGCTTTCGCCGGGACGCTTTTGGCACGCAGATTGGCGATCAGGGCAAAGCCGAGCAGCAGCAGGAAGCCGACATGCATGGCGCGCACGACCTGGCTCGGCAGGCTGCCGTAGGCGGCGATGTAGATCTGGAAGATGGAGAAGGCGACGGCGATAAAAAAAGCCGCCTTGCCGGCGATGCCTTCGCCGAAGCCCGGTGGCAGGCCTTCGACAGGGATTTCGGCTGTGGTGGAAAGAACGGTCGGGGTTTCGGTCATTGGCGGGGTTCCTGGGGGGCGTCCCTCTCCCTTGAGGGGAGGGTGGACAGCCGCCGAAGGCGGATGGACGGGTGGGGTAACCTCAACTGCCTCGACCTTTGCCTGAACGATGGAGCGCGTCGCCGAGGACCCCTCCCGGCCCTGCGGGCCACGCTCCCCTCAAGGGGGAGGGATGGCGCCCTTTTCCTTGTAATACCTCTCGGCGCCTGGATGCAGCGGCACCGGCATGCCGTCGAGCGCCTTGGCCGGGTCGATCGCCTTGGCGGCGGCATGGGCAGCGGTGAGCTGGTCGAGATGCTCGAACAGCAGCTTGGTCATCTGGTAGGCGGTCTCGTCGGAGACATCGGCGCTGGTGATCAGGAAATTACCGACGGCGGCGGTCGCGACATCATCGGTCTGGCCCTCATAGGTGCCTTTCGGGATGACCACGGAAAGATAGGGCGAGCCGATCTTGGCGACGTCCTCCGCCGGCACGGCAACGATGTTGACCGGGACCGAGGTGGCGAGGTCGCGGATCGAGGCAACGCCCAGGCCAGCCGATTGCAGCGTGGCGTCGAGCTGGCGGTTCTTGATCAGCTCCACCGATTCGGCGAAGGGCAGATATTCGATCCGCCCGAGGTCTTCGTATTTCAGCCCGGCAGCGGCGAAGATCGTGCGGGCGTTGAGCTCGGTGCCCGAGGCCGGCGCGCCGACCGACAGGCTCTTGCCCTTGAGGTCGGCGAGCGTCTTGATGCCGGACTCCTTGCTGGCGACGATCTGGATGTAGTTGGGATAGATGGCGGCAATGCCGCGCAGCTTGTCGAGCTTGCCTGGGAAGCCGGCTTCGGTATTGCCCTCGGCGGCCAGCTTGACGGAATCGCCAAGCGCGAAAGCGATCTCGCCCTTGCCCTGCTGCAAGAGATTGAGGTTTTCGACCGACGCTTTCGTCGCCTGCACCTGGGTGCGCGCGCCTTCTATGCCCTTGCTATAGATCTCCGATAGCGCGACGCCGAGCGGATAGTAGACGCCCGACGTGCCGCCGGTCAGCACGTTGATGAATTCCTGTGCCTTGACCGATACCGCGCCAAGGCCAAGCGACAGCGCCAGCGCGCCGGCTGCAACAAATTTCGTCCTGAAATTGAGCATGCGATTTCCTCCCTGAAAAACTCGCCGCCGTGCCCTCCTCTGCGGCACGAAGCGAAGCGAGTTTAGACAGCGGGCGGGAAATGCCAACCCGCAATAGCAGCGATTAGACGAACGGCTAAGCAATGCCGCAACAGGTTGGCGCTTGCGCGAGGTCGCGTCGCGGCAGAAAGATTTTTCCAGCACCTGTCGAAATCCGGCAGGGCCGCGCGACATAAGTCCGGCTCGCAACGATGCGGCCTTCGAGAAACGGGAGAAGACCATGCGATATATGCTTTTGATCTACGGAAACGAAGCGGGGATGGCAGCGGCGCCGGCAGATGCGGTGACACAGATGTCGAGCGCGTACGTCGCCTACACCGAAGCGTTGAAGAAATCCGGCGCCTGGCTCGCCGGCGACCGGCTGAAGCCGACGCAATCCGCTACCTCGGTGCGGATGGCCAATGGCAAGACCAACGTGCTCGACGGCCCCTATGCCGACACCAAGGAGCAGCTTGCCGGTTTCTATATGATCGAAGCGGAGGACGTCGACGCGGCTATTGCCTGGGCGGCGCGCTGCCCGGGCGCCAGCACCGGCACGGTAGAGGTGCGGCCGATCTGGGAACTCACCATGTGATGCCTGAACTGCCCGACACCGCACGGGCGGCGGCGGAAGCGGCCGCCCGGCAAAGCTACGGCAAGCTGGTCGCCTATCTCGCCGCACGCACGCGCGACGTGGCCGCTGCCGAGGACGCCTTGGCCGATGCCTTTGCAGCGGCGCTCGAGCGTTGGCCACAGGCGGGCGTGCCCAACAAGCCGGAAGCCTGGCTGCTGGCGGTGGCGCGCCGGCGCCGCGTCGACGCGCTCAGACGGCGGCTGACAAGCGAGGCGGGNCGAGGCGGGCCGCGACCACCTCAGGCTGATCGCGGAGGAGATGGAGGCACGCATGGCCGACGAAGACCTGCCGGACGAGCGGCTCAGGCTGATGTTTGCTTGCGCTCATCCGGCGATCGAGGCCGGTACCCGCGCGCCGATGATCCTGCAGACGGTTCTGGGCTTCGACGCAGCGACCATCGCCTCGGCCTTTCTTGTCTCGCCGGCCACGATGAGCCAGCGCCTGGTGCGCGCCAAGGCCCGCATCCGCGAGACCGGCATTCCGTTCCGCGTGCCGGAGCGGGCCGAACTCGGCGAGCGGCTGGGCACCGTTCTGGAAGCGATCTACGCGGCGTTTGCCGAAGGCTGGTCCGACCCCGCCGGCACCGAAGCGCAACGGCGCAATCTCGCGACCGAAGGCATCTGGCTCGGCCGGCTGGTCGCCTCGCTGATGCCGGATGAGCCGGAAGCACTCGGCCTGCTGGCGCTGATGCTGTTCGCCGAAGCGCGGCGCGCAGCGCGGCGCAATGCGGCAGGCGACTATGTGCCGCTAGCGGAGCAGGATCTTGCACTGTGGGACGATACAATGATCGACGAAGCGGAGATGCTGCTCGGGCGCGCCGCTGCCAAGGGCGTGGTCGGCCGCTACCAGCTCGAGGCCGCCGTGCAGTCAGCCCATGCGACAAGGCGGCTGACCGGCGGCACCGACTGGGTCGCGATCAAGGAGCTCTACGACGCGCTGTCGGTGATTGCCGGCTCGCCGGTGGTGTCGATCAACCGTGCGGTGGCGATTGCCGAGGCCGAAGGTGCTTCGGCAGGATTGGGCGCCCTTGATCAACTCAGCGGCGACAAGCGGCTGTATGACTATCAACCTTACTGGGCCGCCCGAGCGGGCCTGCTGGCAAGACTCGGCAGAGTTCCGCAAGCGAGCGAGGCCTATGACCGGGCTATCGGCCTCGAACGCGATCCGGCCGTGCGCCGGTTCCTGCAGGAACGACGGGCAGGTCTCGACCGCGCGGAAAGACACTGAGACAAGGCGGAGTGCTTAGGCCGGCCACATGTCGTGGGAAGCATTCAGCCTCTTTATCACCCGATGTTCCCGCAAATTGGCCCACAGGCGTTCGATGTTCGGCCAAGCGGTTGGAATCTTCGCGACCTCGGGATGCCAAGCCACCAACATGACGAGATAGATGTCGGCCAGCGAGAGCCGGTCGCCGACCAGCCAGTCGCGGCCTTCGAGGGCGGCATCGAGAATGGCGAAGCCGCGATCCATTTCCGAGACCGCCGCCTGTTTGACGGCTTCCACGCCGCCGGGATCTGTCGTGTAGCGATGAGCGTAGAAGAACCGCAGGTCAGCCGAATAGATGACGGAGGACATGAAAAACATCCAGCGCAGGAAGTCGGCACGGTCAGGTGTGTTCGCTGCCGGCGCTAGAGCTGCTTCCGGATAGCGTTCGGCGAGCAGGATGCAGATTGCCGCCGACTCGGTCATCGAATGCCCGTCCGGCAAGACCAGGACCGGGACCTGGTTCAAGGGATTGATGTCGAGGAAGGCTTGGTTGGGTCGGCCTTTTGGAACATCGATCTGGTCGAAAGGCACTCCCGCTAAAGCAAGCGCCGCCTCGACGACAAAGCCGCCGGTATTGGCACGCGTATAGAGCTTGTACATGAAGTCCTCCACCTGCCGGTGCAGCGACGATTTGATATGGAAGTGACTCGCCGCTCAAGCGAACGACGCCCGCCACAGGTGGTTTTTCAGCAGTCCACGCCGAAGCGTCGAAACAGAACTTTTTATGCCGGAGGGGCAGCGCGAAGGATCGCTAGAACCGGCCAAAACTCCTGTCCAGACTCTAAGCACCCAATCCCTCGAATAGGATCGTGGAGAGATAGCGCTCGGCGAAGGAGGGGATGACGACGACGAGGTTCTTGCCCTTGTTCTCCGGCCGCGAGCCGACGACGATCGCCGCCTGCAGGGCGGCACCCGACGAGATGCCGACCGGTACACCTTCGAGACGGGCGACGAGCCGTGCATTGGCGACCGAATCCTCGTTCGAGACCTTGACGATCTCGTCGTAGATCGTCGTGTCGAGGATTTTTGGTGCGAAGCCGGCGCCAATGCCCTGGATCTTGTGCGGGCCGGGTTGGCCGCCGGACAGTACCGGCGAGGCCTCCGGCTCGACGGCGACGACATGCACCGAGGGCTTGCGCTTCTTCAGCACCTGGCCGACGCCGGTGATGGTGCCGCCGGTTCCAATGCCGGCAACGAAGATATCGACTTCGCCATGGGTGTCGTTCCAGATTTCCTCGGCTGTGGTGCGGCGATGGATTTCCGGATTGGCCGGGTTCTCGAATTGTTGCGGAATGACGGCATCGGGCAGCGTCGCGGCCAGCTCGTCGGCCTTGGCGATGGCGCCCTTCATGCCTTTCGGCCCTTCGGTCAGCACCAGCTCGGCGCCGAGCAGCGCCAGCATTTTGCGGCGCTCGACCGACATGGTTTCCGGCATCGTCAGGATCAGCTTGTAGCCTTTGGCGGCGGCGGCAAAGGCGAGCGCGATGCCGGTATTGCCCGAGGTCGGCTCGATAAGCGTGGTCTTGCCGGGCGTAATCCTCCCAGAAGCCTCCAGTGCCTCGATCATCGACACGCCGATGCGGTCCTTGACCGAAGCGATCGGGTTGAAGAATTCGAGCTTGGCCAGCAGATTGGCGACGACACCCTTCTCCCTGGCGAATTTGTCGAGCCGCACCAACGGCGTGTCGCCGATCGTCTCGGTGATCGAATTATAGATGCGGCCGCGGCCGGGCACGTGTGTGGGGGTGGCGGGTTTGTTCATTGATTTTCCTCCCAGAGGTCAAGCGGCAAGAGTCGGGCGGGCATAAGATAGAGCCATCCGCCGCGCAAGATAGGCTGTCGATCGAAAATATCCGAGTGAAGTTCGTGCCGAATGCCCTCGCCTTGGAAAGGCGTGACAATTCCTGGCCGGCTTGGCGAAAGAGGTCTATTGGCGGGCGGCGATAGCTGCCGCCGCCCCGATCATGAAACCGGCGGCGGTGCGGTTGAGTGCCCTCAGCGCCCGCGGCGACTTCAGGAACCAGCGCGCTTTGGCCGCGAGCGCCAGATAAGGCACCAGCACCACAAGCAGGACGACGATCGTGAGCGCAACTAGGATGCCGTAATCGGCCAGCGTGATCGTCTTCAGATCGACGATGGTCGGGGTGATGGCTAGATAGAAGATCATCGTCTTCGGATTGCCGAGCGTGACGGCGAGACCGGCTACAAAGCTGGATGCCAAGCCGCCCTTGCCTTTCTTCGCCTCCACCGTCTCGGGCGTGATGCCGTTCGTCCAGAAACGCCAGCCAAGAAAAGCGAGGTAGGCGACGCCCAGCCATTTGATGATCAGAAAGATCATGCCAAAGGTCTGTGCGACGAAAGCGAGGCCGAGCACCACGGCCGTGAGATACGTCAGGTCGCCGAGCATCAGCCCGAAGGACATGGCCAGCGACGAGCGGAAGCCGGAACCCAGCGCACGCGCAACGAGTGCGGTGACGCCGGGGCCGGGGATGGCTGCGGCGATGCCGAGGGCAGCACTATAGGCGAGGAACCCGGTGAGCGTCATGATTCGCTCTTGTCGCACAATGTGGAAGTTGGGTGAATTCCCTCGGCCCGGATTCGATTGCGCCAGCGCAGCAGGCGACACCGCCGTTCAAGAGCGGCCGTCTTCGTAGGTAACGCGCCAGATGGTGCCGTTGCCGTCCTCGGTGACGATCAGCGAGCCGTCCTTGGCCATCGCGACACCGACCGGGCGGCCCCAGACGGCGTCGTTCGAGATAACGAAGCCGGTCATGAAGTCCTCATATTCGCCGGTCGGCTTGCCATCCCTGAATTTGAGCCTCACCACCTTGTAGCCGGTCCTGGCGCCACGATTCCACGAACCATGCATGGTGACGAAGGCGTCACCCTGATAATCCGCCGGGAAGTTGTTGCCGTCGTAGAAGGCTATATTCATCGGCGCCGAATGCGCCTGCATCAGTACGTCCGGGACAGTGGCCTTGCCGGCTAGGTCGGGCCGCTCGCCCTGATGGCGCGGATCCTCGTGATTGCCGATGTAGTACCAAGGCCAACCATAGAATCCGCCGTCCTTGACTACAGTTGCAAATTCGAACGGCACATTGTCGCCGAGTTCGTCGCGCTCATTGACGACGCACCACAATGCGCCGGTGGCGGGCTGCACGGTCATGCCCGTACAGTTGCGCAGGCCGGTGGCGACAGTTCGGGGATTTTTCCCATCCGGATCGAAGGCGAGCACATCGGCACGGCCGTCCTCGGAGCCCCAGGCCGCCCCGAGCGGCTTTGATTTGGCCCAGGCGTCGAGGCCGCTATCCGGCTCCTTGCCTATGTCCTCGGCGACGTTCGAGGCGGAGCCAACCGACAGATAAAGCGTCTTGCCGTCCGGCGAGAAGGCGATGTCGCGGGTCGTGTGACCGCCCGACGGGATTTTGGCGACAATGGTTTCTGGTTTACCGGATGCCTTCAGGTCACCGTCGCGATAAGGAAAGCGGACGATGCTGTCGCTGTTTGCGACATAGACCCATTGCGGCTTGTCTCCTGGCGGATAGAAGGCGATGCCGTAGGGATAACTGAGCCGCTTGGCGAAGATCGCTTTCTCGATGGGCTTGGCGCTGCCCTCGGCGAGACGATAGACACGTATCTGGTCGGCATGGCTGTTGGCAACGAACAGGTCGCCATTCGGAGCGACGCGCACGACGCGCGGATTGACGATGCCGGATGCGATCAGTTCGGCCGAAAAGCCCGGCGGCAAATCTGGCTTGGCGCTTTCGGGCCGTTCCGCCACGCCGGCGCCGTTCGACGCGGATTGGGCGGGATCGGCTGGCGGCATGTCTTGCGGCCCGATCAGGCGGCGGGTGCCAGGCCTGTCGGCGTGCCAATCGCCAAAAGCGGCTTCGCCTTTGAGCACCTTCTGATCCGCCTGCTGGGCGGCTGCCGGTGTCGCAACAAGGAGAGCAGCGGCAATGGCCGCAAAGCCGCCAGATCGGATCATCAACGTCCTCCGGGATTCGCCTCGAAAAGGGCAAACGGGATGAGGCATTGGTCGTTCCAAGCGGCCGTCCAGCAGACGAGGATTTGAAGCCGAACCCCGATTCACTTGCCGGCGGCGTAGAAATCGTCGTCGAGGCGCTTTTCCAGCGCGACCAGATCGGCCGGCAGCGGCAAGCCCATGGCCCGCATCTCTTGCAGCTTCTCGCGCAACTGCTCTTGCACCTCGTGCTGATCCTCTGGCTGGTTGATCATTTCTTCGAGTAGCAGGCTGATCTGGGCCTTGAACGATTCCAGCGCCATTCTTTTTCTCCTTGCGGCAGGCCGCGGCGGCTCCTAGCGCAGCATGCGCGAAATCAGCTGCGCGGTATAGTCGACCATCGGTACTATGCGCGCATAATTCAGCCGCGTCGGCCCGATGACGCCGAGCGCACCGACGACGCGGGCGTCCTTGTCGCGATAGGGTGCCACCACCAGTGATGAGCCCGACAGAGAAAACAGCTTGTTTTCCGAACCGATGAAGATGCGCACGCCCGGGCCCTCCTCGGCGAGGTCGAGGAGCTGGATCAGTCCGTCCTGGGTTTCGAGATCCTCGAAGAGATGCCGCAGCAATTCGATGTCGGCCTGGGCAGTGACGTTTTCCAGGAGATTGGCGCGGCCGCGCACGATAAGCCGCCCAGGCACCCCGCTTTCGGCGCCTGCCCAGACCGCCAGGCCCTTCTCGACCAGATCCTGTGAAAGCGTATCGAGGGCTGCCCTGGTCTCTTCCTTGATGCGGGCGATCTCGACCCGCGCTTCGGCCAGGGTGCGGCCGCGAATATGGGCGTTGAGGAAATTGGAGGCTTCGTGCAATTGCGAGACGGTGATGCCGGCGGGCAGATCGACGACGCGATTTTCGACGTCGCCGTTCTGCGAGACCAGCACGGCCAACGCCTTGGTCGGCTCGAGCTGGATGAATTCGATGTGCTTCAGCGCCCCCTCGTTCTTGGCGGCGAGCACAAGGCCGGCGCCGCGCGACATGCCGGACAGCATCTGGCTGGCCTCGGTCAGCATATGCTCCAGCGTCGCGCCCGAGCCGGAGGCGCGCACCTGCGCCTCGATGGTGCGGCGCTCCTCGTCGGAGAGGTCACCGAGTTCCATGAACGCATCGACGAAGAAGCGCAGGCCAGCCTGGGTCGGCAGACGGCCGGCCGAAATATGCGGCGCATAGATCAGGCCGAGATGCTCGAGGTCGCTCATCACGTTGCGGATGGTGGCCGGCGATAGCGACGACGGCAGGATGCGCGACAGGCTGCGCGAGCCGACCGGCTCGCCATCCCTCAGATAAGAATCGACGATGCGCCGGAAGATGTCGCGCGAACGCATGTCGAGCGATTGAAGCGCGGGCGATTGCAGCGCGTGCGACGGGAGCACGTGCGATTGCGAACCGGGATCGACTGCCTTGGTCATTTCGAGCCAAAAACCTCCGGCCCGAAGATATAGACTTCCGCGGCGTCGGCGCAACCGGTCCATTTTCCTTTGCGCCTCACGCCCCGTGCGGCTACAAGCCGGCCAAGATCCCGAAGAAAGAAAGAAGCCTGAATGCGCCCTTCCAAACGCCAGTTCGACGAAATGCGCCCCATCTCCTTCGAGCGCGGCGTCTCCAAGCATGCGGAAGGCTCGTGCCTGGTGAAGTTCGGCGACACGCATGTGCTGTGCACGGCCAGCCTGGAGGAAAAGGTGCCGGGTTGGATGCGCAACTCCGGTAAGGGCTGGGTGACGGCGGAATACGGCATGCTGCCGCGTTCGACCGGCGAGCGCATGCGCCGCGAGGCTTCGGCCGGCAAACAAGGCGGCCGCACGCTGGAGATCCAGCGGCTGATCGGCCGCTCCCTGCGCGCCGTGGTCGATCTGCAGGCGCTCGGCGAGCAGCAGATCACCGTCGACTGTGATGTGATCCAGGCCGATGGCGGCACGCGCACCGCTTCGATCACCGGCGGCTGGGTGGCGCTTTACGATTGCCTGCGCTGGATGGAAGCCCGCCAAATGGCGAGCCTGGGCAAGGTGCTGAAGGATCACGTTGCGGCGATCTCCTGCGGCATCCATGATGGTCAGCCGGTCATCGACCTTGACTATATCGAGGATTCCTCGGCCGGAACCGACGCCAATTTCGTCATGACCGGCAAGGGCGGCATCGTCGAGATCCAGGGCACGGCCGAGGGCGAACCGTTCTCGGAAGAGCAGTTCGCGGCCTTGATGGGGCTGGCCAAGAAAGGCATTCAGCGCCTGGTCAGCCTGCAGCAGATGGCGGTGGACTGATCTTCAGGTTATGACGATGAGGGTGACGATCCTGTGACTCCTTCCGCAATCCTGGAATCAGCACTCTACGTGACGGATCTCGCTGCCGCGGAACGGTTCTATTCGGGCGTCCTCGGGCTCGATCCGCTCGGCAAGGTCGAGGGCAGGCATCTCTTCTTCCGCTGCGGCGACGGCGTGCTGCTTATCTTCAATGCCGAGGCGACGAAAGTGCCGCCGCCGGCCGACGCCAGGCTGCCAGTGCCGCCGCATGGCGCCGTCGGCGAGGGCCATCTCTGTTTCGCCGCAAGCGCCGACGAGATCGTGCGCTGGAAAGCGCACCTGGAAGCAAAGAGCATCGCCATCGAAAGCGAGTTCGAGTGGCCGCAAGGCGGCCGCTCGATCTATATTCGCGACCCCTCGGGCAATTCGATCGAATTCGCCGAGCCAAGAATCTGGGGCATCTGATGCATTCGCAGACTGTTCATTCGCCAATTGTTCATTCGCTTGATGGGCATAAGATCGTCGTCGCAAGCCACAATGCCGGCAAATTGCGCGAATTCGCCGATCTGATGGCGCCGTTCGGCATAGAAGCGAGGTCCGCCAAGGAATACGGCTTGCCGGAACCGGACGAGACCGGCACCACTTTCGAGGAGAACGCGCTCATAAAAGCCTTGGCCGCTGCCAAGGCCACTGGATTGCCGGCGCTGTCGGACGATTCCGGCCTATGTGTCGATGCGCTCGACGGCGCACCCGGCGTCTACACTGCCAACTGGGCCGAGACGCCGGACGGCCCCCGCGACTTCGGCATGGCCATGCAGCGCACGGAAGTGGCCTTGCAGGAAGTTGGCGCGATCGCGCCTGCTCAGCGCAAGGGCCGCTTTGTCGCGGTCATCTGCCTAGCCTTTCCCGACGGCCAGGCTGAATATTTTCGCGGCGAGGTCGAAGGTACGCTGGTATGGCCGCCGCGCGGCGAACTCGGCTTCGGCTACGACCCGGTGTTCTTGCCCAACGGGTTCGAAAAAACCTTCGGCGAGATGACCGCTGAGGAAAAACATGGCTGGAAGCCGGGCCAGCCGACAGCATTGTCGCACCGCGCCCGCGCCTTCCAGAAATTCGCGCAAGCCCGATTGGCCGCGGCATGACCATGCTGCTCGACCGCAGCCCGGGTTTTGGCGTCTACATCCACTGGCCGTTCTGCGCGGCCAAGTGCCCCTATTGCGACTTCAACAGCCATGTCCGCCACCAGCCGGTCGACCAGGAGCGTTTTGCGCGCGCCTTCGAGGCCGAGTTGGCGACCATGCGCGGCCGCACCGGGCCGCGCGAGGTGACAAGCATCTTTCTCGGTGGCGGTACGCCGTCGCTGATGAAGCCGCAGACCGTGGCGGCGGTGCTGGATGCCGTGGCGAAGAACTGGACGGTACCAGATGGCATCGAGGTGACGCTGGAGGCCAATCCTTCCTCGGTCGAGGCCGAGCGCTTTCGCGGCTATCGCGCGGCGGGCGTCAACCGGGTGTCGCTTGGCGTGCAGGCGCTGAACGACAAGGATCTGCGCTTTCTCGGCCGTTTGCACAATGTCGATGAGGCCCTGCATGCGATCGGCCTGGCGCGCGAGATTTTCCCACGGTTGTCCTTCGACCTGATCTACGCGCGGCCGGACCAGACGCCTGAAGCGTGGCAGACGGAACTCGAGCAGGCGATCGGCCACGCCGCCGACCATCTGTCGCTGTACCAGCTGACCATCGAGGAAGGCACGCCGTTCCATGCACTGCATGCAGCAAGGAAATTCATCATTCCAGACAACGATGTTGCCGCCGATCTCTATGCGTTGACGCAGGAGATCACCGCCGCGCACGGACTGCCGGCCTACGAGATTTCCAACCACGCCAGGCCCGGCGCTGAAAGCCGGCACAATCTCACCTACTGGCGCTATGGCGAATATGTCGGCGTCGGTCCCGGCGCGCATGGCCGTTTCGTCGAGAGCGGGCGGCGCGTGGTGACAATCGCCGAGAAAATGCCGGAGACCTGGGCCAATCTGGTCGAGGCCAAGGGCCATGGCGTCACCGGCGGCGAGATCCTGACGCGCTCCGAAGAGGCCGACGAGTTCCTGCTGATGGGGCTGAGGCTGGCGGAAGGCATCGACCTTTCCCGCTACGAGGCGTTTTCCGGGCGCGGCCTGTCGACGGCACGGCTGTCGGTGCTGCAGGACGAAGGCCTGGTGGCGCCGATCGGCAATGCCCGCCTGCGCGCCACGCCGGCCGGCATGATCGTGCTCGATGCCGTCGTGGCGGATCTGGCCAGATAGTACCGGTGAAGAACGTTCTCTTCGTCTGCAGCCAGAATCGCTTGCGCAGCCCGACGGCGGAGCAGGTGTTTTCCGGTCGCAGGGACATCGAGGTCGCTTCGGCCGGCACCAATCACGATGCCGACACTCCGTTGACGCACGAACTTGTCGCCTGGGCCGATATCATCTTCGTGATGGAAAAGGCGCACCGCGGCAAACTGCAGCAGAAATTCAGGGCCAGTCTAAGGAAGGCTCGGGTGATCTGCCTCGATATTCCCGACGACTATGAATTCATGGACCCGGAACTGGTCCGGTTGCTGGCGGTGAAGGTATCGCGATATCTCTGAAGGCTGTCGCGCTACTGCGCCTTCGTCATCCTCGGGCTTGACCCGAGGATCCATGCCGCTACCCTTGTCGAAGAATGCTGCGGTAGAATAATTCTGAACTGTCGAAACGCTTGAATATTACGGCATGGATCCGGGTGTCTGCGCCGCGTCGCTGCGCTCCTTGCTCCGTCCCAGGATGACGAAAAGAGGATCAAGCGTCGTGCTTGAAACGACGCTTGCCGCGGTCCTTCTCGGCATGCGCTTCTCCGGAGCGGGTCTGCTTGATCTCGCTCTTGTCGCGCGGGGCAGAATGCTGGTCGCCTGTGGGATGTGATGCTGCGCCATCGCGGGCGCTTTTTGTTTCGAGACGGGTGATGAAAATATCGAAGCGATTGGGCATCGTCCGGTCAGTGCTCCGTCGTGCTGTCGGTTTCGGTTACGGGCTTGCTCTCTGCCAATGGCTGGCGTGCGAGCGGTTTCCTGGCCTCGCCATCCGCGTTGCCACGCAGGCTCTTGTCGCCTGGCGCGGCGAAGCGCTTGCGGCCGGCATAATAGGGTTCGAAAACGTCCTGTATCGTCAGGCTGTCCATCCTGCTCCTCCCGAGATCAGGGTTAAAATTCGCCGGCAACGGTTTCGTTCCCTACTATGGCAAAGGCATGGCGGCCGGTTCACGTCGGGACCCCGTTTGGAACCGGGCGTTTGCAACCCAGGCTTTTGCAACCAGGCGTGAGCCGTGCCAAACAGGGTCGAACGGAGTTGTGCAGGTGACCGGCGAATTGGCCAAACGCAGTTATGTGGTCGGGCAGACCGAGATCGCCGCCCGGCCGCTCGAGCCGGCGCTCTATCTGGTGGCTACGCCGATCGGCAATCTCGCCGACATCACGCTGCGCGCGCTGGAAACGCTCGCCGCCGCAGATATCGTCGCCTGCGAGGACACGCGTGTTTCGCGCGTCCTGCTCGACCGCTACGGCATCCGCCGCCGCACCACCGCCTATCACGAGCACAATGCCGCCGAGGCCGGGCCGAAGCTGATCGCGGCACTGCTGGCCGGGCAGAGCGTAGCGCTGATCTCTGATGCCGGCACACCGCTCATCTCCGATCCCGGCTACCGGCTGGTTGGCGAGGCGCTGGAACGCGGCATTCGTGTCGTGCCGATCCCCGGACCGTCGGCGCCACTTGCCGCTCTGACGGCATCCGGCCTGCCTTCGGACGCCTTTCTGTTTGCCGGCTTCCTGCCGGTGAAGACCGGCCAGCGGCTGACGCGGCTGGAAGCGCTGAAGGCGGTGCCGGCAACGTTGATCTTCTTCGAATCGCCGCGCCGGCTGGCCGAGACGCTCAGTGCCATGGTCGAGGTGCTGGGCGGCGCCCGCAAGGCGGCGATCGGCCGCGAGTTGACCAAGACTTTCGAGGAGATGCGGACCGGCACCCTGCAGTCACTCGCCGGCCATTACGCGGCAGCCGATACGCCTAAGGGCGAAATCGTCATCTGCGTCGGCCCGGCCGATGCGGTCGCTGATGAGCCTGAAGACATCGACCGGCTGCTGCTTTCGCTGGCGGCCGAGATGCCGGCCTCCAAGGCGGCGGCGGAAGCCGCCAAGATGACGGGTGGCCAAAAACAGACGCTCTACCGACGGCTGCTCGACCTCAGGAANGGCGGCGGCGGAAGCCGCCAAGATGACGGGTGGCCAAAAACAGACGCTCTACCGACGGCTGCTCGACCTCAGGAATGCCGGAAGAGACGGGGCCGGCGGAGACCGCGATGGCTGAACGGCGGAGCGCCAGCCGGCAAAAGGCCTACCGGCGCGGCCATCACGGTGAATGGCTGGCGGCGGCGGCGCTGATGCTGAAGGGCTACCGGATTCTTGCCCGCCGCCACCGTACCAGGTTTGGCGAGATCGACCTGATCGCGCGGCGTGGCGATTTGGTGCTGATCGTCGAGGTCAAGGCACGCCGTACGCTGATCGAGGCGATGGAGGCCGTCGGCCGCGAATCGGAGCGCCGCATCGAAGGCGCGGCCGATTTCTGGCTGTCGCGCCAATCCGACTACGGAAAATTATCGGTGCGCTTCGACATGGTGGCGGTATTGCCGTGGCGCTGGCCGGTGCATGTCGAGAACGTTTTTTACGGGGGGAACTAGGTCATTCCCGAAGTGGGGTCGGTTTTGCCGCGATCTCCGGTTCAGATTCGATTGCCTGTCGTCTCGTCGATGGGAACAAGCAAGTAGCGCCATTTGCCGCCTGGATCATGTGCCGACGCTCACCTGGATTCGCTCAATCGATCGGTTTGTCGACCTGGTCTCCGCCCAGCACTGACTGGAACAAAAGCGTTCCTGCGTTGTTCTCCAACCGTCCTGATGTTCGACGGGCTGGTTCAAATGCCGATCAGGGCAGTCCTCGTGGCAGGCGTGCGAGGACAAGGGATGGCGAGGCAAATGGATCCTGACGATCTCAACCAGGAACGGATCGTCACCGTGTTCGGCGGAACTGGCTTTCTCGGGCGCAGGATCGTGACGCGGCTCCTGGAAAGGGGTTTCACGGTGCGCGCCGCATCTCGCCATCCGGCTCGCGTGGCCCTGGTCTTTTCCTCGATTACAAGGATGCCCGAAGCAGTCGAGGCGGATATATTGGATGCGTCCTCGATTGGGTCGGCCATTACCGGATCACAGGCGGTCGTGAATGCTATCAGTCTTTACGTCGAGCAGGGCGTCCAGACCTTTGAACGCGTCCATGTGAAAGCCGCGGCCGATCTCGCTGCCGTGTCGCGCAAGGTCGAGATCGATCAGTTCGTCCAGATTTCAGGGATCGGCTCCGATCCTCAATCGGATTCGAATTATATAAGGGCACGTGGGCGCGGAGAAGTTGCCGTGGGAAACGCATTTCCCGGCGCTTTCATTGTGCGTCCCGCCGTCATGACAGGACCTGACGACGCTTTCCTCACGACCATTGTGAGGCTGATACGCCTCCTGCCGGTCTATCCGCTGTTCGGCGATGGTGGCACACGGCTTCAGCCGGTCTATGTGGCCGACGTCGCGGAAGCAGTGAGCCGGCTGATCGACGGGCGAAGCCACAAGGGTTCATCCATATTCGAATTCGGGGGCCCGCGTATCTATACCTATAAGGAATTGCTTCGGGAGATCGCCCGACAGCTCGATACGCACGTAAAGCTGATGCCGGTGCCGTTTGCTGTATGGAACGCCTTGGCTGGCGTCGCGGAACTCCTCCCGGCTGCCCCCATAACGCGCAACCAGATCGATCTTATGCGTCAGGATAATGTGGCAGCAATCGACGCGCCGGGCCTGAAGGAACTCGACATCGAGCCGCGGGATATCGACGAGGTGATCCGCGTGATCGAACAGCGCCGTGGCGTAGGCTCGCGCTCGTCTCCGCCTTAGGACGGCCCTCTGATCCTGGCGGGAACCTATCGCCGCGCGACAGGTTGGTCGAGCTTGAAGCCAATGAAAGAAGGAAAAGAACCATGGCCAGATGCGATCAATGCGGGAATGACTACGACAAGGCTTTCAAAGTGACGATGGCCGAGGAGACCTACACATTCGACAGCTTCGAATGCGCGGTCCAGAAACTTGCTCCGACGTGTCCGCATTGCGGATGCCGGATCATCGGACATGGCGTCGAACAGGATGACATCATCTACTGCTGCGCACATTGCGCCGCTGAGGAAGGTGCGAGCGCGCTGACCGATCGCGCGCCTTGATGCACCTCCTTTGGCGTCTCCAGGGCGACCATTCCGAATGACTGCGCCGGCTCATCCCCATATGGCCAGTGCTGTCAGCCCGACGACGACCAGCCGAGGTCCAGACGCGCCGAGGTCAAGGCCGCCGCACCTGGACAAGTCGCTCCACAATGCCAGCCACCTCCACTGGAATGGCCGGTATGGTGCCCGATTTCCGTGTCGACCCGAAATCGAGGCCGGCGAAAAAGAGACCTGGAACAGCGCCGACGCCATCCTCGTGGACGGGCTGGCCGGCCGCATCGAGCGCGCCAGGAAGCCGGACCCATGAGAAATCGCCGGTGAAACCCGTGCACCAGATCACTGATCTGATGCCGCTCGCCGTCCAGTCGAGGGAGCGGATCGGAGGATCGGGCAAGCGCGGGGCAACCGTCTCGGCTGGATCATCCTCGGCCAGGGGCGCATCGAGGCCGGCGCGCTCAATGTACTCGTCGACCAGGCGCTTGGCATTCGCCGAAACCTCGTCGGCAAATCGCATATGGTCGTCGAGTTCGTCGCCGAAGACGAGGCTGCCATTCTCCACGCCCCTGAAGCGGCCGAGCAGCACCACGCCCTGTGCACCCAGCGATTGCAGGCTGATTGTATGGGTCGCGCCGACCAGCGCGCGGGCCTGCAGCTTGCCGGAGGGGAGGACGAGTTCCTTGCGCGGAACGTCGAGAAAACCGGACAGCGTCAGCCATTTAAGTATGTTGCCCCCGCGGTAGCGCCGCACCCAACGGCCGTTGCGGCTGGTCGCCAAAAAGACCGCACGTCCGGCCACCGCCAGATCCTCGGCGATCTGGCCGCCCGACTGGCCGCTGCCGACCACCAGCACCGCGCCATTCTCGAACTCGGCCGGGTTGCGATAAGCCGAAGAATCGACTTGGCGAACTGCCGCCGGCAAGTCCGCCGACCCTGGTGGCCGGACCTGTCGGTTCTGGTCGCCGGTGGCGATCACCACATTGCGCGCCAGAAGCACGCCACGAGCCGCCGTAGTGACGCGAAAGATCCCATCGTCTCTCGTCAGCTCTTGAACCGGAGTTTGGGTGCTTACCGGCAGGCGGTGCCGCTCGGCATAGCCTTCGAGATACGCGACAAATTCATGGTGGGTTATCGCGCCCCAGGGCTCCGGCCCCTCGTAGGAATCACCGGGTAAGATGGAGCGAATGGTCGGCGAATTCAGTCGAAACGAATTCCATCGCTGCGTTCGCCACGTTTCGCCGATCCGGCCTCGATCGAGCACACGGTGGTCGCGGCCCTGCCGTTTCAAGAAGTAGCTGACGCCGAGCCCCGCCGGACCGGCGCCAATAACGAGGGCGTCAAGAACTTCGCTCATGCATTCCCCCTGCCAACCATACGTCCACAAGATCGTATGGCTCGGCTTCGGGCAAGAACAGAGTTCCGGCTGGGATTGCGCTATCCGCGCCGGCTCACCCCCAGATTGCCAGCCCCGCCAGGCCGACGATGCCCACGACCAGCCGCCACCAGCCGAACAGCGCATAGCCATGGCGCGAGACATAGTCGAGCAGGAAGCGCACGACGATTAGCGCGGTGACGAAGGCGGCGACGAAGCCGACGGCGATGATAGGCAGGTCGGCACTGCTCAGCACATTGCGGTTCTTGAACAGGTCGAAGGCGAAGGCGCCGACCATGGTCGGGATGGCAAGGAAGAAGGAGAATTCCGCCGCCGCCCGTTTGTCGACCCCGAGCAGCAGCGCGCCGACGATGGTCGAACCCGAGCGCGATGTGCCGGGGATCAGCGACAAGCACTGGAACAGCCCGATCTGCAGATAGAGCCTGGTCGGGAACCGCTCGACATCGTGGTAATATGGCTTCGGCTTCATGCGATCGACCAGCAGCAGGATGACGCCGCCGATGATCAGCATGATGCAGATCAGCCGCGGCGATTCGAACAGCACCGTCTTGATGAAATCATGCGCCAGCGCGCCGACTACGGCCGCCGGCAGGAACGCGATGAGAATGCCAAGGACGAAATGCCGCGTCAGCCGATCGTATGGCAGTTCGAGCAGCATCTTCCAGAGCCGGTGGAAATAGACGCTGAGGATCGCCAATATGGCGCCGAGCTGGATCAGGATCTCGAAGGCCTTGCCGGTCGAATGAAAGCCGAGGAAATGGCCGGCGAGCAGGATATGACCGGTCGAAGACACCGGAATAAACTCGGTCAGGCCCTCGAGCATGCCGAGCAGCAGTGCTTCGACGACGGTCTGGCTTTCCATGGCAACCTCGGCGTTGGAGGGAGGGCTTGAGAAAACGGCTTGCTTGTCACGGCGCGGAACTCCCCCTATAGGTCGCAGCACCCTGACAGCCCCTGAATCGGGCGGCCAAGACTTACCGGCGCAGCCGGCGATTTGCCAGTGCGCTCTATTATCGCGGGACCATGCTAACGCTTTTCCACCATCCGATGTTCGCCAGCTGCCGCTTCGTCCGCCTCGCCTTTGGCGAGTATGGCGAGGAACTGGCACTGATCGAAGAGAAGCCGTGGACGCGGCGCAAGGAGTTCCTGGCGCTGAACCCGGCCGGCACGCTGCCGATCCTGCTTGCCGAGGGCGACGTGCCGATTGTTGGCGCAGTGGTCATTGCCGAATATCTCGACGAGACGCGCGGCGTACTCAAGCGCGACAAGCGGCTATTCGCCGAAGACCCGATGGAACGCGCCGAAATCCGCCGGCTGACCGACTGGTACCTCAACAAGGCGGAAAGCGAGGTTACCCGGCATCTGGTGCGCGAGCGCGTTCTGAAGCCGGTCATGCCGGAAACAGCGGGCGGCGGCTCGCCCGATTCGGCGGCGATCCGCGCCGCCCGCGCCAATATCCGCCAGCACATGAAATACACCAACTGGCTGGCCGGCACCCGTCATTGGCTGGCCGGCAACAAGGTCACCTATGCCGATCTCGCGGCGGCGGCGGCACTGTCGGTGCTCGACTATCTCGGCGAGATCGACTGGCGCGAACACAGCGCCGCGCGCGAATGGTATACAAGGGTGAAATCACGGCCTTCGTTCCGGCCGCTTCTGTCCGACCGGGTGCGTGGCCTGTCGCCGGTGTCACATTATGCGGACCTCGATTTCTGATACGGCAAAGCTGCGCGCGCTGATCGACCGCGAGGCGCGGAACGCCGGCTTTGACGCCGTCGCCGTCACAACGCCCGATGCGATTCCGCGGGCGCCGGAACGGCTGGCCGAATTCGTTGCCGACGGCTTTCACGGCTCGATGGGCTGGATTGCCGAAACGCTCGAGCGGCGAGGCAAACCAGCGGCGCTCTGGCCAGAGGTCCGCTCGATCATCGTGCTGGCGATGAATTACGGCCCCGACCGCGACCCGCGCGACATCCTGGCAAAACGCGATCGCGGCGCGATCTCCGCCTATGCGCAGAACCGCGATTATCATGACGTCATGAAAGGCCGGCTGAAGGCGATCGCCGGCAAGCTTGTTGCGCGCGCCGGCGGCGACGTCAAAGTGTTTGTCGACACCGCGCCGGTGATGGAAAAGCCGCTGGCCGAGGCGGCCGGCCTCGGTTGGCAAGGCAAGCACACCAACCTGGTCAGCCGCGCCCATGGTTCCTGGCTGTTCCTCGGCACCATCTTCACGACGGCCGAGCTGGTGCCGGGCGCGCCTGAGGACGATCATTGCGGCTCCTGCCGCGCCTGTCTCGACGCCTGCCCGACGGACGCCTTTCCGGCGCCTTACCGGCTCGATGCGCGGCGCTGCATTTCATACCTCACCATCGAGAACAAAGGACCGATCCCACATGAGTTCCGGGAAAAGATCGGCAATCGCATCTATGGCTGCGACGACTGCCTGGCCGCCTGTCCGTGGAACAAGTTCGCCCAAGCTGCCTCCGAGGCTAAGCTTGCCGCCCGCGCGGACTTGCGCGAACCGCCGCTCGCCGAGCTGCTTTGCCTGAACGACGCTGCCTTCCGCGCGCTTTTTTCGGGCTCGCCGGTCAAGCGCATCGGCCGCGACCGTTTTATCCGCAACGTGCTGATCGCGGCCGGCAATTCCCAGGACTTGTCGCTGGCCGGCGCCGTCCGCGCGCTGCTCGACGATGCCTCGCCGCTGGTTCGCGGCGCCGCGGTATGGGCGCTGTCGCGGCTAGTGCCGGGTCAGGAATTTGCCGAACGTGCCGCAGCCGCTTTGCAAGTAGAAGGTGACGAGGCGGTAAGAGGCGAATGGCTTCTGGCCCTGCCAAAGCCGATCGAGGCCCATACATGACAAAAAAGCAGATTTTCATCTTCGGCGCCGGTTATTCGGGCAGGGCCTTCGCCGGCGCCAACAGGGATGCCGACACAACGATCTTCGGTACAACACGGTCGCTGGAAAAATTCGCGGCGCTGCGGCAAGCCGGTATCGTGCCGCTGCGTTTCGATGGCACGCCGACTTCCGAAATCGGCGATGCGCTTGGGAAGACAACCCATCTCGTCGTCTCGGTCGCGCCGGACGAGGCCGGCGACCCGGTGCTGGGCGCGGCACGCGAGGTGATCGTGGCCAACATGCCGGAGCTCGAATGGATCGCCTATCTCTCCACCGTCGGCGTCTATGGCGACCATGGCGGCAACTGGGTGGACGAGGCCGCCGAATGCCGGCCGTTGTCGAAGCGGTCGGTGATGCGTGTCGCAGCCGAGCAGGATTGGCTGCAACTGGGCCACGACATCCACCGGCCGGTGGCGATCCTGCGGCTTTCCGGCATTTATGGGCCGGGCCGCAACGCCCTGGTCAATCTCGAAAACGGCACCGCCCGGCGACTGGTCAAGCCGGGCCAGGTGTTCAACCGCATCCATTGCGACGATATTGCCGGCGCTCTCTGGCATCTAGCCGAAGGCGATCGCGGCGGCATCTTCAACGTCACCGACGACCTGCCGGCGCCGCCGCAGGACGTCGTCGCCTATGCCGCCAGGTTGATGGGCATCGAGCCGCCGCCCGAAATTCCGTTCGAGACCGCCCAACTTTCGCCCATGGCGCGGTCCTTCTATGGCGAGAACAAGCGTGTCGCCAACGCGGCGATCAAGGCGGCCGGCTATGGCTTTCGCTTCCCCGACTACCGCTCGGCTCTCGACGCCATGTGGGCGAGCGGCGACTGGCGCGACGGCGAGGCGCGCAGTCCGATGAAACGGTCGTGATCGATACGTTGCGCGGGGCGTGGTATGATGCGGTTCAAATCGCGGAGGGGTCCAGCTTGGGGAAGACGTTAAAGCGAGCCTTGCCGGGAAAAACACTGCTGCTGACGGCAGCACTGGCCGTCGCCGGCCTAACGCTTGCCGCGCAAACGGCGAGCGCCGAGCAACGGGCAAAAGAGCTGTTCGGCGCCAAAAAGCTGCCGGCACTCGCAGCAGCGCAATCGATCGGCTTTTATTCCAAAGGCTGTTTTTCCGGCGGCGTCGCGCTGCCCATGGACGGCCGGCACTGGGAGGTGATGCGACCGTCGCGCAACCGCCGTTGGGGCCATCCGGCGATGATCGCGATGATCGAGAAACTATCGCGCGATGCCGCGGCCGACGGCTGGCCGGGCCTGTTGATCGGCGACATCTCGCAACCGCGCGGCGGGCCGATGCTGAGCGGCCATGCCTCGCACCAGATCGGCCTCGACGCCGACATCTGGCTAACGCCGATGCCCGACCGCAAGCTTTCGACCGAAGAGCGCGAAAACATCAGCGCTACCTTGATGGTCGATGAAAAGACCCATCTGGTAAAGGATGGCCTGTGGACGCCGATGCACACGCGGCTGTTGAGGCGCGCCGCGAGCTATCCCGAAGTCGAGCGCATCCTGGTCAATCCAGGGATCAAGAAGAAGCTCTGCGACACGGTCAAAGGCGACCGCAGCTGGTTGCGCAAGGTCAGGCCGTTCTGGGGCCACGATTACCACTTCCACATTCGTATCGGCTGCCAGCCTGGGTCACCCGACTGCAAGGCGCAGGAAGCGACGGCGCCAGGCGATGGCTGCGACCAGGCGCTGGCCTGGTGGTTCACCGAGGAGCCGTGGCGCCCCAACAAGAATCCGGACAAGCCGAAGGCACGCGACGTGATGACGATGGCGAACCTGCCCAGGCAATGCCAGTTCGTGCTCGACGCGCCGGCTCCGGCCTCGGCGGAAGCAGTCACCTATTATGGCGACGGCGTGCCGATCGCGGCCGTACCCGCTCCCGCGGCAGAGCCTTCGCCGCCGCCGACGGTCGCAGCCGGCGCGGCAGCGCTTCCGGCCTCGGCGAACGCCTTTGTGGCGACCCCCGAGATCCGCATTCCGCTGCCGCGGCCACGACCGGGGCACTGATGCGGGCAGCGTGTTCGCTGTCTGCATCCGTGCATCTCCACTTCGAAAACCGATTTCCCTTTTTGCGGTCATGCGCTAGTCAACGAGAGAACGGCGATACGCGTCGGGAACGGACGAGAGCATGCCAGGCGTAAGCGACGACGACACTCTGTTGCGGTTTCCGATTCTGATCGGCGACATAGGCGGCACCAATGCGCGCTTCTCGATCGTGCTTGACGCGAATTCCGAAGCCGGCGAGCCGACGATCGTCCAGACCGCCAACTTCAATACGATCGACGAGGCGATCCAGTCGGCCGTGCTCGACCGCTCGTCGGTCCGGCCGAATTCAGCTGTGCTGGCGGTAGCCGGTCCTGTCGAAAGCGACGAGATCCCGCTTACCAATTGCCCATGGATCGTCAAGCCGAGACAGATGTTCGCCAGTCTCGGTCTCAGCGACGTCGTGGTGCTCAACGACTTCGAGGCGCAGGCGCTGGCCGTCGTCGCGCTCGGCGAAGAGCATATGGAAAAGATCGGCGGTGACGCGCCGGAACCGAATTCCGGGCGGGTGGTGCTCGGCCCGGGAACCGGGCTCGGCGTCGCCGGGCTGGTCTATGCGCTGCATCACTGGATACCGGTGCCCGGCGAGGGCGGCCATATGGATATCGGCCCGCGCTCGCCGCGCGATTTCCAGGTGTTTCCGCATATCGAGAAGCTCGAGGGCCGCATCTCCGGCGAACAGATCCTGTCCGGGCGCGGCCTAGTCAATGCCTACCGGGCGGTGGCCAAGGCGGACGGCAAGCCGTCGCCCTTTACCACGCCCGCCGAGATCACCGCCGCGGCGCTGGCAAAGAACGATCCGGTAGCCGAAGAGGCGCTGTCGATCTTCGTCACCTGCCTGGGGCGCACCGCCGGCGATCTCGCTCTGGTGTTCATGAGCCGCGGCGGCGTGTTTCTCACCGGCGGCATCGCGCAAAAAATCCTGCCGGCACTGCGCACCGGCAATTTCCGCGCCGCCTTCGAGGACAAGGCGCCGCATAGCGCCCTGATGCGCAGCATGCCGGTCTATGTCATCACCCATCCGCTAGCGGCGCTTTTAGGGCTGGCCGCCTATGCCAGAAATCCGTCGCTGTTCGGCGTGCAGACGGCGGGGCGGCGCTGGCGGGTCTAGGACACACGCTGCGCCGCGACGAAGTTTCGCCGTCCCCGGCCATAGGCAAGCCGCCATTGGGGCGTTAAGAGGTTGCCGAATTGCAGCCCGGCCGAACCGAAACCACAAAGCGCTCCAACTTGACACTTCCAGCACCAACCAAAGGGAAAGTCCGTCCCAGCGAGATCGTGGCGGTGATCCGCCGCATCATCGCCGAGAACAGCCGCGACTATCGCTGGTACTATGCTCTTGCCGTGCTGTGCCTGGTGACGATCGCGGCGACGACCGCCTTCACAGCCTGGATCATGAAGGATGTCATCGATCAGATCTTCTACCAACAGCGCGGCGATCTTATCGCGCTGATCAGCGTGTCGATCCTGGCCGCCTTCATGCTGCGCGGGCTGGCCAGCTACGGCCAGGCAGTGACGCTGGCCAAAATCGGCAACAATCTGGTGGCGCGTTATCAGCGCCGCATCTTCGACCATCTGATGAAGCTCGGCGTCAGCTTCTTCAACGACACCCGCTCGGGCCGGCTCGCCGCGCAGATCAACGAGAACGTCAACGGCATCCGCGATCTCCTGTCGATGACGCTGACATCGCTGGCGCGCGATGCCGTGTCGCTTGTCGCGCTGGTCGGCGTCATGATCTGGCAGGACCCGATGCTCTCGGCGATGTCGCTGCTGATCGGCCCGCCTTTGATCTACAGTGTCACCTATCTGATGCGCCGGGTGCGTCGCATCACCCGTGAATCGGTGCAGATCAACTCGCGGCTGATCGGCGCGATGCAGGAAGCGACGCAAGGCATCGCTATCGTCAAGGCCTTCACTCTGGAAGACGAGCTGTCGCGCCGCATCGGCGGCCTCGTCGCGGGCGCCGAGCAGCGGGCAAACAAGATCGCCCGCGTCTCGGAACGGCTGACGCCGATCTCCGAAATGCTGGCCGGCTTCGCCGTCGCCGGCGTCATCGCCTATTCCGGCTACCGGGCGACTATCGGCGGCCAACCTCCGGGCGCGGTGTTTGCCTTCATCACCGCCCTGCTGCTTGCCTATGACCCCGCCAGGCGGCTGGCGCGTATGCAGGTCGGCATGGAAAAGTCGCTGGTCAATGCGCGCATGATCTACGAGCTTCTCGACCTCGAGCCGCAGCAGGGTGACGTGCCGGGAGCCGCCGAGGCGAAATTCACCTCTGGCGAAGTGCGCTTCAACAATGTGTCCTTCCGCTATGTCGAAGAGGCGCCGGTCCTGCAGGATCTGAGCTTTGTCGCCGCTGCCGGCAAGGTGACTGCCATCGTCGGAGCTTCGGGCGCCGGCAAGACGACGCTGGTTGCGCTGCTGCAGCGCTTCTACGACGTCGAGTCGGGCAGCATCGATATCGATGGCCAGGACATTTCAAAGGTCACCAAGCATTCGCTGCGCGGCTCGATCGCCTATGTTTCGCAGCAGCCTTATCTGTTCGAAGGCACCATCCGCGACAACATCCGCTACGGCAGGCTGAGCGCCACCGCCGCCGAGATTGAACGCGCCGCCCAACAGGCCGCGGCCGACGATTTCATTCGCCAGCAGCCGCAAGGCTACGACACGCCCGTCGGCGAGAACGGCGTGACGCTGTCGGGCGGCCAGCGCCAGCGCGTATCGATTGCCCGCGCCATCGTTCGGCAGGCGCCGATCCTGCTGCTCGACGAAGCCACCTCGGCGCTCGACAACGAGGCCGAGGCCCGCGTCCAGGAAGCGCTGACCCATGTCATGGAAGGGCGCACCACCATTGTCATCGCGCACCGGCTGTCGACGGTGGTCAATGCCGACCATATCATCGTGCTGGAGCAGGGCCGGCTGGTCGAACAGGGCACGCACGCCTCGCTGATGGCCGACCCGCACAGCGTCTATGCGCGGTTTCACCGGGTGCAAGGCAGGAAAGGGCTGGGGCTTGTCGATGACGGCAAGCCAATCCAGACTGCGGCGCAAAATGCCCGCGCGAAAAAGGTGGTCGGGAGACATTCATGAGTGACATGCCGACCGCGAGTGAAATGGGCCTGGTGGTGGTCGGCGCTGCCGGCCGCATGGGCCAGGCGCTGATCCGCGCCATCCACACCATACCGGGCGCGCGTGTCGCCGGCGCCATCGCGCCGGCCGGATCGCCCCATATCGGCAAGGATGCCGGCGAGCTGGCCGGCGTCGGCCGGCTCGGCGTGGCGATCGGGGACGATCCGCTGCCGGTCTTCGCCAAGGCCGACGGCGTACTCGATTTCACCACCCCGGAAGCGACCGTCGAATTCGCCGGCTACGCGGCGCAGGCGCGCATCGCCCACATCATCGGCACCACCGGCTGTTCGGCCGAAGACAACGCCAGGATCGCGGCCGCCGCGCGGCACGCGACGATCGTCAAGTCAGGCAATATGAGCCTCGGCGTCAATCTGCTGGCGGTGCTGGTGGAGCAGGCGGCGCGCGCGCTCGATGCCGACGATTTCGACATCGAGATCCTGGAAATGCATCACCGGCACAAGGTCGACGCGCCGTCGGGAACGGCGCTGCTGCTCGGCGAAGCCGCCGCTAATGGGCGCGGCATCGACCTTGACGGGAACAGCGTGCGGTCGCGCGACGGTCATACCGGCGTGCGCAAGGCAGGCTCGATCGGTTTCGCCAGCTTGCGCGGCGGCTCGGTCGTCGGCGACCACAGTGTGGTGCTGGCCGGTACCGGCGAGCGCATCACGCTCGCCCACCATGCCGAGGACCGGGCGATCTTTGCCCGCGGCGCAGTCAAGGCAGCCCTGTGGGCGCGCGGCCGCAAGCCGGGCCTCTATTCGATGCGGGACGTGCTCGGCCTGACCAGTTGATCCATAAAAATTTGAAGGAGCAAATATGTCGAGAACTCTCGTGCTCGTGCGCCACGGCCAGAGCGAGTGGAACCTGAAGAACCTTTTTACCGGCTGGCGCGACGTCGACCTGACCGAACTAGGCCATACCGAAGCCAAGGCGGCCGGCGCCAAGCTCAGGGCGCGCGGCATGAAATTCGACATCGCCTTCACGTCGTCGCTGATCCGGGCGCAGAAGACCTGTCAGCACATTCTAGACGCTGTCGGCCAGAGCGGGCTCGAGACCATCCGCGACCAGGCGCTGAACGAGCGCGACTATGGCGATCTCTCCGGCCTCAACAAGGATGATGCGCGCAAGAAATGGGGCGAGGAGCAGGTGCATGTCTGGCGCCGCTCCTATGACGTGCCGCCGCCCGGCGGGGAAAGCCTGAAGGATACCGGCGCGCGCGTCTGGCCCTATTACCTGCACGATCTGCAGCCGCATGTGCTGCGCGGCGGCACCGTGCTGGTGGCGGCGCACGGCAATTCGCTGCGCGCGCTGATCATGGCGCTGGACGGCAAGTCGGGCGAGGAGATCGTCAAGCTCGAGCTCGGCACCGGTGTGCCGATCATCTATACGCTCAACGCCGATTCCACGGTAGCGTCGAAGGAAGTGCTGGAGCATTGAGCCGGAGAAGGAACGCGGCTTTCAAAAAAGCGCGTTGACACTCATCCTTTGCCCGCTTAATGAGCGCGCACCAGCCCAGATGGCGGAATTGGTAGACGCGCACGGTTCAGGTCCGTGTTCCGCAAGGAGTGGAGGTTCGAGTCCTCTTCTGGGCACCATTTCTTTCCGCAGAAGCCTTACAGCCCAATGATTTCAAGGGCGTAAGGGTTCCCCGAGGTACCCAGTGAGGTCCACCGAGGGGAACACGAGAGATGATGATAGACCTCCCATACGTTCAACCGCGCAAAGGTCGATACCGCTACAGGCGCAAGGTCAGGCCAGATTTGCGGCCGATAGTCGGCAAGACCGAAATCATCATGCCGCTGGGAAAGACCCACGCCGAGGTAATGAGGCGGTATGACGCAGTCCATGCGCAAGCTGAGCGCCAACTGGCGGCGGCGGAAAGAGCCCTAACGAGGTCTCCCGCTGACATCACCGAATTGGAGGTATTTAGCGAGGCAGCTAAACAGGTTCGGAAATGGGGCTTGGACCCCCGTTGGAATGTGGAAGACCTCGAGCCTGAAGACGACGAACTCTTTGACGACGTCGAGCTGGTGGCGCGAACTCAGCGCGTCGAGGCGATAGCCAAGAAGTATCCACAGGATGAAAGAGGGCGTCCCGTCGGGATCACTGTTAAGGACGCAGCGCTTCTCCACTTGCTGGGCCTCGGGGCGGCAGCGACGACGCCTCCGCCCACGCTGGAAGACGCCAAGCGCCGATACATCAAGGAGAAGATCGAAGGGACGCACGACGAGCAAGACAAGGTGCAGCGGGTGGAGCGTGTCATAGGGCACGTCGAGGCAACACTGGGGCGTAAGGACATCGGACTGAGCGAAATCAGGAAGACCGACGCTATCGACATTCGCGATCACATGCTGGACGTGATCAAGAGCCCGGCGACAGTGAAGCGCTATCTGAACGACCTCCGGGCCATCTTCCAATTCGGGTTGGACCTGTTCGACTTGACGAAGGCCGTCAGCAATCCCTTCCACAATCTGGCGGTGAAGATGTCAACCGTGGCGAAGGACGACCGAAATCCGTTCACCGAAGAGCAGTTGAAGCGGACACGAAGGTGGATTTTGGGTCACGCCGGGGAAGACCTTCAGCGCATTTGGCGGCTGCTGGAGGGGACCGGATGCCGTCTGAGCGAGGTCACCGGACTACTGGTGAGCGACGCTCGGCTTGATCACAAATTCCCGCACATTAGCCTTGTCTTTCACCCTCACCGGAGGCTTAAGACAAAAGGTTCGGTCAGGAACGTGCCGCTGATTGGGGACGCGCTCAAGGCGGCTCAGGAGGCCGTGAAAGCTGCTCAAGGCCAAGACCTTTTGTTCCCCGCCTATTGTCGCCCCGGTGGCAGTGATGCGGCCTCGGCGGCTTTGATGAAGAACGTCCGGAAGATCGTGGCCGACAAGAAAGTGACGGTTCATAGCCTAAGGCACAGCATGACGGACAGGATCAGGCTAAGCGGCGCATCTACTGCCGAAGAATACCTCATCCTCGGGCGGTCCACTGGCGCGGTGGGGGAGGCTTACGGAGGCGACGAGGCCCGGCTGGAGGTGGCCACTAAGGCAATGCGAAAGGCGCTGGTAGGCGAACGGTAGGCCGGCGCTGCGGTCAACGATCATACGCCGCATCCTACCAGCAGCCGTGATGGGCAAGCGCCTCAACTACACAAAGCAGTCGGCATCGCCATGGCCTCGCGGAGGTCGGGCCATTGGCTTCGTCAATCCGCGTCCTCAAGCAGCAGCGAAAGTTGAGCCCCCGATTTCGGGAACGCATCCTCGAAATGAACCATGAAAGTCGGCCAGTCCTTTGAAATCCGCATGATCGCCACAAGCTGGAGAAGGTGGTCACGAAGATCGGGTTGGCCGAGGTCCTCAGACAGGAATTGGTGATGCTTCCATTTGCGCCGCCCGGTGCCCGGCTCGGTGGGGTTTCGCTTACGAAGCTCCTCCAGCACACCGTCCGGCAAGCGATCATAGACGATCTTATTGGTCAACGTTCCAACCAACGGGGTCTTGGCCTTCCCTACCGGCCAACTCCAGCCCCTTAGCCGATAAAGCTGTCGATAGTACTCGTTGGGAAACCGCCTCGCCCAGGCCAACTTCTCCTCTGAGAGGTAGAGCGAAAGCAACTGGTGGAGGGCGTCCCTCTCTCGCTCGTCTTGGAAACCTGTGGCTTCATCGACGAGGGCTACAATGCCCACCTGAGCGAGCGCGCGAACGAGGATTTCGCACTTGTCGGCGATCTGCTGCTGCTGAGCGGTCAGAAGGTCGAGCCGGCGAGCTTCAAGGAAGAGATCGCAGACCTTGGGCAATAGTTCTGCCCTGTACCCCAGAGCCTTGCCGCCCGTGGGTGTCCGAAAGACGATTGGTACAGTTGCGGTCCGAATGTCGTCCGTGATTAGGGACGAAAGGCTCACCGTGGCAAGGAACGGCGGCAAGTCCTCCGAGGGCTGCTGCGAGCGACCCTTCGGCTTCGTCGACCTGCCCAGCGCGCCGAGAAAGCCTTCCTGCGTCAGTAGGCGCGTGCCGTCGGGCAAGACCGCACACGGGATTTCGCTGTTGCCGATTACGAGCTTTCCGGCGTGCGTGGCCTTCGGCAGGGTGCGATCTACCTCCCACCGCGTCTTTGCACCCTGACGGGCTATCTCGCGCTTTTGCTCGGCGGTCAGTTTCTCAGCGCGCGCTTCGCCACCACGGCTCTGGGGAGTTTGTTCAGACATGATCGCTTCCTCATTGCAAGCATGAGGCAGATACCATGCTTGCTGGCCAATTGCAAGCATCGGTTCGGCGAGATGCTTGCTGAAGAGTTGGGCGAACGAGAACAAGCAATGATCAGGCAGTCCGCCTGCGAGCCTATCCGTGATGAACCATGAACACCTTCTCCTCCTTAGCTGCAGCCAGGAACGCCTTGTGGGCCTCCTTGGGGGGCAGTTCATTGGCAATGACGGCGATGCAGACGCGCACGGTTCCTCAAAGGCTATTACGTCAAGTTTCTGAGGTCTTGGCCCGGCCAGTACGGCCAGCCGTTTCTCCCGCCCTATTCCTGCGCCAAGTAGCTGCTAAACGGCCCAGTCTCTACTGAGGGTCAGGTATCGAGACTTTCCTCCCATTCGGACCCAAGCACCCACGAGAGAGCCGACAGTTTCCCGCTCACCATCCCCCACTCGAAATCGTCCCAGCCGAGGTTCTTCCGCCCGTATTTCCGTTCGATACGTCGCGCGGCCTTCTTCGCATTCTCTAACGTCACCTCCTGCCCCGGTCTTAGTTGATCAGTGCCCGTCTTCAGTCGATAGATCCAATTCTTGTGACGGTTCCACCAGACCTTGTCCCAGAACTCTTTGTAGGCGGCTAAGATTGTCTCATCGCCTCGTCGAAGTATCATCGGCCACTCCTCGCCTGGGTTCTCGTCATCGGGGAGCCACTCCACCTTGTCGCCGTCGGCCGTGTAGCCGATCCTGTGTCCGTTAGGCCCTATTTCGCCCGGGTGAACCGGATCGGTCGTCTGTGCCCGAGTACGGCTTGCAGGCCGCAGCAGCTTATGGCCGAACTCCTGCAACTGCTCTGGTGTTATGTCGTTCTGCCGGAACTTCAACATCAGGTCCGCCAACTGCGCCGCTTGGCCAATCTTGTCTACTCGTGAGGCGCGCCTCCCCCCGGCCATTGACCGGACTTGAGCGCTAAGATCACGAAGAAGCCGCGTCCGTAGCTCGGGGACTGATTGGAAAGTGCCGACCAGTGCATTTTGATACGTTTCCGCTTTGAACGCGCGTAGAAGCCTCTGTTGTTTGAGGTCCAACTTGTTGGGGTCCACCGGTCTGCTGGAGAAGTAAAGCATCGCCGGTTTGGTCGCGGCCACGAACCGGTCAATCTCCTCTACCGTGCCCGAGGCCGCCACTCCTGTGCTTGTTCCCAGCTTTGTCCAAAATAGTCCGACAAGGATGTCCGAGGCGTCGACAAGGCTCCTATTGATAGCCTCCTGAGGACGGACCCCTGTCGTAGGCGACGCATGCGTTTCCCATTTGATGGGAAGAAGAACTATTCCCTGATCGTCCGCGTGTTGCGCGTTCCAGTCATGAATGGCCTCAGTTGCTGCTTCTCGCTCTTCTGCAAGATCAGACGGTGACGCGATCAATACCCTGTATGTAGTCGAATTGAATGGCATGTCTCCCCCATGCGCCGGAAGGTCCAACTACGGTCGAACGGAACACGATGCAACTGTCAAGGCTTCCGGCTTCGATCCGCTCCCAGCGACCTTCCGCTTGAACCGTGGCAGCCCCCGCACCTATCCGCTGCGCCTCTTCATTTCGGGCCTGTACATCCTCGTTATGTTCCGCGAGAAACACAACGCATGAGCAACGCACCGTTAGATACCGTAGCCCACCCCCACAAACCCACTGCGTTCGGCGGCGGTTTGCTAATTGGGCACTGGGCGGACTGGTTGGTCTCGGCGGCGCTGAGTTCCGCCTGCCGCTTCTGATTGGCCTGTTCAACTTCGGCGCATTGGAAGCGGTGATCCTCAATAAAGCGATGAGCCTGATCGTAGTGGCGACTGCGCTACCCTTCAGGACTCAAACGGTGCCGTTCGGAGAATTGGCATCGCATTGGCCCGTCATCGCGAACTTGCTCGCCGGTAGCTTGATAGGCGCATGGCTTGGTGCTGGATGGGCGACCCGGCTGCGGTCTGAGACCCTCTACAAGACCATCTCAATCATGCTTGTCGTGATCGCGGGGGTGCTGTTGCTTGGGCACGACGCTCATGCCGCTGGTGCCTTGCTTGGTGGCGCAGCACAGTTGATCGCCGGGATCGTCGCTGGGTTCATCATAGGCATCGTTGCGGCGCTGCTCGGGGTGGCCGGTGGCGAACTGCTGATCCCAACGCTGGTACTGCTGTTCGGTGCCGACATTAAGCTCGCCGGCAGCCTCTCGCTTACTGTGAGCTTGCCGACCATGATTGTCGGTTTCGCTCGCTACAGCCGTGATCAGAGCTTCTCGGTCATCCGGCGCAACATCGCGTTTGTCTTGGTGATGGCTTGCGGCTCCACAGTCGGGACGTTCCTGGGTGGCCAGATGCTCGGGTTTGTACCCAGCGGCGTCCTCTTGCCCATGCTGGCCATGATTCTGGTGATCTCAGCGATTAAGGTTTGGCGTCACTGAGGGAGCAGCATCCCCTCCTCCTTGGCAGCAGCCTCAAAGGCCTTACGGGCCTCCTCCGGGGTCGCCCGATCCTCGACGGCGTCTATGCACACTTGCACCGCCTTTCGCCACTTAGGCCCCATCTTGGTCCACTTCAGGAGTTCCTCGGCGGCACCCTCGACACTGTTGCAGCCGTAGGTGACCCCAGGCCGGTCGGTCCTGACGTACACCGGAGGGGAGAACCAATGGGTTGCCATTGGGGGGAACTTAGAGCGGCACAGGCCTGCCGACCAACGCAGGTTATAGGGAACGATGTAGGCCCTCGCGGGTTTAGAACTCGCAGCGGTCGGTTCTTCTCTTGGATGTGCAGCCGCTGTGGGGGGTCCGTCGGCTTTCTCACAGAGCGGCGGGCCTCCTGGTTAGCGAGCGCTGGTTGCGATTGGGGGGAGTAACGTCCCTCCTCTTTTGCAGCGCCAGGAATGCCTTACGGCCTCCTCAGGTTCCATGCTGACCGGCTCAGCGATGAGGACGGTTACCGTTTGTTAGGCATGTCTGAGTCCGTGACGGGATGTTTCCAAACGTTCATCGACGGTTGTCCGAGCGGTCGGTACGAAGCCGGTATGCATCATCTTCCGGTAGCTGTCGCCCTGGCCATTTCGCTTGTCGTGGGTTTGGTCGTGGCGATAGGTCTAACATGAACGCCAACACGCCCAAGGCCAGAATGTCGAGAGTGAAGGGCGGGCACGCAATTGATCCTCCAAGTCACGACGGCGTGAGCCAACTTGGTTTTGCGCTCGCAATTTTTTGCAGTCACTCTTTGTCGGCCCGATCAATTTCATCAAGCAAAGACTTATGCTCGTCCGGCAGCTCCTGTTCTACCGGAAGATTTAGCGCTCTGCGAAGGTAGTTGCGGACGGCTTCTGACGTGACCCACCGTCGTACAAGGTCGGCAATAACCTTCTGTTTCCTTCTGTCGACCTCAACCATGGTCGATCCTGCATGCGGATGGGTCCGAACCTTCTGGAGAGAAGATTTGTTCCTTGTCTATTCACGGAAATCGAGCAGGACGGCGCCCCCTTCTTGCGGGAGCAAAATTCCTGGAATGCTGGGCGGGAACGTTAGGCGGATTAGTGAGGCGCGGGGCTGACAGCTACTCCCGGCCGTCGAAACACACGAACAGCCCAATGGCGGAAGCTACCTCTAGGATAGCCTCAGTTAGCTCTTCGTCAGATGCCCGCAGATTAGGCGCAGTCACACGTACCCGTTCTATTGCAGCCTTGATCGAAACAATGTCTCCGCGAGCCGCCTCGTTCATGAGTGCAGCAATAGCCTCATGTAGAGTTGGACTGACAATTTGAACGACACTCATCCGACCATCCCCAAGGGGCACGCCGAAGAGACGACAGTACTCTCTCCCTGCCCGACATCAACAGGATGTAAGAACCGTACAATGCTGGGCCGTAACCCTCAGGAATGTTTGGTAGAAATTTCTCAGCGGGGGATCGGATAACCGGCTCGCGCGAGGACCCCCCGTGCCCCCTTCGGTTGCCCCAGCATCTATCCTGCCGGTGTTTGGGGCGGTCTCTTTCCCGAGGGCGTCGGCCCGTCCTCATTCTCGGCATCTATGACGGTATAGGTAGCTCCACTCTTGGCCGTCGACGGGGCATGGGCAAGTTCTTCATACAGATACGTTGCGAACATGGACCCGGCCCCCAGCACCGCCCAGAGGGGCACCCCGACGCCCATCCCGAGAGCGACAATTCCCGCACTCTGACCGCCGAACACAGCTATCCCAACAGCGGCCGCACCAAGCCCGAGGCGCTGGGCCATGGTTCTTTTATCCCACCCAAGGCTCTTCGCTCCCCGGAGAGCATTCTTGAGCATCGGTCCCACGACTTTGCCCTGCACGGTTGCAGCAATGGCTTGTTTGGCCTTCGTTCGCGCCGGCAAACCCGACTTACGGATTTCGAGGAGCTTCAGCGCCCATGTGCGGAGCGCGTCGGTTTGTTCGAGAGTTGCTCCCTTCACGATCTGAACGACAAGCTGTCGCTCCCGGTCTGGTTTCTCAATCATGAGTTCTCCGCTTAGGCTGGGCGTCGGAACAGCGCCAACAATCGAAATGATCTATCAGGAACGGACTGTCGTTGCACGGGCCAGTTCGCAATGGTGTGCCCTTTCCGAACCAGGGCGAGACGGGTTCGATAAATGCCCCTTGACGACCCTAAGCGAACCAACTATTAGCGGACCAGTCAAACCGAACTGGAGAGCTTCAAGATGTTCATCCGAGCCTACCTCAGAGCCTCGACCAAGGAGCAGGATGCAGGGCGCGCGCGGGGTGACCTTGAGGCGTTCTGCCGCGAACGTGGGCTCACCATCGCTTCCACCTACGAGGAGAACGAGAGCGGGGCTTCGCTGCACAGGCCGGAGCTGTTCCGACTGCTCAGGGACAGCAAGCCCGGTGACATCCTGCTCACAGAACAGGTCGACCGCCTGAGCCGGCTGTCGGACAAGGACTGGGACCAGCTCAAGCGCGAGATCAAGGACCGAGAAGTCAAAGTCGTGGCGCTCGACTTGCCGACCTCGCACATGATGATGAAGAGCGAGGACGCCTTCACCGGGCGGATGTTCGAAGCGATCAACGGGATGCTGCTCGACATGCTCGCCGCTATTGCCCGCAAGGACTATGACGACCGACGCCGCAGGCAGGCTCAGGGGATCGCTAAGGCGAAGGCTGAAGGGAAGATGAAGGGCCGCCCTGAGGACGCCGAGCGCAATGAGGCGATCATGGACATGCTGCGCAAGGGGCAGAGCTGGAACACCATCGTGAAGGCCACCAACTGCTCACGCTCGACGCTCGCGAAGCTGGCAAAGCGCCTCCTGCCCTCAGGCGAAGTGCAGACGAGGTGATCCGACGAGCGCTGTGCAGCTCACGGATGCCTCTACCCAGCGCAACACGACAGCTTCGCCACATCCTTGTCGAATGACAGCGCGGCGAGCTTCAGGCCCTCCACCGTGGTCAGGTACGGGAAGATCGTGTCAGCAAGCTGCCGGACCGTCAGGCGGCAGGTAATCGCCAGAACAGCAGTCTGAATACTGTCAGCGCCCTCGGGTGCCAGTATGTGAGCCCCGAGCAGCCTACCCGTCGCGGCTTCGGCGACCAACTTGATGAGCCCTCTCGTGTCCCGTGCGGCCAACGCGCGCGGCACTTGGTCGAGCGCGATGGTCGAGACCCGGACTTGATGTCCTGCTGCTTGGGCATCGGCTTCGGTTAGGCCGACGCTCGCGACCTGCGGGTCGCTGAACACGATGGTCGGCATTGCTGCATTGTCGTACCGCAGGCTGTCGCCATTGAGGGCGTTCTTGGCGGCCAGTTTGGCACCGTAAGCGGCCATGTAGACGAACTGATCGCGGCCGGTGACATCGCCGGCAGCATAGGTGCCGGGCCGGGTGGTGCGCATGCGGTCGTCTACCGCAATAGCGCCGTTCGCCGCGACAGCGACACCGTTCTTAGCGAGGTCGAGCGCCTTAGTGTTGGGTGTGCGCCCGGTGGTGACGAGAATTTGCTCAGCGTCGTGTGTCACATTCTGGCCATCGCGCTCGACCGACAGTGCAACACCGGCATTGGTCGTACGGATCGAACGGTAGGCGACGCCCGAGACGATGTTGATCCCCTCGTCCTCAAAGTATCCGGTCAGCGCCCTGCTGATCTCAGGCTCGGCCTCGGGCAACAGTCGTGAGCGAAAGACGAGCGTCACCTTGACACCGGCCCGCGCGAACATCTGAGCCAGCTCGGCACCGATGTAGCCCCCGCCGACAACGAGCAGCGTTCTTGGCAGCTCTTGAAGCTCCAAGGCTGTAGTGCTGGTGAGATAAGGCACAGCTTCAATACCTGGGATGCTCGGGACAGTGGGTCGCGCCCCGGTCGCGATGATGATTCGGTCGGCCGCGATCCGCTTGCCATCAACATCAACTCCGCCATGGACAAGGCGCGCCGAGCCCTCGCGATAGGCAATGCCGTTGTAGGCCGGCAGCAAGTCTATGTACTTCGTCTGTCGCAGGTGTCCGACCAGATCGTCCTTTTGACGAACTGTCGCATGCCAGTCAGTGACCTCAGCCTCAGCCGTGACGCCGGCAAATCGCGCGGTGACGCGTGCGTTGTGAAGCGTCTCCGCAGCCCGGATTAGGGTCTTTGAGGGCACGCAGCCGATGTTGACGCACGTACCTCCGATGGTTCCGCTGCCAATGAGCGCCACCTGAGCCCCTTGATCAGCGGCGGTGATGGCAGCCGAGAAGCCAGCAGAGCCGGCCCCAATGACAGCAAGGTCATAGACATCGCCCTTCGGGGTGCGACAGCCGAGAGGGGTGACTTTCGAGGCTGCACCGTTGGCCTCGTGGGGGGCAGCTTCGCCTTGGGCGTGATCCTTCCGCAGCCCCCTCAGGCTTGGCCCGAAGATCGCCCGGCCAGCCTCCAGCGCCTCCTCAATCGAAAGCCGAAATCCCGGTTCATCGGCGGGCCGTTCGTTCCGCCAAGTTGCAAGGTGGTCGTCGCTGCAGAAGAAGGCCGTCGCTGAACAAAGTGAATTTGCGGCACAGCCGCCCTCGTCGTGTACGCTCAGCCAGACAACCGCTTGCCGAGGATTGACCTCCGTCAGGGCTCGGCCGTGGTCTCGCGTGGCGACCCTGATCGGCAAGCCGCAGTGCCAACAACGGGAAGTGATCTCGATGTCGCGGTCGAGCATTGCGCCGACGCCGAGCGCATCGACTGCGCACATGGAGTTGATAGTGCGGCCATCGAACCTGATTTGGTGGCCGGTGTCCCGGTCTGTGAATGGATAGGTGCCGACGATCCGGTCGCCTTCAAGAACCGCAAGGTCCCGTTGACTGAGTTCATTGAGCAGCGGTTGCAACGCTGCTTCGGTCAACCCGACTTCCGTTGCAAGAGCGACGAGCGCCGGTGCCCTGCCATTGTCGGCATAATGCTGGAGCAGTGCAGCGCGTACCCGATCCACGGCGGCCGAGTAGCCGCTCCAGCGGTGCAGGACATGATCCGAAGCGATCATCGCAGTCAGCGCGCTCCGGACCACCGGAGAAGCTACGACCGACCAATCGGGAAATGTCACGCCGGGCCGTACAGCAAAACTGGGCAGAAGTTTCTGCATGGGACAAATCTCCTTGTTAGGCGCCGATTGCCGAAATCCACTATCAAGGGTAGGATCGGGTCTGTAGCGACTACAGGCTCAAGAGGAATTTTGGAATGCGCGATCACACCTTGGTGAAGGGCTTGCAAAGGGCTGAACTGGCCCGGCGGACAGGAAGCAATCTGGAGACAGTGCGGTACTACGAGAAGGTCGGCCTTCTACCGGAGCCTCCACGCACGCAGAGCGGCTATCGAAACTACGACACGACACACGAGCGACGTCTTCGCTTCGTTCTGAGGGCNGCCTCCACGCACGCAGAGCGGCTATCGAAACTACGACACGACACACGAGCGACGTCTTCGCTTCGTTCTGAGGGCGCGCGAACTGGGCTTCTCACTTGATGAAATCCGCGCGCTGCTGCGGCTTGTAGACGAGCGCAACCAACCCTGCGCAGACGCTCGCGCAGTTGCGGCGACCCACCTTGAGGACGTGCGCGCAAAGATCGCCGACCTGAAGCGCATGGAACAGGTCCTCAAGGAGGTCGTCAAGCAGTGCGGGGATGGCACGTTGCCGGCATGCCCATTGATTGAGACGCTGTTCCGGCAGACTGCCGTCAATTAGGCCGAGGGGAGGTCCGTTACGCGCCTCGCGTTGGGTAAGCTGGCGCGCGCATTTGGCGCTGTCGTTCACCTTGCTCTGCTGTTAGACGCTTGCCTGCCCATGATGCGGGGTGGCCATTTTGAGGATTACCGGAATTGACGAATTGGGCGGCGAGGCGCGAGCGCAAGACTGAAGTGAAGGGGCGGGCTCAGGAGCCGAGCCACATATTCAACCGATGCCGCGTGGTGGGGTGCAGCAAGCCCGCCCGCGCAGGCACAGAGGACGGGCTCGACACACGGTTCTGTCGGTCGCACGCGGACCACTACGCACGCCATGGGAGCCCTTACAGGCCGTCCTACGGGGCTCGGGAAGTTGCCCCGTACCGGGTCGCCGCGATGGTGTGGCTGGAGGCTAACCAGAGCGACACCTACGTCCGCAATGCGGTGGACCGTGTGGCCACCTTGCTGCAATCCTCAGGGCCGCATGTGGAGGCGTTCAGGCTTCGTGGGCTGTCACCTCAGGACCGCGCCAAGGCGGCCTGGGCGAGGCTGCGAAAGGCCGCAGTGGACCCTCGGGGGGTGGTGGCGGCATGGCTCGCAATCGAGATGATCATTCGGGACGATCTACAGGCCGAGCGCAAGACCGAGTTCAAGCGAGTGCAGGCGGCGAAGCTGGTCCATAAGATGGCTTCAGGGACGCACAAGAGGTGGGGCGAGGGGTCGAACGTGAAAGAACTCCACGTTTACCCGAGGTCGCGTGGGCGGGTCCTGAGGCACGTTGGCGAGGCGCTGGAGGAAGCGTGCGCCCTCCTTATCGACCGTCACAGGGCTAACCTCCCAACCGCGCTCCAATCATGAAGAGACGACAAGCATGGACGCAATGAACCCCCAGATTGACGACCGCGTGACCATCCGCCTTGACGGCTTGGTCATGGACCCTGCGACACAGATCAGGCAGGAAACCAACGCCGCGACCGTGAGGCAGTATCGGGATGCCATGCGGGCGGGTGTGGTCTTCCCGCCCATCACGGTCGCCCCGGTCGATGCGCGGGACCCTGACAAGGGATTTGTGCTGATTGACGGATGGCATCGTGTGACAGCAGCGCAGGCCCTTGGCGGTGCTACAATTGACGCCGTCGTGACCGTTGGAGTGACCCCAAATGAATACCGCTGGATCGCCGCTGAGAAGAACCGCAGTCACGGCCTCAGGCTGACCAGCGCGGATAAACGGGAGGTCTTCAGGGCTTATGTGCAGGCCGGAAGACACCGGATGGAGAACCGTGGTAGGCGGGTGAAGTCGGCTCGGGAGATGGCGCGCGACTTGCAAGGCATTGTCAGTGACCGGCGCGTTCCGGTGTGGATGCTGCAGGATTTCCCGAAGGTCTACCGGGCGATGCGCGCAGGCGGCTTGGAGGAGAACCCCGGTTCCGACTTCGGAAAGAAAGACAGGGACGTGATCCATGCCGAATTGGCGACCACAGCCCTGATCCAGTTCAAAGCCTCGTTCTCGGCCATACGGTCGAAGGAACAGCAACAAGCCCTGCTGGTCGAGATCACGAGGGCCGCTCAGGATGTCGCAAAGGTGGCAACGGGCGGGCGTGAATTGCCAGCGGTGATCCCCGAAGACTTCTAAGGAACACAGGCAAAATCAACCACATAACCACCTTGGTGCGAACTTTCGCATTGCTGGGGGCGCATTTGATGATGTAGCCCGTTGTTTCTGCGTCGGAAATCCGCTGTTACCCCCGAAATGGACCCGAGTGGCGGCGCTGAAAGCGGCCGATCCGTCGTCCGCGACGAGCCCTTGACAGAAGGTACACCCACGGGCCACTAAGAGGTACACCACGGGTGATCTTCGTGGGAGCGTTAGCGCTGGGTAAAGCGTTGAGCTACAAGGGCAATTCGGAGTGTTGGTCCCGGTTCGATAAAGTAGCGAGCCGCCTCTTCTGGGCACCAAATTCCCGTTTCGAACTTTTGATAAGGTTCAGGAACCCCAAGAAAAAGCCCCGGTTTTGCCGGGCCTTTTTCTTGGCCGGATGTCCTAGGCTGTACGCGTCGACAGCGCACCAGGATTTTCGCTCGAGAGCTTGCGACGACAACGATCCCCTCCTTTTCAGCCGCGAGCTCGGCAGCTGCCTTTTTTGGAAAGCGTGACGTTAACGTCGAAGCTCATGTCGGCTGGGCCGTTGCCGGCACGGCACCCGCCAACAATACAGATGCCGCAATCGTCATACCACCCTGCCTCGTTTCCATATCTCCTCCCGCGAGCCGGCAAACAACGTGAATCCGCCACAGGTGATCGCAGCGAAGACGGGCAGACCATGCGGTGAACTTTCCATCGCCATGCCGGCGATGAGCGGCCCCAGGAGCGCGCCGATACCCCAGGCGATGGAGAGCAACGCATAGATGCTGAGCAATTCTGCGTCCTTGTAAGCCTCGCCGAGCATGGCGACCGTAGTCGTATAGATGCCGACGAAGGCACCTCCCCACAGGAAAAGCAGGGAATAGGCAAACCACGGGTGCAAGAAGGCCAAGGGCCATGCAAGCGCCCCAAGCGCCGATATGGCCGCAAGGGCAATCAGCAGCCACCGGCGATCCATTCGGTCACCGAGCCAGCCGATGGGCAATTGCAGCAGGATCGAGCCGATAAGGAGCACGGTTAACAGGAGCGTCGCTGAATGCTCCGGCCATCCAAGGCGGATGGCATAGAGCGGCAATAGGCTGAGACCGGCCGCTTCCAATGCGGCGTTCAAGACTGAGGAAGCAACCGCCACTGGCGCTAGTTTGAGGTACCGAAACGGATTGCCGATATCCTCGCGCGCTGGCTTGGCTGCATCGGGCCTACCTACGATCAGGACCACGCAAGCGACAAGTGCTATTGCAGCGCCGACAATGAAAGCAAGAGACTCCTCACGTCCGACCAGGACCAGGATGGCAGGGCCAATTGCGGTGCCGCAGGAAAGAGCGGTCATATAGATTGCTATCATTCGTCCCCGGTTTCTCTCACCGGCAAGCTGGTTGAGCCACGTTTCGGAAACGACAAACAGCGTCTCTGACGCCGCTCCGAGAGCCGCACGCAAGGGAAACCAGACCCAAAGAAACGGTGCCAAGGGAAAAAAGACGAACAACCCGCCCGATGCTATTAGAGCTCCCTTCGCCAGCCGCACAAATCCAAGCTGCTGTGCAAGGCGGGGCAGGTAGGGGGCCGCCAGAAGTACACCGATGGCGTACATGGCACTGTTCGCCCCAATAAGGCTTTCGGAATAGCCCGCTTCCGCCAGCTCAAGTGCAATCAGCGGTGCGCTGAGGCCATAGGTCAGCCCGAAGATTGCGGCGGTCAGGATGACGACCGCTGACGTGCGCACAAGCCCGCTCATCATGCAGGCGCCCCGTCGCGCTCGGCCACATGGGCGAGCTTGCGGCCAGTGCTGAACGCGTCGGAGAGCTTGCTTCTCCAGCGCCGGTCGCTGTGCTCAACAACGCTGCGCAGGAGGCGCGTATAGTCCAGAACGAGCCCAGGGGTCCACGTCAAGGCCTCAGCCCGGCCGCGCACGAGCCGCAACAACCAGAATTGCGGGTTGCTGATGATCTTGAAGAGATCCCGCCAAACATGGCCGTTGTACGATGCGCCCTCCAGAGCCGCATCGAGTGCCTGGATAACGGTTGTCGAGCAGTTGCGGGCCGTGAGATTGTAGGTCTTGTCCTGAGAATATGCTTCCCAGAATATCCTCAGGGCTTGCGGATTGAACCTGTGGAACGTCACCTTCTGGTCCGGCTCACACCGGTCGGCCGATTCCTGTGCAAGGGACTCGTTGAACCGCCCAGCTACATCATTCTCATGTCCCGCCGAGAGAATGGCCCGGAAGTCGTCAGGGCTGTGGTCGATGTCGTCGAACGGATAGTGGCTGATGTAAAGGTCCGGTGGCATTTCCAGCGCGGAATGGCCTGTTGAGATCACGCCTTTCTTGTCGACTGCCGCGACATACCGGTCGATTAGAATCCTGCGCTCCGGGTCCTTTATCGAACCGACAGCCGTCCAGACATAGACATTGAGGACCTCGTCCGCCTTGGCCCAGACATCGCCGTTTGCGGGAATGACCGGGCGGGCCACGCGACCCTGCCAGTTTCGGGCCGCATAAAGCGGCAGGGAGGTGATCGAGCCGCCTTCCGGCAATTGCCGTAATGGCAGGGCCATCCGCACAAGTGCATAGCCGGATGTCAGCAGAAGGAGCGCAAAGCAAAATGGAACTGTCAGCTGGTGCGGGACCGGCCAGGACATCAAGATGCCGATGGCCAGGCTGATCTCGATCAGGCCGGCGATAATCCCCACCCGCCAGCGTGGGTTGTGGATCACCAAAGCGGAGCCGATCCGAAAGAGCCCGTCAACCAGGAAGGCAGTGCCGAACACGATTGCCGCGCCGATATTGTTGTCCCAGGGGACGTCGAAGACCAGAAACGCCGCGAACAGAAATGCGATGCCACGCAGCGTATCAATCCAATGCTGGCGAAGTCCGACGGATATGGCCGCGGCAATCTCGACCAGTCCCTCGACTACCAGGAATATGGCGAGCGTATCCAGCGCGACGGAGAGCGCGCCATCGCTCAGATCGAACAGGATGGCAACCCCGACAAGCATCCAGATGACGCCTGCCGCAGTCAGGAGCTGCCAGATGGGTTTCAGCGCACGCGCCCCAAGAAAAAGAAAGACCAGCCGGATCATGATGCTTTTCGGTAACTTGTGGCGCTACGGCGCCATCTGGTTGACGTTTCCGAATATTGGCCGCGGCTTCTCCGCGGTCCCGTCTTCGATCGGTTCCACAAGCTGAACCCATCAGATGTTTAATTACGGAAGCATCGCCGGTCCGTCCCTTCGATCCAGAAGCGATTGGAGGAGAGGCGCCGTTTCCTGACTGTCGCCGGTTCCTGGTCATGACTATCCGTCCGGGTTAGGCAGCGATCTGTCGTTGCGACAGCGCACGAGCGGAAGGATTTCGCCCGAGATTATTCTGGTGATCTTTTGCTGCTTGGCGTTGGTTACGACGGTCATGCACGCGCATCCGTAGCCGTGGCCGGAACCAGGCACATTGGTCTCGACGAATTGCCGCTCGTCCAAGGCCGGCACATTGTCGATGCCTTTGGGATCCGGTCGCCCCTGCATCTGGATCCACCAATCCCCGTCACTGTCGGTCAGGACGAGGTTGCCGGGTGTCGGGCTGGAGTACCAGCCACAACGGCGCTCGGCGTAGGCGGCGGCAGGCAAGGACATGATGGCCAGGCAGAAACAGGTAGCGAATAATGGGCGCATAAGAACCTTTACCTCCTTAAGTAAAGCAGGTCATGCCGCCGATAATCTGCGTTGACGCAGGTAACGAGGCGGCATGATTTTGTAGGCCTTATGGCCTCAACTTCGTGTCCACATTTTCTTCGATCAATCCGCAATGAAGCGTCACAGGCTTCCTTTGGACATCGCTTAGTGGACCGTCGATGAAATCGCAGCTGAGCAGATTGTCCGGACTGCTCTTGCGTGCGGATGCAACGTTGACGTTGACCTCGGGAGGGCCGGCAAGCCAGTCGAGACGCTTCGTGTCGACCTTTGTGCCGCCGATGTGGGCGTGGCCCGCTGTGCCCGCTATCTCGACCTCTTCGTCCTGCGGCGTGAGATCGATCTGGCCGACTTCGTTGGCGTGCTTCTCGGCACTCCGCTTCGGGTCACCGTAATAGGAGGCGAGGACAACGATCTCTTCCTTTTCAGTCGCGAGCTTGGCGGCTGCTTTTTTGGACAGCGTGACGTTGACGTCGAAGCCGAGGTCGCCCTGGGCTGTCGCCGGCACAGCACATGCCAACAGCGCAGATGCTGCAATCGTTACTGCGGGCAGTGATCTATAGCGTTTCACAATCCACCTCCTTTAGCCCCTCACGAAATGCCGATACCCCCGCATCCTTTCGTGTCTGGCTCCGGCATCACGCTCGCCGCCGGCTTCACCGTGAAGCAACATTCAGACCAACGCGCGACAGTTGAGGATCTGCTGGAGGCAGATTCAAACGCTTCAATCTGTCGGCGGTTTCCTGCTCGATGTGCAGCCCCCAATCGGAAAAGAACCGGGTCAGGTCCTGATTTGCGACCGTACTGGCACGCAGGATGAAGGTTTGTACCTTGACCGCATCCTGCTTATTGGCATCGTCCAGTGGATGCTCGCGGTAATATCGGTGAAGCTTCGGATAGAAGTCCTCGCCGAGACCCCGGCGCAATTGATCGAACATGACCAGCCGCACCCAAAGCTCATCGTCGTCATCCGCGCTGGCACGCATTTGTTTTTCATTGTCGAAATCACGCGTCTTCCGCGCCAGATATCGCGCCGCCAGATCCAGCGGCGTCTTGCCGGTAGAGTCATCGCGCTCTTTCAAGCGGGACGGATGGCCAAAATGCGCCTGGGCATTGAGGGAATAGATATTGACTGTAGTTTCTACGATCTCGCCCAAGGTCCAATCCTCCTGCTGGTACATATGGCCGGTTTCATGCCAGATCGACCACGCTTGCCGCAGCTTATTCACGTCCAGCAAATCACCCATGTTGCTGCCGGGGACACCCATAAAATAGTTGCCTGAAGGTCTTCATCCCGGCACCGAGGTGTCAATTCGCGGCCGGAACGGGACAACTCATCGGATCGCCCTGCTTGCCGCATTTCAGGTAACCCTCGAAGGCTTTGACACGGGATTGCGCCAGGCTGTCCATGCACTGCGCGGTGAGCATCGGCATTACGCTTCCTCCGGCCGCTCCTGAAGTCTGGAAACTGCACTCGGCGTCGCGAAATTTGTCCCAATCCCGTTGAGCTTGGACAAGAAGCTTCCTGGTATCCGCATCGTCCTTCAGGCGGGCTTCGATCTGCTTGTAAAGCTCGTTGAGCTTCTTGTCGGATTTCTTGAACGCCGCATCGGCGCACGCATTCAGCGAGGCCTGATCCTTGGCGGCGTCGTAGCACTTGTCCTGGGCAAAGGCGAACGTCGGCATGGCCAGAACCACGGCGGCAGTCAGTATTGCGGTTTTCATCGATTTCCCTTTCCCGATTATCTGGTTTTCATTGGATCAGCTTTGCCACCTTCGGCGACCGTGACGCTGCCGGCCTTTCCTGAGCCGGTCAGCTTGCCGCCTTCTTTGACCGTGACTTTGCCGGAGACTTCCCCGTCAACGACAAGCAGTCCCGAGACGGAAATGTCACCGGTCAAAGAGCCGGTCACGCGCAACTGCGCCCCTGACGCGACTTCCGTCACGCCGGAATAGTTGTTCTTGCCGCTCAGCGTCAGCTTGCCGCCGGCGACAACGAGGCCGCCGCTCATGCCGCCGGCGTCATCAAAGTCCGCTATGGTTCCATCAAATTGCCCGTCGGCTTCTGTCAGGATCAGTCTGCCCGCACCCAGATAGACATTGCCTTTACCACCAAGGTTGCGAATGACCGTATCGTTCAGGGAGTGCGCCACCCCCCAGGGCTTCAGGTGGTTTCCTTTCTGATCGATGTTGAGCACACCGTCGACCATGACGCGCGAGGAATGCTCGATGCTGCCCGGCCCGGCCAGAGTAAGATAGCCATCGGCCGCAATGTGGGTTGTGCCGGTGTAGGTATTGGCCCCGGTCATGCGCACGTCCGCGTCCTTCTCGATCGTGAAGTCGCCGGCGCCGGAGATGATGCCGGCCAGTCCGAGCCAGCCATTGCTTCCAGCATCGCTGGTCGCGCGATTCAGCTGCACTTGATCCTCGGCAGCCGCATCTGTCGTAAAGTTGGCGGCGCTGACAAAATAGGGTGAATATGCGGTTGTTCTGTTTTCCAGATCATACATTACGGAATTGGACTGAAAGAAGGGTATGCCGACAATAACTCCGTCACGTCCCTCCTCATCGCTTTGGCGATCGATAACGACATCGCTGTATTCCTTATTATTGAAACTATCTTCAAATCCCCAAATCTTAACGTCGACTACGGCAGAACGATATTCATTAAGATGAAATCCTCTTGACTGAAGCTTATTGAAAATAGATTCTGTCGTAATAAAAATGAAGGTCGACGTTCCTGTATCCAATAAAACAGGTCCGCTGAAATCAACCGATTGCTTCTTTCCCTTATTATCAAAAGAAATTGCATAGCGGTAAGACCCTTCGAACTCATTGGATGCGTTCGCGCCTGATCGCGGGAATCGTCTCTGGTAAGCCTGAAAATCCCCTTCGCCCCACGGCATCAGGGCCGTGAACTGAGATCTCAGGCTGGGGGACAAATTCAGCGTCAGGCAGGGAGCGCAGCCCGGTGTCGTCTTCTCTTTTCCAAGATTTGCATTGGCAGAGACCACATAGCCGCTTTGGGTTTGACCGCCCGGGGCAACGGTCTGGTTTCCTGGAAAGATAAAATCGGCGGCCCCAAAGATGCCGTAAAACGTCGTCGAACCACCAGGTCTGCCATTCTGCATGCTCTTGCGTGCATTAAGATCCGCATAGACCGGCGTATCGCCGTATTGGCCAACGGGCCTTGGCGTCAATTTCAGATCCTCGAGGTCGCCGAAACCCTTGGTGTAGACGTAATCCACCACCCGACCGGCGCTAAACCCGCCGTCGAAGGTTACGACCGGCTCCGAGGGGTCATCCGGATCGTAATAGGACAGGCTGTCGAACCGCACCTGTTGTACCCAATCGCCATAGGTGCCGTCTCCATAACCGTACATTTCGGGCTTGCTGCCGGACACCGGCTTTACGCCAGGGACGCTCGAATCGATCTCAGCGTTGAACTCATCCGACCCGGTGTCGAATTCGAACAGACGAGGCTTGGCACCATTGATGCCCACCGAGATCCCGAGTTTGTGATAGATGACTTCATCACTGTCGGTTCCGTAGTCCCTGACATGTTGCAATGGAATGGGGATCGGGCCAGCAGCCTGAGCAAGGCCGGTCCGGCCCTTCTCCTGGGCCACGGCAGATACGGCAGGTGATGTGTTCGCTGCCGGAACGGGGCAGCTCGCATCGCCTTCCCTGCATTTCAGGTAACCCTCAAAATCTTTGACCCGGGATTGCGTCAGGCCGTCCATGCACTGTGCGGCGAGCGTTGGAGCCACGCTTCCTCCAGCCGCTCGCGCGGTCTGGAAACTGCACTCGGCGTCGCGAAATTTGACCCAATCGCGCTGTGCCTGAACGAGAAGCGTCCTGGTATCCGCGTCGTCGTTCAGGCGGGCTTCGATCTGCTTATAAAGCTCGTTGAGCTTCTTGTCGGATTTCCTGCAACCGGCATCGGCGCACTCGTTCGGGGCGGACTGATCCTTGGCGGCGTCGTTGCACTTGTCCTGGGCAGATGCGAAAGCCGGCATGGCCAGAACCATGGCAGTGGTCAGCATCGCGGTTTTCATCGGTTGCCCTCCGTTTAGAACTACCGGCGCGGTCGGCTGCTAGTTGGCATCGTCGTCGTCCGATCCGTCAGCGTCGCCGGTGCTGTCATCCGACGCGTCGTTGTCCGGGCTGTTGTCGCCAGCGTCGGTGCTGTTGTCGTCATCACCGCCGTCCGTTGGGTCTGCATCGTCATTCTGATCGCTCGAATCGTCCTGGTCATTGGAACTGTCGGCGTCGGTCTTGTCGTCCGGGCTGTCATCGTCCCCGTCCGTTGGGTCTGCATCGTCATTCTGATCGCTCGAAACGTCCTGATCGTCGGAACTATTGTTGTCAGTGCTGTCATCCGACGCATCGGTATCCGTACTATCGTCGTCAGTGTCTGTGCTGTCTTTGTCATCAGCATCGGGAGCGGTCGCGTTGGCGTCCGGATTGGCGTCGCCAGGCTGCGAGTCGTCTTCGCGATAGCTTGTGTCTTCGAGGCTTGTCTCCATCTCGTCGTCGTACTGATCGACGATCTGCGTCCACTCCTCATGGTTATCGACGCTCGTCCATTGCGAGATATTGTTGACCGAGATGTTGGTATTGAAGTTGTTGACGGTGATGTTGGTATTGACCTCGACGACATCTGCGACTTCTGTTCCGCGGTTCACGCCAAACAGAAAACTGGTAGCGCTCACGGCAAGAGCGGCCCATACGAGTCGGTCGACATCGGTCGGCGTCGAAATCGGTTGATGCCGCACTGTGGCAAGCACGTCACCCGGCCGGATGCCTTGCCGCTCGGCAACGCCATGGGGTGCAACGGCCAAGACATACACCCCGCGAAGCTTGGGCGGGATCTGGTAGCGGTGCCGAGAGGCGTGGTTGATGGGTATCAAAACCGCGTTAAGAGCCCGGGAAACATAGGGTTTCGGCAGATCATATTTGCTGGCATACGCAACATTGATCGTGTGCGGGACGGCTACACTCACAACAGCCGTCATTTTCACTGAAGTTGCCAATGCACGGGCGAACTGCATTATCAGTCTGGACTTTCGAACAGTTTGCATTTTGCACATCCTGCAGCTGATGATTGGAACCGATCTCAGAGGCCCGGCGCCCCGGAGCGCTCACCAATGATTCTCCCCCTGCACCAACGGTCAGCGGCAATTTCCAGCGATCATCACCGTCATTCCGTAACTTCCTCGGCAAAACACTTTGCCAGATCTTGCGGCGCTCCGAGCTTCTTCGCCCAGGATACCAGTTCAGGTTTTTCCGACGGGTCGGCATAGCCGCCCCACACGTCGCGAAATTGCTTTTGTCCGTCGACCGTCTGGAAGAACATCACGCCGTCGTCGCTCACCGGCGTGGAGACGTAGGCGGCGCTCCAGTTGCCGTTCTCCATGATCGTGATGAACTTCACCCGAGCAGGCTTGACCTTGTTGTCCAACGCCGAGGCAACGAGGGGGGCATATTCCTGCTTGCGCGCCTTCGTCACATCGACCTTTACGCCGTCGCAGGCACCATTCGCGGCGAAAGCGAAGGTCAGCGTCATTCCCAACCCCATGAGGCCGATCATCACGATTTTGGCACATCGCGGGATAAGACCGTTGGATTCAAACATGAGGGCATCCTCTTCGTTCGTATTGGAGGGTCCACTAATCGGAATCGTCGTCGTCCGATGAGTTGTCATCGTCCGGTGTATCGACCTCGCAGCCGATGCCGCGGCAGCCTTGGTAGTTGCCTTGCGTATCGAAGTTCGGATTGCCTTCCTTGTCGTACTGCGGCCTGTCGTCGATGCTTTGATCCCCGTCATCAGGATCGTCGACTTTACATCCGAGCCCATGGCAGCCGATGTAACGGCCCCTGGTATCGAAGTTGGGATTGCCGTTCCTGTCGAACTGCGGCCGGTCGTCTATCTTCCGGCTCCCTTTATGGGACCGATCAACCAGGCAGCCCTTTCCGCGACAACCATCGTAGTCGTCGGTGGTACAACCGAAGATTGCCATCAAAGCAGTGGCCAAGGCCGCACAGATTACGAGTTTCATGATTCATTCCTCCGACTGGCTGGCGGCGGACATCGTCCATATCGGAAGGCCATTGCAGGCGGCGATCGCCGCTTTTGCCGCGAAGGCTGGCGCCAATCGGAGGAGGGCAAAGCTTCGCCGGCCATCGAACGAGAGCCAGGCTGTGGGCGATGCATTCGACGACTTAGTCGACGGTTGCCGTAATCTCTTACGTGGGAGGGAACGCTCCCAGCGGGGGCCGCCGCATTAGCGAATGTCAATATTCCTCTCCATGCTTAGTGCCCCGTCCGCCCAAGCATGCTTCAACAATCCGCTGACGCGGCTGTGCTTCTAAAAAGTTGCATCCGATTCGGCCTGCGGCAAGGAAAAACCCAATATTGCGGGGATGAATTTTGTAAATGCTTAATAATTCGGAACCAGCGCCGGCTATCTTAGCAGATTCTGAAATATGATCGGAAGCAAGTGTGCGGAATACGCTCTTAGCTTCATTCCTCTTTATCTCGTGTTATTGCAAGTAGTTTCATATGTTATTGCGAATTTTCGCACAGCCTTGTAAAATAGCGCGACGGCATCGCTTCTTATATGATCGCTATAATCCGAATCTATTGTGGTATTTTTTTCGAATCCAGCCAAGCCGTTGCGCAGGCCGAAAGAAACGCCGCTCAATCATTCGACTTTTTCAACGCTGCGGCGTGCCGCATAGAGGCGCAGTGGGGGCGCCGCGGCCGCGTTGTGAGCATCTTCCCAGTCGGATTGTCATCGGGTAGCGTGCAGGGGAGGCACGTGAAGGCGCTCTCTTTGGCTAACGCACTGCCACACCTTCAGCAGTTGCCCGTCGGAAGATGGGGCTGGTGTCACAACCCGGTGCTTGCCGCGACAGTTTGTTCCCGTCCCGGTTCATTTCAGCACCGAAGCGAGGGGGGGAAGAGATGCACAACCGATTTCGGCAGTGCCTGCGGCAAATGTCGCTGGCAGCGTTGACGATGCTGGCGCTAAACATCCCGGTCCACGCGGCTGATCTCGTCATTGCGATGCCGAACTGGCCGTCCGGCTAGGCCACGGCAAACATCCTCAAGGTCAGCCTGAAGGAAAAGTTCGGGCTTGATGCCGACGTGCGCGAGATGGGGACGCTTATCGCCTTTGCCGGCCTCAATTCGGGTGAGGTGGATATTCATCCCGAAATCTGGCTGCCCAACCTCGACAATCTGGTGAAGAAATATGTGGACGGTGCCGGCACGGTGGCCATCAGCCCTATTGGCGTGCCGGCATGGTAAGGCATATGCGCGACGCGTGAAGCAGCCGACAAATTTGGAATTCACGACGTTTCGGATCTCAGCGACCCGAAGAAAACCGCCGCGCTGGATACCGATGGCGACGGACGTGGCGAACTCTGGATAGGCGCTGAGGGTTGGTCCTCAACCGCTATCGAGCGCGTCCGCGCCAACAGCTATGGCTATGCCAAGACAATGACGTTGCTGGAGACGCCCGAGGATGCCGGAATGGCGGCTGTCGATGCCGCGGTCGCCACGGATCACCCGATGGTGTTTGCCTGCTACGCGCCGCATTACGTGTTTGAGCTGCGCGACATTGTCCGGCTTACCGAGCCGCCCTTCGACCCGGCAAAGTGGAAGATCGTACTGCCGTCAGAGGACCCGCTCTGGGTCTCGAACTCCAGCGCGCCGGTGTCATGGGATACCGCCAATTTCCATATCGCCTACGCCACCTCGCTGCGCAAAAAATATCCGAAGGTGGTGGCGTTCCTGGAACGGGTCGAGCTGAAGCCCGAGGAAATCACCAAGATGAGTTATGCGCTCCAGGTAGAGCGTCAGGATCCTTATGAATACGCCAAACAATGGGTTGCCGCACAAGGCGCCCGGGTGCACGGGTGGGCAAATCCATGACCCGAAATCTGATGACCGTGGGGCGCGCCACTCTCCAGCGGAGCTCCCTTGCAACAATTGTCGCGGCAGTGTTCGGTCTTGTCGCGGTGGCGGCGCTGGCTGCGGGAACACAGGTTTTCGGCCCGAAACCCACAAATGGGTGGACTACGATCGCACCAAGGCGCGCAAATACTATGCTGCGCATAATGAAGTGCCCGAGGCATTTCGTCCGCAGTGGTCAAGTTCCGCACCGCGGAAGTGCCGGGCACGATCATCATCGATGGCAACCAGCACTTTCTCTACCTTGTGCAGCCGGGTCAGCAGGCCATGCGCTATGGTATCGGCGTGGGCCGGGAGGGGTTTGGCTGGGCCGGCATCGTGCGCGTCGGCCGTATGGCGGAGTGGCCGACCTGGACACCTCCGGCCGAAATGGTCGCTCGCGATCCAAAGGCGGTGAAATATGCCGGAGGCATGAAGGGGGGGCCGGACAACCCGCTCGGCGCAAGGGCGCTCTACCTATGAGCGCGACCAGGACACGATCTACCGGATACACGGCACCCCGGAGCCCTGGACGATCGGGCTCGACGTGTCGTCGGGATGTATCCGGATGAGGAACGACGACATCGTCGATCTCGCATCCCGCGTCAAGGTCGGGGCCAAGGTCATCGTCCTCATGCAGGGGGCGGCACTTTACAAAGGCGTGTGAGGGCATTCGGAGAGGGACAAGCAATGTCGGCAAAAAATGCAGTGAGAACTTCGATTCGGGCGACAGCAATTGGATTCCTGGCTGGAGCCCTTGGCGCTTGCGTCAGCGCGCCATCGCCGCCGCCGCAGGACCAGATGTCCAGGACCAAGGTCGAAACGGCGCCGGCGGACCTTCAGCTGCTTTGCGCCAATGCGGTCGCCAAGGCCAGCGGCGTCGACAGCACCAAGATACTTCCGGTTTCATCAAGCAAGCTCGATTCCAAGACCTATCAGGTCGAACTCGATGCCAGCGGCAAGAAGACAAGCTGCCTCGTGGATACCGACGGCAATGTCAAATCCGTTGAGCCCGTCTGATCCGCTCCGGTCGACGAATTTTGCGACTGATCTGACCATTGGCGCCTTGGGCTGCGGACATGACGATGTTTGGGGGCGGCCAGCCGCGATGAGCGGTTTAGAGAACCCGGGCTAACCGCGCCTGCTTCACCTCAGCCCGATCCGCTTGGCGCCTTGCCGGAACAGCGCCTCGGCGTCCGGCTCGAAGCGGAAGGTGCCGATGAAATCATCGGCGCAGTAGTTCGGCAGCGTCTTGCGCAACGCGGCGGCGAAACCTTGACCCTCGTCCAGCCGTCCCGCCAGCGCAAGGCAATGCGCGGCGATTGCCAGGATGATGGCATGGGCGTTGGGACGCGCGGCTGCTTTCAGCGCCCATTCGGCGGCTTCGTCAAACTGGCCGAGCCGGACATGCGACATCGCCCTGGCGCCCAGCATGCCGAACAGCAGCGGATCGAAGGGGCTCAGATGCCTGGAATGGTCGGATGAGCCGATCGCGGCCTTCGGGTCGCCGGACTGCGAGTGGACGAAAGACAGGGCATAGTGGCCAAGCGCGAAATTAGGGCTGAGGTCGACGGCGCGTTCCAGCTCGATGAGGGAGCCGTCCTGCTCGCCGCGCAGCCACAGCGCCCGCCCCATGGCCCAATGCGCGGCCGGATTGTGATCATCGACGAGAAGGCTCTGGCCGGCTGCCTCGAAGGCCATGGCGCTCTCCTGATCGCGGTCGCCCCAGCGCTGGAAGGCATTTTGCCAATGAGTGAAGGAGAGCCCGGCATAAGCGCGGGCGAAGGTAGGATCGAGCTTCAAGGCCAGGTCGAAGAAATGCCGGGCCTGCTCGTTTTCCGCGCGGGTGAAGCGGTACATGTGCCACAGGCCGCGGTGATAGGCCTCCCAGGCGTTCAGCGAATTGGGCGCCTTCAGCATGGCGCGGTTGCGCTCGACCGTCTCGATCTCGGCCGAGATCGACGAGACGATGCTGTTGCCGATATCATCGAGCACGGCAAAGATGTCGTCCGGCTTGCGCTCGAACGTCTCGGCCCAGACTATCCTGGCGGTGCGCACTTCGACCAGCTCGACAGCAACGGTGACGCGGCCCGCCTGGCAGCGCACCATGCCCGTGGCGACATAGTCGACGTTGAGCCGCCGCCCGGCATCTTCGGGCGCGATGTTTTTCTCCGCCAAGGCAAACACCGAGCCGCGCGCGATGACGAAGAAATCCCTGAGCTTGGCCAGGCGGGTGATGATGTCGTGGGTCAGGCCGTCGGCAATCCCTCCGCGAGGGCCACCAGGAACGCCGCCGATGCCGGCCTGTTCAATAAACGGCATCACCGCAAGCGAAGCCTTGCGCGACGTTGCGGCGTTGGGATCGGCAAGCATGATAGGAGGTACCGAGAGCGGAACGGCCGGCTGCACCCATGATGACGCGCCGTGCTGACAGCGGATTGTCCGCCATGCGTCGCGAACGGGTCCGAAATCCAGATCTTCGGACTGGAAGTGCCGTGCGGCGGCCGCAATATGCTCCTCGGCCGCGCCGAACTGGCCGCGCTGGGCGAGCCTCGTCAGCAAGGCCAGATGCACACGGCCGTCGAACGGAGCGAGCTCCAGCCATTTTTCGAGGTGCGCGGACACGTCATCGGAATCGCTGGGGAGACGCTCGACAAGCTGTTGCAGCACCGCCGCGTGGCATGAGCTGAAGCGGCGGCGCTGAGCGGTCAACCAGCTGTTGAAATGCGGGCTGCGGTCGATCTCCAGCCCGTCGAGGAAATCGCCGGCGAACAGCCGGGAAAGCGCCAGCAGGCGTTCGAGCTCGAGCGTCTCTATTCCCTTCGTCGCGGCGGAGGCAATCTCCACGGCATCCACGGATACACCGTTCAGGTCGAGCGCGACCGTGTCGCCCTGTGCCTCGATCCTGCTCCGATCGGATTCGTCGAGAACGCCTCGAAGCTTGCTGAGGCACCAGCGGAGTTCGCCGCGCGGGTCGTTCGGCACGTCCCACAAAAGCTCGCAGAGCCGGCTGCGGCCGACCGGATGCGGCGCCAGCGCCAAATAGGCGAGCAGCGCACGCAGCTTGCGCGATTTTGGGAGCTGGATGATGATGCCGTTGCGTGCGATCGTCAGCGGGCCGAGCAGGCGCACGGAAAGGCCGGTCACCTCGCCGTCGAGGCCCGATCGGGTGGATTCCACGTGCGTTTCCACGCCTGCTCCCACGCTGGCCAGTCGGCCTTTGTTTTATCACCAAACGCGACACGGTGCATCCGGCGGCGAATTTCCGCGCCGGATGCCGCCATGGCCACATTGCCGGGAGGCAAATGTAGTGCGGCAAGGTCTCGAAACCTCGCCGCCCAAGCCACCGGTCTGTAACCGGCCCGTGACGACAAGAGACAACGACGAAGCGAGGAGATCGACATGTTGCATCAACAGAAAATCAGAACCACCGCCGGGCGCGGCCGCCTGTTCGACAGCATTCTCGACACGGTCGGCGATACGCCGGTGATCCGCATCAACAATCTCGGACCGGATCATGCGACGATCTATGTGAAGGCCGAGTTCTTCAATCCCGCCGCCTCGGTGAAGGACCGGCTGGCGCTCAACATCATCGAGGAAGGCGAGCGCAGCGGCGCCTTGACGCCGGGCCAGACCGTGGTCGAGGCGACCAGCGGCAACACCGGAATCGGCCTTGCCATGGTCTGCGCCCAGAAGGGCTATCCGCTGGTGGTGACGATGGCCGACAGTTTTTCCATCGAACGCCGCAAGCTGATGCGCATGCTGGGCGCCAAGGTGGCGCTGACGCCACGCGCCCAGAAGGGTTTTGGCATGTACAAGAAGGCGGTGGAGCTGGCCGAAGCCAATGGCTGGTTTTTGGCCCGCCAGTTCGAAACCAAGGCCAACGCCGCCATTCACGAGGCGACGACGGCGCGCGAGATCATCAACGATTTCGCCGGCTCGCGGCTCGACTGCTTCGTCACCGGCTATGGCACGGGCGGCACCGTCGTCGGCGTCGGGCGCGTGCTGCGGCAGGAGCGTCCGGAGACCCGGATCGTGCTCGCCGAACCGGCCAACGCGCAGCTGATCGGCAGCGGCAAGCCGCAGCAGCGCGGCGCCGGTGGCGCGCCTGCCGCCAGCCATCCGGCCTTCGAGCCGCATCCGATCCAGGGCTGGACGCCCGACTTCATTCCGGACGTGCTGCAAGAGGCGATCGACGCCAGCCTCTATGACGAGGTGGTGCCGATTGCCGGGCCCGAGGGCATGAAATGGGCCAAGGCGCTGGCGCAGAAGGAAGGGATTTTCACCGGCATCTCCGGCGGAGCGACCTTCGCTGTGGCGCGGCAGATCGCGGAAAAGGCGGCGCCCGGCTCGGTGATCCTGTGCATGCTGCCCGATACTGGCGAACGCTACATGACGACACCGCTGTTCGACGGCATCGAAGCCGAGATGGACGCCGAGGAGACTGCGCTTTCGCAGTCGACGCCCGGCTGCCAGTTTCCGGCGTGACGGCGGCACATCGGGAGCGGCCTGTATGGACACGAGGCCTGGATTGGCCATCACGGCCACCGAGGAAACGCTTGACCCCTCGAACTGGGCCGACGTGCAGGTCCTGTCGCATCGGATCGTCGACGATGCCGTCGCTTACCTGCGCGATGTCAGAGAGCGTCCGGTGTGGCAGGAGATGCCGGTTGATGTGAGGACTTTCTTCACGGCGCCGCTGCCGCGTTCGCCGGCTCCGCTGGCCGAAATCTACGGCGACGTCACAGGGAAGCTGATGCCCTATCCGATGGGCAACATCCATCCGCGCTTCTGGTCCTGGTATATGGGCTCTAGCAATTTCACCGGCGCGCTCGGCGATTTCCTGGCGGCGATCCAGGGCTCCAATCTCGGCGGCGGCAACCATGCCGCCGCGTTGATGGACAACCAGGTCGTCGACTGGTGCAAGGAAATGATGGGCTTTCCGCAATCGGCCAGCGGCACGCTGGTCAGCGGCGGCTCGATGGCCAACATCATCGGGCTGACCGTGGCGCGCAACGCCAAGGCGGGCATCGACATACGCGAGCACGGGGTTGCCGGCATCGACAAGCCACTGCGTTTCTATGGCTCCGACCAGCTTCACTCCTGCCATCGCAAGGCGATGGAGGCGCTCGGCCTCGGCAACCGGGCACTGCGTCGCATCCCGAGCGATGCGGGGCTGCGCATCGACATCGCTGCGTTGCGGGCGGCGATTGTCGAGGACCGTAACGCGGGCTTCAAGCCGGCCTGCGTGATCGGCACGGCCGGCACGGTGAACACCGGCGCGATCGACGATCTGCAAGCGCTGGCAGACCTGGCGTCACAAGAGGATCTGTGGTTCCATGTCGACGGGTGCATCGGCGCCCTGCTTGCGATTGCGCCGGACAATTCGCATCGCGTTGCCGGCATTGAACGCGCCCACTCAATCGCGCTCGATCCGCACAAATGGCTGCACGCGCCATTCGAGGTCGGCTGCGCGCTGATCAGGGATGCCTCCGCGCATCGCGGCACGTTCGCGGTGACGCCGGAATATCTGGAATCGACCCCGCGCGGACTCGCCTCCGGCCACTGGCTGCACGATTTCGGCTTGCAGACGTCACGCGGTTTCCGCGCGCTGAAGGTGTGGATGGCGCTGAGAGAGCACGGCATCGAAAAGTTCGGCCGGCTGATCGATCAGAACATTGCGCAGGGACATCATCTCAGCGCGCTGATCGAGGCGGAAGCGGCTCTCGAACTGGTGGCACCGGTGAACATTAACATCGTTTGTTTTCGCCACCGCGGCGACGGGCAGACGGGAGAGAGGCAGAAGGCGCTCAACACCGAGATCATGCTGAGGCTGCAGGAAGAAGGCATCGCCGCCATTTCCGACACGACAGTGCATGGCCAGCATTGCCTCAGGGTGGCGATCAACAACCACCGCACCCGTCGCGACGATCTTGACCTGCTGATCCGGGAAACGGTGCGGCTCGGGCAGGAGATTTCAGCGACGGGCGCGACGGGCTAACGCCGGCCTTTCTTTCGAGCGGCGAGACTAGGCATCGAGCCAGACCTTCTCGAAATGCTGCTCGAGCGACTGGTGCTGCTCGCAGCCATGGACGCCCTTGCGGTAGGTGCGGTAAACCGAGCGCCAGTAGGGCTGGATGATAACGCCGGAATCGCGCAGATTCTGTTCGATCTTGGCCATGAGCTCCTTGCGGGCGCCGGGATCAGGCATCGCTAGGGCCTTGTCGAGCAGAGTGTCGAACTCCGGATTGGCATAGGCGCTCTCGTTCCACGCGGCGCCAGACTTATAAGCGAGCGCCAGCACCTGGACGCCGAGCGGCCGGCCGAGCCATTCCGTGCAGGAGAAGGGATATTTGCTCCAATCGTTCCAGAACGTCGCGGCCGGCAGCACAGTGCGCTTGATCTTCAGCCCGGCCTCGCGCATCTGCGCGGCGATGGCGTCGCCGGTGCTCTTCTGCCAGTCGACGTCGACCGAGATGAGTTCATATTCGTGGTCGGCCTTGCCGGCCTCGGCGAGCAGGGCCTTGGCTTGATCGGTGTTGCGGACGGCCGGGCCGATATCGGCATATTCGGGATGCATCGGCCCGACGTGATGGTTCTCGGCAGGCTTACCGCGATTGTCCATGCCGATCTTCAGCACGGCGGCGTTGTCGACCGCGAGCTGGGCGGCGCGGCGCACCTTGATGTCGTCATAGGGCGGATTGCCGATGTTGAAACGCGCGACGATGGTCGAGCCGGTGGCGATTTCCGAATTGCTCAGGCCCATGGAGTCGGTCTGCGCAACCGTGTCGGAGGCGGTTTCATGGTCGGTGTCGATCTCGCCCGATTCGAAGGCCGACAGCATGGCGTTGGGATCGGAGCCGTAGTCGACCCATTTGATGCCGTCGAGGTAGAAGTCGCCCTTCCACCATGGCTTGTCCTTACGGCGGACTTCGGCGCCGACCTCGGCGTCCCATGCGACGAGTTCGCAAGGCCCGGTAGTGATCGCCAATGCCTTCAGCGGATCGCCGTCGCCTTCATAGCTGCGGTGCATGATCAGCGCCGGATAGTCGGCCATGCCGGCGATCAGCGAAATGTCGGGCTTGGGCAGATTGAGCCGGACGATGAAATCGTCGACGCGCTCGATGCCGCCGTCGACGGCCTTCTTGGTATCGGCGTTGACCAGTGCGCCCATGCGCGCGGCGACCGAATTGCCGGCGACGGACGCATCGCACCAGCGCGTCAGATTGTGGATCACGTCGTCGGCGTTGAAGGTGTCGCCGTTCGACCAGGTGATGCCCTTGCGGACATGCAGCGTCAGCACGCGGGCGTCGTCGCTGGTTTCCCAGCTCTCGAGCAGCCATGGCTCGAAGGTGAAGTCGCGCTTCCAGCGCACCAGATATTCGTTGCACTGGCGGGCGACGTTGGACATCTCGACGCCGTCGAAAGTGCGCGGATCCTTCCAGCCCTTGACGTTCATGGCGACACGCAAGATGCCGCCGCGCTTCGGTTCCTCGGCCCTGGCCGGTGACGGCGCAAGCCCGCCCAGCGCCAGCGCGCCGGCAGCGCTGACGCCGAGCGCAGCCATGGTGGCGAGATATTCGCGCCGGTTCATCTGGCCTTTCTTGAAGCCATCGGCGACGGGCTCCGCCTGCGGATGCAATTTCCGGTCGGTCAGCATGAACTTCATCGTAAATCCTCCCTGTCGGGCCGGCGCATCGCGGATGCGGGCTCCTTACGTGGCGTGATGATAGGGCTGGCCTGACCGAAGCAGTGTTCGGGTTTCCGCAGTTGTTGTGCGCTGTTCCGCGACAGTGGAGATTGGAGGACGGTCCGCGTCACTCAGGCCAATCACCTCCGCCCAGCGCGGCTATTGCCGCGATTATGCGCTCAAACGCCTGGCCGGCGCGCGGTACGGTTTTGCGGGCGCGCAGGAAGCTGTGCACCAGCCGCGGCTCTTCGCGCCACCATGCCTTGCCGCCGGCGGCAAGGATGCGATCGCGATAGGCCTTGCCGTCAGCCGACAGCGGGTCGCATTCGGCAGTGATGACGACGGTCGGCGGCAGGCCAGAGAAGTGCGTATCGCCGAGCGGCGAAAATGTCGGGTCTTCCGGCGACTGCCCCTTCCCTGCCCGGATATGCCGATAGAATTCGACGTCGCGCAATGTCAGCAGTGGCGCCTCTGCGTGCTCGACATAGGAGCCGGCGCGCTCTTTGCTGTCCAGCTCGGGGCCGTCTAGCTCGTCACCGCCGAGCTCGGGATAAATCAGCACCTGGCCGATCGCATGGCGAGGATGGCGGCGTGTCGCCTGCGCCACTGCGGCAGCAAGATTGCCGCCGGCACTCTCACCGCAGAGTACGAGCGGCAGGCCGGTCGTCGCCGCAGCCCATTCGAATACGGCCAGCGCATCCTCGAAGGCCGCCGGATGCAGATGCTCGGGCGCCAGCCGGTAGTCTGCGGACAGAACGGGAAAGCCAGTGCCGGCGCAAATCTCGGCGCAGATGTCGTCATGGCTGTCGAGCCCGCCAAGGACGAAGCCGCCGCCGTGATAATAGACGACCATCGCTTGTGGCGCCGTGCCCGCCATCTGGTAACGCCGGACCGGGATCGCATGGTCAATGGCAGGAACCGCGCTGTCGCTGGCCTTGACACCGGACGGATAGGGCTCGCGGAACGCCCGGCACATGGCGTCATAGACCGCCCGCTGCCTGTCGATCGGCATGTAGACGATCTCGGGCGGATACGACTCATTGACCCGGTCGATATAGGCCCACAGCTCCGGATCGAGCAGCGTTTGGTATTTTCCGCGCTCTGTCGTTTCTGGTCGATCGGCCTCGGTGATCATCGCGGCGCGGTCCCGCTCAGAGCTCGGCGTAGAGGCGGGCGGCGTTTTCGTAGCTGAAGCGCAATGGCACCGAGCCCTCGACCTGCCAGGCTTCGACCGTCTCGCCGGCCAGCAGCCGACAGGCGCCGTCGGTGGTGGTGACGACGCCGCCATAGAGCCGGTTGGCGAGATTGAGAATGGCCGTCTGATGCATCGCCGTGCTGCCGCTGCCGCAGGCATCCTTGACCAGCAGCACGCGAAACCCGAGCGCCACCGCGTCCTTTACGGTGGCATCGATGCAGGCCTCGGTCCAGACGCCGGCAACGACCAGCCACTCGACGCCATCGGCCTTCAGCCGCTCGGCGGCAGGCCCCGCGCGGAAGGCGCTGGCATCGGTCTTGACCAGCATCGTCTCGCCTGTCGCCGGGCCCACTTCCGGACAGATCGCCGTCAGTGGATCGTCCTTGTCGGAAAACGCCGACTTGCCGTTGGCCTCGACCGGGTGGAACGGCCGTGCCGTGGCGAGATCGACGATATAGGCCCAGTGGTACAGGGGCACATTGTTGGCCCGAGCCGCCTGCTGCAGCCGCTGGACCTTGGCGAGAATGTCGCCATAGCCTTCGACCAGATAGCGCTTGTCCCGCCGATGCTCCTCCTGGAGATCGATGAACACCGCCGCCGCCTTGCCGCGCTTGATCGAGATCGGGCTTTTCATGCAAAACTGCCTGTCAGCACTCAAACGTGCCTGTCAAGGAAATCGTCCTCATAGGGAAAGCGCGACAGGAGTTCGGTGCCGGTCTCGGTGATCAGGATCTCGTCCTCCAGCTTGACGCCCTCGCGGCCGCCCTTTTCGCCGATATAGCTTTCGACGCTGACCACCATGCCGGGCACGATGACACCGTCGCGGCCATAGGTCTCGTAATCCATGGCATGCGCGATGAACGGCGTCTCGCCATGCATGCCGACGCCGTGCATGACCGAGGTGTAGCGCTGGTCGACGAAGCGGTCCGGGATCTTCCAGGCCTTTTCGGCAATCTCGCGAAACGCCATGCCCGGCTTGACGACCCCGATGTTGTGCTGAACCTGATCGTGCGCCATGCGGTAGAGCGATCTCTGATAATCGGTCGGCTTGCCCGGGCCGCAGCGGAAGGTGCGCGAAAAGTCCGAATAATAGCCGTAGCAGCCGATCGTGTCGGTATCGAGCGCCAGAAGTTCGCCCGGCCTGATCTTGCGGCCGCTCGCCTCATTGAACCATGGGTTGGTGCGCTGGCCCGAGGTCAGCAAACGGGTTTCGATGAATTCGCCGCCCTGGCGGATCACCTCGCCATACATGATGGCGAACAACTCGTTTTCGGATACGCCGGGCTTGATCGCCTCGCGCACCGCATAGACCGCAGCCTCGGCGCCAGCCATCGACACCTGCAGGCATTTTACTTCCTCTGGCGTCTTGACCGCGCGCACCGCCAAAATCTCGCCCTGGCAATCCCGGACGTCGCAGCCGCGCTTTTCCAACGCCAGTGCCTGCAGATGGCTGCAGCGGTCGAGCCCGAGCTTCATCGAGCCGCCGCCATGCGCCTTGAGCAATTCGGCGATCTCATCGGCGAACGGGCCGGCTGTTTCGTCGTCACGGCCCGACACCGAAGACCAGACCAGCTTCGACGGCCGCGCCTCGTCGATCGTGTCGAGCACCATCGAGACATGGTAGCTCTGCGGATATTCGAACAACACGATCGGCCCTTCGGTCGGGATGAAGAAGTAGCGCGTCGAGTTGCGCAGGAAATAGCCGAACATGTTGCGCGAGCCGGTGGCGTAGCGCTGGTTGTAGGGGTCGAACAGCACGACGCCGCCATAGCCGGCCTCGCGCATCCACGCGCGCAGCTTGACCAGTCGCCCCTTGCGCAGCGCGTCGGCATTGATGAAGGACGGCTCGGTATCCGACAACCACATGCCGCCGGCCGGATCGGCCGCAGCCGGATGCCGCATGCGGTCCTTGAAGTCAACGTCCTCGGTGCTGTCGGGGTCGAAAACGACGATGCTCATGGGTGCCTCCTGGAAGCGAGACCATGGAGCAAAGGACGTGCGGGCGTTGTGCGGAAAACCGCAAATGTTGTGCTGGATGCCGTAGACAGGCTGGCCGGACAGCACCCCCCTCTGGCCTGCCGGCCATCTCCCCCTCAGGTGGGGAGATTGGACGTCACTTCAGCTTTCGCCAATCTCCAAAGTTGTCGAGTGAGCTTTGCTTGCGAAGCTACCAATCTCCCCCCTTGAGGGGGAGATGGCCGGCAGGCCAGAGGGGGGTGGGCGGGAACTCAGCGTGGAGCGATTAACGCCGCTAGTGCCTCCTCATCACCTTCGGCGCGTGGCCATGCTCCTCCCGGAACGCGCGGGCAAAGCTCGACATCGAGGCGAAGCCGCAGGCCAGCGCCACGTCGCGCACCATCAGCGTCGAATGCGCCAGCAGGTCGGCGGCGCGCTTGAGGCGCAGACGGCGGTAGTAGCCGTTGGGCGAGATGCTGAGTTCGGAGCGGAAATTGCGTTCGAGCTTATCGCAGGAGACGCCGAGCTTGTTGGCCAGTTCCGCCATGCCGAGCCGCTCTTCGACCGCATCCTCCATGATGGCGATGGCCGACAGCACCAGTTCGTTCTGCACGCCGGTCCGCAGCCTGAGCGGCATCAGCTTGCGGTCGACGCTGGAGCGCAGCGGGCTGTGCACGAACCATTCGGCGACGCCGGCCGCAAGCTCGGCGCCATAATCGTTGGTGATGATCTCCAGCATCATGTCGAGACTGCCGACGCCGCCGGCCGAGGTGAAGCGCTTGCGGTCGATGACATAGAGATCGCGCCTGAGCTCGATATCCGGAAACGCTTCGATGAAAGCCCCCTGGCTGGTCCAGTGCAAGGTGCAGGCATGGCCGTCGAGCAGGCCGGCCCGAGCCAGGAAGAAGGCGGCATCCGCCACCGCGCCGATATGGGCGCCGCCGCGCAGGCTCCTGCGGATCCAGCTCACCGCATCGTGCGCGACGAGATGATCGGCATCGCCGCCCGAGCAGACGACGACACGATCGACCTTCGGCGCGTCATGGGCGGCAAAGCCGGGCTGGATGACGACGCCATTAGAAGCCTCGACCGGGCCTTCGGTGGCGCCGACGATTATCCAGCGATAGCAGTTCCGCTTCGCCAGCACGTTGGCGGCGCGGAGCGGCTCGATCACCGAGCTGAACGCCATCATCGGAAAGCCAGGGAAGACCAGGACGGCGAAGGTGAGAGGGGCTTCGCTTGCCGTCGGTTGGTTGCGTTGTCGGTTGTTCATAGCTTCCGGAGCCGGGAGGATCGGGTCGCTACAATTCAGGCAGAATTGGCCTGGGTCAACGGAATAGCGTGCGGGGCGCGACACAGAACAATTGTCGCTTGTCGGTGATCCTTCACCCCCCTCTGTCCTGCCGACGTCTCGCAAGGTTTCTTGTTACCGGGCTCAACTCGCCAGCGCCTGATCCAGATCCGCAATCAGATCGTCGCCATCCTCGATGCCGGCCGACAAGCGCACCAGCGAATCGGATATCCCGATCTCCGCGCGTTTTTTCGCCGGGATCGAGCCGTGCGTCATCAGTGCGGGGTGCTCGATCAGGCTTTCGACGCCGCCGAGGCTTTCGGCCAGCGTGAACAGTTGCGTGTGCTCGAGGAAGCGCTTGGTGCCGGCGAGGTCGCGGTCGAGCTCGATGGTGATCATGCCGCCGAAGGCGTGCATCTGCCGCCTGGCGGTGGCGTGCTGCGGATGGCTGGGCAGGCCGGGATAGATAACACGGCGGATGTCGGGGCGGCTTTCCAGCCAGTGCGCGATCTTCTGGCCGTTCGACGAATGACGCTCCATCCTCAGCGCCAGCGTCTTCAGGCCGCGCAGCGCCAGGAAACTGTCGAATGGCCCGGAAATGGCGCCGATGGCGTTCTGCAGGAACTTCAGCCGATCGGCGAGATCCTTGTTGTCGCCGACCACGGCGACGCCGCCGACCATGTCGGAATGGCCGTTGAGGTATTTCGTCGTCGAGTGAACAACGATATCGATGCCGAGCTCCAGCGGCCGCTGCAGATAGGGGCTGCAGAAAGTGTTGTCGGCGACCGACAGCACGCCTTTGCGCCTGGCCAATGCCGCGACGCCTTCGAGATCGACGACACGCAGCAGTGGATTGGTCGGCGTCTCGACCCAGAGCAGCTTGGTTTCCGGGCGGATCGCCGCTTCGACCGCGGCAAGATCAGTGAAGTCAACGAAGTCGACCTGGAGGTTGGCCGAGCGCTTGCGCACCCGCTCAAGCAGCCGAAACGTGCCGCCATAGATGTCGTCGGTGGCGACGATGTGGGCGCCGGAATCGAGCAGTTCGAAAATAGTGGCGATCGCCGCCAGCCCCGAAGCGAAGGCGAAGGCGGCTGTGCCGCTTTCGAGGTCGGCCACAGCGCGCTCGAAGGCAAAGCGGGTCAGGTTCTGGCTGCGGGCATATTCAAAACCCTTGTGCACGCCCGGGCTCTGCTGGCCATAGGTCGAGGTCGCGTAGATCGGCACCATCACCGCGCCCGTCGTCGGGTCGTGGCTCTGGCCGCCATGGATGGTGCGCGTCGAGAAGGCGAGGCGGTTCCTGCCCGATACGGTGGCTTTGACGGTCATCGGGCGCGCCTCAGATGGTTGATCAGGTCGATACGGGTTATCAGGCCAATGAATTCGTCGCCATCGAAGACGATAGCGACCTCGTTGCGGTCGAACACCGGCAGCAGCGCATCCAGCGTCTGGCTGGCCTGCAGCGTGTGCAGGGTAGAGGTCATGGCCGTACTGACCGGGGCCTTGAAGCGGTCCCAGCGGCTGTCATAGGGGCCTTCGACCTTGGCCAGGATATCGCTTTCGTCGATGATGCCGACGAGCTTGCCCTCGTCCAGCACCGGCAGCTGCGAAACATCCGAGCGGCGCATCCGGCCATAGGCGTTGAGCAGGCTTTCGTCCGGACCGACATACACGGTGTCGCCGGTGCGGTGCGAACGCATCACCAGATCACGCAGGTCGCCATGCTGCTCTTGCTCGGCAAGGCCCTGTTCGGCCAGCCAGAAGTCGTCGAACACTTTCGACAGATACTTGTTGCCGCTGTCGCAGACGAAGGTGACGACGCGCTTCGGCACGGTCTGCTCGCGGCAATAGCGGAGCGCCGTCGAAAGCAGCGTGCCGGACGACGAGCCGGCGAGGATGCCTTCCTTCGAAAGCAGGTCGCGCACCGCCAGCATGCTCTGCTTGTCGGGGATGGAATAGGCCTTCCTGACCAGCGACAGATCGGCATTGGGCGGGACGAAATCCTCGCCGATGCCTTCAACGGTCCAGCTTCCGGCCTCTACCATCTTGCCGGTTTTGATCAACGGTGCCAGCACCGAGCCGACCGGATCGGCCAAAATCATCTCGGTCTTCGGCGAGACTTTCGCGAAATAGCGGCCAAGCCCGGTCAGCGTGCCGCCGGAGCCGACGCCGACGACCACCGCATCGACATCACCTCCGAGCTGCTGAAAGATTTCCGGCCCGGTCGTGGTTTCGTGGGCCAGCGGATTGGCCGGGTTGGCAAACTGGTTGGCGTAGAAGGCGCCGGGCAGCTCGGCGGCGATCTTTTCGGCCATGTCCTGATAATATTCGGCATGTCCCTTGCCGACGTCGGAACGCGTCATGCGCACTTCGGCGCCGAGCGCCCGCAGATGCTGGATCTTTTCGCGCGACATCTTGTCAGGCACGACCAGGATGATGCGGTAGCCCTTGGGGATGCCGACCTGGGCGAGACCAAGACCGGTATTGCCGGCAGTCGCCTCCACGATCGTCCCGCCGCGTTTCAGTTTGCCCTGTTTTTCGGCGGCGGCAATCATCGACAGCGCGATGCGGTCCTTGATCGAGCCGCCGGGATTCTGGCTTTCGAGCTTGATGAACAGCCGGCACTTGCCGATGTCGAATTTGGTCAGCTCGACGACCGGCGTCTGCCCGATCAGGTCGAGAACCGAGGCATAGGGCGGGCGCAAGCGGGACGATGCGTCGTCCGGTGCCACGATCTTGTGCTTGCTCATGTCAGATGCTCCGTTGCCAGAATGAGCAACCGCCCTGGAAGACGGCAACCTACCGTCTTTTCCAGCCGTTTGCAGTTGTAAAGAAGATAGATCGTGCCAATCCGGCCGCCAGCAGGGGAATGGAATTTCGCGAAAGCTTCGCCAGCCTCGAGGCTGGGCAAAAGATTTGCAGAACCTGCTTAGGGTTCAGGCGATCGCGGCCTGGGCTTCGATCTCGATCAGAAAATCCGGATTACCGAGGCCGGCGACGCGCAGCACTTTGATGATCGGCGGCACGCCGCGGTTTGCCCAGAAGGCCATCCAGGCGCCGAAGGCCGGCCCTATGTCCAGGTCGCCGGCGATATAGACCGAGAGGCTGACGAGGTCTTCAGGCTTTGCCCCACCGGCTTCGAGCACCTTTGCCAGGTTGGAGAGCGCCTAAGCGGTCTGCGCAGCGAGATCGTCCCTGGCGACGATCCGGCCTTGCGCGTCGACCCCATTCTGGCCGCCGACCAGCACGATGCGCGCGGATGCCGGCAGCGACACGCCTTGCGAATAGGTCGGGTTGCTGTGCATGCCCTCGGGGTTCAGCCTTTCGATGGTCACTGCACTTTTCCTCCTCAGCGAAAACTATACCGCGGCCGCCTGGCCGTCCGTAGGGTCGCACGGCACAGAACGGCAATCGTGCGGCCGTTTCAACGCACCATCTCGTTCGTTGCCGCCGCTGATTCCGCCATGCTACCCGGCGCTGGTCGAACAGCAATGCAAGGAATGGCCGATGAAGATTCTTGCCTATGACAATTTCAAGCCCGGCGTCACGCTCGACGACCTGCGGCCTTATTTGCGCGACGAAGTGTCGAACGTCTGGCGGCTCTGGAAGGCGGGGATCGTGCGCGAGAATTATGCGCGCGGCGATATTGGCGGCGTCATCATCGTCTTCGAGCTCGACAGCGTCGCGGAAGCGCGGCGCTACACCGAGGACTTCCCGCTGTCCAAGGCCGGGCTGCTGGAATGGCACTTCATCGCCTTCGACGCGCCATTGCCGCTGGAATTCCTGTTCGACCCGACCGTCGACATCGCCAAGCCGTGGGACCGGACGGCGGCATGATCCGGTCGCGCGACGGGATCGAAATCCCGGCCAGCCTGGCTGAGTGGTGCGATCCGCGCCGCACGGCGCTGGTGGTCTACGACATGCAGGTCGGCATCTGCCGCCAGGTGGCCGGCGCCGCCACCATCGTCGAGCGCACCGGCACGGTGCTGGAAGCGGCGCGCGTGGCCGGAATGCGGGTGGCGTTCACGCGCCATCTGTCGCTGCCGCGCAAATGGATGGGCGCGACGCAGCTGCGCACCGCCATGGCCTGGCAGCGGCGCGACAGCCCCGACACAGTTGAGCCGTGGTTCCCGCGCGACGCCGAAGCGACGCGGATCGTGCCCGAGCTGGAACCCCGCGATGACGAGGCGGTGTTCGACAAGCTCACGATGTCGGCCTTCGATTCCACCGCGCTCGGCTTTGTCTTGCGCGATTGCGGCGTGCGCACGATAGCGCTCGCAGGCATCGCCATGGAGATCGGCATCGAGCCAACCGTTCGCCAGGCGACCGACAATGGCTTTGTCGCCGTGGTCATCGAGGATGCCTGTGGCTTCGGCAACCGCGAGGCGCGCGACCGCTCGATGGCGACGCTACGCTTCCTCGGCGAAGCCGTTGTCACCGATGTCGCCAGCTTCTGCAGCGCGCTTGCCGGACCGGGTTGAGGACAGTCGGCTTGCTAGAGCGATCCACCCTTTCACGCAAACGTCGAACCGCTCCATCGCTTTGTCTCGCAATTGCGGACAGAAAACCGCTCCGCGCTTCCCGGAATTGATCTAGGTGGCTGCGCTATCGGTGCGAAAACGCACGCCCTCGGCGCGGCCATGCACGCTTCCCCAGTCGTAGAGCGCCTGGAGCGCGGCGGCGAGATCTTCACCGCGCCCGGTCAAGGCGTAGCGCCCCTTGCCGTCGGGCGACATCTCGAGCGTGACGAAGCCGATCTCGACAAGCTCGGCCAGGCGCTGCGTCAGCATCTTGTCCGAGAGCGAGGGGNATCTCGAGCGTGACGAAGCCGATCTCGACAAGCTCGGCCAGGCGCTGCGTCAGCATCTTGTCCGAGAGCGAGGGGATCAGCCGGCGCAGGTCGGAATAGCGCATCGGCTGTTCCTTGACGTGCGCCAGGATCACCGTCTTCCATTTGCCGCCGAGCGCGTCGAGCGCGAACTCGACCGGGCAGCCGTAGAGTCTTCCGCGTTGGGTCATGCGCCATGGTAGGCAAGGCATGGTGACGACGGAAGCAGAATTCGCCCGGTCATCTGGCCAGGGGTCGCGGCTCACGGCCTCGCCGGCTACAAAATCCATGGAGGAGAACGAAGATGGGCGTATGCCAATCCGGTCAATGCGAAACAGCCGAAACGTGTGGTGATCGTCATCGCCAACCCGGCTGTCTCGACCACCACGGGCTGGCCGGTCGGCTTCTGGTGGAGCGAGCGCACGCACCCTGGTTCGCCTTCACCGAGCGCGGTTATGCGGTCGAGGTCTTTTCACCCGGCAGCAGCGGTCTTGCATCCGAAATTGCGTCAAGACAAAGGGGTTCTCATCCGAGCAATCGCTTGCTCAGCCGCGCACACTGCACGCGAATATCCGGAATGGCGTCGATCTCGAAGAAGGTGCCGCGCGTCAGCGGCCCGACCGCCAAAATCTTGGCCGATACTGTGCCATCGCCGGCGATGACCTCGCAGTCCGCGGTCACATCGAGGCCGAGCCGCAGCGGATCCGGCCGTGCCAGCCCACGGTCGACCAGCGACCGCACCATGCTGTTCGAGGTGGTCGAGATATCCCTGGCGATGCCGGTGCAATCATAGATGCGGGCGACATCGAACCTTTCGAGGCGCTGCGTGTGGCGGGACTGGACCTCTACGGTGTAGCCTGCGGCGATGTCGACGATGCGGCCGGCGACAAGCCGGATGCGGCCGGCCTGCACCGCCTCCGTAACGCGGGCGTAGACTTGCGGCGCCATGCGATGGCGGTGGATGTCCCACCACGCCTTGGTGTGCTCGACAAAGCGGCGCTTGGCCGAGGACGGCCAGTTCTGCCAGATCTTCTGGTTGAAGGGCCTCAGACCGTCGACGACGTCGCGCCAGTCGATGCCGGCCTTCTGGTTTTCCCGGATCAGGTCGCGGAACCAGCCGACGAAATAGGAAAGCTGGGTGCCGAGCGGGATATCGGCAACGTCGAGCTTGATGGGATTGCCCTTGCGATGCGGCGAAGGCAGCAGGCCGCGCCGCGACACCGCGACGATCGCGCCGCGATGACCGCGCTGCTCGAGCGACAGAAAGGCATCGACCATGCTCAACCCCGTGCCCAGCACCAGGACTCGGGCTTCGGGGTCGAGCGCGCTGTCGGCCTCGGATCCCATCCTGATCGCATGGCCCTGCCCCGCCCCCGGCTCCTCGTCATGGCCGGTCGCCAGCACGGCAAGATGCGCAACCACGCTGGTGCCGTTGGCCAGCGCCACCTCGACGCCGGACGCGGTCGGCGAGATCGACAGGCTCTCCTCGCGGATCAGGCGCAGCCGGCCCGTCTGCTGCTCACGCGCCTCGAGCTCGTCGAGCAGCTCCTTGAGATAGCGGGCGTAGACGCTGCGCGGCGCATAGACCGGTGCCTGTTCCGGCGTTGCCAGGCCGCGTTCAAGTAGCCAGCGCGAGAAATTGCCGGGATCGTCGGCATAGGCGCTCATGCCCAACGCGCTGACATTCAGCACATGGGCTGAGAGCAGCGTTGAATAGGCCATGCCTTGCCCAAAATGCGGGCGTTTTTCGACCAGGCTGACGCGGAGATCGGGATTGGGCGACTTCAGCAGATGCGCGGCAAGCACGACGCCGCTGGCGCCGCCACCGACTATGATGATCGAACTTGGAATGATCGAATTTGCGCGTCCGGTCATGCGCGCACCAATTGTCTTGGGAGCCATTGGTTCCGGAATTCTCGGGTCAGGCTTTGTTGATTCAGGCCTGGATTTTCAACGGCACCGAAAGGTCTTCGTCGCCGGCGATGTCGCGCATCTCGGCGAGGCTGCGCTGGTCCAGCACCTCGGCGATGGCCTGCCGGACCTCCAGCATCAGATGTCGGACTTGGCATGTCGCCTCGTTGCAATCTTCGCAGCGCTGATACTGGGTGCGGCTGGCGCAAGGAATGGGGGCAAGCGGCCCGTCGAGCACGCGCACGACGTGCCCGACCTTGATCTCGTCCGCTGGGCGCGCCAGGCGATAGCCGCCTTCCTTGCCCTTGCGGCTCTGGACAAAACCGGCATTGCGCAATTCGCCAAGAATGGCGTCGAGGAACTTCTTCGGAATATTGTTTCCTGTGGCGATGTCGTTGACGAAGGCGAGCTGTCCAACCGGCAGGCGCGCCAGATGGACGAGCGCCTTGAGGCCGTATTTACCTTTTTTCGTGAGCATAACCCGAACGTTTCTCTGTCATGCGATGACCCAAGGCCATCGGTTGCGAAACGCCTGGCGTGCCTCCCCGCCGCGTCCAAGCTGTCACTACAGATAAATTCTAGTGACATGATATACAAGCCAAGAAACGTTGATTTTGTTTCGTTTTCAAGCCGCAATGGCCATTTTGGCCGGGGCTTGTGCCCCTACGAGCACAGGAGCCGCCGCCAATGGGACACCGGCAAACTGGCCGGCGACAGGAATGTCCCGACCGGCCGACAGCAGCTTCTGTCCCTGAATTTGAAGGCCAAAGCATGCCGCGCGCGGCAACAAGGAGGGTGGCGTCGCTCATCGTCCTCTCCAATCCTTCAATGTCCATAAGAATACTAGACTTATCCCCGAGCACAGGAAATTCACTTTCAATTGTTCGGCCGTTCGCAGCATGGATTTGCCGGTGACCGGGCCAAAACGGAAAATTCTTGTTTGCGGCTGATGGCGCAATCACCGGTCGCTCCAACGGACAGCGAAGCCAGAGGTGAGGTGGAGCCAAGAAGGCAATTGAGGTGCTGCGCCATTGTTCAAAGCAGCGACGCAGCGGAGACCCGAGGATCGATGCCGCTATACTGACCAACGAATGCAGATCCAATAGTGCGCGCCATTCCGTCTCTGTTTCGGCTGACCTGACCGTCAACAGACCTTAGGCCGAGGCCCGCTGCAGCCGCCATATCCGCCTTCGCGCCGCGCCACTGACGGCTTTTTTCTAACAAGACGGCAATGGTTGGAAGGATTTAACTCTACAAGCCTTATAGACTTAGCTGACTATGAGGGAGCGATCCGATTTTTCTCTTTTCAAGGAGCCTTTCATGTCCACTATTTCGCGACGCGTCGTTCTCCTGTCCTCGGCGGCTCTGGCTGGTGCCGGCTTTCTCGGCCCAGCCCATGCGAAGGACCTCAAGATCACTATCGGCTACCAGACGGTCGTCGAACCCTCGAAGGTGCCGCAGGCCGACGGCGCCTATGAGAGCGCGACCAAGGCGGCAATCGACTGGCGGAAATTTGATTCCGGCGCCGACGTGATCGCCGCCGTCGCTTCCGGTTCGGTCGACATCGGTTATGTCGGCTCGAGCCCGCTGGCGGCGGCGGCGAGCCGCGAGCTTCCCATCCAGACCATCTTCATTGTCGGGCTGATCGGCGAATCCGAGGCCCTTGTCGCCCGCAACGGCGCCGGCATCGAGAAGGTCGCCGACCTTGCCGGCAAGAAGGTGGCGGTACCCTTCGTCTCGACGACGCATTACAGCCTGCTTGCGGCGCTGAAGCATGAGGGTGTCGAGCCGAAGTCGGTCGATATTCTCAATCTGCGGCCACCGGAGATCGCGGCGGCATGGGCGCGCGGCGACATCGACGCCGCCTATGTCTGGGATCCGGCACTCGGCCAGATCAAGACGTCGGGCAAGGTCGTGCTGGATTCCTCGCAGGTCGCCGCCTGGGGCGCGCCGACTTTCGACGCCTGGATCGTGCGCACCGACTTCGCCGAAAGGAACCCGGAGGCGGTGCGCGACTTCGTCAAAGTGACGGGCGCTGCCTATGCCGAATTCCTGGCCAAGCCGGATCAATGGTCGGTGTCCTCGCCGCAAGCGGCCAAGATCGCCAGGATCACCGAGGCCAAGCTCGAAGACGTGCCGCAACTGCTGAGGGGCTATGTCTTCCCGACGCTCGAGGAGCAGGCCTCGGACAAGTTCCTCGGTGGCGGCACGGTCAAGGCAGTCGAGGCGACGTCGGCCTTCCTCAAGGAGCAGGGCAAGATCGACGCCGTGCTGCCGGATTATTCGAAATACGTGTCGTCGAAATATGTCGGCGAGGCGCTTGCCTCGAATTAGCGACCGCTCAATGCGCGCGTCCTCCCTTCCCTGACGCGCGCGTTGCCTGCAGATTCAGAATATCGGCGACGCCACATGACGCATCTCCTGCTCGACAAAGTCTCGATTCATTATGAAGGCCAGCCGGCGCCGGCCGTCGAACGCGTGTCGATTGACGTCGCCAAGGATGACTTCGTTGTCCTGGTCGGCCGCTCCGGCTGCGGCAAGACCTCGCTGCTCAATGTCGCTGCGGGTCTGGTCGAGCCTGTGCGCGGCAGCGCCACGGTAGGCGGCAGGCCGATCACGGCGCCAGGCTCGGACCGCGCCGTCGTGTTCCAGAACGACGCGCTGTTTCCGTGGCTGACCGCGCGGGAAAATGTCGCCTTTGCGCTCAGGCTGCGCGGCGTCGGGCCAAGTGAACGGGCGCGGCGCGCCGATGCGCTGCTGGCGCTGGTGAAGCTCGACGGTGCCGGCGACAAGCGCATCTGGGAGCTTTCCGGGGGCATGCGCCAGCGCGTCGGCCTGGCCCGGGCGCTGGCGGCCGAGCCGCAATTCCTGCTGCTCGACGAGCCGCTGGGCGCGCTCGATGCGCTGACACGGGAACGCATGCAGACAACGCTGCTCGATCTGTGGACGGCAAGCAATGTCGGCGTGCTGATGGTGACGCACGGCATCGAGGAAGCGCTGGTGCTCGCAACCCGCATCATTGTGCTGGCTCCCGACCCTGGGCGGGTGGTGCGGAGTTTCGAAACCGGCTTCAGCCGGCGCTATGCAGCCGGCGAGGCCATTCGCAGCATCAAGGCCGATCCCGCCTTCGCCGCGGCGCGCGGCGAGCTGACCGATGCGATCTTCGAAGGAGAGGGAGCATGACCGTTACCTCCTATACCGAGCGGCCGCAGCGCTCCAAGGCCGACGACGGAGCCGACGCGCTGTCCGTGCCATGGTCGCGGTCGCGGCCGAGACGCAGCCGCGTTTCGGCCCGCATGGTCAGCGCGATCACTGTTCTGGTGGTGCTGGCGGCGTGGGCACTGTCGGCCCGCCTGCAATTGGTGTCGCCGGTTTTCCTGCCGTCGCCCGTGGCAGTCTGGAACAAATTTGTCGTCGTCGCCCGTGACGGCTTTGTCGACGCGACGCTGCTCCAGCATATCGCCGCCAGTCTGTGGCGGGTATTTGCAGCGCTGATCGCGGCCGTTTTCGTCGGCGTTCCCATCGGGCTGGCTATCGGCATCAGCATCATAGGGCGCGGCATCTTCGATCCGCTGCTCGAATTGCTGCGGCCGATCCCGCCGCTGGCCTATCTGCCACTAATCATTATCTGGTTCGGCATTGGCGAGCCGTCCAAGATCCTGGTGATTGCCATCGCCATGCTGGCGCCGGTCGCGCTGTCGACGGCATCGGGTGTTCGCGGCGTCTCGCAGGAACGCATCAATGCGGCACGCGCGCTTGGCGCGACCCGCACGCAGCTTGTCCGGCACGTGATCCTACCCAGCGCACTGCCCTCGATCCTGACCGGCCTGCGCATCGCGCTTGGCGCCGGCTGGTCGACGCTGGTTGCCGCCGAGCTGGTGGCGGCGACGCGCGGGCTCGGCTTCATGATCCAGTCCGCCGCCCAGTTCCTCGTCACCGACGTGGTGGTGATGGGCATACTGGTGATCGCGGCCTTTGCCTTCGTGCTCGAATTCATCATCCGCAGGATCGAGCGGGTGCTCGTCCCGTGGGCGGGGCGGGAGTGACCGGATCGGAGACGTGACGATGCCCCATTCCACCGCTGTGCTGCTTGCGCGTTTCGGCCATTGGCTCCGCCTGATCAAGGCCGGAGACAAACAGCCGCCTGAGGACGAACGCAAAGCGCCGACGCCGGTGCATCTGGACGCGGAGCGCAACCGCTTACCGCCGCGCGACGAAAGTTTCTACTGGGGCTGGCAATACTGGTCGCGGTGACCGGCCGCCACAGGTCCGCTGTGCGCTGCTCTGGCGGGAGCCTGAGGATCGACGCCTGCTCAAACGCGCGAACGGTTCGCCCAGGCCAGGCCGGCCAAGCCAACCAGCGCGGTGACGATGCCGACATAGAGCCATTGCGACTGGCCGGTCATGAAGCTGCCGCCGATAAGGCCGATGCCTTGCAATGACCACAGCACGCCGATGGCGAGCACAATCAACGCCAGCAGATTTTTGATCAATCTCACTGCTAAAACTCCTTTCCAAGTCGATCATCTGCCGCGCTCCTGCCGGAATGGAACAGCGAAAGAAGCGGCCCGGTCAGGCCAACTTCTACTTAGATGCAAATCTCTGATCTTGTGCAAGACGTGCTGAGGTCGATGCAAAGATCATCAAAGAAGCTGTGCCGTGCTGCGGAAACTCTCTGACAAATTGTTTCGCACCGACTCCAAACGTGTAACATTGTCATGGAACCGACAGATCATTGCCGCATTTGCTGCCTCATTCGCCTCTAACCGCTGCGGGTCTGTCAACGGAGCCAGTCCCCAACACATGAACAAAAGCAACCAGACTGCGCTTGCCGCGGCCATGATCGCGGTTGGCCTGATGGTCGGCGCATCCACTGCCAGCGCCGCCGCTCAGTGCGGCCGTGCCTCCTGGTACTCACTGCATTCCAGAACCGCTTCCGGCGAACGCATGAACCCGTCGGCGCTGACCGCAGCGCATCGCAGCCTGCCGTTCGGCACCAAGCTGAAGGTGACCAACCGCAACAATGGCCGCAGCGTCGTCGTGCGCATCAACGATCGCGGCCCGTTTATCAGGGGCCGCGTGCTCGATCTGTCGAAGGGCGCCGCCAGCCAGCTCGGCTTCATCAGCTCGGGCCATACCGCCGTCTGCATGGCACGCGTCTAACAGTCAGAGCGCCAGGCCGGACACCTCCTCCGACGATCGCACCGATAGGCGTACCCTTGGCTACGCCTTCGCAGGTGCACATTGAGCCGGCTGTTGCCGTTGAAGGCGGATTCCCAACGTCTTGGACGAAAGAATGAGCATAAATCACGCAAGTTGACGTATTGCATCGCAGCAAATTGTTGCTAACCTCCCGCAAGACAAGGCTCGGCGCTGCTCGTCGGCCCTTCGATCGCAGTCGGCAGCGGGGTTCTCGATGTTCTACCAGCTTTACGAACTGAACCATGCCGCCTTGCAGCCGGCCCGCCTCTATGCCGATGCGGTGCGCCTGTTCTACTCCAATCCGCTCAATCCGGTTTCACACACGTCCTGGGGCCGCTCGGTCGCGGCAACGGCCGAATTGTTCGAACGCACGACACGCCGCTACGGCAAGCCGCAATTCGGCCTGACCAAGACCGTGGTCGACTGGAAAACCGTCGAGGTCAGCGAACGCACCGTCTGGTCGCGGCCGTTCTGCAATCTGGTCCGTTTCGAGCGGGCTGTCCCGGCCGGGCGCCGGCCGGATCCGAAGCTGTTAATCGTCGCACCGATGTCGGGCCACTATGCGACGCTGTTGCGCGGCACGGCCGAGGCGATGCTGCCCTATGCGGACGTGCATATCACCGACTGGGTCGACGCCCGGATGGTGCCGCTTGCCGACGGCAGCTTCGACCTCGACGACTATGTCGACTACATTGTCGACATGCTGCATGCGCTGGGACCCGACACCCACGTGATGGCGGTGTGCCAGCCGTCGGTGCCGGTGCTGGCGGCGGTGGCGCTGATGGAAGCCAAGGGCGATCCTTTCGTGCCCTCGACGATGACGCTGATGGGCGGCCCGATCGACACGCGCCGCAACCCGACGGCGGTCAATTTGCTGGCCCAGGAAAAGGGCATCGACTGGTTCCGCGACAACGTCATCATGCGCGCGCCCTGGCCGGTGCCGGGCTTCGGCCGCGACGTCTATCCCGGTTTCCTGCAGCTTTCGGGTTTCATGAGCATGAACCTGGATCGCCACATCATCGCCCACAAAGACTTCTTCATGCACCTGGTGAAGCATGACGGCGACAATGCCGAGAAGCACCGCGAATTCTATGACGAATACCTGGCGGTGATGGATCTGACGGCGGAATTCTACCTGCAGACCGTCGATACCGTCTTCGTCCGCCAGGCCTTGCCCAAGGGCGAAATGACGCATCGCGGTGTGGCGGTCGACCCTTCGGCGATCCGCAATGTCGCCCTGTTCACCGTCGAGGGCGAGAACGACGACATCTCCGGCCTTGGCCAGACCAAGGCGGCGCACGACCTCTGCATCAACATTCCGGCCGACAGGCACGCCCATTACATGCAGCCGGCGGTCGGCCATTACGGTGTGTTCAACGGCTCGCGCTTCCGCTCCGAAATCGTGCCGCGCATCGTCGATTTCATTACCAGCTACGGCCGCCAGAACCGTGTTGCGGTGAAGCCCAAGCTGGTCAGGACCGGCAAGAAATAGGCGACCAGCGATGATGCCCGTCAATCCGCATCAGGTCGGTCAATGCCAAAATCATCGGTTGGCGGGGCCGTGCGGCCGGTCGACCTGTTGCACAATAGTCGCGTTGGCGCCACGCAGGTAACCATGCCGCAAAAATCAATCCATCCTCATAATTGACACCGACTGTAAATACCCCTTAACGTTTCGTTAACAACAAGGGACAAGCGGGGACAATGATTTCCTCACCAATGGCGAGAACGCTACGCCTGTGCGCGCTGGCTGGACTTACTGTGGCGGCAGGTTGGGCCAGTTCGGCCTCGGCAGCCAGCCCGATGATAACAGGTGGTCCGACGTCGCAGCCGATCGGCCATTATGATTTCTGCAAGACCTACCCGTCGGAATGCTCGATCCGCCCGAAGGATCTGTCGCCCGCCAGCATGACCGGCTCGCTGTGGCGCAAGCTGCTCAGCGTCACGGTAAAGGTCAACGCCGCCGTCAAGCCTGAGAGCGACTTCGACATCTACGGCAAGGACGAGGTCTGGGCCTATCCCGACAAGGGTGTCGGCGACTGCGAGGACTATGTCCTGGAAAAGCGCCGTGAGCTGAACCGGCTGGGCGTCTCGTTTGCCGATCTGCTGATGACCGTCGTGCGCAAGCCGGATGGCGAAGGCCACGCCGTGCTGACGGTGCGCACCGACAAGGGCGACTACATCCTCGACAATCTGACCGACCAGGTCCGTTCCTGGGACCAGACCGGCTATCGTTTCCTCAAGCGGCAGGCGATCGACAATACCGGCCGTTGGGTCTCGATCCGCGGCGGCCAGCAGGTTCTGGTCGGCTCGGTCCAGTAACAAAGCAACTCATTTCGGCCGGTTCAGCGCGGCGCGGAGCGACGCAATGATGCGGCGAAGCTCGGCTTCGTCGAGCTTTTCGATGTTGTCGGCCAGGAGATTGGCAAGCTCGGTCGCCGCCGGGCTAAGGCCGGACGTGTCGAGCTTGACGCGCGGATGCGAGGTTTCGGCCAACCGCGCCAGTTCCTCGGCGTCGTCCCAAATGATGTTGAAATAGCCGATGATCTTCTGGATCAGCGTCCAGCTCGGCGCACCGCGGCGGCCGTGTTCGAGCGCCGAGAGATAGGCTGCGCTGACGCCGATCGCCTTGGCCATGTCCTTCTGGGTGACGCCGCGCTCGTTTCGCAGCACGCGAAGCTTTTCGCCGAACGGGGTCACGAGCACATCCTCATGGGCGCATCCTCATGGGCGCATCCTCAAGAGCGCGCCCGCCGCAGACGGACGTAAAGCGCGCCCGAGCCGCCATGATTGCGGGCGGCATGGTCGTGGCTGGAGACAAGGGGCCGGAAGGCGGGCGTCGACAGCCATGACGGCACGGCGCGTCGCAAGACGCCGTCGCCGCCCGACGAGGAGCCCTTGCCGGTGATTACCAGGACATAGCGGATGCCGCCGGCATGCGCCCGGTGCAGGAAGGAAAACAGCAGCGAATAGGCTTCGTCCTGGGTCAGGCCATGCAGGTCGACGCGGCCTTCGATCGGCAGCCGGCCCTTCGACAGCTTGTCCAGCGTCGGTTCGTCGAGTGCGTGGGAAACATGCTGCGCCTTCGGTTTCGCGGCTGCGGCAGCATTGCCCGCGACCTGTACTGGCGGCGGCGCCTGCCTGGCGTCGTCGATCTCCGGCCCAATGTTGGGAATATCGACGGCGATCTTGCCCTTCAGCGGCTTTGTCGTGCGCGCCACCAGGTTCCATAGAACCCGGTCGTCCTCGCTCAGCCTGTCGATGCGCCGGGTCATCGATCTGCTCCTGAAATCAGCGACCGGGGGATCAGCGCATAAAAATCGGCGGCGTTGCGGATAACGCCGGCGATCTCGCCGGCCGCATCGCCTGACCCAGCGAACAGATCGCCGCGGGCTGGCCCGGTGATCGCCGAGCCGGTGTCCTGTGCGATCATCAGCCGCCGGAACGGTTTTCCGTCGAAGGCGGTCAGCGACGGCGCATCGATATGGAAGGGCGTGCCGAACGTGTGCAGCAGTCGGTCGACGGCGATCGAGCGGCCGGGTGCCAACGGCACCTTGGCGGCAGCGATCGGGCCGAGCTCCGGGTCGTCGACGCCCATCTCGCGGAAGAAGATGTAGGAGCGGTTGCGCCAAAGGATCTCGTCGACGCGCTCCGGACGCGCCTTGAGCCAGGCACGGATCGACTGCATCGTCACTTTTTCCAGCGGGATCTCGCCTTCGTCGCTCAGGATCGTGCCCGGTCCGGTAAAGCGCTGGCCGGATTTGGCGGCATAGGTGACGCGGCAAAGCTCCCCGTCGGTCATGTTGAGCCGCGCCGCGCCCTGCACGTGGATGAAGAAGGCATCGACCTTGTCGGCGAGCCAGGCGATTTCCAGGCCTTGTCCAGCGAGCGCGCCGCGTTCGATCTCGCCGCGGTCGAAATATTCGACCGGGTCGTTCGGCGCCGCACGAGCGAAGGCAAGATAAGGATCCATGCCGGAAGGACGATTGCCATCGTCGATGTCGACAAGGTCGGCCGGGCGGGTTAGCAACGGCACCGAAAATCGTCGCGTGCGCACCGGCGAGGCGTCGACCTCCGGCTCGTAGAAGCCGGTGACGAGGCCTGGGCCGCCGTTTTCCGCCCCTATATGGGCCGGCACAAAGTAGCGCTCGAAGAAGCTTCGGGCCTCCAACCGATTCGCCGGCGAAACGGTGCGCGCTGCGGCATAGGCTTCGGCAAAGGCGCCGAAATCGACGCCGAGCGCGCCGGAGCGGTAGGGTTTCGTCAGGACATGAAAGGCCGAGCGGCGAAAGGCGTCAAAGGCAGGGAGTTGGTCGTCCTCGTCCCAGCCCGGCAATTCGCCAAAGGACTTTTCGCTGAAGACTCGAGAAAGCGACACGACAGCCCCCGCCGCCGTCCAGTTCAGTCTTCTTCTTCGGTGGCGACGAGCTTCCAGTTCGGATCGCGCGAGCGCGCGTCACGAGCGAAGGTCCAGACGTCCTTGACCTCGGCGACGGTCTCGGGATCGCCGTCAATGACGGCGCCGGCCTTGTCGCGGGTCGCTGAAATCAGTTCGCTGACAATGCGCAGCGTGATGTGCGCCTCGCTGCCCTTCATCTCGGCCGAAACGATGTCGGCCTTGTCGATGCCGACGAAGGAGGACTGGATTTTTTCGGCTTTTGCCTCGCGGTCGCCGATGGCCGCGACAAAGCCGTCATAGACCTCGCGCGACAAAAGGTTCTTCAAGGTTTTGCGGTCGCCATCGGCGTAGGCCATGACGATCATCTCATAGGCCATCTTGGCGCCGTCGACGAAGGTCTTCGGGTCGAAGGTCGGATCATTGTCCTTGATCGCCCGCAGGCCCCGGTTGAGATCTGTGTCGGGCTTGGCAAAGGCGTCGATCGCCGTATAGGCATCGGCCGCCGGCTCTCCCGCCAGCCGCTTGCGCGGCAGCGAAACCACGTTCTCGGGTTTCTGGGCGGCATCCTTGTCGTTCTTGCGCCCTGCCGTATATGGATCGAAGGGCGGGCGTTCGTTGCCCGTGCGTCGGCCAAGCACGTTGCGCAGCTGGAAGAAGATCACCACCGCCGCAATCAGAAAGAAAATTGTGCCGAAGTCGAAGAAGCCCATATCTTGCGCCAATCAATCCCTGCTTTGGCCGGACCAGCGGCCAAGCAAGGGCCGCGATCACATAGCGTTCAGTATCCAAAGCATATAGAACGCATGGCGCAATCATTCAAATCAAAGGCAGCCATACCTATCTAACAGCTCTGGTGCCAGCGGCGATTGCTCGCCGGCCGGCAAAACATCGAAACGATCGGTCAAGATTTGCGTATCTCGCTGCTTCCCCTGTTTGTTCTTGCGCTTCCGCTGCTGGAGATAGCCGGTTTCGTCATTGTCGGCCGCCAGATCGGCGCGCTGGCGACGGTCGGGTTGGTGCTGGCCTCGAGCGTCGCCGGCGCCTTGCTCCTTCGACACCAGGGTTTTGGCGTCATGGCCAGGGTCCGTGCCGAAATGGATGCCGGCCACGATCCGAGCCGCCAGCTTGCGCACGGCGCCATGATCGTTCTGGCCGCGATCCTTTTGATCATCCCCGGCTTCATCTCGGATATTTTCGGCATTCTACTGTTCCTGCCACCGGTGCGCGATCTTGCCTGGCGGATGCTGAAAGGCCGCATCGTGCTGGCCACCGATTTCGGCGTTGGTTTGCGGGCAAGGCAACGCGGCAAGACCATCGATCTCGACGACGGCGACTATTCGCGCGCCGACGACCATGCGCGCGGGCCTGACTCTCCGTGGCGCCGCCTCAAGGACGAGTAGCCGCAAGGCAACCGGCGTCTTTTGCAAACTTGTCTTGTCGTGCCGGCCATGATAGCGAACGCCCGAATTTCAATCCGGTCAGCAACGCTGCCCAGGCAAAAGGATCACAGCTTATGGCCAGCAACGACGACGCCCCGACCGGCGCAGCCAACGGTAATGGAAATGCGGAGCAGCCTTCGCTCAACGTGCTTGCGCAATATGTGAAGGACCTGTCCTTCGAAAGCCCCGGCGCGCCAAACTCGCTGCGCGGCCGCGACAAGGCCCCCGGCATCGCCATCAACGTCAACGTCAACGCCAACCCGCTTTCGGACAAGCAGTTCGACGTCAATTTGACGCTGAATGCCAAGGCGTCGTTCGACCAGGAAGTGCTGTTCAATGTCGAACTGGTCTATGGCGGCGTCTTCTCCATCAGCGGCTTCCCGCAGGAGCACATGCTGCCGATACTGTTCATCGAATGCCCGCGGCTGCTGTTCCCGTTCGCCAGGCAGATCATTGCCGAGGCAACGCGCAATGGCGGCTTCCCGCCGCTGATGCTCGACCCGATCGATTTCGCGCAGATGTTCCAGCAGAAGCTGGCCGAGGACCAGGCCGCCGCCAAGGTCAAGGTGAGCTGAAGGCGTTTGTGTCTCGATAGCGTTTGAGAAACCCCGCCTTGCGCCGGGTTTTTTTATGAGCCGCTGGCGGGACAGTGCCCCCTCTGGCCTTCCGGCCATCTCCCCCTTAAGTGGGGAGATCGGGACTTCACGTCAGCCTTCGCCAATCCTTCATCGTCGCAGGAATGAGCGAGGCGCTGGGACTGCCAATCTTTCCCACTGAGGGGGAGATGCCAAGTGGTGGCTAAAAGGGCAGGACAGAGGGGGCGACGGATCACTCCGCTCAAAATCACTATGCCGCGGAACTCGCTTCCCGGCCGATGCGCAGCCAAAGCGCCTTTTCGCCGAGGCTGCCAACCATGCCCGCGTGTGCAGCGCGCTCGGCATCGGTCAGGCGCGAGGGCAAGGCGATGGGCCTGACGCCGATCGAAATGTCGATGTCGTCGACATTCTGTCGTCCGCCCGCCGGCGTCATGATGCTGTCGAGGATGAGGCTGGCCTGCTTGCCGCCGATAAGCTCGATATAGACCTCGGCCAGCAATTCCGAATCGAGCAACGCGCCGTGCTTGGTGCGACGGCCATTGTCGATGCCATAGCGGCGGCAGAGCGCGTCGAGCGAATTGGGACCCATTGGATGCTTGCGGCGCGCCAGCGCCAGCGTGTCGACGATCCGTCCGGGATCGATGGCCGGATGGCCAAGCCGGCCGAATTCGAGATTGAGGAAGCCGATGTCGAAGCCGGCATTATGGGCGACCAGCTTGGCGCCGTCGATGAAGGCCAGGAACTCCTCGGCGATCTCCATGAAAGTCGGCTTGCCTTGAAGATCGGCGGCGCTAATGCCGTGCACGGCCTGCGCCTCGTGATGAATCGGGCGGCCTTGTGGGTTGATGTATTTGTGGAAGGTGCGGCCGGTCGGAAAGCGGTTGACCAGCTCGATGCCGCCAAGCTCGATGACGCGGTCCTCGCGCGTGTCGAGGCCGGTGGTTTCCGTATCGAAGATGATCTCACGCATCGAATCAGTCCATTGGTTCCGCGTCATTCTAGCCGAATCACACCCGGAACAAAATGGCAACAAGTAATGTGGGCTGCAAGCCTCTTAACCCGGCCTGGCTGCTTTATCCCCGACTAGTTCGGCGACGATCGCATTGACAGCCGCGCGGGCGGCGTCAAAGCCCTGGCCGGTGTCGACGACGAAGTCGGCGCGCCGGCGCTTTTCGGCGTCGGGAACCTGCCTGGCCAGGATCGACGCAAACTTTTCCTCGCTCATGCCCGGGCGCGCCAGCACGCGGGCGCGCTGGATCTCGGCCGGCGCGGTGACGACCACAACCTTGTCGACGCGATCGCGGCCGCCGGTCTCGAACAGCAGCGGTATATCGAGCACGGCAAGTGGCGCGCCGGCGGCACGATTTTGCGCCAGAAAGGCATCGGCGTCGGCACGGACCAGCGGATGGATGATCGCTTCCAGCCGTTTCAGCGCGGCGGCATCGCCGAGCACCCGTTCGGCCAACTTTGTGCGATCGACCGCACCGGATCGGGTGGTCCCGGGAAAGACCACCTCGACCATTGGGGCGGCCTTGCCGGCATAGAGGCGATGCACCGCCTCGTCGGAATCATGGACCGGCACGCCGGCCTCGGCAAACATCTTTGCCGTGGTCGACTTGCCCATGCCGATCGATCCGGTGAGGCCGAGCACGATCATGGCTTCGCGCCGATATCGGCAATGATCATTTGCCGCAGTTCGGCGGTGACCTGCGGCCTGGTGCCGAACCAGCGCTCGAAGCCGGGCACCGCCTGGTGCAGCAGCATGCCGAGCCCATCGACGGTCTTGAGGCCGCGCGCGCTGGCTGCGGCGAGCAACGGCGTTTCCAGCGGAACATAGACGATGTCGGTGACGATGGCGCGGTCGGGCAGTCTGCCCGGATCGGCGGACAGGCCTTCATTGCCATGCATGCCGAGCGCTGACGTGTTGACCAGCAGGCCGGCATCTTCGAGCAATTCACCGGCCGCCGCCATGCCATGGGCGGAGACGCCGGCACCGAAGCGGTCGCGCAGCTCCTGCGCCCTCGCAAGCGTCCGGTTCACGATGCGGATATCGTTGACGCCGCGCTGCTTTAGCGCATGGATGACCGCGCGAGCGGCACCGCCGGCACCGAGCACAACGGCCGGGCCGTCGGCCGCCCAACCCGGTGCATACTCGTCCAGATTGGCGGCAAAGCCATGGGCATCGGTATTGCCGCCCCACAATTCGCCATCCTCAAACCACAGTGTGTTGACCGCACCGATTTGTTCGGCCGCGTCGTCGCGGCGCGCCGCCAATGCGAAGGCGGCCTCCTTGTGCGGGATGGTGACGTTGCCGCCGCTATAGCCTTGTGCCTGCAGCGTTTGCAGGAATTCGGCAAACGCTTCTGGCGCAACGTCAATGGCCTCGTAGACGCCGTCGATGCCGTATTTCGCCAGCCAGTAGCCGTGGATCTTCGGTGACCTGGAATGGCCGATCGGGTGGCCGGTGACGAAGGCTTTTTTCGAGGCCTCAGCCATCGATCGCCCCGAGCTCACGCAGCTTGGCCAGCACCGGCAAAAGCGGCAGGCCAACAATGGTGAAGTAGTCGCCCTCGATCTTTTCGAACAGCTGGATGCCCTCGCCTTCGATCTGGTAGGCACCAACGCTGGACAACGCCTTGGCGCCGACGCGCGCCAGATGGCGGCCGATGAAGGCCGGATCGAGCTTGCGCATGGTCAGGCTGGCGATGCCGACATGCCGCCACAGAACCTGGCCGTCACGGGCCAGCACGACGGCACTGTTGAGCTGATGCGTCTTGCCCGACAACGCCAACAGATGACGGCGCGCGCCTTCCATGTCGGCCGGCTTGTGGAACAGCTCGTCGCCGAGCGACAGCGTCTGGTCGCAGCCGAGCACCAGGGCGCCGGGCTTGCGCTCACTGACTTCGGTGGCCTTGGCCTCGGCAAGCACTAGGGCGACGTCCTCCGGCGACACGCCGCTATTTTGCAGCGGCGCCTCCAGCGCACGTTCGTCGACAGAAGCCGGAACCGCTTCGACCACAACGCCGGCATTGACAAGCAGCGCCTTGCGGAACGGGCTGCCCGAGGCAAGGATGATTTTTTCGGCCATTTTTTTCGCCCGTTTTCTGGCGCTCACTAGGGTGTGTCGAGATTCAGGCAGGCCGCGCCGAGAGTGGTGGCTTCCGAGAACCGGAGCGGAGTGTACTTAAAGTACGTGAGCACCGGAAGCGGGGGAAGCCGCCGTTTGCAGGCCGGCATCACCTGAATATCACACGCCCTAGCGCGTCTTGCCGCGCAGGGCAACGATAGCCGCCGCCGTCTCCTCGATCGAACGGCGGCTGACATCGATCATCGGCCAGCCATGCCGTGTGCAGATCTGGCGGGCGTAGGCGAGCTCTTCGGCGATCGCGGCGCGGTCGACGTAATCGGTCGGCTCGTAGGCGCTGTTGCCGAGAACGCGGTTCTGCCGGACCTGGGAGATGCGCTCGGCAGTGGCGATCAGGCCGACGATCAGTGGCCTCCTGGCGTAGACCAGGCTTTCCGGCACCGGCACGCCGAGCACGATCGGGATGTTGGCGGTCTTGATGCCGCGATTGGCGAGATAGATGCTGGTCGGCGTCTTCGAGGTGCGTGAGATGCCGACAAGCACGATGTCGGCATCGTCCATATTGGCCGGCAGCTGGCCGTCATCATGCTCCATGGTGAAATTGAGCGCGTCGATGCGGCGAAAATATTCGGCGTCCAGCACATGCTGGGCGCCGACGCGGCGGCCGGCCGGCGTGCCGAGATAGGACTGGAACACCGTCAGCACCGGCTCCAGTACCGAGACGCAAGGCAGGCCCATCGCCGCGCAGCGTTCATCGATGCCACGGGCAAGCTTCTGGTCGACGACGGTGTAGAGGATGATGCCCGGCTCCTCCTCGATGTCCTCGAACACTTTCGTCACCTGTTTTTCGGTGCGGATGAGCGGGTAGATGTGTTCGATGGCGCGCGCATCCTTGTATTGCGCGGAAGCGGCGCGGCCGGCGGCCAGCAGCGTTTCGCCGGTGGCGTCGGAAATCAGGTGAAGGTGAAAGAAGCTCTGCGGTTTGTTCACAGGATACATTCCAGGCTGTGGGCCGATGTGGATAAGCCGGGCGGAAAACTCGGCCACCGCCAAGCGACTGTATCAGATGCCGGTTTGTCCACAATTCGATGTGCTGTCGGCTTCTTCGGGCGGTTGGGGACAAGTCCGGGGACGGAGCTTTTTGCCTTCGCTTCATCCACAGGGGCAAGTTCCTTGGCCTGGCGGCAACGCATTGACTCCAGTCGGAAATTCCCGGCTTTCCACAAAGTCCTGCAATCCCGTTGGAGAAGCGCGCGACAATATGCTGGCTGGTCTTTTCCAGGGCAAAGCGGGACAGGAGACAACCACCACAACCAACAGACTCTTAGAATCATAAGATTCCTAAAAATAGAATATTTAATTATAGGGAAGCCTGGAAAGGCGAGCGCTCAATGCCTCAAGACCGGATCGTGCTGGACGTGTTGAGAGGCAAGGCAGCGTTTCCGCCGCCGCTCTGGATTATGCGCCAAGCCGGCCGCTATCTGCCGGAATACCGGGAGACGAGGAGACGGGCCGGATCGTTCCTCGATCTTTGCTACGACCCGGATCTCGCCGTCGAAGTGACGCTGCAGCCGATCGAACGCTTCGGCTTCGACGCATCGATCCTGTTTTCCGATATCCTTGTCGTGCCGCATGCGCTCGGCCGCGACGTGCGCTTCGAGGAAGGACGCGGCCCGCTGTTGACGCCGATCTCGGCTGCGGAGATCGAGGCTCTCGACGGCGAAACGTTTCACGTGAATCTCGAGCCGGTCTACGAGACGGTGCGGCGATTGCGCGCCAGACTGCCTGATGAAACGACGCTGATCGGCTTCTGCGGTGCGCCCTGGACGGTGGCGACCTACATGATTGCCGGCCACGGTACGCCCGACCAGGCGCCGGCCAGGCTGTTCGCCTATCGCGAGCCGGCGGCCTTTCTTCGGCTCCTGAAAGTGCTCGCCGATCATTCGGCTGCCTATCTGATCCGGCAGATCGAAGCCGGCGCCGACGTGGTGCAGATCTTTGATTCGTGGTCCGGCGTGCTCGACGAAGCGTCTTTCGAGTTGTTCTGCGTCCGGCCGGTGGCCGAGATTGTCCGGCAGGTGAAGGCTGTCCATCCCGACGTTCCGATCATCGGCTTTCCCAAAGGCGCCGGAGATCACTACCGGAGCTATCGCCAGACGACCGGCGTGACCGGGCTGGGCCTCGACTGGGCCGTGCCATTGTCGACTGCGAAGGAATTGCAGCGTGACGGCGCCGTGCAAGGCAATCTCGATCCGCTGCGGCTGGTGGCCGGCGGCAAGGCGCTTGCCGACGGCGTGGGGGCGATCCTGAAGGTGTTAGGGGACCGGCCGCTGATCTTCAACCTCGGCCACGGTATCACGCCGGAGACGCCGCTCGCGCATGTCGAGCAGATGGTCAAACTGGTGCGGAGCGCGTCGTGACGATGATGGGCGCAGACAATGCGAACAGCACGAACAGCGGTAGCGGGGCGACGCGCCGCGCGGCAATCGCGATCGCCATTTTCCTCGTGCTGGCCGGGCTGCTGTTTCTCTTCGGGCCCGATGATTTCTATCCCTGGGCAAAGGCGATCCATGTGATTGCCGTCATCTCCTGGATGGCGGGCATGCTCTATCTGCCGCGCTTGCTGGTCTATCATGCTGATGCCGAAAAAGGCTCCGTCCAGTCGGAGACCTTCAAGGTAATGGAGCGCCGCCTGCTGCGCGGCATCATCAATCCGGCGATGGTGATTACCTGGGCGTTCGGCCTGTGGCTCGCCTGGAAAGGCTTTGGTTTTCAAGGCGGCTGGCTGCATGCCAAGATCGCTGCGGTGGTGGGTCTGTCGGCCGTGCATGGCTATTTCGCCGGCGCCGTCCGGAAATTTGCCGAAGACCGCAATGAAAAACCGGCAAGGCACTGGCGGATCGTCAATGAGATCCCCACATTGCTGATGGTCGTCATCGTCGTCCTGGTTATCGTGAAACCATTCTGACGTATTCGGTGCCCGCAAAAGGCGGCTTGCTCTTTCACCCGACCGACGATAAAAGACGGGTCTTCCTTCCCGTCATGCGCCGCCCGTCATCGCTTTCGGCCGCGCCCGGCATTTGTCGCATCCCGCCGATATTTTTCCCAAAGCTCATTCAGAGTCCGTCCATGCAAGAAATGAAACTCACCGAGTTCAAGAACAAGAAACCACCAGAGTTGATCGCCTATGCGGAATCGCTCGAGGTCGAGAACGCCAGCGTCATGCGCAAGCAGGAGCTGATGTTCGCGATCCTGAAGAAGCTGGCGGCACAGGATATCGAGATCATCGGCGACGGCGTCGTCGAAGTGCTGCAGGACGGCTTTGGCTTTCTGCGCTCGGCCAACGCAAATTATCTGCCAGGTCCCGACGACATCTATATTTCACCCTCGCAGATCCGGCGGTTTTCGCTGAAGACCGGCGATACGGTTGAAGGCCCTATCCGCAGCCCGAAAGAGGGCGAGCGCTATTTCGCGCTGCTCAAGGTCAACACAATCAATTTCGACGATCCGGAAAAAATCCGCCACAAGATCCACTTTGACAACCTGACGCCGCTCTATCCGACCAAGCGGCTGAAGATGGAGATCGACAATCCGACCACCAAGGACATCTCGCCGCGCGTGATCGACCTGGTCGCGCCGATCGGCAAGGGGCAGCGTGCGTTGATCAATGCGCAGCCGCGCACCGGCAAGACGGTTCTCATGCAGAACATCGCCCACTCGATCACCGCCAACCATCCGGAATGCTATCTGATCGTGCTTCTGATCGACGAGCGGCCGGAGGAGGTTACCGACATGCAGCGCTCGGTGAAGGGCGAGGTGATCTCGTCGACCTTCGACGAGCCGGCGGTACGCCATGTCCAGGTTGCCGAGATGGTGATCGAAAAGGCCAAGCGCCTGGTCGAGCACGGTCGCGACGTGGTGATCCTGCTGGATTCGATCACGCGTCTCGGCCGCGCCTACAACACCGTCGTGCCGTCATCCGGCAAGGTGCTGACCGGCGGTGTCGACGCGAACGCGCTGCAGCGGCCGAAGCGCTTCTTCGGCGCCGCCCGCAACATCGAGGAAGGCGGCTCGCTGACCATCATCGCCACCGCGCTGATCGACACCGGCAGCCGCATGGACGAAGTCATCTTCGAAGAGTTCAAGGGCACCGGCAACTGCGAAATCCAGCTCGACCGCAAGGTGGCCGACAAGCGCATCTATCCGGCCATGGACATATTGAAGTCCGGCACCCGCAAGGAAGACCTGCTGGTTTCCAAGCAGGATCTGCAGAAGATCTTCGTGCTGCGCCGCATCCTGGCGCCGATGGGAACTACCGATGCCATCGAGTTCCTGATCGACAAGCTCAAGCAGACCAAGACGAATGCGGACTTCTTCGATTCGATGAATACGTAGGGTTGGGGGCTGGCCGTTGCCTTCGTCATCCTCGGGCTTGGCCCGAGGATCCATGCCGTGAGCTCTACCGGAGAAAGCAGCGGAGCAGAATTTGCGCCGTTGCAGCGCGCGAAAGTCACGGCATGGATCCTATGGTCTGCGCTGCGTCGCTTCGCTCCTTGCTTCGCCATAGGATTACGAATCCTATCTTCGGCGCAATAACCCTTCCAGCTCTTCAGCTTCCGTTACCACCGGCAGGCAGACCTGCCCCGTGCACAGCCAGGCGCCGGGCTCGGCCGTTGGCGGCAGGACGCCGCCCGGCAAGGCCGGCAGATTTGTCGCCGAGCCAACAGGCACGACGATGTCCACCCGACGTGGGTCCGGATTTCGATTCGCAACCGGAACAAGCCTTGGATTCTCGGGTTTATCCACGATCACCAGTTTCAGCGGTTCGAGCGCCAGGGCACAGGCATTGACGATTCCTGCCTGGCCATAGGGCTGGTGCTCCGCCCGCCCGGCCGCATGCTCGGCGATTGTCCAGGCTTTTTCCCAGAGTTCGAGATCGCGGGTCAGCGACGACAATCGGACCATGGCTTCGATGATCTGCCCAGTGGCGGAAGGAATGGCCTCGTCGACATCGCCGCGGATGCGGATCGGCACATCCGTGCTGTTCGATGCGGTCAGATAGTAGCCGGTCTTGTCGCTGTCCCGGTGCCAGAGATCGAGTTGCTCAATGAAGTTCCCGGCGCGATCGATATAGTCGGGATTGCCGGTCGCCTCGAACAGCGAGACCGCCGCATTGGTCATGGCGGCATAGTCGCTCGAAAGAGCCGGGAACAGCCTCTTTGCGCCGAGCATGGAATGCGACAGACGGTTATCGCGCCCGGCAGCCGCAATGGCGGCAAAGGCCGCTGCCGCCGCTACGATCCAGTCGGATCGGCCAAGCGATCGCCCGGCCTCTGCAAGCGCTGCGATCATCAGACCATTCCAGTCGGTCAGTGCCTTGCCGTCACGCCCTGGCCGGATGCGCTGTGCCCTCGCCGCGAGCAATTTTTCTTTCAGCGGGACGAGCTGTTGGCGGTCGATCACACTTTGCGTCTGCTGGGCTTCTGTCTGGCGGATGATCGGCTTGCCCTCCCAGCCGTGCGGGTCGGCAAGTGTGAAGTAGTGGAAAAACAATGCTGATTCGTCATCAAGGGCAAGCTCGACCTCATCCTTGCTCCAGGTATAGAACAGCCCTTCTTCCCCTTCGCTGTCGGCATCGAGACTGGCAGCGAAGGCACCGCCCTCGACCCGCATTTCGCGCAACAGCCAGGCAATCGTCTCTTCGATTCGCAACCGGAACAATTCCTTGCCAGTTGACGCATAGGCCCAATTGCACAGCCGGACGAGTTGGGCATTGTCGTAGAGCATCTTTTCGAAATGCGGCACCAGCCATTCGGCGTCGGTCGAGTAGCGACTGAGGCCACCGCCGACATGGTCGTAGATGCCGCCGGCCAGCATCTTTTCGAGGCTGAGGAGAACGGCGTCACGATGGGCTGCGGTGCTGTCGCGCAGCCAGGACAGCCAGAGGCTCTGCATGAACGGCGCGTTGGGGAATTTGGGTGCGCCGCGCAGGCCGCCCAGCTCGCGGTCGATCATGCCGTCAATGCCGTTGGCGAGCTTCGCTAGCGTGTCGCTGTCGAGTACGGCCTTGGCATGGCTGCCCGCCAGCCGCGCCTCGACATGCGTAGTCAAACCGTCGGCGCTTTGGTTAACGCTTTCTTTCTTCTCCCGCCAAGCCTTGTCGACCGCCTCCAGCACCTGGACGAAGCCCGGGCGCCCGTAGCGGGCTTCGCGAGGGAAGTATGTGCCGCCCCAGAACGGCTTGCCGTCCGGCGTCAGGAACATAGATCGGAAGAGCACACGTCTGAACTNGGAGTTCAGACGTGTGCTCTTCCGATCTAGGGACTGGCCTCTTCGGCAAGCAGGTTTTGTGCAGGCAATGTCACGGCGCAACTCGATGGTGGATTGAACAGGCATAGCTAGGGCGCTTCGGCAGAGCGGGCAAATGATTTCAAAAGACTCCATAGTGGCACTGTCGAGCGGGCGCCTGCCGGCCGGCATTGCGGTGATCCGAATTTCGGGGCCGCAGAGTCGATTCGTAGTCGAAACGATTGCCGGATCGGCCGTGCCGAACCGCGTTGCTAGCTATCGCAAGTTACGGGCGCCGGACGGATCGGTGCTGGACAGCGGCCTGGTCGTCTTCTTTGCCGGTCCCGACAGTTTTACCGGCGAGGACGTTGCCGAGTTCCATGTGCATGGCGGACGCGCCGTCGTGGCGAAGATGCTGGAAACGATCACCTCCTTCGACGGCGTCAGGCATGCCGAGCCGGGTGAATTCACCCGCCGCGCCTTTGTCAACGGCAAGCTCGATCTGGTCGAAACCGAGGCGCTGGCCGATCTCATCAATGCCGAAACCGAGGCGCAGCGGCGCTTTGCCGTGCACAATGCCGAAGGCGTGCAGAGCGAACTCTATCTGGGCTGGCGCCGACGGCTGATCCACGCCCGCGCGATGATCGAGGCCGAGATCGATTTTGCCGACGAGGACGACGTGCCGGGTTCGGTCGCCGACACAGTCTGGTCCGACGTGCGGGCCATGATCGCCGAGATCGAGCGCCATGTCGCCGGCTTCCGCGCTGCCGAAATCATTCGCGACGGGTTCGAAGTCGTCATCCTCGGTGCGCCGAATGCCGGCAAATCCAGCCTGTTCAACGCTCTGGCGCGGCGCGAGGCGGCGATCGTCACCGATGAGCCGGGCACGACCCGCGACCTGCTGGAGGTGGTGCTGGACCTCGAAGGGGTGCGGGTCCGGGTAACCGACACCGCCGGTCTGCGCGAGGCGCCCGGCAAGATCGAGGCGATCGGCATCGAGAAGGCCAGGGCCAAGGCGCACAGTGCGGACCTGCTGTTGCTGCTTGAGGATATGGCTGAGCCAATGGCGGTCGGTGTGCTGCCGGGCGCCATTCCGGCGCTGAGGGTCGGAACGAAGGTTGATCTTCTGAGGGGCGAATCACCCTCGCCCGCGGCGCACTGCGATATCGCTATCTCGACGCAGGACGGCACGGGAGTGGCCGAATTGCTGGACGAGATCGGGCGGCACGCCGCAGCGCAGATCGGCCAGGCCGGCGATATCCTGCCGTCGCGGCTGCGGCACGTCGAGCTGCTCAATGAGACAAAACGCTTCCTGCTTGCGGCAGCGGCAAGTAGTGACCGCGGACAGGAATTGCGCGCCGAGGAACTGCGCCTGGCGGCGGATCGGCTCGGACGGATCGTCGGCGCGGTCGATGTCGAGGATATGCTCGACGTGATCTTTTCGCAATTCTGTATCGGCAAGTGACTCACGTGAAACATTGGGAAGAATACGCCCCAGTGATTCACGTGAAACGCTGGGCGGTCAGTGGAGGGCATTGTTTCACGTGAAACGATTCGCTGTGCAAATGTCGCAGGTGCTGCAGGTTGAGGGGTTAGTGCGGCTCTCGCCTTCTCCCCGTGTGGGAGAAGGTGGCCAAGCGAAGCTCGGTTGGATGAGCGGTGTTCCAGCTTGGCACCGACGGTGATCCGTCCAGCACCCCTCAACCGTCTTGGCGCTGCGCGCCAATCCACCTTCTCCCACAAAGGGAGAAGGCAGACAGGGCAGCGCCGGGCGTTCTCTATCTGCAATGGTCAGCGCAGTTATGCGCCTGAAGCCTCTCTGTTCTTGACAGCTCGTCCCGGCGGGCACATGTGTCGGCAGATTCGAACCGGAAGATACAGATGACCAATCGCTATGATGTGGTTGTGGTGGGTGGCGGCCATGCTGGGTGCGAGGCGGCCAGTGCTGCCGCGCGTGCCGGCGCCAGAACCGCGCTGGTGACGCTGCGCTTCGACACGATCGGTGTGATGTCCTGCAACCCGGCGATTGGCGGCCTCGGCAAAGGCCATCTGGTTCGCGAGATCGATGCCATGGACGGGCTGATGGGGCGCGTCGCCGATGCGGCCGGCATCCAGTTCCGTCTGCTCAACCGTCGTAAGGGGCCAGCGGTCCGCGGTCCGCGGACGCAAGCCGACAGGAAGCTCTATCGGCTCGCCATGCAGGCGGCAATCCGGCAGCAGGCCGGCCTCGATGTCATTGAAGGCGAGGTGCTGGACTTCGACATCAATGACGGGGAAATCGACGATGGGCGCATCGCGGCGGTGCTGCTGGCGGATGGAAGCAGGCTCGCCTGTGGCGCCGTGGTGCTGACGACCGGCACCTTTCTGCGCGGGCTGATTCATATTGGCGAGAAGAAAATCGTCGCCGGCCGCATGAACGAGCAAGCGAGCATCGGCCTGTCGGCGACGATGAGCCGCGCCGGCTTCAGGCTCGGGCGGCTGAAGACCGGCACGCCGCCGCGGCTGGACGGCAGGACGATCGATTGGGCGTCGCTTGAGAGCCAGGCGGCGGATGAAGATCCCGTGCCGTTCTCGCTGCTCACCGACCGCATCGAAAACCCGCAGATCCATTGCGGGATTACGCGCACGACCAATGTCACGCATGAGCTGATTCGCGCCAATCTTGGCCGCTCGGCTATGTATTCGGGGTCAATCGAAGGCGTCGGGCCGCGTTATTGCCCGTCCATCGAAGACAAGATCGTCAAGTTCGGTGACCGCGAAGGCCACCAGATTTTTCTGGAGCCAGAAGGGCTCGACGACGACACGGTGTACCCGAACGGCATCTCGACCTCCCTGCCCGAGGGCGTACAGCTCGACATCCTGAAAACCATTCCGGGGCTGGAGCGGGCAACGATGCTGCAGCCCGGCTATGCCATCGAATATGACCATGTCGACCCACGCGAACTCAAGCCGACGCTGGAAACCAAGCGGATCGCCGGGCTTTACCTCGCCGGCCAGATCAACGGAACCACCGGCTACGAGGAGGCTGGCGCGCAAGGGCTGCTTGCCGGCTTGAATGCAGCGCGCAAGGCGTCGGCGAGCGATGAAATCGTGCTAAGCCGCACCGAAGCCTATATCGGCGTGATGGTCGACGACTTGACCAGCCGCGGCATCGCCGAGCCCTACCGCATGTTCACCTCGCGGGCCGAGTTCCGGCTGTCGCTGCGTGCGGACAATGCCGATGAGCGGCTGACGCCGCTGGCGATGAGACTGGGGATCGCCTCGCCGGAGCGAACGCAACGGTTCAACACTGTCGTGCAAGACCTTGATAAGGCGCGGCAGCTCGCCCTCGGCACCACGATGACCCCGAATGAGGCGGCGCGCCATGGGCTCGAGATCAACCGGGACGGCGTACGCCGCTCGGCCTATGAGTTGCTGGCCTATCCCGGTGTCGATATCGCCTGGCTGGGGCGCATCGAACCTGCTTTTGGAGCAATCGACGCCAAAACGGCCGAACGTCTTGAAACGGAAGCCAAATATTCCGTCTATCTCGACCGCCAGCAGGCGGACGTCTCGCAGATCAGGCTTGAGGAGAGCCGGCTTATTCCCGAGTCGCTCGACTTTGCTTCTGTTCCCGGCCTGTCCAATGAGCTGAAGCAAAAGATGCTGGCACGCCAGCCGCGTTCCATCGCTGACGCGCAGCGTATGGAAGGCATGACGCCGGCGGCGCTGGCGATTATCGTCGCGCATGTCCGCAACGCCGAGGCGGCCGCGCGAAAGCAGGTCGCGTGAGCGCTGCGTCCTGGGCGAACCTGCAGCAGGCAGCAGGCCCGGTTTCACGTGAAACATTCGATCGTCTGGTCGAGTTCGAGGCCGTCTTCCAGAAATGGAATCGCCGGATCAATCTGGCCGCGCAATCGACGCAGGACGATGTCTGGCGCCGCCACATCCTCGACAGCGCGCAACTGGCGCGAATCAAACCAGACGCGAAGCGCTGGGTCGATCTCGGCTCCGGCGGCGGTTTTCCCGGGCTTGTGCTGGCCTTTCTACTGGTCGAGCGTGAAGGGGCCAGCATCGACCTGGTTGAAAGCAATCGGAAAAAAGCATCGTTCCTGCAAGCGGTCGTCGGACAGTTCAGCCTGCCTGCCAAGGTCATCGCGCGGCGCATAGACGACAGCTATCCTCTTGTTCCTGCACCACAAATCGTCACGGCCAGGGCGCTCGCCTCGCTGCCGGCCCTGCTCCACCTGGCGGCGCCGTGGCTGACGAAGGGCGCGCGCGGCCTGTTTCACAAAGGCCGGGATTACCGCGCCGAAGTGGCAGAAAGCGCTCAACGATGGTCTTTCGATCTGGTAGAACATGCCAGTGTAACCGACGCGCAGGGCGTCGTTCTCGAAATATCCGACTTGCGACAGCACCCTGGCTAGTGACCGGCGACCCCGAATGAATTTCTGGCATAGACCCATGATGAAGAACGGCCCCCGAATCATCACCGTCGCCAACCAGAAGGGCGGCGTCGGCAAGACGACGACGGCCATCAATCTGGCCACCGCGCTGGCCGCTATAGGCGAACAGGTGCTGATCGTCGATCTCGACCCGCAGGGCAACGCCAGCACCGGGCTTGGCATCGACCGGCGCGACCGCACCGTCTCGTCCTATGATGTGCTGACCGGCGAACTCGACCTGGAAGCGGCGGCGATCCCGACGGCGGTGCCCGGCCTGTCGATCGTGCCGTCGACGCTCGATCTGCTCGGCATCGAGATGGAAATCGCCTCGGCGCCGGACCGGGTGCTGCGGCTGCGCAACGCGCTGCGGGCTTCGGCCGAGCGCTCGGCCAATTTCGGCTATGTGCTGATCGACTGCCCGCCCTCGCTCAATCTGCTGACGCTGAATTCGATGGCTGCGGCCGATTCGGTGCTGGTACCGCTGCAGTGTGAATTCTTCGCGCTGGAGGGCCTGAGCCAGCTGTTGGAGACGGTCGAGCAGGTGCGCCGTTCGATCAACCCCGATCTGACGATCCAGGGCATAGTGCTGACGATGTTCGACGGGCGCAACAATCTCGCCAACCAGGTGGTGCAGGATGTACGGGCGCATATGGGCGACAAGGTCTATGAAACCGTCATCCCGCGCAATGTCCGCGTTTCCGAGGCGCCGTCCTATGGCAAGCCGGCGATTCTCTACGACCTCAAATGCTCGGGCAGCCAGGCCTATCTGCAGCTTGCTTCCGAAGTGATCCGCCGCGAGCGCAAATTGCGTGCCGCCTAACAGTAGCCAACAAGCGATTCGATACCGAAACGATCTGGACGGACGATGAACGAAGACCCTTCGAGAAAGAGACTGGGCCGGGGATTGGCGGCCCTGATCGGCGAAATCGATCGCCCGGCGGCACCGGAAAAGCCGGGGCTGGCGGCCGACGGCAAGGTGCCGATCGAGTTCCTCAGCCCTAACCCGAAAAACCCGCGGCGGCATTTTGGCGACGCCGACCTGACCGACCTCGCCCAGTCGATCCGCGAACACGGCGTGGTGCAGCCGGTGGTGGCGCGGCCGTCGAAAACCCAAACGGGCCGCTACGAGATTATCGCCGGCGAGCGTCGTTGGCGTGCGGCGCAACGCGCCGGGCTGACCGAAATCCCGATCATTGTGCGCGATGTCAACGATCGCACGGCGCTCGAACTGGCGATCATCGAAAACGTCCAGCGCACCGACCTCAACCCGGTCGAGGAAGCGCTGGGCTACCAGCAGCTGATCGACGACCACGGCTATACCCAGGCCGATCTCGGCCAGGTGATCGGCAAGAGCCGCAGCCATGTCGCCAACACGCTGAGGCTGCTCAAGCTGCCCGACGTCATTCGCGACATGCTGGTCGATGGGGCGCTGTCGGCCGGCCACGCCCGTACCTTGGTGACGGCCGACGACCCGGCCGGGCTCGCCAAGCGGATCATCGATGAGGGGCTTTCGGTGCGCCAGGCCGAGGCGCTGGCGCAGATGCCGGTCGGCGCGCCGGCGGCAAAACGCCAACCCGCCGCACCGCCGCAAAAGGATGCCGACACACTGGCGCTGGAGCGGCAGATGACCAGTACGATCGGCATGATCGTTACGATCGAGCACAACCAGCGCGGCGGCGTGATCAGCGTCGCCTACCGGACGCTGGAGCAGCTTGACGAGCTTTGCCGAAGGCTGAAGCGGGAGTAGGTATGGCCCCGGTACCTTAGCCGGCAAACTACTCGTGAATCGACTGCCGTTCTGACAAGAATTCGCTCCTGTTCGGGGTGTTGGCGCCGCCCCTCATCTGCCTGCCGGCATCTTCTCCCCGTATAGTGACGGGGAGAAGGGCGCTGTCTTCGACGGTTTTGCCGATCTCCAGCATTGCAAGAAGGTGCCGGCGTTGCGGCCGGCTTCTTTCCCCCCCGTTTACGGGGAGAAATGCCCGGTAGGGCATGAGGGGCGGCGCCAGCCTCAATGATTGTCGTCTCCGACTGAGTTGAAGCTGCCATCTGCTCGAAGCGAGCTTACCTCTGCGCCAGCCTTGCGCTTTCCACGGCAATGCCGAGCAGCGCCTGCCGTGCCAGCGCGATTGACAGATCGGGCCGCCGGCGCGTTTGCAGCACCGCCGTCTGCAAGCGGGTCAGGGCGCGGCCGAGCGCCTCGCTGCTCCAGCGTTCGAGGGCTTTCTCGACCAGCTTGCGCCTGGAGAAAAACACCGGCGGGCGCGCCGCGGCTACGACCGAAGCGGCATTGCGGCCGCCGGCGTCCATCAGGCCGCGCATCGCCTGGATCGTCTGCAACTGCCGCATCGCCGATGAAAGCACCAGGAAGGGCTGGCCGCCAGACTGGCAATGGCGGGTGAAGGCGCTGTCGAAGTCGGCGATCCTGCCTTCGAGCAGGGCGTCGACGGCCGCATCGAAGGAGAGGCCGGAGACATCGCCGGATGTCGCCTTGACGTCGTCGAGGCCGATTTCGGCCTGGCCATGCGCATAAAGCACCAGCTTTTCGATCTCGCCGCGCGAGGCCAGCCGGTCGCCGCCAAGGTTGCGGCGCAGCGCCTGCCGCGCCTCCAGCGTCATCGACATGCCAGCCTTGCGCAGTTCGTCGTCGATGACCGTGTCAATGTCCCTGGCCTCATCGGCGTAGCAAGGCAGAGCCATGGCATTGTCCGCCGCCTCCACCACGCCGCGCAGGCCGACGCCCTTCTTCAGGTCACCGGCCTCGATCAGGATAATGGCATCGCGCGGCGGCTCGGCGGTCAGCGCCCTGACGTCGTCGGCAAGCGCCTTCTGAGCGCCGGCATTGCGCACCCATAGCAGGCGCCGCTCCGAAAACATCGGCACGGTGTGCGCCTCGTCGAGCAGGCGGCCCTCGTCGCGATCGACCTCCGATCCGTCCAGCCTGACCACCGAGAACGGATCGTCGAGCGGCAGGCCGGTCCTGGCGGCAAAGGCCTTTGCCCGCTCGGCGACCAGCCCGCGATCGGGACCGTAAAGCAGCACGATCGAGACGCGCGGATCCGGCTTCGCGAGCCATGAATCGACCTCGTATGCTTTCTTCTGTGCCATGGTGTTGTGGTTAGCATGGCGAGAGCTCCGGGTGAACCACAGGCGCCGGCCTGCTAGTTCTTGTCCTCGGGGGATTGCAGGATGCTATCAGGCTTGAACGAAGTATCGGCAGCACCGAGGCGTTCATAGTCCGTCATTGCCGCGTCAAGCGATTTGCCTTTCTCGACCGACCACAAAGTCACTGAGGCCAGATAATTTGTGAAGGCGTTCTGCTCTCTTCCGAAAATGGCGGCCAAACGCGAGTCGTTTTGGAAAAAGCGATCGAGTTCCTGTTTGATTGCAACGTCATTCTTCGCCAGCGACCGTATAGCCCATACAGCCGATGCCACCGTCATCACACGCATCATGTCTTTTGATGCCTGGCTCTTGGGGCACCCATATTTCCGGCATGCAGCGACAATCATGATATTCTCGGGGCGACCTGGAGCCACCGCACCCGCGAATTTCCCCATAACAAGGCCGATGCAGATTGCGTCCGCCGCGATGCCGTCAGGGCTGGTTCGAAGATTTCCCAGAATATGATCTCCCAGAATATGATCTATGTAGGACAAGTCTCCTGTCGCCATATAGGCGCCAAGCAGCAGATCATTGTCCAACGGGACAAAGAGGGGTGTCAACGTTTTCAAAGGCATGGCACCGGGGGATGCTGCATCCTCCAGCTTTCGGCTCGACGCGAAACGCCGCGCTTCGTCCGTGAGACCAGCCTTGTGCAGAGCGGCCAGATAAAGGTCAGCCGCGCGATCGGAGGGCACGCCATCCAGCAGTTTTCGTCGCATCTCCGGCGAGCCGTCGAACAATGCAGCGAAAAACCCGGTTATCGTTCCGTTTTCAGCGCTGGACGGAGCTTGATCCAAGGTTGTGATAAGCCGGTCAATGCAGGCAGCATCCCTCGTGCGATAGTACGTGCCGATGCAATCGTCCGACTGAGCGAAAGCTGGTCGACCGGATCCAACCAGAAAAGCTACAATCGCCAAAGCGACGACGGCCCTCGATCTGCCTTGCATTCCCGCCTCTCTCACAACGATGCCGTCAGGATAAGGTCCTGAATGGTAGGCGCAACTTGAATCGCTGGATGTGCGGGCTCGTCAAAGGCAAGCTCACCCCGGGACATATCGTCTGTTGCGGCAATCGTCGGCAAATTTCTGCTAAGTTGCGTGCTGCCGTCCAACATCGACAAGAAATTTCGCAGACACATCTTCATCTTGTGCGCGGCAGGCTGCATCGGCGGGAGCCGAAGGACCGAAGCCCTGCCCGACGAATTGGCACTGGTCCGGCGGTGTGCAAATATCGCGCCGGGCAACAGTGGAGGACCGAGATCATGGCCGATGCCGGAATGTTGCGCTTCCATGTTCCGGAGCCGGAGGTGCGGCCGGGCGGCACGCCGGATTTTTCAGACGTGACCATCCCCAAGGCCGGCTCGGTGCCGCGCCCCGAGATCGACGTCGATCCGCGCACCATCCGCGATCTGGCGTTCTCGATCATTCGTGTGCTCAACCGCGCCGGCGAGGCGGTCGGGCCGTGGGCCGGCCTGCTTTCCGACGAGGAACTGCTGGAAGGGTTGCGCCATATGGTGACGCTGCGCAGCTTCGATGCGCGCATGCAGATGGCGCAGCGCCAGGGCAAGACCTCCTTCTACATGCAGCATCTCGGCGAAGAGGCGGTGAGCTGCGCCTTCCGCAAGGCGCTGGCGCCGGGCGACATGAATTTTCCGACCTATCGGCAGGCCGGCCTGCTCATCGCCGACGGCTATCCGATGGTCACGATGATGAACCAGATCTATTCGAACGAGGCCGATCCGCTGAAGGGCCGGCAGCTGCCGATCATGTATTCGTCGAAAGAGCACGGCTTCTTCTCGATCTCCGGCAATCTGGCGACGCAGTACATCCAGGCGGTCGGCTGGGCGATGGCTTCGGCGATCAGCAATGACCAGAAGATCGCCGCCGCCTGGATCGGCGACGGCTCGACCGCCGAGTCCGACTTCCATTCGGCGCTGGTGTTCGCCTCGACCTACAAGGCGCCGGTCGTGCTCAACGTCGTCAACAACCAGTGGGCGATTTCGACCTTCCAGGGGATCGCCCGGGGCGGCTCCGGCACTTTTGCTGCCCGCGGACTGGGCTTCGGCATCCCGTCGCTGCGCGTCGACGGCAACGACTATCTCGCCGTCCATGCGGTGGCCAAATGGGCGGCGGAGCGGGCGCGCAACAATCTCGGGCCGACGCTGGTCGAATATGTCACTTACCGCGTCGGCGCCCATTCCAGCTCCGATGACCCGTCGGCCTACCGGCCGAAGGCCGAGTCCGACGCGTGGCCGCTCGGCGACCCGATCGTCAGGCTGAAGAACCACCTCATCCAGCGCGGCGTCTGGTCGGACGAACGCCACGCCCAGGCCGAGGCGGAAATCCTCGACACGGTGATTTCGGCGCAGCGGGAGGCCGAGCGCCACGGCACGCTGCATGCCGGCGGCAAGCCCTCGGCGCGCGATATGTTCGAGGGCGTCTATGCCGAGATGCCGCCGCACCTCAGGCGCCAGCGCCAGCAGGCGGGAGTCTAACCATGCCGCGACGGACCATGATCGAGGCAATCCGCGACGCCATGGACGTGTCGATGGCGCGCGACGAGCGTGTCATCGTCTTCGGCGAAGATGTCGGCTTCTTCGGCGGCGTCTTCCGCTGTACGCAAGGCCTGCAGGCGAAATACGGCAAGAGCCGCTGCTTCGATGCGCCGATCAGCGAATCCGGCATTGTCGGCGCGGCCATCGGCATGGCCGCCTACGGGCTGAAGCCTTGCGTCGAGGTGCAGTTTGCCGACTATGTTTATCCGGCCTATGACCAGATCGTCTCGGAAGCGGCGCGGCTGCGCTATCGATCGAACGGCGACTTCACCTGCCCGATCGTGGTCAGGATGCCCACCGGCGGCGGCATTTTTGGTGGCCAGACCCACAGCCAGAGCCCGGAGGCGCTGTTCACCCACGTCTCCGGGCTGAAAGTCGTGGTGCCCTCGAACCCGCATGACGCCAAGGGCTTGCTGATCGCCGCGATAGAGGATCCCGACCCAGTGATCTTCCTGGAACCGAAGCGGCTTTATAACGGACCCTTCGACGGTCATCACGAGCGGCCGGTAACACCATGGTCGAAACACGAGCTTGGCGAAGTCGCCGACGGCCATTACACGGTGCCGCTCGGCAAGGCGGTGATCCGCAGACAGGGCGCTGCGGTCACCGTACTTGCCTACGGCACGATGGTCTATGTCGCCCAGGCGGCGGCCGAGGAGACCGGCATCGATGCCGAGATCATCGATCTGAGAACGCTGCTGCCGCTCGACCTCGAGACGATCGTCGCCTCGGTCAGCAAGACCGGGCGCTGCGTGGTCGTGCACGAGGCGACGCTGACATCGGGGTTCGGCGCCGAACTTTCGGCGCTGGTTCAGGAGAACTGCTTCCACCATCTGGAGGCGCCGGTGGCGCGGGTCACCGGCTGGGACACGCCCTATCCGCATGCGCAGGAGTGGGACTATTTTCCCGGTCCTGCGCGGCTAGGCCGCGCACTCGTCGAAACGATGGAAGCCTGAGGGGGAAGACGATGGGCGAATATGTCATCAAGCTACCCGATGTCGGTGAAGGCGTCGCCGAGGCCGAGCTGGTCGAATGGCAGGTCAAGGTCGGCGATCTCGTGCGCGAGGACGCCGTGCTGGCCGCTGTGATGACCGACAAGGCAACGGTCGAGATTCCCTCGCCCGTCGATGGTGAGATCCTCTGGCTGGGTGCGGAGATCGGCGACACGGTGGCGATCGGCTCGCCCATCGTGCGCCTGAAGGTGGCCGGCGAGGGTAACGTCAAGCCGCCACGGGACGTTGAGGCGGGCGCCAAGCGTACCCCCACCCCTAACCTTGCCGGGGCGAGCCACGGGTCTCGCCCGTCCTTCGGACCCCCACAAGGGGGAGGGGGACGAGCTTCGGCTCCCAAGGCCGACGCCAAACCAGTCCCACCTCCGTCAGGAAGCGCTTCTGTGCGCGAAAGTGAGCCGGCAACGGAATTCCCCTCCGGCGGGGGTACTGCGCCGATCTCCGGCGCGCGGCGTCCGGAGGGCGAAAAGCCGCTGGCCTCGCCGGCCGTCCGCCTCAGGGCGAAAGAGGCCGGCATCGACCTGCGGCAAATTGTGGGGAGCGGCCCGGCCGGCCGTATCCAGCATGAGGACATCGAAGCTTTCCTGGCGCGCGGACCCGGGCCCGCCAAGATCTCCGGGCTTGTCCGCAACGAGGCGGTCGAGGATATCAAAATAGTCGGGCTCAGGCGAAAGATCGCCGAGAAGATGACGCTGGCCAAATCGCGCATCCCGCACATCACCTATGTCGAAGAGATCGACGTCACCGCGCTCGAGGATTTGCGCGCCGCGCTCAACAAGGAGAAGCGGCCGGGCGCGGACAGGCCGAAGCTGACGCTGCTGCCGTTTCTGATGCGGGCGATGGTCAAGGCGATCGCCGACCAGCCAAACCTCAACGCGCTGTTCGACGACGAGGCGGGCATAATCCACCAGCATGGCGGGGTCCATATCGGCATCGCCGCGCAGACCCCGTCGGGGCTGGTGGTGCCGGTGGTCAAGCACGCCGAGGCGCGCGACATCTGGGATTGCGCAGCCGAGGTTGTCAGGCTGGCTGAGGCGGCAAAATCCGGCACGGCGACGCGCGACGAGCTCTCTGGATCGACCATCACCATCACTTCGCTCGGGGCCATGGGCGGTGTGGCGACGACGCCTGTGATCAATCATCCGGAAGTGGCGATCCTCGGCGTCAACAAGATGATGATGCGGCCGGTGTGGGACGGCACCCAGTTCATCCCGCGCAAGATGATGAACCTGTCCTCCAGCTTCGACCACCGCGTCATCGACGGCTGGGAAGTCGCGGTGTTCATTCAACGGATCAAGACGCTGCTGGAAACGCCAGCGCTGATTTTTGTGGATTGAGGAGATGAACAGAGGATCGCAGGGGCGCAGGATGAGAGCAGTAGCGATCCTTCGCGCCCCCCTCTGCCCTACCGGGCATCTCCCCCTCAAGGGGGGAGATTGGCCGTCATCCCGCCTTTCGCCAATCTCCAGCTTTGCAGGACTAAGCCGAGCGCGAAAGCTGCCAATCTCCCCCCTTGAGGGGGAGATGACAGAGCGGGGCGCTGTCCCGCCGGCTCGTCGAACTAAGGTGCCATGATGAAGGAAATCTCCTGCAAGCTGCTCGTCATCGGCGCCGGTCCCGGCGGCTATGTCTGCGCCATCCGCGCCGGGCAGCTTGGCATCGACACGGTTATCGTCGAGTTCGGTAAACCGGGCGGCACCTGTCTCAATGTCGGCTGCATCCCGTCCAAGGCGCTGATCCATGCGGCCGAAGAGTTCGAAAAGGCGTCGCACTTGGCCGGCGGCAAGAGCCCGCTCGGCATTTCAATCGCAACACCATCGATTGATCTCGAAACGACCATCGCCTGGAAGGACGGCATTGTTAGCCGGCTTAACAGCGGCGTTGCCGGCCTGTTGAAGAAGGCCGGGGTCAAGACCGTGCACGGCTGGGCGAAATTCCGTGACGGCAAGACCGTCGAGGTCCAGACCGAAACCGGGATGCAGGTGGTCCGCGCCGAGACGGTGGTGATCGCCACGGGCTCGGCGTCGGTCGAATTGCCGTCGCTGCCCTTCGGTGGCCTGGTGATCTCGTCCACCGAAGCGCTGGCGCTGAGCGAAGTGCCGGAAAGGCTTGCCGTCGTCGGTGGCGGCTACATCGGGCTGGAGCTCGGCATCGCCTTCGCGAAGATGGGCGCCAGGGTGACCGTGGTCGAGGCTTTGCCGCGCGTACTGGCGCAATATGATGCCGAACTGACCCGGCCGGTCGTGAAGCGGCTCGCCGAGCTCGGTATCGAGGTGCTTGTGGGCGCCAAGGCCAAGGGGTTGTCGACCAAGGGCGATGCGCTGCTGGTCGAGACGAAGGACGGCAAGAATGCCAAGATCGTTGCCGACAGGATTCTGGTCACCGTCGGGCGCAAGCCGGTGGTCGAAGACTGGGGGCTGGAGCAGATCGATCTCGACATGGCGGGAAAATTCATCCGCATCGACGACCAGTGCCGCACCTCGATGCGCGGCATCTTTGCCGTTGGCGACGTCACCGGCGAGCCGATGCTGGCGCACCGGGCGATGGCGCAAGGCGAAATGGTCGCCGAGATCGTCGCCGGCCACAAGTGCAGCTGGGACAAACGCTGCATTCCCGCTATCTGCTTCACCGATCCGGAGCTGATCACCGCAGGCCTGTCGCCGGAGGAGGCAAAGGGGCTCGGCGGCGAAATCAAGGTCGGATTGTTCCCCTTCGCCGCCAATGGCCGGGCGATGACGAAGATGGGTGAGGAGGGCTTTGTCCGGGTCGTTGCCCGCGCCGACAACCATCTGGTGCTCGGCATCCAGGCGGTCGGCCAAGGCGTGTCGGAACTGTCGACGGCCTTCGGCCTGGCCCTGGAAATGGGCGCGCGTCTGGAGGACATTGCCGGCACCATCCACGCCCACCCGACGCAAGGGGAGGGTTTTCAGGAAGCGGCGCTGAAGGCGCTCGGGCGGGCGGTGCATATTTGAGGGCAGGGTGATCTCCCCTCTTGAGGGCGAGATAGCCGGCAGGCCAGAGGGGGTCGGTTCGACTGGATTCGACCTCCCTTACGACAGTCGGAGGTTAGCGCTCTACGCGAGGCGACCCCCTCTGTCGCCTTCGCCGACATCTCCCCCCTCAAGGGGGGGAGATTACGCAGCTCAACCCGCCAGTCGGCTAACCATCTCGTGCTGCGCGTAGGCGCGGCCGAAGCGGTTGGCCAGGAAGGCGTCGAGCGCGATGTCCTCCTGCTTGATGAAGCCCTTTGCCGGCAAGGTGCCATCGGCCAGCATGTCGAGCACGGCGCAGATGGCGGAGGCAGTGGTGATCTGGATGGCGCTGCGTACCGTATCGCCGACACGCCTGGCGTAGATCTTGTTGGCGTAGGTCTCTTGCAGCAGGCGGCCATTCTTGCGGCCGCTGACGGTGACGAAGACGATGACGACGTCCTGCAGCGTCGCCGGCAGGGCGCTTTCGAAAATGTCCTTCAGCACGTCGCGGCGGTGGCGCAGGCCGAGGTCGTTGAGCAGCGCCTTCATGATCGCGGCGTGGCCGGGGTAGCGGATGGTGCGGTAGTTCAGCGTCCGCACCTTGCCTTTCAGCGTTTCGGCCAGCGTGCCCAGCCCGCCCGAGGTGTTGAATGCCTCGTAGGTGACGCCGTCGAGCGAGAATTCTTCACGCTCCTCCAGCGGCGGCACTTCGACCAGCTCGCCTTCGACGATCGCCTCACAAGGCTCGCAATATTCGTTGATGACGCCGTCGGTGCTCCAGGTCAGATTGTAGTTCAGCGCATTCGACGGGTATTGCGGCAGCGCGCCGACCCGCATGCGCACGCTTTCCAGCGTGTCGAAGCGGCTGGCGAGATCGTTGGCAACGATCGAGATGAAGCCCGGCGCCAGCCCGCATTGCGGTATGAAGGCGCTGTTGCCGGAGCGCGCCAGCTCCTTGACGCGCCTGGTGCTGACGACGTCCTCTGTCAGATCGAGATAATGCACGCCGGCGCTGGCCGCCGCTTCGGCGATGCGCGTGGTCAGATGGAAGGGCGCAGCGCTGAGCACCGCGAACTTGCCGGCCAGGGCGGCTTCGAGGGTGCCGACGGCCTCGATGTCGAGTTCCAGCGTCTCTACGCCGGCCGGCAGTTCGGCCGCGCCGAGCTGTGTGGCCGAGCGGTCGGCGAGGGTGACATGATAGTCGCCCGTGGAAGCCAGCATCTCGGCTATGGTCGAGCCGATCTTGCCGGCGCCGACGACGATGATTTCCTTCATGACCGGTCCCTCGCACCAATGTTAAATAGACGGCTAGAATCGCAGCTTGCCTGTCGAAAGGAAGAGTAGGATTGTGCAAAACGCAGTCTCTGTTTGACCAATACGCCGGCAAGGTTCGTCGAAATGCTTAGTGATGCCGACCAGGCGCTGCTTTCCCTGCTGCGCATCAATGCACGCGCCTCGACCGCCGAACTGGCGCGGCGGCTGGGCGTCTCACGGACGACGGTGCAGAGCCGGATCGAGCGGCTGGAGCAGCGCGGCATCATCACCGGCTACGGCGTCAGGCTTTCGCCGGATTACGAACAGGGACTGGTGCGGGCGCATGTCCTGCTCACCGTCACGCCCAAGCTTGCCGACAAGGTGGTGCGCAGCCTGCAGTCGCTCCCGCCGGTGCGGACGCTGCATTCGGTGAGCGGCAATTTCGACATGATCGTCATCGTCGAGGCGCCGTCGATCAGGGATCTCGACACGCTTCTCGACCAGATCGGCGCCATGGACGGGGTCGAGCGGACGTCGTCGTCGATCATCCTGTCGACGCGAATCGATCGCTGAGCGGGCTGGCGTCGCGGGTCAAGACGCTGGCGGGACAGCGCCCCCCTCTGCCCTGCCGGGCATCTCCCCCCACTTGGGGGCCACTTGGGGGGAGATCGGCAGCTTCGCTGGCAGCGCACCTTTTGCAAGGTCGGTGGTTGGCGAAATCAGTGATGACGGCCAATCTCCCTCCTAGTGGGGGAGATGCCAAGTAGTGGGAAAGAGGGCAGGACAGAGGGGGGCGCGAAGGGTCACCGAGCGTGGTGACCAAGCTGGCGCTCCCGCAGCAAAGCGATATAGCTTCCAAAATGTTGGATGAGAACCGCGGTGGCAGGCATAAGGGCGGTCACGCAAGATTTCCAGAGGAGGCCTCCTTGCCCAAGCAGTGTTTCGGAAAATCCCATGTGCCGTTGTCGCCGGCGGTCAGGGCCGGCGATTTCGTCTATGTCTCCGGCCAGGTGCCGGTCGGCAGCGACGGGCTGGTGGTCAAGGGCGGCATCGCCGAGCAGACCGAACAGGTGCTGTCGAACATCAAGGCGGCACTGGCGCTGGCCGGCTGCACGCTGGACGACGTGGTCAAGACCACGGTCTGGCTCGAGGACGCGCGCGATTTCGGCATCTTCAACACCGTCTATGCCCGGCATTTCCCGAAAGACCCGCCGGCACGCACGACGGTGGAGTCTCGGCTCATGATCGACATCAAGATCGAGGTCGAAGCCGTCGCCTACAGGCCGGCCTGACGGAAAAGCGGAGACAGGCGCAATGCAATTCGATCTCCTGATAAAAGGCGGCCGCCTCATCGATCCGGCGTCCGGCCTCGACGCACAACGCGATCTGGCGATTGTGGACGGCCGTATCGCGGCTATCGACGCCGAAATCCCCTTCGAGCGTGCCGCCCGCGTCATCGACGCCACGGGCTCCATCGTCGCGCCGGGCCTGATCGACCTGCACAGCCATGTCTATTGGGGCGGCACCTCGCTCGGCGTCGATGCCGACCGGCTCGCCGCAAAGAGCGGCACGACCACCTTCATCGATGCCGGAAGTGCCGGCGCCGGCAATTTCCTCGGCTTTCGCCGCCACGTCATAGAGCGCTCGAAAGTCCGCATCCTGGCCTACGTCAACATTTCCTTTGCCGGCATATTCGGCTTCTCGCAGACCGTGGCGGTCGGCGAGTGCAGCGACCTCCGGCTCTGCGAACCGCGCGAAACGGTGGCGGCGGCGCGCGAGCACGCGGACGTGGTTGTCGGTGTCAAGGTCCGTTCGGGTCGCCATGCCGGTGGCACCAGCGGCATCGCGCCGGTCGATCTCGCGCTCGAAGCCGCCGACAAGGCCGGCCTGCCGCTGATGGCGCATATAGACGAGCCGCCGCCCGGCCGCTCGGAAGTGCTGCCGCGGCTGCGCAAGGGCGACATCCTCACCCACTGCTTCCGGCCGTTTCCCAACGCGCCGGTCTTCGCCTCGGGGGCGGTGCGGCCGGATATGCGGCTGGCGCGCGAGCGCGGCGTCATCTTCGACATCGGCCACGGCATGGGCTCGTTCGATTTCGAGGTGGCCAAAGCGATGCTCAGCGAGGGTCTGGCGCCGGACGTGATCAGCAGCGACGTGCATCTCTACTGCGTCGACGGGCCGGCCTTCGACATCCTGGTCTGCATGTCGAAACTGCTGGCGCTCGGCATGCCACTGGTCGAGGTGCTGCGCGCCGCAACGCAGCGGCCAGCGGAAGCGATCGCCAGGCCAGATCTCGGCAGGCTGGCGATTGGCGTGGTCGGTGACGTCGCGGTGCTGCGTCTGCGTCCAGGCCACTTCACCTTTGTCGATTCGGTCGGCGCCTCGCTGGTCGCCGAGCAAAGGCTGGTCTCGGCCGGCATCGTGGTCGGCGGCACCTGGTGGCCGAACGAGGCGGTGGACGATCTCGGCGAGACCGAACGCTTCGAAGCGCATGCGCACGACACGCATGTCGAGGTGGCGAGCCGGCATTTCGGACATAGCCACTATTGACGGCGATGTGGCTCCCCTTCTCCCCTTGTGGGAGAAGGTGTCGCCGAAGGCGACGGATGAGGGGTGCTCCAGCTTGGCACCCACGGCGATCCGTCCAACACCCCTCATCCGTCTCGGCGCTACGCGCCGATCCACCTTCTCCCACAAG
>NZ_AYVY01000006.1 GCF_000503055.1 Mesorhizobium sp. LSHC420B00 | reverse complement strand
TGCCCGCGATTGCTTAGCCCTTATGTACTATCTGGGCTTCGATCGCTTCGGACTTGCGGGTCAGGACCGTGGGGCGTACACCGCATTTCGGACAGCAATGGATCATCCGGCATCCGTCAGCCGGCAAGCCATTCCGATCGGCATGCGCTGGCGCGATGTGACGCTCGGTTCGCATCGGCTTGGTGGCATTGGTTCTTCTTCGCTCAGCCAAAGCCGGAGCAGGCTATCCTTGCCAATCCAGACGCATGATACGGCGGTGATCCCGCGGAGATGGGCGCGGAGGCTTACGCTGATTTCTCGCCTCGATCCACGATCCGGCGACGGTCCACGGCGTGATCGAGGACTACAGGGCCGGGTTAGGCATAGACCGACAACATGACGAGGACGACCGAGCCGCAGGCCACGAGCCGGTCTCGGAATCCACCTCGATATGGCAGATGTGGGTGGCGAAGGAGACGCCGGCGCCGTGGGCGACGAGCTCACTGTGGCCGGCGATCGGTCCGCCGGTCTCCCCGACGCGGCGTCCTCCAGCGACAGCGGCGAAAGGTTGCCGTGCGTCGCGCCCCTGGCGATCGCGTGGCCCTTTTCCCAGGCCAGGTCGTCGACCGGGATGTCCCACGTCTGCGTGGCGCGGTCCCGCAGGATCTTGATGGCGCTGCGGGCGGCGGAGATCGCCGCCATCGAAGACGAGAAGGCGCCGCGGCTGCCGTCCGTCATATCGTTGTAGCCGAGGCTGGAGGTATCGGCGACCACCGCCTTGACCTGCTCATAGGGGATACCGAGTTCCTCCGCCGCCACCAGCGAAATCGAGGCGCGAGCCGCCGATGTTGCGGGCGACGTTGATCAGCGCTGACGCCTGATTGGTCTTTGCGCAGGGAGACCGACGTAAGCCGCGGTCGAAATAGGGATGATCAGGAACGCAGTCCGATCATCAGGAAGACGCGCCCAAAAGGCAAAAAGTAGTAGCTGGCGTCGGGGTGAGCGACGTCATATGCCATAGGGCGAACGTAGCCACCACATACCCGCAGCATGGCGATGCCGCCCGGCATTATCGAGAGGCCCGACAGCGTCCCCTGTGTAGGCCAATGCCGTTTGTTGCAGCTGTGGCATGATCTGCGTTGTGCTGAACATGACGGCGCCGACTGCCATCATAACCAAGAAACATGCACCAAATTGGCGAGTGAACAGCAGGCGTATTTCGACGGTCGGATCGCCGCGGCCAATATCCCAGAAATGACTGCAAACGTCGTGATGAAGCTCGACACGAACCAGCCGTTGCGTTGGCCTTGGTCAAGGAGGATTACCGCTCTGCAATTCCAGTCGTCTTAGTATCACGGCGGCTCGCCCGAGCTCATCAACGACGCGGTCCGGTTTGGTTGGAGTCACGGGAACAAACATCGCACGTGGGAGTTGGGGCGGTCTGTTCGTATTGAGACTTTCATAATCTTGGGAGGGGATATGTCACGTGTCTTCAACCTTGGCTTGCCGGCGCTGCTTGGCGCCGCCGCGGTCACGCTTACCGCTGCTTCCGATCCGCTGCCGCCAGATCTGACCTATCGTCCATTGCCAAGCCTGCCCTTTTCTGCGGTGAAGGAGAATGACGAAGCGCAAAAACCCGCCGTGATCGAGCGGCAGCGCAAGTTGCTCGAAAGCCGTTACAACCTGGCGGACCGGCCGATGCGGGGCGTCATGATGTCGGGCGGCCGGAAAGTGGTGCAGGAGGGCGTCAGGGTCAAACTCCCGGCAGGCGAGACCTGGGACAGCCTGGCCGCCAAGACTCCCCAAGAAATCCGCGACCGTGGTTTGTTGCCGAACGGCTTCCTGCCGCTGCCGCACGTCAAGCAGGCGACCGGAGGCCAGGTCTTTCCGGAAAACCAGATCAGAGAGATCGGCGCCGATGAAGGGCGCGATCTGCGGCGCTTCGACGTCGATTTCGACCTGCCCGACTATCTTACGCCGGAATTTCCACCTCCGATATTCCTCACCACGCATCCCGAACTGGGGGATGTGTCGCGCGGTGATCTGCTGACGATCCGCAACTTCTACGAATATATGAACGGCATCATCACACCCGTACAAATGGAAGGACTGCGTCTGTTGCTGACGCCCTTCCCGCAGGAGGAATTCAATCAGACCGAGGACAGAAAGGTCGCGATGCAAAGCATGGGTGTGGCATGCCTCGACTGCCATGCGAATTTCCATACCAACGCAGCCTTTCACCTGACGCCGGACGTCCGGCCACAAGCCGAGCGCTTTCGGCTCGACACAACCAGCCTACGCGGCCTGTTCAATCAGCAGATTCATGGCTCCAAGCGCTCGCTGCGCTCAGTCGAGGACTTCACGGAATTCGAGCAGCGCACCGCCTACTTCAACGGCGATCACGTGAGCGCCACCCGCAAAGGGGTGAATCTGCCCGACCGCACGAACCAGGTGGCGATGATGGCGCAGATGCAGAATATCATCGATTTTCCGCCGGCGCCGAAGCTCGACCCGTTCGGGCGGCTTGACCCGGCCACCGCAAGTGCGCAGGAGCTCAAGGGCGAGCAGGTGTTCATGGGCAAGGGCCGCTGCGCCGAGTGTCATGTTCCAGGGTTGTCATTCATGGACAACAACATGCACGACCTGAAGCTCGAGCGGTTCTACAAGATCGGCGAGACCTTCAACGACCAGGTCGCCATACCGGATGGGCCGATAAAGACCTTCACACTGCGCGGGATCAAGGATTCTCCGCCCTATCTGCATGACGGCCGCCTAATGACGCTTGGCGATACCGTTGAGTTCTTCAACTTGGTGCTCGGAACGAAGCTTGACCAGCCGGAAAAGGATTCACTCGTGGCTTACCTGCTCACTCTCTGAACGAGCGAAAGAGCCGCTGCCGGGGGCCCGCCTTCGGCGCGGAATGGAGGACACTCATGCGTGCTGCCGCAATCACCTTCGCCGTGGGGCTGTCGCCTTGTTGTGCGATGGCGCAGATCGGCAATCCGGCCGGCCTTGCTCCCGACACGAGGATGGAGAAGCCCGGAGTTCCAGCGCCGAACCAGACGAATTATCAGGATCGGCTTTTCGCCCAGCTGGTCACGGCTGGCGGCAGGGCCGAGGTGGAACTGGGTCGGCTCGCGGCCGAAAAGACAAGCCATGATGGGGTGAGCGCATTTGCAAATCGAATGGTCGAAGATCACGACGAGGCAAATAAACAGCTGAAATCCGTCGCGGACAAGAGCGAGATTCCGCTTCCCGAAGAGCTCGACCCTGATCATAAGAAAATCCGCGCTGATCTCGAAAAGCAGGACGGCGTCGCGTTCGATCTTGCTTATCTGGCTGCGCAGATCCTCGACCACCAGAAAACAGCGCAGCTTCTGGCTTGGGAGATTGGCTCCGGCGAAGATCCAGAGCTCCAGCACTTCGCCTCAGACAACCTACCAAAGGTGCTCGAGCACCTCGATATGGCGCGCACGCTGCACGCGGAACTGGCGGGACAAGCCTTGCTCGCAGCGGAAGCGCAAAAGAGCAAGTAAACTGCCGGCCACATCTGCAACGTGAACAGTGCTTACGATTGCACGCGAGCCGCCAAACGCGTCAATCTTAGCTGTTGTGGCCATTCGGCGAGCTCCGCCTGTCAAACGGCCCTTTAATTGCGGGTGGTTGTCAATCCGGATCTCGCACTGCCATCGCCGGGGTCATGGTCCTTTCCGAGGTCGAGTGCCTCATGATGATGTTCGGGTCGGGCGCCTCAACGTTTCCAACGAGATGCAGATGAACTGCTGTCAGCCGTTTGACCGAGGTCGCCGCAACCACCGTCCCGGCGGGGGACATCACGAGTTCCGCAAAGGGCCCGCGATTGGGATCGAGTGCGGATCTGTTACGCCATCTTTTCGCTGCCCCACTCGAAGCTGGTGCCGTCGACCCAAATGCAATGAAGCAGAACCGCGATCTTCCGTGCGACCGCCACCTTTGCCTTCTTCAAGCCGATCCGCCTCGACAGACGCATCCCCCAGGCTTTCAGCGTGGACCATTTCTTCGTCCGGTGCAGGAGGACACTGGCTGCTTCGTAGAGATAGGTTCGCAACAGTCGATCGTCCCAGCGTGAGACGCGGCCATTGATATCCGTTTCGCCGTCGTCTTCACGAGCGAGATGCCGGACTTGCCGATCGAGCTTCTCCTGTTCACAGCAGACCTGCTCGTGGACAGATAGAAGGGCCTGAACCAACGACCGAAGCGGATGCCCGTCAGCAACCAGCTCCCAAACCTTTCGCCGGAACTGTGACCCAATCGATCGACTGAACTGCAGCCCGTATTCCTTCAGCATGGACCGTGTCTGGTTTTCGAGATCGCGCCGGATCTCAACAAGTCTTGACCGTGCGACGAGCATGGATCTGGTGGCCTGACTCTCCGCGCTTTTGACCTTCACTTCCCGATACCAACCGACGTGAACCAGCTCGGCCAGGCCGCGGGCATCGTTCTCATCACTTTTGTTCATTCGAACTGAAGTGCCGCCTTCGCATGCCGAGCATCAATGCAGACGACCGGCAATCCGACCCGCTTGAGCTCATGCCAGAGCCAGCTGGACATGGCCCGTCTCGAATCGGATGCGCTCGGCGTGAGGTGCCCGTTTGCGGAGCAACTCGGTCAGTGCTCCCGGATCGGACTTCACCTTCCCTTGGAAGATAGGCCTTCCAGCATCATCGTCGACGCAAACGCTGGTCTCTCGCTGCGACACATCCAATCCGACATTGCTTCAGCCTTAGGATGGCTGGCGTATATTAGAAGCCTCTTGAAGAAGACACTGCCCGCACCAGAATCCATGGCATGGCTCGGGGAATAGGCATTGGTGACCAAGTGGCGATTACTGCCACGGTTCGAAGGCGGATAACAGAGGACCGCGTAAGCGTCTCTATCCCAGGTTACGAGTTCCCACATTCCATCATCGACCACACCAAGGTGAACCGAGGCCAGCAAATTGACCTGAAAGGCGAGGTCACGCGCATCGACGAGGACACCGACGGTCGACCTCGGGCCACTAGTCACGGTCGACCGTGACAAGCGAGAAATATCGGCCGCCAAAACGACCAAAGGCACTTGTCGATGCCCCGGATTAGAACCGACAACATCGCCACAGGCTATAAGGGCAGGCCGCATGACGGGCCGGTAGAGGACGAATCGAAGCACTTTATCTACTGCCCAGTCTGCGGCCAAACGTTCGACGCGCGCGATCTTGGACAGGTGTTCCACCACGCTGAGCCGCAGCACGAGCCGCTTCCGGTCGAGCAATAGTCCACTAGTTGAGCTCCGGCGGCAAACCGACGTTGAGACCCTTCAGCGCCAGCGACGTACGTTGGATGAGAAAAGGGTGCTGCGTGCACCGCGCCTTCCCCGCGCGCCGATGTTCCACCTGGACCGCAAAAANAAAAAGTCCCGCCGCACTGCCAGAACGGCGGGACCGATCAAACGCTTTGCACCAGGCGGGGGGATGCGGGGGGGTTGGGCTTGCCAAGTGAGCGCGGACCGTAACCAACCCTAAGCGCAACAGCGGCAACGCGTCCACCAACCGCCGGTTGGAGCGACAGGACGATTGACCCGCCGGCAGGTCAGGTCATCCCGGGTCGCTATCGCTCGCAACCAGACGGTAGCGGAAATTGTTGCGGATGTGCTCGTTGAAATAGCGGCCCTTGGCGAACGCGGCCCGGAACGCGGCAAAGGTTTCCGGCGGTACCCCCTCAAACTCGTACCGCTTGCCGCTGGCGACGAACCACGTCCTTCTATCCAGATCATATTCCATCTTGCGGATCGATGTAGATGGCATGAGCACCACAGGCCGAGGCCCGCGCCCTTGCGGGGAGCGCGGGCCGATCGGGATACCGATCTGCAGCAATACCTGGAGGGGGAGGATTCGCTGGGTGCACCGAACTTTCGCGGCGGNGGCCGATCGGGATACCGATCTGCAGCAATACCTGGAGGGGGAGGATTCGCTGGGTGCACCGAACTTTCGCGGCGGTCCCGTGTTCCCAATCTAGATACACAAAACCTGGCTGCACCTTTCGGCATCACGCGGACGTTGGATTTCTGAGAAAGCGCGAGCGTCAATACTAACTTCTGGTGATGGAATTTTCCCGTGAGATAGGCACGCTCCACGGCGAAAGGAGTGCCCCGCCATGACCGTCCTCGCCTACAACCTTGCCAATGACATCAAAGGATTGTGGAGGGTCGTCTTCGTGCCGGACGAACTGCATCTGTATNTCGCCTACAACCTTGCCAATGACATCAAAGGATTGTGGAGGGTCGTCTTCGTGCCGGACGAACTGCATCTGTATGTGGAATTCAGCCAGCCAGACGCCGACACAAACCCGGTTGATTGGATGAGCGTTGATGATTTCCTTGCATGGCGGCCGAAAGGCGCACTCCACAAGCGAGCGCGCGACAGCTTGGTTTCGCTCATTTGCAGGGCGCTGACAGGGCGAGGAGACAAGCGAAGACCCGCGCCGAGATCGAGTGTGAACGCCGCGGGTGGGCCTATTCGACGTTCCGAAGGCGCCGCGATGATGCCCCCAACGCGATAGCTAAAGCTCTTATCGGTGACGGTGCGCGGGCTTGGCTTTGAAGNATCGTGGAGGGTCGTCTTCGTGCCGGACGAACTGCATCTGTATGTGGAATTCAGCCAGCCAGACGCCGACACAAACCCGGCTGATTGGATGAGCGTTGATGATTTCCTTGCATGGCGGCCGAAAGGTGCACTCCACGAGCGAGCGCGCGACAGCTTGGTTTCGCTCATTTGCAAGGCGCTGACAGGGCGATGAGACAAGGGAAACCCGCACCGAGATCGAGTGCGAGCGCCGCGAGTGGGCCTAGGGCCCCACAAGCCAGTGCCACCCCGCCGCCGGCAAACCGCGGCGGGCGAGTGCCTCGGGGAAACGATGGTAGATTGCTAATGCGTTCGCGCGTGTGGCCTTAAGTCGCAAACTATTGGCTTCAGAAGCAGGGCGTAGGGCTTCATTGATGGTGCTACCAACACCATATGGTGACCCATAGCCCTCCAAAACGAGAGAAGCTCGTCCCCCGACGGGTCGCACTGCGGCCGTCAGCTGGTAATTGCTACGAACTAGGAAACCATCATGCCTGAAAATATCAGACCAACTTCGAGAGATGTCCCCCTCATTCAGCTAGGCCTCTATCAGTGCCGCTTCCCGGTGAGCGAAGACGCTTCTGTACCCGGCGGTTATCGTTTTTGTGCTGGGCCAACTTCGCCGGATCGCGTCTACTGCGATCACCACCACAACATTGTGACCGCCGTGGACCCTCGTGGAGCCCGTTCGGGTCTCCACCTCGCTCAACGACGCGCCGCGTAAGTCTGACGGGCGGCGGCCTCCCGGCCAGGCGCTATGCGCTCCAAGGCCTTGGCTACGCCCATTCCGTCGGCTCGGTCTGGCCCATCCTCCCTTATGCCGTCTTCGCCGATGTATCCCCCCGTCGCCCGATTGAGAACGACGACTTCTCGCCGAGCCCTTCAGCTCGCTACTCGCACAAACGCGTCGGCTCCAAAGGTTTGTCTGTCAGCACATCTTCAATGTGCCCGCGCCTGAAGCCCCAACATCTTCTGCGACCAAACCGCGTACCTGGCACCGCCGATCGGTTGCTGCGGGGGATTTTCGCTGTTCGCAGCTGAACAATGCCTATCAACCTTGTCATCGCACCTAGTCGCACGTAGCGGCCGTTCGAATTCTCATCGCTCGGCGCGATGTTTGGTCCGTCTGGCCAGAAGAGCGGAGCAAGCCATTGACACCCACGAAGTTGCTGATTGGGCAGATCGCTGTCGTATTCGCAATTGTCATTCTTGGCGTGTGGACTGCAACCCAATGGTGCGCCCACATGCTCTCCTATCAGCCGCCACTCGGCGCGCCATGGTTTGTGACAGTCGGCTGGCCGATCTACCAGCCGTGGAAACTGTTCGAATGGTGGTTCCAATTTGACGCCTATGCGCCTGAGGTCTTTGACAAGGCTGGCATACTTGCCGGAGCCAGTGGGTTCCTGGGCTGTGCCGCCGCGATAGCTGGGTCCCTCTGGCGCGCACGGCAGCGGGGGTTGGTCACCACCTATGGGTCCTCACGATGGGCCATGAAGCTGGAAATCGAGAAGGCGGGGCTGTTTCAGCCGGCCGGCGTTTTCCTTGGCGGACTGAATTATCGCTATCTGCGCCATGACGGACCGGAACACGTCATGGCCTTTGCGCCGACACGTTCGGGCAAGGGCGTCGGACTCGTTGTTCCAACCCTTCTTTCCTGGACCGGCTCGGCCGTCATTCACGACATCAAAGGCGAGAACTGGCAGCTGACCTCTGGCTGGAGGTCGAAGTTCTCGCACTGTCTCTTGTTCAATCCGACCGATCCGAGATCGGCGCGGTACAACCCGCTGCTGGAAGTGCGCAAAGGTCCAGATGAGGTCCGCGACGTTCAGAACATCGCCGACATTCTCGTCGATCCGGAAGGCGCGCTGGAGCGGCGGAACCATTGGGAGAAGACCAGTCATTCACTTCTAGTTGGCGCCATCTTGCACGTGCTCTACGCCGAAGAGGAAAAGACACTCGCCCGTGTCGCCACCTTCCTGTCGGACCCGCAACGCTCATTCGCTGCGACACTGCAGCGGATGATGACCACAAACCACCTCGGCACGGTGGACAAGCCTCAGGTCCATCCGGTCGTGGCCTCGGCGGCTCGTGAGGTGCTGAACAAGTCAGAGAACGAGCGCTCAGGCGTTCTCTCGACCGCCATGTCGTTTCTCGGGCTCTATCGTGATCCAAGGGTGGCCGCGGCAACATCGGCCTGCGACTGGCGCATTGCCGACCTTGTGGATGCCGAGCGACCGATGTCGCTGTATCTGGTCGTGCCGCCGTCGGATATCTCGCGCACTAAGCCCCTGGTGCGATTGGTGCTCAATCAAATCGGCCGGCGGCTGACCGAGCGCCTGGAGGGCGATCCAAAGAAGAGCCGCAAGCATCAGCTCCTGATGATGCTGGATGAATTCCCGGCGCTCGGTCGGCTCGACTTCTTCGAGACTGCGCTCGCCTTCATGGCAGGCTATGGCATCCGCGCTTATCTGATCGCGCAATCATTGAACCAAATCTCCAAGGCCTATGGCGAGAACAACGCCATTCTCGACAATTGCCATGTGCGGATTGCCTTTTCCTCAAATGACGAGCGCACGGCCAAACGCATCTCGGACGCGCTCGGTACCGCGACGGAACTCAGATCGATGCGCAACTATGCCGGCCATCGGTTGGCGCCCTGGTTGTCCCACGTCATGGTAAGCCGCCAAGAGACCGCTCGCCCCCTGCTGACGCCGGGTGAGGTGATGCAGTTGCCGCAGGCTGACCAACTAATCCTGGTTTCGGGATTGCCGCCGATTCGCGCCAAGAAGTTGCGTTATTACCAGGATCCGAATTTCACGAAGCGAGTGCTGCCTTCGCCGGTGCTGCGCGACGGTGCCTACGCGGATCGGCCCACGTCGCGCCCGGACGATTGGAGCGGACAGGTGCGCGGCGTGGATCGGCGTCTTGCTGGCGATGACGACAGTGCCGGCGCGGCAATCGAAGACGGAGGTGTCCAGCAGCAGCGCCATCCGGGCCTGCGCGAAGAACGGACCCTCGTCGCCCAGGAGCCTGATCAGGGCGATCTGTTCACGCCCGCAGACGATGACTGCGAGACGCTCGCCGACAAGCGCGTCATGGATCGGATTTCCACCGCGGCACGTGCGTACGGCCTCAATGAGAGAATGGGCGACGACAAGGACATCGTGCCCGGCTTCTGAACGGCGCGCCATACGCGGGCGCATCTCAGCGTAGATAACGGCCGTAAGCGATTTCGAGGATCTCGACGATGCTCGTTCCCGTCGCCGGTGCATCAGCGCCGGTCAGAGGGAACGAGCAGCATGAAGCCCCACCGCATTCGTCACCAGTTTTTGCTTGAACCCGAGTTGAGCGAGAAGCTGGAGAACCTCAGCCGCAATCCATCGACCACCAAATCGGCCATTGTGGCGCACGCGGTCGAGACCTTTATCGAGCGGCGTGGGGAGAATGAACTCGACCAGCGCTACGGCAAGAGGCTCGACCGTCTTTCCCGCGACCTCGGACATGTCAGGCGCGATGTCGAGATGATCCTGGAGAGCCTGGCGCTCTTCATCCGCTTTTCGATCACGCTTCATGCTCACACGCCGGTGCCGGACAGGGCCACGCAAGCGATTGCCCAGGAGCGCTTCGACAAATTCGTCGAACAGGTCGGCCGCCAAATCGCTTCCGGGAAACGGTCACTTGGCACCGACGATCGCACGGGAGGGGAAGGATGAGTTCTCATCCGGAAGCCGACCATCGCCGCCGCGTCATGCTGCGCACCGCCATGGGTCCGGCGATCACCGAAGCCCTTGCCGATCCGACCGTCATTGAGGTGATGGTCAATCCCGACGGTGCGCTGCGGCTCGACCGGTTGGGTGAAGGCCGGGTCGACACCGGCGTGCACATGCATCCTTCTGAGGCCGAACGCATCATCCGCCTGGTCGCCTCCCACGTGCGCGCCGAGGCGCATGCTGACAATCCGATTGTCAGCGCCGAATTGCCATCGGGCGAGCGCTTCGAGGGTCTGCTGCCGCCTGTCGTGCTGGGGCCATGCTTCGCCATCCGAACGCCTGCGGCGAAACTCTACACGTTGGCCGACTATGTCGCCGACCGGGTCATGCTGCCGCCGCAGGCCGATGCGCTGAAGAAGGCGGTCCGTGAGCGGCGCAACATCCTGGTCGCCGGCGGCACGTCGTCGGGCAAGACAACACTTGCCAATGCGCTGCTGGCACAAGTCGCCGATTGCGACGAGCGGGTGATCCTGATCGAGGACACGCGCGAACTGCAATGCGCGGCGAAGGATTGCGTTGCCTTGAGGACGAGGCGGGGGTCGGTCACGCTCGCCGATCTCGTGCGCTCGACCCTGCGGCTCAGACCCGACCGCATCATCGTGGGCGAAGTCAGGGGCGCGGAAGCCCTGGACATGCTGAAGGCATGGAACACCGGGCATCCCGGCGGCATCGCGACGGTTCACGCCAATTCGGCGCGTTCCGCTCTCTACCGTATCGAGCAGCTCGCCCAGGAAGCCGTCGTCACCGTTCCCCGCCGCCTCATCGCTGATGCGGTAGATCTGATCGTCTTCATCGCTGGGCGCGGATCCTCGCGCCGCATTGACGCGATCGCTGAGGTCACCGGTCTCGACAGCAGCGGTGATTACGCCGTCACCCCGCTCACGCTTCCGCAACTCCAGCAGTTTTGAAAGGTCACCTCATGCTCAAGAAGCTTCGCTTCCTTTCGTCCACCGCGCTCGCGTTTCTTCTCACCGTCCCGGCCCACGCAGCGGGCTCCGGCATGCCTTGGGAACAGCCGCTGCAGCAGATCCTTGAGTCGGTGCAGGGACCGGTCGCCAAGATCGTCGCGGTGATCATCATCATCACCACCGGCCTGACCCTTGCTTTCGGTGACACGGCAGGCGGTTTTCGCCGGCTGATCCAGATTGTCTTCGGCCTGTCGATCGCCTTCGCGGCATCGAGCTTCTTTCTCTCCTTCTTCTCCTTCGGCGGCGGGGCACTCGTCTGATGGCCACCGGAGAGCAGCATATCGAGGGTTTCGAAGTCCCCGTTCACAGGGCATTGACTGAGACGATCCTGCTGGGCGGCGCGCCGCGAGCGGTGGCGATCCTCAACGGCACGGTGGCCGCGGCAATAGGCCTTGGCCTGCAGCAGTGGATCGCCGGACTGGCGCTCTGGATCACCGGCCACACCCTCGCGGTCTTTGCCGCTCGCCGCGATCCGGACTTCGCCAGCGTGCTTGTCCGTCATCTTCGCCTGAAGGGGTGGCTTGCATGCTGAACCTTTCGGAGTATCGCGGCAAAGCCGATCGGCTTGCCGACCATCTGCCCTGGGCCGCTTTGGTCGCGCCCGGCATCGTGCTCAATAAAGACAGTAGCTTCCAGCGAACCCTCCGGTTCCGTGGCCCCGACCTTGAAAGCGCGACCGAAGCCGAGTTGGTCGGCATCTGCGCGCGAGCCAACAATGCGCTACGAAGGTTGGGCTCCGGATGGGGGTTGTTTTTCGAGGCCGAGCGCATTGAAGCGCTGGGCTATCCGAGCTCGGCTTTTCCCGATGCTGCCTCATGGCTGGTCGATGAGGAACGGCGGGCGGCCTTCGAGGGCAAGGTGGCGCACTTCGAGAGTCGCTATCATCTGACCTTGGTCTTCATGCCGGCGCCAGATGGCCAGGCGCGGGCGGAAAGCGCACTGGTCGACTCGCATCACTCGGGAGGGGCTAGAGACTGGCGCCAGGAGCTGGCGTGGTTTCGCGACGAGACCGACCGCGTCCTGGATTTGCTGTCCGGCTTCATGCCGGAAGTGCGCGCCCTCGATGATGCCGAGACGCTAACCTATCTGCACGGCACAATCTCGACCTACCGCCATCCGGTCGCCATGCCGGAAACGCCAATGTATCTCGACGGTGTTCTGGTTGACGCGCCGCTTACCGGCGGCCTGGAGCCGATGCTGGGTGAGCAGCATCTGTGCACCCTCACCATCCTTGGTTTCCCGAACGTCACCCGGCCAGGGATCCTCGACGCGCTCAACCATCAGGATTTCGCCTACCGCTGGATGACGCGCTTCATCCCGCTCGACAAGACGGAAGCCACAAAGACACTGACCCGGTTGCGCCGTCAGTGGTTTGCCAAGCGCAAATCGATCGCAGCCATCCTGCGCGAGGTCGTGACCAACGAACCCGTCCCCCTCGTCGATAGTGACGCCGACAACAAGGCGCTCGATGCGGATGCCGCCCTTCAGGCATTGGGCGGCGATCACGTCGGCTTCGGCTATCTCACCACAACGGTGACGGTATGGGACCAGGACCGGCAGACCGCCGCGGAAAAGCTCCGAGCGGTTGAGCGCATAGTCAATGGGCTCGGCTTCACCACGATCCGTGAAAGCATCAATGCGGTCGAGGCGTGGCTCGGCTCGTTGCCCGGTCATGTCTACGCTAACGTTCGCCAGCCGCTCGTTCACACGCTGAATCTTGCCCATGTCATGCCGCTGTCGTCGGCGTGGGCCGGTCCGGTGGATAACGAGCATCTCACCAACGTGACTGGGACCGAATCCCCGCCGCTTCTCTTCGCAGAGACCAACGGGTCGACACCGTTTCGGCTTTCCACCCACGTCGGCGATGTCGGCCACATGCTGGTCGTTGGTCCGACCGGTGCCGGCAAGTCGGTTCTGCTTGCGCTAGTCGCTCTGCAGTTTCGACGCTATGCCGGGGCGCAGGTCTATGTCTTCGACAAGGGCAATTCGGCTCGTGCGGCAACACTGGCCATGGGCGGAGAACACCACGCTCTGGGCGCGGATGGTGCGCTTGCCTTCCAGCCACTGAGCAATATCGGCGACCAGGCTACTCGCAGCTGGGCGGCGGAATGGATCGCCGGCCTCGTTGCCCATGAGAATGTCACCGTTACGCCGGAGGTAAAGGAGGCGATCTGGTCGGCCCTCATCAGCCTTGCCACTGCGCCGGTGCAGGAACGCACGCTGACGGGCTTGTCGGTTCTGCTTCAGTCCAATGGGCTCAAGGCCGCGTTGATGCCCTACACGCTCGACGGTCCCTTCGGCCGGCTGCTCGATGCCGATGAAGATCGGCTGGCTTTGTCGGATGTGCAGTGTTTCGAGACCGAAGAGCTGATGCACAGCCAAGGCGCTGTGCTCCCGGTGCTCACCTATCTGTTCCATCGTCTCGAGGAGCGGTTCGACGGACGGCCGACGCTGCTGATGCTCGACGAGGCGTGGGTCTATCTCGACAACCCTCTCTTTGCCGCCCGCATCCGTGAATGGCTGAAGGTGCTGCGAAAGAAGAACGTCTCCGTCATTTTCGCCACGCAGTCACTTGCAGACATCGCTGGCTCTTCCATCGCGCCGGCGATCATCGAGAGCTGCCCACAGCGCATTTTTCTCCCCAATGACCGTGCCGTGGAACCGCAGGCGCGGGCAGCCTATGAGCACTTCGGCCTGAACGAGCGGCAGATCGAATTGGTCGCCCGTGCCACACCGAAGCGCCAGTATTATCTGCAGTCGCGCCGCGGCAACCGCCTCTTCGAGCTCGGGCTCGGCCCGATCGCTCTTGCGCTCTGCGGCGCCTCTGATCCGGCCACGCAAGCTTTGATCGACAGCGTCCTGTCAGAGCACGGGCAGGACAGCTTTGCTTCCCGGTTCCTGAGTGCGCGCGGCCTCGATTGGGCTGCCGAGCTTCTCCAGCAATTCCCTCAACCAGACAAGGAGCAATCGTCATGATGCGGCGCCGTCTTCTCACCAGCCTGATCACCGTTTCCCTAATCGCAAAACCGATGGCCGACTACGTCCAGCCGGCCCACGCCCTAATCGTGTTCGATCCGTCGAATTATGCGCAGAACGTGCTGACAGCGGCACGTTCCCTGGAGCAGATAAACAACCAGATCCAGTCGCTTCAGAACCAGGCGACGATGCTGCAGAACATGGCGCGGAATCTTCAGCGCTTGGATTTTTCTTCCGTCGGCCAGCTCACAGGCTCGCTCCAACGGATCGACGGCCTGATGACCCAGGCCAGCGGCCTGAGCTTCGATCTCGACAAGCTTCAGAACCAGTGGCGTGTGCAATATCCGGAAAGCTACGACGCCACAATCAAGGTCAGCGATGTGGCGAGCGCCGCGCGCGAGCGCTGGCAAAACGCCATGCAGGCGTTCCGCCAAACCATGAGCGCGCAGTCGCAGATCGTGGAGAACGTGCGGGCCGACGGCGACCTGCTTACCGATCTCGTCAACCGCAGTCAGGGCGCGGCAGGTGCCCTTGAGGCAAGCCAGGCCACCAATCAGCTGATCGCGCTTTCGACCAAGCAGCAGATCCAGATTCAGACGCTGCTCGCGACCCAGTTCCGGGCTGAAGCCGAAGATGCTGCCCGCAAGGCGCAGTCCGAGGAAGCCGCCCGCGAGACGACGAAGCGTTTCCTGGGCACCGGTACGGCCTATCCCGGCAACTGATCAGCAGTTCTTCAAGACAACGAGGAAGGCGGCGACATGAATGACCTCGGCGTCATTGATCGCTTCATGGAGACTTTTACCCGCTATATTGATAGCGGGTTCGGTCTGCTTTCGGGCGACGTCGCCTTTCTCACCACCATCCTGATCGGCATCGACATCACGCTGGCAGGCCTGGTCTGGGCGTTCGGCGGCGAGCCCAATGTTCTTGGCCGGCTTGTCCGAAAAGTGCTCTATGTCGGCGCCTTCGCCTTCATCCTGAACAATTTTAAGAACCTCGCCGACATCATCTACCATTCCTTTGCCGGGCTCGGCATCAACGCATCGGCCGGCAATCTGTCCGCCGACAGTCTCCTGCGGCCAGGCCGCATTGCCGCGGCCGGCTTCGAGGGCGCCTGGCCGCTGCTCAATCAAGCGAGCCAGCTAGTCGGCTTCCCCGAGATCTTTGGCAACGCGCTGACCATCTTCGTGCTGCTTCTCGCCTGGTTTCTGGTCCTCATCGCCTTCTTCATTCTTTCAATTCAGCTCTTCATCACCATCCTGGAGTTCAAACTCACCACATTGGCCGGTTTTGTTCTGGTGCCCTTCGCGCTCTGGAACCGCTCGGCGTTTCTGGCCGAGCGCGTGCTCGGCAATGTGATTTCGTCCGGCATTAAGGTCATGGTGCTTGCTGTCATCGTAGGCATCGGCTCTACGCTCTTCGGCGAGTTCGCTTCCGCGCTGCAAGGCAAGGAGCCGGACTTGGCCGCGGCCATGTCTCAGGTGCTGGGTGCGCTGGCGCTGCTTGGGCTCGGCATTTTCGGGCCGGGAATTGCCTCGGGTCTTGTCTCGGGCGCGCCGCAGCTTGGCGCGGGAGCCGCACTCGGAACCACCGCGGCGGCTGGCGGATCAACGCTCGTTGCCGGAGGTGCGGCGCTTGCCGGCGCGCGCATGGCAACCGGCGGCGGTCTCGCCGCCGTTCGAGCCGGCACGGCCATGGGATCGGCTGCTTCCACAGCTTGGCAGATGGGGCGTGCAACATCGCCCGAGTCCGGCCTCGCCGGCGTAGCTGCTGGACTGCAGGGCGTTGCCGGCGCAGCTGGCGGCGCCGCGATGCGGGGAATGCGATCTGCAACAGAACCATTCCGGCGCAGCGCCGATGCCGGCCGCGATGCCGCTTGGACCGCGACGGGCGGCACGCCGACCGCATCAATGACCGGAAACCCTGCCGCGTCAGGTGCCAATGCCGCGCCGGCGTGGGCGAGGCGCTTGCGTTCCCAACAGACCGCGCGCGCCCATCGCCACGCCGCCACGCAGGCCGTCCGCGATGGCGATCGGGGTGGAAGCGGGGCCAACCCCTCTCTCAACGATAAGGAAGACTAGATGCTCTTCAAGCGACCTGTTCAGCGTTACGGGAAGACGCCCCACCCCGTCACACCATACCAGAAGGCCGCCCAACTTTGGGACGAGCGCATCGGCGCTGCGCGCGTGCAGGCAAGGAACTGGCGCCTGATGGCCTTTGGCTGCCTCGCTCTGGCCATCGGGCTCTCTGGTGGACTCTTGTGGCAGTCGATGCAGGGCCGCGTCGTGCCTTATGTTGTCGAGGTCGACCGCTTCGGTGAAACACGGGCTGTCGCGCCGGCAATCCAAACCTACGAGCCCGACGATGCCCAGATTGCCTGGCATCTCGGCCATTTCATCCAGAATATCCGCTCCGTCTCCACCGATGCGGTGCTGGTGCGGCAGAATTGGCTCTCGGCCTACGACTTCGCCACCGACCGTGCAGCCCTCTTTCTCAATGAGTACGCTAAGGCCAATGACCCGTTCGGCAAGATCGGCACGCGCAGCGTCTCGGTGCAGGTGACGAGCGTGGTTCGAGCGTCCGACAACTCCTTTCAAGTCAAATGGACCGAGCAGGTCTTTGAGCGCGGCAGCCTCGCCAGCACAACGCGTTGGACCGGGATCCTCACCATTGTGATCCGGCCGCCGAACAATACCGATCAGCTGCGCAAAAACCCGCTCGGCGTCTTCATCAATGCCATCGACTGGTCGCGCGAGCTGGACAGCGCCGCGCCGACAATCGTTTCCCCGAAGGAGCCCGCCAATGACAAATAGAGCCCCATCGCTCCGCACCGTCCTGATCCTGTTGGCGTCGACCGCGGTACTTTCGGCCTGTGCCTCGAAGCCGGTGCCGCCGCCGCAGATTTCCTATGACCATGCTGACTTCAAGCCGGCCGCGATTGAGAAGGCGCCGGAGAAGCCCGTCAAGGTCGTGGAAGTGCCGAAACCGCTACCGCTGCCCGGCCAGTTGCAGCCCGAGCCGGGCAAGGCTGCTGAAGACAGGCGCTCGCCTGAAGAACGTGTCGCCGATGCCAACAAGGCGGCGACGCAGCAACCCACCAAACATGGCTATGTGAATGCGGTGCAGGTTTACCCCTTTGCCGAAGGCGCGCTCTACCAGCTCTATGCCGCACCGGAGCGCGTCAGCGATATCGCTCTGCAGTCAGGCGAGAAACTCCAATCCGTGTCGGCCGGCGATACAGTGCGCTGGGTAATTGGCGACACCGTCAGTGGCTCCGGCGATGACCAGCGCACCCATGTGCTGGTGAAGCCCTTCGCGCCAGGACTTGCCACCAATCTGGTGATCACCACGGACCGGCGAAGCTATCACCTGCAGCTTCAAAGCACGGATAAGACCGCCATGGCGGCAATCTCCTGGACTTACAGCGAGGACCAGATTATCGCGCTACGCCGGCGCGATGCGCAGGCCGACGCCGCTATGCCAGTGGCGTCGAATGTGGCTCTCGAAAATATTCGCTTCCGCTATTCGATTACCGGCGACATGCCGCCCTGGAGGCCGACGCGCGCGTTCGATGATGGCAGCAAGGTCTATATCGAGTTTCCGCGCCGCATCGATCAGGGTGAGGCCCCGCCGCTCTTCATCGTCGGTGCTGACGGGGACAACCAGCTCGTCAACTACCGCATACGCGGCAACTATTACATTGTCGATCGCCTCTTCGCCGCGGCCGAACTGCGCCTCGGCGCCAAGCAGCAACAGGTGGTGCGCATCACGAGGACCGACGGCAGGCAAGCGCCGCTGCGGAAATTGCTCTTTTCGCGTTCCAGCAGGTGAGGGACGGCCCATGACGGATACTTCCCGCTCCGATGCTTCACCGAAACTCGATCCAGAACAGCTGCAGCTGCGGGCCTCGCCTCGCCGCGCTGTGCGCTTCAAGCGCGGCATTATTGTCGCCATTGCTGCTGTTGGTTCCGGGACCGTTCTAGGCGTCACCATGATGGCGCTGCAGGGACCGGCGCTGCGCATCAAAGAGCAGGCTGAAGAGCTTTACAACACTGAGCGGAAGCCAACCGCGGAGGCAATTGAAAGGCTGCCTAAGGACTATTCCGCGATCAAGCCCAAGCCTCCGGTGCTTGGACCACCGCTGCCCGGCGACCTCGGCCGCCCCATCCTTGAGCACCAACGCCAGCTGGGCATCGCGCCGGGCCAGGAGGTTTCGGCGGAGGAGCAGCGCCTTGCACAGCAGGCGATCGAGGCGCGCGAATCGCAAGTCTTCTTCCGGATCGAAAATCGACCCCGGCAAGCAGATGCCGCCGGCAACGGGCAGGGCGGGCGTCCACCCTTTGAGGCAACGGCTCCACAATCCGATGCCGCACGCGATTCAGCTTCCGTTGCACCGGCCGAGGGCGACCAAAACAATCAACAGCGCAAGCTCGATTTTGTCAGCCAGCGGAACACAAGTGGAATCTACAATCTGCATGCACTGCAGACGCCGGCTTCGCCCTATCAGCTGATGGCCGGCAGCGTCATCGCAGCGAGCCTGATCACTGGCATCAATTCCGACTTGCCCGGCCTCGTCGTCGCACAGGTCACCGAGAATGTGCACGACACAGTCACCGGCAGCACCTTGCTCATTCCGCAAGGCTCTCGCCTGATTGGCACCTATGACAGCGTTGTTGCCTTTGGACAAAGGCGCGCGCTGCTGGTCTGGCAACGGATACTGCTGCCCGACGGCTCTTCGATCGAAATCGACAATCTGCCGGCGACGGACACCGCCGGCTATGCCGGGCTTGAGGACAAGGTGGATTTCCACACCTGGCAGCTGATGAAAGGCGTTGCGCTGGCCACGTTGCTGGGGGTCGGCACCGAGCTGAGCCTCGGGCAAGACGAAAGCGACCTGGTCAAAGCAATCCGCGAATCCGCTCAGCAGAACGTCAGTCAAGCTGGCCAGCGCATCACCGAGAAGAACCTCAATATTCAGCCCACGATCACCGTCCGCCCTGGTTGGCCACTGCGCGTCATCGTGCACAAGGATCTTGTGCTGCGACCGTACCCGCATTGACTGGAGTCATCATGACCAATCTGAAACTCGGCAAACTTCCGGATCGGACACCTTCGAAGATCACCATAAGCGTAAGTGCAGACCTGAACCAAGCACTGAAGGACTATGCGGCGCTTTATCGTCAGACCTATGGCGAGTCCGAATCGGTAGCGGAACTCATCCCGTTCATGCTGGCGGAGTTCCTGGAGAGCGATCGAGCGTTTGCCAAGGCCAGAAAGGAAGGGCTCCCTGTCGTCGACAAGTCAGAGAAATCGCGGCGGCAGCCAATTTCAGGGTCCGAATAAGTGACAGCGACCAGTGAGTCCGAGGGGGCACCTTTCTAGGCGGGCAAATGCATTGAAGCAACTTGCCGGCGGCAAGCCGAAACACAGGGCACAAAAGACGAGCTGATCTGCCCCGAACCAATGCCGGCTCTGCGCCCGTTGTCGGTCGTTGCGGACTGTTATGCAGGCTCCTAAAAGCAGACGCTACAATTCCTTCGAATCGTCCGAGAGTGTGAAATGGGACTTTCACACTGAGACGGTCTTCTCTAAGGAACGACTCAATTTAGTAGATCGAATTATCCATAGGAGGCTCTTGGGGAACATTTCTACTATGGAATTGATCCAAAGACAGCGCCAGACAGTGAGGGCTTTGTTTTGGGCCGCTTGCAGTCCAACCCGTCCGAGTTTTTCTAGCGTGGCCTTTGGATGGTCGTATAGATCGTAGCGCGCCGACGCAACGATTGCTACAGGGTGAGGGCTCCGCTCTCCGCCTGCCTATGGGCGTACTCGTAGGACTGCAGGAAGTCGTCCGCAGTGCCGACACATTCCGCAAGTCCGAACCGATCGCGCAGGATCTCGTCCATCGGATCACTGGCGATTGACACGTAGAGCCCGGCTCCACTACCGCGCTCTACCAACACGCGTCTCGCATTTTCATCCCGGAGTGAGTGGCCAACAACAATCACTGGTCGATTCCCGATCACTTGGGCGATGCTACTCCAGTATGGACTGTCGAGGCGAGCGTGGGCTGCGTCCTCTTCGGTGACAATCAATGAGAGGGGCTACCGACGGACCCATCGACCTGAAATATGGTGAGTTGCTCTCCGTCCCCACGAACCTCACCGTTCGATGATCGGACTGTGTAGGGCACGCCTCGTGCGACGCTGGCCCGCTCGAACAGGTCGTCGTAATTAGTGGTGACGATGTGGCGGAAGCTTGAGACCGCCGCCAGATGGCCAAGCGTCGGCGCCACACCTTGCACCATATCGAATGCTTGAACCACAGTCCTTTCCAGCTCCGCTCGGCCGAACCGGCGCTCAACGGCAGAAGCGACGTCCGCGAAGCGGTGCCTCGCGAGGATACGGTCCCCGTCGATGCCAAGCGACAAACGCGCGCCGAAGAGTTCAATCATCACGTTAGCCGTCGGCAGTCCAGCAGACACCGATATGCCTGCGCCAGCTAAGAGCACCGGGTCGAGACCGACGAAGCCGGTAGGAATCGGCATCCTGTCGAATTTCCGTCCAGAGGCCCCCGTAAGTGTCCGGATGCCAGTGAGCCGCTTCTCGGCCATCTCCTTCAAGACCGAGCGGTGGAAAAGATCAAGCAAAGCGTCTCCTACCTTGCGCTCGAGTTCATCAATCCACTCGAACTCTTGCCTGAAACGGCCAGCCTCCCAATCTCCGACCTCCCGGCGAAACGAGTCGCGCGCTATTGCCTCCACCGTGGTGTTGGACGATCCGTACGGGATCTTCTTGAAGAAGGGAAGAATCGGCAGCCCGATCGTTTTGGCGTACAGAGCCTCCATATGCGTTACCGATCGTCCTTCGCCGCCTCCAGGGCCGGTCGGCGGGATCCAACCGTAGCTGTCTCCACTCAGCAAGACGAAGAGGTGAGATGCCTCAATCTCTGCGCGGATGACGTCCCAACTGGCGCTACCATCGGGATGCATGTTTTCGGCATTGACGGGTTCAAGGTTGAGAGAGCTGAGCCGTGCAGACACGGCCCGACGCGCATCGCCGAGATCATTCATCGTGCTACTAATGAACACACGTAACCTGCTGGACACCGGCACTCTCCCATCCGAAGAACGCAATCTGTCACCCGCCATTAAAACGGGCGGCGTCAAGCGCTCTAGTCTCTCTACGCTGCTTAAGTGCCCAGGGCTCTGATTTCCTGTTCTACCACACGATAGCGCTCCCTAACCTCCTCTCCGGAGTAGAAGCTGATTAGATCCTGTTTCGACAGGGTTCCGTCCTTCATGAATTTCGCCAGATACCGGCCGTTGAATTCCATCAGGGAAATGCTCTTTTCTAGCCGCGCCAGAATCGCTTTGGCAGTCTCGATATTGGAAAGGACAAGCGAGCGGATGGCTGCCGCGTCAGAAAGATCCTTCGCAGTCCGGCTAACGATGAGGGCGAGTATTTCCAAATCGATGTCATCGCTCTTGGGTCGCAGAACAAGGTCCCGCGCCAACGCATAGGCGATCGCCAAGTTGCGGTAGTCGCCGCGGGCTGAATCCACAATCACCACAAAACCGACACCGGGAATGAACTTCAGGTCGTTGACTTCGGCGAGCACCGAATTGTCAGCCAAAGTAGCGTCCAGAACGATGATGCCGGCCTGTCCGTCGCGGTTGGCTTGGGTCTCCAGAAGTTGGCTCCAGGCGGTGTCGAAAGACTTGGAGAAGACGTCCTTGGATCGGATGTCGCCGAGCCGAATACCCTTGTCGAACTTGCACTCGATAGCGATGCGCGCGCCCGGACGCCCCGCTATCTCGCACAGGATATCCCCCGTCTTGTTCCGCGGAAGCAGTCCTGTGCTGCTTCCGGTTAGATGCACGGTGTCTTCAAACCGGCGTGATTTGATGAGGTCGTTGAGGAAGTCCGCGATCTCAATCTCAGCGTGCGCACCCTTGGCGGCGCTTTTGTAGAAAAGCTCTTGCTTCATATCGAAGATCAGCTTCAGGCTTTCCAGTTCGGTGCCGAGACTGTTTGCAGTTTGAGAGAGGAACGAAGACAGCCGGTCCTCCATCAGAGCAAGGACACCGATGTAGAGCGCTCGATGCAGCTTTTCATCACGATCGGCTGCAGGCAACCGGTTGAAGAAGGCGAACACCACCTCGTTTGCTAGCTCAAAGGACGAGATTTCGACCCGGCGTCGTTTCTGGTCGAGCGAGACGGTTGCCATGCGGTTGGGGCCTCCAGGGTTCAGACGCGGCTGTAGCGGTAGTGTCCCTTCAAGTTCGCGGCTAGAAAGACGCCTTTTGACTCGGACCGTTCGAACTCCTCAGCCATACGTGCCGGCACACCGTAATATTCGTACACGCCTCCATTATTGAACAGAACCTGCAGAACCTGCGTCCCCTCATCGTATCGCAATGCCTGGATGCTGGAGGAAGTGAATGGTGCAAAGTCTCGGAATGCCATGATCTAGGCCTCGTTGGAGTTTGTGAGGGAAGGATTCTGTTGCCGCCAGACACGAACGAAATCGTCGTATGATGCGTCCGCGTTGAGGTGAATATTCCATCCGCCCGGCGATTGGGAATCCTCTGGCATCTGGACGTCGCAGACCAGTGGATCCTGGCTGTCGGGCCTGCGGTCCTTGGGCGGGGCCTGGATAGTTGCTCGCATCGGCATGTTGACGGCTTCGCCTAGCACTATGGCTTCTCCCGTCCGCAAGATAGGCAACATGTTCGTCAGACCCTCAAGATTGTCCGAGAGCGTGCCGGTCACGTGTGAGCGATCGGTCGCGTTGCTCAGCCGTAGCGCGAAAAAAGTTCCGCACTGAGAGAGGATGGTCGGATCGATTTCGGCGGGGCGCTGGCTGACAATCATTGCACCGATGCCGTATTTTCGCCCTTCCTTGACTATCCGCTGCACGATGCTCGCCGCCAGGCCGTCGTTAGCGCCGTTGAGATAGTTGTGAGCCTCTTCCATGACTATCAGCAACGGACGTTCTCGCCCTCCCTCGGAGAGGTTTCGAGCCCAGAACAGTGCATCGTAGAGGACGCGCAGCACGACCCCGATGATGTCGTTGGTCATGGATGACGGCACGCCGGACAGGTCGATGATGCTGGTGTTGCGAGCGCCCCCAATCCATTGCTTCATCAACTCCATTAGGTCTTTTTCGACCTTTCCGTCCAGGGCAGGATGCCAATCACCCGCCTTCAGAAGAAAGTCGAACCGTGACACCCGGAGCTTGGACCCTAAATTTTCAAGCGCGCTGGCGAGATTGAGAGGGTCCGGAAGATAGCGGATCTTCTCATCGTCCCCCTTGATATCCTTGACCCTGCGGAAGCGAGGAGCGACGCCCTTCATCGCGTCGCCCACCATATCGTTGCCCGCGCCATCCTTCTCATACATCCACGAGCTCGGATCAGATGGATTGCCGAGCGCGGGATTGTAAGTTCCGAACTCGGCGCAATACAGGTCATACCAGAGTTTGTTCAGAGAGAAGGGAACAGGGCTGTCTCCGCCGACACTGGCTTCGTCAATCCCGGCAAGTGGGTAGGTGCGCAGGAACGCGCCTTTGGCTGCGATCACGCGTTCTAGGATGACGTTCCGCGCCTTGCCGTCTGCCGGTAGAGCCCCAAAGGTCAGGCGGAGCATTTCATCGAAATTCAGAGCCCAATAGGGGATGCGGAGCGGAAGCTCGTTGGCGGCCTTGGCGTTTGGATTGATTCGAAAAATGTTCGCCCGATCCCCCAGCGCTTTTGGGTATTCTCCATGAAGATCGAGAACAACGATCCTTGATGATGGAAACCGGCCTGGATCCGACAGCGCGGATAGGATGCCTGCGACGGTCGTCGACTTGCCCGATCCCGTGGTTCCGACGATTGCCGAGTGGCGCGTGACCAGTTTATTGATGTCGACAAGGGCGTCGATCGACTCGCTTCCCGTAATGTGTCCTACTCTTACGTAGTTGTTGAGCGCGCCCACGCGGCCGTAGATCGCCTGAAGATCGGTCTCGGAGACGAGGTGAACCTCGTCGTCGATGGTGGGGTACTGGGAGATGCCCCGCTGGAAGCTCTCGGACTTATGACCTTCCCCGATCAGCTGCACCGTCATCCACCGATGACTTTCTGCCTGCTCTCCGACCCTGGAGGCAGGGACAGCACTGGCTCCCACCTGACTGACGATTCCGAATAATTCTGTATAGCCGACCGGGATCTTGACGAAGCTGCCGATCTGGCCGATGCGGTAGCCTTGGCCCCTGACAAAGGTCAGCCCCGAATGCTGCCCGGAACCGAGCGTAACGCTCACAGTCGTTCCACTGACGTCCTGAACCGTGCCAATGACCGTCGCGAGGGCCGATTCAGACGGCGTCATCTTCGGTCACCTCACCGGTGAGATAACGGATCAAAAAGCCGAAATGAGCGAAATTACCTAAGCCGACTTTTGTCTTTCCGTCGGCCGCTTTGATGACTATGCCCGGTGGTATAGAAGAGGAAACGTCATCAGCGAGGGCCTTCCAGAGCCCTTCAATTCGCCCGATTATAGCCGAATGATCGCCCAAGATGCTCAGGTTCGGCAGCTGAAGTCCGCACTCGCGAGCCTTCTTGTAACGAACATCAGCGGGATCACCGTATATAAGGCCGAAGACCTGGGCGGTCGGATTGGCTTCCAGAGACCTGCAGATGACGTCATTAATGTGCTCATCGCTAAACGAATAGCCCGACATGAACAGGATTGCATTCGGCTGAAGGATGAAGGCCTTCAATCGGTCGAGCATTGCCAGATAGGGCATCTTCCGGCTCTGATCGTATTTAAGATGCGACGGATAGATCAGATACGAGGTGCTCGTGTCGCGGTTGTCTGACCGCACGACTCTCTTGCCATCACCCGTCAAGCGCCAATTGAGCGAGCCGTGTATTTTCCATAAGCGCGCCCAGCGAGCTGGAAGCAGGTTTTCATCTTCTACGGCCCCAAGGTCAAAAAACGCCTTCCGAGTTCCGACGAAGCCATCGAAATAAGGTGTGGCGGACTCTTCGAGCGCTTGTTCGACCAAGAGATCGTAGTTGGTAGTAAATATCTGAACCGGTTTGGCGCGTCGGATCGATCGGGCCCAGATCGCCAAGTCGTGATACGCAGAACTGCGATCCGGCAGGGCCTTATCCACTTGTTCACTGATGACGGCGCAAATCTCGGCATCCAGCTGATCGAGCGTTGTTCGGTCGAGCCCTCTGACTGTACTAGGACCAGCAACGGCGGCCAGTTGCCGGATGTAGCTTAAGATATATTCAATATTATTGGCTCCGCCATCGTCCTCGATCACGGCCGTGAGCAACTTCTTCCATGCTTCCTTGTGCGCCCCGACGGCGAAGGTCTCGCTAATCACTTTGGTTAGGCCGGCGACGTCAGGGATCAAGGCCGAGCCGTCGGCCAACCGGATCGATAGCGGACATCCGGCTCCAATGAAGAAGCCGACCGCTCTCTTGTTTTGGGATAGAGCCTGCTGGATATAATGTATCTGGCGTACAGCTTCGTGTTCCAAGTATTTACCCCCGTCGCCCTCACGACGAACTATTTAGCACCGTATCTGATTGCTACGATTCGCGCCAAGGCAGTTGACGATCCTATAGCAATTAGTGCGATGAGGGTATTGGCGGCAAGCTAAGTCTGGATGACCGCGCGGTGACAAAGAAGAATCACCTCGAAAAGGTCGGCGAGCTTGACGAGAAATTCGCCAAACTCGCCAAATCGTCGGCCAAGTTACTCAAGTCCACCGAGAGCCGAAGAGATCCGGGTGCAGGTGTAGGGTGCGTAGATGTCGCAAATTCCCTCGATGTGTATGTCGTCAGTGTGAAATACGGTTTTCACACTATCGGACATGCCCAAGGAATTTTGACGTCAGCTCACGGGCCAACAGCGGAACGGCCGCCTCTGAGCATCATCATACTGTGTGCTGCCAGTCCGCTCTCGTGAAGATCCTATGGGGATGGAAGGCGACCAGCGCTCTGCCAGAGTGAAGCCGCCAAACATCACCTGGAGGTCAGCATGCAAGCCAACACCACGGCCGCTATCCGCGTCGATCTTGCCGCAATATTTGTCTCGTTAGAACTGTCTCGTTCAAAATGGCTCGTGACTTCGCTTTCGCCAGGTGGGGGCGAGGGAATGTCGAGACACCTCGTGTCGGGGGCGACATTCCGGGTTTGCTCGATCACTTCGCAGAGCTGCAACGAAAGGCGGAAGTGCGGACAGGGCAGCGTTTCCGGGTCATATCAATCAAGGAAGCTGGTCTGGATGGATTCTGGATACATCGGGTCCTCGAACGCGAAGGCATCGAGAGTTATGTCGTTGACCCGGCATCCATTGCCACATCGCGTCGCCGCCGGCGGGCCAAGACCGACAGGATTGACGGGGAAGCACTGGTTCGAGCGTTGCTGGCCTACAACCGCGGCGAGCCTAGGGTTTGCGCCATGTTGCGAGTGCCAACGCTGGAGGAGGAAGACTGTCGCCGGTTGGTGCGGGAGCGGAAGGCTCTGACGAACGAGCGATCAGGCACGTCAACAGGATAAAGGGCCTTTTGTTCAGCCAAGGTGTGTCCGGATACGAACCGTTGAAAGGCGATCGACGCAGATGTCTCGACGCGCTCATTACCGCAGATGGGCGTCCACTGCCGCCAGCGCTCATAGCGCAGATCAGCCGCGAGCTTGATCGCATCGAGTTGCTGATCCAGCAGATCAAGGATGTTGAAGAGGCACGCGACGCCTTGGGGCGCCTGCTCCTGAGTTGGCTTTGGAGTTGGAACAGGAATAGGCGGCTCATCTGTTGGGGAGGTGAGATCGCTTGGCTGCTCTATGGTCGGCAAAGCCACTGGCTCCGGCAAGGTTTTATCCCAGAGACCAAGCTTGATGCCCAGCCCAATCCCGACTGCCGCCACTGCAATGGCCCCGCCTGTCGCCATTCGGCGAATGGCGGTCGCTCGAGCTGTTTTCTCTTGAGCCGCGGCTTGAGCTTGCAGGGTCGGAATTGCCGACCTCTTGACGGCGAGATCGACGGCTTGTTCAAGCAGCGTGGTGTTATGCCTGACGAGCACTTTTGCGGTCCTTCATTGATACCGTCACGAGATCAGCGACCTCAGGCGGCAAATCTTGGTCCAGGGCTTTTCGAAGAACTTCGGGGTCGTCCGTGAAGAGCGGAACATAGAGGATCTCTTTGACCACCTTTTCCACAGGCACCTCAACCCGCTTCTCAACCTCTTTCTCGACCATAACTTCGACTGGTACCTTAATCGTTCGAATTCGGCGCCAACGCCAACTCAGAAGCATTCTGCGGAGCAGCCTGGAAGTCTTGCTCTCTGAATTGTCCTCTTCTCGGGCGGCAATGCGCTGGAGCGCTAGAGCGACCATTGCCGTAATTGGTCCCGCGAGCGCGGCGATGAGCGCGAGCGAGCCGAACCAAATNCTGGAGCGCTAGAGCGACCATTGCCGTAATTGGTCCCGCGAGCGCGGCGATGAGCGCGAGCGAGCCGAACCAAATCACAGAGATTATTCCGGCCTGTGCCTCAGTCTCCAGTTCAGGTTTGCTGCCGTACCAGCGGGAGGCAATACGGCGGACCTGATCTGTTCGCGCCATGGGGATCCGCTCCTTCTCCAAACCGCTGAGTTCCTTGGCAATCAGGTCTTGTCTGACCTGGTTTTGGGCCGAGATGTGTGCCTTGTTGGCCTCAGCGGCCTGCGCTTCTGCGAGCCGTTTGCCAGCGTCATCCAATCGGCGCTGCCAAGCCCCGGCATCACTGTCGCGCGTCTGTTCCAACGTCGAGCGTCTATCCATAAGTTTTTGCCTCTGGTCGGCAGTCATAGGAGGGCTGCTTGCCCGCAAACATCGAAACCTGCACGCAGGGCGGCGACCTCTTGGTCGAGCGGCTCTATCTGAGTGTCGAACTTGGCTATAATTTTAGTGCGTGGATTAGCAAGTTTCGCCACTTCTGATTCTAGCCGGCGTGCCGAGTCGCTATCGCCGGAATCGCGCGCCATCTTGATACGTTCAACAAAGCTGTCGCGTTGACGCTCGAACTGATCAACGGCTTCCTTTGCTTCTCCGTCGCGCTGCTGAATCAACGCCAATCGAACCGCGCTTTTTTCCTCCACTTGGTCGCGAACGCGCGACGCTTCTGGAGTAAGGGCGGTCGTTCCCTCCAATTCAGCATTGACCTCGGCAATCTGCGACTGAAAGGTCGCCCGGGATTTTTCCGCAAGAGACGCAAGCTGCTCAATTTCGGAACGCGCCTGTTCGACCTGATCGGATTTTCGGCCAAGTTCGTCGGCCGAGGCCAGCTTCATAGCCTCCTGGGTCCAGCGCGTCGATTTTGTTTACGAGTTCCTCGTAACGCAGTTGGCGCAGAGCACCCGCTCGCTCCATTCCCATAAACACCGTCTCAAAGGTTATGCCTGCCAGAACGAGGAGGAAGACCAAGATCATGGGCTTCCAGAACCAGGACGCACTAAAAAGCAGGGTGGCTATCGGTATTTTGGTGAGCTCAGCAATTGCCACCATGAGAAAGGCGCACTGGCGAGCGTCAAATCCATGGCAGTTACGGATTCGCTCGCAGAAAACGCCATGGACACCTAGAGCTACGCCTGTCGTAAGGCCAATCGCTGCCGCAGCGATCTTGCTAGCAGAGTGTTTCGCATGGGATCCCATCCTTGTCGCGATCGAGTTTTCCGCCCCATGAGCAGTTTTGCAGGTACCAGTTGGCTTCGTCGCAGGAACCGATCTGCTTGCACGTTCTCCGCGGCTCGCAAGAATAGCCGCTCTGCGCGACCAGCTTACGGCTGATGATGCCCAGCGGGCGACTCGACGGCGCCGCGCCGTCGGCGTGCGCAGCGCGCCATTCCCAGGGTGCCTGAAACGTCCCGGCCCACAGGCCGATCTTTGAGGCTTGGGCTTGCGCCTGCTGCCCCCCATAGGCGCCCTGGCTGTAGTGAGGCCAATCCAGCGCCTGGCCGTGCTTGACCATCCAGGCGGCCACGCCCGCGCCGTCGGCGCGCCGACAATCGCCGACAAAGCGGTGGTAGCGGTCCCACGTCACGAATGTGCATTCGAGCGGCCTCGACGCGGCCAGGAAAGCGTCCAGCGCTTCGGCCGATCGCCGGCCGCAAGGATACTCGGCGCCATTCGCATCGCGGCACAGCTGCCGGCTCTCTGGCGCGTCGATGCCGTTGAAGCGGACGCGCTGGCCGTGGATTTCGATCGTATCGCCGTCAATGACGGAAGCGACACCGGTAAGCGAGGCGGGCGCCGCCCTTCGTGGGCTGGCCTTTGATGCATCGTCGCTACGTTGCGCGCCCGACGGCGCCAGGAAGGCGGCCACCGCCGCCGCTGCCGTAAGACCGAGCATTGCCGGCACGCTCGCAAGTTGGCGCCGCCACAGCTTGGCACCGGTGGGTCTCTGCCACCGATTGGATCGATATTTGCGGTATGGCCTGCTCATCCGCTACGCCGACCAGCCCGGCCATGCGCTGTCGACCATGGGCAGGCCGGCGCAATAGTAATCGTCAAGGAACCGCCCGGTGGACCGGTCGCGGCAGCGCCAGATAACGCTGTAGTTCTGGCCATAGAATTGGTCCCACGCGACGCCATAGGTTTGTGGTGGCGGTGGCCGGTAATATGTTCCGCCTCCATAGCCGTTGTTGGCAGCGACACCCACAGCTGCGCCGCCGACAGCCGCGATTGCTATGCCTGTCGCGACAGCATTGTCGGTTTGCACAAGCCTGGTGCACTTCTCTGCTGTTGCGCCCCTGCGCACTAGAAGGGCCGCTACCCTGCTACGATACTGTTCGTCCGTGCTGCTGGCGAGAACGTGACATAGCGCAACGGTATTCATTGCCGTGAGATCGCTGTCCGACACGACAGCGCTCGTAGAGCAGCTGCTGACGCACAGGGCTGCACTTGCGATGAGTGCTCCAATTTTCATGTGAATCCCCCAAACAAATATTGGGGCGAGTCCGACCTAGAAGTCCAGAGTTTTGTTTTTCACTTTGCTACGATTCACAGCATGCTGCGGCTAGCTGGCATCCACTGCAACCAACCCTTCCGCCGGTCGTTGACTGATGCTGGGTTGATCTCAGCCACTCCAGAACTTGCCCGCTGGCTCAAAACCGGCGGGCTTTTTTTCCGCGACGCCGGAAGGCTCTATCTCGCCGCATGTTGTGGTACATCGGCACGGCGTCATCGGGCCGTGCCGTTGACCAAGGTGGTCCCTCCGCCATGGTCGGCCGGCGCAGCCTTGACCGTCCGCGCGGGCCATCCCAATCAAGCCCGCTGGCTTCGGTCGGCGGCTTTTTATTTGATGCCCGGCGCCGTCGGCTTGGATCTAGATCCTCGCCAGTGCCGGATTTGAAGGTAAGCTGCGGCGGTATGATCGCACTTCGCGCGGACGGACCATTGGTGTGCAGCAAGAGCGCCGAGTTCATTCGGCCAAGATTCTGCACTAGGCCGAGGTAGGTGAAGGCAGATAGCTATCCGGTAATCGACTGGATAAAATTTGGGGAAACGTCAGGGCGGCCATAACTTTGCAGTCTTCAGACGCGAGGCGGCCTACAACAGCGCTGCCCACCATGCTTGTGGCCCGCGACCCACACGGCTTTTCCCTTCAGATCGTACATTATGCTTCCTTCATGATTACCGATGTCTGCATGACCTTTAGGTCTTCCCGCACCATTTCCGCGGCGAGCTCGCGCACGGATGTCTCATGCACCCAGCCGAGCTTCTCCTTCGCCTTTGTGGCATCGCCCAGGAGAAGATCGACTTCCGTGGGGCGGAAGTAGCGTGGGTCTACCTGGACTAGGCATCTGCCGGTCTCGACATCATAGCCCTTTTCGTCGACTCCCTCACCACGCCATTCGAGCTCGACGCCGACATCTTCGAAAACCCATTCGACGAATTGGCGGACAGGGGTCGTCTTGCCCGTCGCCAGCACGTAATCATCCGGTTGATCCTGCTGCATCATCATCCACATACCACGCACGTACTCACGCGCATGGCCCCAATCGCGTTGAGCATCGAGATTGCCGAGATAAAGCTTGTCCTGCTTGCCGAGGTAGATAGCAGCGGCGGCGCGGGTGATCTTGCGCGTCACAAAAGTTTCGCCGCGCAGTGGGCTTTCATGATTGAAGAGAATGCCGTTGGAAGCATGGATACCATAGGCCTCGCGATAGTTGACCACGATCCAGTAGGCGTAGAGCTTGGCGGCGGCGTAAGGGCTGCGTGGATAAAAGGGCGTTGTTTCGTTCTGCGGTACGGATTGCACGAGGCCGTAGAGCTCTGAAGTCGAGGCCTGATAGAAGCGGGTCTTGTCCTTCAGACCGAGGAGGCGGATCGCCTCAAGAAGTCGCAATGTTCCGATACCGTCGGCGTTTGCTGTGTATTCCGGCGTTTCGAACGACACCTGGACATGGCTCTGAGCGGCCAAGTTGTAAATCTCGTCTGGCTGGGATTCCTGAACTACTCGGATGAGATTAGTCGCATCAGTGAGGTCACCGTAATGCAAAATTAGGCGCGGATCGGGATCGTGCGGGTCTTGGTAGATGTCTTCGATGCGACCCGTGTTGAAGGAAGAGGAACGTCGCTTAATCCCATGAACGACGTAGCCTTTTTCCAGCAGAAGACGCGTGAGATAGGCACCATCCTGTCCCGTTATGCCCGTAACCAGAGCAACTTTCCTGTTCTCGCCCATTTTCTTCCTGCTCTATGGTAGTTGAAGTTTCGAATCTGGCTCGCCACACCGGCGGCCCGCCTCATACCCTATGGTAGGATTTCGACAGATGCGGCGCGGAGCTCGTCATTGACAGTGTCAGCCAGCGAGCACACCTGCTCCGGCTTCGAGGCATAGCAAAACAGAGTCTCGCCGCTAACCTGCCTAAGTCGCACATGCGGCCTGAGTGCCGAACTCAGCTCGCGGGGTGAGCGACATAGATTTCAATCACGTCGCACCCGATTTGCTCATCAATCAGCGAGTTAGGACGCCCTTCTGGGATTCTACATCCGTTCTCAAGCACGCACAGTCGGTTGCATAGCCGCTCCGCTTCTTCCACGAAGTTGGTGGCCAGTAGAATCGTATTGCCCTGCGCCAGCAGGGCACGTAGCCGTTCCCAGATAAAATGGCGAGCATGTGGGTCCAAGCCACACTAGAACTCCACCATCCCTCTTTTGCGCTGACCAAGTAATCTTTGCCTGCTTCAGCGTCTTCTAATGGAAATTGTTTTGATCAGTGAAATCGATTGTTTGGATGAGGTGCATCCATAAAATGGATTGTTTGACAGGCAGCGCGGCACATCGGCGGCACAAAGTCGTGGGCGGAGGTTTCGCTCCGCGCGAAGACAAAGTTCGTGGCAGTCGGGGGCTTTGGGCGAACCGCACATCTGAGACGGCGGCGAAAAGCCGGGTAGGGGTATTGACCTCCAAGGAATTTCGGGCGCGCTAGCCCGAAAACGGTAGCTGGGCTTCAACGATGGGCGGGACGAAGGCGACCATCAAACTGTGTTTCATACTGTAGGCGATCGCAGTGCGGCGAATTTGAACGGCCGCCTTTGCCAGCCCTCGCCATCGCATCCGGCTACAGGTGCCGAAGATCTTCTCGATCCGAGTACAAATTCTAAGGATCGGTTGGTTCCAGGCGTCGAGCTTTCGGCCTCGTCGCGCCCCCACATAGCGGTTGCGACGATGCGCGGCCTTCCACCCTTGGCGCGCACCGCGTCGCCGAGATGATTGCCTCGGTAGGCGCTGTCGGCAAACACTTCGCCGGGATTGTCGGGCAGAGCATCAGGAACGGCGTTGCCGTCCTCGGTGTGGGCGCCGTGACGGCGATCTCCTCGACAAGGGCCGTCTCGGCGTAGGCACCGAAATGGGCTTTGAAGCAATGAAACGCTGGTCGGCGCTTGTACTTGACCCAATGGCCCTCTTCATCATCTTCGCTGGCCGAGGCGATGATCGCCGCATCGACCGGCGTGCCGATCTTCACCTGGATCGCTGAACTGGCGGGTGATCTCGGCGAACAACAGGGTCATGAACCTCAAGGGCCTGTCGAAAACGGACGAGAGCGGGTTCGCACAGGTGTCGGCTCTGACACCGAGAACCCGCAGAACCGTCGGAACGATCCTCCACATGGCTGCAGACGCCAAAATTCCTCTCCCGGCCATCGTCGCACAGCATCGCGTGCCAGTCGCTCAGTCCAGCCGGCTCGAAAGCTATCCGGCAGGAGTTGCGCCATGTTGGCGCACTTGAAAGCGTCAGAGGGCGCCGTGTCGCATCTTTCGGTGGGACCGACGCCATGATGGCCATAAATGACGTGGATGGCCTGCGCCTGACATTCGACGGCTGGCGGGTCCTGCACATCCGTCCTTCAGGAAACGCCCGCAAATGACATGTTACGTTGAGGCAGTTAAGAATTGGACTGAAAAAGGGACTTTGTGGACTGCCTCGACCGGCTGTTTCGCTTAGCTAAGCGCGGCCCCACGTCAGCAGAGGCTCATGGTCAAGGAACGCCTTAGTATCCATCACATGGATGGGCCACATTCACGCAATCAATTTTACACATGTCGCCGGGCGCATTAGAGAACGCTGAATTTAAACCGGAAGCGAGTGTACCCGGCGTCAAGATTTGCGAGCGTCACAGAAGATAAGGATAGGCAGTGCTGAGGGAGCTCTTCTGCCCCACGCGCAGCCTCTACCAAATCGCCCGGCGTAACGGTCGACTAGTATCGATTAAGAGATCCCAAGCCAGATGCAACCTCGTCTCTGAAACGAGATTTCCGAAAATGCAGGTCAGTGGATTGGTAAAGCGCAGGTTCGTCGTCTCTCAGAGGCGTACGGGGTTCGGTGATTGTCTGTGGTCGCTGGCGGCCGCTTGGCGCTACGCTCAGCGGTCGGGACGAACGCTAGCCGTCGACTGGCGCGGGTCCTGCTATCTCGACCAACCCTTCACAAATGCCTTTCCGGTGTTCTTCCAACCGATCAATGACATCGCTGGCGTACCGGCTATTTGCGACGACCGGATCAACGACTTTTCCTTTCCGGGTCCATTCTTCCCGGAGTGGTGGAATAGGCCAGCGATCAACTGCCTTTACCGCCCAGATGAGCAGATTTTCCAAGAGCGCGACGAGTTGGGCGAGCTCTTTCAGGCCGAACACGATGTCGAAGCGAACACAGTAGTGTGTGACGCTTGCTTGATGTGGCGCTGCGATGAGGATGCCGAGCGGCAGGTCTTCCAGAGTGTCAAGCCTCGGTCTGAAATTCAAACACGCATAGATGCCATTTACCAAGAATGTTTTGAGGGGCACAGCATCATCGGGGTTCATGTTCGACATGGTAACGGTGAAGACATCATGGACCATGCGCCCTACTGGGCCAATCCGGAGTTCGCCGTTCGACAAGTGTGCACTGCGGTTGATAAGGCTAAAGCGTTACCGCACCCCAAGCCTGTGCGGCTGTTCTTGTGCACGGACAGCGCGCAAATCCTGGATCATCTGTCGGCCAAGTTTCCCGATCTTCTCACCGTCCCCAAGCATTTCCGATCCGATCAAGACGGCCCCTTACACACTGCAGCACTTGGGATCGACGGCGCAATTTCCGCCCTCGTTGAGATGTATCTTCTCGGGCGCTGCGATACTGTAATTCGGTTTCCTCCGACGAGCGCCTTTACACGATATGCACGCCTTTTCGTACCGCGGGTAATTGAGTTCGATCTGAAGGACCCAAGTCGTTTGATTTTGATAGAAGGCAGCCAAAGAATCTCTCATCTTGATTAAGACCGCTACCTGAGCAATTCGGCAAATGGAACGAACAGGCATAGAGACATCGACCGCAATCCACGAGAGGCGGGCCATGGCATACGCTAAATGTCCCGCAGCTGCTCAGCTTGATCCGCAGGCTTGAGGATCCGGACACACTGCAGCAGTTCTTGGCTCCATTCGGGACTGTTGCCGACGTCGATGAAACCAACGGCCTTAGGGCACGAATACAGAATGACGAGATCATTCATCTGCGGCCGTCCGGCAACGCGCCAGAACTTCGCTGTTACTCGGAGCGCCGCAAGACCATCCTAGAGCGACGGCGGTCGTGACGCTGACGCTAAGGGCGCGGGCAATGACGTCCAGAGACGAAATCGAGGTTGTTTAATGAAAGTGGTTCCCGTCATCATCAGCGGTGGAGCCGGATCGCGGCTATGGCCCGCTTCGAGGCAATCGCACCCCAAACCTTTCCTTAAAGTAGCAGATGGACATTCTCTCATTCAGCACACTGTGCTGCGCGTCGGTTCGATAAAGGGCGTAGTGGAACTCGTCGCCGTGACATCTGGGGAACACCTCTTCCTTACCAAGGACGAGTTCGACGAACTAGATTCCGTGGTCCTGCCACGCACCTTTCTGCTCGAGCCTGAAGGCCGGGATACGGCCGCAGCCGTTGCGGCAGCCGCCATCCATGCCAAGGCAACGCAAGGCCCTGACGCGATTCTATGCGTCTTCCCAGCCGATCACATGGTTGGCAACCTGCCTGCATTTTTAGACGTCATGTGCCGGGCCATCGAACATGCGAAGCTCGGGCGGATCGCCACATTGGGCATCGCCCCAACCAGACCGGACACGGCATTCGGCTATATCGAAGCGGATGGTGAGAAAGTCGTCCGTTTCGTTGAAAAACCGGATCTGGACACAGCCAAAGCCTATGTCGCGTCCAAGCGCTTCTTCTGGAACGCCGGCATTTTCTGCTTTAGCGCACAAACCATGCTCGACGAGATGGCATCGCATTGCCCCGCGGTGATCCAGGCCGTCTCCGACAGCTACGAGAACGGGCGCTTCAGTCAAGGCGAAGGCTTTGCCAAAATCGAACTCGCGCCTGAGCATTTCGGCTCCGCCCCGCGAATCTCGCTCGACCACGCTGTCATGGAGAAGACGAACAAACTTGCCGTGGTTGCCTGCGACATGGATTGGAACGACATCGGATCCTGGAACGCAATGGCCGATTTGATCGCCCCCGACGAAAGCGGGAACAGGATACGCGGCGATGTGCATATGGTCGACACGACCGGCAGCTATGTGAGCTCCGACAAGCGCGTCATCGGCACGGTCGGTGTCAGCGATCTGGTGATCGTCGATTCCCCGGACGCTTTGCTTGTCGCATCCCGCGACCGCGTTCAGGACGTCAAGAAGCTGTTCGAGGGCCTCAAGGCTTCAGGACATGAAGCTCACCTGGTCCATAGCACGGTACACCGGCCGTGGGGTACCTACACGGTTCTTGAGGAAGGCGAGCGCTTCAAGATCAAACGCATCGAGGTGAAGCCCGGTCGGCGGCTGAGCCTGCAGATGCACTATCATCGTTCGGAGCACTGGGTCGTGGTCAGCGGCTCCGCGAAAATCGTCAATGGCGAGCAGGAGTTGTTCCTGGCGACAAACGAATCAGCCTACATCCCCTGCGGCCATAAGCATCGGCTGGAGAACCCAGGCAGAATTGACCTGGTGATCATTGAAGTGCAGAGCGGCGATTATCTCGGCGAGGATGATATCGTTCGCTTCGACGACGTATATGGTCGAACGCAGATTTCACCCGCGCATGACGAGAAAGGTCAACGTGTCGCTGGCTAATTGCCACTAGGAAGGCCGTCTGCCCACTCAGGACCGGATGCTTGTGGAATCGGGAATTGACCAAGGCAGCGGCGAATGACCGCAATCGGCATCAGGGTGGGACAAATCAAACGGAAAAGATCGGAGAGCGTAGCAACGCAACACAGTCCCACTGTCGAATAAGCCTTTGATATTTCTGACTTTCCAAGCACCCCGCGCCCACCAAAATGCTTAATGTCAATGGCTTATGGCCGACTTCGCTCTGAAGTGGGCCAAATCGGCCTCGCTATCCCCGCAGCACTCAGTTGATTATTTTCGCATGAAAACGAGCAAGGACAGGGGGAGGGCGATCTTGTGCTGGCTTGTATGTCCAATCTTGCTCCTGTTCGTCGTCAGGTTGTGTGCAGCCGCATAGCGCGGCTATCGCGAGGCTGGAAGCCTCCGATCGATAGGTGCGGCGAACGGGGGCAACGAGGTGCGAATAGGATGGGTGAGCGTATGATCGAGAATACCGCAGCTGCGGTCTAGCGCGAAATGCGGCGTCTGTGACTCATCGGTCATTGCAGCGCGATGAACCGGAAATCATGACCCTAAGCCGCCCTTCATCAGCCCACCAGCGCCCAGAAGAAGGCGAAGATCCGTCACAATGCCCACCTGTACCAAGGCTTCAAGCAGTTCACCGCGAATGTGAAGACCGCCAGCCATTGCTTCTTCATTTTCGGCCATTCGCTCGCTACGAATGACGACCACATCCTTAACCGCATAGCGCGTGGCAAGTTTCGCAAGCTCTGTGTTGGCATCTATGGTGAACCAGCATCCGCGGATAACCAGCGGATCATGAACCACGCGAACGAGCTAGCGGTGCAGCGCAACGAAAAATCGCCGCTTGATGTCGTCTTTTATGATGCTGCTACAGTTCATGTCTGGGGTTTAGGGTTAGAAGCGGAATGACTGCCAACCAGGTCATCGAGCCGGAAACTGACCGGCCGGTCGGCCCAAAAATGACATTCAGTTGCCTCCAGCCTTTCGACACGAGCCACTTCACGATCTCGCGATTGCCAGCTAGCGGCTTGTTGCTCGAGCTGCGCGATCCTAGTCTGTGGTCGCTATGCCTCAGCAAGAAGAGTCCGGTTTCTAGCCGGGCGGAGGGGCAACGAGATAGCCAGCTCAGGACAAGGAGAGCAAGCCATGGTCGCATTTACCCTCAATGGCGAGGCGCGAACACTCGACGTCGATCCAGAGATGCCGCTGCTCTGGGCGATCCGTGACGGCATCGGACTCACAGGAACGAAATTCGGTTGCGGCCTTGCCAGTGCGGCGCTTGCACGGTTCACGTTAACGGCATGCCGACGCGCTCGTGCCAGACCGCAGTCGGCGACATCGAAGGAGCCTCGATCACCACCATTGAGGGCGTGTCGGGCAAGATCGGCGAAACGGTCCAGGCCGTGTGGGCCGAGTTCGACGTACCTCAATGCGGCTATTGCCAGTCTGGCCAGATCATGTCGGCCGTGGCCCTCCTGACAGAGACGCGGAAGCCGACGGACGATGATATTGATTCGGCGATGAGCGGCAATCTCTGCCGCTGCGCCACCTATCATCGCATCCGCGCGGCCATCCACGAGACCGCCAACCGGCTGGAGACTTGAGGCATGTTGCAGTTTCTCCCGAAGCATAATGCCGTGGGGCCCACGCGCCGCCAGTTCCTCCTCGGCACGGCCGTCACCACCGCGGGCCTCGCCGTGGGCTACCGGCTAATGATGGCCGCGCCCGCCAACGCACAAACGACGCCTGCAGCGGTCCAGGCGAACCCCTTCCAGACCTATGTCGAGATCACACCGGAGAACCGAATCGTCATCCACTCGTCGCAGTTCGAGATGGGACAAGGCTCCTATTTCGGCATCGCCACCCTGGTTATGGAAGAGCTCGACGGCGCCTGGGCGCAGGTCCACGTGGTCGGCGGATATGGCAATACCGCGCTCTATGGCAATCTCGCCTGGGGCGGGGCCGCGCAGGGAACCGGTGGCTCCACGTCGATGAGCTCGTCGTGGGAGCGCTATCGCAAGGCGGGTGCTGCCGCACGGGCCATGCTGGTGGCGGCCGCGGCGCAGCGGTGGGACGTGCAAGCCGGCGAGATCACAGTCGCTTCCGGGGTCGTGTCGCACGCCTCAGGGATGCAGGCGCGCTTCGGTGACCTGGCTGAAGCCGCAGCGGGAATGCCGGTTCCCGACGACGTGCCGCTAAAGCCGCGCGACAAGTGGGCCCAGATCGGATCGGACAGCCTCAAGCGCTACGATTCCGCCGGCAAGACCAATGGCGCGCAGACCTACACGATCGACCTCAAGATGGATGGACTCAATACGGCCGTTATGATCCATCCGCCGAAGTTCGGCGCTGAGATCGAGAGCTTCGACGCCTCCAAGGCCAAGGCACTCGACGGCATTGTCGATGTCGTCCAGACGCCGCGCGGCATTGCCGTGGTCGGCAGGGACATGTGGACGGCGCTCAAGGGCCGCGATCTCGTGGAGGTGACCTGGAACGAAGAGAAGGCCGAAAGGCGCGGCACGGCCGAGATCATGGCCGAATACACTAAGGCAGCAGACGATCCGGGCGCGGCCACCGCGCGCGACGACGGTAACACTCCCGCAGCGTTGGCCAGTGCTGAGAAAGTCATCCAAGGGCACTACGAATTCCCCTATCTTGTCCATGCTTCGATCGAGCCACTCAACGCGGCCGCCCGAATCAACGAAGACGGCACCATCGACGTCTGGGGCGGACACCAGATGCCCGACCTTTATCAGGCGGCTGCCGCTCAAGTAGGCGGCACCACGCCGGACAAGGTGAGGCTGCACGTGATGAAGACCGGCGGCAGCTTCGGCCGCCGAGCGGTCTCGGACGCAGATCTCATTATCGAAGCTGTTTCCACAGCGCGTGCACTGGGACCCGGCAAGCCAGTGAAGGTGCAGTGGACCCGCGAGAACGACATGCGGGGTGGGCGGTACCGGCCGGCCTATGTGCACGCAGTCGAGGCGGGGCTCGACAAGGAAGGCAATGTCGTCGCTCTCCATGACCACATCGTGGGCCAATCGATCGCGGGCGGTTCGCCCTTTGCGGCGATGATCGAGAACGGCATCGATCCGACCTCTGTAGAGGGCGCCACCAACCTGCCCTATGCGATCCCGAACCTGAAGGTCGAGCTGACCACCACGGACGTGAACATCCCAGTGCTGTGGTGGCGTTCGGTAGGCTCCACCCACACCGCTTACGCAATGGAAACCCTGATCGATGAGCTCGCCGCCGCTGCGAACCGTGATCCGGTCGACTTCCGCATGTCGATGCTCGGTCACCATCCACGGCATGCCGGCGTGCTGAAATTGGCTGCTGAGAAGGCAGGCTGGGACAAGCCTCTGCCGGAAGGCCGTTTCCGCGGCGTGGCCCTGCATGAAAGCCTCTCGACTTATGTCGCCGAGGTGGTCGAGATCACCTTCAACGATGGAAATGATTTCAAAGTCGACCGCGTCGTCTGCGCGGTAGATTGCGGCACCGCGATAAATCCTGACCAGATCCGCGCTCAGATGGAGGGCGGTATCGGCTTCGGGCTAGGCGCGATCCTCCAGGAGGAGCTGACCCTGACGGGCGGTGTCGTAGACCAAGAGAACTACGACACCTATATGCCGCTCAGGATCGAGCAGATGCCGCGCGTCGAGGTGCACATTGTGCCGTCCGACGAGCCGCCCACGGGCGTTGGCGAGCCGGGTGTGCCGCCGATCGGCCCGGCCGTCGTCAACGCGCTACGGGCGGCGACGGGCAAGACGATCCGCAAGCTGCCGATCATAAAGAACTTGTCAGCATAGCCGGGAATGACACCATGAAAACGGCCGCGATGAAGATCGCGGTCGTAGGTCGTTTTTGAACGCCTCCTGACATGCGATCACCTCCATTCGATCAATTTCCGGCGGCTGCCCGGTCCAATATACGGTTTAGAGACGGTAACCCGTGTTCTGAACGACCGCCGACGGTCGTTGGTGCTGGTAGCACTAAAGAACCGCTTTCGAGACGCAAATGCCGCACGCAAATGTCTCGAAAGGGTCACGCTAGAGATTTTGTACCACCTAGTTGCATGTCTGCTATCGCTTCTTGGCGCGACAAGCGGCCGGTCCTCTGACGGCCCCATAACAGGACATTGATGTCTTCGCGCTGAGCGTCAGCAGTTGGCGCTACCGCGACCTTTCTCAGGTAGGCTGCACACCGACGCGATCTTCCTTTCGCCTTGCGCAAACCTCCCTTCCGAGTGAGGCGTTCAGTGCGTCGGCTTGGTGGACTGAGGCACTTCTGAGTGGGACAACAACATTGAAAAACATTGAAAAAGATTTGAATGCTCTGAAGTCCCACTGATCTCTTACCAATTGATTTTTATGGCTTTCTGAATACCCTCCGGGCCCACCATAACTATTGATTTTATTGAGGAAAATACGCCTCGGCCCAAAACGTTTTTGGGCCTATTATGGGCCCAAAAAAGGGCGGCCGATGTGCCACCCTCCGCTTGGTCGGGTTGATTCACTCATTTGATGACGCGCAGAGGTATCCGTTGCTTCATGGCGTCGCGTTTGGCTTCCCGCTCGTTGATGGCGCGGGCGATATCGACAGCCATCCGTTTCTTATTGGCCTCTCGCACATAGTGGTCTGTTACCGTCATTGAAGAATGCCCCATCGCCTCCATGATAGCGCGGGCTTGGATGTTGCATTCGGCGAGATACGTGCCGAAGGTACGGCGCAGCCCGTGCAGGGTGTAGCCCTCCGGGATGCCGGCCTGCTTGTTCCAAGGTGCCATCATGCCAGTGAGGCTCTTTTTGGAGAACGGACGCCCATAGGCGTGCTTCAATACCGTCCCACCCTTAGAGCGATCTAATGGCACTAAAGCTTGCGCCAGCTTGTCCACAACAGGGATGAACATCTCGCGCCCGCCATGACGGTTGCGATTTTTCTGCTGTCGGAAGTCGAAGGCTTCGATTGTTTCCAAGGAGCCATCGAACAATTCGATCTCCTCGAGGGCCAAATCGTCCCATTCCAGTGAGGCGATATCGCCGCGTCGGTTCCCGAGCCAGAAACCGAGCGCATAGCAGGTGCGCGGCGCTGATCCGATTGGATGGTGCGCCTCGAACTTTCACGAATGGCGATCGGCCAGGCGGGATTGGCAGTCGATTTTGGAATGCGGACGCGGATCGACAGCGAGGGATCGTCCTGCGGCTTGATCCATTTCTCAACTTCGATCGCCACTCATAGGAGCTTCTTGATTGCCACCAGCAGGTGCTTGGCAACCGTCCGGTTGGTGGCAAAGACACTTTCGATAATCGCACGCAAATGGTCGGCATCGAGATGTTCCACCGGCGTGTTGCGCCAAGTCAGCGGATAGGCAGGATCGACCTGCATCTGAAGGAAGCGCTCAATAAGCCGGGCATTCTTCTGCTGCGTCGCTTCGTCGAAGTCCAGCCATTCCATCGTCGCTTCAAGTCGGCGCGCAGCATGACCAAATGTCTTTGGCAACGCCAGACCGGGCAAGTCAATGATGACGGCCTTTTGACCTTGGCCTTGCGTTGCCTGTTCATAGGCGGCTTCGAACTCAGGATCGCCTGGTCTGCCAGGAAGCCGAATTTCGGGCATTCCTTTGCCGCGATAGCGATAGACGAGCTTTCCGTTCTTGATGCGGGACGAAACGCCGGGGTAGCGGACATCTTTGAATGGTCTGGCCATTAGATCTCACTTTGAGTTTTCCGCTGCCGTTGCTTCACAGGCGAGGAATCCTCCAGCATTGCCTGAAGCGAAAGGGTCTTGCTTTCTATAGCAACGCGCAGAAGTACCGGGTAAGGGAAGCCCCGACCTTGCTCTATACCTTCAAGAGTGCGTTTCGGTATTCCCAAGACGTTGGCTGCACTCTCGGCGGTGAATCCTCCCTTCGCCCGCCAGGCTTTCACTTCTCGCGCGAGCTTTTCATTGTCGTTCACATCATCTCATCCGCTCAGGCGGTGACTGTACTACGCCTGCAGCGTATACGCAATGTGCGTAGTTGCTTATCTCCTTGTCGGCTCTCGTTTGCTCCGCTCCAATAGTTGTTGCAGACCATTGTCTTTGTCTGGCAGGGCGGAGAAAGCGATATCGAGCGCCACACGATCCCAGATCGCGCGACTGTTGACGTGCTTAGGCCTCGGCATGCGGCCGTCAGCAACCATGTCGTCGAATAGTGTCGATCCGACACCGACATAGCGCGCTGCTTCCTCACGAGAGAGGCCGCGGGGTGGGTACGAAAGCGTGTCACTCTTCATAGACGCGGCCTCGACAACGTCGGCATCGAAACAGCACAACGATATCAAATCCAGACGGTTGACTGTTTCGACAAGCCTCAGTCCCGATAAACGGGGCCATATTGCAGTCGGCACAACAAATCCACATCCCGCACCATCCGGTAATGAAGAGATCGTGTTGCCCTAGATAAGAGATGTTGCGTGGTGCGGAAGCTGCCTCGCCGGCTCGTTCGGGAAAGGCGAGTAGCGACCTGCAAATCGGACAGGGTAAGATGCGGCAGAATGTTCCGGTGCAGATGTCGGGGGTTCAAGTCGCTAGACCGCTACATCGCGACACCCACTATCGAGGATGCCTTCTTCTACTATTGGCGTCACGCCACTTAGCCGCAAGTCCCGATTCTTGAGGACCAGGAGTTTTGGCCTAAGCCTGGTGCCTTTGAAGCGCTCACCCACGCAGAAAGCATATTGGAAAGTAGAGGTAAGTAATAAAGCTGATAATTTCACAAAAGTGATGCCAGGATTATATATTGTTTGCACTGATTGATAATGCAATGCTGGCATTCTGTCGAACCACAAAATGGCAGATACCTCGATCGAGGAATGGCGAAGGGTCAACATAGTCAACGTAGAAGCCGCATTCCTTCTCGCCCAGATATTTCTTCCAGGGATGCGCTCGAAACGGTGGGGTCGGGTGATCAATATCTCCTCCTATGCCGCCAAAAGCGGAGGCTTGACCGCAGGGACGGCGTATTCAGTTTCGAAGAGCGCGATGATCGGGCTGACCTTTTCAATTGCCCGCGAGACCGCTGGCCAGGGCGTGACCTCGAATGCAATTGCGCCCGCCTACGTAATGTCGCCGATGGTTTCCGAACAGCTCAACGACGAACAGCGCGCGGCCCAGCTTGCTCAAATCCCGGTCGGGAGATTTTGCGAACCTCAAGAAGTCGCCCACACCGTTTCATTCCTCGCGTCTCCTCTAGCCGGTTTCATCACGGGCGAGGTTATCGATATGAACGGTGGTCTCCATTTCGATTGAGCTGCATACAATGGAAAATCGTCTTTCTCACGCCAATTTGGCGCTCGCATCAGCCGGTGTCCAAATTCCTCGGTACGATCGACGGAGTGTGACGCCCGGAATCGTGCATCTCGGTATCGGCAACTGGCACAGGGCCCATCAGGCAATCTATACGGATGATTGCCTGGCCGCGGGACAACTCGATTGGGGCGATTGCAGCCTGCTCCGGAGTTCGGACACGCGGGACGCGCTTGCTCCCCAAGATGGTTTGTACACAGTTGTCAGTCGTCAAGATGAACAGACGAGCCTTCGGATAGTCGGTTCTATCGGCCATATTCTTGTCGCACCGGCGGGCCCCGCTCAGCTGCTGGAGGCGCTTTTGGACCCGCGGATCAGGATCGTGACTTTGACAGTCACCGAGAAGGGCTACACGGTCATCTCGGGCGGCGGCTCCGGCCACGAGCCGGCCCATGCCGGTTTTGACGGTACGACGGCTTCACTGTTGCCCGCAGCCGCCCGGTAGTTTGTTCGCGTCTGCTTGGCGGGCCTGCGTCACGCCCCGCCGTCCAGTGGGCTATCGAGTTCGTGCCTTCAAGACGCGTTAACTAGAAGCTGAACGTCTGCACGACGCGGGTCGCGTCCCCACAGGTGGTGTAGCTCGGCGGTAGCGAAGCCGCTCGCGGGCGCGCCCTCGATAGCGCTGTAGCGAGCGAGCGGCTTTGCGGTGGTCATCGACAGTTCGCCGGTAAGGTCGGGTTGCTGACACCAACCTGATTCGAAGGAACCATCGATGACCGACGACATGATGAACCTGCGCGCGCTCGTGGAGAAGACTCCGGATTCCGATCTCTTGCGCGAGATGATCGGCTTTGCCGCCGAGCGGCTGATGGAGCTGGAGGTTGGCGCCGCCACCGGCGCCGCCTATGGCGAGAAGAGCCCGTTGCGCACGGCCCAGCGCAACGGCTATCGCGAGCGCGACTGGGACACGCGCGCCGGCACCGTCGAGCTGCGCATCCCCAAGCTCAGGAAGGGCTCCTACTTCCCCGGTTTCCTCGAACCGCGCCGCATGGCCGAGAAGGCGCTGACCGCCGTCATCCAGGAGGCCTACGTCCAGGGGATCTCGACCCGCTCGGTCGACGACCTGGTCAAGGCCATGGGCATGAGCGGCATCTCTAAAAAGCCAGGTCAGCCGGCTGTGCGAAGAGATCGACGGCAAGGTCAAAGCGTTCCTTGAAAGTCCCATCGAGGGCGACTGGCCATATCTGTGGATCGACGCCACCTACCTGAAGGTGCGCCGCGGCGGCCGCATCGTCTCGGTCGTCGTCATCATCGCTGTCGGCGTCAACGCGGACGGCCAGCGCGAGGTGCTGGGCATGGAGGTCGGCACGTCTGAGGCCGAGCCGATCTGGACGGAGTTCCTGCGCAAGCTGACCCGCCGTGGCCTGCGCGGCGTCAAGCTCGTCGTCTCCGATGCCCATGAAGGTATCAAGGCGGCCGTCACCAAGGTGCTGTGCGCGACATGGCAGAGGTGCCGCGTCCACTTCATGAGGAACGTGCTGGCCCATGCCGGCAAGAGCGGGCGCCGCGTCGTCTCCGCTTTCATCGCCACCGCCTTCGCCCAGGAAACGCCCGGGGCCGCAAGCACGCAATGGCGCGCCGTCGCCGACCAGATCCGGCCGAAGGTGCCGAAGCTGGCGACAATCATGGACGACGCCGAGTCCGACGTGCTTGCCTACATGACTTTCCCCAAGGAGCACCGCGCCAAGCTGCACTCGACCAACCCGATCGAGCGCCTCAACGGCGAGATCAAGCGGCGCACCGAGGTCGTCGGCATCTTCCCAAATGATGACGCCATCGTCCGCCTGGTTGGCGCGATCCTGCTCGAACAGAACGACGAATGGGCCGTGCAGCGCGCCAGATACATGACGCTGGAAACCATCAGCCAAATGAGCGATGATCCTTCTGATCAGCCTGCCAGCCGTGGCAGGCTGATCAGCCCGGCCCCATGCCGGAGAGCGCGGCGACCAAGCCGTCAGCTACACCACTCCCTGGGACACGATCACGACGCGTGCCTGACATTTAGTCAAGGAACGAACACTGTCCGGTTCTGTGTAGGTTTTCGGATGCCGTTCGGCGATAGAGATAGCTCTCGGAAAGGCCGAGGCGGCGGCACGACTGGACGGCTGGTGATGAATGAAGCACGGTGCTGTCGCAGATTGCACCCGTCGTCTTCACAACAGCACGCTCCCACGGCTTCAAGGTCCAGCGGTCGCCGAGTTCCAACCGCTTGCGGACCCATTGGGGTAGGATCTCGACGGCCGCCTTCAGAAGCGGCCGCTGAAGGGGTCGAGCAACTCCCGGCAAGGCGGGAACTTCTTCCATGATCTCCAGGAACTCCGACACGATCGGCGACGCGACGAGTCTTTGCCTCATCACGTCGAACAGCGCGTAAAGCTCGGCCTGAGACGTGGGCGCGCCGACCGCACCATAGAGAAGCGCCACGGGGCGAGCCTCAGCAAACATCGCGTCCCGTTCGAAAAAATGCAGACGATGCACATAGACGTGATAGGCCTCCATGAAACCAAACTCGGCCGTCGCTTGCACCCAGTCCAGCAGCTCCGGGTCGGTGGCGTGGTATGGCTCGCCTTCGCTGGTTCGACCCGAAACGCGCCCATGCATCCTGACCACATCTTCAATCATGGCCTTAGCCTTGGATCGGGGGCCGTAGACCGTGACCAAAGCAGCGAGGCCCGTACGCTGCAATCGTCGGAGCGCGAGGGAGCGGAAGCTGCTGTGCTGCCAAATGGCGTCGCGAACCCGCGGCTCTGCCAATTCGAGCAGCACCGCCGTTACCCCGCCGATGAACAGCGCAACAGGGTTCTTAAAAATGCGCCAGGACACCGAGTTGGGTGGTAACAGCGCCGGCTCGCCTTCCGGAGTCGAGAAGTCCATCTGAGATCCGAGCCGCTGGCGCATGAACGACTGGGCAAGAGTGTCCACACGACGCTCAAGCGGGCGAGGCAGAGAAATGATGCCCGAGTTGCGAAACATGGTACGCCTCGAACTACTGAGAATAGCAAGCGTTAGACCTGTGGCTAGCGGATGCAATATGCACGAACGTCTTTGGTCTTCCCGTCGTTCCAAATCATCCTCGCGCGAAGCCGATGAACCCTGCTTGATCTGCCCTGTTGCCAATGATGATGGAGCAAGGCTCGGGCGTGGTCATCCATGTCACCTCGATCCAGCGCGAGCTTCCGCCGCAGTCGGGCCTCGTCTGCCGATAGGAGAAGGCAAGATCTTGTGGCTTGACGACACCGGCATCGAGCATGAATCCGGCGATCGCGCCGCCCAGCCAGCCCGCTCCGATGCCGATCCTGGTCGAAGTGCTCATTTCCTTGCCTCCGTTCGACTGTCTCACGGTCAGAGCAATCCAGTTAGTTCGAGTGTCTGGTAGCCGGCCAAAAGCGTGATCAGAAATCCCACAAGCCGCAGGAGCGTCCTCTCCCGCAATGTCTTGACCATCCTTCCCGCCAGCGGCGCCGCTAAAACGCCTCCAACGATCAGTCCGGCAACAGATGTTAGGTCGCGGAATTCGCCGGCTTGCTCCCAATGGCCGGTTACAATCGTGGCGAGGAAGCTCAGCGACACTGAAAGTGCAATCAGGAACTCGCTCGCATTGACCGTGCCGATAACGAATCGCGGTTGTCCACCCGCGCCGAGTAGACCGGTGGTGGCAACAGGACCCCAGCCCCCACCGCCTGCGGCGTCCAGGAATCCGGCGGTTGCGCCCAACGGCGCCACGATTTTCAGCTTCACGGGGTTGGTGGGGATACGATGAAACGACCGATATAGTAACCAGCTCCCAATAACCGCCAGATATGCTGTAACGAATGGCTTGACCTGATCTCCGTCAAACGAAGTGAGTACGAAAGCGCCGAGCATACCGCCGCCGACACCAAAGGGGATCAGTCGCCAAAACAGTTTCCAATCGATGTTGCGATGATAAAGATGAGCCGATCCGGAAGCGGCGGTGGTGAACAATTCCGCAGCATGAACTGAAGCTGATGCTTGTGCCGGTGGCACCCCGAAGGTGAGGAGCACCGTCGAAGAGATCACGCCATAGGCCATCCCTAGAGCACCATCGACCGCCTGGGCCAGAAACCCGACGGCTGCGAACAGTAGGAACTCTTCCATGAGTGGCTCCGCGCATGAGTAGCGTCGCGCATAACGAAGCCTCACATGTGCAGTGGCACACCGAGGCTTTATAGCTCGACCAAGCTGCAGTCGTGATGCTCTTGGCACGCAGGAAACGGACCCATGCGTCGGCTTGTTCCGCGAAACTCAGCCCTTAGCGCGGGCCTAATAGCATAATGGCCGCAAGGCCCATGAATGACGCCAATCCCGCCCGGTTTGGTGGCAATGGCGATGACCTGGCTTCAGGGGCATTCCCGTTCTTGCGACAGGGGATAATAAGCAACCGAGAGTTCGGCATTTCTTGAATTGAAGGTCACTAGCAAGACGCTGACCTGACCTTCAACGTGCAATGTCGGCTTCTGGTGCACGTTGTCCTCCGAAATGTTGTGCGCCTGATCTCTAGTCGGACTAGCCGAGACTGAGACGAGCCAGCGCGTGGGTCCAAATCGCTCGGCGACGCCGCGACATCGTGCGGTGCGACCCATTAGTCCGGAACCGGAATTTATGACCTTAACCGGTCCTTCTTCAGCCTTATCATGAATGTCGCACATGCTTGTAAATCCGACATTGCGCTGGCGCTGTTCAGAGCGCTCCAGTTAGTTTGAGCGTCTGATAGCCGGGCAAGAGCGTGCTTAGAAATCCGACAAACGCAGGAGCGTCCTTTTCCTGCAATGTCTTGACCGTTTTGAGGGCGGCTAAGAGATCTTGGGCACTTCTAAGAGATTTGCTCGCAGCGGTTGGCGGTGCTAAACTTCAAAGCTGCCGCACTGATGTGTCCGATTGCGCCGCCTCCTGCCGCTGTTGATGTGTGTCTTCGGAGTGACGCAAAAAAGGCGGAGACCGGGATGATGAGCTTGACGCGCCGGGATGTGTTGATCGCCGGGAGTGCAGGGTTTGCCGGAGTCGCGCTCTTATCGCCGCAGAGCGCGCGTGCGAACGATGAAGCGCTGGATCTCGTCGAACAGTTCACCGGACGGACAGCCACGGTGTCGGATCGCCTTCACCTGATAATGCCGACATACTTCCCGACCGGCTATACCGTGCCCATGAGTCTTTACATCGACAGCCCCATGACTGAGGCCGACCATGTGAGGCAAATGCGCGTGTTCGCGCCGCGGAACCCGCTTATCGAAGTCGCCAGTTTCCATTTCGTCCCCCAACGCAGCCTGCCCCGCGTGTCGACCCGCATCCGCCTTGCCAAACCGCAGCATGTCATCGCTGTCGCCGAAATGAATGACGGCAATTTGCTGATGACCACGACGTGGGTCCGTGTCGCCACAGATGGCTGTGCCTGAGAACGGAGAGAGACAGTGACTACCGCAACACCACGCGTGATCGTGCCGAGCGCTGCGGCGAAGGGAGAGTTTTTTCAGGTCAAGACCATCATCAGCCATGAGATGGAAACAGGGCTGCGCCATGATGATCAAGGCAATGTAATCCCGCGCAAGATCATCAACAGGTTTGTCTGCCGCTACAACCAATCCGTGGTGTTCAGCGTCGATCTCCACGAGGCGATTTCGGCTAACCCGTTCTTCGAATTTTCCCTGCGCGCGACGGAGAGCGGCCGGCTCGATTTCGTATGGGAGGAGGACGGCGGTGCCGTCTACACGTTGTCGCACCGGCTCACGGTCGGTTGAGGTGGCGACGCAATCGAGCTGCGCGAGTTATGGCGTGACAAGTTGAGTGGGAGCGTGACCGGAAAACTCCGAAACAGACGGGTATTCAGCATGCGTCCCGTCGCGAGATCTGCGATTGCCACGGGCCTCGTGCTTCTCGTCAGCCAATCCGGCGCGGCGGCGGGGGCCGATCAAGGCGCTCAACTCGCCGCGACCTGTGCGTCCTGCCATCGCCTCGATGGCGGCGGCACAGGCATTCCCAGCATCATCCGGCTTGGTGAGGAGAGGCTCACCAACGCCCTGCTTGCCTACCGGGCGAGCGAGAGTCCAAATCACATCATGCACGCTATCGCGCTGTCGCTCAGCGACGAGGAGATCGCGAGCGTCGCGCGCTATGTCGCAGCGCAGGGAAAGTAGCGCGCCATGAAATTCTGGACGCGTCGCGAGTTCGGCCGCCTGACTGGAGCAGCGTTGCTAACGGCGCTCAACCAGCCGAAGGCGCGGGGCCAGGCCAAGGCGCGTGTCGTCGTGATCGGCGGCGGCATCGGCGGCGCAACGGTCGCCAGATATCTCGCCGTCAGCGCCACGGCTATCGAGGTGACCCTGGTCGAACCGCGACAGAGCTACACGACCTGCTTCTTCAGCAATCTCTATCTCGCCGGGCTCCGCCCGTTCAAATCGCTCAGTCATGGTTATGAAGCGCTGGCAAAACAATATGGCATCACCGTCATTCATGAGTCCGCTGAAGCGATTCACCCGGCGGCGAAAACCGTTGCGCTGAACAACGGTTCGAAGCTCAGCTACGACCGTCTCGTTGTTGCGCCAGGCATCGCATTCAGGGATCGGGCGCTTAGGGGCTATGACGAAGCTGCGATGGAGATCATGCCGCACGCCTGGAATGCAGGGCCGCAAACCAGCCTGTTGCGCCAGCAATTGGAAAGCATGGAGGACGGCGGCCTATTCGTCATCGTCGTCCCGCCGAATCCATTTCGCTGTCCGCCCGCCCCCTATGAGCGCGCTTCGCTCATCGCCTCCTATTTCCAGCGCAGCAAACCCAAGGCCAAAATTCTGATCCTCGATTCGAAAGACAGCTTCAACGCGCAGGACCTGTTCCAGGACGCTTGGAACCGCCACTATCCGGGAATGATCGAATGGCTACCGGCCCAGTTCACTGGCGGGGTCACGGCGATCGACGCGAAGACCCGGTCGGTGATCACCGAGGGAGCAACATTCAAGGCCGCGGTGGCCAATGTCATCCCGGCGCAAATGGCCGGGCGCTTGGTGCAGCAGGCAGGGCTCGCCAATCAGTCGGGCTGGTGTCCGGTCGATCCGGTCACCTTCGAATCGGCGCTGCAGCCCGGCGTCCATCTGGTCGGCGACGCGATCATCGGCGGGGATATGCCGAAATCCGCCTTCTGCGCCAACAGCCAGGCCAAAGCCTGCGCCTTTGCCATCGCGGCCGATCTCACCGGATCAGCGCGTTTCCCGGCGCATTTGTTCAACACCTGCTACACCTATCTCGCCCCCGACGATGCGTTCAGCAACGCCATCAGCTTCAAGCCCGTCGACGGAAAGCTCAAGAGCGTCATCAGCTTCGTCAGCAAGGTCGAGGAAAGCTCCGAGGTCCGCCGGCAGGCAGCGCGCGCGGCGGAAGGCTGGTACGACGCCTTCACGCACGACGTGTTTGGCTGAAACGAAACTCAACTCCGCTCGACGGCCGGGCCGGCCATTGCGGAAATGCCGGCACCATTCTGGGCGCGCTCCGCCTCGGCGCCGGATCGTTGCTCCGGGATCAGCGTTGCAACAGGATCGGGCAGCCGCTCCAGCCGCAGCGAATTCACCACCACGAGGATGCTCGAGCCGGCCATGACCGCCGCCGCAAGGATTGGCTGCAGAAGTCCGAATGCTGCGAACGTCAGGGCGACGAGATTGTAACCGAACGCCCACATAAGGTTGGTCAAGATGGTCCTGCGCACCGCGCGGGCCACGTCGACGATCCAGGGCAGCATCCACAATCCGTCCGCAGGCAGCACGAGCGCCGCAGTCTCGCGGGCGAGATCGGTGGCGGAGCCGACGGCAATACCGACATCTGCGGCGGCCAGAACTGGCCCGTCATTCAGTCCATCGCCGACCATTGCCACCGCATCGTGGTCATGGCGGAGCCGATCCAGGGCCAGCCGTTTGGCCTCCGGCGAAAGGCCCGCTTGGACGTCCTTGATCCCGACCAGGGCCGCGATCCGCTCCGCCGCTTGCGCCAAGTCGCCGGTCAACAGCGTGGCGTCGAGCCCGCGCTCACGCAGGGCCGCGATCGCGGCCTGCGCCTCGGGAAGCGGCGAATCATCGAGCGACAGCACGGCGTGAACCCGCTCGCCCCAACCGACATAGACCACCGAATGACCGCTCGCCTCCAGCGACCGCGCACGCTCGGCCAGCGACGGGGGAAGCGGCCAGCCCAGATCATTCATCAATCTGCCGTTCCCTGCCGCCACGGGCCGGCCTTCGGCGCTGCCGCGGATGCCACGGCCGGGAACCATCCGGACCTCGCGGGTGACGAGCGGCGTGATGCCCCGCTGAGCGGCGGCTGCCGCGATGGCCCGCGCCAGACCATGCTCGGAATGGCGCTCCAGACCGGCGGCGCGCGCCAGTACTTCGTCGATGCCGACCTCCTCGCGGTCGACGCCGACGAGACGCGCTTTGCCCGCCGTCAGAGTGCCGGTCTTGTCGAAGGCGAGCAACCGTACACGCGCCAGGGTCTCGAGCACGCCGGGGTCGCGGACGAGGCAGCCGTGCCGCGCCAGCCGGCCGATGCCGAGCGATATCGCCATCGGAGCAGCGAGGCCGACTGCACAAGGACAGGCAACCACCAGCACCGAGAGGCCAATCAGCAACGCCCGATCGAACGGCAATGACTGGGCCCAGTAAACGATCGTCAGCCCGCCGAGGGCGAGGACGAGCGGCACGGACACGCCAACGACGCGATCGGCAAGGCGCTGGGTTGGACTGCGACGGCCCAGCGCTTCGCGCACCGACCGGCAAATCCGTGCCCAGCGGGTTGCGGTTCCGTCACCGCTGCTTTGGATCAGGAGCGGGCCGTCGATATTGATACTGCCGGCAATCACCTTGGAGCCGGCGCGCTTTGTCACTTGCCGGCTTTCTCCGGTAATCACGGCTTCATCGGTGTTCGATTCCCCCTCGACAACCACGCCGTCGACCGGAATGCGCTCGCCTGGCCGGACCCGCACCAGCATGCCGGCCGTCACCTCCCGCACCGGACGGCGGATCTCTGCCGCGCCATCGACCGCGGTCGCGCTCTCGCTTTCTGCGGCCAGAAGAGGTTCGAGGTCGCGCGCCGCCCTGGCGCGGCCAACAGCCTCGAGATAGCGGCCAACTGTGAATAGCATCAGCACCATCACGGCGGTGTCGAAATAGACATGCGTGCTGCCCTCGAACACGGCAAATGCCGAATAGAGGTAAGCGGCAGCGACGCCAAGCACGATGAGTGCCGACGACGTCACTCGTCCCTGAATGCCATTGAGCCACATGTCGCGCAGATAGGGTCCGCCGAGAATCACCACCGCCGGCGTGGCGAAGATCCAGAGCAAAAAGTGAATCCACGGCAGCACGCCCGCATCGACGCCGGTGAACGCGTCCGAATAGAGGAGGAGGCTGAACATCATGATATTCATGGAGAGAAAGCCTCCGACGCCGAGCTGGATCAGAAGCCAGGCGGCTTCCCACTCTTCGTGTCTGCCGCTCTTCACCTGAAAGGCGATACAACAGCCGTAGCAGCAGAACGCGCAAGCCTCACCGTTGAGCCTGCGCTCCATCGGGCGCAGACCGACGGGGAGCGAACAATGGCTACAGAGGATATCGCCATGCGCAGTCATGCGGGATGCCCGCCCGGCCAGGCAAGGCCGATATGCGCGTCGGAAGGCAGGAGACCACGGCCGAGCGTGATGAGACCGAGCAAAAGAATAAAGCCACCAGCCAGCCGCACGCCGCGCCGCCGCCAGGCTGGCCCGAGTATCCGGCCAACGCCGCCCATCATCAACATCGCGGGGAAGGTTCCCAGTCCGAACGATGCCATGACGAGAAACCCGGGAAGCGCTCCGGCGGTGCTCGCCGCCTGAGCGGCGAAGGCATAGACCAAGGGACATGGCAGGAAGCCGTTGAAAACGCCAAAGGCGAGGGGTGCGGCGCTGCTCCGGGCCGTCAACAGACCGCGCAGGGACAATGCAAATGTGCTGCCGCCAAATCCGATCGCAAGGCGATGAAAGACCTGCAGCAAGCCGAAGAACTGCAACGCCATGGCAATCATGAGCAGGCCAGCGACGATCGCGAGAATTCGTTGGGCGATGTCGAGGGAGCCGTTCAAGAGCGGCGCCGCCGTTAGCCCTTGCGTGGTGCAGATGACCTGACCGATCGCGCCCGCGAGCCCGCCCAGAAAGCAATAGGTTGTCAATCGGCCGGTATTATAGAGCAGGTGGCGAAGGACGGTTGCGCCTCCCCCTCGCTGATCGCGGCCCAGCGCGCAGGCAAAGCCGCCGCACATGCCGATGCAATGAAAGCTGCCTGCAAATCCAGCGGCGAAGATCACGAGGTAGTACATCATTGGCGTTTGCGCAGTGGCGCGGACGCGGCGCTATTGCCGCACAAGATACAAAAGAAAGAGGATAAAGCCGACGGTGCAGCCGCCATAGATGAGGAAGCCAAGCATCTGCGGCAAGCCGGCGTCAGCAAGCTTGAAGACGGTATCATGTAGCATCCGCTGCTCCTATGTCAGCCGAAATAAAGACGAAGCACGTTTATCGCCAGCTCGAAGCACAGGAAAAGGAGGTTCAATGCGGCGACCCCAAGGAGAATTTTGGCTATCATCGTCTCCATCACTCCTGTCTTACTGGCCCTTGCGACCGCCTACTTAGAACAGACGGCCGGGCCCGAGCCCGCCCCAATAAACATACATGTAGTACAGCCCCCAGGCGAACAGCAGCACGTAGACGACGAGAAGCCATAGCGGAATGAATCCCACACGCGCCTGTATCAGGCCGCCGGCATAGTCCTCCAGTTCAGGGTGCGAGCTTTGACGCACATCCAGTTCCGGATGCGTCGGGCTCTCCGGATCGCTGCTCTGCAGATCGCTCATTCTCCATTTCCCTTTCAAAAAACCCGTTGGCGGCTTTATCGGTGCCGCTCAACGCGCCGGATAGGACGCCCCAGATGAACAAGAACAGGGCCGCCAGGCTCATCAGCATGGCGCCCGCATAGGGTCCGGTGACTTCAAAACCGAGCATGCGCTAACCTCCGGTGGGCGCCTGTTCCTCGCCAGGCGGAGCTGGCGGGCCGGACGCCGGCACCGACGGATCGGGCACATAGGCTCGCTCCGGCTTGTCAGCGACCAGTTTCAGATCGTTCAGCGCCGCGCGGGTCTCCTTCTTGATCGACAGCGGCTGCAGCGAGAGCGGGTCTTTATAGGCGGAAAGCGCCACCACGAAATAGGAAAGCGCCCACCGGTCCTCGTCCGGAAAGGCATCCCGATAGGACGGCATCGGCGTGCCGCTGAGGCCGGTAGTTATCGTCCGGAAGATGTCTTCGACGGCCGGGCCAGACTTGAACTGGCCGCTGGTGAGGTCGGCCGGCACGGTGGCGAACCCGATATCATCCTTAAGGCCCGCCGCCTTCTCGCCGTCGCCCTTGCCAGCTTGGCCGTGGCACTCCCAGCACTTCGCCACCTGCCAAACCTCCTTGCCACGGTCCAGCATCGTCTGGGACGGGGTCGGCGGGCGCCCGATATACAACGGTGGGCCAGGCGGTTCCTCGACGAAGAAAGCGTAAGGACTGGCGGGATTGGAACGGTCAACCGCTAGCTCATACTTAATGTACTGGATCACCGCCAGGCGATCGTTGAGCGGCAGTTCGTACCAAGGGGGCATTGCCGTGCCGCGGATGCCGCGAGTAATGGTGCGCAGCATGTCGCCGTCCGTGGGCAGGGGCTCCTTTGTCAATCTGAACTTGAAGACTGCGGACGTGAAATTCCTGGGCCGCTGGTTAAACATAAAGGTGGCGGCCGGCCCGTTGCCGTCGCCTTTGGCACCGTGGCAACCGATGCAGCGGCGCTCATAGACTTCCTTGCCATAAGCAATCCATTCCTCGGAGCGCGGCATCGTCGCATCCATGACCTCCAGGCTTTGCGGCTCGAAAAGATCGCGCCATTTACCCCGGTTCGTGCCGAGCTTCTGGACGTAGGAAACAAGCGCCGCCAGCGATTCCGTCTCCGCCGCGATGCTGACGGTTTCGCCTGTGTATTCGTCGTTCGGCGTCAGGATGATCGGCTTTCTTTCGCGCGCCTTCAGCGGCACGAACAGCAACCCGTACGCATTGGGCGTCAGCTGGATCGCTTGCTTGCTGTCGAAGTCGAACAGGCCTTTGGTGACCTCTGTCCTTTCCAGGGTCCGATTGCCAGCGCCGTCGTCAACGATACGGACGGCTGCATCGGGCTCGTGGAAGAGGCCGCGATACGGCGCCATTATCGAGTCCGGCACCAGCATCCGCGGATTGTAGAAGTGCGCCAGGTGCCATTCGTCGCTGTATTTCAGGCCGACGCGCGTCAGGTCCGGTCCGATCCGGCGTGTGCCTAACAGGTGCGGCACGTCATAGGCGTATTCGCCCGCCTCGCTGACCGGTCCCCAGCGGCGGATCTCGCCGGTCACCGGCCGCACGAATTGCGAATGGCAGTACCAGCAGCCTTCGCGCAGGTAAATGTTGCGGCCGCGACGCTGCTGCTCGGTGTAGTCCGTCGCTTCTGAAACCGTCCATTTCAGCTGGCCGAAATCCGTGCGCACCACCGAGGTCACGCGCGTAGTTCGCGAGGACGGCTCCACGAAGGGCAGCACGCCCTGCGTGATCACCGCAAGGGTGATGCAGAAGACGCCGGCGAACAGCGCGAAGAAGCGAACGTTCACTGCGCGGGCCCTCCCGCCGGGGCCGGGATAGGCGCCTCCACCGGCCCGCGGGCGCGTCGCGCCTCAGCCGCCGGGCTGGTCAGTGCGGTCAGCATCAGATTCACCACCAGCAGCGACATACCGATATCCATGCTGATGCCTGCCAGGGTCCGCGCCAGCCAGTAGGGCTTCACCCAGACGAGCGAGTCGAGCCATTCGACCCCATTCATCCATTGATAACCCTGCTGCAGCCCGCCGGCTGTGAGGACCAGGCCCATGGTCGTGATGCCGACGGTGATCAGCCAGAACGACCAGTTGCCGAGCTTGAAGGACCAGAGTTCGCGCCCGAACAGCCGCGGCCAAGTATAGAGGAGGCCCCCCATCGCCCAGACGACGAAGGTGCCGAACACGGTGAGATGCGAATGCGAGATGACGAAATCGGTGAAATGGGTCGGCTGCTGCAGCTGCCGCAGCGCCTCGGTCGAGCCCTGGAAGCAGCCGACGAGATACATGAGCGAGCCCATGATCAGGAACTTCGCCGGCAAGTTCCTGCCGAACTCATGCCACCTGCCCATCATGGTGCCGAAGAAGTTCACCAGCACCGTCCACACCGGAATGATCAGCAGCATCGACGTGACGACGGCCAAGGTCTCGGCCCAGTCCGCGATCGGGCTGTAGAGGTAATGGTGGATGCCGACGAACGGGTAGAACAGTGCCAGGGACCAGAAGCCTACCAGCGAGAGCTTATGGGCATAGAGCGGATTTCGCGCGCTGACCGGCAGGAAATAGTAGATGATCACGTAGCCCGCGGGCGTTATCCACAGCCCGACGATGTAGTGGAGATAGAGGCCATGGAAGGCGGCGCTGTTGATGCCCGAGATCGTGTATGGCAGGATGAAGCTTCCAAGCACGAAGTTCATCGTCGTCCACACGAAAGTGGCGATCAGGTACCATAGCGCGACATAGATCGCCGGCTCCAGCCTTCGACTGATCGTGATCAGGAACTGCGCGGTAGCAACAGCCACCACGATGAAGAATGCGACCTTCGCGTAGAGCGGAAGCTCTCCGGCTTCCAAACCGTCACTGTCGCCGAGCAGCAAGCCGACCAAACCGGCAAGCGTTGCGACGTTCCAGACCCATGCGAGAAGAACCGACCACTCCGACCATATCACCCGCACCCCCGACAGACGCGGCACGAGATAGTAGCAAAGGCCGATGAAAAGCGTCGAGAAGGCGCCGAAGATGACACCGTTGACGTGGACCGGGCGCAGCCGGCCGAAGGTGAGCTCGAGGTTCCCCGATCCGAGATAGTCGGGGTAGTTGAAGGTGCCCGAGATCATGACGCCGACGGATGGCGTCACCATCAGCCAGAACATGCCGAAATAAAGCCAGGTCCGCACGACCCGTTTGTCGACCAGCGCATCCAGGTCCACATTCGCGAACTTGCCGCGCAGCTCCATCGCAGTCTCTGCCAACGCATGGCCCTCCCCGCGCGGTTCAAGGGCCGCACGACTGCTTTAAGCCCACCGTTCCCCATCGAGGTGTCACTCCGATGGCGGACTCGCTTCGCGCTCCCTGAAGCCGGTGCCCCGGCTATCGACGAGACTAGTATTTGCCTGGCACCAACACCGAGCCGCTGTTCGACCAGGTGATGTACGCCTCGAGCGCCTTCATCGCCTCCGATTCGGGATCGATCTTCTCGCCCTGGCTCGGTTTCTCGATGCACCAGTTGATCATGTCGCGCAGTGTCGCGAACTTGGCCATCGACGCCTGGAACTTCGGGAACGCCTGCGGGTGGGTATCGGAGGCCATCGGATGGCACATGGCGCAGGCCCACCCGGTGGTCGACAGCTTGACGCCCAACTGCTCCTTCATCGCCGCATCACCATGGAACAGGAGGTCTCCTTTCCTGACCTCCTCCATGAACGCTTCTTGATAGAGTTTCAGCTGCTTTGGCGTTACCGGATCCTTGTTGGCACTGGCCGGCCCGACGACGGCAGCTGCGACGACTGCTCCGGCGACGATGGAACGCCTCAGAATGCAGAGGAATGTCGATGTGTTTATCATAGCCACCACCGTTATGGATTTGCCCATGGGTACTGTTTGTCGGCGATGCGTGACCGTATGACCTCCGCAATGCTCTTGTCGTGGTCCTCCGGCGACTGGACGAACACCTCCTTGCGGCCCCACATGATGTACTCGACATCGACCTTATCGTCGGCGTTGACGTTCACGGTTTCCCAACCGACCCCGTCGAAGGGATCGCCCGGATCGACACGGATCATCGGCTTGGTAAGCTTGGGCAAGCCTTCCGGCGCATACGGCCACGGCCAGGAGGTCGCCAGCATGCCGATCGAGCGCATGCTGCCGATCTCGTTGTAGAGCACCTGGTGCACGTGACCGTGGATGTTGGTGACCTTGGTATAAGGCTTCAGCACGTCATTCACTTCGCGCCAGTCGCGCACCCAGAAGTTCCAGGGCGGGTAGTACTCGTACAGCGGATTATGGCTGAAGATGACGATCGGTTTGGACTTATCCCAGTCGGCGAGTGTCTTCTGCATCCAGTCGAGCTGGTCGCGGCCGACGCCGGCCCACGCGCCGGCAACCGTGCCGTCGAGGGTAGCCATATGGCCCATGCGCTCCTCTGGCGTCATCTTCTTCGCTGTCCAGTAGTCCGGTCCCCGGCTGACCGTATCGAGCCCAATGAAGCGCACGCCCTTGTGATCGAAGGTCCAGTTGGGTTGGCCGAACAACTCGCCCCACTTCTGGCCCATATCCAGATACCAGTCATGCTCGCCCGGGATGTAGTATTTCTTGATCGTCAGATCCTTGAGGAGCTCAACGCCAAGCTCAAGTTCCTCGATCTTTCCGAGCTGGGCCAGGTCGCCGCCGAAGATCAGGAAGTCGGCCGGCGGATCCATGGCCTGGACCTCTTGCACGGCGCGCACCACCTTGTCGACGAAGCGCGTGTTGAGCGATCTCTCGTAGAGATGGGTGTCCGAAATCCAGGCAAACTTGAAGGGCGCTTCGGCGGCGTGAGCGACGTCGATGGTGTTGAGCAGCGGCCACCACGCGAAGGTCTGGCCGACGGAAGCAGCGCCGAACAGCAGCGATCTGTGAATGAAGGTGCGGCGGGTGATTTGGAGCGAGTCGTCGGGGCGTACGCCAGGCTGCTGCAGCACCGCATGCATTTCGCGCCGAATGCGGTCAAGCTCGTCAGACATCAGGGTTCCTCCTCAGTGCAGACCGTTTCTTAAAGCGTCGGTCTTCTCGCAGGAACGCGACCCTGTTGAATCAGTGGGTCGCCCATTTTGTTATTTTTTCAGTTCAATCGTCAGACTGGTGGCCTTATTCTCCTCTACCGTGACGGGCTGCTCGATGGGCCCGGTGAAGGGATGGATCGCCACGAGCTTGTAGTCCCCCGGCGGAACATCGGTTATGCTGAATTTGCCATCGGCGCCGGTGACCGCGTAGTAGGGATTGTCCACCACATAGACCCAGCCCTCCATCCAGCCATGCGCGTCGCAATCGATGCGGACAGTGCCGGCACGCTTCAGTTCGACCGGTATGCGCTGGCCCTTATTGGGCAGCGCCAGGTTGAAGGCGGTGCGCTTGCCATAATAGCCGTGGGTGTTGTGGAGCACTGGGTCGCTGTTGACCACCTCCAACGAACCGGCCGGTATCATCTGCACCGCGGGCTCAAAGCGACATTTGAGGTTGTTAAGTTCAGGCAGCTTTCCGGGCTGCGGCCAGGCCTTTCCCTGTGCCACGTCGACCAGCTGCACCGCCGCGTTCAGCACGGCCTGATCGCTGCCGACTTCGATCAGCGGCTCCTCGCGGGGGTCGCCGCACACCTCGATATTCTTGGTGGGGATGATCTTTGTTGTCGGCACGTCGCCGCGGTAGACGATCGTACCCTCGATCGTTCCGCCTCCCGTGACCGGACCCACTTCGTAGGCTTGCGCAGACGCGGACATTATCGCAACGAAAGAGATCGCCGCTAGTCCGCTCATCAATTCGCGAATCATCATAAAAGCCACCTCCTTCAAGAGAGATGAGGGGCAACTCTCAAAAATAGAGCCAAACCAGTGCCATGTCTAGCCATCCAGCAACAAAATATGATAAAGTGGGTTGGTTTAGGCGAGTTTGTTAATCACAAACACACGCGGGGGTTTTGGCGCGTCATTCTCGAAGTGCCGGAGGTCCTTGATGAAGCGACGGCATCGACTCCTCCGCCCCTGGGCCTACGGTCCGCATCCCCTCTTCTGCATCATATTCGCAGCGGCCCTGTCGATCTGCCAACCGCTCGTGCGAGCTGACACGGCGCCTGTGACGGTCGGTGGCCCATTCACGCTCACGGCGCCGGACGGAACGACGGTCACCGATGAGACTTATCGCGGCAAATGGCTGCTGGTTTTCTTCGGCTATACGTCTTGTCCCGACATCTGTCCGACGACTCTGTCCGAAATCGCCGCGGCGATTGAGGAACTCGGCCCCGACGCCGCAAAACTGCAACCGCTCTTCATCACCGTCGATCCCGAACGCGACACGCCTGAGGTGATGGGAAGCTTTACCGCGGCGTTCGATCCGCGCATCGTAGGGCTGACCGGCAGCGCACAACAAATCGCTGCGGTTTCGGAGGCATATGGCGCCTACGGCGTGGCGCGCCAGGGCGAAGCGGGCGGTGACGACTACCTAATGGATCACGGCACCTACATCTACATCATGAACCCACAGGGGCAATTCGTGGAGGGGCTAGACTCTGACACACCAAGCAGCGGCATTGCCGCTAGGTTGGGTGAACTGGTGCGATGACACGATCCCTGGGATGACGCAGATCACGATTATGCAGTTGATCGATCCATAGAAAGTTGTCTTCCGGAAGGAGAGCGGCCATGCAAAGACATACAAAGGAAGCTTCGGAGCTTAAGGCATTGATCCTCGCGGATCTTCATAAGGAGCCGGGATGCGGGGACGTCACCGATTTTGTGATTCAGCGGCTCGAAACCAAGGAGAACGGGGCAAACTGGACTGTCAAATATCTGGATCCTAATCAAGATAAGGTCTGCGAGACGATTCTGATAAACATAGCGCGAATGTTGCAGCTCAACTTCGACCTTCCTGAACGCGGGTCGTGAGGAACGATGCGAGCGGGATCGGCGTGGATCGCGCTTCGACATAATTCGTATGCAAGCAGGGGAATCGGCGATGGCGGAACCCACAGCGTTGCACACCGGCAAATCTGGCGGCGTAAAGAACGTCATTGCGCCGCGACGATTTGGACCTCCGATGACCGGAGATGCGGGCGATATGGCCGATGGGCAAGGCGGTATCTTGGAGCCAGGCATTACGAGTTATGACGGTTTCTTTGCGGATGCGATCGCGCGTCTGCAGGGGGAATGGCGCTACCGTGTGTTCGCGGACCTGGAGCGCATCGCCGGACGCTTTCCCAATGCCGTGTGGCATTCCCCGCGTGGACCGAAGGACGTCGTGATCTGGTGCTCCAACGACTATCTCGGGATGGGGCAACACCCAAAGGTGGTCGCCGCGATGGTGGAGACTGCTACCCGCCTGGGAACGGGGGCCGGCGGGACGCGCAATATCTCCGGCACCAGCCATCCGCGCGTAGAGCTCGAGGGCGAGCTTGCCGATCTCCACGGCAAGGAGGCGGCACTGGTCCTCACGTCCGGCTATGTTTCGAACCAGACTGGCATCTCGACCATCGCCAAGCTGATCCCCGGTTGTCTGATCCTGTCCGATGCGCTCAACCACAATTCGATGATCGAGGGCATCCGCCAGTCCGGTAAGGAGAAGAGCATCTTCCGCCATAACGACGTCGATCATCTCGAGGAATTGTTGAAGGCGGCGGGTCCGGATCGGCCAAAACTCATCGTCTTCGAAAGTCTCTATTCGATGGGCGGCGACGTCGCGCCAATCAATCGCATTTGCGACATCGCCGATCGTTACGGCGCAATGACCTATCTCGACGAGGTCCATGCTGTGGGCATTTACGGCCCCCGCGGCGCCGGCATCGCTGCGCGCGACGGCGCCATGAACCGGATCGATGTGATCGAAGGCACGCTCGCCAAGGCTTTCGGCTGCCTCGGCGGCTATATCACGGGAAGTGCTGTGCTGATCGATGCGATTCGTTCCTATGCTCCGGGTTTCATCTTCACCGCCGCGTTGCCGCCGGCGATCTGCGCCGCGGCCACAGCGGCGATCAGGCATCTGAAAGCCTCGCAGTGGGAGCGCAAGCGCCAGCAGGACCGCGTCCGGCGGGTCAAGGCGGCGCTAGGGGCCGCTGCGCTGCCGGTCATCCTGGGCGACACCCATATCGTTCCGGTGGCTGTCGGCGATCCGGCGCATTGCAAAGCGGCGAGCGACCTGCTCCTGAGCGAGCACGGCATCTATATCCAGCCGATCAATTATCCGACCGTGGCGAAGGGAACTGAGCGGCTGCGCATCACGCCGACACCCTGTCATGAGGACATCATGATTGATCGGCTCGCGGCAGCTCTGTTCGATGTCTGGAATCGGCTCGGGCTGCCACGCGACAATCTCGCCTGAGCGGCGAATGAAGCTTCGCCGTTGCCCGGACGTTCCGGGTCTTAAGGTTCAAGGAAATGGCTGCCAAGGAAATCATGTTCTCGTTCGAGGCTCGCGACAGAATGCTGCGCGGCATTGACACCCTGGCGAATGCGGTGAGCGTCACGCTTGGCCCGCTAGGGCGCAACGTCGCGATCGGTAGGGAGCACGGCGCGCCGCGGGTCACGAAGGACGGCGTGACCGTCGCCAGAGAAATCGAACTCGACAACAAGTTCGAGAACATGGGCGCCCAGATGGTGCGCGAGATCGCAACAAGAACTTCCTATCAGGCCGGCGACGGCACGACCACCGCCGTCGTGATCGCGCATGCGATCGTCCGGGAGGGCGCCAAGGCGGTGGCCGCCGGCATGAATCCCATGGACCTGAAGCGCGGCATCGATCTCGCGGTCGAAGCCGTCGTCGCGGAACTCAAGAACAACGCCACGAAGGTCACCTCGAACGTCGAAATTGCGCAAGTCGGCACCATCTCGGCCAACGGCGATAGGGAGATTGGCCGCTGCCTAGCCGACGCCATGAAGAGGGTCGGCAATGACGGCCTGATCACTGTCGAGGACGGGACGTCGCTCGAAACCGAACTCGAATTCGTCGAGGGCATGCAGTTCGACCGCGGCTACATCTCGCCCCATTTCATCACCAATCGCGCAAAGATGCGGGTCGAGATGCAGGATGCCTATGTCCTCATCAGTGAGAAGAAACTGTCCAGCCTGAACGAAATACTGCCGCTGCTGGAGAAGGTGGTGCAGGCCGGCAAGCCGCTGCTCATCATCGCCGAGGATGTCGAGCGTGAGGTGATTGCGGCGCTGGTGGTCAACAAGTTGCGCGGCGCTCTCAAGGTTGCAGCAGTCAAGGCGCCGGCCTACGGAAACCGCCGCAAGGCGATGCTGCAGGATCTCGCGCTGATGGCCGGCGGAACGGTGATCTCGGAGGATTTGGGCATCAAGCTCGAGCATGCTTCCCTCGATATGCTCGGGCGCACCAAGAAGGTGATGATCGACAAGGCAAACACCACGATCGTCGGCGGCGCCGGCAAGCGGGCAAGCATCGAGGCCCGCATCGCTGAGATCAAGCTCGAGCTTGCGGAAACCACCTCCGATTACGACCGCGAGGAGCTCCAGGAGCGGCTGGCCAGGCTCGCCGGTGGCGTCGCCGTGATCCGGGTCGGCGGTGCCACCGAAGTCGAGGTCAGGGAAAAGAAGGATCGCATCGATGACGCGATGAACGCGACAAGAGCCGCGGTCGCAGAGGGCATTCTCCCGGGCGGCGGGGTCGCCTTGCTGCGCGCCGGCAGGGCGCTTAAGAAGCTCAAGGGCGGCAACGAGGACCAGCAGGTCGGCATCGCGATCGTCAGGAAGGCGATCACCTGGCCGGCTCGGCAGATCGCGATCAATGCCGGCCTGGAAGGCTCGGTCGTCATCGCCGGGATCCTCGAAAACGACGACAACGCCTATGGCTACGATGCCCAATCGGGCGTGTACGGGGATCTGGTGTCAAAGGGCATCATCGACCCGGCCAAGGTGGTGCGAACGGCGCTCCAGGGCGCGGCCTCGGTTGCGGGTCTTCTCCTTACAACGGAAGTCATGGTGGCCGAAGTGCCTGGCCCGCCGCCGCCGGAGCTTCCCGGTCACGAGCATCATCATCACGACATGGATATGGATTTCTGAGCGCATTGCGGGCGGCGGAAGCACCGAAGTGTCCGGACTGGATCGCCGCTGGCGACTGCTAGAGAAAGCCCACTCGTCCGAACCGCGGCCAACACAGCAGTATTCGGGATCAACTCCTGGAGGCACTCCCGGCTGAGCCATGATCATCGGTCGGCGATTCCGACGTGACGGTGACAGGCGGGGTGGTTCAATTTTGGGGTGCCTATCGTCCAAAGAGGACCGGGCTGCATCGCGCGTTCTGGCCGAGACTATCGCGGGCCTGCGCGAAGTTCAGGATCATCGGGTCTCGATCGAAAAAATCCCCCCAACCGCGTCTGACGCCACCCGGCAAGCGCGTCGCTTGGTATCCTATCCGTCCGTGTGCGGTAGAGATCTAGCTGCACACAGCCGCATCTTCCGCTTACTGTCGTGGCGGACGGTTGTCCGCGCGCGCAGTGGCTACCCGCTGCGCTGCGGCAAACAAATCCGGTCCATGGCCGCAGCGGCGCACTGCATTCGGCTCCAAGTCGTGAAGAGTGAGGCCTCACAATTCCAAGGGGATATGCTCATGAAAGCGTCGCCGCCGAGCTTTTCGGCACCTTCTTGTCTTCGGCTGCGCGTCAGTGGTGACAGGCGGTTTTGGCGGGCTGCTGCCGGCTCGGTCGCTTGGCATCGGCCTCAGCTTCGGCATCGCTGTAACCGCCCTGGCTTACGCGATTGGGCCACTCTCGGGCGCGCACCTCAATCCGGCCGTCACGCCGTGGACGCCTCCCACAAGGGCCACTTTGTATCCTGTTTCCCACATCGCCGCAGTCCTCAACGAAGGTCTACAGATGGCGCATTTGGTCCTTATCGGCTGCCGCAGAGCCAATCGCTCTCGAGTGCAGGCACTCCAGTGGAGTCCAGACGTTGGATTGGACCTCGACCTCTACAAAAGCACACTGAGCTTCCGGTCGGGCTACGACGGCATTCCGAAGCGATCGCTTCGGCGAGAAGTCGTCGTTCTCAATCGGGCGACCGGGGATACATCGGCGAAGACGGCATAAGGGAGGATGGGCCAGACCGAGCCGACGGAAAGGTCGTAGCCAAGGCCTTGGGGCGCATAGCGCCTGGCCGGGAGGCCGCCGCCAGTCAGACTGACGCGACGCGTCGTTGAGCGAGGTGGAGACCCGAGCGGGCTCGACGAGGGTCCACGGCGGTCACAATGTTGTGGTGATGATCGCAGTAGACGCGATCCGGCGAAGTTGGCCCAGCACAAAAACGATAACCGCCGGGTACTGACGGGTCTTCGCTCACCGGGAAGCGGCACTGATAGAGGCCTAGCTGAATGAGGGGGACGTCTCTCGAAGTTAGTCTGATATTTTCAGGCATGATGGTTTCCTAGTTCATAGCAATTGCCGGCTGACGGCCGCAGTGCGACCCGTCGGGGCGAGCTAGGACAACGGTCGAAGCCAGTCCGTGATTTGAACCTATGGCTTCGGATCGACAATCAGCGGGTTGGCCGCATCCAGGTGGCAAGTGTCCAACAAACTCAGCAGATGATCTTGCTGGCGGCTGTCCTTTTCACACGTCGTCGCATCCGATCTGTACGACCATGCGCCTGGCCCTCTTCCTTAGCACCGCACGGCCTCACATCCTTCACTCCGATGAAACAGTCGGAGAACAAACGGAATGCTGCGGGGCCAAGTGCTTGCATGCGTCAGGCGTTGGAGCATGCGCTCGATCCCACGTTAGTTCAGTTCGTGGAAGCTCTTGCGATTGCCGACGCTAGGCGCGATCATCTCGCTGTGAGGCTATCTGCTTCGACACCTAACTTGGATGTCGTCGAAGCAATTGGCTGCAACGGCGAGGTTCGTGAATGATACGCGCAGCCATTTACGCCCGGTTCTCGACCGAGCTGCAGAACGAGAAATCCACCGATGACCAGATCGTCCTTTGTCGCGCGTATGCAGCACGGCATCAGCTTGATGTGGTTGCGGCTTACGAGGACAAAGCTCGCTCGGGAGCTTCGATGTTTGGCCGTGCCGGCCTCATGAGATTGATGGATGCGGCGCGCGAACGAAAGTTTGATGTCGTCATTGTTGAGGCACTCGATCGCCTTTCGCGCGACATGGAGGATCTCGCTGGACTGCACAAACGACTGTCATTCCTAGGGATCGAGATCCAAGCTGTTCACGACGGCACAGCTGACGCAATCTTGATCGGAATACGAGGTTTGGTGGGCCAGATGCAGCGCGAGGATGGCGCAAAAAAGGTACGTCGAGGAATGGCCGGAGTGGTTCGCGACGGGCGCCACGCCGGCGGTCGCGCATTCGGGTATCGGGCAGTTCTTGGGCGTCCCGGTGACTGGAGATCGTTGAAGAGGAGGCTGAGGTAGTTCGCCGGATCTTTGCGGCCTACACCTCTGGCCGGCCACCACGCGAAATCGCACAAGATCTCAATCGCGAGGGGGTTTTGTCCGCCTCGCGGCACTCGTTGGAACGCCTCTACCATCAACGGAAACGCACAACGCGGCGCGGGGCTGATTTTGAACGAGCTCTATTTTGGGCGCATCGTCTGGAACAAGGTTCGGATGGTTAAGGACCCAGATACCGGCAGGCGTCTGTCCCGTCCGAATAGCCGCGACCAGTGGCAGACGATTGATGTCCCACACCTGCGTATCGTTGACGAAGAGATATGGCGACGCGCGCAGGACTTGAAGACAGAAAGATCTCGTCTGAAATTGAACGTGAAACGTCGGCCACCGCATCTCCTCTCGGGCCTGTTGCGATGTGGCTGCTGCGGTTCGGGCATGTCGGTGCACGATCGCGACAAGACTGGCAAAACACGAATCCGCTGCTCGACAGTTCGTGAGAGCGGCAGCTGTCCCAATCGTCGCATAGTTTACCTGCGGAGCGTGGAGAATGCTGTATTGGATGGAATGCGTGACGAGCTGAAGGACCCGCGTCTCATTGAGATCTACGTCCGGAATTATAATGAAGAGCGTCAACGGCTAGCAGCCCGTGCGTCCAACGTTCGGGTCACCCTTGAGACAAAGATCGCACGGATTGAAGCCGAGCGACAACGCAGCATTGACCTGGTGGTCAAGGGAATTATTGGTGATGACGACGCCCGAGAGCGTATCGCCGAGTTGAAAGATCGACGCATCGAGGCGGAGGCAGAACTTGCCAGTCTTGAAGAGGCGCCATCGACCCTTACTCTGCATCCGGCAGCGATAGAGAAGTATGTCAAAACGGTCGATGAGCTCGCTTCGGTCTTAGCTCATCACGCCGAGGCGGATGACGATCGGGGCGTGCTGGTCAAGAGCTTCCGCGCGCTCGTTCATTGTGTGACGGTTCATCCCAAAGGGCCGCGACAGGATATTGAGATCGAGGTCAAAGGCAAGCTTGCCGCCCTCATCGGCGGCAACACATTCCCCCAAGCGCGGTATGCTGGAGAACGCGCGGTGGCCGAGGAGCGCCACAGGCAAGATCCCACTATTACGTACGATAGTGGGTTTAGGGTGGTAGCGGGAGAGCGCTACCGCCTTTCCCCCCACTCATCGAACCACCAGTTCCGGCTTCGTTGCTGCGGCTGAGCGAGATAAGTCGAGCGGCGACAATGCCTTTGGTCGCCGAAGGCAGACCGTCGTCGCCGATCAGCCGCCGGACTTGTCGAGAACTGGAACTGTGCGCGATTTCGCCCGGTCGGCTTCCATCGTGACGCAAAAAATGCGGACCGCCGCGGACGGGTACAGTCGGTCCCGCGTCTCGGTCTGCGGCCGGCGCTATGCTGACGCTCCTACGGCTGTCCCGTTCACCGCCCGCGGCGGGGGCGAATTTCCTCCGTCCCGCGCGCGACAACTGTCCACTGTTGCGGACGCGCGCAGGACTGCGGGTTATACGCCATCTTTCTTAGAGCGCCGACGACCGCCGGCGCGAAGATCAACGCGGTGCGTCGTTTGGAAAGACGAATGAGGACGGCGTCATCGCTACTATTCGCTCCCGTCGATTCTCTCCTCGATGGGACGCACCGGGAGATAGGCGTTCGTCTCCAGCCATTCGCGCAATAGAGAGCCCATCCAACTACAAATTTGGGAGGCAGGGCTTGCTCTCCGAATTCTTGCATCCAAGGTCAGCGATGGGAGTGTCGTGCGCACCCGATGGTGAGGTTCACTATCGGCCGTTCCCGCTCGCATCGGGTCAACTCCCCAGGCCACCATCCACCACGTGCACCTGGCCGGTAACGTAGCTGCTCATTGAGGATGCCAGATAGAGGGCGACGCTGGCCACCTCGTCAGGGTCGGAGTGGCGCTGCAACGGAACGGCCTTGTTCACCGCCTCCGTGACATTGACGCCGCTGATCGCGCTGATGCGGTTCTCGATTTCGTGCTGGAACGTGTTGTGGATCGGACCTGGATTGAGGCATTGACGCGGATGCCGCGCGGCGCGAGCGCCCGGGCCGCCGCGCAGACCACGCCGACCTGCGCATGCTTGGCGACGGTGTAGCTGATGTTCTGCCCCGCACCTTCGCCACCACGCAGGCCGGCGAGGCTTGAGATGACAATGATGCTACCGGGCACTGTAGCCGCCGTCGGCCATCAAGATATGCCCTGTCACGAATGACGCGTTCGGACCAGCAAGATAGACAAGGGCATCGGCGATTTCACTAGGTTCGGCCCAGCGGCCAATGGGATGGGCGCTCTTGATGGCCGCCTCGCCTGCGGCTGGGTCGTCCAGGCCTTCGAGGTAGCGAGTCAGGAACGGCGTATTGATTGATCCTGCTCCAACAGCGTTCACACGGATGCCTCGGGAAGCATAATCTACGGCCATCTGTCGTACCAGTTGAAGCAGGGCGCCTTTGGCCGCGCAATAGGCTGCCTGTTGCGGCAAGCCGACGACGCTTGAAATGGATCCCGTCGCGACGATCGAACCGTGGCCACGCGCGAGCATCGAAGGCAGCGCGCGCCTCGACATCAGGAAGAAGGATTTGGCGTTCGCATTCATGACAGCGTCCCACTCATCCTCGCTGGTTTCGTGAGCGGACTTCGAAATGATGAAGCCGGCGTTGCTGACGAGCACGTCGACCGGACCGAACCGCTGTTCTGCCGTCGTGAATATTTTCTCGACGTCAGCGACCTTGGTGACATCAGCGGCAACCGCGACGACATGATCGGGCGAGTCTCGTTCCAGTTCGTCGACGGCCGGGTTGAGATCTGTTGCGCATACCTTGGCACCGTTTTCGATGAAAAGTGAAACTGCAGCCCGGCCGACACCTCCCGCCGCTCCTGACACGACGACGGTTTTGCCCTCAAAGCTACTGGTCATGATGGTTCTCCGATCGTTGATGTTGGTACTAAATTGTAAGCGGCTGGCTCGGGGGTCGCTCACAGAGAGAAAGCAACCCTGTCTATCAGGCGGCCAGAGCCGAAACCGACGGATCAGCCCGACCCACGTTCCTTTCGGCCGTCGTATCCTCTCTTCGTTTTCAATCGAGCCTCGCAAGCGCTTCCGCAAAGAAGTTTACGTCGCCGAAATTGCCGGATTTGAGTGCCATCATCAGTTCGCCTCCCGGGTATCCGATGGTGCGCAGCATCGGGACGCCGGGGGCAAGTTCATCGCCGACCTCGAACGAGCCGATCGCCAGCTTGTCCACCACGGCGCCCGAGGTCTCGCCTCCCGCCACCACGAGCCGCCGAACGCCGGCGTCGACGAGCCCGATGGCGATTTCCGCCAAGGCGTTCTCGATCGTCTGCCCGGCCTCGTGCTTGCCGTGCTGCCGCTGGAGGGCTGCAACCGCATCGGGGCTGCCGGAGGACGCGATGAGCACTGGCCCAGCCGCGAGCTGCCGTCGAGCGAATTCAAGGGCCTCTTCGACGGCGCCGCCGCCGCCGGAGACAATGCGCTGCGGATCAAGGCGTAGCACCGGCATATGTCTTTCGGCGGCATCGATCTGCTCCAGTGTCCGGGCGGAACAGCTGCCGGCAATGACCGCCGATCGGCCACCGACAGCAGCAAGGTTAGCCATTGATCCCCGGGCTGGGCGTGCGGCCAGAGCGGCCCTTGCGAGTCCGTAGCCAAGTCCGGACGCACCCGTCGAAACGGCGCCGCCGGACGCCAATTGGCCGAGGACATCGAGATCGCTGTCCCGGATGGCGTCGGCGATGATCGATTTCCGCCGGCCAGGCATTGCGGCGATCTTCGCTCTGCAGCTTTCCAGGCCAAGTGCGACCGTCTGGCAGTCGAGACTGTGAACAGCGTGCTTGGATTGCCTCGCAAGAACACGCGTAAGATTGGCGTCATGCATCGGATTCAAAGGATGGTGCCGCAAGGCGCTTTCGTTGAGTGGGACATCGTTGACGAACAGGTGCCCCTTGTAGACGGTGCGTCCGGTTTCCGGAAACGCCGGCGTAACCACGGTCCAGTCCTGTCCAGCCCGCTCCATGAACGCATCGGTAACCGGACCGATATTGCCCGCATCGGTCGAATCGAAGGTCGAGCAAATCTTGTACATGACGTGGCGGGCGCCGATCCGCCGGAGCAATTCCTCGGCGGCGAGCGCACTTGCGACCGCATCGACAGCCGGCACGGAACGGATCTTCAGCGAGACCACAAGCGCATCAATCGTTTCGAACAGACGGCTATCGACCGGGACTCCTATGGTCTGGACGGTTCGAAGGCCGCATTTGCGCCAGGTGTTCGCAAGATCTGAGGCCCCGGTGTAGTCGTCGGCTATGGCTGCGAGAATGACCGTCACTGCCTGCGCCCCCTATACGGCGCAAACCAGCCAAGGCCAGCTTTCGTCTCGCCAGCGGGCTGATACTCGCAGCCGACGAAACCGGAATAATTGCTCGTCTCAAGCTGTTCGAAGAAGTGCCGATAGTTGACCTCGCCGGTATCCGGCTCGTGCCGTGCAGGCACCCCAGCTATCTGGACGTGCCCGATGAGCGGCTGCAGATGCCGGAAGCTCTCGGTGATGTCACCATGCATGATCTGTCGATGGAACACGTCGAACTGAAGCCTGACGTTCGGGTGATCGAGTTCCTCAATAAATGCTGCGGCACGCGCAAAGTCGTTCAGGAAATAACCGGGCATGCTGCGGCCGTTGATCGGTTCCAACAGAAGGTTCAGGCCTTGGGCGGCCAGCTTCGATCCGGCGAAGTCCACGGCACGCCTGTAGCTTCTCAACGCTTCTGCGTCTGACGGGTCCGCAAGGCCGGCCATCATGTGGAGGGAGCGCACGCCAGTCGCCGGGGCGTAGTCCAGCGCCTTGTCGACGCCTGACTGGAACTCTTCGAAGCGATGCGGCAGGGCAGCGATGCCGCGTTCGCCCGCAGCCCAGTCTCCGGGAGGAAGATTAAACAACGCCAGTTCGAGTTCGCATGCCCTCAGTCGGCTGCCTACGGTTTCGGGTGCGAATTCATAGGGGAACAGGAATTCCACGGCTCCGAAGCCGGCTTCCGCGGCAGCCTCGAAGCGGTCAAGGAACGACCATTCCGTGAACATCATGGTGAGGTTGGCGGCGAAGCGTATCATGCGGCGAGATCGATCATGATGCCGCCTTGGCTGTTGGCAGCGATGCGCCGGACAACTTGGCATAGGTGCGTGCAACCGACGCGTCGTCGTCATGTCCCATGCCTGCGCCCGAGGTCGCGAGATACATCTGGAGGGCCGCCGCTGCGAGCGGCACGGGATATCGTTCGGCCCGAGCCATGTCCTGGAGAATGCCCAGATCCTTGACGAATATTTCAACCGAACTCAGCGGCCTGTAGTCGCCATCGAGGATATGCGGGACACGGTTCTCGAACATCCAGGAGTTTCCCGCGGACGCGGTTATGACCTCGTAGACAGTGGAGAGGTCCAAGCCGAGCTTGGATGCGAGCACCATGGCCTCGCATGCGGCCGCGATATGGATTCCTGCCAGATGCTGGTTGATCATTTTCACCGAAGCGCCGATGCCGGGTTCGTCGCCCAGGCGATAGACCTTCGCCGCGACCGCATCCAGGACATGCCGCGCCCGTGCGAAGGCATTCGGGCTGCCCGACGCCATGATCGTCAGGGCGCCGTTCGCGGCTTTCGCTGCGCCGCCCGAGATCGGGGCGTCGAGATAGAGGATTTCGCGCTCCGCGAGGCGCGAGGACAGGCGTTTTGCCTCCGACGGCGCCATGGTCGCTGACGAAATGAATACCGAGCCCGGTGGCATCACCGGGAACACGCCGCCGTCGCCGAAAAGCACCGCGTCGGTCTGCGCGCTGTTCACGACGACGCAGAGGACGACGCTCGCATTGGCAACAGCTTCGCTCGGTGATTCCGCTATCCGCGCGCCGCTTGCAACCAGCCTTTCCGCAGCGGTCGCGGAGGGATCGTAGCCGACGACCGCGTGTCCGCGTCGCACAAGCGAACTCGCCATGCCAAACCCCATCGAGCCCAACCCGATGACGGCGACGTTTGATTTTTCCGCGCTTTTGCCAGCAGACATGCGTATCCAACCTCTTGCTTTCAATCCAATCATAATGCAGATTATCTACAATCTGCAACGGGCTGTCGCCGCACTTTTGAGATTTTCAGGTTGGCGTCCGTGGGTAAGCTCAGTGCGTTTGGCTTCGTGCCATGCGCCTAGAATCTCGGGTGATATGGATCAGACGAAACTCTGTGAACAGATTGTCCGCTTCGGCAGGTCGCTGTTCGATCGCGGACTCACCCCCGGTTCCTCGGGAAACATCTCTGTTCAGCTCGACGAAGGCGGCTGGCTTGTGACCCCGACAAACGCGTCGCTCGGATTTCTGGATCCAGCGTCCATTTCCCGCCTTGACGCAAAGGGCAATCTTGTCTCGGGCGACAAGCCGACGAAGGAGATCCCCCTGCATTCCGCGCTCTACGACACAGTCAAAGGATCTCGGGCTGTGGTGCATCTGCATTCGACGCATTCGGTCGCCGTCACGATGCTTCCCGAGATCGATCCGAAGTCGGTGCTGCCGCCGATGACGCCGTACTATCTCATGCGCGCTGGCCGAACGGCGCTGGTGCCGTATTTCAGGCCGGGCGATCCGGCGGTCGCCGGGGCCATCAAGGGATTGGCCGGCAAATATACGTCGGTCCTGCTGGCCAACCATGGGCCGGTCGTGACCGGCAAGGACCTTGAGGGCGCCGTCTTTGCGATCGAGGAACTCGAGGAAACAGCAAAGCTGTACCTTCTGCTGCGCGGTCTCAACCCGCGATATCTATCTGCGGAGCAAGTCGAGGATCTGGCCAGGCAATTCCCGCTCCCGGGCCCTGACGGAGCGCACGACCACCATTAAACAAGGCAGTTTCGTCTGGAGCGGGGTGGTCCAAAAACACATTGACAGATTGTAGACAATCTGCAATTTTGAAGATGGGAACAAGGAAGCAAATAATGCTCTCGCAGGACCTGAGTACCGAGCATTTCCGGCAATCGATGCGGCGCGTGGCGTCGACGGTCTGCGTGATCTCGTGCAGGCACGACGGGCGCCGGTATGGCATTACCGTCACGTCGGTCACGCCGCTCAGCTTCGCTCCCATTTCGATCCTTGCGTGCGTCAACCGCAACTCGTCGATCAATGTGCCGCTCAAGGAAGAGGGGCAATACTGCATCAACGTGCTTCGGGCCTCGCAGGCTGACATATCCAACTCTTTCAGTGGCGGACGGCCGTCCGAGAGGCGTTTCGACATTGGCGAGTGGACCGAAAAGGACGGCATCCCCTACCTGGCAAGCGCGCAGGCGAACCTGTTCTGCGAGATGGATCAGGCGATCTCCTATGCCACGCACGACATCATCATCGGGCGGGTCGCAGGGGTGGCATTTGCCTCCGATGTCGACCCGCTGATCTACCATAACGGCGCCTACGCGCTGACTTCACCCATGGTCCTGCAGAAGGCTGGATAGGACTGTTTACCAACGTCGACAGCCGTCGCCGAGGGATCTTAGGAGCAAATGAATGCAGCTTGGCCTTTTTAACCTGATGACGCTTCGCGATCATCCCGACGGTGCCCAGGGCGTGATGCGCGATACCCGCAAAATGGTGGAGACCGCCGATGAGCTCGGCTTCGATGTCGCGTGGTTCGCCGAACACCATTTCGCCAACTATTCGAGTTCGCCGTCGCCGCTGATGATGTGTTCCTACGCGGCCGGATGGACCAAGCGGATCAAGCTAGGCCCGGGCGTTATCGTGCTGCCGCTCTACAATCCGCTTCGTGTCGCCCAGGAGATCGCGGTCGCCGACACACAGACCGAGGGCCGCCTCGTCATCGGCCTGGGTACCGGCTATCAGCGCTATGAGTTTGATCGCTACAACATCGTGCTGGACGACAGGGTCGACGTTTTCCTTGAGTATTGGGACGTCATCGAAAGAGCGCTCGTCGATGGCGAGGTCGAGTACAAGGGAAAGTACATTTCCCTCCCCAAGACCAGCTTCGCGATCAGCACCCAGCAGAAGCCTCTTCCCCCGATTTTTGTGACCTCCTCCCACCCGAAGCTTCTCGATCGCTTCAAGAAGTGGAAGGCGGTCCCGTTCCTTGCAGCCAGCACGCTCGGATCGCCCGTGCTCTACAAGATGGTCGACGGGCTCAACGACGCCTGGACATCCATCGGCGAGCAGCCTTCGACCAAGCCCTTGGCGATCATGCAGTACCTGGCCATAACCGACAGCCGCAGCGAGGCATTGGTCGTGGCGGAGCGGGCCCGGTACGTGGGGCGTATGGCGCATTATCTGCGCCAAGCCTCGCCGCCGCTGGACGACAACAGCTACATCAGCAACCAGACGTTCGAAGGCGAGTACACGCTCGACCAATATGCGGACAACATGGTGGTAGGCGATCCGCACGCCGTTGCCGAGAAGATGGTCGCGGACATCAAACGTCTCAATCCAAGCAACTACACCTGCAACTTCTCCTTCGGCTGCATGCCAATCGAGTTGGCGCATCGCTCGCTCGTTCGATTCAAGAACGAAGTCGTGCCCCTGATCGAGAAGGAAGTGGGACCTATCGAAGCTCTCGGCGTGACACCCAGGCTGGCGAGAAAGGCGAGTTGAGCGGTCTCAATTGCTCAGCCAACAAACTACTTGGTCTGCAACAAAGAAAAGGGGAATGAAATGAAAATGGTTATGAGGGCTCTGCTGGCTACGGCGGTCGCCACATTCACGCTGGCTGGTCAGGCGCATGCCGACTCCGCGCTCGACACGATCATCAAGAACAAAAAGCTGCGTTGTGGCATCATGCTGGACAGTCCGCCTGCCGGCTTCCGCGACTCGAACAACGAGCCCGACGGGTATGACGTGACGTACTGCAAGGACATGGCAAAGGCGCTTGGCGCAGAGCCGGAAATCATCGAGACGCCTTCGCCGGATCGTATCCCGGCGCTGGTTTCGAACCGCATCGACGTCCTTATCGCCTCGACTACGCCGACCCCGGCACGTGCGCTGACCGTGGCGTTCACCCAGCCATACACCAACAACGTCATGGCAGTCGTGACCCGCAAGGACACCGGCATCGCCAAATACTCTGACCTGGCATCCAAGAAGCTTGGTGGTGTCGTTGGCACCACGCCTGAGCAACTCTTCAAGGATGAGCTGGGCAAGGGCTGGGAGGGTACGGGTGCGACCTACACCGGCTTTGCGAGCGATGCGGAAACCTTCCTGGCTCTGCAGCAGGGCAAGATCGACGCCATCGTGATCAATGTCGCCGTCTTCAACTCGCTATCGCAAAGTGGTCAGTTCCCAGAGTTCGTGATGGCCGGACTTGCCCCTCTCGCCGACTTCGGATCGATTGCCGTCAAACGTGACGACCAACAATTCCTGAACTGGGCGCGGGTTTTCGTGTTCACTCAGGTTTCGAACGGGCGTTGGGCCGAGGTGTACCACAAGTACTACGGCAATGGTCCGCTGCCGCCGCTGACAGCTGAAGGCATTAACTTCTAAGCATAGAGCTTATGCCGGCAGGAAAACCCTGCCGGCATGAGCATGGGATGATTGGCATGAACGGCTATCAGTTCTACTGGTCCATAGTCTGGGATTCACTGCCCCTGCTGCTGGCCGGAGCCTGGGTGACGATCCAGATCACCATTCTCGCCTTCATTATCGGCACGCTCATTGCGATGCCCATGGCTGTCGCGCGCCAGCAGGGCGAGGGATGGGCCTACCGGTTTTCGACCTGGTGGGTGGAGCTGTCGCGCAACACGCCTGCTGTCTTTCAGCTCTATCTATTTTATTTCGGGCTGGGCGCCTTCCACATCAACATCCCCAGCTACGCCGCCGTCCTCATCTCCGTTTCCTTCAACAACGCCGGATACATGACAGAAATCTTCAGGGGTGGTCTCAACGCCATCCCGCGACAGCAGCTGTCGGCTTCGCGCTCACTCGGCATGACCAGCCCGCAGAGCTTCATCCATGTGATCTTTCCACAGATGTTCAAGGTGATCTTCCTCGCCTATGTCACTCAAGGCATCTGGGGAATGCTGAACACCTCGTTTGGCATGCTGGTCGGACTGCAGGAGCTCTCGGGCGCCACGCAGTACGCGCAGTCCGCATCCTTCCGGACATTCGAGTTCTTTCTGGTCACGGCGCTGATCTATTACCTCATCGCCAAAGGGCTGCAGTTCTCGTCCCACCTGGCCTTCCGCCTCATATACAGGAGCTAGGCGTGCAGTTTCAGTTCGCAAACCAAGGCCTCGCCTGGTCGGATGCTTATTTCCTGGCTCAGGGGCTGCTCAACACCGTCAGGCTGGCCGCCGCAGCAACCCTTGTCGGCACCCTTGCCGGGATCGTCCTTGGCTGGTTGCGCACCGTGTCAATGACCGTGAGGATCGCCACGGCCCCCTTCATCGACATCCTGCGCAGCGTGCCGATGATCATCCAGCTGATACTCGCCAACAGCCTTCTATCGATCCTGGGCTTCGGCACTTCACCCTTTTGGTTCGGTACCGTCGCACTTGGTGCCTGGATGTCGGCAGTAACTGCCGAGGTGGTCCGGGCGAGCCTGCTCTCAGTCCCGGTTCAATACCGCAAGAGCGCTCGCTCGCTCGGCATGAACGGCTACCAGGAGCTCTTGTACATATCCATGCCCCTGGCATTCAGGACGGGTCTGGCTCCGTGGATCGGGCTCGTCCTCAGCCTGATCAAGGACAGCGCTCTCGCAGGCGTGGTCGGCTACATCGAATATATGCGTTCCACCCAGATACTCATCACCAGGACACATGAGACCTGGCTGCTGCTGATGGGTGCGGGGCTTTTCTATTTCCTTATCTGCTATCCTGTTTCCCGGTACAGCCGGCACCTCGAAAGAAAGGTCCGCGTATGATCCGCATCAGCAACGTCCAGAAGGCCTTCGGATCGGTGATCGTGCTCAAGGGCATCGATCTCACGGTCGAAAAGGGCGAACTCGTCTGCCTCATTGGCGCGAGCGGGTCGGGAAAATCTACGCTCCTGCAATGCATCAACGGGCTCGAACCGATCCAGGGTGGCGAGATCCTCGTAGACGGCATCAGCGTCCACGATCCGAAGACGGATATCAACAAGCTGCGCAGCAAGCTGGGCATCGTCTTCCAGCAGTACAACGCCTTCCCGCACCTCACGGCGCTGGAAAATGTCGCGCTGGCACCCCGGGTGGTCTCAAAGCGAAGCCGCGCTGTGGCGCGCGCACTTGCGCAGAAGCACCTCGAGCATGTGGGGCTGGGCGACAAGGGCGACAGCTTGCCGTCTCAGCTCTCAGGCGGCCAGCAGCAGCGTCTCGCCATCGCCCGAGCGCTTGCAATGGAGCCGAGCTACATGCTCTTCGACGAGGTCACCTCCGCCCTGGATCCCGAACTAGTCGGCGAAGTGCTTGAGACCATGCGCCTCCTGAAGAGCGAAGGCATGACGATGGTGGTTGTCACGCACGACATCAATTTCGCTCGGGAATCGGCGGACCGCGTGGCCTTTCTCTGCCAGGGCGAAGTCTGCGAAATCGGCACGGCCGAAGAGGTGATCGACAATCCCCGCAAAGAACAGACACAGAAGTTCCTGCGGCGCGAGAATCGCAAGCCCCTTGAAATCGTCAGAAGCTCAGTCGCCTAGCGAATTCCATCCAAACGCAGCATCGAAGGGTAACTCATGATCTCGTTCAATCTCACGGGAAAGGCGGCGCTTGTCACCGGGGGCGCGTCGGGCATCGGCCTCGAAACCGCGCGCATGATGGCCAAGGCAGGCGCCAAGGTCGCAATCAACTATCTACCGGCCGACCAGAGGGGCGAGGCTGCTCTCGCTGGGCTCCAAAGAGAGGGGCTCGACGTTATCGGTGCTCCAGGCGATGTCGGCGACGCCGGGCAGGCCAAGGCAATGGTGCTCGAGGCGGTGGCGAAGCTCGGCCGTCTCGATCTGCTTGTCAACAACGCGGGAATACCGGGCGTGAAGGTCCCGGTGCCGATCAACGACCTGGACAGCATAACGGAGGAGCTTTGGGCAAATCTGCTGAACGTCAACCTGATGAGCGTTTTCAGGTGCTCGAAGGCCGCGGCGCCTGCTCTCAAGGTGGCCAAAGGTTCGATCGTGAACACCGCTTCCATCGCCGGCTTCGGCGCCGTGGCCAGCACCATCGCCTATAGCGGCTCCAAGGCCGCGGTCATCAACCTGACGAAGAACCTGGCGCGTGCGCTCGCGCCCGATGTGCGGGTCAACGCGGTGGCGCCCGGCGTCGTCGAAAGTTCGTGGGCGATTGAATGGTCGGTGGAGCGTCGCCAGAGCACCCTCGCCAGCACACCTCTGAAGAAAGTCTGCACCACGGCGGATGTCGCGGAGCTTATCGTCTTCCTCGGTTTCGCCGGCGCGCTGATCACCGGTCAGACGGTGGCGATCGATGGCGGCATCTCGATCTGATCAGCACTGGAGAACGGCATGGAACTCGTGAAGCTAAAGTCCGGCAGCATCCTGGAAGAGAAGGAAGGCTATTCGCGGATCGTCGCCCTCGACACTGGATCTTCATGTCCCTGACCGCAGGACGCGACTACAAGACCCGTGTGATGCCTGAGACGGCCGTCGAGCAGGCAAGGCAAGCGATGAAGAACGTCGAAGGCGCGCTTGAGGCGGTCGGCAGCAGCCTTGCGGATGTTGTGCGGCGACGCATCTTCATTCCGCGCCAGGAAGACGTCCCGGAAGTCATGGCCTATATGGGCGAGAAGTTCCGGGACATCTCTCCGGCAAGCTGCGTCAGCTGTGGTCCGTTGGGCGGACCTGAGTATCTCTTCGAAATAGAGCTCACTGCGTATCGTGGTGCTGGCTCCCTTCCGGCGAAGAACCTGGTGGTCTCGCTCAAACGGCAAGTCAGGCGGGACAGAACGTTTTCCACTTATTCCGTACGGATAGCTTAGTGGCAGGCTTCTCATTAGATTATCGCATTCGTATATAGTCTACATTCCGAATGCCTGTGCAGCCGATCTCCTGCGGTCGCCTTATGAGGATCCTGATGCGACACGCAAATGAAACAGGCGCCATTCTGGNCTGTGCAGCCGATCTCCTGCGGTCGCCTTATGAGGATCCTGATGCGACACGCAAATGAAACAGGCGCCATTCTGGCTCCCATGACGCAGATGGAAAGCACGCAGTTCGCTGCGGAGCAAATCCGGAACGCGATCATTGCCGGGCACTTCAAGCCCGGCGACCGGCTCGTCGAGCAACAGCTTACCGACATGTTGAACGTCTCCCGGCATCCGGTCCGGGAAGCATTGCGCCTGCTTGCTCGCGAGGGGTTCGTCGAGATCAAGCGGAACAAGGGAGCATCTGTCAGGGCGGTGGACGCAGACAGCGTCATCGAAGTCTACAATATCCGGATGGCTCTAGGAAAAATTGCCCTGGACCATCTGCTCGCGGAACCAGGTCGCCTAGCTTCGGTTGACCTCAAGCGTCTCGAAAAATTGGCTGAGAATGCCGTCAAGTTTGCTAACCTCGATAGCCAGGTCGAGACCGTTCGCAACGATCTTGAGTTCCAGCAAGCGATCATTGACGCGACGGGATTGCAGCGGACCATCCGCTACTTTTCCGAGCTGACCGCAGATGTGAGGCGCTTCAACCATCAGTTGGGCGTTGTCTATACAGACCGAAAGGGCGACGCCGAGAAGTATGTCGTCAAGCTACTCGAAAGCTTGCGCGACGGAGATCTCCGCACGGCGCATGAGATCTGGCAAGCCAAGTTCTCGAAGGCTCTCGAGCGCTACCTTTCGCTGATTGCCGACAGTGAATCAGATGGGGCGAGCCGCAACAGCGTGAAGACCGGTCGACCCTCACGTCGGTAGCAAGGGACGGCCTCGCACGAAGCATCTTCGCGCGTTGATTGTCCTCCCGATTTCGGCATCTAGGTCATGATGCGGCTCGGGCTTGATCGCCAACATGCACGCGCTTTTGCTTAAACAATGTTGCACCTGATTTCACTAGCAGAATCGACGCAGACGCGTCATTGTGCAATGAATATTGCGAAAGAGTGCAACATGAAACCGACCGCTGAAGCGCCGCGTGACTATGAAGAGCTCATCCGGCTCATCCACGACCGCTACGACGAAATGAGCAAATCCTACCAAAAGATCGCGCTCTATCTCACCCAGAATCCTAACGACGTTGCTGTCAGGTCGGTGAATGCAATTGGGGATAGCAGCGGAGTGCATGCCTCAAGCTTCGTGCGCTTTGCGCAGGCGCTCGGTTATGAAGGCTTCAAGGAACTCCAGTCTCTCTTTCAGAAGCGCCTGTCGACCGCCGCGCCCGGCTTCGAGGCTCGTATCAAGGCGCTGGAAGGCGAATTGGGAGCGCGAACAGATCGTAGCGAAGTCGGATTCATGCGCGACCTCGTGGTTCGCGACATTGCCTCGCTTCAGGACATGCTGACACAGATACCACCCGAGGATCTGGCCAAGGCAGTGACCCTTCTCGAAAAGGCCGACGCGATCTACCTGATCGGGCAGTTGCGATCGACGCCTGTGGTCGAACTTCTCCGCTATATCTTGACGATGCTGGGCAAACGTTGCGTGCTGCTTGATCCCGGCGGCGGACTTGCTACGCATATGGCGCGCATGATCCGCAAGACCGATGTCTTGTTTGCCGTGTCCTTTCGCTTCTACGCCAATGAAGTGGTCAATGTCGTGGAAGAGGCCGCTCGCAGCGAAGTTCCGATAATTGCTATTTCCGACAGCACGCTGTCTCCGCTAGCCAAGAACGCCAGTGTTCTCTTCGCCGTACCGGAGCATGAATATACCTTTTCCCGTTCGCTTGCCGCCCCAATGTGCCTCGCCCAGGCGCTGACGGTTGCACTCGCGGCGCGACTGCAGAACAACGCTGTCAGTCCGCGCATACCCACCGTCACCGGGCAGTAGCGGTTCCCCGACAACAACCCGGGCGTTCCGCGTCCTTGGCATTCCGGTTGCGAACCAAGCGCGCCAGGTGCACTCGAACCTGGATGTCGCAATAGAAATTGCGCGTTTCGCATGATGCAAAGATTTCATTGTCGCATCGTTGACACATCGTTCATTGCGGAATATTTATATCTTGCAATTTTCGTTGCAGCCTATCCTTAAACCGGTTCGGGGGTGCCCCGTGCCGTCGTGAAGGGGGGCGAACTGAGTATTCCATGGGAGGAAACTATGAAGCGACTTCTGACCGCATTTCTGACGGCAACCGCTATGGCAAGCGCCTTGGCGGCGGCACATGCTCAAGATGCCAAGAAAGTGTTCTTTTTACTGCCGAATACCACGACAATTCGCTTCACAAGCCGGGACGCGCCGTTCTTTGTCGCGGCAATGAAGGAGAAGGCGCCGAACGCTCAGGTGACCGTGCAGAATGGCGAGGGGGATCCGGCGCGGCAGCAGCGGCTGGTCGAAGACGCCATCACCCAAGGCGCCAGCGTGATCGTGCTCGCGGCGACGGACGCAAACCTCGCCGCTGGCAGTCTTAAGGCGGCAGCTGATGCGAAGGTGCCGGTGGTCCTTTATGATCACGACGCGGTCGGCGGCAAGGCCGAAGCGCACGTCGTCTTCGACTCATTGTCAGTTGGCCAAGCCCAAGGCAAGCGCGCCGCCGAGCTGATCAGCGCAATGAAGAAGTCGCCGGTCAAGGTTGCGCGCGTGAAGGGTAATGAGGGCGAATACGGTACAGGCCAGTATGAAAAGGGCCAGAACGAATTCCTTCAGCCGTTGATCGATTCCGGCAAGGTGAAGGTCGTCTGCGAGCAGTACACGCAGAACTGGGATCCGGCGCTGGCTCAATCTTTCGCCGAAGACTGCCTGACCCGCAATGGCGGTGATGTCGATGTCTTCCTCGGCATGAATGACGGTACCACCGGAGGCTCGGTTGCCGCTCTGATCAGCCAGGGGGCCAAGCCTGGCGACAAGCTGGTGACCGGCGGACAGGACGCGACCGTTGAAGCGTTGCGGTACGTCGCACAGGGATGGCAGGACAACTCCGTGCTCAAGGATCTCAAGGTTGAAGCGACCTATGCGGCGGACGTCGTGGCTTCGATCCTGGATGGCAAAGGAGTGCCAAAGGATCTGATCAACGGCAAAGTGAACAACAAGTTCATGGATGTGCCGGCTGTCTTCCTGCCGGTGAAGAACATCACCTTGGATAATCTCTCGGACGTCGTCACCGCCGGCGTCTGGACCTGGCCAGAAATCTGCAAGGGCATCGAAGACACCGAAGTCTGCAAGAAGAACAACAAATAGCGAGATCGACCGAAGGACAGCGGCGCTCGCTGTCCTTCGGTCACCTGATGGGAGGAGCCTGATGGTCAAAGCGGCAGCAACCCGCGGCGGCGCCGATGTTCGTGCGGCGCATAAATCCACGCCGCTAATTTCGATGCGCAATATCCGTAAGTCGTTCGGGTCGGTCCATGCTCTTCAGGGGGCTTCGGTGGACGTCCACGCCGGCGAGGTGGTCGCCCTGGTCGGCGACAACGGCGCCGGCAAGTCCACGCTCGTCAAGATCATGGCGGGCGTCTTCGGCTTCGACTCTGGAGAGTACACCATCGAAGGCCAACCGGCGAAAATCGGCAATCCTGCCGACGCCACTGCCCTTGGGATCCAGACCGTCTATCAGGATCTAGCGCTCTGCAACAATCTGGACGCCGTGCAGAACCTGTTTCTCGGGCGCGAGCTGACCGGTCCGACATGGTTCGGCCGACGGATCCGGCGTGCCGAGTGCGAAGTTCGTGCCCGCGAGGTGCTGACGCGCATGCGACTCGGCCAGCTGTCACTGACGCGTCCTGTCGGAGCAATGTCTGGCGGCCAGCGACAGAACATAGCCATCGCACGTTCCATTCTGTGGACGCCGAAGGTCGTCATATTCGACGAGCCGACAGCCGCACTCAGCCACTCCGCAGCCGAACAGGTCTCGGCCCTGGTCCGCACGTTGGCCGACGAAGGGCTCGGCATAGTCGTGGTTAGCCACGACATCCACAATTTCGTCGTCAACGCCACCGACCGCATAGAGGTCATGCGCCTGGGCGCGAACGTCGCGAGTTTTAAATCGAGTGAAGTGACAGGCGAGCAAGTGGTCAACGCGATGGTCGGTGGCAACGAGGCAGTCAACCTCGCTGGCTGAGCCCCGCGGGGCGAAAAGTATCAGAAGGATACGTCAAGAATGGCAAACTCGGCCGCCGCTTCCGGTGACGTCAAACGCCGCACCATCGGCGAAGTGCTCAACAGCGACATGCGTGCGCTGCCCGTCATAATCGGGCTGGTGGCGCTGTGGGTGTTCTTCGCGCTCCAGAGCAATGTCTTCCTGACACCGCAGAACCTGTCGAACCTGCTCGTCCAGAGCACGGTTGTGGGCATCATGGCGATCGGTCTGATGTTCGTGCTGCTGGTCAAGGAAATAGACTTGTCGGTCGCAGCGATCAACGGCGTGACATCGGTCCTGATGGCCAAGCTGGTTGTCGACTACGGCGTTTCGCCCTGGCTGGCGGTGACGGTCGCAATCGTAATGGGTGCTGCTATCGGCAGCTTTTCGGCGCGCTGGGTCACGTTTGTCGGCGTACCGTCCTTCGTGGTGACGCTGGGGCTCGGACTGGCTCTCAATGGCTTGCAACTCGTGCTTTTGCCTCCGACCGCCCGCTACGGTTTGATGGGAACCGGTATCGACAAGATTGCAGAGACTAAGATTTCGGGGATCACGTCATGGAGCGCGCTGGCGATTGGGCTCGTCGCGTTTGCCGCTCTGGTCCTGTCGGGCATTGCCCGCAGAAAGCGCGCCGGTCTGGAAGCTTCCCTGTTCAGCCGATTTGTGCTGCCGCTCGGCGCGGCCGCGATTTTTGGCGCCATCGTCGTGATGATCCTCAACGCACATCAGGGCATACCAGTTGTGGTTTTGATCTTTGCGATCCTGCTCGGGATAGGCGGGTATATCCTCAAGGAAACCCGGTTCGGCCTCTATCTTTATGCGGTCGGCAACAATGACGAGGCTGCGCGACGGGCCGGCGTCAAGGTTGCGCGCATCAAGATGGCGGCCTTCGCTATTGCCGGCGCTATCGCTGCGCTGGCTGGCGTACTGGGCGCGTCGCGGGCACTAGGCGTTGGCGTCTTCTCCGGTGGCGGAGTAGGGGGCGGCACGCTGCTGCTGGAATCAATTGCCGCCACCGTCATCGGCGGCGTCAGCCTGTTCGGCGGCCGCGGCTCCATTCACGCGGCCCTGTTGGGCGCGCTTGTTATCGGAACAGTCCAGAACGGGCTCAACCTGATGGGCGTCGAGAACTACGTTCGCCTCATCGTGACGGGACTGCTTCTCGTGCTGGCGGTATCAATCGACAAGCTGATCGAAAAGGCCATGGGTCAGCAGAATTTCTGATTTGCTTCAAACCCACTCTGAACGACCGAATTCGATACCTTGGCGGTCGTTCAGTTTCGAAGGTTCGATGACGCGATCTGACCCGAAGCAGACTCGCAGGTGAAGCAGGGCATAGCCGCTCCGCGCCCAAATATAGCCGTTGAGGTCCGTTTGTGCGTCACCTGAAAGCGACATCCTATCGGGTCGCAGGACGCCCGCGCCAGTAGCTGACATCTGCGTCAGATATTCTCCGGCGTGACGATTTCAAAAGGTATGGATCGCTGAAGGGTGGCAAATGGTGCTTGCGGTCCAATGACATCGATCATCGTTTGGACAAGAAGGGCCGAGGTCGATTCGAGCGGGTGGCAAAGAGCTGCAGTGATCAGGCCCTCAGACAGTCCCTTTCGAGTTTCGGGTCCAATGTCACGGCATACTACTTTGATACCCGACCGCCGCTCAGGAGACACCTCCCTCAAGGCACGAAGTACACCAGTTATTCCGCCGCCGACGATCAGAATTCCGACAAGATCGTCAGTCGATTTCAGAAGCTCAGTCACCATTCGATAGGCCTCACTGGCTTCCTCGTGGGTCGGACGGCTTTCCTCTACCGCTAGCCGTGGAGCGTGCTCGCGCAAATAGGAACGGAAACTGGCGTCTGACACATCCTGGCATTGATACCGGTGGTTGCCTATGAAAACCGCTATACGACCCGGTCCGTGAGTGGTTTGGGTAATCAGGAAGGCTGCAGTGCGCCCCAGCTTCCAGTTGTCGGTGCCTACATATGCGGCCCTTTCCGGCGCGGACTGATCCGTGATGTAGGAGACAACCGGTTTGCCCATCTCGTTCAGCGAACGGATGGCCTGGCCAATGATGGGATGATCTGCCGCGACCACCGCAACGGCGTCGCATGAATCGCCCAGCGCAATCAGACCGCTCGCGATTGTCTCCGGCGTCAGCAGATCCACGAAGTCGACTATTGGATCGATGACCTCGTCGCGACGCTCGCGACAGGCGGCAATAATCTTCTTCCCGAACAATTGGTAGAGATCACGGGTCGACTGCTGAAGCAGGAAGCCCAATCGGTAGTGTGGAGATATTTTACGAGCCCGATCATCAATGGCTCCGATTCCGTAAAACCCAATTTCCTCCGCTGCGCTTTGTACTCGTTGGGCGGTCTTCGGGCGTACTGAAACGGTGCCACTTAGAATTCGATTCACGGTCGCCACCGAAACGCCTGCCGCAGTAGCGAGATCGTGGATTGTCGGTCGCCTCATGAGCTCCATCCCATCTATATCATCATGACTGATATTAAATGATACAAATGTCGCTTTGATACTATTTTCGCCTTCTAGAAATATCAAGACTCCGATATGAATGCCACCCAATTGAGGGCCGATGTTTGGACGAGCCCAGTTGGGAATAGCTCCGCAGGGAGGCGCTGTTACGATGGATGACCTTCAGTATGGAACGCGCGATAAACGCGGTAACTGGGCTCCGCATCGCCGGGCCGAGCCGGCGCCAATCTGGCATCATCCGTTCAATGCAAAGAAGGTGGTGGCGTGGATTCCTGAATTTCTCTGGCCGTGGAACGCCTTTCATATTGCCACGTCGATTATTTGGGTGAACTTCCTTATCCCAAGCTGGCAGAGCCTCGCGACCTTCTCAGTTCTCAACTACTTCTGGCTATACGGCCTAAACGCCGCCGGCATATTCCTTTTCTATGGCTTCTTCGAGCTGCGCTATTACTTCCAGCGGAAGCAACAGAACCGCTTCAAATATAATCCAAAATTCCCTTCGGACGCGCCGTCTGACGTGTTTTGGTTTCAAAGCCAGAACATCGACAATTTCACCCGCTCGTTTTTCGTCACGATACCACTATGGACAGTGGTCGAGATCGTGATGCTGTGGGTCTATGCAAACAGCTGGGCGGTCTGGCTGCCATGGACGACGAATTGGCTTTACCTCTCGTTCCTGGTGCTTATCGCGCCGGCCGTGCATGAGGTCTATTTCTTCTTCCTTCACCGGGCGATCCATTGGCCGCCGCTCTACAAATGGGTGCATTCGGTCCACCATAACTCGATCAATCCAAGTCCCTGGTCGTCGCTGTCGATGCACCCAGGCGAAGGCTTCCTCTATCATGCTGAAGCCTGGCTGCACCTGTTGATCCTTTCTAATCCGGTCTGCGCCTACTTCACGCTGCACGGAGCGGGATTTGGAGCGGTGAACGGCCACCTCGGCTTCGAGACATTCGAAATCACCGACAAGGTTAAACTCGATAGCCATTCGTACGTGCACTACCTACACCACAAGTATTTCGAGGTGAACTACGGCGGTGATGGGCTGGTACCCCTCGATAAGCTGTTCGGCACTTGGCACGACGGCAGCAAAGAAGCCGATGAGGTCATGAAGGCCCGCTTCCGCAAGAAGAAGGAAAAAATGCGTGGCCAGCAGGAAGGCCGCAGCGATCCCACGTCTGGAATGCCGGCGGAATAACGATCCAAACGCTGTTTCGACTGCGCCTGAGAGGAGTGGGCCCGGGACAGCAAGACTTTTTTGTTGAGACCCCACGGGGTAAATTGGGAGGAAGATTATGAAGCTTTTCAAGACACTCGTGTCGACAGCGGTGCTGATTGGATTCAGCGCCGGCGCGACGCTCGCTGCCAATATCTTCGTGGTTGGCGGCAAGCCGGACGATCCGTTTTGGTCGATCGTAAAGCGCGGTGCTGAAGACGCTGGCAAGGTCGTCGAGGCCCAAGGTGGCAAGGTCACCTGGCTCGGGCCGCAGAACTATGACAATCTGGGCGTGGACGCCGCCGAATTGATCCGTCAGGCCATCGATCAGAAGGCCGACGCCATCGTCGGCCCGGACTGGGTGCCGGAAGCGATGGACCCGGCGTTCAAGGCAGTGAGGGATGCTGGCATTCCCCTGATCATCTACAACGCCGGCGGGCTGAAAGCGGCCGATCGTCTTGGCGCCATGAACTATGTCGGCTCAGACGACTACAAAGGCGGTGTCGCGGCTGGCGAGTACCTCACCAAGGCCGGCAACAAGAAGGGCGTCTGCATCAACACGCTGCCCGGCGCCGCCAATATTGAGGCCTTCTGCGGCGGCTTCAAGGAGGGGATGAAGAACGGCGGTGGCGAAGCCGACGTCCTGCCATTGCCCGCTACATCCTTCGGCTCGGCAACGGCCGTCGCCCAGGCGGTCAAAGCCCATCTGCTGCAGCACCAGGACGTGAATGCCGTCTTTACCATCGGCAACGTTGACGCCAACTCGGCCATGAACGGCCTTACCCAGGCCGGCAAGGTTGGGAAAGTGCAACTCTGCGGCATGAACTTTGACGAAACCATCCTGAACAACATCAAGGATGGCAAGCAAGCCTGCGCGATCGACCAGCAAGGCTACCTGCAGGGATACCTAGCTGTAGCGATCCTGAACGGCCACGTCAATTACGGCTTGGCGGTGCCCACCCGCGAAATCCTTACGGGACCAGGCATCATCGACAAGACAAACGTCGACGCCACCATCGCCGGTGTGAAAGCAGGGGCGCGATAATCCTCCCGCCTGGGCCGCCCTCGCTTTACAGCGGGCGGCCCTTTTTCCCTCTCTCTGCGGCGGCCACATCGCGGCCGGCCGCGTGATCGCGGATTACCCTAATGGCACATCCCGTGACGTCCACATTAACCCCGGCGCCTCACCGCACGCGGTCCGGACTAGCCCTCGGCCGGCTGGCGCGTCGACCAGAGGCGGGCTCGTTCCTCGGGCTGGTCGCAGTTCTGCTTTTCTTTGGCCTGTTCGGCGGAAGTGCCTTCACGTCGGCAGCCGGCACGGCCAGCTGGTTGAACATCGCGTCTGAGATCGGGATCATCGCGCTGCCGATAGGGTTGCTGATGATCGCCGGGGAACTCGACATCTCGGTCGGTGCCGTGATCCCCGCGGCGTCTCTCACCGCTGCCATCGTCTCGGGTCACTATGGGTTGCCCAACTGGCTTGGCATAACGGCCGCGCTTGGTCTCGGCCTCGCTGTCGGCTTTCTCAACGGGCTGTTCGTGACGAGAACCACCATCCCGTCGCTCACAATCACCATTGGCACCATGTTCCTCACGATGGGTCTGACGCTAGGTCTCACCGTCAAGATCGCCGGCAGCACCGGCGTCTCGCTCGTGCCGGACCCGCTCACCAAGCTAATCTTCGGCGACTATCTCGGCGGCATGTTTCAAGTCACGATCCTATGGTGGGTGGTGTTCGTGATTGGCTTGTTCTGGCTATTGCACATCTCCCCGATAGGCAACTGGATCTATGCACTCGGCGGTGACAAGGAGAGCGCGCGTAATGTCGGCATTCCGACCAAACGGCTGACCATTGGTCTGTTCATGCTGTCCGGCTTCAGCGCCGCTTTCGTTGGGGTCAGCGAGGTGATGGTTTACCAGAGTGCGCAGGTTCTGGCCGGTCAGTCCTTCATCTTCAATTCTATCATGTGTGTGGTCATTGGGGGCGTTCTGCTCACGGGCGGCTTCGGCTCGATCGTTGGCATCGTGTTTGGCACGATTACCTTCTCGATCGTGAACCAGGGCATCTACTTCACGAGCATGGATCCCAACATCGGTAGCGTCATAATTGGCGCGCTTCTTTTGATCGCGGTGCTGACCAACGACACCTTCCGGCAGCTGGCGCTCAGCTATTCGTCGAAGAAGGGGCCGCAGTCATGATGGACGCAATCAAATCGGTGCTGCGCCGTCCCGAAGCCGGCTCGATCCTCAGTCTTATCGGCGTCGTGCTGTTCTTCGTTCTGTTCGGCGGCGCCAGTTTGGGCACGCTCGTTGGTGCAGCGAGTTGGGTCAATTTCGCGGCCAATCTGGGCATTGTCGCCATTCCAGTCGGGCTGCTGATGATCTCGGGCGAACTCGACATCTCCATCGGCGCTTTGATCCCCGCGGGTTCCATGACAACCGCCATACTCACCGGCTATTACGGACTGCCCATTGGGGTGGGAATTGCTGGGGCGCTGACAGTCGGCGTGGCGGTCGGCCTGGTCAACGGCCTGCTGACGATCCGCACCTCCGTGCCCTCGCTAATCATTACTCTGGCCACGCTGGTCGCCATGCAGGGGGTGGTGCTCAGTGCTTCGGTGCTTCTGACCGGGACTGCCAGCGTTGCCCTGACCGCGCCGGGCTGGGCCAAATTCCTGTTCGGCCAGTTAATCGGTGGCAGTCACCAGGTCATCATCATCTGGTGGATCGCATTCGCCGTGATCATCGGCTTCGTTCTGCACAAGACCCGTTACGGCAACTGGCTGTTTGCAATGGGCGGCGATCGTGTCAGCGCCCGCAACGCCGGAATTCCGACAGACCGCATGACCATTGCGCTGTTTGTGTTGTCCGCAGTCAGCGCCACCTTTGTTGGCATCTGCCAGGCGATCCTGTTCAATTCCGCCCAAGTCTCCGGCGGCATGAACTTCATCTTCAACGCCATCGTGTCCGTGGTGGTGGGCGGCGTATTGCTGACCGGCGGTTTCGGGTCGGTTGTTGGTATCTTCGTCGGCACCATCACCTTCGCCATAGTCAGCCAGGGCATCTACTTCACCCAGATCGACCGAAACTGGTCGAACCTGATCATCGGTGTGATGCTCTTGGTGGCCGTGCTGATGAACCAGTCGTTCCGCGATTTGGCTTTGTACTTCAGACCGCGGGGTAAGCGAAGCCTGCCGCGGGAGCCAGCAAACCCATGAGAAACGAGTTGTTACAGCAGCCGGGCCCTGAACTCGCTTCCGTCAACAGGCATCGAGCTTCGATGAATACCCTGGCCGATCAACCGCATCAGCCAAGCCGGTTCGCAGATGAAGAGGTGCGCACGCCATGAACGACAAACCTGCCATTCTCGAGCTGAAAAGCGTCAACAAATCCTTCGGGCCGATCGATGTCCTGCACGATATTTCGCTGAGGGTGCGCGCCGGCGAAGTGCTTTGCCTTCTCGGCGACAATGGCGCCGGCAAGTCCACCCTCATCAAAACCCTGGCCGGGGTCCACAAACCAACCAGCGGCCAGATACTGATGGATGGTCAGCCGGTGACCTTTACTGGGCCGAGTGATGCGCAGGGACGGGGCATCGCCACGGTGCACCAGTTCGGCGGCACGTTTCCGCTGATGAGCATCGGGCGGTCCTTTTTCGTCGGCGTCGAGCCGACCAAAGGTTGGGGACCGTTCAAGATCTACGACCGCAAGCGCGCCAACGAGATCGCGGTGAAAGCGGTCCGGGATTTCGGAATTACCCGCATTGATGACGGTGACCGCCTAGTCGGCGGCCTGTCGGGCGGAGAGCGCCAGTCGCTTGCCATTGCCCGCGCTGTGTATTTTGGAGCGCGCGTGCTGATCCTGGATGAGCCGACCGCGGCGCTCGGCGTCAAGCAGGCCTCCCACGTGCTGCGTATCGTCAATGAGTCCAAGAAGCGTGGCTTGGCGGTGGTCTTCATCACCCATCAGGTCATGCACGCCATGACTGTCGGCGACCATTTCGCGGTGCTGATCCGCGGCGCCATCGCCGATGATTTCCGCAAGGGCCAAAGGTCCCGCGAGGAGATCACGGATCTGATGGCTGGCGGCGAGACCATGGCCGGCCTGGAAGCCCAGGTCGAAGGTTACATGGCCGAGCATGAAGGCCATCCGCCGTCCTTCCAGGTGCTGGAGGGATCAGCCGCTCCGTAGACCCTTCCCTGGAGCCCCGGCAAGTCGGCTGCGCATCACGGCGCGCCGCTGCCCGGTAAATTAGAAACGCAAAGAATAGGACTAAGATGACAATCCGCATTGCGGTGATCGGCGCCGGCCTGATGGGCGCAGATCATGCCAAGATAGTCGCCGAGGAGCTTCCAGGCGCAAAGCTCCAATTGATCTGCGACATGGATCAGCAGCGCGCTCGCCTGGTCGCCGATGCATGTGGTGCCGTCGACATTGCCACCGACCCCAACGGCGCCATCGCGCGGCACGACGTGGACGCCGTGATCATTGCGAGCCCCGATTTCACGCATGCACCTCTCTCGATGGCCTGTATTGCCATGGGCAAGCGCGTTCTGTGCGAAAAGCCCCTTTCACAATCGTCCGCTGACTGCATCGCCGTGATGGAAACCGAACAGAAGGCAGGGGCGAAATTCGTCCAGCTCGGCTTCATGCGGCGTTACGACCGCTCCTATCAGGAAATGAAGCAAGCGCTCGATAATGGTCATCTCGGCCGGGCGCTGATGATGCACAATTTTCACCGCAATGTTGAGACACCTGCGGCCGATTTTACCGGCGCTATGGCCATCACGAATTCGGCACCGCACGAATTCGACGTCGTGCGTTACGTGCTCGGGACAGAATATGCCTCTATTTCCGCGTTCCAGCCGCGCCGCTCGGACGCGCGTGTCGCACCTGTCGTCATGGTGCTGGAGACGGTGGACGGGCAGCTCGTCAATATCGAGATCAACAACAACGCCGCCTACGGCTATGACGTCCGCGCCGAACTGATCGGCGAGCGCGGAGCGGTGGCGACGAACAACATTGCCTACACCCACAGGGAGTCGGCGCTTGCCCAAAGCACAAGCTACGACGCCGACTGGCGGACCAGGTACTATGATGCCTATCGCCGCCAGAACCGCGACTTCCTTCGCTTTGTCATGACCGGTGAGTTCCCCACGACCGCCTCGGATTGCTGGGACGGCTATTGCGCCGCAATCGTTGCCGAGGCTGGCGTGAGTGCGTTGAAGGAAGCCCGTCGTACGCCTGTGCAGATGATTGCAAAGCCGGAGTTCTACGCGTGAAGCTGGGTTTCGTTTCAGACAGTCTCGGCAATCTGCCGTTCGACGCGGTGCTTAATCATGCCCAGCGCATGGGGGTATCCGGCATCGAAGTAAACGCCTGCGGCTGGTCGACCGCCCCGCATTTCCGGCTTTCGTCCATGCTGGGTAACAGGGAAGCGCAGAAGCGGTTTGCTGCAGCCTTCGAGGAACGCGGCCTGGAGATCATCAGCCTCAACGCAAACGGCAATCCGCTGCACCCGACCGATCCGGCCCAAGGCCAAGGATTGAAAGACACGATCCGCGTCGCCGGAGAGATGGGCATTCGCACCGTCTGCACCATGAGCGGTCTGCCGGCTGGCAGCGCTGGCGACAGCATGCCGAACTGGGTCGTCTCGTCTTGGCCGCCGGAAACGCAGACCATCCTTAGATATCAATGGGAAGATAAGCTGATACCCTTCTGGACCGAGATCGCGGCGCTGGCGAAGGAAAACGGTGTCGATCGCATCGCGCTCGAACTCCACGGCAATCAGTGCGTATACAACGTGCCCTCGCTCCTGAAACTGCGGGAAGCGGTCGGACCTGTCCTAGGCGCCAATCTCGACCCCTCGCACCTGTTCTGGATGGGCGCTGATCCTCTCGCTGCCGCCGACGCGCTAGGCGAGGCCGTCTATCACGTTCACGCCAAGGATACGATGCTCAACCGGCCGGTTCAGGCAACGACCTCGCTGCTTGAGAATGGGAGCCTGATGAACATTCCGGCACGGTCCTGGAGCTACATTACACTTGGGTTCGGGCACGGCGAGGAGTGGTGGCGGCAGTTCTGCTACCGACTCAAGATGGCTGGCTATGACGGCTGGCTTTCCATCGAGCACGAAGACGTCCTTCTGAATTCGCTGGAGGGACTCGAGAAGTCCGTCGCGCTGCTCCAGGGCGTGATGCCGTCCGCTCCCGCAGACTTCAAACCGCAAGATATCTGAGGAGAGAATCAATGCCCTGGGTTGACGCTTGTGCCGCTGATGAAATCGAAGCCGAGGAAGCTAAACGCTTCGAGAATGGCGACCGTACCTTCGCAATCTTCCGCAACGACGCGGACGAATTCTATTGTACAGACGGGCTTTGCACGCATGAGAAGATCCACCTTGCCGACGGTCTTGTCATGGGGAATACGGTGGAGTGCCCCAAGCATGCTTCCGTTTTCGACTTCACGACCGGCGAAGTAGAGACGCCACCGGCGTGCGAGAACCTCAAGACTTACAAGACAAAGGTCGAGGACGGCCGCGTGTATATCGAGGTCTGACATGTCCGATACCTTTACGCTTGCGGCATGCGCCGAGATGCTCTGGCGCGACCGGCCGATGGAATGGCGCGTCAAGCGCCTCACCGAAATAGGCTTCCAGGTCGGCCTCTGGAACTGGCCCGATCACGACCTCGCAATGCTGGAGAAATCCGGCGCGATCTTCTCGATCATGAACGGCTATCTGCGCGGCAGGCTTGCCGACGACGAGGGTGCCGCCGAACTGTTGAAGACAGCAAAGGAGACGGCGGCGGTTGGCAAGCGCCTCGGCGTCGCGCGGCTCAATTTGCACGGCACAGGGCTCGGCGATGGCGGCATGCCGGTCACGCCTTGCGAAACGATAACCGGCGCGATGTGGCTGAAGGCGCGCGAGACGCTGAACCGTATCGCGGATCTAGCCGAGGCCGAGGGAGTGACCTTCACGCTGGAGAATCTGAACCTTCCGGTCGACCATCCCGGCGTGCCGTTTGGGCGCGCCGAAGACACACTTGCGCTGGTGTCGAGCGTCAACCGACCGGGCCTGCGCCTCAATCTCAATCTCTACCATGCGCAGATCGGCAAAGGGAATCTGATCGCGCTCTGTCGCGCCTGTCTGCCTTGGATCGGCGAGGTCCAGGTGGCCGACGTTCCCGGACGCATGGAGCCCGGCACCGGCGAGATCAATTACCGGGGCATCGCCCGCGCGCTTAAAGACATGGGCTACCGCGGGCCGGTTGGGATGGAGGCGTTTGCCTCCGGTGATCCCGAGGCGGCGCTACTAGCCTTCCGCGAAGCTTTCACCGTCTGAGGAACAAGAATGGTCACCAAGAACACCCGGCCCACCGTCGCAGACATTCGCGCCATGAAGGCGCGCGGCGAGAAGATCTCGATGCTTTATGTCACCACGGAAGAAGAGGCCGCGGCCGCGAACGCGGCGGGGATCCAGATGCTGTCGATCGAGGGGCGCTTTTTCAGTCCTCAAATGCGTGAGGCGGCTGGGCGCTGCTTCGTCCAGGTCGGTCTGCCGTATGGTGGCTGGGGAACCTTTGAGGGCCGACCTCTCGCAACTGCCGAGGACTATCTGCGAGCAGCTTTCCACTTCGCAGCGATGGGAGGTGACTGCTTCTATTGCGCTGCCTCCTATGACATCCAGAAGACATTATGCGATAATCACGTGCCAATCGTCGCACATGTCGGCCTCATTCCTTCCTACATCACCTGGACAGGCTTTCGGGCGGTGGGCAAGACCGGGCAGGAAGCCCTGAAAGTCTGGCAGCAGGTGAAGCAGCTTGAGGCCATCGGCTGCTTCGGCGCCGAGCTTGAAGTTGTCCCTGACAAAGTCGGTGCATTCATCTCGAAGAACACTTCGATGATCATGCTCGGCATGGGGGCCGGGCCGGGAGCCGATGCGCAATATCTGTTCGCCGAGGACGTGCTTGGCCATACCGATGGCCATAAGCCGCGCCATGCCAAGACCTATCGCAATTTCGCGGCCGAGTATGCGCGGCTCCAACAGGAGCGGATTGCGGCGTTCAAGGAATTCGTCGCCGACGTCGGTTCGGGAGCCTACCCGCAGCCGCAGCACAATGTTGCGATCGCGGAGGCGGAATACCGCCAATTCCTGGAGCAGGCGAAAGCCTAAACCAGATCCAGAGACATCCTTCAAATGGGGAGGGACGGGCTCGTCCCCCATCAGCGGGCAAGCGCGTTCAAAACTTTCTCGCTGATCTAAAGATCAACCAGACACACAGCAAAGCTAGAGGACAACTATGCTCAAAGTCGGCCTTCTCGGTGCCGGACGTATCGCCGGCGTTCACGCGACGGCTATCTCGTCGCATCCCGACAGCACGCTCGTCGCGGTGTCGGACATCAATGCCGCAGCCGCGGAAAAGCTCGCTTCCCAGTATGATGCCGAGGCTCGGACCACTGACGCCATACTCAACGATGTCTCGATCGACGCGGTGCTAATCGCAACTTCGACCGATACTCACTCCGACCTGATCGAGCGGGCGACTGTCGCCGGCAAGGCCGTGCTTTGCGAGAAGCCTGTGGATCTGAGCCTTGCCCGCGCACACGCTTGCCAGAAAGTTGCCGCCGGAACTGGCCGCCCGGTGATGATAGGATTCAACCGCCGCTTCGATCCGAACTTTGCATCTCTGAAGGCGGCCGCTGACAGAGGTGAGATCGGCAAGTCCGAACTCCTGTCGATTACGTCCTTCGACCCGGCGCCGCCTCCGGTTGCCTACATCAAGGTATCTGGTGGCCTGTTCCGGGACATGATGATCCACGATTTCGACATGGCGAATTTCATCATGGGAACTGCTCCCGTAGCGGTCACGTCGGTGGCATCCTCTATCGTCGATCCGGAGATCGGGGCAGCCGGAGACGTCGACACGGCTGTCGTCACGTTGACCTACGCGGACGGCCGGATCGCGGTCATCAAAACTCCCGCCGCGCTGTCTACGGCTATGATCAGCGCGTGGAACTTCTGGGGTCCGAAGGGCTACTGCAGGCGCAGAACATGCTGGAAAACACGGTGGTGAAGTCCACCACCTCTGGCGTGACGGGGGCCAAGCCGACCTACTTCTTCCTGGAGCGCTACATGCCGGCCTATGCCGCCGAATGGGCCGGTTTTGTCGAGGCAGTCAATGGTGGCAAGGCGGTTCCCGTCACCCTAGACGACNGACGACGGCATTGCCGCGCTGGCGATGGCAGAGGCAGCAACGGTGTCGGCGAAGACCGGTGCCCCCGTCAGTCTAGCGAGCGTTCTGGGCTGAGCCGGCGGATCACCAAACGTCGGGACTCTTGCCGGATCAGAAAGCATGGGCCCTCCGGCTTCGTCATTCGGAACCGGTGCAGGCAGTATCTAGCGTTTTGGAAAACAGGATTTGCCATGGAAAGTCCACGTCCTGAAATGATCATCGACGGGAAGGCCGCTGCGGCCGTTCTGGCGGGCAAGGTCACCGCTGATGTTGCGACACTCAGAGCGAAGACCGGCCTGGTGCCTGGTCTGGCGGCCGTACTGGTGGGTGACGATCCGGCCAGCGCCGTCTATGTCTCCTCAAAGCATCGCCAGACTATTGCCGCGGGGATGGCTTCCTTCGAGCACCGGCTGCCCGTGCGGACCACCGAAGATGACCTCCTCGGGTTGATTGAGAAGCTGAACGGCGATCCCGCAGTGCACGGCATCCTCGTGCAACTCCCGTTGCCGCCGCAGATCGATGCAAGCGCCGTGCTCAATGCCATTGTGCCGAGCAAGGACGTTGATGGATTTCATATCCAAAATGCCGGCAGCTTGGCGACCGGCCAGGAGGCGCTGGTGCCGTGCACACCACTTGGTTGCCTGATGCTCCTGAAGGAAAGGCTCGGCGACCTGTCCGGACTGCATGCCATCATCATCGGCCGCAGCAACATCGTCGGCAAGCCGATGGCCCAGTTGCTGCTGTCCGAAAACTGCACCGTCACCATCGCGCACTCGCATACCCGCGATCTGGCGCCGGTCAGCCGACATCCTGGTGGCAGCAGTGGGAAGGGCAGAGATGATCCGAGGCGATTGGATCAAGCCAGGTGCGGTCGTGATTGATGTCGGCATCAACCGCGTGACGCGAGACGGTAAGCCGCAGCTCGTGGGCGATGTCGCATTCGCAGAGGCGGCCCACGCCGGCGCCATAACGCCGGTCCCTGGCGGCGTCGGCCCCATGACGATCGCCTGCCTGCTTTCCAATACGCTGACGGCGTTCCGCCGCAGCCTTCAGGCGTAAGTCCGCCCAGGAAGAGAGCCAATGTTGAACTTTGCACTTCGCGTCAAATGCCGCTCGACCAGGGGGATTGTCGCGGCGATCTCGACGTTCCTCGCCGACCAAACCTGCAACATTACTGACAGCGCGCAGTTCGACGACGCCGACACCGGCAACTTCTTCATGCGGGTGAGCTTCCGCTCCGAAGGCGGATGGGGGCTGGGAGAACTCCGTTCGGGCTTCAAAGCAATCGCCTCGCAGTTCGGCATGGAGTGGGAATTCTTCGACGAGAGCGTCAAGCGCAGGGTCATCATAATGGTCTCGCGGTTTGGCCATTGCCTCAACGACCTTCTGTATCGCTGGCGTATCGGAGCGCTTCCGATTGACATCGTCGGAGTGATCTCCAATCACATGGACTACCAGAAGGTCGTCGTGAACCACGACATCCCGTTTCACCTCATCAAGGTAACGAAAGAGAACAAGGCCGAGGCAGAGGCACATCAGATGCGCGTGGTCGAGGACGCGGGCGCCGAGTTGGTCGTCCTGGCGCGGTACATGCAGGTTCTCTCGGACGAGATGTGCCAGAAAATGTCTGGCCGGATCATCAACATCCACCATTCCTTCCTGCCCTCGTTCAAAGGCGCCAATCCGTACAAACAGGCCCACGACCGAGGTGTGAAGCTGATCGGGGCTACGTCGCATTACGTGACGGCTGACCTGGACGAAGGACCCATCATCGAGCAGGACACGATCCGCGTGACGCATGCGCAGTCCAGCGAGGACTATGTCAGCCTCGGCCGCGACGTCGAGGCACAGGTGCTCGCCCGGGCAATCCACGCCCATATCCATCGTCGGGTTTTCCTCAACGGGAACAAGACCGTCGTATTCCCCGCGTCGCCTGGATCGTTTGCTTCAGAGCGATTGGGCTGACGTGGCTCGTGAACGCCTTGCCGTCATGGGCTGGATTTCAGGGCTAGCTGGCTACCGATTCTTCGAAGGTCTGGAGGGTTTCGGATGAAATCGCCTGTACTTGCACACAGACCCAAATGTCTTGATGAGATCAAAACTGCGATCGCGAAGCGCGAGCTTCGATTGACCCCCGCTCTCGAGAAGGTAGCTCGGCAAGCACTTGAAAAGCCGGAGATCATTGCATTTGAAAGCGCGGCCGCGATTGCCCGCCGCTGTGGCGTGGGCACTACTGCGCCGACAAGGCTTGCCCGCTGTTTTGGATTCTCCGCTTTTCGCGAGATGAAGAAGTTCTTTCAGGATAGTATGCGCGTTCGGGGCGGGCGTCCTTTGCCGCCAAGCCACGAACGTGGTTGACCAGCCTGAAAATCTTCGACACGCGTGCAGAGCTAGCGTTGGTCGTCAGATTGCTATGCCGACTAATCAAATCGCATTGAGTAGCGCCGGCGGCATGATCGCGTTCCGTTTACGCCGCAGACCGGCTGGAACTCAATGCTAGAAAAGGTCAGGTGGTGACGACGTCCACCCCACCTACGGTCCGCTCTCTAAGGTCAGTAGCACGAGAGCTGCCATTCCCCGTCCAGCCCCAATGAAGTCATTCCGGAACATGCCTCCGAACGGCCGCCATTGGCGCTAACTTCTCGTTCCGGCAGCGGGCAACTCCCCTTCCATCCTGACCACTTGGGTAGCCAGCTACTTGAGTTTTGACCCAGACTCCCCGGAAGGATTGAGGGCCCGCCGACCTTGCGTCGGCGCACCCCCGATGGCCTGTCAGACGGCGTGAGGTTTCAGCCATGGCTGCCCTTCGGCTTCGGCGCTATCGACGACTGCATCGACGAATGCCACACCCTTCAGCCCGTCATAAGCGGTCGGCACGTTCAACCCTATTGCCGCTGCCTTGCGCCCCTCGCGACGGGCGTGGATGGCTTCGGCAAAGCCGCGATAGAGATTGGCGAAGGCCTCCAGATAGCCCTCGGGATGGCCGGGCGGTGTGCGGGTTCGCACCTTCGCTGCCTCACTCAGATCGTCAGCACCCCGCTTGATGGTCTCGGTGCGACCGAACAGCGGTGAGAAAATCAGCTCGTTCGGTTGCTCCTGGAACCAGGTTAACCCGCCCTTTTCGCCGAAGACACGCAGCCGGATCCCGTTCGAGCAGCCGAGTGCGACCTGTGACGACCAAAGCAGCCCTCGCGCGCCCCCTTCGTAGCGCAGCAGCACATGGGCGTTGTCGTCAAGCACGCGTCCCTCGACGAAGGAAGCGAGGTCTGCTGTCAGGGACTCCAGCTTCAGCCCGGTCACGAAGCCAGCCAGATGATAGGCGTGCGTGCCGATGTCGCCGATCGAGCCGCCACGCCCCGATCGCTTCGGGTCGGTGCGCCAGGCGGCCTGGACATTGCCGGCGGTCTCGATGGCCGTCGCCATCCATTCCAGGGGATACTCCACCTGCACGATGCGGATCGCGCCAAGCTTGCCTGCTGCCACGATCTCGCGCGCCTCATGCACCATCGGATACCCCGAATAGGTATAGGTCACGCCCATGAAGCGTCCGGTCTCGCGCACCAGCTGCTCGAGCGCGATCGCGTCTTCGAGTGTGTTAGTCAGCGGCTTTTCGCAGATCACCTCGTAGCCGGCCTCGAGAAAAGCCTTGGCGATCGGAAAATGGGTGTGGTTTGGCGTGCAGATCGCCACCACGTCGATGCGATCCTCGCGATCGTTTTCCGCGGCGATCATGGCCTTGAAGTCGTCATAGGATCGGGCGGGATCGATACCTTGCGTTGCCGCGAAGCGGTGGCCGCGCGCTGCATCCGCGTCGAACGCGCCGGCTACAAGCTGGAAGGCGCCATCGAACCGGGCGGAGATGCGATGGATGTTGCCGATATAGGCGCCTTCGCCGCCGCCGACCATGCCGAGCCGAAGCGGTCGCTGAAAATCAGCAGTCACGAGCGTGCCCCCCTGTCGATACCTAAAATGGCATCGTTGATCGTGCGGTCCGCACTGGCCTTGACGAAGTCGTCGAAGGCGCGTTCGGAAACGCGGATGATGTGATCGGCGATGAAGCGGGCTCCCTCAGCCGCGCCGTCCTCTGAATTCTTGAGGCAGCATTCCCACTCGAGCACCGCCCAGCCGTCGAAGTCGTAGCCGGAGAGTTTCGAGAAAATCGCCTTGAAGTCGATCTGTCCGTCGCCTGGGGAGCGGAAGCGGCCGGCGCGCCGGATCCAGGGCTGGAAGCCGCCATAGGCGCCGGTCTTACCGTCCGGCCGGAACTCGGCATCCTTGACGTGGAACATTTTGATGCGCTCGTGATAGTGGTCGATGTAGGCGAGATAATCGATCGCCTGCAGCACGAGATGGCTGGGGTCGTACATGATGTTGCAGCGCGGATGGTTGCCGACGCGCTCCAGGAACATCTCGAAGGTCAGCCCGTCATGCAGGTCTTCGGCAGGATGGATTTCGTAGCACAGGTCCACGCCACTCTCGTCGAAGGCATCAAGGATTGGCCGCCAGCGCCGAGCCTGCTCATCGAAACCGTCGTCGATCAGCCCATCCGTCCATTGCGGATAGGGATAGAGGAACGGCCACAGCAGCGAACCTGAGAAGGTGACATGGCGGTCTATGCCGAAACGCCTCGACGCCTTGGCGGCGAGATGAAGCTGCTCGACTGCCCACGCCTGCCGTGCGGCCGGATTGCCCCGCACCTCGGGTGCGGCGAAGGAATCCGCCGGATGATCGTAGGCGGGATGCAGGGCCACAAGCTGACCTTGCAGATGCGACGCCAGTTCGGTGACAACCAGGCCGTGTTCGGCGAGCTTGCCGGCATAGTCATCGCAATAGGTCTGGCTTTCAGCCGCTTGCTTCAAATCGATGACGCGCTTGTCCCAGGTCGGTATCTGCACGCCCTTGAAGCCCTTGGCCGAGGCCCAGCCGGCCAATCCCTCGATGCTGTTGAACGGTGCTTCGTCGCCCGCGAATTGAGCCAGAAACACAGCTGGCCCCTTAATGGTCCGCATCTTGCTCTCCTTCTGGCGGCAGGGCCGCCGGTTCATCCGTTATCGGAGCCGCCCAGAAGAGTGATGTGGGTCCTCACAGGGCAGCTGCTTTCTTTTCCGTCTCCGCTTCGACGGTTCCAATGGCTTCAGAGCGCCATCGCCTTCTCAGGCACGGCCATGGGACCGGGTGCGGCGCCAAGCACGGTCTGGTCGTAATCCACCACCGCACCCGTCATGAGACCCGCATCGTCCGAAACGAGAAAGTTGACCGCTCGTGCCGCCTCGCGGGGGTCGATCAGGCGTCCGAAGGGCAGGTGTGCAACGGCTTTCGCTTCCCAGTCGGGATCGCCCTTCTCGCTCGCCTGCAATTCCCGCTCGTGGTCGGACGCCATCCAGCCGATATCCAGCTGGTTGACGCGGATGCGGTTCTTCATGACGGAAAATGCCGTGTTGCGGGTCAGTGTCGCCAGTGCCGCCTTGGTGGCGCAGTAGACGTTGATGAAGGGCTGGCCGGCCTGCTGCGAAATCGAGCCGATGTTGCAGATCGCACCCTCGATGCCATGGCCGATCATGTGCCGGATGGCTTCCTGCATGAGGAAATAAGGTCCGCGTACATTCACGGCGAACAGGGCGTCGAACAATTCTGGCGATGTGTCGAGGATCGTGCCTCGGTCCGTCCGCGCGCCTGCATTGACCAGCACGTCGATTCTTCCGAAAACGCGCTCCGCTTCCGCGATCACGCGGCGGCAATCCTCGACATTGCCAAGATCGGCGTTGACATAGTGCACGGGCACGCCCGTGGCGTGCGAAATGTCTGCGGCCACCGCGCGGCCCTTGGTTTCGTTACGACCAAGTGTGACGACGCCAGCGGCTCCGGCTCGGGCGAGCTGGCGAGCGATAGCCGCGCCCAGTCCTTGCGTCGATCCGGTGACGACGCAGATCTTACCATCCATCCGGTTCATGCCTTGTCCTCCACTGTGTAGCCAGCCGCGGCCATGACGCGCAGCAATTCCTTGTGACCTATCTTCGCCATTTCGAGCGGCGGGCTTTTGACGGGATCCTGCTCGGCTTCAACGACGAACCAGCCTTCGTAGCCGTGGCTCGCCAAGCGCTTGATCATCGCCTCGAAGTCGAGCGAGCCGTCGCCGGGCACGGTGAAGGCTCCCTTGACCACCGCGTCGAGAAAACTTTCCCGGGTGCGGTCGAGCCCGTCCACGACTGCCTGGCGGATATCCTTGGTGTGTACATGCGAAATGCGGGCGTGGTGCTTGTCGACCACCCGCAGCACGTCGCCGCCGGCAAAGGCCATGTGGCCGGCGTCGTAAAGCAGGGCCAGACCCTCGCCGGAATGTTTCATCAGGAAGTCGAGCTCTTCCTCGGTCTCGATCGGCGCGGCCATGTGGTGGTGGTAGGAAATCGGCATGCCCTCGTCCGAACACCATTCGGCGAAGGCAGTCATCTTGCGACCATAGATTCTGATCTCGTCTTCCGAGAGCCGCCGCTTGGTGGAAAGCGGCGCGGAGCGATCACCCTGTATGGTGCCTGCAGTCTCGCCGTAGACGATGCAGGGGGCATCGACGGCCTTGAAGAGCTGCATCTGCTGGGCGATGCGGTCTTTCTCCGCTTCGATATCGCCGTCAAGCAGCAGACCGGAGAACCAGCCGCCGCAGACGCTCATGCCGTGCTGCCTCAGAATGGGCTCGAGAACCGCCGCGTCCATCGGGAAGCGGCGGCCGGTCTCCATGCCGGTGAAGCCGGCCTCACGGGCCTGCCGCAGACACTCCTCCAGCGAAACGTCGTCGCTCAATTCGGCGAGGTCATCGTTCCACCAGGCGATCGGCGCGATGCCGAGCTTGGCTCTCATCTTGATCTCCATCATCATTCCAGCTGCCGCCGCCCACTTTTGGCGCCGCGAAAAAACTGCCGGAACAATGCTCAGGGAGTGTGGCATCGTTCCGGCAGAGGACGCCCCAGGGGGCGTCCGAAAAACCTAGACTCCGATGCGCTGCCGTTTGCGGCCTTCGGCTTGAACCGAATGGGCCTCGCGCACCTCGGCCCGCTCGCTGACCTGCGGCACGCCGACATCCCACCAGGCGTCGCCGGGTGTCCAGGTGTAGCCATCGGAGACGATGGTGATCACGGTGGTGCGATCCGTCCCTTTGGCCCACTCCACAGCCTGGCCGAGATCGGCAAGGCTCTCTACCCGCCGCGTGAGGGCGCCCATGGCCTCGGCGTGCTTGGCGAAGTCGACCGAAAACGGCTCCTTGACCCGGCAATCCTTGATCATGTTGTTGAACGACGCGCCGCCCTTGGCATTCTGCAGCCGGTTGATCACCGCATAACCGCCATTGTCACAGACGATCAGGATCATCTTGTGGCCGGCGAGGACCGATGAGTAGACGTCGGAATTCATCATCATGTAGGTGCCGTCGCCGATCATCACGATTGGCGTGCGGCTCGGATCCGCCATCGCCGCACCCCATCCGGCTGAGATCTCATAGCCCATGCAGGAAAATCCGAACTCGCAGTCGAAGGTGTTCGGCTCTTTCACGCGCCAGTTCTTCATGACTTCCCCGGGAAGCCCGCCTGCCGCGGTGATCAGCAGATCCCGCTCGCCGGCCTTCGCGTTGACCACGCCGACGACCTGCGCGTAAGTCGGAACCGGGTCATTCGTGGGTTTTTGGAATCCGTCGAGCGCGGTGTTCCACTTGGCAAACTCGACCTTGCCTTTTTCGGTCCAGCCGCTTTCGGCTTTCCAGTCACCGAGCGCGGCCTCGACCTCGTTGATGGTTTCCAGCGCATCGCCGACCACGGCGAGAGCCCGGTGCTTCGTGGCATCCCACCGCGCGGCGTTGATCGAGACGAATTTGGCGTCGGGGCTGAACGCACTCCACGATCCCGTCGTGAAGTCCATGAGCCGCGTGCCGACGGCCAGGATCACATCGGCCTCACCCGCAAGCGCGTTCGCCGATGTCGAGCCGACGATGCCAATGGGCCCGACATGGGCAGGATGGTCGTGCGTCACCGTGCCCTTACCGGCGATGGTTTCGGCAAGCGGAATACCGCGCGCCTCGGCGAATTTCGCAACAGCAGCCTCCGCACCGGAGTAACGCACGCCGCCGCCTGAAATGATCAGCGGACGCTTTGCCGCCTTGAGAAGACGCACCGCCTCTTCGAGACGCGCGCGATCCGGCCGGGGGCGCGGAATCGCATGGACCGTGGGTTCGAAGAAGGACTCGGGATAATCCCAGACGACCTCCTGCACGTCTTGGGGAAGGGCGATGAAAGCCGGCCCGCAGTCGGCCGGATCAAGCAGAACCGCGACCGCCTGGGGCAGCGAGGAGATGATCTGTTCGGGATGGACAATACGGTCCCAGTAGCGAGTCACCGCCTTGAACGCGTCGTTGACGTTTACTGTAGGATCGCCGAAGTGCTCGACCTGCTGCATCACCGGATCCGGCCGGCGGCTGACAAAGGTGTCGCCGGCAAGCATCAGTACCGGAAGCCGATTTGAATGGGCGACGCCTGCGGCGGTCACCATGTTCAGAGCGCCCGGGCCGATAGAGGTAGCGGCGATCATGATCTGGCGCCGGCGCTTCGCTTTCGCGAACCCGATCGCAGCCAGTGCCATCGACTGCTCGTTCTGGCCGCGCCATGTTGGCAGGACGTCCTGCGCGGCCTCCAAGGCCTCGGACAGGCAGGTGACATTGCCGTGACCGAAAATGGCGAACACGCCCGCAAACAGCGGAGCCTTGCTGCCGTCGATAACGGTGAATTGATTGCTTAAATAGCGCACGAGCGCCTGCGTCATGGTCAGACGAATGGTCTTCGTCATCGCTTCCTCCCTGGCGAATTTCCGTTGTGCAGACTATTACGAAATAGCCATTGACAAATCAACCTCTTTGCAACGATCATTGCAAAAATATTGTTGCGGAGGAATGCAATGCTGAGAATTGGCGTGCTCGGTTGCGGGCGCATCGGGCGCATGCATGCGGCCAATATCGCTGCACACCCACGAACGAAACTGGCGGCGGTGTATGACGTCAATCGCGCCGCCGCCGACGAAGTGTCAGCCATGCTCGGCCTTCCCGCGTTGGACTCGGCCGACGCCATGTTTGACACGGACGATGTGGACGCCGTGTTGATCGCGACGGCCACCGATACCCATGTCGACTACATTGAGCGGGCAGTGGCGGCCGGAAAGCCAGTGTTGTGCGAGAAGCCCATCGACCTTGACCTGATGCGTGTCGATCGCTGTGCCGCGAACATCCGTGGAAGCAAGCTGCCCATCATGATTGGCTTCGTCCGCCGCTTCGATCCCGGGCATGCTGCGGTGCGGGCGGCTCTCCAGAGTGGCGAGCTCGGCGAGCGCCACCAGGTGATCATCACGTCGCGGGATCCTGGCATGGCGCCAGCTGCCTACATACGCGTGTCCGGCGGCATATTTCGCGACATGACAATCCACGATTTTGACATGGCTCGCTTCATGCTCGGTGAAGAGCCCGTTGAGGTCTTTGCGACCGGCAGCCGGCTGGTCGACCCGGACCTGATGGCCGAGACGAATGACTGGGATACGGTGACCGTGGTTTTGCGCACCGCCAGCGGCAAGCAGTGCATCATCAACAACTCACGACGCGCGGTCTATGGATACGATCAGCGCGTCGAGGCTTTCGGATCGGCCGGCATGGCGATTTCCGAGAACCGACGCGCGCATGAGGCCCGTATCTATGCCGATGGGCTGAGCGATCGGGCGCAGCCATACCTTCACTTCTTTATCGAGCGATACAGGGAAGCGTTCAACGCTGAAATCGACGACTTCGTCGACGCCATCGAAAATGGACGCCAGCCGTCGGTCGTATTCGAGGACGGACGCCTTGCGCTGGTCCTCGCCGAAGCAGCGATCAAATCTGTCGCAGAGCGTCGGGTGGTCAGCACCAGCGAGATCGGTGACGGCAATGTATGACAAATACGGACTTTTCATCGACGGTGAATGGCGCGCCGCTTCCGACCGAAGCACGGCGACCGTAGCCAGTCCCGTCACCGAACGCTCACTGGGCGACACTCCAACCGCGACGCTGGACGATACACAATCTGCCTTGGCCGCCGCCGAACGTGGCCTTTCTGCCTGGCGAGCAAAGAGCGCGTTCGAGCGCGCCGACGCGCTTCACGCTATCGCCGACGAAATGGGCCGGCGCAAGGACGAAGCCGCCCGCATGATTACGCTGGAGACGGGCAAGCCCATTGCCCAATCCGAACGCGAGTGGGTTCTGGCGACGGATCAGTTCCGGTGGTACGCCGAGGAGGCTCGGCGTGTTTATGGCCGTATCATCGAGAGCCGTGTCCCCGGAGGTCGCTTCGAAGTGCTGCATGAGCCGATCGGCGTCGTGGCGGCCTTTACGGCATGGAATTTTCCGGCCGCGCTCGTCGCCCGCAAGGTCGCCCCGGCGCTTGCCGCCGGTTGTTCGGCCATCCTTCGGCCTTCGAGCCAGACGCCAGGGGTCGCGATGGTGATGATCGACTGCCTGCGTGCGGGCAGGCTCCCCCCAGGCACGGTCGGTCTTCTCGTCGGGTCCACGGCCACAACCTACGTGCCGCTGATGGCGTCGGCGCTTGTGCGCAAGGTTTCGCTGACCGGGTCTACACGGGTCGGGCAGCAAATGCTGCGCGACGCAGCCGATACGGTGAAGAAGGTGTCGATGGAGCTTGGCGGTAACGCGCCTCTCATCGTCTTCGACGACGCGGATATCGAAAGCGCGCTCAACGTGTCCGTGCCCACGAAGTTCGCCAATGCCGGGCAGGTTTGCGTCACGCCAGACCGCTTTTTCATCCACGAAAAGGTCCATGATGCTTTCGTCGACGGGTTCGTCACGCGGGCGAAGGCCCTGAAGCTGGGTGATGGTCTCGATCCGACGGTGCAGATGGGCCCCTTGATCAATGCCAGGAGGACCGACGAAATCGAACAAATCGTTACCGACGCGGAAAAGGCCGGTGCCAGGATTGCCGCAGGCGGCCGCCGCTCGCCGGCGTTCAACGCCGGTCATTTCTTTGAGCCGACGGTCCTTACCGATGTTGCTGACGACATGACCGTGTTTGCCGAGGAGAATTTTGGTCCGATCGCGGCCATCACCCGTTTCTCGTCCGAAGAGGAGGTCCTGGGTCGGGCAAACGCCTCGAAGATGGGGCTTTCTGCCTATGCCTTCACCCGGGATGCGGGGCGCGCCCGCAGAGTTGTCGCGACGCTCAAGGCCGGAATGGTCGGCATCAACAGCTTTGCGCTAGCGGCTTCCGAGGCGCCGTTCGGCGGGACCAACCATTCCGGCATGGGCCGGGAAGGCGGCGCGGAAGGTATCCGGGACTATCTCGATACCAAGCTGGCTCATATCGTATTCTAAGGAGCGTTTTTCATGATCAAGAACAGGCTCAAGCAGCTTTGGGCCGATGGGAAGCCCACCATCAATGGCTGGCTTTCGATCGGCAACAGTTTCACCGCCGAGATCATGGCGGCGCAAGGTTACGACTGCATCGGCGTCGACCTCCAACATGGAGCGCTCGATTACAGCGGCCTGCTGCTAATGCTCCAGGCGATGCGTGCCTCCGCTACGGTGCCGCTCGTCAGGGTGCCTTGGCTGGAGCCAGGCATCATCATGAAAGTGCTCGACGCAGGTGCTTACGGCGTCATCTGTCCGATGGTGAATACCGCCGAACAGGCGGCCGAGTTTGTCAGCTACGTGCGCTATCCGCCACTCGGCAGCCGAAGCTTTGGTCCGACACGTGTGAATTTCGCGGCCGGTGCCAATTACGCTTCTGAATCCAATGGCGAGATACTTGCCTTTGCCATGGTTGAGACGGCCGAGGCGATGGACAATCTCGACGCGATCGCTTCGACCCCTGGACTGGACGGGATCTACGTTGGTCCGGCCGACCTGACCCTCGGCATGACCCAGGGCCGCTTGCCGCCTGCCTTCGACCGCGAAGAACCGGAGATGATCGAGGCCATCCAGCATATCGTGGCGGCCTGCAAAAAAGCCGGCATAGCCGCGGGATTGCACTGTGGAACTCCGGCTTACGCGGCGCGTGCGATCGGGTGGGGCTACAACATGACCACCGTCTCCAACGACGTGCGCATGCTGGCCGGTGCGGCGGAAGCGAACGTCAAAAAGTTCAGGGAACTCACGGGCGGATCAAGCGTCAGCGCCGGTTCCAAGGGAGGGTACTGATGCCGCATGTTCTAGTTGCCGGGAAACTCCATCCGGCTGGAATTTCCTTGCTCGAACAGGCCGCCGGCATCACCTACGATTACGTGGAGGAAGTCTCCGAGCCAAGTTATGCCCCGCTGATCGACAAGGCCGACGGGCTGGTGATCCGCACACAGCCTCTCTCGGCGGCGACCGTTGAGATGGGGCACAGGCTCCGGATCGTGTCCCGCCACGGTGTCGGCTACGACTCTGTCGATTTGCCGTCCCTCAACAAGCGTGGGATCACGCTCGCCGTCGTCGGAGACGTCAATTCCATATCTGTCGCCGAGCACGCGATGATGATGCTCCTTGCCTGCGCCAAGCATGCTGTGCGCGGCGACCGGTCAGTTCGCGAGGGTGTGTGGAATTGGCGCAACCGGCTGGAAGCTTCGGAACTGGCCGGCAAGCGCCTGCTGATTCTTGGCTACGGCCGCATCGGCCGGCATCTCGCGAAGATGGCGGCTGCCTTTTCCATGGAAGTCGCCGCCTACGATCCGTATCTCGAAAAAATCGGATGGCCGGAAGGCCCTGCTAAAGCCGTCTCCGATCTGGCGTCGGCCCTTCAATGGGCGGATGCGATTTCCGTCCATGCTCCCAAGGGCGATGCTCCTGTGATCGGCGAGCGCGAGTTCGCCCTTCTGAAGCCGGGAGCCTGGCTCGTGAACACCGCGCGCGGCGGCGTCGTCGACGAAAAGGCACTTCTTGCAGCCCTTGCGTCTGGCAAGGTGGCGGCCGCTGGCCTCGACGTGTTCGACGAGGAACCCCCCGCCGCCGACAATCCGCTTCTGTCCTGCGATCAGGTGATCCTGTCGCCGCATATTGCCGGCCTCACCGCCGAATGCGGTGAACGGATGGCCGTGTCAGCTGTGCGCAATGTGCTCGATTTCTTCGAGAGCAGGATCGACCCGATGCTCGTGGTCAACGGCAAAGAGCTGAACGGCCATTGATAGCATCGCAGCCGCTAAGCAACCACCGGAAGCCGCTACCCAAGGTCTGTCAGTCCGGTGCAACAGGAAACCGTTGCAACAAAGCAGATGCCGCAATTGGGCAATCGCTTGAAAGCGATTCCGCATGAAGTCGCGCAAAAACATATCATATTAAAAACAGTTAGTTAATTGACATCAAAATAGTTGTTGCAAATTATAAAACTCTGCAATAAGCATTGTTGCACAAGAACTTCATATGCAATTTCCGTTGCAAAATGAGGCGAGGCGAGACTCCAAGAGCCGCCGGTCCACGGGAGGATGAACCACGTGTCTTTGCTTGAAGTGCAGGGCGTCGGCAAAAGCTTCGGAGCAATCCGCGCGCTGTCCGACGTCAGCTTTTCGATCGAACCCGGTGAAGTGGCCGGCCTGATGGGGGACAACGGCGCCGGCAAGTCGACAATGGTCAAACTGATTTCGGGAAATTTTCCCCCGACCGAAGGGCAGATCAGAGTCGGCGGCAAGGCCTGCCACTTCCATAAGCCGCTCGATGCTCGCGCCGAGGGGATCGAGGTCGTGTATCAGGATCTCGCGCTGGCGGACAATCTAACCGCCGCGCAGAACGTGTTTCTAGGCCGAGAACTCAAAAAGGGCATCTGGCCTTTCCGAATACTCGATAAGCAGGCGATGATCGATCGCTCCGCGGAGCTGTTCAGCGAACTGAAGTCAGAAACGCGGCCACGCGATCTCGTAAAAAAAATGTCGGGCGGTCAGCGCCAGGCAATTGCGATTTCACGGACCCGTTTGTCCAACGCCAGACTCGTCATTATGGACGAACCGACCGCTGCGATTTCCGTGCGCCAAGTTGCTGAGGTCCTGGAATTGATCCGGCGCATGAAAGCGCGCGGTGTCGCGGTGATCCTGATTAGCCACCGCATGCCAGACGTTTTTGCCGTGTGCGATCGCATCGTCGTTCTACGGCGCGGAACGAAGGTTGCCGACAAACCCACCCTTCAGACATCTCCGGAAGAAATCACCGGACTAATCACGGGAGCGATCCGTGCAGCCTAGTCAACCCGAAGCGATCCAGGAAAGCCACGCCTCGATTGCCGACGTCGTCGGCATCATGGAACAAACTGCGCTTCAGAAGTTGAGAAGTAGCCAGGCCTTCTGGGTCTCGGTCGCGCTCTTCGTCCTTGTCGCGTTTATGGCAGTGTTGGAACCGAGCTTCGGCACAGCCGAAAACGCAACCAACATCACCCGGAATTTCGCGCTGATCGCCATCATGGGCCTGGGCATGACCGTGGTGTTGATTACGGGCGGGATCGATCTTTCCGTTGGGTCAGTCATGGGCCTCGTGGCCATCGTGGCCGGTCTTCTACTGACCTGGCATTATCCTTGGTACGTGGCGTTCGCCTCCGGCCTTCTCGCTGGAGTTGCCTGCGGCGCGTTCAACGGCTTTTTCGTCGCCTATATCGGCATGCCGTCCTTCGTGGTCACACTCGGCATGTTGTCGATCGCTCGTTCCCTTGCCGTGGTGCTGTCAGGCAACCAGATGCTCTACCAATTCGGACCTGACGCGCCGATCGTGAAAGCGATCGGCCAAGCGAAGTGGCCGGTGCACTCGCTGGAGGGATGGGCTCCTTACTGGATACCGCAGTTCTCGTCCCATTTCTGGGTGATGGTGATCATGGCGCTAGCCCTCGGCTGGGTATTCATCTTCACCGCGTGGGCCCGCCATCTGTTCGCGATCGGCGGTAACGAGAATGCGGCACGCATGACGGGCGTGCCCGTCGATCGGATCAAGTTCCAGGCGTATGTTTTCTCGTCCTTCTGCGCCTCGATCGCATCCCTGCTGCTGCTTGGCTATAGCGGTTCGGCGATCAACGCCGTCGGCACCGGGTATGAATTGCGCGTCATCGCCGGCACAGTTATCGGCGGCGCAAACCTGATGGGGGGCTACGGCACAGCCTTCGGCGCGGTCATCGGGTCGGCCTTCCTCGAGGTCATCCGCAACGCCCTATTGATGGCAGGCATCGATTCCAACTGGCAGGGTGCCTTTGTCGGCATCTTCATAATTCTCGCTGTGCTTCTGGGTCTGGGTACTTCCGGCAAATCGCTGAAGTCCTTCTTCACCATCAAGCGTGACTAGAGCTCTGCCGGCTTATGCCGGTGGAATATCCTGAGGTGAACACAACAAACGGAGGAACATCGATGAAGAAATATCTTTTGGCGGTGTCGGTCGGCCATATTGGGGCCTCTCGATGGAATCAAGTTAGCATGTCTTTTAGCCGATAATAGGTGCCTACCATCGGCAGGAACCACGGCCTGCCGGTATGCAGCGGGACTGCATTCCAGTGCATGCCATCGATTGGATTGGTATCCGTGCGGCCCATTGCAATGTCTGCTAAAACACTTCCGATCAGCGTCGATAATTGCGGCCATGCCCCGAATAGCCCATGCCGTAGATCAGGCGGCACCGAGTAGCTGGGGGCTGGCGCCACCGGCCTCCGGAGCACGATGCCCGATGCTGGTCAGCGTGTCGGCGAACCCATGCGCAAGGCCGGCTTCGTCACGCAGATCGCGTAGCGATGTTGCATCGACCGTTCCAGGACCTTGAGGAAGTTCATGTGCCGCGCCTGCGCGCGATGAATCGCGCCGAGCCGGGTGTCGACCACAGGTATTTCGAAGCCAGCCTCGACGAGAAGCACGCAGACCTCGTCCGCTTTGGCGCCGTGCGAAAAGTGGAGCCGTGACAGGATGCTGCGATGGCGGCCCACCATCGCCTGATCCACTCCGTGGACTGGCCCGACTGTCCGGCCAACAGCCCTTTCCAGGACTTGTCGCAGAGGGGTTACCCAGGTCCTACTGACGAAATCACCATCAATGATCAGCAGCCGTCCGCCAGGCTTGAGCAGCGAGAACCATTCGGCGAACGCCGCTCGCGGATCCACCAACGTCCAGACGAGATGACGGGTGACGAGGACGTCGTAGCTTTCTCCTTTTTCAAGGGTGCGCTCGGCGTCGCCGATCAGAAACCGGATGCCGCTTTCCCTCTGCGTCGCCTTTGCACGCGCGCGGGCAAGCATGGCCTCTGACCAATCGAGCCCGGTCACGGCATAACCCAGGTCGTGCATGAGATGGGATACAACCCCGGTGCCGCAAGCGAGGTCGAGCGCGCGACGCCCATCCCCGGGGCCCAAGTGCTTGAGCATCAGCCTGTGCCAGGCCATGCGTTCCCGCTGTGAGAAGATTTCATGCCCCACCGAAAGGTCGAATGTTTCGGCGCGCGTCGACCAATAGTCGCGTATCTCGTCCCGCAGCGAATAATTGGGCTCGCCCGCCATTCCAGACCCCTTGTCGTCGTACCAGTCTGGAATTGCTCTAAAAGATATTTCTTGAGAATTGAAGTCATCTTTTATAAGGCACCTCTGGCTAATCCACTTCAAGAGAGGGCGCGATGAATTTCGGAAAGGTCCCAGCAGGGACGATGGCGGCCGCTATCGTCGCCCTGTCGATGACGCTGGCCGCCAGGGCCGAAATGGTTGCAGTGACTGACATCACGGGCCGCCAGGTCGAGGTGAACGTCCCGGTCGAGAGGGTAATCCTAGGTGAGGGCCGGCAGGTCTATCTCGTCGCGGCGCTCGACACCGAGGACCCGTTCAAGCGCATCGCTGGCTGGCGCGAGGATTTTAGCCAAGCGGATCCGGACAACTACGCCGCCTATCTCGAAAAATTCCCCAGGATGGCGGAGATCCCCACCTTCGGCGGTTTCAAGGACGGCACTTTCGACGTCGAGCAGGCGGTGTCGCTCAAGCCCGACGTCATCCTGATGAACATCGAGTCGAAGCAGGCCACGGAAGACGCCAAATATATCGAGAAGCTCGCCGCCGCCGGCATTCCGTTGGTCTATGTCGATTCCGCGAGCGTCCCTTTACCAACACCGAACCCAGCACGCGCCTGTTCGGCAAGCTGTTCGGCAAGGAGGAGCGCGCCGAGGAATTCATCACCTGGCGCGCCGCCGAGATCGCGCGCGTTACCGACGTCATCGAGAAGGCCAAGCCGGAAAGGCCCAAGGTCTTCATCGAACGCGCCGGCGGCTATTCGGACGATTGCTGCATGAGCTTCGGCGACGACAATTTCGGCAAGTTCGTCGAGATGGCGGGCGGCGACAACATCGCCAATGACATCATCCCCGGCACGTTCGGCACACTCAATCCCGAACAGATCATCGCCTCCGACCCGGATCAGATCATCGTCACCGGCGGCTCGTGGGAAGCCTATGTGCCGGGCGGTGCCTGGGTCGGCGTCGGCCCCGGCCGTGATGAGGCAGAGGCGCTGCGCAAGCTGAAGGCGCTGACCGAGCGGCCGGCGCTGACCGGCGTGAAGGCCGTCGAGGACGGCGCCGTGCATGCCATCTGGCATCAGTTCTACAACAGCCCCTATCAGTTCGTCGCCATCCAGCAGATGGCGAAGTGGCTGCATCCGGATCTTTTCGCCGATCTCGATCCCGAGGCGACCTTCAGGGAGTTGCACGAGAAATTCCTGCCCGTCGCATACAGGCCCGGCCACTGGGTCTCGCTGACCGATGTCGATTGAATCGACGGCCATCAGCACCGCGCTCGACAGCACCGATGGACGAGGGCGTTACCGCGCTCTCGTCTGGCGGCGGCAGTTGATCCTTGCCGGCCTCGGCGCTGCCCTGCTCTTCAGCCTGTGCGTCGACCTTGCGGTCGGTCCCGCCCGCTACGGACTTGCCGAGGTCGTGCGGGCGCTTGTGTTTCCCGACACGGTGCCGCAGCAGGTGCGCGTGGTGCTCTGGGGCATCCGCATGCCGGTAGCCCTGATGGCCATCGTCGTCGGGGCGGCGCTCGCCGTGGCCGGCGCACAGATGCAGACCATCCTCAACAACCCGCTGGCGAGCCCCTTCACGCTCGGCATATCCGCCGCCGCGAGCTTCGGCGCCGCGCTTGCACTTGCCTTCGGGGTGAGGCTTATCCCCGCCGCAGTCGAATATGTAGTGCCGATCAACGCCTTTGTGATGGCGATGCTGGCGGCCTTCCTCATTCACGTGCTGAGCGTAAAGCGCGGCGTCACCGCGGAGACCATCGTGCTGCTCGGCATCGCGCTGGTTTTCACCTTCAATGCGCTGCTCGCGCTCGTCCAGTTTTTCGCGTCGGCGGAAGCGCTGGCGGCGGTCGTCTTCTGGACAATGGGCAGCCTCACCAAGGCCACCTGGCCCAAGCTTGCAGTCACCACATTCATTCTCCTCGCAGTCTTACCCATTTTCGCCCGGCGCACCTGGGCGCTGACGGCGTTGAGGCTTGGTGAGGACAAGGCGGCCAGCTTCGGCGTCAAGGTCGGCCGCCTGCGGCTTGAGACGCTGATTCTGGTGAGCCTTCTCGCCGCCATCCCCGTTGCCTTCGTCGGCACCATAGGCTTTATCGGACTTGTGGGCCCGCACATCGCGCGCATGGTCATCGGCGAGGACCAACGCTTCTTCCTGCCCGCCTCGGCCCTGTCGGGTGCGCTCATCCTGTCGGCCAGTTCGGTCGTCAGCAAGTCGCTTATCCCGGGGACGGTCTTCCCGATCGGCATCGTCACCTCACTCATTGGCATCCCGTTCTTCATCTCGCTCATCCTGTCTAGCACGAGGCGCTCATGGTGACGATCCGGCTCGAGGCGCTCGGCGCGCGCTACGGCACGAGCCTCCGGCTTCGGGATGTGACGACGCCAGCGTTCGAGGGCGGAGACATCGTGGCGGTGATCGGTCCGAATGCCGCCGGGAAGTCGACGCTCTTCAGGCGCATCGCCGGCCTCCTGCACGGACCGGGAGCAATGCATGTCGAGGGGGCCATTCGCGGGAAGAGCGGCATCTGCTACATGCCACAGGAAACGTCCGCCAACGCGGTGCTCACCGTCTATGAGTCAGTGTTGCTCGCCCGCAAGCAGGGTATGGGCTGGTCTGTGAGCGACGATGATCTGGCTCGCATCGACGAGACCCTGGCGGCGCTCGGCATCGCCGATATCGCTTTCCGCAACATCGGCGAGCTTTCCGGCGGCCAGCGGCAACTCGCCAGCCTGGCACAAACGCTTGTGCGTGAGCCCGAGGTCCTGCTGATGGACGAACCGACATCAGCACTCGATCTGTCGCGGCAGGTGGAAGTGCTCGGTCTCATGCGGGAACTTGCTCAGGCGCGAGGCATGGTCGTGCTGATCGCCCTGCACGACCTCAATCACGCCCTGCGCTTCAGCGATCAGACAATGGTCATCGCGGACGGCCGGCTGGTCGCATGCGGGTCATCGCCGGACGTCATCACATCCGATCTGCTGCGGGACATTTATCACCTCAACGCGCGCATTGAGCCCTGCTCGCGCGGCATCGGCCATGTCATCGTGGATGGCGTGGCGGATGGGCGTCGGACGGTCATAATGCCGGCAGCGGAAACCGAATCCGGGATTAGGAGCAGATTCGAAGCGGCAGCCGTTCCGGCCGCGTGACGGCAACCGAATTATGCCGGTTGATCGACGCGCGCACTGATCGACCTGATCCTCTGGCCGCTGGTTGAAGGCGACAGTGTGCTTGCATTCAACTCAAGGCGTGGCCGGCCAATCCATAGACCCAAGGCCCATTGTCTTCCCGGTTCAGAAAGCGGTGCCCTTTGGACATGGTCGTAACGGTCTCGGCGATGCCGAGGCCGCACTGCTGGAGAAACGCGGCAAACACGCCATCCTTCTCGCGCGTATCGACGCGGGCGAACCGTCCTGCCAGTTCCTTCAGATGCACGGCTGTGAGATGGACCGCGTCTAGATCGTTGCGCGCGACCATGGGGCCGATCACGTGGCCACGCCCGAACTCGCGACACATGGAATAGCCGACGATCTCGCCGCCACGGCTCAAAGTGCAGATTGAGGCATCGGCCGCGAGCAACGCGAGCAGCCTCTCGCGGTTTGTCCCAAACGCGCGCGTATCCAACGCCGTGATCTCCTTCAGCCTGTCGCTCGATAGCGCCTGCAATTGACCGTCCAGGGCCGGCATTGTTGGGGGTGTCTGTGGGACCTCCCCCTGGCGCATGTATACGATCGCCTCGGTCGTGAAACCGAGTGAGACATAAAGAGGATAGGCAGCATGGGTAGCATTGAGTGCCAAGTTGCGATCGCCGCATTGCTCGAGCACCAAGTCCATGAGCCATCGGCCGCCTCCTTGCGCTTGCGTGCGCGGCGTTGTGATCACTACGCCGATGGTGGCGAAATCGTCCCCGTGGGGAAACCACATCGCGCTCCCGAAAACGCGTCCAATACCATCAACGGCAACAATGCCGCGGCCGGCGCGGCGCAGAAAGTCCCAATCCTTCGGCCGATGAGGCCAGCGGACTGAGATCGACAGCGCGTGCAGTAGCTTGACGTCGACATCATCAATGTCCCGCGCGACCAGTTCGAAGGATTTCAGGCGTACTGATCTCTGCATCTCAGTCGATCCGGTCCTTCAACGAATGCGCAAGGCACGCGGTGCTAAGGCTCCGATTGCCATGTTTGCGACAGGCCTCTTTTGCAGCATCTTTACAGGGGAAAGCCAGCAGGTTTCGCTGGTTTGAGGTGCTTTTTCGCAATCTTCGGCCAAAGCACGGCGCGATTCGGCAGGGAACACTTCTCCATACGGGTAGGCTGGTCGCGACCGGTGATAGTGTGCAAGCAGAGCGACCGCCATGAACGTGGAAGAAATCCTCGCGACTCTGGTTGCATTTCCCTCTGTTGTGGGCACGCCAAACAGCGCGATCGTCGATTGGATCCGCGACTACTGTCAGGCGGCAGGAGCCGAGGTGACAGTTCTCCCCGGACCCGAGGGTGACCGGTCCAACCTCTTCGTCACGATCGGCCCGCGCCAGGCTCGGGGCTATATCATCTCTGGACATATGGATGTCGTGCCGGCCGGCGAGCCGGAATGGAACTCGGATCCGTTTGTCCTGCGCCGCGAGGGCGGCAGGCTTTACGGCCGCGGCACCACCGACATGAAGGGCTTTCTCGCCTGCGCATTGGCCGTGCTTCCCGAACTTTTGGCGATGAATCTGCGACAGCCAGTTCATCTCGCGTTCTCCTATGACGAAGAGGCGGGTTGCCGTGGCGTGCCGCACCTCTTAGCGGCGTTGCCGAGCTTATGCGAGAAGCCGCTTGGCGCGATTATCGGCGAGCCGAGCCGGATGCAGCCTGTGCGCGCGCACAAGGGGAAGGCGGCCGCACGGCTCGAGGTGATCGGGCGATCCGGCCATTCGTCACGCCCCGATCTCGGACTCAATGCGGTGCACGCCATGGCCGGTGTCATCACGCACGTCGTGGCCTATGGCCAATCCCTCGCCGACGGGCCGTTCGATGATAATTTCGAGCCCCCATATTCTTCCTTGCAGGTGGGCGTCATCGCCGGTGGACAAGCCGTCAACATCATCCCCGACCGTTGCACCGCTGACGTCGAGGTGCGTGCCGTGCCCGGCGTTTCTCCATCCTCCCTGCTTGAGCCGGTCAAGGCCCGGCTTTTCGATCTGCGCGACAGTGGCTTCGATGTGGCGTGGCACGAGTTGAGTTCCTATCCCGCCCTTGCGCCCGCGAATGGGAGGGATCTAGCGGCCGTTATGACGGAGCTGACGGGGCAGGAGCCGCTGGCAGCCGTCAGCTTCGGTACGGAGGCCGGGCTTTATCAGCAGGCCGGAATCGATGCGGTCATTTGCGGCCCCGGCGATATCGGCCGTGCCCATCGTGCCGACGAATATATCGAGATCGGTGAACTCGCCGCTTGCCGGAAGATGATCGAGGGGCTCGGCGCGCTTCTTGCGGCCTGAAGGAAGGGGCGGTCACCATGGCGTTTCTTTTCAATTCCGATGCCGCGCGTGCCGCGGTCTTCCGCGAGATATTTGCGCGCCAGATCCCGGATCTGGAATTCCTCCATTCCGGCGATGAAATGGAGCCAGAGAAGGTGCGCTATCTCATTACCTGGACGGTGCCGGACGAGATTTCGCGCTGCCGCAATCTGGAAGTGCTGTTTTCCACCGGCGCGGGCGTCGACCAGTTCAAGCAGGACGTGGTGCCAAGCCATGTGAAGCTGGTGCGCATGGTCGAGGATGGCATCATACGCATGATGCAGGAATACGTCGCGCTCGGCGTGTTGGCGCTCCACCGGCAGATGCCCGCCTATCTCGAGCAGCAGAAAAGGTGCCTCTGGCAACCGATTGCCGGTCGACAGGCGGCCGAACGCCGGGTTGGCTTCCTCGGCCTTGGCATGCTGGCCCGCGCGGCTATCGAGCGCTTGAAGCCGTTCCAGTTTCCGCTTGCCGGGTGGAGCCGCAGCGAAAAGCGGATAGAGGACGTCGCCTGTTTTCACGGCAGGGACCAACTCGCGGGCTTTCTGAAGCAAACGGATATTCTCGTCTGCCTGCTCCCGCTCACGGAACAAACGCACGGCATGCTCGATGCAGAGTTCTTCGACTTACTGCCCGTCGGGGCGCAGCTGCTGCATGTCGGCAGAGGTCCGCAACTAGACCAGGCCGCGCTGATCAACGCGCTCGACATCGGTCATGTATCTGCGGCGATGCTTGATGTCACTGATCCAGAACCGCTCCCGGAAGACCATCCGCTCTGGTCGCATCCGAAGGTGATGATAACGCCGCATATCGCCTCGGTGACGCAACCGCATACGGCGGCACAATCCGTCGTGGACAATATCCGGCGCCACCGCGCCGGAGAAGAACTGATCGGCCTCGTCGATCGGACACTCGGCTACTAACCAGGAAACATCACATGTCACTTCTGATCACGATCGACACAGTTCCAGACTTCGCGCCGAAGGAGGCATTGCCGGCTCCGGAGCGGCTCATTTCCGGCACTCCATCCTTCAAGACCTGGGCGCAGGATGCCTCAAAAGGTGAGAAAGTTCTGACCGGCGTCTGGGAAGCGACGCCCGGCGAGACGCATTCGATCAAGGGAACTATCTACGAGTTCTGCCACATCGTTTCGGGTCTCGTCGAAATCGAGGAGAAGGGCGGTGAGACCAAGACCTACCGCGCCGGCGACAGTTTCGTGATGAAGCCGGGTTTCGTCGGCGTCTGGCGCACGATCGAGACCGTACGCAAGATCTACGTCAGCGTTTATGACTGAGTTCAGTGCTCAAGGTCCGGCCGAATAGAGCGCGCGGCGGTTCCAGAACAATCGGCTTTCCAAGTTCCGCCTGACGCGATTCGACGCCGTCGGGCGGCTCATCCTCGACCGAAAATGCGGCGGGCGATCCACTATTGTTCCGATGACGCTAGTGCGAACGAGGACCTCCATCAATGAAGACCTACAAGATAGCGCTCATCCCCGGCGACGGCATCGGCAAGAACGTGACGCAGGCGGCATGGCAGGTGCTGCAGGCGGCGGCTAAGCGGGGCGGTTTCGCCCTTGCTGACACAAGATTCCCATGGTCGTGCGCCTACTACCTGGAGACCGGTGCAATGATGCCGTCAGACGGCATCGAGACACTTCGAAAATTCGATGCGATCTATCTCGGCGCTGTGGGCTGGTCGGCGGAAGTGCCCGACTCAGTATCGCTTCACGGACTGCTCCTGCCGATCCGGAAAGGGTTCACGCAGTACGCCAACATACGACCGCACCGGCTGTTGCCGGGCGTTCAGGGGCCGCTCCGCTCCGATGGTTTCGACATCCTGTGCATCCGCGAGAATACGGAAGGCGAATATTCCGGCGCCGGCGGGCGCGTCCATTCCGGCACAGCCAATGAGGTCGCGATTGAGACAGCAATCTTCACGCGTGCGGGTGTCGAACGGATCATGCGTTTCGGTTTCGAACAGGCGCGGGCGCGCCGCAAGAAGCTGGCATCTGTCACCAAATCCAACGCGCAGAAACATTCCATGGTTTTCTGGGATGAGGTCACGCGCGAGATAGCGAAAGACTATTCCGATGTAGAGGTCTCGCACTACCACATCGACGCCATGGCTGCCCGCATGGTGCTGGCGCCGGAAAGCCTCGACGTAATCGTCGCCTCGAACCTGTTTGGCGACATCCTCACTGATATTGGAGCGGCCATCCAGGGCGGGCTGGGTTATGCCGCCTCTGCCAATATCAATCCCGATCGCAGCGCGCCTTCCATGTTCGAGCCGGTCCATGGTTCGGCGCCCGACATCGCGCATCTCGGCGTCGCCAATCCGATCGCCGCGATCTGGTCCGGTGCGATGATGCTCGGGCATCTGGGTGAGGGGCAGGCTGCGGCAGAAGTGATGTCGGCGATCGAGTCCGCAACCGCGCGGGGGATTGGCACGATCGCAGGCAAGGACAGGACTGAAACAATCACGCAGGCCGTGCTGGCAGGATTAACCTGAAAGAGCAGAGGAAAGACCATGAATGCGATGACGAAGATTGGTATGTTCAACGATTCCGACCTTTTCCGCCAGCAGGCGCTGATTGGCGGTGTCTGGTGGGATGCGGAAACGAAGGGCGTGGTCGATGTCATTGACCCTGCCAGCCAAAGTGTTCTCGGCACCGTTCCCGAAATGGCGGAGAACGAGACGAGAGCCGCAATCGACGCTGCGGCTGAGGCCTTCAAAGGCTGGAAGAAAAGGACCCATGCCGAGCGTGCAGGATTTCTGGAGCGCTGGCACGACCTCATCCGCCAGCACGAACAGGATCTCGCGCTCCTGCTGACGCTGGAACAAGGCAAGCCGCTTGCCGAGGCGTTGGCGGAAATCCGCTACGGCGCATCTTTTGTGAAATGGTTTGCGGAGGAGGCGCGCCGGATCGGTGGCTCGACCATTCCGTCACCCACGGCCGATCGCCGCATTCTGGTGCTGAAAGAACCCGTCGGCGTCTGCGCCATCATCACGCCGTGGAATTTCCCCAACGCGATGATCACGCGCAAAGTAGCACCGGCGCTGGCCGCAGGTTGCACGGTTGTCATCAAGCCGTCGGAATTTACGCCATTCTCGGCGCTCGCGCTCGGCGTCCTGGCGGACCGAGCCGGCATCCCGGCAGGCGTTATCAACATCGTAACCGGCATGCCGGCGGAGATCGGCAAAGAGCTGATGGCCAACGAGACGGTGCGCAAGATCTCGTTCACCGGTTCGACCCGCGTCGGTGCGCTGCTCATGCGTGGCGCGGCCGATAGCATCAAGCGGCTGAGCCTGGAGCTTGGCGGCAACGCGCCCTTCATCGTCTTTGACGACGCCGATCTGGATAAGGCAATTGAAGGGGTGATCGCATCCAAGTTCCGCAATGGCGGTCAAACCTGCGTTTGCGCGAACCGGATTCTCGTGCAGGAAGGCGTTTACGCCGCTTTCGCCGAAAAGCTGAGCCAGCGCGTCACGCGGATGAGGGTTGGCGCAGGGACCGACGAGGGCACTGAGATCGGCCCGATGATCAACGCGGCCGCGATCGACAAGATCGAGCGTCACATCGCGGATGCACAGGCGAAAGGTGCGCAGATCATCGCCCAGAGCGAGACGGTGCCGGAGGGCAAGCAATATGCACGGCCCGTCGTGCTGGGAGAGGCTACAGATCGGAAGAGCACACGTCTGNCGGAAGAGACGTTCGGTCCGGTGGCGCCGCTTTTTCGCTTCGAGACGGAGGAAGAGGCCATCGCCATCGCGAACGGTACGCCGTTCGGCCTTGCCGCCTACTTCTACACCGACAACCTCCAACGGTCATGGCGTGTTGCCGAGGCGCTGGAGTTCGGTATGGTCGGGCTCAACACAGGCATGATCTCGACCGAGGTTGCGCCTTTCGGCGGTGTCAAGCAGTCAGGAGTGGGGCGCGAAGGATCGCAGCTCGGCATCGAGGAATATCTCGAGGTCAAGACGCTTCATGTTGGCGGGCTTAACTAGTTATCTTGCAAGCAGGTGGAAACACTTGCAGCCCCTAAAGCGTTGGAACAACAAAGAAAGGGGCGGTGAAAACCGCCCCTTTCTCTATTGCGACCAGTGATTATTAACGTTTTGGGAGCACCTCAGTCTGGCGCGACTGCGCCAGCAAACAGACGTTCAGGCGAATTCCCGAACGGGCTCCAGTCCGATGGCGCCGGCCAGACCGCCGATATCCTTGATTTCGGTATATTCGTAGAAGGGGTTTGCAGGCTCGTGGCCGCGGTTCACCCAGACCTTGCTCTTGATACCGAGATCATAGGCGGTCATGAGATCATAGCGAAATGAGGACGACACGTGCGTAATGTCCTCCGGGCCGCAGCCGAGCTTCTCGAACATATATTCGAAGCCCTTCATCAAAGGCTTGTAGGCGCCGGTCTCCTCGGCCGTGATGACCATGTGGAACGGCGCGCCGAGTTTTTCCACGTTCGACATGATCAGGCTCTTCATGGAGTTCGACAGGATCACCAGCGGGATTTCCTTGGCGACCTTGGCCAGGCCCGCCGGGACATCCGGGTGCGGACCCCATGTCGGCACTTCCGCATAGATGCGCTGGGCATCCTCGGGCCGGAATGCGACGCCGTTGCGTTTGCAGGTCCGTTCCACAGAATTGTGCACGACCTCGCTGTACGGCTTCCAGGCGCCAAGAACCTCATCGAGGCGATAGGCCGAGAAATCCCTGATGAACTGCGCCATCCCATTTGGAGAGAGCTGCGCGCCGTATACGCGTCTCGCCGCGCCCGCCATGTCGAAGTTGGTCAGTGTACCGTAGCAGTCGAAGGTGATGTATTTCGGTCTGAACTGGGTCATGAGCGTCGATCCTTCCAATCCTGTCGGCACAGCGTGCCTTTAACAGCAAGGATCATAGTGAGAACCGAGAAGACTAGTCGCCGCATTCGATGTGCCCTGAAGCAGATTGTTTTGTATTGCGTGAGAGCTTTGGCAGAGAGTTGCGCCTGAGTTCGTTTCGAGCTTCGGCGGGAGCGCGACCTTTCAGCCGTGCGTCGGCATAAGATACGGCGCCAGCGGCAAAGGAAAGTCAAAACGCCTATCGCTCAGGTTCTGGTCGGGAGGAACTGCTGTCCGCGGCAGCCTATCTTGGGCCTAGGAGAATTCAGGCCCGGAATGAACCATGACCGCGCAGCAGATCACGCTGGAAACGATGACAATGGCGCATCTGAGCGGTGTTGTCGAACTGTCGCGGCAGGTTGGTGGGCCGGTGGTGGCGAGAAGCAATTCCGAAGCACCGAACCTGATCGACTTCCTGCTGGCCGACAGTGCGGGCGAGTTTGTCCGTATCGACACCGAATCTACAGATATCGGCGAATGGCTCACCCGTCCTGCCTGGCTCACGTCGTCGGTGGCATAATGATGCGACGAACCGCAGATGAGCTGAAGGACGAAACCACGCCACACCGGACTTATGCTCTCGTCAGTCAGGCACTACGCTGAATCGGAGGAAGAAATGCTGGCAAACTCACTGATCGAACTCGATCGCGCACATCTGGTTCACCCGTTTTCATGCTATCGGAGCCACGAGGAGACGGGCGTGCGGGTGCTCAAATCCGCCAAGGGCGCAACAGTGACCGATGCAAGCGGGAAAACCCTGCTGGACGGATTCGCCGGTCTATGGTGTGTAAACATCGGATACGGCCAGGAAAGCGTCGTTGAAGCAGCCGCAAAGCAGCTAAGAGAGCTTCCCTATGCGACGGGATATTTCGGGCTAGGATCCGAGCCTGCCATTCGCCTTGCTGCCAGGCTTGCCGAACTGGCGCCCGGCGATTTGAACCATGTCTATTTCACGCTTGGCGGCTCCGACGCGATAGACAGTACGATCCGCTTCATTCGCTATTACTACCATGCCACGGGTACGCCGCAAAAGGACCAGTTCATCTCGGTCGAGTATGGCTACCATGGATCCTCGACGGCAGGGTCAGGTCTGACCGCGATCCCGGCTTTCCATGCGGGTTTCGGCGTGCCATACGACTGGCAGCACAAAATTCCTTCGCACTACGCCTATCGCAATCCCGTCGGTTCCGACCCGCAGGCGATCATCGATGCATCGGTCGCGGCCCTGCGGGCCAAAATCGCGGAACTCGGCGCGGGCCGCGTTGCGGCCTTCTACGCCGAACCCATCCAGGGTTCGGGCGGTGTCCTCGTTCCACCAACGGGTTGGCTGAAGGCTCTGCACGCCGTGTGCAAGGAACACGACATTCTGTTCGTTGTCGACGAAGTTATCACTGCCTTTGGCCGTACCGGCCCCCTCTTCGCCTGTGAGGAAGACGAGGTCGTGCCGGATTTCATAACCACGGCGAAGGGACTGACCTCGGGCTACGTGCCGATGGGCGCCGTCTTCATGTCGGACCACGTCTACAATACCATCGCGGACGGAGCCGGCAAAGCGGCTGTCGGCCATGGCTATACTTATTCGGCCCATCCCGTGAGCGCGGCGGTCGGGCTCGAATGCCTCCGTCTCTATGAAGACAGCTTGCTCGAGAATGGGCGCAAGGCCGGGAAGCGCCTGATGGACGGCCTTCGCTCGCTCACCAACCACCCGCTGGTTGGCGACATCCGCGGTCGCGGCATGCTGGCAGCAATTGAGTTGGTCACCGACAAGGAGCGCAAAACGCCGCTGCCGGCGGCGGCCGATCCGGGGCGCCGCATCTTCGAGCGCGCGTGGGCGAACGGCCTTGTCATCCGCTCCTTCAACAGCGGCATCCTCGGCTTTGCGCCGCCGCTCTGCTGCACCGAGGACGATATTGATGGAATCCTCGAACGTACCCGAATGACGCTGGATCAAACCCTCGAAGACAAGGACGTTCGGTCAGCGATGAAGGGATGATCATTGCCATCGCCGAAGCGACCTCGGTCACTGCGGTAGACGCCTAATGCATGTCGCGCAAAAGTGTGCAGCGGTTTTGCGATAACGACATGCATCAAAACAAGAACCTAAAGAAAACAAGAACCTAAAGCGCGTCGCACGAGGCCGGTCGAACGCGACGCGCGTTAGCGGCCCCAAAGCAAATCCTCAGGTGATGCCGCCGTCTGCCAAGTGCAAAGCAATTTGCCGGTATGTGGATTCTCTTGCCGTTGCACAAGCGCAGCGAAAACAGCAACAGGGAGCGCTGGCGCGCGGCTCTCCAGGTCCAAGACTGCGGAGCAGCTTTCTCATTTGTCGAAAATGATGTCGAGAGGCAAATGGGATTTCACGATTGGGGACTTCAGCACGACGAAGCTGAAATATTTGTCGATTCCGATATCCAATTCGATCATGCGCTCCATGATCGTCTGGTACTCGCTGATGCCCGCTGTGACAAACTTCACTAGGTAGTCGTAACCGCCTGAAACCAGATGGCATTCGATGACAGAATCGACTTTCTGAATTGCGGTGAGAAATCTCGCGAAGTCGTTCTGTTGATGGTGCTTGAGCGTGACTTCGGTGAAGATCGTTAGAGTCTGTCCGAGCTTGGACACGTCGATCTGGGCGGAATAGCCGGTGATGAAGCCTTCCGCCTGAAGCTTCTTCACCCGCATCAGGCAAGGGCTCGGCGAAAGGTTGACCAGGTCGGCTAGCTCGACATTCGTGACCCGCCCGTTCTTTTGCAATTGGGATAAGATCTTGATGTCGATCTTGTCGAGCTTCATTGGAAATCTGTCACACGTTCGAACCGCGGATCGTCCGGCAGACGGCGTCCGTCACTTCCTGCGTGGTCGCTGTCCCTCCCACGTCGGGCGTCAGCACCCCTTCACTCGTCGCCGTTTCCACAGCGCTCATCAACCGGACGGCCGCTGCGCTCTCGCCCAGATGTTCGAGCATCTGGGCAGCGGTCCAGAAGGTGGCGACCGGGTTGGCGATACCCTTGCCGGCGATGTCGAATGCCGAGCCGTGAATTGGCTCGAACATCGAGGGATAGCGCCGCTCGGGATCAATGTTGGCGGTCGGTGCAACGCCGAGACTGCCCGCGAGCGCGCCTGCAAGGTCCGACAATATGTCGGCGTGAAGATTGGTGGCGACGATCGTATCTAGGCTCCGAGGTTTCAACGTCATACGCACTGTCATAGCATCGACTAGCATCTTGTCCCACTCGACGTCGGGGAATTCCCGCGCCACCTCGGCTGCGATTTCGTCCCACATTACCATGCCGTGACGCTGCGCGTTGGATTTCGTAACAACAGTCAGGAGCTTTCGCGGCCGTGACTGCGCCAGCCGGAATGCATAGCGCATGATGCGGGTGACGCCGACGCGCGTGAAGATCGCGACCTCGGTTCCGACCTCCTCGGGGAGGCCGCGATGGGCGCGGCCGCCGTGGCCCGAATACTCGCCCTCGGAATTCTCACGCACGATCACCCAATCCAGATCGCCAGGGCCAACGCCCGCCAGCGGCGAAACAATCCCGGGCAATATCCTGGTCGGCCGCACGTTGGCGTACTGATCAAAGCCTTGGCAGATCGGCAGCCGGAGGCCCCAGAGCGTGATGTCGTCGGGCAGATCGGGAGCGCCTACCGCGCCAAAGAAGATGGCGTCGAAGCGCTTCAGTTGCGCCACTCCATCTTCGGGCATCATCCGACCATGGGCCTTGTAATAGTCTGAGCCCCAGTCGAAGTGCTGGACGCGCAGCTTGAAGTCGCCGCAGCGCTGCTGCAGCACCTCAAGCGCCTGGAGACCTGCGGCAATCACCTCCGGGCCGATCCCGTCGGCAGGAATGGCGGCAATCTCATATTCGCGCATCGTTACTTCCCTGTTTTTGGTGCTGGCCGCCTCGTGACCTCAATCTCGTGCGCGACCGATTGTACCTTGGCAAGACGGTCTTCTCAGAATTCAGTGACCTGGCCCCACGCCACGGTCTTCAGGCGCTTCGGTCAACTAGGACGCGGATCGACACTGGTCTCGCTGCCCAAGCGCAGCCTAGCGTATGGGCCTCAGCCGTAAGCCGTGAACTTTGTACGAGGGCGGAACATCCTGCCGTTTGAGGGATGAAAGACGGGCAATTGTTGCGACGAATGACCGGTTGGGTCGCACCTCACCTGCGGAGTCGATCATACACTCATTGCATCGGATCGACCCCGGATGAGTATGAGGGTGACACGGTAATGAAGTTTGCTTCCTACTGGCACGATACTTCGGTTCCATTGGCGGATCCGTGGCCGATCCGGTCTCGGGGGATTTCGAGGTGGCTGTGATTCACACCGGCAAGCCATGGTTTCCTCCCATGCCTCCCACGGTAGGCACATACTATCGTCTGAAGGATGCGGTCGCGTGACCCGGGCGGCGGAAAACGCGCAGAGTGAAATGCCAAATTTGGCCTCCTTTGCAGAAGTTCCTGCTGCCTGCGTGCTAAGTTTCAACGACTCTGCCGGCCAGAAGGGGTCACACTCATTGTCGACTAAGGTCCGTTACTCCCCGGACATCCGCCAAGAGGCAGGCAGGCTCCGCAGGGCCACGACAGGGAGGCTTGAAAGTGAGCCGGAGAGCTCACGATAGGGAACAGTTTGACCGATTGATCGCCACGAGGCGGAGATCGAAAACGCAATCCGCAGCGGGCTAAAGAGCGCGGCTGAGAAGGGAGAGGTCTCGATGATCGCCAGCATCCAAGCTGTAGCTCCTCATGAAGTTGCGCTTTCGGTGCGCGACCTGACCGTAAGCCTGCCGGCCGGCATGGAGCGGGTCCATGCGGTCGAGAATATCTCGTTTGATCTGAAACGCGGCCAGATCCTCTGCATCATAGGCGAGTCCGGATCGGGTAAATCGGTCACGGCGAACGCGATCATGGGGCTTCTGCCAAAGGTGATCCGCCTCTCATCGGGTGTCATCCAGCTGGAGGGGATGAACATCATCGGCATGTCGCCAGACAAGCTGCGCAACCTGCGTGGACGGGTCGTATCGATGATCTTTCAGGATCCGCTCTCAGCGCTCAATCCCCTGATGACGGTGGGCGCGCAGATTGACGAGGTCATGGCCGCGCATGGCTTCGGTACGCCACAAACCTGCCGCAACCGCGCCGTTGAGCTGCTCACTGAAGTGGGCCTACCAGATCCCCAACTCATGTATCACCAGTATCCTTTCCGGCTTTCGGGCGGGCAACGGCAGCGCGTCATGATTGCCATGGCCTTGGCGCTCGAGCCGACGGTGCTGATCGCCGATGAGCCAACCACCGCCCTCGACGTCACCACCCAGGCACAGATCCTGCAACTGATCAGCGACATTCAGCGGCGCAAGGGCATGAGCGTGATGTTCATCACCCATGATTTCGGTGTGGTGGCAGAGATCGCCGACAGCGTCGTGGTGATGGAAAAGGGCCACATCGTCGAACAGGGTAGCGCCGAGCAGGTGTTGAAGTCGCCCAAGCATCCTTATACCCGGCGCCTGATCGCGGCCGTACCGCATTTGACCGGCGAAGATCGCCCTCGTCTGGAGTCGGCCAGCAAGGAGCCGATCCTGAAGGTTGAGGGTCTGGTGAAGACCTATCGTGGTGGCAGCGCGCTGTTCGGCGCGCAGCGGACTGTGACAGCGGTGAACGAGGTCTCGTTCGAACTCGCGCCCGGCCGCACGCTGGGGGTCGTAGGCGAGAGCGGTTCGGGAAAGTCGTCGCTGGGCCGGCTGTTGATCAAACTGCTGGACAGCGACGGCGGCGGGATTTTGTTCGAGGGATCTGACATAGCCAAGCTTTCCGAAGCGAAGTTCCGCCCTCTTCGACCGCGGATCCAGATGATCTTCCAGGATCCCTTCGCGTCGCTGAACCCACGCTCAACGGTTGGCCACATCATGACGGTAGGGCCGGTGGCACACGGGATGCCTTATGCCCAAGCGCGCGAGGAAGCGCGTGCGCTCCTGGCTCATGTCGGTCTCGATGCCGGCGCCTTTGGCCGCTATCCGCACGAGTTCTCGGGTGGGCAACGCCAGCGCATCGGCATCGCTCGTGCGCTGATGTTCAAGCCGAAGCTGCTCATTGCCGACGAGGCGGTCTCCGCACTCGACGTCTCGATCCAGGCGCAGATCCTGCAGCTTCTGGACCAGATCCAGCGCGAGACCGGCGTGTCGATGGTTTTCATCACACACGACCTGCGCGTCGCCAGCCAGATCTGCGACGAAATCGCTGTGATGCAGAAGGGCCGGATCGTCGAGCGCGGACCGCCCTCGCAGATATTCCTGAACCCGCAAGCAGCCTACACGCGCCAACTCGTAGCGGCAATTCCAGGAGAGCGGCCGGGCAATGCCCGTCCAGTTGCAGCAAACGCATAAGAAATAACAAGAGAGGAACTACCATGACCAGAAATTCATCGACTACGTCCAACTACTCGAGGCGCGAAGCGCTGCGACTGATGGCGATAGGTGGGGCTGCAGGCCTCATCGCGCCCAACCTGCTGGGCAAGCCCGCCTTCGCCAAGACCCCTCCTGCGGGCCCGGCCGGTCGCGTCGTCGTCGGCCTCTCGCAAGAGCCGACCGTGTTCAATCCGTTGATGGCGCATATCGAAGTCGATGACGCGGTCCATTTCTCGGTTTTCGACGCGCTGGTCCGCATGGATCCCCAAGGTGGCCTACATCCAAACCTCGCAGCCGAGGTGCCAAGCCAGAAGAATGGCGGCATTTCGGAGGACGGTCTCAACTGGCGCATCCGGTTGCGTGACAATGCCCGCTGGCACGATGGTGAGCCCTTCACGGCCGAGGACGTGAAATTCACCCTTGAGCTCATCACGAACCCGAAGTTTCGCGCTTGGCGCACGAGCGGCCATTCGCTCGTGCAGGACATCACAGTGGTTTCGCCCACCGAGATCACTTGGCGGATGAAGGAGGCTTTTGCGCCCTATCTTTCGTTCTTGGCCGAAACCTTCATCGTGCCCAAGCACATTCTGGAGAAAGAGGCCGATCCGAATACAGCCGCGTTCAACCAGGCGCCAGTCGGCACCGGCGCATTCAAATGGAGCCAGCGCGTCGCGGGCGATCATATCGAGCTCGTCGCCAATCCTGAGTACGCGGGCGAGGGCCCCTATATCGAGCAGCTCATCTTCAAATACATCCCCGATATGACGGTGCTCTACACGCAGTTCAAGAGCGGCGACGTGGACCTGGTCGATCAGTCGTTCATCACCGCCGACCATTATACTGAAGCCCGCGAACTACCAGACCGCGTGGTGACACTGGAGACAGGGGCATCCTTGGAGTCGATCTACCTCAATTTGGGCCGCCCGCAGTTCAAGGAGTTGGCAGTGCGCCAGGCGCTCTACGCCGCGTTGGACAGGAAGGCGATCGTCGACACGATCTATTACGGCGTGGGCACTCTCACCGAGACCTTCATGCCGAAGGAGTCCTATTACTACGACCCGAACCTGCCGGTTCAGGAGTTCAATCTGGACCGGGCGCGCCAAATCCTGGATGAGGCCGGCTGGGCGCCGGGGCCGGATGGAATCCGCGCCAAGGATGGGGTGCGACTGTCCTTCTCCAACTCAACAACTTCTGGCAACAACCTCCGCGAGCAGACGCAGCAGTTCCTGCAGCAGACGTTTGCCGAGATCGGCGTCGAGATGACGATCTCGAATTTGCCGGCTGCAGTCATGTGGGGCGAGTTCTGGCTGAAGTCGCAATTTGACACCGCCATGGTGGGCGTCACCTATCTGATTGCCGCGGACCCCGACGCCACAAACCGGCTCCATACGAAGGCAATCGCCGCTCAAGGCGGACACGGTTCGAACACCGGGCAATATTCCAACCCTGAAGTCGATGCCCTGCTCGAAAAGGGTGCTCGCAGCTTCGATCCGGAAGAACGGCGCGGGATCTATAATCGCGTGCAGGAAGTGGTGCGCCATGATCTGCCCTTCCTGCCGCTGTTCGCGTACACAATCGTCCTTGGGCGCAAGAAAGGGTTGGACGGCTTCGAGCCCAACGCCAACACCCGCACCGCGTCGTGGGATGCCGCGGCCTGGCAGTGGAAGGCCTAATCCACGCAGTTGCCGCCGCCCGATCCACTGCGGCGGCGGCAACACACTAAGATCATCAACCCACAATGGAGGACTCGGATGCGCGGCTTCCTGCTCAATCGCCTCTCGCAGAGCCTGGTGCTGCTTGTGATCGTCTCGATCATCGGCTTCGGCATTCTGAACCTCCTCCCCGGCGGCCCCCTGGCACAATTCGGACTCGATCCCGGAATGACCCAGCAGGATATCGAGCGCCTCAAGGGGCTGCTGGGCCTTGATCGCCCTATATGGATCCAATATCTGGACTGGGCATGGCGGCTGGTGCGGGGCGACTGGGGTCACTCCTTCCGCGACGGAGCGCCGGTATTGGAGATCATTGGCAGCCATCTGTTCGCCACGCTGCTGCTGATGGGGTCCTCAACCGCGATTGCGATCTCCATTGGCGCCTGGATTGGAATTCGGGGCGCCACGCGCCGCTACTCACTATTCGACTATCTCGCAACCGTTGGCGCCATGGTCGCATTGTCGGTCCCTACCTTCTGGTTCGGCCTCGTAGGCATCTACATCTTTTCCTTGAAGTTAGGCTGGCTGCCCGCGGGCAATATGTCCGAGATCGGCGATAGCTCGATCCTGGGCTATCTCCACCATCTGATCCTGCCAAGTGTCGTATTGTCGCTGGTCCATGTCGCGATCTGGAGCCGCTACATGCGGACGGCGACACTCGACGCCATTAGCCAGGACTTCGTTAAAACGGCTCGGGCCAAGGGGTTGAGTGAACGCCGGATTCTGATGAAGCATGTCGTTGGCAACGCGCTTTTGCCGATGATTACCTTGGCCGGGATGCAGCTTCCCAGCATTCTGACCGGCGCGCTGGTGACCGAAACCGTCTTTACCTGGCCGGGAATGGGACGGTTGTTCCTCGATAGCCTTGGTTACAGCGACTATCCGGTTGTGATGGGGCTACTGATGTTCTCCGCCATCCTCGTTCTGCTTGGAAACCTGATCGCCGACATTGTCGTCGCTATTGTCGATCCGCGCATTCGTCTGGCCTGAGCGCGCAACTTCCCCGACAGGAGACAGCCGATATGACCGCTCTCACCGCAAATGCAGCTCCAAGCCGATGGAGAAACAACCGCGCGGCACTTCGTTTCATGCGGCATCGCTTGGCGCTGCTCGGGTTGGCGATGATCATCTTCCTGAGCCTCGCTTGCGTCCTCGGTCCCCATCTCCTGCCTTATGACTCCCTGTACATCGATCTGCGGGCCCGCTTTGCCCCGCCGCTGACGGGTTATCACTTTCTAGGTACCGATCCGCTCGGCCGTGACCTTGCGGCAAGACTCTTGATGGCGGGACGAATCTCGCTGCTGGTGGGTTTCTTCGCCATGGTGTTGTCGACGCTCATCGGCACGCTGGTCGGCGTGATTGCAGGCTATCGCGGCGGCTGGGTTGGGGCGGCGCTGATGCGCACCGTCGATGGATTCCTGTCGTTCCCATCGATCTTTCTGCTGCTGGCGCTGGCTGCGGCACTGAAGCCCAGTCCTGTGATGATCACCATCATTATCGCCCTCACCAGTTGGATGGAGGTTGCCCGCATTGTCGAAGCGGAGGTCCGCTCGTTACGCGAACGCGAGTTCGTCCTGGCTGGCCGAATGCTGGGGCTGAGCGGCACGCACATCATGTTCCGCGAGATACTGCCCAACGCAATGGGCCCGATTATCGTCGCTTCCACCTTGACGGTCGCGCGCGCCATTCTCATGGAAGCCTACATCAGCTTCCTCGGCTACGGGATCCAGCCGCCACTGCCCAGCTGGGGCAACATGCTCAATGGCGCCCAGCAATATCTGGGCAGCGCACCTTGGCTGGCAATCATTCCCGGAGCTGCAATCACCATCGCGGTAACCAGTTTCAATTTCATTGGTGACGGACTGCGCGACGCGCTGGACGTACGAGATGACCATATTTGAGGTACCGCGACCGATCGCTTTCTTAATCCCTGGAACATCAAGAGAAGTCAGTCACGTGCACGAGCCCAAAATCGAGAAGAACACGCCCTATTGGTGGGAAGCGGCGCCCGTCATGCCGCTGCCGCGGAAGCCCCTCGCAAAAAAGCTTGACGTGGCAATTGTCGGCGCCGGTTATGCCGGGCTTTCGGCCGGGCTTGTGCTGGCGCGCGAAGGACGCTCGGTCGCAGCCTTTGATACGATGAATCCGGGCGAGGGTGCTTCTACACGCAACGGCGGAATTACCAGCGGAAGCATCCGGCCGGACTATGCCACGATCACCCGGCGCTTCGGTGAAGAGAAGGCCATGGCGATCGAGGCCGAGGGCAAGATCGCGCGCGAATTCCTCTACGACTTCATCAGGACCGAAGGGCTGGACTGCGACTTCCGACTGGTTGGCCAGTTCAAGGGCGCTTTTGGATATCAACAGTATGAGAAGATGGCGCGCGGCGCCGAGACGCTGGCGAAGAAACTGGGGATCGAGTCCTTCGCCGTTCCGCATGCTGAGCAGCGAAATTATATCGGAACCGATTTCTACCGCGGCGGAACCGTTCGGATGGACATTGGCGCGCTGCACCCCGCAAAATTCCACGCTGAACTCCTGCGGGTGGCGCTCGCATCCGGGTTGACGGTCCATTCGCATACAGTGGTCAAGTCGATCGAGAGGAATGGTTCGGGGTTCCGCGTCGCGACTTCGGCAGGGACGGTGGATGCACGGCAGGTTCTGGTCTGTACCAACGGCTATACCGACGGCGCCGCTCCCTTCCTTCGGCGCCGCCTGGTTCCGGTCCGCAGCCGGATCATCGTGACCGAGGAACTTGCGCCCGATGTCATGGCGCGACTGATGCCGAAGCTGATGACGATCACCGAGAACCGGCAACTCGGTTTCTATTATCGTCCCTCGCCCGACGGAAAACGCATTCTGCTGGGGGGACGTGACAGTTCTCGCGTCGGCGACCCGGCGGCGCCGAAACTTCTCCTACGCAAGGGCCTCGTGAACCTTTTCCCGGAGTTGGAGAACGTGCGCCTTTCGCATTGCTGGTTCGGCAATGTGGCGATGAACCGAGACATGCTGCCCCGCATCTTCGAAAAGGACGGTATGGTCTATGCAACCGGCTTCTGCGGTTCGGGCGTGGTCTGGGCGCCATGGATCGGTATGCGTGCGGCGCACAAGCTGATGGGGCATGGCGAGCAGTCGCGCACGGCGTTCGACTTTCGACCGCCTTCGGCCATACCGCTCTATCGTGGCAATCCGTGGTTCATGCCGGCGATTATCCAAGGCTATCGGTTGCAGGATCGTATCGCCTTCTGGCGCGCCAGCCGCTGATCACCGGAAATATCAGGACATTCTCCAGGTTGGATTCGGCCTGGATTGTAGCTGCCCTACCGTGGCTGGAAAGACGTGCGTCAATCAACTGCGTGTCCACACGCGACCACCCCGATCGCAAGCGGTTTTGCGACATCCGGGGCGATCCGTGGTTCATGCGGACAACCCTTGGCGTGCCCGCCGCTGACACGACGGCAGACTCGCGCGGGACACGTTGTTGCCGGAGAGCACTCAAGCAGGGCGGAAAAATCCGTCGGGGCCGGGACTTGTCGGTACGAAGCTGATCAGTGTTGGGACGCCTTTGCGCGGATCAGCGCGTCGGCCATGTAGAGGTCCTGTAGCGAGATACCGGAACTGTCGAAAATCGTGATCTCGTTGTCGAAACGGCGTCCGGGCGCACGCTTTTCAATGACGTCGCCGATTGGTGTTACCGCAAGCCGGCCGGCGTTGATCTCGTCGCGCACGTGTTGGAACTCGCCGATCTGGACGGACTGGGAAAGCAGATCACAAAACAGACGTGCCTTGGGAACAATTCGCTCGGCAATTCGCGCTTGCCCGGAGCATCCGACCCCATGCTGACGATATGGGTTCCAGGCCCCACCCAAGCGGCATCAAACAGCGGTTCGCGTGAGGGCGTCGCAGTCACCACGATGTCGGCCGCGCGCACGGCGTCTTCGGGCACGGCAGCGCGCGCATCCAGGCCCCTTTCGCCGATCTGATCGACAAGAGCGTCGCGTCGCGACGAAGGCCGGGCCACGACCAGCACGGTTTCGATTGGGCGGACGCGTGCCAGCGCCATCACTTCGAAGCCCGCCTGGTTGCCGGCGCCGAATGTCGCCAGAACCTTGGCTTGCTTGCGCGCAAGAAGATCGGCCGCGACCGCGTCGGCGGCGGCCGTCCTGTAGGCGTTGACCTTCCCGGCCTCGACCACGGCGCCGAGCCGACCTGTATGCTGATCGAGCAGCACGATGGTGGAGTTGTGGCGGGGAAGGCCACGTGCCGGGTTGCTCGACCAGAAGGAGCCGATTTTCACTCCGGTCAGGTCGTCCGACGAGCCGGATTTGATTGAGAAGGTATTGGTCGCCTCATGCGTGCGCCCGAGAACAGCAGGAAAGACCCAGCTCTGCCGCGATGCTGATGCCACGAGAGCCTGCCGCGCCGCCTCGAAAGCAAGTTCATGCGTGACGAGGGCGGCTGACTCCTCTTCGCTGATGTAGACCATCCAAAATTCCTCCTGAGCATCAAGCGTTTCATCGCCGGGGAGTGTTGCGGCTATGCCATTGCCATTGGGGATCGTGCGGACGTGACGCCGATCGCGGGCAACCACGAAGCAGCGATTCAAAGTGCCAGGTATTCCTCGCCTGATTTGCGCGATTTGGCATGCCGAGGAATTGCTTAAAACGAACAATCCCGCTGATTTGAAGGGGCAAAACAGCAGCGAAATCTGTCCGCCGGGCGCGACTCTACGGTCCGACTTCAATCCGACTCTGGATCAAGTGACAGCGTTGCACCTTATGACCGTTGAGCATGACAGAGATATCGTCAGCGCCCCGACCGAGCTGATGAAATTGGAAACCCGCCATTTGCCGGGCGCGCTGAAGCTGTCGCAGGAGATGGCCTGGCCCTACCGCCAGGAGGATTGGGAATTTGCCCTGATGGTCGGCAATGGCCTGGTCCTCGAGAGGGCAGGACAGGTGATTGGCACGGCCATGTCCTGGAATTACGGACATTCCTATGCCACGGTCGGGATGATCATAGTTACTGGCTCCGCGCAAGGCGGTGGCAACGGCGCCCGGCTCTTTGATGGATTGCTTGAGGCGACACACGGCCGCAACGTGCTGCTCAACTCAACCGAAGAGGGGCTGGCGCTCTACAAGCGACGCGGCTTCACTGCCTGGGGCACGGTGCTTCAGCACCAGGGCTCGCTGACTGTCCCCGTGACGCGGAGTACCGGCGACGACATCCGTCAAGCGACAGCCTCCGACCTCACGCCGATCCAGGCCTTCGACGAATCGGCCACGGGCATGCCCCGGCTGGCGATGGTGGCTGCGCTCGCCGATGTGGGCAACGCACTGGTCATTGAGCGCAGGGGACGGATTGCAGGCTACGCTATCGCGAGGAGGTTTGGCCGCGGCTATGTGGTCGGCCCTTGTGCAGCCGAGAGCGACCAAGACGCGCGGCTTCTGATCCTGGCCCAGCTTTCGAAGCTTCACGATCAATTCGTTCGCATCGACGTCTATGCCGAGGATGGATTGGGTGACTGGCTTGAGAGCCTTGGCCTTCAGCGGTCCGGCAGTGCGACCGCCATGGTCAAAGGGCAACGGCCCGCCGTCGAGGGGCCAGCCCATATATATGCATTGGCAAACCAGTCGTTCACTTAGGAAATGAGATTATGAACAAGGTGGCGGCAAACCTGGCAGTGAGCGAGACGGCTAGGACGATCGACGCCTTGGTCACCCCGGCGCTGCTTCTGGACCGTGGCCGGCTCGAGCAAAACATCCAGGGTCTGGCTGGGCGCGCCAAGAAGCTTGGCGTGGTGCTGCGCCCGCATATGAAGACGGCCAAAAGCATCGACGTCGCCCGATACGCGTTCCACCGCGAACCCGGTCCGATCACGGTTTCGACCATCGCCGAGGCGGAGTATTTTGCGGGCCATGGCTTTCGAGACATGACCTACGCGGTCGGCATCTCGCCGGCCTCGGCCATGCGTGCCATGGAGCTTTGTCGCCGAACCGGCGCTGATGTGAAGCTGTTGCTCGATTCCGTGGAGCAGGCCGACGCCCTGGCCGGCGTGCGCGAAGCCACCGGCATGACGCCATCTGTTTTCATCGAACTGGACTGCGATGACCATCGCGGTGGCTTGAAGCCGGACGACCCGAAGTTGCTCGACGTGGCCAGCAGGGTCGTCGCTGCCGGTGCCAACCTCGCCGGCGTCCTCGCCCATGCAGGCGAGTCCTATGGCTTGAACACGCCCGATGCGCTGGTCAAGGCAGGCGAGAACGAGCGTTCAGCCACCGTTCGCGCCGCTGAAATCCTGCGCGCCCATGGCCATGCCTGCCCGATCGTCAGCGTCGGCTCGACGCCGACAGCGCATTTCGCCGACAATCTTGATGGAGTCACCGAGCTGCGCGCTGGAGTCTACATGTTCTTCGACCTCGTCCAGCACGGGGTTGGGGTCTGCAACCGCGACGATATCGCCATTTCCGTATTGGCCACGGTGATCGGCTCCAAGCCGGAAAAGGGATGGGTGCTGGTTGACGCCGGGTGGATGGCGCTTTCGCGCGACCGGGGAACCGCAAACCAGCAGATCGACCAGGGTTACGGGGTGGTCTGCGACGAAAAGGGACGGGTGCTTGAAGATGTGATCGTGGCCCAGGCCAGCCAGGAACACGGTATCCTCGCTATTCGTGCCGGTTCTGGAAAGTCCATGCCCGAGTTGCCGCTCGGGTCTCGGGTCCGGATTCTGCCCAATCATGCGTGTGCGATGGCCGCCCAGCATGATTTCTACAGCGTCGTCAACGGAGCCAGCCCCAAGATTGAAGCGCGTTGGGAGCGGATGCGCGGCTGGTAGGCGCGCAACTTCGCTCGGACGTCGCCCTACTCAAATCAACACTGGTGGTCAAGAAAATGAAGTTTACCTCTTATTGGCTGGATACGTCTCAGCGGTTCAATGAAGGGTCGTCCAAACCGCTCGAAGGCCACTATGACGTGGCGATTGTGGGCGGCGGCCTGACCGGCTCCTCCGCCGCGCTGGCCCTTGCCAAAAAGGGCGCCAGGGTTGCCCTGTTGGAGGCCGAAACGATCGGCAACGCCGCGTCCGGCCGCAATGGCGGGATGTGCAACAACGGCTTTGCCCAGAATTATGCAATCATGGCTGGCAAGCACGGCAAGCCCGCCGCAAATGCGCTCTACAAGGCTTTCGACGCTGGCGTCGATATGGTTGAGCGGTTGGTGCAGGAAGAAAAGATCGACTGCAGCTTCTCCCGCGTCGGCAAGCTCAAGCTTGCCGCCAAGCCCGAGCATTACGACATGCTGGCGCGCAGCCAGGAACTGCTGGCGGCCAATGTCGATCCCGAAACGAGGATGATCGCGCGCGACGACCTGCGAACCGAAGTCGGCACCAACCGCTACCATGGCGGGCTGCTCTTTCCCAAGAGCGCGGGCATGCATGTCGGCCGGTTCGTCCGGGGCCTCGCGACCGCCGCTGCCCGGCGTGGCGCAGACGTCCATGAACGCTCGCCCGTAATGGCGATGCGCAAGGTTTCAGGCGAGCATGAGGTAACGACGCCAAAGGGCAAGATCGTCGCGCGGCAGGTCCTGTTGGCGAGCGGCATTTCCCAGGTTGGTCCGCTCGGCTGGATCCGCCGGCGCATGATCCCGGTCGGCGCATTTCTGATCGTGACCGAGCCGCTATCGCCCGACCACCTTAAGCGCCTCATGCCGACCGGGCGCATGGTCGTCGACACGCGCAATCTCGTTGTCTACTGGCGGCTCACGCCGGACAATCGCCTTCTGTTCGGCGGGAGGGCGCGCTTTGCCGTGTCCAATCCTCAATCCGACGAAAAAAGCGGCCGGATACTGAAGGCGGCGATGGTCGAGGTTTTTCCGGAACTGGCCGGCACCCGGATCGATTACTGCTGGGGCGGCATGGTCGATATGACCCGCGACCGCCTGCCGCGCGCCGGAGAGCGCGATGGCATCTATTACTCAATGGGCTATAGCGGACACGGGACCCAGATGTCGACGTTGATGGGCACCATCATGGCCGACGTCATGGACGGGCACCCCGAGCTCAATCCCTGGAAGAATTTCGACTGGCCAGCGATCCCCGGTTATTTCGGGCGTCCCTGGTTCCTGCCGATTCTCGGCGCCTATTACCGCATGAAGGACCTTGTAGGGTGATGACGCCCCTCGAACACCTGTCCCGCAACGGCCACCTGGACAGGTTTTTCATCGACGGTCAATGGGTCGAGCCGAGCGGCACCGCGACGGGCGTCGTCGTCAATCCCGCCACAGAAGAGGTCGTGAGCCAGTTTCCGCTTGGCAATGGCGAGGACGTGGACGCGGCCGTTGCAGCGGCTCGCAGGGCATTCGCCACCTGGAGTCGGACCACGCCAGAAGATCGCGCGGGTCTGCTCGATCGCCTGCAAGCGCTGCTTGAGGTGCGCGGCGAACTGCTGGCTCAATGCCTGAGCCTCGAAATGGGCGCGGCGATCGGCTATGCGCGCAGCGCGCAGGTGCCGCTGGCGATCACGCATGTTAAGGTCGCTCGCGATGTGCTGACAGCCTTTCCCTTCGTCAAGCAGCGGGGGCAAACCGCCGTCACTCACGAACCGATCGGTGTCTGCGCCTTGATCACTCCGTGGAACTGGCCACTTTACCAGATCACCGCCAAGGTTTCGCCGGCGCTCGCGGCAGGCTGCACGATCGTGCTGAAGCCGAGTGAGCTTTCTCCCTTGGACGCCCTGCTGTTCGCCGAGTCGATCGAGGAAGCCGGCTTCCCTGCCGGGGTTTTCAACCTCGTGCAAGGTGACGGTCCAGGCGTGGGTATGGGTCTCGCCTCCCATCCAGATGTCGACATGATCTCCATTACCGGGTCCACCCGCGCGGGCATTGCTGTGGCCCAGGCGGCAGCGCCAACGGTCAAGCGTGTCGCGCAGGAACTCGGCGGCAAGTCGCCGAACGTGATCCTGCCGGACGCCGATCTCGATCGCGCCGTTTCTCTGGGCGTAGTCGCCGCCTTCCGCAATCTCGGCCAGTCATGCAGCGCCCCGACGCGCATGATTGTGCCACGCGTGCTGCTCTCCGAGATCGAGGAAATCGCCAAGGGGGCCGCGGCCAAGATCGTCGTCGGCGATCCTCTTTCGGAAGCCACAACTCATGGTGCAATCGCCAACCGCGCCCAATTCGATCGCATCCAAACCATGATCGGCGTCGGCATTTCTGAGGGCGCCAGGCTCCTCACCGGAGGACCGGGTCGTGCGCATGATCTGAACGTCGGGTTCTATGTGAAGCCGACCATTTTTTCCGACGTGCGTACGAGCATGCGCATTGCCCAGGAAGAGGTCTTCGGGCCAGTTCTCTGCATCATCCCCTACGCCACAATCGAGGAGGCCGTCACCATCGCCAACGACACGGTGTACGGCCTGGGGGGCCATGTGCAGGGCGAAGATGTGAACGCCGTCAGGGACGTGGCCTCACGGATTCGCTCCGGTCAGGTGCATCTCAACTACCCGGCCTGGGATCCGCACGCCCCGTTTGGCGGTTTCAAGCAGTCCGGAAACGGACGCGAATATGGCATCGAGGGCATGTTGGAGTATCTCGAGGTCAAATCCATCCTCGGCTATTTCTAGGCGACATCTTCACCCAGCGCAGACGGCGGGATGCCGAGCAACATGGGCAATCCGGGCTCAACCCGGCGATGTATCGGCTCAGGAACCGGATCGGACGACCAGTCTGGCTCTGTCGTCGGGACCACATCCGTGTGACCGGACAAAATGCAGCCGGCGACGTCAGGCGGGCCTACCGTTGCGAAAAGGTCGCCCTCGCGCTGCCGGGCCGGGGCAACACAATCGCGGCAGCGCCGCAGCTGGCGGCATCTTGCTGGAGTCCACGATTTCCCCATTGAGCCTGCCAAGGACCGTGGGAAAGACACGAGGCGCAGCGATTTTTCGGCAGTCCACGGAGCACCAGGACAGTTCGAGTGGGAAAAACTGACACTACGAAAGAAGCGCGCGTTTCGTGTCACGATATTCGGCGAAAAATACCGAAAATCGGCGCCAGTTGGAGCATTTCTGCGGCACCAATCGCCGATACTGCTAGCTCCATTGATCGCCGAGGCCGCCATGTCCCCTGTTATCCACCAAATCAGTAGCGATAAAGCGCTACCCGAGTCAGGAGACGTCGTGGTGGTCGGCGGCGGGATTGTCGGCGCCAGCGCAGCCTATTTCCTGGCGCGGCGCGGCCTGTCGGTGGCGCTTGTCGAAAAGGGGTATGTCGGCTGCGAACAGTCGAGCCGGAACTGGGGCTGGTGCCGTCGGCAGAACCGCGATGCACGTGAGTTGCCGCTTGCCAATCTGTCGATGCGCCTGTGGGAAGAGCTCACCAAAGAGATTGGGCATGACCTTGGCTTCCGCCGTTGCGGGCTCACCTATGCGACAAACGATCCGAAGCGGCTCGCCGAATGGGACAAGTGGCGCGAGGTTGCGCGGCGGTTCGACGTCAATACGCGGATGCTTACCGCCGACGAGGCTGCTGCCGCCGTTCCAGCGGCGGGCGGCAAATGGCTGGGCGGCGTCTACGCAGCAGACGATGGCAAGGCCGAACCCTGGCTTGCCGCCCCTCGGATCGCCGAGGGCGCGCGCAAGCATGGCGCGACTATTCATCAGAACTGCGCGGCACGCGGCCTGGATATCACCAATGGGCAAGTGAGCGGCGTCGTCACCGAGAAAGGCCTTATCCGCACCAGCGCGGTGCTATGTGCCGCCGGCGCCTGGGCTTCTGCTTTCCTGCGCATGCATGCGGTTTCGCTGCCGCAGGCCAGCGTCCGTCAGACCGCCTTACGGACCGCTCCTGCACCGGATTTTGGCGAGGCTGTCTATACTTCCGACTTTGCCATGACGCGCCGGCTCGATGGCAGCTACACGATCGCGGTCAGCGGCAGGGCGACCCTCGAGATCACGCCGCAGGGGATCCGCTATGTCCGCCCGTTTCTGCCGATGTTCATGAAACGGCTGAAGGCCGTCGAGATCGGCATAGGCCGCTCGTTCTTCCAGGGCCCGGAAACACTCCGTCGCTGGCATCTCGACAGGCCGACCCCCTTTGAGCGAATCCGCGTCCTCGATCCTGCGCCGGACAAGCGAATGGTGGCAACCATCATGACGCGGGTAAAAGCCCTGTTCCCCACCGTTGCCGATGCCGGCGTCGTGTCCTCCTGGGGTGGATATATCGACTCCACACCGGACGCTGTACCCGTGATTTCACCGGTGGACAGCATCGGTGGAGTGTTCGTCGCCGCAGGCTGTTCCGGACACGGCTTCGGCGTCGGCCCTGGAATTGGCCATCTGGCGGCGGATCTGGTCGCAGGTGACGCGGCAAGCGTCGACCCGACTCCATTCCGCCTGTCGCGCTTCACGGACAGATCGAAAATTGAAGTTGGCGACTTCTGATGCAATTTTGCCGCGTAGCGGCAGCAAAGAGCGCTGAGCGATTGCGGGTCTGGCCGCATATCTACAGGCTCAAGCGCGATCTGGACCGTTTCGTGACCGCTCTGGCCGATGCGGTCGCACAGGTGCATCGCAGGGAGCTCGCACTGCAGGAGCTGACGGTCGCGGATACGTGCGGCCAGGCGATCAGAAGATGGGCGAGATGATCCGTGATCTTCCTGGCAACTATGCCGCGGTCTTCTGGCAAATCACGGCTCGGTATTGCAGCCCAAGACCTGGAGCGCGCCGTCGACGGAGCCGAGGAACTGGAGGAAACCGCTAACGTCTGCTGCAAGGCGCCGGAAGAGGATTCTCACGCGGGACCAGGTTGATGAACTGGTCCAAACATCCAGTTCCGCGGCCGATCCATGTGACGAGTGCGCCCGATCGTGCAAGGGCAATTCGTGAAATAAGCACGACTGCAATGGTGCTAGGCAAGCCCGATCGCGTGTCGGGAGGCAGTTGTGAAAGTTGCGATCATCGGACCAGGCTCGCTCGGGAAGGCCTTGGCGAAATGTCTTGGCCTCGCCGGGCACGAAATTCGCCTCAGCTTCAGTCGTGACGAAGGCAAGTTGCGCGCAATCGCGGCAACCCTCCGTGTCGGCTTCGGTGCCCCTGACGAAGTAGCGAGATGGGCCGACGTAATTGCCCTGGCGACGCCATGGCCGGCTCTCGAGTTGGCAATGGATGCGCTTGGCGATTTGTCGGGCAAGATCGTCTGGGACAATACCAATGCGGTCGCGCCGGATCTTTCCACGATGCTGGTCGGCACTACGACGTCGGTAGGCGAGGAGGTTCAGAGGCGCGCGCCGGGCGCGCTTGTCGTCAAGTGCATTCCGACCTTTGCCGAATTGCTTGACAGGGATGATCCGCGTCTCAACGGCGATCCGGTAACGAGCTATGTCGCCGGCAATGACGCAGATGCCAAGGCGGCGATTTGCCGGCTTCTCGCCGATCTACCGACAATGCCGGTCGATGTCGGCGATCTCACGGCCTCGCGCCTGATCGAGCCGATGATGCTGCTATTGGTCCAACTCGCCTATCGGCGCGGGATGGGGCCGAGAATTTCCTTCAATCTCATTCGACAGGACGGACCGGTTCATGACTGATTATCTACCCGCGCGGCGCAAGGCGATTCCAGTAGGACGTCTGCTGATCGATGGCCAATGGCGCGATGCTGTCAGTGGCGAGACGTCGACGACTTTTGATCCGACCACGGAGGCGGCGATCACCAATATTGCGAAGGCTGGCGTCACCGACACAAGCGATGCCGTCGCGGCCGCGCGGCGGGCTTTCGAGCAAGGACCCTGGGCGCGGATGCATCATGAGGAGCGCGCGAAGGTCCTGTTCCGCATCGCCGATCTGTTGGACGAGCGCGCCGAGGATTTCGCGGTGCGCGAGGCGATGGACATGGGTATGCCCTATCGCGATTTCCGCGATATCATCATGCCGCACTGCTCGGGACTGTTCCGCTTTCATGGCGGGCTCGCCATGAGCGCAATGGACGGCGCCTATCGTACCAGCTACGAACCAAATATCAGGATCCTGACGCGGCGTGAGCCGCTCGGCGTGGTCGCTGCGATCACCCCGTTCAATTTTCCCCTCGCGCTGTCCTGTTCGAAGATCGCGCCGGCATTCGCGGCGGGTAACACGGTCGTTCACAAGCCTGCGACCGACACGCCCCTGACGGCCCTCGCCTTGGCGCAAGTCATCCTCGACGCAGGCGTGCCGCCAGGCGTCTACAATCTCGTCACCGGCCCAGGCGGCACCATCGGCGACGCGCTGGTCAACGATGCCCGCGTCGACAAGATCGCCTTCACCGGGTCGACCGCCGTTGGCCAGGGCATCATGCGCAACGGTGCCGGGACGATGAAACACCTGACCATGGAGCTCGGCGGCAAGAGTCCCAATATCGTTTTCGCCGATGCCGATATCGATGCCGGGATACAGGCAGCCTTCTGGGGCATCTTCTGGAACAAGGGCGAAGTCTGCGTGGCCGGATCGCGCCTGCTGGTCGAACGCGCCTGCTATGACGAGGTCGTCGAGAAGCTGAGCGCCATGGCGAAGTCGGCGACGCTCGGCGATCCGCTGGACCCTGCGACGATGATCGGGCCGATCGCGTCGCGCGGCGAGTATGACAAGGTCTTGAGCTATATCGAAGAGGGCAAGCGCACCGCGCGACTGACCGCGGGCGGCGGCACCCGCCAGGTCAACGGCAAGGGCCTTTTCGTCGAGCCGACTATCTTCGCCGATGCGACCAACGACCTAAGGATATCGCGCGAAGAGATTTTCGGCCCCGTCCTGCCGGTGATTCCATTCGACAGCGAGGAGGACGCGATCCGGATCGCAAACGACACGAGCTACGGGCTCGCCTCGGGCATCCAGACCAGCGATCTCGGCCGCGCCTTGCGGCTCGCCGACCGGATCAAGGCAGGCACGGTCTGGCTGAACTGCTGGCACAAGTACCATACTAATGCGCCGTTCGGAGGCTTCAAGATGAGCGGCTATGGCCGCGAGCAGGGCCGCGAGGCGTGGGAAAGCTACACCCAATACAAGACGATTTGGGCGAATCTTGGCGAACCAGTCGAGATGGCGCGATGAGCGTGCGTGATCCCAACCCACTCGACCCGCTGCATCCAAAGCGGGTCGCGATGGTCCTNGATGGCGCGATGAGCGTGCGTGATCCCAACCCACTCGACCCGCTGCATCCAAAGCGGGTCGCGATGGTCCTTTCAAACCCGGCTGTATCAACCACCACAGGCTGGCCGGTCGGGTTTTGGTGGAGCGAGTTAACTCATCCCTGGCTCGCCTTCACGGAGCGCGGATACGAAGTCGCGATCTTCTCGCCTGAGGGCGGCAAATGCGAGGCGGATGTGTTGAGCGACCCGCGTGATCCGTCCGGCTATTCGGATACGGATCTGATCTCGCTGGGTTTCCTGTCGACGCCGAAACTGGCGGCGCTGGTGGAGACGACCCGGCCCATCGCAGAGCTGTCGTTCGACGCGTTCGACGCGATCGTCGTCGCTGGCGGCCAGGCGCCGATGTTCACCTTCCAAGGCGCGACTGAGTTGCAGCGGCTGTTCGTCGCCTTTCTTGCGGCCGGCAAGGTCGCGGCCGCCTTGTGTCATGGCGTCGCGCTGCTGCGCTACGCGCGCCTCTCAACCGGCGAGCTGCTGGCCAAAGGGCGCACTGTCACAGGTTTCGCCAATGTCGAGGAAGACTTCGCCGATAATGCCGTCTGGGAGATGGGCGCGCTGCCGCACGGTACGCATCTGATGCCATGGCGGATCGAGGATGAGATGCGTGCGCTCGGCGCGAACTATATTCAGGCCGGGCTGTGGCGCGATTTTGCCGTGCGCGACGGCAATTTGATCACCGGCCAGCAGAACTTCTCCGGAGCTGCGACCGCCCGTCTTGTCATCGAGGCGCTCGGTGGCTGAGGACCAAAGGCCGCTCCTGTGGGTGAACTTCGGGAGTCAAACTCGCGGTCAGGACAGCGATGCCAAACGACATCGGCCCAATAGATTCGGGGCCCGTCCAAGAACTCCACTTCAAACAACCACTATCAGCAGCGAGGATGAACCATGGCCGTAGTGACGACACTTGATATTGCCGGCCTGACGGCCGAAGATTATAGCCGCATCCTCGATCGGATCGGCGTGGAGAAACGGCCCGCTGGCGGCATCTACCAGCACATCGCGCATGCCACCGACGATGGCTATCGCATCATCGAGATATGGGACGACAAGGCAGGCCTGGAACTCTTCTTGCAGGACACATTGTTTCCCGCCGCACAGGAACTGCAAATTCAGCGTGAAATGACCATTATGACCCAGACACTGCACAACATCTTTGTGCCCCGGATCGGTGACCTGACTGCCCTGGCAAATGATGCCCCTGGTGGACCAGTCAAACGGGCAAAAGTGTAGGCGTCAAGGATCGAGGATGCGGCGATCGATCATCGAAGTCCTGGAGGAACTTGCGTCCGGACGCCCGGTACAACGATGGTGACCGCGGCAAGTGCAAAGAGGTTGTTCTTTCCTGCCGGCGACTATCGCCATGCACCGGCCGGAGTCGTTCAGCTGCGTGTGATTCGCAGCGGTTCATCCTATGCAGAGATCGATCTTGGCCGCGGGCTGCGGCGCGTCTTCACGCGCCCCGGTGATCTGCTGCTCAGTCTTCCCGAGCGGGCCACGCGGTTCAAGATCGAGGAGCCGCGAGAGCTGACGATGATCACCGTTGACTCCGCGCTGGCGTCAAGGCTCCTGGTATCCGCAGCCGGGACCCTTGAGGACCTGGTGATCCTGACCGATCGACCGATACGCGATTCGCTGGTGGCCGAGTTGTGCCGACGCCTCGAAGGCGACCCGCCAGCCAATGCCATCGTCCGTGAATGGACGCTGGGCCTGATTTTCGTGAACCTGCTCCGTCTCGGGCATGCACGCCAGCGGCGGCAGAAATCTCCGCTCCTGACCTCGCAGCGGTTCGACCGGGTCCTCGCTGCGATTGACGGCGATCTGGAAAAGGGGATCTCGATCGACCATCTTGCCGGAATCTCGGGAATGCCACGACGCGTCTTCACCGCCGCCTTTCGCGAGGCGACGCAATTGCCGGTACATCAATTCATTTTACGCCGCCGCGTTGATCGCGCGGTCGAGCTTTTGGAAAATAGCGATCTGCCGCTGGCCGAGATTGCTCAACATGCGGGTTTCACTCACCAGGCCCATATGAATCGCGTCGTGACCCGATTGAAAGGGCTGTCGCCAGGCCGGCTGCGGTCTCGCAGGCGCGAGGGCTGACTTGTGATCTATTCCATCATCAGAATTCGAATAGCGGAGACGTGATTTGCTGAAACGTCCGTTGGCTAAAATGCCCGACAGTTTGCGTGCAGAGCTCGAGGCCGCAAATCTGATGCCTGCTTTCAAGCAACGGCCTCCCTATCAGCGCAATGATTACTTGCACTGGATCGCGCGCGCCCGTCACCCGGAAACACGCCGAAAGCGCATAAATCAGATGATTGAAGAGCTTACGAAGGGAGGAATCTACATGGGCATGCAATAAGAGCTGGCATCGCCACGAAGCTAGCAGGTCGGTCAACGATCATTTTCCAATCCGTCGCTTATCGAGATCTGATGCTTTCCGGATTGATCTTCACCGGTTTCCCGACGACTTTGCGTAGAGGGTGCAGAGAGCCAATAGTGACAATCGAACCTATCCTCCATTTTCGTTTGCGGCAGGTGGCCTTAATGATCGTGACATCGCAAAGCAGCAACGTGCTTGGCAGCACGTCGGGAAGGTGGCGCGTCTGGTCGCTCTCGGACGGTTACATCGAGATGCCGGCGGACCTTCTGCGGGATCCGCAGGATAATCCGGTGCCGCAAGCTGCGCAGGCAGGGGCGCTTCGCCTGTCTGTCAATTGCTTCGCCCTTGCAGGTCCAGGCGTTGACGGCGTTCTTATCGACAGCGGAGGAGGGGGCTGGGCCCCGACAGTGGGGCGTCTTGAGCAGGCCATGGCGGAAGCCAGGATTGACCCGGCTTCGATCACGGTCTTGGCGCTCACCCACGCCCATCAGGATCATGTGCACGGACTTTTGACCCCCGACGGCCGAGCGCTCTTTCCAAACTTGAAGGCGATCGTAATTCCCGAGGCGGCTGTGGAGAGCTTTTTCGCTTACGCGCACCTTGCGCAGTTCCGGCCCCTGCTGAAGCCCGTCCAGAATGGCGACCAGGTGGGTGAGCGATTGAGGGCGGTCGCCCTGCCCGGTCATGCTGCCGGCCATACCGGCTACGCGTTCGACGCGGACGAGGACCGTTTCCTATTCTTCGGGGACATCGTTCATGTGCCGGCCTTGCAGTTCGGCAATCCCGCGTTCAGTTGGAGCTATGACGACGATCAGCTGACCGCGCGCGCAACCCGTCTAAAGGTTTTCAGTGACGCGGCCGAGGCGGGGACGTGGATCGCCGGCGCGCACCTTGGCTGGCCGGGCATCGGTCGCGTGGTGCGTAAGGGTGAAGCATACGGCTATGAGCCGGCTCGAGCGATGCCGCCGCGTTCAAAGTGATACCGCATCTTTCCCGTCGCGCTGTGCCTTGGCTAAACCTCGATCCCTGGCCATGAAATGCTCTATCACGGAGGAATGCGCTTTATGGGACGGGAGACGTGTTTGCCTGGCTCCAGCGCAGGACTTCAGCATAAGTAACCAACGCCCGATGCACCGCCGCCGAAAGCTCTTGCGTCACCTTCATTTTGGCACACGAAAAGATCAATTAAATCAACGGCAGCGGCATCTCGTCCGGCCCACCAAAGTATTCTTGATCCACTGCGGCCGATCGACACCTGAGGCTTACCGGAACGGCGTCTCGCCACGAAACAGCGGCTGGTGCGCCCGCATCAAGGCGACAATCCGGTCGGCGACTTTTCGTACCGGCGGCGAGTGACGTTCCTCGTGATGGGTGACGATCCATTGGTCGGTTTCGAGTTCGGGGATAGGCTGAGCGACGCGAACCAGCCGCGGATCACCGTCACCGACGAAGCACGGAAAGATCGAAAGGCCGGCGCCGGCGGCTACCAGTTCGCGCACCGAATGGGTGTTGTTGCCGCGAACGGCGATGCGGTCGCCGTGGTGGGCTTGCAGCCAGCGCGCCGAGGCAATGTTTGCCCCTTCGCCGGTGACGCCGACGAACAATCCGGCGGCGATGCCGTTGATCAGGTGGCGTCCGGAATAAATGGCGTGGGCGACCTTGCCGCTCAGACGGCCGGCCAGCCACTGCTCGGTCGGGCGCTCGCTGCGGATGCCGATGTCGGCGGCGCGGCGGCCGATGTCGACCCGGTCGGTGGTGGTGACGAGTTCCACCCTTATGCCATCATCGACCGTCCAGATCTCGCCGATATGGGCGGAAACGAAGGCCGAGGTCCATGGCCCAGCCGAGACGCGGACAATGCGGTCGGGCAGGTTTCCCTCGCGCCAGCGGGTCAGCGACTGCATTGCTGCCTCGACGTCTTCGGCGCGCCGCAGCAGTTCTTCCCCGACCGGGGTCAGCCGGTAGCCGGTCTGCTGGCGCACGAACAGCGGTTCGCCAATCTGCTTTTCGAGCGCGGTGACGCGTCGTCCAAGGGTGGCTGCGCTGAGGCGCGTGGTTCCCGTCGCTGCGCTCAAGCCACCCAGCCGCGCAACGTCGAGAAACAATCTCAGATCGTCCCAGACAATATCCATTTTGCAGAAATGAAAAACTCCTTGCGACCGTGGCTGTAGCGCGAAGCGGGCATCGCGCGCAAGTATGCAGGAATTGGAGGCGTTGGATAATCTTGCCTGACGGGACAGGGATAAGCGCCTCGGCTGGCCAAGAAGCGAGCGCCATCTTTTCGATCGAGCATGCGATTCGCGCAGATGCTTTGCGCTTTCGATCAACCCAGGCGCGCGGGCATTCTGCGCGCCAAAGGAGACGACCATGTTGTATGAACTTCGATACCGTTTCACCCGCTGGATTGCCTATCGCCAGACGCTTGCGAGCTTGAGGCAGGCCCCGGACAGCACACTGGTGGATGCTGGCATTTCCCGCGATGAGATCCGCGAGTGTGCCCGCCATGCCAGCCTGCGTCATTGAGGAAACGGGCATGGAGATGATGGAGCTTTGGGATGGCCGATCGGTGCCGCGCATCGGGATCGGCACCTGGGCAGCGGGGGGTGCCGCGCGCTGGCGCGACACGGCGACAATCTATGGCGAGGTCGACGATATCAGGTCGCAAGCCGCGCTGGCGATGGCCTATGACATCGGCGCGCGGGTGTTCGACACGGCTGCCGCCTATGGCGCCGGCAATGCCGAACTAATCCTCGGGCGGGCGTTGAAGGGTAAGGACGAAGCCGTCATCGTCACCAAGGTCGGCTATTTCGGCGATCCCGAAACGCGCAAGATCGCTCCCGAGGATGCCTCTGCCGCGGCGATCCGGACATCGATCGACAATTCGCGGCAGCGCCTGCAGCGCGATTTTATCGACGTCGTGCTGCTACACATCAACGAATATCCGATCGAACGCGCCGGCGAGGTGTTCGATACGCTCGGCCTGTTGCGCCAGGAGGGCAAGATAGGCGGCTTCGGCTGGAGCACCGATCACTGCGAACGGCTTGCGGCCTACGCGCCGCGCGAGGGTTTCGTCGCCGTAGAGAACGACTTCAATGTGTTTACCCCGGCGAACGAGCTGATGGCCGTTGCGGCGCGCGAGCACCTCGTCTCGTTCAGCAGGCTGCCGCTGGCAATGGGACTGCTCACCGGCAAATACACGCCGGCCATAAGGCTGCCCACCGATGACGTGCGCGGCGGGAATGCCGATTGGATGGTGTTTTTCAGGGATGGCGCCGCCAACCCGCACTATCTGTCAAGGCTCGCGGCAATCCGCGACCTGCTCACCTCGGGCGGACGCTCGCTTGCGCAGGGCGCGCTCGGCTGGATCCTCGCCAAGTCGGCAATCGCCTTGCCGGTTCCCGGCTTCACGCGGCCCGAGCAGGTCGCGGACAATCTCGGTGCGCTGGAAAAAGGGCCGCTGCCGGCAGCGGTGATGGCCGAGATCGACGCCGTGCTGAAAATTGCCGAGACCGCTTAGTGTTGCGAATCCGAAATTCGCATTGGTGATGATGCCGACCAACTTCGATCTCTCCGATCTCCGCCGGTATCTTATCTTCCCTTGGCCAAGCTTCCGTGGCGCAATTGAACAAAGACGGAGCGGCGGACCCGACTCCATTTGAAGGTCCGCCGCTCCGGGTTTTCAGATCACAAAGACTGATGCTGCCACGGGAAATGGATAGCGAGCTGCGCTTGAGCTGCGCCGCCGACTTCATCGCTGTCGATAGAGAGCGATCCGGTTGTACTGTCAAAGATGATGTGGTGGGAACCATCATCGGCGGCCGTATCAGCAGAGGAAGCATGCAATGAAAGCCCGCCCGACTTAAGCTCGGTAAGAGCGGGTTGATCGAGGTGGAGCTTGTCCTGGAGCTTGCTGAAGTCGAAGGCGTCGTTGCCTCCGTGGCCGGACATGATCTCGGCGGCGCCATTTTTTGCCTGGGCGCCGACATTTTCATCGGGCTGGACGGTCTGCGCGAACCCGTGGCGAACCAGGCTGGTTGCCGTTGTGTCGGACGGGTCGTTGGTCGGGAGAAGCTCCGAGCCGGCCGAAAGAGAATGGTTCAACGCAGCCAATATGCGGTCAACGCTGCTGCCCTCGCTTACCTTGTCGCCGGCACTATCGTGGGTGGTGTCAGTCGAACTGCCGTCGCTGGCAAGGAGGTGCGAAAGCGCGGTCTTGCTATCACTGCCATCGCTTGTGGTGGCGCCGGAAGCGGCGGTATCAGTCGAACTGCCATTGCCAGCGAGGAGGTGCGAGAGCGCGGTCTTGCCATGACTGCTATCGCTGATGGTGGCGCCGGAAGCGGTGGTGTCAGTCGAACTGCCATTGCCGGCGAGGAGGTGCGAAAGCGCGGTCTTGCTATCACTGCCATCGCTTGTGGTAGCGCCGGAAGCGGCGGCCGCCGTGGAACTGCCGTCGCTGGCGAGGAGGTGCGAAAGCGCGGTCTTGCCATGACTGCCATCGCTTGTGGAGGCGGCGGTGTCGGTCGAACTGCTATTGCCAGCGAGGAGGTGCGAAAGCGCGGTCTTGCTATGATTGCTATCGCCGGTAGTGGTCTCGGCAGGGGCAGTCGCAGTCGAACTGCTATCGCCGGTGATGACCCCGGAAGGGGCGGTGGCAGTCGAGGTGCTGTCGCTGGGGGTGGCCCCGGAAGGGGCGGTGGCAGTCGAGGTGCTGTCGCTGGGGGTAGCCTCGGACGGGGCCGTGGCAGTCGGGGTGCCATCGCCGGTGGTGGCCTCGGCAGGGGCAGTCGAGGCGCTATCGCCGGTGGTGGCCTCGGACGGGGCCGTGGCAGTCGAGGCGCTATCGCTGGGGGTGGCCTCGGACGGGGCGGTGGCAGTCGAGGCGCTATCGTTGGGGGTGGCCTCGGACGGAGCCGTGGCAGTCGAGGCGCTATCGCCGGTGGTGGCTTCGGAAGGGATGCTCGCCGTAGAACTGGGATCAGTAGCGGCGGCTTCGGAAGGAGCAGTCCCTCCAGTGTTGAGATTGTGTTCCCGGAAAACGGCCTGCAGTTCCGAAGAGCTCTCCAACGCTGTGTCGCCTCGCTGCGAACCCCAGGCGTATGCGTAGTCGAAGGCGGGTGACGGAACCAGCTTGGCCCAGTGCNCGAGATTGTGTTCCCGGAAAACGGCCTGCAGTTCCGAAGAGCTCTCCAACGCTGTGTCGCCTCGCTGCGAACCCCAGGCGTATGCGTAGTCGAAGGCGGGTGACGGAACCAGCTTGGCCCAGTGGTCCATCATGGTTTCCATCTGGGTGGCGGTGGGCACGACATATTTGCCACCCATGTCGGTGTTATAGTCGCCACCTCCAAACGTCTGGTAGCCTGGAATGATCTGGCTCGTCGGGATGCCCGATGCCTGAGCGGCGGCGACGAATTTGTCGATCATGTTGTAGTCGACCGCGCCATCCGTGCGGACAGGATAGACATCCACGCCGTAGTAATCGATACCCGTACTGGCGGGATTGTAGGTGTTCGAAAAATCTGGATTCGCCGACGTCCCCAGGCTCATCATCGTGATATAGGTCTTGGCATCCGGCACATTGGAATGAATCCAGTCGGATTCTGCCTTCAGATTTGCGGCAGAGGCGTAGGTACCCCATTGGCCGGTGGGATCCGGCTCGTCAACCAGGAAGAATCCGAACAGCTTTGGATTACCGATGAAGGGCGTGACCTTGTCGACAAAGGAGGAGGTTACTCCGTCGGTTTCGTTCAGATAGACCATGCCTTTCATACCGTCCGGCAGCGCATTGAGTTGGTCAACGGATGAAACGTCAGCCAGATTGAATCCGGCTTGAGCAATTTCCGTGCCCGATCCACCTGACGTGTAATGCAGAGTTGTCATCCAATATTCCTTTTTCTGTTTCGACAGCGCCCTACCTACAGACTGCGTATATTAGCGCCAAATCACATACCGGCACCCCGTGAGAGAAACTTTGATCGTAAGTTGATACACACAGTGCGACCTTCTCCCCGATAAGCCCTTCGATGCGGTGCCAGGTCGCAAGAGAGTCTTGCGCCATGTGCCGGACCTGGCGTGCGCTATTTGGAGTGCGCTTCGCTGCTCTTGAAGCCTCGTCATGCGGGGTGCTGGGGAATCGGCTGAGCCGTCAATGAAACCGGAAGCGGGACACATCCAGCGTGCCGTACAGCGTGCCAAGCCCGGATACCCCGGTGTTTCGCGATTAACGCGAATCTTTCTGGGACACCCGCCGAGCGCCTCTGATCACGATGTTCGTGCGGACGAGGTTGGCCGGATTGGCTGCGAGGCTGGTGCAAGGCGATATATCCCAGACACCAGAGCGCGAACGAGCGGCTTGCGTACCGGCGTCTCGATGAAGCGCCAGACGAGAAAAGAGGCAAGAAGAGTCCCGGCAAAGACAACGAAGAATGCGGCGTTCTTTCCGACATGCGGCGCCAGCGCGTTAAGCGAGATGTAGCCAATATACTGATGCAAAAGATACAGCGGATAAGTCAATCCTCCGAGCATCATGACAACCTTGGATGGAGCAATCACCGAGCGGAGCAGTATCGCGCCAGAGAAGACTCCGTAGATCACTATATTGGCGGCGAGGAGAGCAGGATACGAAATGGCAGCGCCAAAGTGCTCATGCATCCAGTTGTGAGAGAAGATTATGGTCTGGCAAGACACCAGGAATGCGACGGCAAGAAGCAGGAACGCAGCCGGCGAACGGCCCCTTGCAACGATGTCTTCCGCGAGGATGCCGGCGGCAAACAAAGGCGCATAGTTTGTAATAAAGAGAATGCGTATCACCGTGTTCTCAAAGAAGAACTCGTTGCTTGCCGAAATTGCGAGCCAGATGGCAGCGATAGGTATTTTCCAGCGCTGAAAGGCACCCGCAAAAATCAGCACTGCAACCCAGCCGTAGAACAGGATCTCGAGCATGATCGACCAGTAGGCCCCATCCATGGATGGTCTGCCGAAGAGGCGGGCGAACATAGAGAGATTGGCTACATAGGTCGCAATATCGGTCGGAAAACGCTGGTCTTTGGCGACGACGAGAACAACAAAAGTTGCGGTCATGCAGACAAGGAATCCGGGATAAAGCCGGGCGAAGCGGGCGACCGCGAATTCCTGCCAGGTTCGACCTTCGGCCGACCACGCGATGACGAAACCGCTGATCAGGAAAAACAGATTGACGCCGAGATAGCCATAGATGGCGTAAGGTGCTGCGGCAGGATATTCTACATCGAGACTTCCGGCGATCGCGCCGCCAAAAAGATAATGATAGAGCACGACCGCGAGGGCTGCGGCCAAGCGCAGCAGGTCGAGTGATGCCATGCGCGCCGGAATGGCTTTGCCTGCCGGTTCCACAGCCATCTCCCGTCGCCGTTTCAGCTTTTGACACCCATCAGCGGCTTGATCCGCAATGCCAGTGCTAACGCGAAGGCTGCAAACCGGCGGCAGGCCACGCCTTTACCTTCTCAAGTACGAACAGCTGCTCGCAGGACAGGAACCGGAGGACGCTGAAAGAGCGTACCAGCTCGAGCCCCGCCTCTGCGAAATCCTGTCGTGCAACGTTAAGATTGACGGGATGAGGCGCCGACAGCCTTCCGGTGATTATCTTCCGCAGCCTTAGTCGCATTCTCTGGAGGCGGGTGCCAACGCCGTAGGATACGATCAGACGGCGGCTGGCAACGCGCGCGAGCTCCATGATAATGTCGCGCCTGAGATGTGGCGGGATAAGATGGATGAGGCGAAGACAGACCACCGTGTCAAAGCTTTCGTCAGCGAACGGCAGTTGCGTCACGTCACATCGGATGAATCCCCGAAATCCGGACTGACCTTCATATGCTGACTTAGCCAGGGCCATCATTTCCATTGAAATGTCTGCAGCCAGCACCTGACAATCATGCCGGCCCAGCACGCCAGCCAGCTTCCCGGTTCCGCATGGGATATCGAGCACCTGAGATGGAGGCGGGCTGCACCTCTCCAGCGCCTTGGCGATGCAGCGCTGCTCCCGTCGCGCAATGACGTAGGATGCAATTGTAGACAGCTTCAAGCGGCCTGCATATCCGTCCAGGTACCAGCTCGCAAAGCTCGGATCCTGATATCTCTGCTTTGTTGGGAGATCATAGGCCGCGGCCGCGACTTCGGCGTCGTAACTAGTAGGCATAGCGGCTGTAGCCCCTGCTGACGGATATGACTTGAGGTCCTCGCTCATCTGCCCGCTTTCATACGATTTCTCCTGAGATGGAATCGAAGATTTTTTGTCCAACCTATTCATTGGATGCCCCACCAAGCTGTTCTATTGGCGATAAAGGCGGCAAAAGATCAGTTCTGGGTGGGGCCATCGCAGAGGTAAGGTTTCCAGATGGCTGGGTATCTCGCATCCCCCGAACGGATGAGACATGCCGAACTTATGACTACTGAGCCCCGTGGAGGTGCGCTGGGGCATTGGGCTACTGCACAGCCCTGTCGGGGACGGAACGGCAAACGGATGGAAGGCAATCGGGAAGGATAGTGACCGAAACGCACTCCTTCCGTTCACGATTATGGCCTTCGTCGATATCCTAACGTGACCACACCGTCATTCATACGGATGGCGCGAATTCCTGGCTCGTCGGCTAGACATCCCGGGAAGAGATGGGCGTTCGCTTCAGCAAATGGACATAACATCACTGCCGGAAGGCTTCCCTCAGTCTGGATTGAAAGATGATCTTGGAGCTATTTGGGCCGTCCGGTGCTGGTAAGACGACGTTGGCGTGCGAGCTGGTGCACGTTCTGCGAGCTCAGGGCTACTCTGTTGTTTTGCAGACCGGCGACCGTCGACACCCGGTTAGAAGAGCCGCCTTCAAACTAGTCTCCGGCTTGCATTCAAAGTGGATTGGACAGCGTTCTCTCGGTGCAGAAGTGCTTAAGATCCTTCCACCCAAGAATGAGCTGTGGGCGGCTCGTCTGAACTGGCATCTTGAAGCTCTTCTACAAGCCTGGCGCGCGGCAATAGCGTCCAAGGACACGATCTCAATTTTTGACCAGGGTATGGTGCAATTCGTGTGCTCGCTGGTTTTGTTCAGCGGCATAACGGATCGTGAAAGGGTGTCGTGCGCCCTCGAGCTTCTACCCAAACCGGACCTGCTTGTCCGATTGCAGGCGCCACGAGAGATTCTAGAGGCGCGGTTGAGGGAACGCCGGCGTAATCTCGGCATCATTCAGAAGTTCCTCGAAGTTGATCTGCAGAGCAGTCTTGATCATATCGACCACGTTAATCTTATCGAGGAACAACTTGGATCGTTCCCGGTACCGACAACTTGCGTTGAAAGCTTAGATTCAGACGGGCTCGCTGCCGCCACCGAAATAATAGCGCGTGGAGTAATTGACAAGTTTGGCGCGGCGCGGGCGAAATTTAAAAGGGTTGAAGCTTAGAGAGATACGGTTTTGAAGCGTCGAGAAGAAGGTATCCAATAAAAACGGAAATCGAACTATTGAGACGGAACCGCGTGAGTTGACACGACATGCGCTTTTTTCGCTACCAAATTGTCTTGGCGTTGACGCTAGCTGCCAGCGCGACATCCATAGATCTGCGCGGAGCGGTGAGTGAAGAGGATGTGGCATCGACAAAGTTCGTCGCGCCGGTGGCCATGGACCTGCCTGATTACCTGCACCCGGCGAAGGATGCGGCATTTGGCACAACTTTCACGCGAATAACCAAACCCGGAATCCTCGGCGCCGGCGTCGCATGCGGGAGCAAATATTGCAGCCACCGCTATTCGAGCGCTCAGGCCTGGAATTCGGATCAGAGCCTTCTTGTCATCAGCAACGGCTGCGGCGGCTTATGCTTCCTGGATGGGCGCACCTACGCTCCGCTTTTTCGCCGTGTTCGATCGATCGAATGCGAATGGCACCCTCGCGATCCCGACCTGATGATCTGCGTCGGTGGTCGGAAAATCTCGACGTGGGCGCCACGCACCAATCATGAGGAGGTCCTGTTTGTTTCGACTGACAGTAGCGATCTCCAGTTCGGCCCTTATAAAGGGAATCCGAGCCGTGACGGCAGCCGTATAGCCGTGCGCGCGGTTCGCGGGGACGGCAAAGCGGTCGTCTTTGCCTACGATCTCAAACAGCGGCGGAAGTTTCCGGAAATCGATCTCGCACAGCTTGTCGGGACCAACAGCGCCTGCTCAATCTCGCCGCTAGGCGTCAACATCTTATGCATTCAGTACCTAAAAGACGAAACTGAACAGACGTTCATCTTTTCGGTTGACGGCGTTCTGCGCCAAAAATGGACCGAGCATCATCGGCCTGGCCATGGGGACATGACGGTCGATGCCGACGGCAGCGAAATCTATGTGGGGATCAGTAAATCCGATCCAGACATATTCCAGGTGATCAAGCGAAGGCTGTCAGATGGGAAAGTCACCTCGCTGATGAGATATGGCGAAGCACAGCATGCATCGCTCAGGTCACTGGACAGGCCGGGTTGGGTGTTCCTTAGCTATTCCGGCGACCCGGACGAAGTATCGAAATATCCGAATTGGGCGCCGTATGCGCGGGAAGTCATCGCGCTGCGCATCGACGGCAGCGGAGAGGTTCGACGTATTGTGCAGACGAAGAACGCTCCATTCGACTACTGGAGTGAGACCCACGCCTCGCCGTCCCCAGACGGTTCACAGGTGGTCTGGTCAAGCAATTGGGGAGTACCCGGCGGTCCGGTTTACGATTTCGTCGCCCGTATTGACTGGCCGGAACGGTCAAACACTGGCTCGAGAGCATTAACCGCGAGCGGTCTTCAATAACGAAACCTTCCGGTCACCTATCACGGTTGTCTCCGATCGTGCTTACCCATTGTGCGTTCAACACCTCACCTCCAACTTCGCCGCCACGCAGCTCCGTTCAATGTCAATTCATTCAAACAGACGACGACAGGTGGCCAAGCCTGCACCTACCGTGAAAGTGCAGTTTGCAAGGCTTATGACACTTGCCGGAACTCTACGATTTACAGAAATGACTCGAACGTCGGGTGATGGCTTTTGTGCGAAAGACGCTCGCGTCGGAGCCGAGAAAGGAATAGCAGATGGATGCGGATAGGCGAGCCGAAGAGAATGCCTCTTTCAATCCTGAGTTGTTGAAACGGTTAGTATGCCCAGTGACCAAAGGCTCACTTGCCTGGGATGGGGATCGCGACGAACTCGTATCGAAGAGCGCAGGACTTGCCTACCCGGTACGCGACGGCATTCCGATCCTGCTAGCATCGGAGGCACGGGCGATCATCTCCCGCGTGGTCAAACTTCGCGCATCCAGAGGATGAGCTAGCCGCGCAAATTAGGCGGCATTCCGACGGCAACCAGCACCAAGACAGGAAAGTGCCGCGGAGCGCGAGCCGTTTGTCAACGGACCACTCCGTGCTCGGGCATCTGGGCAGTGCCGACCTTTTTGATGCAACGCGCGGCTACCTGAACCGGCTGGGCACGGCGATCCGTTTCCGGGACACGGTGTGTGTCATTCAAACAGACGAGGACAGTGGCAAGGCCTGCCCCTACCGTGATCTTGGGCGTGATGGGTAACGAAACCAACACTATGAAAGCAAATTCAACGGCCGGCCACTTCGCGCGATCGGGCTACGGCGAACGGTCAGGAGACGCAGGATGAATCCGCACCTCGTGTGTGTTGGAGGCGAGGATCACGCCCTGCGAATCCCCTTCCTGATGTCGCTGCGAGAGAAGGGATTCCAGGTTACTGCGGTTTCGAGCGGCGGTGAAGCCGCATTCCTGCGGCATGGCATTCCGCATCGCAGCTACGGTTTCGACCGCTTTTCCAGCAGCAGCGGGGAATGGGCCGCCATCAAAACCATTCGAAAGCTGATGGCGGAACTCCGGCCGGATATTATCCAAAGCTTCGACACCAAGCCCAACCTGGTGACGCCACTTGCGGTGCGCGGGAGCGTTCCAGTCGTGCGCACAATCAACGGTCTGGGCTGGACGTTCTCGTCCCTGGAACCGCGCGCCCTGGCCCTGCGCCCAATCTTTTGCGGACTGCAATGGCTTTCGTCCTTATGGACGGCCGCTACGGTGTTCCAAAATCGGGACGATCAGTCATTCTTTGAACGCTACCGACTGATCATACGTGGCAGCGGACGAGTGATCCGCAGTTCTGGAATCGACGTCGATGCGTTCGCCATGGCAAGGCATCTTGGCCCGTCGGCGATGAAAATGCGCGAGGAGCTTGGGCTCCAATCCGCCGAGATCGTAATTTTTGTCGGCCGGCTAACTCGCCAGAAAGGCATCCCGACACTCCTCAAGGCAGTCCCTCGCATTTTGGCTGAAAGGCCCGATGCCCGTTTCGTGCTTGTCGGGCCATTGGAATCCGAGGGCCCATTTGCGGTGGACAAGGCGGAGATTGATCGACATGCGCCCCATGTCATCGCCTTGGGCCCACGACGTGACGTTCCTGCCCTGCTTGGCATGGCCGATCTGTTCGCCTTTCCGACACAATACCGCGAAGGGATTCCGCGCGTCCTGCTGGAGGCAGGGCTGGCAGGATTGCCTATCGTCGCCTCAAGGATGCCTGGCTGCAATGAGGTGGTCGAAGACGGATGGAACGGCCATCTCGTCCCACCGCACGATCCGAACAGCCTTGCGTGTCGAATTATAGACGTCTTGTCCGACCGCCGGAAAGGAAGGACCATGGGCGCTCGCTCTGTCGAGCTGGTCCGGACGCAGTTCTCGCTGCCCTGGGTGGTCGAGCAATATTGTGATCTCTACGACAATGTCCTTAGCGCCAAATCCCATGGCGGCTTCGCTCGACCGGCGTCGCCGGCGTTGCTTGAAGAGGCTGCTGTAAACCGCGCATTGGGTGGAGCGCGCCGATGATCCGCGACGCGTTGCTGGCCTGCGGCGTTGCGATGTCCTATGCGGCGCAGCTCACCATTCCGGGAGTGCCGCTCGGCTATGGCGAGCTGTTTCTCGCGCTTTGGATCATGCTGTCGATCGGCCGGGTGCTCGCCGGCGGTCACTTGGTAGTCAGGCCCGCCCTGATCCGTGTCGCGGGCTTCTGGCTGATCATGACGCTTGCTCTGGGGATTGGCACCATCGTCGGCTATCTGACCACGGTGCTGTACCTGTCGGTGGTGATGCACGATATGATAGCCTACCTGCTGCTGATCTGCGTCACCTGCCTAGCCGCCGCGGAGCCCGAGGCTGATCGTCATCTGCGCAGTACTGCGTGGTGGGTGGTCGCGATCGCGAATGCAGGCTTTATTGTTCAGCTGGCACTTGGATGGGGTTGGATCCACCAATCCGGCGTCGATCCGTGGTACTGGGATCGCTTCCGCGGCTGGTCCGAGAACCCGAACCAGCTCGCGCTCTATTGTGCACTCTTTGGCCCATTCGCCTTGCATCTTGCGACGACCACTAGCAATCCGTGGGCGAGATTGGCCGGGCTCAGCAGCCTTATCCTGACCATCTATATCGGAAGGCTGACGAAGAGTGATACCTATCTGTACACGACGGTCCTGGCCTGCCTGATATTTCTTGGGCTGCGGGTTCGGACATGGCTCGCAACCGGTGACGGCAAGGCCAGCTTTTCCCGGCAAGTTACCCTCCTGTTGATGATTGGCTTCCTTCCGTTGGCCTTGTCGATGACGCCCTACATTCTCACGGAAGCGGGCAGCGTCGAACAGTTCGCCTTAAGTCTCACCAAGGACAAGGGCGGCGACGCGACCGCCGAAACCGCCGCACTTCGCCTCCATCTCTGGGGAGATGCATTGGGCAAGGGCCTGACGTCAGGATCCCTGGGCCTTGGTCCTGGGCCGCATCTGGAGCGCCCGCCCATTTCCTACAGCCAGTTTCTGCCCCGGCCTTTCGAGGCTCACAACACGATTCTCGATCTATACACTCAAGGTGGTTTGATTGCAGTCCTAGCCCTGGCCTGGATTGTCGGCGCGGCGGCTTTATGCGCATGGCGTGCAAAGCTCGATGCCCTGTTCGTGCTCGTCGTGTCGATCGTTATCTTCGGGATGCCACATCTGATCATCCGCCATCCAATCGTGTGGTTTGCGCTGACCATTTGCCTTGTTGCCGGAACGCCGCAAACGGTTTCGGCAACCTCGAGCGACCGGAGGTGATGGCATGTGTGGGATTGCCGGAATTCTCCTTGCACCCGATGCAGCCAGTGCCAGGCCGCTCACGGCCATAGGGCAGATGACGACGGGCCTTCGTCATCGCGGGCCTGATGGTGAAGGCTTCTGGGTCAACCGTGAAGCCGGCATCGCCTTCGGCCACAGGCGTTTGGCTATCGTCGATCTATCGGAGGCGGGACGCCAACCAATGCATTCGGCAAGTGGCCGATATGCCATTACGTTCAACGGCGAGATCTACAATTTCCGCGATCTGCGCCGCGAACTTGAAGGCGCTGGCCATCGGTTCCGTGGCGCCAGCGATACCGAAGTCATGCTGTGCGCAATCGAGAGTTGGGGTCTCGACACCGCACTGACGCGCCTCGCTGGCATGTTCGCATTTGGATTGTGGGATCTGAAGACCAGGACCCTCCATCTCGCCCGCGACCGAATGGGCAAAAAGCCGCTCTATGTTGCTGCAACACGCGATGCGCTTGTTTTTGCCTCCGAGTTGAAGGCGATCAATCGTTTTCCAGGGTTCTGTCAGGAGCTCGATCTCGACGCGGCTGCGACGATGCTTTCGAAGGGATGGGTGCCGGGTAACAGTTGCATCTGGCAAGGCGTATTCAAGTTACCTCCTGGCTCGGTTCTGTCTGTGACGGCGGCAGATTTTGCCGAGGCGCGCAGTGCCGCATCCCTTTCGCAACGCGTCCGACACTGGTGGTCGCTGCCTGAAGTCGCCGCGAACGGTCGACTGAATCCAATCGCCGGCACCGACGAAGAACTGACCGACGAACTCGACGACCTGCTGCGACTTGCCGTTCGGGAACGCATGGTAGCCGATGTGCCGCTGGGTGCCTTTCTGTCTGGTGGCATCGACAGCTCCGCCGTTGTGGCGCTGATGCAGGCTCAGTCGCCGAAGCCGGTGCGCACATTCACGATTGCTTTCGGAGAAGGCGGGTTTGATGAGGCTCCCCACGCCGCGGAGGTTGCGCGGCATCTGGGCACCAATCATACTGAACTACACCTTTCGGCCGCCGCTGCGCGCGAGGTCATTCCAGAATTGCCGCAGATCTGGGACGAGCCGTTCGCCGACGAATCGCAGATACCAACTTTGCTGGTGGCGCGGCTCGCCCGCCAGCATGTTACCGTGGCCCTGTCAGGCGACGGTGGCGATGAATGCTTCGCCGGTTACGCCCGCCACTTCATGGCGGCGCGGTTGAAACGACAGCATGCGCTGCCGTCGCCGCTGCGTCACACGCTTGCTGCAGGGGTCGAATTGCTGGCCCGTGCGGCGCGCTACGATCTCGTCAGCAAGCTGCCGCTTTCGGCGAGTGCACGGCTCGCGCTGCGGAGCGATCGGCTGCACCGCCTCGCTCGGCTGCTCGCCGCAGCAGATGAGGACGAATTGTATCAACGGCTGACCGGAGTATCGACCGAGAGCCTCACACTCCACAAGCCGCCCACATCAATTCAAGAGTCACCCCGGCTTGATGGCCTGCTGTCCCGTCTCTTGTACGACGACATGGCCGGCTACCTGCCCGACGATATACTGGTGAAGTTGGACCGTGCCAGCATGGCCAACAGCCTCGAGGGCCGGTGCCCGCTTCTCGACCATCGGGTTGTCGAATTCGCTTGGCGGCTGCCCGCACATGCGAAGGTTCGCAATGGCAAAGGCAAGTGGATACTTCGTCAGTTGCTGAGCCGCTATCTTCCGCAACGGCTGATCGACCGGCCGAAGCAGGGTTTCGATGTTCCCATAGCGGTCTGGCTGAGAGGCCCGTTGCGCGACTGGGCCAGCGATCTGGTCGCCGATATGCGCCTCTCCGGAGATGGGATCTTCGACTTTGCGAAGGTCGCGATGTGCTGGCGCGACCACCTTGACGGAAGACAGGACCATTCTCGTGATTTGTGGCCCGCATTGATGTTCCAGGCCTGGCGCAACGAGGCCGGGCGGCCCCCAGGGCCGGCAACGGGCATGTCTACAGTGCTCGAACTGACAGGAGTATAAGATGGAAGGTTCCATAGTCAGCCGCATTCACCTTCCGCGCGCCACTGAAATGCACGTGCCGACGCGCGAGATCAACCCGCGCATGAGGCCATTCCTGCGCGAACAGATCGACGCGCAGACCCCCTTCCATCAACTCCTTATTACCGTCGCGAGGAGAAAATGGTTCCTGCTTGCAATGGTGATTTTGGGCGGTGTGTTGGCTGGGCTTGCGGGTTTTGCGCGTCCCGTCCTGTTCGAGTCGACCGCACAGGTGATTGTCGATGCTCCTGGCAGGAATGCGGCTCCCGGAGGCGCAGATTCTGCGCAGGAGATGCTGGATGCGAGCATTGATGACCACTTAACCATGCTCTCTTCGCAGGGGCATCTGCGTCGCGTGGTGGCAGCCCTGCGCAAGACGGAGGTTGGTAACATTGCTGAGCAAGGGGATGTCGTAACCGGAAATTCACGCCCCGCTCCGGCCGGCGGCGACTTGCAGAACATACGCACCTTCGCAGCCGGTCTGCTGGAAAGCATTTGGCCGCAGGGCAAGCCGGCGGCCGCCGATGAAGACGAACTCAAGGCATTACGGAAGGGCATGAGGGTTGGACAGGAACTGCGATCAAGAGTGATCACGGTCGGCTTTACCGACAACGATCCGGCGCGAGCCGCCCTTGTGGCCAATACGTTCGTCCAAGTATACATCGACGATCTCGCACAGAAGCGCAGGGCGTCAGACAGACTGGAACTCGCCTCGATCGTCGCTAGCCTACCGGTCGTACAAAGCGACTTGGCGAAAGCAACCGACCGCCTGGAAAAGTATCGGCTGAGCCATGGCGCGGTCGATCAAGGTGCGGCGGACAACGCTGCCAAGGAGACAGCCGAGCTCAGCCAGCAGATATCTTTGTCGAAGGCGGATCTCTCCGCAACGGAATCTCGCCTTCAACACATCGAGGCTTTGCGAAAGGAAGGAGCATCGGTCGCGGCGCTCGCCGAAGCGATCGGGTCACCGGTACTGGCCGACATGGCGGCTCGCCAAGCCAACGACAATGCGGATGCGGGCCTGAGTACTGCAATCAACCGCGAGATCGAACAAGGCACTGCTCGCATTGCTGCGGAGGCGAACATCTACCGTGCCCAGATTGCGGCTCTGGAGGGGCGCAAGAATGTGCTTGATGCGGTGGTGGCCGACACAGCCGGCCGGCTTTCCGGCTTGCGTGCGCTCGAGCCGCAGGTCAGCATCTTGACGCAGCGATACAACCAGCTACTCACGCAACAACAGGATCTGGTGCAGCGTATCGCAACTCCCTTGCCCGGAGTCTCGATCCTTTCAGCGGCGTGGCCGCCGACGAATCCAAAAACCCTGCCGCCCATCTTCCTTATTCCGCCCGGCATGATCGTGTTTGGTCTCATTGGCGGGATCTTCGTGATGGTCCGCAGCCGCCTCAATCAGACCTTGTGCGGCGAGGCCGAAGCTGAAGCCGCGCTCAGGGTCCCATGCCTGGGGCTGATACCGGAAGCGCCCACAATACACGCGAAACGACTACAGCAGCTGGTTCTTGGCCAACGAAAGTCCAGCTACAGCCGAGCCATCACTTCCCTCCTCGTCACCGTGACACTCAACAAGGCGAGGGGCCGCGCTTCGCACGTCATCCTCGTAACGTCCAGTATCCGGCATGATGGCAAGACCGAGCTTGCATGGAGCCTGGCGTTGGCAGCTACCCGACTTGGGGGACGAGTGCTTTTTCTCGATCTTGACAGCACGGGCGCCCGCCTCACGAACGAGTTCCTGAACGAATTCGGCGCGCTCCGGCCGCATAAATCCTTTGGAGACTATATGAACGACCGTTGTCCCCTGCACGACGCGGTCACGGGAATGCCTGAAATTGGAATCGACTTCATGGCGCTGGCACCATCAGAGGATCTGCTGCCGCAGCTGTCGATGATCGACGGATCCCTGGTCACAGATGAGCTGCGCTCAATCTACAGCGTCGTCATTATAAATGGACCGCTGGGACTTGGAGGACCTGAGGCCAGGCTACTGACGGGCTGGGCTGACGTGGTTCTGTTCGCCGTTCGCTGGGGCAGGACGCGTCGCAGCATCGCGCGCGGTGTTCTGCAGCTGCTGACGGAGGACGAGACGGCTCAGGTCCCCGTAGGCAGCGTTCTCACGCACGTCAATCTACAGAAACACGCTGGCTATCGGTTTGGGGACAGCGCAGATCTCTTGCTCGAGAGAACATCATGAGTGTCACATGCGGGCTTCCGCGTAACGACCGTCGCGGCAGTCAGTCTGTCGAGCGGAAGATAATATCGAAGAGTTCGCAGACCGGAGCTGGGCCCGCCGGCGCAAGAGACATCGACGATTGCAGCGATCCGAAGCTCGCCCGCTTCCCTGCGGCCTCCGTTGCTCCAACAAATATGGTTTTGCCGCACAAGGAGGACACGGGCCGGGGTCTCGGCTATGCCAGCATCTTCGCTCTTTTGGTCTATATCGGGGGTGCGGGCTTGACCAGCTTGGCGCAGTTATTGATTGCGCGCATCGTTGGCTCCACCAGCTATGGCATCTACTCCTATGTTCTGGCCTGGACCTCGGTGCTTGCCTATCTTGCAACGCTTGGGTTCCATGTATCCTTGCTGCGTTTCGTCTCCGCCTACAGTGCCAAAGGGCGGCTTGACCTGGTACACGGGGTAATCAGGTTTGCTCTGCAAAGGTCGCTGGCGGCAGCGACACTATTCGGCATCATTGGCGCCGCCTTGGTCTTGTTCTTTTCGGATTCTTCTCACAAGGAGCTTCAAACCAGCCAGCTGCTAGGCATGGCAGCAGTGCCTTTGGTCACCGCCTACGCGTTGGGCGCAACACTTGTTCGTGCTTTCGGCGGCGGTGTCTCGGCCCTCATGCCGGAACGCATCGTGCGCGACGGCCTATTGTTGACGTTGCTGGGAATGGCGGTCTTATCCGGATCATGGACCCCCAACGCACCCCTGGTGATGCAGGCGGTGCTGGCAAGTTCAGCCATCACGGTCGGCCTGGTGTTCATCATGGCGGCAAAATTTCAGCCGCCCGGCTTGCGGCAGGTTCAGCCAGGCGACGAGTCGCGGGAATGGTGGTCCGCGGTTCCGCCAATGATGCTCATGGCCGGGCTCGATGTTTTCATCAGCCGGGCCGGGGTCATGGTGCTGGGCTGGACGCATCACATTCGCGAAGCGGGCATTTTCGCCTTGGGATTGAACGTCGCATTGCTTGTGAGCCTTTCCCTGGTCGCTGTCTCGACGATGTTTGCGCCGACAGCGGCCGCCCTTCATGCCCGAGGCGATCGGATGGCTCTGCAGCAGCTGTTTTCACGGGCCGCCCTACTTTCCTCTGGCGGCGCCATAGCGATGGCCATCCCGATGCTTGCGATTATTGAACCTCTGTTGAGCTGGTTCGGCGGAGATTTCAGTACAGCGGCACCCGTCGCGCGGATACTCATTCTCGGATATGTCTTTGTCGCGCTATGCGGACCCCAGATGCTCCTCTTGATGATGACTGGAAACGAATGGGCGGCAGCCGCAACCATGATCGCCGGCGCCGCGGCCAGCATCATGGGCTGTGCCGCAGGAATTGCGCTCTACGGCGCGCCGGGCGCCGCAGTGGGCCTCGCGCTTGCGTTGGCGATTTGGAATGTGGCGATGTCGATTTATATCAGCAAACGGCTGAAAATTCTCCCTGGGCTGATCTTTGCGCTGGCGTCGCTCAGAACGCGCGCAGTCGAAGGCCAGCCGCCTCATTGGTTCCTGCGCTGATCTGATGTTATCGCGCCCGATACTCGACGGCATCAGCGTTCAGAAATTTCGAGTCCAAGATTGTGTCGGATAGAGGCTGGCGGGGGCGGCTTTGGGGCCGACACTCGCTTTATTCTCTGTCCGAAAAAATGCGAAATCTCAAATTTGCCGAGTGGCAGATCGTTGCCCGACAAGGCGCGGCCTACACCGTGGCCTCATCATTCACCGACGTTTGTTGCCGTATGCTGACCGCGGCATCCGTTCCATGAAAGTCCCGGTACCATTCGACAAAGCGTTGCACTCCGTCCTCAAGCGGTGTCGCCGGGGCGAAGCCGACGGCCTTGCGGAGATCGCTGACGTCGGCGCGCGTCTCCAGAACGTCGCCAGGCGGCAACGGCACATCCACGCGAAGCGCCCGGCTGTCAAGGGCGGTCTCGATGATCGAAATCAGCCGGTTGATCTCCTCGGGCCGGTCGTTGCCGATATTGTAGACGCGACACGGCGCGGAACTTGTAGCAGGGTCGGCGGTGCAAGGGTCCCAATTCGGATCGGGCCGCGGCGGTGCAGCGAGTGCCCGAACCACGCCCTCAGCGATATCGTCGACATAGGTGAAGTCTCGCCAGACGCGGCCGGCATTGGCTACTTCGATTGGCTTGCCCTCGATGATCGCGCGCGTGAACAAATAGACCGCCATGTCGGGCCTGCCCCAGGGGCCATAAACGGTAAAGAAGCGCAGTCCCGTCACGGGCAGGTCGAACAAATGGCTGTAGGAATGCGCCATGAATTCATTCGAACGCTTGGTGGCGGCGTAGAAGCTGACGGGATGATCGGCGCCGTGGTGCTCGGAAAACGGTATGGTTCGATTTAAGCCGTAGACGGAGCTCGAGGAGGCGTAGACGAGATGACTGACGCCGTAATGCCGGCAGCCCTCAAGGACGTTTAGAAACCCCACTATGTTCGATTGCACGTAGGCGTGCGGGTCAACAATTGAATGACGCACGCCGGCCTGAGCCGCGAGATGGACAAAGTGTGAGGGGCGAACGTTTGAAAACAGCAACTGAACGCGCGCGGCATCCGCCAGATCCATTCGTATCGGCGTGAACTCCGCCTCGCTACAGAGGCGTGCAAACCGCGCTTCCTTGAGCCGCAGATCGTAATAGGGTGTGAAATTGTCGACGCCCACGACTTTGACACCCAGACGCAAAAGCCGCGAGGCCACGTGAAAACCAATGAAACCTGCTGCGCCGGTGACGACGATCGGTCCTGTCCGCGCAAGTCTCTTCACCGCTTGATCCGAACGCGATCGGGCGATTTCCACCTTCTCCGTTGCGGCAAGGACAGACTCGCTGCATAGATCGTTGTCCAACTTGTCGCCTTTCGAATTCCGTTCGACAGTACCGAATTGCCGGTCCGAGATTCCAGCTTCCGATATTTACGTCAGCGCATCGAACCTGGTGGAGTTCAGGCGACGTCGGTGCCACGAACCGCGCAACGCGATGCACGACCTGCCAAATCATGACACTCCAAATTGCGTCGTCTGGATCCCGGGCGGACGCCGACGTCCGGCGATTGCATTTAAGTGGCCGGCCCTTATGGCAGGACCGAAATACGCCCAAGAAGGGCCACCAGTTCCGCCTGGCGTTTCGTTTCGGTCTTGGCGAACAGCGAGGCAAGCTGGGAACGGATCGTGGTGCGGCTGAGACGCCAGCTGCGAGCGATCTCCAAAGGTGCGTCGCCCTGAGCCAAACGCAAGGCGAGGTGCGTTTCTGCGCTCGTCAAGCCAAACATTCTTTGCAACGTGCGAGGATTTGGCCCCGACCTGTTGTCCCGGTCCAGCAACGCCACGATGCTCGTTCCGTCGGGAGCAATAACTCCGTTCTCGTTCAGTATCACCGGCCGGTCGCCCCTGCTGCGGATTACCACCCAGGATAACGAGCCCGGCAGGAATTGGCCCGGAACATTCGCGATCAGCCGCCTTAGTGCGGCCGTAAGCCCGCTCGCCGTGTCAGCCGCTTCGCCCTGGCGCTCAAGCGTGGTTTGGGCGGCTGCGTTCCACTCGACTACTTTTCTTTCGCGATTCAGCACGAGATAGCCACAGCCAATGCGATCAAGCACGCCGGTTATGGATTCCAGACTGCGGCCTTTTGGTTCCCCAAGCCGTGCGTCCAATGGATCCGATGCGCGATCGGGAAGGTGACCAGAAGAGGGTCGCGTATTCCGCGCGTCAAAATCGTACTTGGTCCTCGTAGCAATGTACCTACCGCCCGAAGAAGCATCAACATGTCTATCGATCAGATTCATTTTCTACCCCTAACCCAAAGTTTCACACACGCCCGAAAATAAGTATTCGGGATTCGGATAGTCTTTTATGTTTAGATGGATTCTAGTCTTCTATGCGCTGACGGATAACGTGTTCATCACCACCTTGAAAACTCAATATGATCTGACAGTTCTAAGGCAGCTCATAGCCCCTGCTGCATCCGATAAAATGCGCGCTATGATAGCGGTATGGCAATCCGGCAGTGGTACTAAGCTGTACGTTTTTTGCTCTAGTCTCGACGGGCTAGTCAGAAGGTTGTAGTCTGTGTCCATGAGCTCGCAGTCGCGCAGGTCGAATTCGAACCCGTCGGGCAGATTGCTAACTCATATTGCCTCTGCATCCGTACTAGCTGCCACACTGATATTTGAAATAAAATCGTCAGCCTATATTGGGCAAGGCGCCAGTTTTCTGGAATTTGTTCCGGCTATTATTATTATCGCTTATCTCGAAGATCGTGTGCCTGCGCTCGCTGCGACCATTCTGATGGTGGCGGTCGGCCTTTGGGCGCGAGGATACGATCAGATTTCAAATGGCGATTGGGCACGCGCAATCCTGCTTCTGGTTTCGGGTGGGGTGATTGCCATGACGTTCCATCGCCTACGGCAGGACTTGCGTGAGCTGCTGGAAGTCGCGGAGGCCAGGCTCGCTGCCGTCGAGGCGACCGAAAGCCGCTATCGTTGGGCCTTCGAACGTGCTGCCATGGGATTCGCGAACACCAACGAGAAAGGTGAGTTGCTGCAATCCAACAGACGCCTTTGTGAGATGACCGGGTACAAGGAGGAGGAGCTTGCCCAATTGCAGCTCGATACGCTCGCCCACCCGAACGACCGGGACACCTTGGCGCAATTGTTGGCGGGCCTAGGCAACGACATTGCTTCGTTCGTTTCGGAGGTCCGTCTTTTAAGAAAGGACGGTACGGCATTCTGGGCCAGGCTAACGCTTTCTTCGTCCGTGCCCGAGGGGGGACTCTCGGAGAGCATCTTCGTGGTGGTCGACGATATTTCGGAACGACGAGCTGTTCACGAAGCGCTTCGGGCTCAGAAGGAATGGCTAGACCTCGCTCTGTCTGCTGGACGCTTGGCCACGTGGCGGATCGACCTTAAAGACGGGACAGTCACAGGCTCGGACACGTTCTGGGACGTTCTCGGCTTGGCCCAGGCCAATAGCCGCAGTTTGGAGGAACTATCAGCTGTCGTTCATCCGGCGGACTGGCCAAAGCTGGCGGCATCGAGAAAGTCCGCATCATCGGTCATGAATTACGATGTTGAGATACGCGTCCGTCGACCGGACGGGCATATCCGCTGGGTTGCCCTGCGCGGAAGGGAGGAAAGACAGGGTGATGGAGGACAGCGGCTTGGAGTGGCTGCCGACCTGAGCGAGAGACGACAAACCACGCTGCTGCGCGCCGCGGCAAAGAAGCGGGAGCGCATTATGCTCGAACAACGCCACAGGTTCGGCAACGTTTTCGCGGTGATCACGGCGCTCGTGAAAATGGTCGATGTTCCTGGAAACAATGTTGCCAAATACAAGGAAATGCTGATCGACCGGATACGCGCGCTCGAGGCAACCCATCTGCTTCTTTCACGCAACGGCAGCGTATCGGGGGCGCTAAACGATCTCGTTGCTCAAGAGTTGCAACCATATATGGGAACACGCGCCATATCGGTCAGCGGTCCTTCCGTGGTGATGTCGGGAGGCGCCGCCGAGAGTTTTGCAATGATCGTCCACGAGCTTGCCACCAATTCCATGAAATATGGAGCGCTTGGCGATCCAAAAGGCCGGATCGACGTAAGCTGGACATTTGCACCTGAAGACACAGGCAGTGAGATCGTGTTCGAGTGGGTGGAATCGGGACGGCGGCGGACCTCGAGCGTAGTCCGTCATGGCTTCGGTTCCATGATAATCGGAGTAGATGGAGCGCCGCTTGTCGGTCACTCTCCCAAACTGGAAATAACTGACCACGGGTTGCGGTATTCGCTGCGGCTATCACGCAAGGAAATCGGATCCTAGTGCAGTGCTCCGATCGAAAAGCAGATACCTAAAAGACGCGTCGCGCTGAATGGCCTTGGAGATGCGCTTAGGTTCTTTTCCAGGGATGTCGTTGGCCAAAGGCCGCAGCGCAGTTTCGGTATATGCAGTATATGCATGAAACCTTGGGCGCCGTTTGCATGTCCAAAAGGACGCGCGGCGCTCTAGCTGGCATGTCTCGAAAGCCATGTCTTCAGCATAACGGCAGCTTCTGTCCGATTGCGTACCCCCAACTCACGCAGGACCGCAGCAGCGTGGATTTTCGTGGTCGCCTCTGCGATTTCCAGGTCGCGAGCAATTTCCTTGTTTGAATAGCCTTCCGCCATCAGCTTGAGGACTTCCTTTTGCCTCGAGGTCAGCCTGCCAAGGTTGAGGCCTGTGGTACGTCGCTGTGGGCCTTTCTCGGAGTGTGTATGCGCGTGGGTTGTTTGCGTTGCACCCGGGCGTGACAGAAGTGCAGGAACATAGATGCGGCCGGAGAGGATTTCATTGACAGCCAAAACGACCTCTTCGTCCGTCTGCGACTTTACGATGTAGCCATGAAGCCCGATCGAAAGAGCCGTGAGTATTTCCGAGCGTGAATCGTTTCCGGAAACGATCGCAAATCGCGTGTCCGGATAGGCGGACAGGATCCCGCCGAGCACCTCCTGATTGAACAGGCCCGGCATATTCAGGTCCAGGATCGCAAGATCCACGAACGATTGCTCTGCCATCAAACTGAGCACCGCGTCGAAACAAGACGCTTCAAATATCTCCACACCTGGAATGCCTGCGGTCAGTGCCAATCGCAAGCCACGACGATACAAGCCGTGATCGTCGGCGATGACGATTCGATACATTGAACTACCCCAACGCGTATCTGAATGGATTGAACGGTGATGGGCCTGAAAGTCGTAGCCATTCACTCGTCGATTCATCCAGCCGACGCCGCGGCACCCCAACGCCGCAAACGCCAGATTTCTAATATAATCTTAAATGACGGGAAACGCTCCTCTTTTTTTGCCCCTTGTGAGCGAAACCCGCCGAACGTCGTCGAACATGTGTTCTGACCTCTTGGAAAGCTGACAGACCGGCTGGTCTCAGCACTGCCATAGGTCTGTAGGTATAGAACAGCAAAACGGCTGAATTGTTACCATTCGAATGCACGACGACACGCACCCCGACGGCCACATACCATCCAGATGCAATGTCCGGATCAGGGATCGGTGGGGAAATCTCACCGGTCTTCTACGGGAAATCTCACCGGTTCTTCTGAGGGGACAAGAACGCGTTTCCCGGGTGCTGACCAGGGTAGGATAACCGGCCCGTGACGATGGCGTTCAGGCCGAATGAACAAGGGAGGACCAGGATGAAAGCGGTGATTCAATGTGGTGGAATGGGAACACGCCTCCGCCCCTTCACTTCGATCTTGCCGAAGCCGCTCATGCCGATCGGTGCACGGCCGGTTCTCGAGATGCTTCTGAAATGGTTGCGACGCAACGGTATTCAGGAAGTCTATATTACAACCGGGTATCTCGGCCACTTGATCCGCACCGTGTGTGGAGATGGCTCGCAGTGGAACCTGAAAATTCGATACACGCAGGAGATGGAGCCGCTGGGCACCATCGGGCCATTGTCTTTGATCAGGGACGAACTGACGGAGCCATTCATCGTTCTCAATGGCGATGTCCTTACGGATCTAAGCCTCAGTCGATTTGTAGCAGCGCACCGTAAGCACACCGATCCAGTGACGATCGCAACAGCCTGTCGCCTGATCAAGATGGATTTCGGCGTCATCGACGAAGTCGACAATACCGTGCAGACCTTTCGCGAGAAACCGACGCTGTCGCATCTGGTCAGCATGGGGATTTACTGCATGAATCCAGACGTTCTGCAGTTCATCCCGTCCGGCATACCCTTTGGGTTCGACGACCTGATGCTCCAGATGATGCAGAACGGCACAACCGTGCACGTGTACAAGCATGAAGGTCTCTGGCTCGATATCGGGCGCGTCGACGACTTTCAGAACGCACAGACCATTTCCTGGGAAGACCAGTCGGCCTCGATCGAGGTCACTGCGACGGCTGCATGATGAAGTCACCAGCGCGGTTCCCACAGTTATCAGTCTAGGAGGTTGTGATGCTCTTGGTCAGTGCCCCGATCTTGGGTGTGCCGGAGAAGACTGCTTTGACCAAGGTCATCGACAGCGGCTGGCTGACCATGGGGGAGCAGGTACGAGCCTTCGAACAAGCCTTTGCCGACGTGCATGGTGCGGAGGATTGCGTCGCGGTCAGTTCTTGTACCGCAGCGCTTCATCTCATTTTGCACGCACTTGGTATCGGCCCGGGCGACGAGGTGCTGGTCCCATCCTTGACTTTCGTGGCGACCGCAAATGCGGTCCTCTATGTTGGTGCGACCCCCGTTTTCGTCGACATCGAGTCGGTCGATGTGCCGCTGATGTCCATCGCGGAAGCCGAAGCGAAATGCACGGCCCGCACCAAGGCAGTCATTCTCGTCCATTTCGCCGGCTACCTCGCCGATCGGGAACAATGGCAGAAGTTCGCCCGTGCCCGTGGGCTGCATATCGTCGAGGACGCGGCGCATGCGCCCGGCCTGAAGGAGGTGGGGACATTTGGTGCCGCGGCCGCCTTCAGCTTCTACGGCAACAAGAACATGACCACGGCGGAAGGCGGGGCGGTGATTGCCAGGGATGCCGGTCTGCTCGAGACGATCCGCCAGGCGCGTGGACATGGGATGACCACCGGGACACGTCAAAGGCTGAACAGCCGCACCCCGCAGTATGATGTCACCATGCTCGGATTCAATTATCGCATGGATGAATTGCGGGCTGCGATCGGATTGGTCCAGCTGCAAAATCTGCAGGAGTGGAATGAGATCAGGCGTATCCTGGTGATGCTGTATCGCCGTCTCATCGCGAAGCATTGCCCGGCCGTGACCATCCCGTTCCACGAGCCACGGACGTCGGCCTACCACATCATGCCTATCCTTTTGCCGCGTTACGCCGACAGGCAAGACGTCATCGACGCACTGCGCGCGCAAGGGATACAAACCACTATCCACTACCCGCCGGTGCACCAGATGACGCTCTATCGTGAGCTCATTCCCGGTACTCATTTACCGCGCACGGAAGATTTCGCCCAGCGCGAACTCACTGTACCGCTGCATCCGCAGATCACCGCACCTTTGGTCGAAACGGTAGTGGTCGCTCTTGCCGCGGCGGTCAATAACTGCGCTCAGACAGGAACAGCCGCATGAATGCCCTGGACCTAGCCATTCACCGGCCTAACGTCTCGAGCGCCGCCCATGGGGCTGTGAGACGAGCAATCGATCTCGTCATTGCTGCAGCCGCGGCGATCGTCTTCGCTCCGCTGATGCTGCTGATTGCCCTGGCGCTGCTGCTGGAAGGCGGTCGGCCAATCTTCTTTACGCAGACCCGCGTCGGGGCCGGTGCTCGCCCATTCCGCATGTACAAATTCCGCAAATTCAGAGTGCGATGCGATCCCGGTGGCCTGGCGCTGACCATGGCCGATGACAGCCGCATGACGCCAATCGGGCGGTTCCTCGCCGCCACCAAATTCGACGAGCTGCCGCAGCTATGGAATGTCTTCAGAGGCGAGATGGCAATCATCGGTCCACGCCCGGAGAGCCTTGCCTTTGCCGATTGTTTTCGCGGGGGCTTTGAGGACATTTTACAATACAAGCCAGGCTTGTTGGGTCCGGCCCAGGTTCTCTTCCGGAATGAAGCGCATTTTTATCCGCGATCCGTGGACCCGCTATTGTTCTACCGCCAGGTTCTGTTTCCTGCCAAGGCCAGGCTCGACCTTTCCTATTATCCGCAGCGCACGATCGTCTCTGATGTCGTCTGGATGGTGCGCGGCTTGCTGGCGGTGCTTGGCGTCGTTTCGCCGCCGCCGATCGGAACGTGAGAGCAGGTGGAATACCCGCGCTCTCGTGGATTTGCAAAGTCAGTGCCTCACGTCATAGGGGGAACGCTTGGGTCATGGCATACAAGGGCAGGAAAGTTCTGGTTACCGGTGCCGATGGGTTCATCGGGTCGCATCTCACCGAAGCACTCGTCCGTAGCGGCGCGGACGTCACTGCGCTGGCTCTCTACAATTCGTTCGACAGCCACGGCTGGCTGGACGATTTGCCGGACACCATTCGAAGCCAGCTGAACCTGATCCGCGGTGATGTTCGTGACAGCGCGTTCCTTAACCGGATCGTGCGTGGCCAGGCGGTGGTGTTTCATCTCGCCGCACTGATCGCGATCCCATATTCGTATGCCGCGGCCCAGTCCTATGTAGAAACCAACATCCTGGGCACGGTCAACGTCCTCGAAGCGGCGCGGCAATGGGAGACGGAGCGGGTGGTGCACACCTCGACAAGCGAGGTTTATGGCACCGCGCTGACAATGCCCATCAGCGAATCACACCCGTTGCAGGGACAGTCACCATATTCGGCATCCAAGATCGGTGCGGACATGATGGCGGAGTCGTACGCCAGATCGTTCGACGTCCCCGTGGTCATCATGCGGCCCTTCAATACGTATGGCCCACGCCAGAGCGAGCGGGCCATCGTACCGACCATCATACGTCAGGCTCTCGACAAGAAATGCTCGGCGATCATGGTGGGAGACACCAGCCCGATCCGCGATCTTACTTTCGTGGAAGACACTGCGGCGGCGTTTTTGACCGCAGGTTCGGCCGAGCTCGAATTTGGCCATGCCTACAATGCCGGAAGCCAGCGCGCCGTGACGATCTCGGACATATTGGATCTGGTGGTCGAGTTGAGTGGCTGCAAGAAACCAATTCACCGCGACGAGCGCCGCCTGCGGCCGCAGAATTCAGAGGTGCGTGCCTTGCTGGCTGATTCTTCGCTCCTCGAAAGCAAGACTGGATGGCGCGCCCAGACCAGCCTGCGCGAAGGGTTGGAGCGGACCATCGGATGGTGGCAGGGACGCCTCAGCGAAGGCCGGGTGCGCCATGAGATGGGTTACATGACATGAGCTTTCGCCTGGGTGGATTGGCTCCGCCGTTGTCGCTGGATTCGAACCAGAAGGAGATTGTCACCAATGGTCCTTGTTAACCGAATCCTTCTTGTCGTGCTCGGCATGCTGGCTGCCATGGATACGGCCGCTGCAGCGGAAGCGCAGGTCGCCTATCGACTTTCCGCCGGCGACACCGTCGAGATAGGAATTGCCTCCATCCCGGAGCGAACGCAACGTGCCGTGGTCCAGATGGACGGCACGATCGCGCTTCCCGAAGTCGGGATGGTTTCGGTGGGCGGCCTAAGCCCGGCCGAACTGCAAACACGCATGCAGACGATCCTGCCAACCAAGATATTCCACCATCGTCTGCCTGACGGGCGGGAGCAAATGATCGTCATCAAGCCGACAGACGTGACCGCCGTGGTCGCAGAATATCGGCCGATCTATGTGACAGGGGATGTGCTCACTCCCGGACAGCAGGCCTACCGGCCGCTGATGACCGTGCGGCAGGCGATTGCCGTGTCAGGTGGTTTCAGCCTTTTGCGGTCCCGGGCAAACCAGGTTGGCCCCGATCCGGTGGATCTGCGGCGCGATTACGAATCGCTTTGGGGGGAATACACGAGAGACTACTATCACAGCGCCCGCATTCGCGCCGAACTTCAGGGCAAATCGAGCTTCGACATGCAGCCACCACAAGGATCGCCCTTGCCGGCAGTTTTTGCATCGGCGATCGCCCAGGCCGAAGCAGAAGGGCTGAAGCTCTCGTTGGACAACTTCCAGCAAGAGCAGAGCTTTCTCGATAAAAGTGGCAAGGATGCCGCTGCACAAACCGAGACCTTGCTCAAACGCGAGCAGGCCGAAGCGGATGGCGTGAAGGCGGACGAAGACGAGCTGGCGCGCGTAAGGAAAGCGTTTGAGTCCGGAAATCTCACCAATAACCGGCTCGCCGACGTCCGGCGCGCTTTGGTACTCTCTTCCAGCCGGGCACTCGAAACGTCGGTTGAACTTATGAGAGCACGACGTCAGCAGGCTGATTTTGCCAGACAGCACGAACGCAATGACAACCAAAGAAGGATAGGTCTGCTGACTGAGTTGAAAGATACCAATGTGCGTCTTGCCGACATCAATGCAAGACTTCGCGCCGCCAGCCAGAAGTTGCAGCCCACGGGAGCTGCCGCCCTGCCGTTGCCGGTTGCCGGTGAGACGATCCAAGCCGAGGTCACGATCGTTCGCAGGGTCGGCGAAGAATGGCGGAAACAGCCGGCCCAAGAAGACACCGAGGTCATGCCGGGAGACACGATCGAGGTAAGGTTCAGCAGCGCTCTCGAGAGCGCGGCGATCCGATAGATCGGCTGCGCCTCGAGCCAAGCGGCCGCCACTGGGTTGGCAGCCGCTTACTGCCTGAAAGCTCTGGAAAATTGGTCGGTAAGAGGTTTCATCAAGTAGGACCAGACACTGCGCTCGTCGGTTCTTATATGGACTTCGGCGGGCATGCCCGGTTTGAGGATTTTCTCTCCTGTCAGGCAGGTCGCTTCGTTCTTGACATCGATGCGCGCCGAAAAATAGGAAAGCTGACGTTGCTGATCCTTGATCAGATCTGCGGAGACGCGGTTGACCGAGCCTTCGCAAGCCGGTGTAGTGCCGGCGTCGAACGCCGGAAAGCGGATCGACACCTGCTGTCCGGGATGGATCTCATCAATGCGCGACGGAGGAATGGAAGCGTCTACGACAAGGTTGTCGGAATCGGGCACAATCATCATGAGCACCTCTCCGGCGCCAATCACGCCTCCGACGGTGTGGACCGAGGATTCTTGTACCGTGCCTGATTGCGGGGCGCGAATGTCTGTCCTGCCGAGCTCGTCTTCGGCCACCACCTTGCGCTCACTGAGTTCGGTCTGCTTGGCTTCCGTTTCGCGAAGTTCGTTGGTCACGTCGCTCCGCATTTGTTCGTCGAGCTGAAGCACCTGCAGGTCCGTTTCACTGATGTGAGCTTGTACCTCCGCTATCGCTGCGACAAGGCGTCCCGATTCGCCGCGAGTCCGGGTCTTCTCCAGGCTGACAGTGCTCAACCTCTCCTTGGAGACCAACTTCTTTGCGTAGAGAGATTCAACGTCAGCAAGGTTCTTGGTCAGCAGATCCAGAGACTCATCCGTCGCAGACTGCTGCGATTTGAGGCCATCGATCTGACGTTCCAGCTGCTTCGCGCGGCTTTGCAATTGTGCCTTCTGGCCAGCCAGCGCCGCAGCACGGCTTTCGAACAAGGCACGTTCGCCACTGACAAGCGCCGCCACTTGCGGGTCACCCATTTGAACCCGAAGGCCAGGCGGGATCTGCATTTCCGGCAGACCCTGGCGCTCGGCTTCCAGCCGGGCCAGACGAATGGTGGCTCGATTGAGGTCCTCGGTGATTATCTGCAGGTTTGCTCGGGTCAATGTGTTGTCCAGCCTGACCAACACGTCGCCGGCCTTCACGTGATCGCCGTCCTGCGCGAAGATTCCGCCGATGGTGCCGCCGGTTTGATGCTGGACTTTTTTTATGTTGCTTTCGACCACCACAGTTGCAGGCGCAATCACCGCGCCGGCAATCTTGGTCAATCCCAACCACAGCCCTCCGCCAAAGATCAACAGCAAGCTGGTTGCCAAGCCCAAGAGCAGATTGGCCCGGATGCCATCCGGATCCGGCTTCGTTTCCAACGAACGGCTTTCGCCACCGGGCGCGGCGTATGGCGACACGGTAACAGTAGAGCGATACCTCACATATGCCCGGCTGCACCTCTGTGCAGCGGAACGAGAATGTTCTGCCAGGCTCCGGAGCAGATTGCCCCAGGGTAAATTGGCTCGAATGCCATCCGGCTCTGGCTTCGCCCCGGTCGGCTGGCCTTCGCCAGCGACCGCAGCATATGACGACATGGTCACGTTAGACACTAAGCAATACCTCACGCATGCCCGCTTGCACCGTGCTGCAGCGGAACGACAATGTTTGGCTTGTCCGGACGCGGGAAGGGCCGGATCACATTTGCCAGAACGTCTTCGCGCGAACCGAACGAATGGAGCATCCCGTTCGACAGGACGAGTACCTGATCGATGTTGACGAGAGCGGAGGGGCGATGCGCAACGACGATCACGATACCGCCGCGCTGACGCACTGCCAGGATCGCGCCGGCCAAAGCAGCATCGCCGTCTGCATCCAGATTGGAATTTGGTTCGTCAAGAACGACGAGGAATGGATCACCGTAAAGTGCCCTGGCAAGTCCGACGAGCTGCCTCTGCCCAGCCGACAGGGCTGCGCCGCCTTCTCCGATGCGTGTTTGAAAACCCTGCGGAAGACGCATGATCATCTTGTCCACGCCCGCAGCTTTGGCAGCTGCCAACACGCCCCTTGCGTCGCTTTTGCCGCCGAACCTTGAAATGTTGTCGGCGATCGTGCCGTCGAACAGCTCAACGTCCTGCGGCAGGTAGCCAATATGAATGCCGAGCAGCTCTGAATTCCACTGATCGAGCGAGGCGCCGTCCAATCTTACCGTTCCTCGAAGCGGCTTCCATGCCCCGACCAAAGCGCGCACGAGCGTGGTCTTGCCGGAGCCGCTCGGGCCGACGACCGCCAACCCTGCGCCCCTCGCCAAGCGGAAGCTTACATTGAAGATTGTTGGCTTCTGCAGACTTGGTGGCGCGACCGTCAATTCCTCGACCGCAAGCTCCGCCTTTGGGCGTGGCAGTTCCATTGGCTCTTGCTGGCTATCAAAAGCATCCAGCGCTGCCGCCAGCTCGGAATAGCTTTTGCGGGTTGCCAGAAACCCTCTCCAATTTGCGATCGCCACATCGACCGGCGCCAGTGAGCGGCCCAGCAATATGGACGACGCTATGATCACACCCGGCGAGGCCTCGCCCCCGATCACGAGGTAGGCACCAAGCCCCAGCACGCATGATTGCAAGGCCATTCGGAGCGTCTTCGACAGTGAGCTCGCTGCGCCAACGACGTCGGAGAGCCGTTCCTGGTTCTTCAGATAAAGATGACTGACCTCGTTCCAGCGCCGGCTAAGCGGGGCGGACAGGCCCATAGCCTGAACAACCTCTGCGTTGCGGCGGCCGGAATCGGCCAGAAGCCGCTGCGCAACGAGTGTTTCAGACGCACGAGCCGCAGGTTTGCGGCCGATGATCTCCGCAGCCACCGTCAAAAGCACAACGGCGCATGCGCCGAGCGTTGCCAGCACGCCAAGCGCAGGGTGCAGCAGATAGATGACCACCATATAAAATGGTATCCAGGGAGCGTCGAATAAGACTGTCGGGCCCAGTCCGGAAAGAAAGCCACGTAGCTGGTCCAGATCACGAAGCGGATGTACCCGGTTCGCATCCGGCCCGGCAACGAGGGGCAGGGAAAGCGAGGCTGCGAACGCCTTTTGCTGCAGATTTCTATGCAGGCGGCTGCCGATGCGGACCAACAGGCGAAGCCTCACGAAATCGAGGAGCCCGTAGGCCGCGTAAAGTCCCAGCATCCCGACTGTAAATCCGACAAGAGTCGGCACGCTCTGCGAAGGCAGCACGCGATCGTAGACCTGGAGCATGTAGACGGAGCCGGTCAAGGCGAGGATATTTATCAATGCGGAGAAAACGCCTACGCCAACGAGGCCGTGCACACAGCCGAACATCGCGGATCGTAGATCGAGCGAGCGCCCTTTGGTTGACTTCATGATATGCGCTCTTTGACGCGAAATTGCCGCGCAATCTCGTCGGTTCTTTCGATGAGGGACAAACTTTAACCTTCCGGGAAGCAGCAGCTCCGCCCTTCGCTGCTGGAACATTACGAATTGCTTACATATGTGCCTTCTTTGATTAAAATGTAGCAAAATCGTGACGCCAGGCTGAGAATTCGGCAACTGGCTCGCCAGGCTGGGGATAACCGGGTCTGGTAAGGAGATATTCCTAATCATGACACAGCGCAGAAGCTTATGGTCATCTTTGTAGCATCAAGGCGTCGAAGCGTCTGGGGACGGATGGGTTTTGATTTTGTCGATCGAGAGTTAAACGGTTTTGAGATACACTTCATCGGAACGCAATTGTCGGCCACCAACGCCGGCTAAAACGGGGAGGCGAGTGTCGTGAGCGAAGAGATCAATGTTGCCGACGCCTACGGCAGGGGCCGCAGCACCTTCATGGGATTGCAGCTGCTGGTCTCGCCCGGTGCGCTTGTTCCTCGGCCGGAAACGGAACTGCTCGGCAACGCCGCTCTCGATGTTCTGAGCCAACTGAACTTGCCGGTGCCTCGCGTTGTCGACATGTGCTGTGGGGCGGGCAATCTGGCGTGCGCCATCGCGCACCACGCTCCCACCGCGCGCGTGTGGGCAAGCGATCTTACCGACGGATGCGTGGAGGTCGCGCGCCGCAACGTCACCCATCTTGATATGGAGGAGCGGGTAACGGTGCTTCAGGGCGACTTGTTCGGCGCCTTCTCCGGCTTGGAGCTTGACGGCACGATCGACGTGATCGTTTGCAACCCGCCCTATATTTCGGAAAAACGGCTCGAGGGCGATCGTTCGCATTTGGTCGAGCTCGAGCCGCGTGAAGCGTTCGCAGCCGGACCCTACGGTCTGAGCATCCATATGCGAGTGCTCAAGGACGCGCCGCGTTATTTGCGGCGCGGAGGCATCCTGCTTTTCGAGGTTGGGCTTGGCCAGGACCGGCAGGTCATGAGTTTGCTCGAGCGTTCCAAGGCTTATGAGAGTATCCGGGCAGTCACCAACCAGGCCGGCGAGGGCAGGGTGGTTGTGGGGCATACGAAGGCGCAGGCGTAAGCACCGCCGTCGCGACAGGCCTAGACGCGCTGTCGCAACCGGAAACGGTCGGGGACTTGAAACAGAGTTGCGCGAGATGTCGGCAAATCAGTTTCTCTTGCGCATGACATATTGCGCAATTCCCTCGATGGAATCGAGATTCTCGGGCAGCAGCTCGCTGTCTTCGACCGTGATGCCGAAGGTCTCCTCGATGAAGCCGATAACCTCGAGCACCCCCGTCGAGTCCACGATGCCTTGGTCGAGAAGCGAGGTGTCGCTCTCCAGGCTCTCTGGATCGGCTATATAGAAATTCGACGCCAGGAAAGCGCGAATTTGATCGCTGCAGGTATCGGTTCTATCCTTGGTAGACAACATTGATTTTGCCTCCGGTACAAAAAATGAATGCTGATCAACTTCGCCCTGATACCGACTCATGACAGGGCGGTTTTTTTGAGTTTGCCCGTGTCGGTCATCGGCAGACTGGGTACGATGACGATCGACTTTGGAACCATGAAGTTTTCCAGTCGTCTCTGGCACTCTTTCTGCAACTGCTTTTCACCGATCATGCTTCCTTGCTCCATCACGACAAATGCCTTCACTGCTTGTCCAAGCAACTCGTCCGGAACGCCGATGACCGCGGCTTCCCGTACGCCCGCAATCTCCATCAACACGTTTTCCACCTCCTTCGGCGCTATCTTCTCGCCCCGCGATTTTATGATCTCGTCGCCGCGACCGACAAAGTAGAGGTAGCCCTCGGCGTCCATCCGGCAGTAATCGCCGGTGTACAGGACCTGCTCGCCCGGCAGCGGTCCGGGCTTGAGCTTCCTGGCCGTCGCCTCCGGCTTGCCCCAGTAACCCTTCATCACCGTCGCTCCGCGGATGACGAGCTGGCCAACGACACCGTGGCCGACCCGCCTGTCATGCTCGTCGACAATCCACATTTCCGTATTGGGGATGGCGATCCCGACGCTCAACGGCTTTCGCTCGAGATCCTCCGGCGGCAGGTAGGTACAGCGCTTGCATTCGGTAAGGCCGTACATCGAATAGATACGGGCACGAGAAAATAGCTCCTGAAGCAGGAGAATGTGCTTGAGCGGCAGAGCGGCCGCAGTGTTCGTGACATAGCGAATACTCGAAAAATCCTGATCCCTGAGAGACTTGAGCTCCCCGAGTGCGGCGAAGATGGTCGGTACGCCGGGAAAGCCCGTCACCCTTTCTTGCTTGATCAGCCCAAGGATCTGCGCGGGGAAGGCGAACGAGCGTTCAAGCACCAGCCGGGCGCCCGCGCCGAATGCCATGATCATCTGGTACAGGCCGTAGTCGAAGGCGAGCGGCAGGACGTTGAGGATCACCTCGTCTTCAGCAAGCGCCAGGTATGAGGAAATCGAGGCGCACGCGGCAACCATGTTTCGGTGCGTCAGCATCACGCCCTTGGGCTCGCCCGTCGAGCCGGACGTATAAATGATTGCAGCAAGATCGATATCGATGCAGCGGCGCGCGGGCGGCGTGCTGCGGGCTGCCGCGACCGCAGTTTCCCAGCGCACAGCATGCGGCAGTTCTTGCAGGTCGTCGCGTTCGATCGGCCCGGAGACGATCATGCAGCGCAACGATGGGCAATTCCGCGCCGGCTCCCTGAAAATCGAATGCAGGTGGTTGTCGGTGATCAGTGCCGTCGGGCGGCAATCGTTGAGCAGATAACCAAGCTTGTCGCTTTTGGTGAGTGGATTGACGATGCACACCACGGCGTTGGCCTTGAGCACGGCCCAGAAAGCGACGACGGCCTCGACAGTGTTGTCGGCGAAGATCACCACCCGATCGCCGCGCGCGATTCCGGCCTGGCTCAAATGATGCGCTATGGCGTTCGAGCGCATATCGAGATCGCCGTAGGTGACACGTTGATTACCGCACACCAGGGCCACCTTCCCGCCGAGCCGGCTGGCAGAGTGGATGAGATAGTCGTGCAGGAGCGGTACGGCGCCATGCATCATGCGAGCACCTCTGCGCGATGCTCGCGGTCGATATCGACGCTGAGCTTGAGCGTGCGAGCTCCACTTGGTCGGCTCGCGATAAATTGCTCATGAAGAAGCTGCGTCGACAGCACCCCGACCAGCGCCATATTGTCGGAGTTGGACAGGTCGGCGCCGCCGGCGCTGGCCTGGCACTTGCTCAGGAGACGGGCAACCGACTTAGGATCGAAGACGTTTGCCTCGCGCAGCGCCGCCTCCGAAAGTGCTTCGCGAATATAGGCCGGAGCGCCATCGGCGACGAAGCAAAGCGCGTTGGGGGCCCGGTAGGGCTGCTTCTTGCGAGTGACGATTTCCGACGGCACAATCGGTTGCGCCACACGCTTCAGAACATGCTTTTCATCGAGCACGCGCAGCTTATAGGCGGCCGGAAGCGAATTCGCGAGCCTCACGAGTTCATGATCGAGGAATGGGAAGCGCCCCTCGACGGAATGGGCCAAGAGCATCCTGTCCCCTTGCGATGAAAGCAGGTATCCCGACATCAGCGTCTGGATCTCGATATGCTGGTCCTGCGCAAGGGAGCCCCATCGCGAAAACTCCGCCGGCAGGCGGGCAAGCAGCTCGGACACGGCGTTGCGGCGCTCCGTTTGGGCCCGCATGTCTGCCGAAAACAGCCGCTTGATAGCGCTCGTGGTACGCCAGCGCGTGCCATGCGCAAAACCAGGCGCGTCATGGGCGTGGATGTCGCGCCCGAAGAACTGGCGTGCCATCGCCTGCTGTTGCACCGGCGAGCGGCTGAGATAGGGATAGAGGCGCTCCAGCAGCCGGGAGCGTCGCGTCGAGGCGGGCTGGCGTCCCCAGAAACGGCGGACCTTGCCCTCGCGGAACAGATCGTAGCCGGCGAACATTTCGTCGGCCCCTTCGCCGGTCAGCACGACCTTGATGCCATGCTGACGCACCAGTCTCGATAGCAGGAACAGCGGCGCCGGCGCGGTCCTGAGGATTGGCCGCTCGGTGTGGTAGATCACCTCAGGGAAGATGCCAGCGATATCGCTGCGCGAAACAACCACCTCATGGTGCTCGCTTCCCGCCACGCCGGCAACCAGGCGCTGGAAATGAGTCTCGTCATACTCGGCGTCGGCAAAACGCAGGGAGAAAGTCTGGAAGCGCCCGCCGGCGAAGCGTCTTCCAAGCGCGGCGACCAGCGAGCTGTCGAGCCCGCCGGACAAATAGCAGCCGACCGGCACGTCGGCGCGTACTATCCTGAGCGCCGTAGCGGCTTCCAGGGCGCCGCGCACTTCCTCCACCGCGTCATCAAGTGAACCGGCGAATTCGTCATCGCCGGGTCCGTCAACCTCTGGATAGCTTGGCTTCCAAAAAGCCCGCTCGCGAACGATGCCACTGTCATAAATGCGAATGTGCCCTGGAGTGAGTTCGCTTACTCCTCCAAACACGCCTTGTGGCGGCACGACGGTCCAGAGCGTGAAAGTCTGATCGATGCCGGCTGGATCGAAGGCGCGGGGTATATCCGCATCGGCCGCGAAAATGGCCTTCACCTCGCTGGCGAAGTAAAGCCGTCCGCCGTGCTCGCAAAAATGCAGCGGACAGATGCCGAACCGATCCCGCGACAAGACGAGTCGACCCGCCACGGAGTCCCAAATGGCGACTGCCCATTGCCCATTCATCCGCTCGAAGGCGGCCTCGCCCCAGGCATGATAGGCATGGACGATGACCTCCGTGTCGCTGCGTGTGCGGAAGCGATAACCGAGCGCGACCAGGTCTTGTCGCAGCTCGATGTAATTGAAGATCTCGCCGTTAAAGACGATCCACATTGTGTCGCCCGCGCCAGCGAGTGGCTGCTGGCCACTGGCGAGATCGATGACGGACAGACGGGCATGCGCCAATCCCGCACGTTTGTCCCGGTAAAGACCGCGCTCGTCCGGGCCGCGATGCGCCAGTGTGCCTACCATGCGCATCAGCGCATCACGGGAAGGGGGCGCCGCGGCGGCGCTCAGCGACACAATTCCGGCGATGCCGCACATCGCCTAGCCCTCGCCCATTGAAGAGGACACCAACGGCCGCGCGTGAAGATAGCGTGCGGCGCGCCGTTTGCTGTCGATATCCTTGAAAACTTTCTGAACCTGCACCACGGTGAGACCGGTGGCCTCGGCGACGTCTTCGCTAGCGATCCCGTGGTTTAACCCGTAGAGGCACAAATCCATCAGATAATAAGGCAGTGCGAAGTAGAACTCCTCCTGGCTCTGCGCCATCGAGAAGGTGTCCGTGGTGGGCGGTCTGCGCCGGACCTCTTCCTCCACCCCAAGATATTCGGCCAACTGGTAGACCTGGGTCTTGTAGAGGTGAACGATTGGCATCAGGTCGGCGATTCCGTCGCCCTGCTTGACGAAGAAGCCCTGGTCGTATTCCAGGCGGTTCGGCGTGCCCGCTACCGCGTAGTTGAGGCGGTCGGCATGATAGTACTCGGTCATCTTGCGCAGGCGCTGCTTGTAATTGGTTGCGGCGACGATCTGCAGATAGGCTGCCGACGGCAGACGCACCGTGTCGGTCCTGCCCTCAGGGTCCTGAACCGTGAGGCGCGTGATGTTGAGACCATTGCTCTCGAGAACTGAGGCCAGCACCAGCTTGCATTTCCAGCCGTCCCCATAGTCGGGAACGACAGTCTGGATTGCCTCGGTCTGCCGACAATAGGCGCCGATCGCTTCGAGGGCCGGTGTTATGTCCTCCAGGATCGCATCGATGCCAAGCTGTGCGGCGACAGTGCGGCCAAGCCTTAGCGAGTCACCGGAGGAGTGGCGCTCCGGCATGAATATTCCGAGGACCTTGTCTTTCCCAAAGGCGCGAACACACAACGCCGCGACGACGGAGCTGTCGATGCCGCCTGAGAGGCCGACAACCGCGCCTCGACGTCGCAGCGTGCCAAGGACCTGCTGGCGCAGGATCTGGACGATGCGATCGACCTCCGCAGCAGCGTCGAGCACAAGCGCGTCCTTGCTGAATGTTGAGATCAGGTCGATAGCTTGTACTCCAGTTTGCGAGACTCGGTTGGCGAATAGGTTTGCGCCACCGCTTTTTCGATAAGCGGGCGGTTGGTGGCGAGGTGAGGTTCTACGACCAGATCGATGTGGCTGCCGACGATCGGAATCACGTCCAGATGTCCGAAAGCGCGATCCCAGCCGATGGCCAGAGGCATTCCGGGTCGAGCACAGCGGAACAGGGTGCCTGTGATCGGCAGCGCCGGCTTTGGCTCGGCCACCCACTGGAAGAAGGCTCGCGCGCGCAAAACCTCTTGCAGTTCCAGTTTGGTTCTAAAACTCGTCGCGTTGAACTGTCCCTGAGCGAAACGATCGAGAAACCGGACCAGTTGCGCCTCGCGCCGCATTGCCACGGCGACTTTCGCGAGGGCCCGGCAAGCCATCCGATAAGCGGATACGCGGTTGGTTCGGATTCGATTGAATGTGCGCGTAAACGTCTCCCAGCGAGCGCTTCGCTCGCCGACGAGACTGGTGTCGAGAATGCCAAGGAACCTTACGGTCCGCCCCGCGGCCAGCAGCCGCGCCGCAACTTCGAAAGCGACAGCACCGCCGAGCGAATGACCGAGAAGTCGTATATGACCCGCGGGTTGAGCGCGGCGGATCTGCTCGACGGCGGCATCGGCCATGTCGGAGAGGCTGTTTTGCCCGCGCAGGATCATGGTCAGGGCTGGGTACCTGATCGGGGCAACGCGGGTGATCTTGCCCATCGCTGCTGCAAAGGCAGCAAGGCTCGGGCCGTAGCCGACGGATCCCGGGAACAGAAAAAGAATTGGAGGATCATGCTTCTGGGCGCGCGCGCTTTGGTCGCCTGCCTGTGCAGACGCGACCGCCTTGACCATCTCGTCCAGGCTCATTCCAACGGTGAACGCCTCAAGGCCGAGTTCCTGCCCGATGGCGCTTTCGATTTCCATGACGCAGTGCAGCAGCTTCAGCGAGTCTCCTCCGGCGTCATCCCAGCGTCCCGCCGCTACGCGCGTATTGAGGATGCTGGTCCACGCCCGCTGGACGATCTGCTGCGCCGTCAGCTTGCCTCGCGGCTCGAGCGGACGCGCCGTCGCTGCCGTCCCTCTGGCTGAAAGATCCATCTCTGCAAGTGTCGAGATGTCCACCTTGCCGCTTGGCAGACGCGGGATCTCGGCGATCGTGTGTAACCGCAAGGGACGCAGCGGCGGTGGCAGATTGGTCCTCACAAGCTGGCGAAGCTCGTCCGAAAAGCTCGCTTCGGCCGAGCGCCGAGGAACGGCAAAGGCGACAAGCTCATTGGCCGCAGTCACGATTGCCACGGCATCCGCAACAGCAGGCGCGCAACGCAGCACCCGTTCGAGTTCGGCTGGCTCGACGCGTCGACCGTTGATCTTTACCTGCCGTCCCTTGCGACCGACGATGTGCAGTAAGCCTTGATTATCAAGTCGGACGAAGTCACCTGTCGCGAAAATCCGAAGGCCTGGATCGTCCGGATCTGATGTCGCCGGCATAACCGCCCCGTCCTCCCAATGGCCAAGCAAGACATACGGGCTCCTGATCAGAAGCTCTCCGCTGCGGCCCGATTGAACGCAGCGGCCCGCTTCGTCGACAATTGCGAAGGTGATTCCAGGCAGCAGCCAACCAACTGGAACCGAATCTCCATGCTCCGGCCAGTCTCGCGGCAAGAACCATTGTGAGCCGGTGGTCTCGGTTGACGAGTAACCGATCTGGATGAGGCACGTATCGGAGACGGCCTTGCGCAGCAGTGCGATGTCGGTCCAGGGCACCTTCTCGCCACCGATCCGGGCGACTCTAAGCGAATGGAACGCTTCAGCAGGTCCGTCGGCCATGAGCGCGCGAAGCAGCGCCGGCACCAGATAGGTGATTGTCACGCCTTCGGATCGCACTAGGCGCTGAACGGCGCGCAAGCCGACCGCTTCGACTTCGACCAGATGCAAAGTGGCCCCGGTGAGAAGGGCTGCAAGAATCTCCCGGTACCCGGCGATTGTGGCGGGTCCGGTCAATGGCAGGAAAACATCATCCGAGTTGATGTGGCATGCATCGACATATTGCTGGACCCGGCACAGCAAGCTGCGCTGGCTGTTAACGATGCCTTTGGGGCGGCCTGTGCTCCCTGACGTATAAAGCACGATGGCGGGCGCATCGACCGAGACGGGGTAAGGCTGAGGCACTTGTACCGATTGCGAGGCCGCACTGGTGGGCACATCGATCCAACTGACTTGGTGAGGCAAACCGGCGGGTCGGACATTGCCCTCGCCCAGGATGGCCGAGAGCCGCGCCCCCGCCACGATTTCCAGGATCCGCGAGCTGGGATCTCGCGCGTTGAGTGGCACCGAAAGTCGCCCAGCCGTCATGCTTGCCAGCATGGCGATGGGATACCAGGCCGAGTTGGCCTGAAGAATCCCTATCGCCTGTCCGTCTGGGACGGCGGCAGCGATCTGGTAGGACAGCGTCTCAACTGACCGGAGAAGCTGGGAATAAGTCAGACGATTGGCGCCGTCGCTGATTGCAAGCTTGTCGGGGTACTGGCGGACCATATTTCTCAGGTGATCGAATACGGCAACGTTGGTAAAATCGGTGCCCAATCCTTGAAATGGGCGCAGTACCGGACCACCCTGATCCAGTGCGTATTGTGGAACACTTGACCATTTATTGGAGGTCGTTGTCTGACAATCCACCGCTAGATCCTGATCCGCGACTTCTGATCCCAAATATGCCGAAGACATGAGTTGCCCACGCTAAGATTAGGATCACTTATCGCCTCCCGCCCCAATCTTTTCATCGATCATTCTGATGATGCCCCGATCTTCGCCCAAGGACGCTTGGTTAGTCACTTTCGCCTGTTTCGCAAGCCGCCGGCAGAGCCAATCATGCCGGGCTCGCGTGGTGCGCTTGACGCAGCGAGCACTGGCGTTCGTGCCAAGTTGGCAACGCCTGTTACACATCTGCCAAGGTGGGATCGAAGACGGAATCGCCGCTATTCAGGCACATTGCCTATTCTGTGGTTCTCCCGGGCGATACCGGCAATGGTTCAGTATCGGAGTAGCTGCCGGCGACAAAACAATATGCATAGATCTGTCCCCGATTTTCGTCAGTCACGCGGATCCAGTCTTTTTCCCACTTTCGGAAGGTAATATGTCCATCGGTCACCATGGCCGCAGCCTTGAACGGACTCGGCGCGTTGACGACGCGCACCGAGATCACATCGTCGCCGTCCATACGCTCGACGAGATACGTCTGCATGAAAGCCTCCCGCTAAACCACCCGCACTTTAACGCCGGCTAATAGATTCGGTTGCAACGTGCTTGGCGAAACTTGGGGTGGACACGTTCCATACCTGCAGGCACCTTCGCACTCGGCGTCGGCCGCGATGGTCTCGCCTGTCGGCAACGGTTCGCGCGCCCTGAGCGTCGAGACCAAAAGAAGCTCAAGACAGCTCAGCGGGCTGAGATATCGGCCGGATGGCTGAGCGCGCAGCCTGCGCGCCGCCCAGACCGGCACCATCGCCGCGCCGATTTCGGACGTCACCAACCCTTTTTCGCCGAGTTCGTACGCGGACTGGAGACGCAGCCCACCAGCGCGCCGAGCGCTATAATATTCTACTGTTCAACACCGAGGAGAAACACGGCACGCGAAGCGCGCGAGATCGACCGGGTGCTGGAGCGCCGCATCGACGGCATCGTCATGGCACCGGCGGCGGCAACGAGGAGTTGCTCGCCGACCTCGCCGAGAGCGGACTGTCACTCGTCTTCGGCCACCGCAGGCTGAAGGGCGTGCTGGAACGTCAGTCGTATTTGGCCAGGAAGCGCCCGACGGCGGCGAGGCAGTCGTGCTTTTCCTCGACATGCGGCATGTGGCTGGAATTCGGGAAGACCAAACCTTCGACGTGCGGGATAAGATCCAGAAAGGGCTGGACGCAGGCCTCGGTCGCTTCGTCGTAGAAGCCGCGGAAAACCAGGGTCGGCGCCTCGATCTGATGCAGGCGGTCGACGATGGTCCAGTTCCGCATCGTGCCGATGACGTGGAACTCATTGGGACCATTCATGGTGTGATAGACGGTCGGATCTTCCTCGATTGCCGCAAATGTCCGGGCGACCTCTGGCGGCATCGGAACGACGCGACAGACATGGCGGTCGTAGAAAGCCTTCGTCGCCGCAACATATTCCGGATGATCGGTGGTTCCTGCCGCTTCGTGCCGGTCGAGCGCGCTTTGCACATCGGCTGGCAGCCCGGCGCGCAATTGCCGGGCTCCTTTCACCCACAGCACCATCGAGGCCAGCGAATTGGCCAGGATCAATGCCTTGAGCCCCTCCGGGCGGCGCACCGCGTGCTCGGCCGAAAGTATGCCGCCCCAGGATTGGCCCAGCAGGGCGTAGCGGCTGGCAATGCCGAGATGGGCGAGCAGCGCATCGAGTTCGCCCAGGAAGAAATCGACGGTCCAGAAGTCACCGCCCTTATCCGGCAGATGGGTCGATTTGCCATTGCCGATCTGGTCGTAGTGGATGACGGCTCGTCCGGTTTCGGCAAGCTCCTTGAATGAATCCACATAGTCGTGCGTGCAGCCCGGTCCACCATGAGCGACGATCAGGGGCAGCTTGCCCGAGGTGAGGTTTCCGGTCACTCGGTACCAGGTGCGATAGCCCTGGTATTGGCTAAATCCTTCGGTGATCGCATGCGCCGTCACAATCAAAGCTCCGCATCATGGCGCGGCAGGAGCCGAAGTGTGGACCCTCCCAAGCCTTGTTTTGCGGCCGACGGTACTAAGCGGCCCGGCGCATTTACAGCTAGCAATATTTATAGGTTTGCCGGTTATGAGTTTGCCCGAGGCAAGGCCGATCGCCCGCAGGTCGAGAGCCTCAATGCTCCGGTTCAAGCAGCCGGTAATGGGCGGCGAGCGCGATGGCATGGAAGCGGTTGCGCGCGCCAAGCTTTCGCGTCGCCGCGTTGAGGTGCAGCGTTGCGGTAGGCACCGCGCGGCCAATCTCACGCGCGACCTGCTTGGCCGTCAGTCCGGCAGCGGCCAGGCGCAGGCACTGGCGTTCGCGCGACGTCAGATGGACATGTTGGCAGGTGCGGATTCCAGCATCGAAACCGGCATAGACGGAATCATGCAGCAGATGACCCAGATCGCCGATCTCGGCGATGAAGGGTCTGGCTTCGGCCTCGAACCCGGCCTCCGGATCGGCACGGATAGCGGTGAAGGTGGCGAGATCGCCGCCGGCAAGGCGAATGGGTACGGTGACGCCGCAGGTCATCCTCGTGTCAAGCAGATAGCTGACCACAGGATCGTGCTTGGACTGAAGCACACGCTGCATGACGTTGCTCTGAACGCCGTTGTGCGACCAGAGAAACGGTCTCGATACCGCGAGCGCGGCCTCCTGCACCGGGTCGAGCTGATAATATCCGCCCTTGCACCAGAGATCCTGCATGTCGCGCGGCACGTTGCGCAGAGCCATCAGCGAGGGCGTGATAAGCTCGCCCTTGTGACTGACCGGCACCGGCGTATAGTCGTAGATGAATGCGGTGAAACCGATGGGCTCCAGCACCTCCGTCGCCATCGCCATGGCAGCGTCGATGCTCATTCCAGTTCGGAACCGGCTCTCTAGATCGCCTGGAAGGCTTTGCATCCGGCAAGCTTACCCGCTGATGATTGCTTGTCAAATAGCCATGTCGGGCGACTGCTCAACAAATAGGCGGGAATAAGCCTGTCCGACCCTATCTATCTTAATAGCTATCCCGTCCGGCTTCGCTCGCCGTAGTCTTTTGCAATTGGGCGAAGTAGCGAACGCCGTTCGCAAACCCAGGACTGTTTTCAGCCGCGCGGTGGTCGATCGACCGGATTCAGCGCGGCAAAAGCCGACACGCCTCCATGAGGGAACAAATATGCGACCCCAAAAAGCATTTGCAGCGTTGATACCCGGGCTGGCTCTGCTCGGCGTGACGATGATGTCGCCGGCAAGCGGTGCCTTGGCCGCCGAGGGCAAGCCAGGCGGCACGCTCCGATTGCTGGCCAATGCCGCGGCAGGCACCGCCGATCCGCACATCAATTACACGCTGCAGTATTTCCAGATCAATTATGTCCTCTACGATGGCCTGGTGACCTACAGGAAGGCCGGAGGCAAGACCGGCTTCGAGGTCGTCGCGGACCTGGCGGAAAGCCTCCCGCAGGTCGAGAACGGCGGCAAGACCTATGTCTTCAAGCTGCGCAAGGGCATCAAGTTCGCCGATGGCTCGGACGTCACGACCAAAGACGTGGTCGCTTCGTTCCAGCGCATCTTCAAGATCAGCGGGCCGACGGCCGGGACCTTCTACAAAGGCATCATCGGCGCGGATGCATGCTTGAAGGCGCCCGCGACATGCTCCCTCAAAGGTGGCCTGTCTGTCGATGATGCGGCCGGAACCATTACCTTCAACTTGGTCCAGCCGGATGCCGAGTTCCTGCAGAAGCTTGCCGTTCCACACGCGTCGATCCTGCCGGCGAGCGCGCCGCTCAAGGACGTCGGCACCGATCCGATTCCGGGCACCGGACCCTATATGATCGCCAGCTACGACCCCAACAAGCTGATGAAGATTGTGCGCAACCCTCACTTCAAGGAATGGAGCAAGGAAGCGCAGCCGGCCGGATATCCGGACGAGATCGACTATGAATTCGGCCTTACCGACGAGGCGGCGGTGACGGCGGTCGAGAATGGCCAGGCGGACTGGATGTTCGATCCGCCGCCGTCCGACCGTCTCGCCGAACTCGGCACCAAATATGCCAAGCAGGTCACGGTTCACCCGCTGACGGCGATGTGGTACGCGCCGATGAACACCAATCTGGCGCCGTTCAACGACATCCGCGTTCGCCAGGCGGTGAACTTCGCCATCGACCGCGCCGCGATCGTCAAGCTTTTCGGCGGCAGCAATCTGGCGCAGCCGGCCTGTCAGATCCTGCCGCCGGGCTTCCCGTCATTCGCAGCCTATTGCCCGTTCACCGCCAATCCGGGTGAGAAGTGGTCCGCGCCGGATATGGATAAGGCCAAGCAATTGGTTGCTGAATCGGGAACCGCAGGTCAGGAGGTGACGATCATCACCGAGGACACCACTGTCTCCAAGGCGATCGGCGTCTATCTGCAGGACGTGCTCAACCAGCTTGGCTACAAGACGTCGGTCAAGCCGATTTCGCAGAACATCCAGTTCACCTACATCCAGAACACCAACAACAAGGTGCAGATTTCGATCTCGCAATGGTTCCAGGATTACCCGGCGCCATCGAATTTCCTGCAGGTCTTGTTCAGCTGTGCCTCGTTTACGCCAGGTTCCGACGCCTCGGTCAATATTTCGGGGTTCTGCGACAAGTCGATCGACGCATCGATGGACGAGGCAGAGGCAGCCACCATCGCCGATCCGGCCAAGGGCGCGACACTCTGGACCGCCATCGACAAGGCGGTGACGGACAAGGCGCCGGTCGCCGTCCTGTTCACGCCGAAGCGGGTCGATGTCATCTCGTCCAGGCTGAAGAACTTCACCTTCAGCCCACAATTCTACTGGATCGTCAGCCAGTCTTGGGTGGAATAACCTCCCGGAGCCAATGCGACGGAGCGCCGCCGGCTCTCCGTCGCATTTCCTTTTCCGGCGGATCAGCGCATCTTTCAGGCCGAGATTTTTCCTAGGCAATCCTGTTCATGGTCAATGTCATTGCGGATCAGCCCGCCATCTCGGTTCGCCGGGCCACCGATGGCCCGTGGCGCACGGCATGGCGCAAGCTGAAAGGCGATCGTTCGGCAATATCGGCATTCGCCGTGCTCGTCGTCGTCGTGATCGCCTCGCTCGCGGCGCCGCTTTATGCGCGGTACGTCTCCGGCACCGATCCATTTGTGACCAATCTCAATGGCGAGGTCGTCGTCGATGGGGTGACCCAGCCGGTGCTGCAGCCCTCCACAGAAGGCCTTGGCCTCGGCATGACGCCGATCGGGCCGACGTGGCGCATCGGTCCCTACCTGCTCGGAGCCGACAACCAGGGCCGCGACGTCGCGGCGCGGCTGCTTTACGGCGGACGGGATTCGCTGTTGATCTCGGGTGCTGCAGCCGCGCTGTGCCTCGTCCTCGCGACGTTTCTGGGGGTCGTCTCCGGGTTCTTCGGTGGCATCGTCGACATCGGCCTGTCGCGCATTCTCGACGTGCTCTGGGCCTTCCCGATTTTCCTGCTGGCGATCTCGCTGTCGATCGTGCTGATTGCGCAGAGTATCCAGATCGGTCCATTCGAAATCCGCTCCGGCAGCCTGTGGCTACCGGTCTTCATCATCGGCATCGTCTATGTGCCCTATGTGGCGCGGCCGATCCGTGGCCATGTCCTGACCTTGATGCATGCCGAATTCGTGACCGCTGCGATCGGCCTGGGCGCGTCGCCCTGGCGCATCCTTTTGCGCGACATCATGCCCAATGTGGTGACCCGGATCATCGTTTTCGTGCCGTTGATCCTGGCGCTCAACATGATGACGGAATCCTCGCTGTCGTTCCTGTCGATCGGCGTGCAGCCGCCGGATGCCAGCTGGGGCACCATCATCCAGGACGGCCAGGGCCTGCTCTATTCGCGGCCGGTCGTTGCACTGGCGCCGGGGCTGGCCATCGTCATCACGGTCCTGGCCCTCAACATTCTGGGCGACAGCGTACGCGACGCGCTCGATCCGAAATCCTCGCCGAGGGGCGTCTAGTGGTTGCCGCGCTCGGCTTCCGGCTTGGCCAGATGGTGCTGGTCATGTTCGGCATAAGTGTCGTTGCTTTCCTGATTTTCTTTGCGACGCCGGGCGCCGATCCGTCGGCGCGCATTGCCGGCCGCAATGCTTCGCAAGAGACGTTGATCCAGGTGCGCCACGATTTCGGTCTCGACCGGCCATTGCCTGTGCAATATGGGCTGATGATGAACCGGCTTTTTGTCAGCCGTGATCTCACCTCCTTCGTCAATCGCGGGCAGCGCGTCATCCCGACCGTGATAAGCGCCATTCCGGTGACGCTGTCGCTGGTCGGCGGCGCGGCAGTGCTGTGGGTGCTGGGTGGACTGATCGTCGGGGTGATCGCAGGCGCAACGCGCGGTACATTCGTTGATCGCGCGCTGATGATCCTGAGCCTGGTCGGCGTGTCGATCCCGGTCTTCTGGCTGGGCGAGGTCGCCAACCTGCTGACACAAAGCCGCTGGCACGACAGCTGGCTGTTTTCCTGGGTTCCTCCGCTCGGCTACATCCCTCTGACCGAGAATCCCTGGGGCTGGTTCAAGGCGCTCGTCATTCCGTGGTTCACGCTGGCAACCCTCTATGTCGGCCTCTATGGACGGGTGCTGCGCGCAAGCCTGATCGAGATGATGCAGGAGGATTTCATCCGCACCGCCCGGGCCAAGGGGATCGGCGAGCGCCGGGTGTTGCTGCATCATGGCCTCAGGACCTCGCTGGTCGCGTTCGTTACCATGTTCGGCCTCGATTTTGGTGCCCTGGTCGGCGGCGGCGCACTGTTGACCGAAGTGGTCTTCGGATTGCAGGGTGTCGGGAAACTGACCTATGAGGCACTGCAGACCCTCGATCTGCCGATGATCCTGGCCACGGTGATCTACGCCGCCTTCTTCGTGGTGATGGCAAACTTCATCGTCGACGTCGTCTTCGTCATCATCGACCCGAGGGCACGCAATGTCGGCTGATGCTCCTCTTCTGGTGGTCAAGGACCTCACCGTCTCCTTCCGCAGCGACGAGGGCCTGGTGCGGGCGGTGGGAGGCGTCTCGTTTGCCGTCGAGCAGCGCGAGATCATCGGGGTGGTCGGCGAATCCGGTTCGGGCAAAAGCCAGACCTTGCTCGCCATCATGGGGCTGATCGACAGCCCCAACGCTATCGTCTCCGGTTCCATCCGTTTCATGGGACAGGAGCTGATCGGGCTCAGCCGGCGTGCGCTCGATGCCATTCGCGGCCGCCAGATCGCGATGATCTTCCAGGATCCGATGTCGGCGCTCACTCCTGTGCATACGATCGGCAACCAGATCGGCGAGCAGGTGCGCGCGCATGAAAAAGTGTCGGCGAAAGCCGCGCGGGCGCGGGCCGTGCAATTGCTGGATGCGGTCGGCATCGCAAATCCGGATCGGGTCGTCGACAGCTACCCGCACCAGCTTTCCGGCGGCATGCGCCAGCGCGCGGTGATTGCCATGGCACTCTCCTGCAACCCGGCGCTGCTCGTCGCGGATGAACCGACCACAGCCCTCGATGTTACCGTGCAGGCGCAGATCCTCGAGCTGATCGGACGATTGCGCGACCAGTTCGGCTCGGCGGTGATCCTGGTCACGCATGATCTTGGCGTCGTTGCCGAAGTCGCGGACCGGGTGCTGGTGATGTATGGCGGACGCTTTGTCGAGGAGGGCGGCAAGAGCAGCGTGTTCCGGGCGCCGCTGCATCCCTACACATGGGGCTTGTTCGGCTCGATCCCGCCGATGGAGGGACCACGTCCGGCCCGGCTTGCCGCTATCCCGGGGATTCCGCCCTCGCTCTCCAACCTGCCGAAAGGCTGCGCCTTCGGCCCCCGGTGTGCCTTTCGCCACGACGCCTGTCTGGTCCAGCTGCCGATCATGCAAGGCGAGAGCCATCGCGCCGCCTGCGTGTTGCCGGAGGCCACGCGCAGACAATTCGCTGTCCAGAAGGCTGGCGGCGTGGAGATGCAACGATGAATGCCGTGCCGCGCCCGCTGCTTCGCGCCGGCGATCTGTCGAAACGTTATAGCGTCGGCCGCTCGATCTTCCCGGCACAGCGCCGGACCGTACATGCGGTCGATAAGGTGTCTCTCGACATCTGGCCCGGGGAAACGCTCGGCATCGTCGGTGAGTCCGGTTGCGGCAAATCCACGCTTGGCCGGTGTCTGGTGCGTCTGACCGAAATCAGCTCGGGGTCGCTGGAATTCGAGGGCCGCGACATCAGCGATGCCTCCCAGCGCCAGCTTCGTCCGTTGCGGCGGCAGATGCAGATGGTCTTTCAGGATCCCAGCGCTTCGCTCAATCCGCGCCGGCGGGTCGGCGATCTGCTGGCCGATCCATTCCGTATCCATGAACGCCTCTCGGCATCGGAAATGGCGGATCGCGTGGCCGACCTTCTGCGCCGGGTCGACTTGTCGCCCCAGCACGCATCGCGCTATCCGCACGAATTCTCCGGCGGCCAGCGCCAGCGTATCGGCATCGCCCGTGCGCTGGCGCTGCGGCCACGGCTTATCGTGGCCGACGAGCCGGTCTCGGCGCTCGACGTGTCGATCCAGGCGCAGATCGTCAATCTGCTCGCCGATCTGCGCGAGGAGTTCAACCTGACCTATGTGTTCATCGCTCACGACCTTTCCGTGGTGCGTCAGATCTCGAGCCGTGTGGCGGTAATGTATCTGGGATCGATCGTGGAGAGTGGGCCGACCGACGAGGTCTTTGCGGCGCCCAGACACCATTACACCGCGGCGCTGCGTTCCGCCGTTCCGATACCCAGCATCGACCGGGCGCGGCGCGGGCGGTTGGTACTCAAGGGCGACCTGCCCGGCCCGATGAACCCACCTTCGGGATGCCGGTTCCACACCCGCTGCCCAGCCGCCACCTCCCTCTGCCGCAGCGAGCGTCCGCTTCTTCAAAGCATCGGCGATGGCCGCCTGGTTGCATGCCATCATCCAGCCGGCGGTTGAGAACACACGTTTCTCGTTCAGCTGCATCATCTGATCACGACCGCTCGGGCCGGGATTTCATCACGGCACGTCGGCTTCAGAGAGATCAGACGCCATCTGGACCCTGCACGATCCGGCCCTATGTTGCGCTTCGACGTCCGCGGCATGGGCACCGCGAGCCTAATACTAAAGTAACTGTTCTCGCGTTGCCGCGCGATGCTACGATTTGAGGGACGGGCATAGGCGGCCGTACAGCGCTGCGATTTTCCGCCGGAGAGGACGGAATATGGGAGGCCACTCTTCGTGCCGCAGCAGGCAGCCGCCGACATGTTGCTCGGTTGTCGACCATAAGGGAGGAAGTCACCAATGAAGATATCGTACCTGGCCTCGGCCGCGCTTCTTGCAGCGACTGCGATGCCTGCCGCAGCCGCCGAGATTTCTGACGGCAAGGTCAAGATCGGCATTCTCAACGACCAGTCGGGCGTCTATGCCGATTTCGGCGGCAAGTGGTCGGTCGAGGCCGCCAAGATGGCGGTCGAGGATTTCGGCGGCAAGGCACAAGGCGCGCCGANCCGATCGAGATCGTCAGCGCCGACCACCAGAACAAGCCGGACATCGCCTCCAACATTGCGCGGCAGTGGTATGATACCGAACAGGTCGATTCCATCATGGAACTGACCACCTCCTCGGTGGCGCTGGCCGTCCAGGGGATTTCCAAGGAAAAGAAGAAAATCGACATCGTCACCGGCGCCGCAACCACCGAGCTGACCGGCAAACAATGCTCGCCCTATGGCTTCCACTGGGCCTATGACACGCATTCGCAGGCGGTAGGAACCGGTGGCGCTCTTGTCCAGCAAGGCGGCGACAGCTGGTTCTTCGTCACCGTCGATTATGCATTCGGCTATTCGCTCAAGGAGCAGACCGCCAAGTTCGTCGAGAGCCATGGCGGCAAGGTGGTTGGCGAGGTGCGCTATCCGCTCGGCTCGACCGATTATTCATCCTTCCTGCTGCAGGCGCAATCGTCGGGCGCCAAGGTCGTCGGGCTGGCGAACGCCGGCCTCGACACCTCCAACTCGATCAAGCAGGCGGCCGAGTTCGGTATCGTGCAGGGCGGTCAGCGGCTTGCAGCGCTTCTGTTCACGCTGGCCGAGGTGCATGGGCTCGGCCTCGAGGCAGCGCAAGGCGTGGTGCTGACCGAAGGCTTCTACTGGGATCGCGATGACAAGAGCCGCGAGTTCGCCCAGCAGTTTTTCAAGCGCACCAACCGCATGCCGAACATGATCCAGGTCGCCACCTACTCGGCAGTGACGCAGTATCTGAAGGCGATCGACAAGGCCGGCACCGACGCGACTGAAGCCGTCGCCAAGGAATTGCATTCGATGCCGGTGAACGACGTCTTTACGGCGAACGGCAAAGTGCAGTCCGACGGCAACATGGTCCACGATATGTATCTTTATCAGGTCAAGTCGCCGAGCGAGAGCACCAAGGAATGGGACTATTACAAACCCCTTGCCACGATCCCCGGTAACGAGGCGTTCCTGAGCCCCAAGGAAAGCGGCTGTCCTACGGCCAGCGAGTGATTGGCGGGCCGATGGCGCCGCCCGAACCGAATGGGCCGCGGGTGGTGCTTTCCGCCCGGGGCCTGCGGCGCGACTTCGCCGGTTTCGTCGCGGTCAGGAATGTCGATCTCGACCTCTACCATGGCAACATCCACGCGCTGATCGGGCCCAACGGCGCCGGCAAGACCACCGTCTTCAACCTGCTTACCAAGTTCCTGCCGCCGACGAGCGGCAGGATCGAACTGCTCGGCCACGACATCACCCGCACGTCGCCGGCCAAGGTCGCGCGGATGGGCCTGGTGCGCTCGTTCCAGATATCGGCGGTGTTTCCGCATCTCAGCGTGCTCGACAATGTGCGCGTTGCATTGCAGCGGCCGGGCGGGCTCAGCGTTCAGTTCTGGCGCTCGCTGGCAGCGCTCGATCGATTGACGCCGCGCGCCGAGGAGCTTTTGCGGTCTGTCGGCCTCGACGATGCCAAGAACAGGCCCGCCGCCGATCTCTCCTATGGCAGGAAACGCGTGCTCGAGATCGCCACGACGCTGGCCCTCGATCCGAAAGTGCTGCTGCTCGACGAACCGATGGCCGGCATGGGGCAAGAGGATGTGCGCACGGTTTCAGACATCATCCGCTCGGTCGCCAGGGATCGCGCCGTGCTGATGGTCGAGCACAATCTGACTGTTGTAGCCGATCTTTGCGACTGGATAACCGTCATGCAGCGCGGCGAAATCCTTGCCGCCGGCGACTATGCCACGGTCAGTCGCGACGAACGGGTGAGGATCGCCTATATGGGCACCGCCGATGAGTGACGCCGCGCCTCTTCTTGCAGTCCGCGGCCTCAACGCCTGGTATGGCGAAAGCCACGCGCTTCACGGCGTCGATCTGGAGGTCTTTCCAGGTGAAACGGTGACATTGCTGGGCCGCAACGGCGTCGGCAAGACCACGACATTGCGCGCCATCATCGGGCTGATCCGCCAGCGGACCGGCCAGATCGCTTTCGACGGCAAGGATCTGATGCCCCTGCCACTGCACCGGACGGCGCATCAAGGCATTGGCCTGGTGCCGGAGGAACGCGGCATCTTCGCGACGCTGACCGTGGACGAGAATCTGGTCCTGCCGCCGATCGTAGCCGAGGGCGGCATGAGCGTGGAGGAAATATTCGATCTCTTCCCCAATCTGAAGGAGCGCCGCAACAGCTCCGGCACCAGGCTGTCGGGCGGCGAACAGCAGATGCTGGCGATCGCGCGCATGCTGCGGACCGGCGTGAAAATGCTGCTTCTCGATGAACCGACCGAGGGACTGGCTCCCGTTATCGTGCAGCGCATCGGCGATCTGCTGGCGACGATGAAAAAGCGCGGCATGACAATCCTGCTGGTCGAGCAGAATTTCCGCTTTGCCAGCCGTGTCACCGATCGTTTCTATCTGATGGAGCACGGCAAGGTAGTGTCGGGCTTTCCGGTCGGCGAACTGCCTGATCGCATGACGCTGCTGCATGAAGTGCTGGGTGTATGATGGCGCCATGACGATGATCTTCGGAATACCCGTTCAGGCATTCCTCGGCCAATTGCTGGTCGGCCTCATCAACGGCTCTTTCTACGCCATGTTGAGCCTCGGCCTGGCTGTCATATTCGGCCTGTTGCGCGTCATCAATTTCGCTCACGGCGCGCTCTATATGCTCGGCGCCTTCATCGGCTATCTGCTGCTCACCCGGTTCGGCATCGGCTATTGGCCGGCTCTGATCCTGTCGCCGCTGATCGTCGGCGGCTTCGGTGTCGTGGTCGAGCGCCTGGCGCTGTCGCGGCTTTACGATATCGACCCGCTTTACGGTCTACTTTTCACCTTTGGCCTCGCGCTCGTGCTCGAAGGCGTGTTCCGGTACTACTATGGGGTATCGGGAAGTCCTTATTCCGTGCCGCCGCTGCTGTCCGGCGGCACCAATCTCGGCTTCATGTTCCTGCCAAATTACCGCGGCTGGGTGGTGGTCGCCTCGATGATCGTCTGTTTCGGCACCTGGGTGCTGATCGAGAAGACCAAGCTGGGCTCCTATCTGCGCGCGGCAACGGAGAACCCCCGCCTGGTCCAGGCTTTCGGCGTCAACGTGCCGTTGCTGCTGACCCTTACCTACGGCCTCGGCTGCGCTCTTGCCGGTCTCGCCGGCGTTCTCGCCGCGCCGATCTATCAGGTAAGCCCGCTGATGGGATCTGACCTCATCATCGTCGTGTTCGCCGTTGTCGTGGTCGGCGGCATGGGATCGATCCTCGGGGCGATCGTTACCGGTTACATGCTTGGGCTCGCCGAAGGCCTGACCAAGGTTTTCTATCCCGAAGCCTCCAATCTGGTGGTCTTCGTCATCATGGCGATCGTGCTTCTGGTCCGGCCCGCCGGTCTTTTCGGAAGGGACGTCTGAGATGGCCGAACTCTCACTTCGCGGGACGCACGCCAAAAGTTCGGTATGGCTTGAATGGACGCTGGTGGGGCTCGGCATCCTAGCGCTGCTGGTGGCGCCTTTCTTCGTCTATCCGATCTTCCTGATGAAAATGCTGTGCTTTGCGCTGTTTGCCTGCGCGTTCAACCTTCTGCTCGGCTACACCGGGTTGTTGTCCTTCGGCCATGCGACGTTCTTCGGCGGGGCAGCCTACTTCAGCGCATATGCGGTCAAGGTCTGGGGCTGGCCGCCGGAAGCGGGCATCCTGCTCGGCGTCCTGGGTGCCGCGCTGCTTGGCCTTGTGATGGGCTTCTTTGCCATCCGCCGGCAAGGCATCTATTTCGCCATGATCACGCTGGCGCTGTCGCAGATGTTCTTCTTCTTCTGCGTGCAGGCGCCGTTCACCGGAGGTGAGGACGGCATCCAGGGCGTGCCGCGCGGCAGGCTGTTTGGAATGCTCGACCTGAACGTCTCGATGAACATCTACTATTTCGTTCTGGCGGTCTTCCTGATCGGCGTGTTCGCCATCTGGCGCATCATCAACTCGCCTTTCGGCATGATCCTGCGTTCCATCCGCGAAAACGAGAGCCGGGCAATTTCGCTTGGCTATTCCGTCGCCAACTACAAGCTGGCGGCTTTCGTCATGTCGGCAACATTGGCCGGGCTGGCGGGCGCGCTCAAGGCGATCGTTTTTCAGTTTGCCACGCTCACCGACGTCACCTGGCAGATGTCGGGCGAGGTGATCCTGATGACGCTCCTCGGCGGCATCGGCACCATGGTCGGGCCTATCATCGGCGCCAGTCTGGTCGTCGGCCTGGAAAACACGCTCGCTACCTCGAATTTTCCGGTGACCATCGCCACCGGCCTGACCTTCATGGTCTGCGTGCTGGTTTTCCGGCGCGGTATTGTCGGTGAGGTCTATGCGCGGTTTCTCGGGCCAAGGGGTGACGCGAAAGACTGAACGGCTCAGCGCCTCGTCGCTACGCGATACGTACGCCTTGCGCGTCGAGAAGCACGCAACCCAGCGGGTCGAAGCAGACATCGACCGTTTCGCCTTCACGCAGCGGCTGGCCGTCGATCAGCGTGTTGGCGCGCAACGGCGTGCCAGCGCCGATGTCGATCTCGTAGACCGCATTGCCGCCGAGATAGGAGGTCGAGACTATTCGTCCCGACAGCCTGTTGGCAGCACCGGCGGTGCCGACGGTAAGCTTCTGCGGGCGAACGACGACGGTGATCGCGCTGCCGGCCGTGAGCGCCTTCGGTGCGGCCGCCTTTACGACATGGCCGCTGGCCAGCGCGATCGTTGCCATGTTGCCGTCCATCGCCGTCACGCTGCCGGGCAGCATGTTGGCCTTACCCAGGAAATTGGCGACGAATGCGGTGGCCGGCTGGTCGTAGACCTGCGCCGGGGAACCGATCTGCTCGATCAGGCCGGCGTTCATCACGACGATGCGGTCGGACATCGACAAGGCTTCTTCCTGGTCGTGCGTCACAAAGATGGCGGTGATGCCCGTCTCCCGCTGGATTTTCTTGATCTCGACGCGCATGTCCTCGCGCATATTGGCGTCGAGCGCCGACAAGGGCTCGTCTAGCAGCAGCACTTCCGGTTCGAAGACGATGGCGCGGGCCAGTGCGATGCGTTGCTGCTGGCCGCCCGAGAGCTGTGACGGCAGCTTTGTCTCACTGCCGGGCAGCCGCACCATATCCAGCGCCTTCTTGACCCGGCGCACGATTTCCGGTTTCGGCACGTTCCGGTATTTCAGCCCGAATGCGACGTTGTCGAAGACGTTCTTGTGTGGAAAGAGCGCGTAGTTCTGGAACACCAGGCCGATGTTGCGCTTGTAGATCGGGATGTCGTCGACGCGCTTTCCGCCGATCGAGATCTGCCCGCTGGTGATATCCACCAGGCCGGCGATCGATCGCAGGATCGTGGTCTTGCCGCATCCGGACGGCCCCAGCAAGGTGACGAAACTGCCCTTGCGGATCGCCAGTGAAAAATCGCGCACGGCGGCGAACTTGCCGTAGAAAATATCGATGTCGCGAAACTCGACCGCAGGCTTTCCTGTCGGCTGGCTTTCGCCCCGAGCGAGCGGGTCGCGATCAGCCCCGGCCGATGCCGGCCGGGGCTGATCGTGGCTGTTATCGTCATGCACCTTTCGACACCCTGTCCCATTGCTTGGTCCAGGCGTCTTCGTTCTTCGCCCAGTAGAGCGGATCGGCGAAGGTCAGCGACTTCATCGATCCGGTCGGGTCGAAGGCCGGAAGCGCTGCGATCTTGTCGGTCAGCTTCACCTTGGTCGGATCAAGCGAGGGTGGATAATTCTGGCCTTCGGCGACAGCGATCGACGTGGCCGGATCCAGCATGAAGTTGATCAGTTCCTCGCATTCGGCCATCGGCGATCCCTTGAGCACCAGCATGTCCTCCATCCATGCGTATGAGCCGGCGGGGTCGAGATAGCCGATCGGCTGGCCCTGCTGCTGCAGGGCGGCGACGCGTCCGGACCAGGCATCGGTAACGACGATTTCGTTGCGCGACAGGAGGTCCATCAGTTCCGCGCCGGAACTCCAGAACTTCTTGGCCAGGTCGCGGGTCTCGCGAACCTTGGCCCAGACCGCATCCATGTCCTGGATGTTGTTGGGGTCCTGTTTCGTCTGCAGCGCCGCATACCAGACGCGCGTCGTCATATCGGCGTAGCCGCCGACCTTGCCGGCATATTTCTTGTCGGTAAGCAGGTTGGCGCCCTTTTCCTTGGCTTCCTCCGGCGAGATGACCTTGTTGTTGTAGGCGATGCCGGTGGTGCCGTAATCATATGGCACTGCCGACAGCTTCGGCGTGATCTTGCGGAACGGCTCGATCATGGCGGTCAGCACATTCGCCATGTTCGGAATGTTCCCCTCGTTGATCTCCGAGTTGAAGCCGCCATTGACGTATTTGATGTAGTAGTTGACGCCGGAAGAATGGACGATCTGGAAGTCGCCCGGCTTCGACGTCTTGATCTTGGTGATGGTCTCGTTCTCGTCGCCAAAGGTGCCCTGGACGACCTTGACCTTGGACTTGGCGGTGTAGGGCTGGAACGCGTACTTATCGATCGCCTCCTGCACCACGCCGCCCCATCCGTCGAAGCGCACTTCCGAAACCGCGGCCAGCGCGCGTCCCATCCAGGGCATGGAAAGCCCGGTGGCGGCGGCAGCGGCGGCCGTCAGCGTCAGGAATGATCGCCGGCTGACGTCGCCATTGGCATAGCGTTCGTTGAGCCGTTCCAGTCGTTTGGTGGTTGTCAGTTTCATTTTCATTCTCCCATTTTCATTTTCACTTGCCTGCCTTGAACCAGGTGAGGCTTTGCAGGATGAGCCCACCAGCCAAGGGAATGCCGACCGTCAAAAGGATCATGACAGTGCCCAGCGCGTTCACCTCGGGGCTGATCGAGATCTTCAGCATCGAGAGGATTTGCGTCGGCATGGTCTCGACGCCCGCCGGTCGCCAGAACAGGCTGGCCGAGGTGTTGTCGAACGAGATGGTGAAGGCGAGCAGCACGCTGGCAAGCACTGCGGGAATGAGCAGCGGCAGCGTGATCTCGCGGAATGTCGACACACGCGGCGCCCCGAGCGACAGTGCCGCCTCCTCATAGGAACGTTTAATGCCGACCATGCGCGCCTGAACGATCAGCACCACGTAGGGGAGCGTGAGCAGAATGTGGCCGAGCACCAGAAGCGTCATGCTGCGCGGTTGGTCGACGGCTTTGATCATGACCAGCAGGCCGACGCCCAGTATCGTCTCGGGGACCAGCGCGGGAAGAATGACAAGCGTGTTGATCGCCTGCTTGCCACGGAACTCGAAGCGCACCAGCGCCAATGCCGCCATGATGCCGAGCAGCGTCGTCACCGTTGCCGTCACCAGGGCAATCCACATCGATGTCCGGAAGGCATCGAGGACCGGCCCGTTGGTGAGCAGCTTCTCGTACCAGCGCAGGCTGAAGCCGGTGAGGGGAAAGCCGCCAAACATCGAGGCGTTGAAGGAAAGCACGACCGTGGCGAGGATCGGCGCGAACATGAAGACATAGACGCACACCGTGATCGCGCCGGTTAGCCGCCACGCCCATCTGCCTTCGCGATCGGGATGCTCCGCTCTCATGCACTGAGACCCTTCATGATCTGCGACAGGCCCATATAGCGGCTGTAGGCGGCCGCGGCCGCACCGAGCAGAACGAACAGGACGATGGAAAGCGTGGCGCCCATCGGCCAGTTGAGCTGCCCCATGATGGTGTCGTAGATCAGGTTGCCGAACAGCGCGTCGCGGCTTCCCCCGAGCAATTGCGGCGTCACATAGGAGCCGGCCGCCAGCACGAAGCAGAGCAACAGTCCGGCGCCCAGCCCCGGAATCGACAGCGGCAGGGTCACTTCGCGGAACGCCTGTGCGCTGGTGCAGCCCATCGAGCGGGCGGCGGCGATCAAGGTGCGGTCGATGCCCTCCAGGCTGACATAGACGTTCAGGATCATGTAGGGCAGCAGAAAATGCAGCAGCCCCATGATGACGGCGCCCTCGGTGTAGAGCATCGGCAACGGCTCGTTGATGACCCCCAGCCGGATGAGCACGACGTTGATCAGCCCCTGTTCGCCGAGAATGTGGATCCACGAGAATGTCCGGATGGTGAAGCTGATCCAGAACGGCACGATGAGCAGCAACAGCAGCAGCCATTTGTGCTTGAAAGTCGTGGCCCAGATGAAATAGGCGGGGAAATAGCCAAGGATCGCGCAGATCACAGCGGTGATGGCGCCGACGCGAACGGTCTTCCAAAGAAAGCCGTGATAGTAGCTGTCGGTGAGGAATTCCTTCCAGTTGTCGAAGGTCAGCACCGCCGACTCCACCCCAGCGGTAACGAAGGTGAAAAACGTGTAGACAGTCATCATCGCGATCGGCAGCAGCAGAAGCAGGGTAAGCAGCAAAAGCACGGGCGCGACGAGGACCCAGGCCAGTCGCTGATCATATAATTTCCACCCTTTGGTCACGACCCGTCCAACCACTTCATGTCCAAGCCGCCATCACCGGGCTCGGCTCCGGACTAGATTGGGCGATCGGCGTTCAGGTGTCCACTCTGCATATGGCTCCTGCACAAATTCTGTGCAGGGCCACCGCGCGACCGTCGCCCTGCTGGATTTAACAAATTGCTCGGGTTCGCCTGCGCATTGATTAAATCAGATATCCCGATATACAGGATAATTTCGGATATGGATTTGGCATGGGCCCGGGCATTTCATGAGTCGCAATTTTCTGGTGATTGAACCTGAGGAAGGCATTGCCGTGCTCAAGGGGCTTGCCTCCTCGGCGCGTATCTCGATG